>JADJWZ010000007.1 GCA_016716125.1 Ignavibacteria bacterium | reverse complement strand
TTATTGCATTTCCGAATTTCAGCTGTACAGTACCGTCAGATAAAACAACGCCACTCGTCTGATCTGCTATTGAATATGGTGAAGTTGAATTTCTCAGATAAACTGTGATTGTATCATTCACCTGAGTATTACTGCCTGCATTATAAAATCCTTCGATGAACATAGTAAGGTTCACTGTTATGTTCGGACTTTCTGTAACTGATACGGGACTGTAATTACCATGAATGTCCTGCGCTACTATAAAATAATAATATGATCCGCTTAGCGGTGCAGTATCCAGTAATGTAGAGTCAGTTGCAGTCGTCCACGGAGTTTCAGAGTATGGATCGATCGTTGGATTTACATTTCTGAAAAGAACATAATTCAAAAGATCAGGCGCAGTGCTTCTTTTCCAGTTGAGCAGGACATCAGGTCCTGAAGTTGCAGCCGTGAAAGGTGATACCATAAGCGGTGCTATATTGTCTATGCTTCTGCCTGAGACTATTGCTGTTTCCCAGTATTCCTCCGGATCAGAAGTATTTGCTCTGACCCTATAGAAAAAATTACCTGTATTATTTGAAGATGAGTCATAAGGAGTATTTTCAACATATGAATAAAATGAAAAATGTCTTGGAGTAATATTTGCTACTTCCTGCCAGGCAAAATTGCCGCCTGTTGGCGGAAAGCTTCTGAATATGGAATATCCTGTTATAAGATTGTTTCCGGTAGCATCATAAATGCTTCTCGCCCATTTAATATTTACATACCCTCCCTTGATCATTTGGTACGTCTTTTACATAATTCAGTATTGGTTTTGCGGAAATTGCCGAGCCCAAATAAATATATGATCTGCCGGTATTAAAGGAATATCCGTATGCACCAGCAATTAAATCAGAATAGCCGTCGCCGTTCACATCGCCGGCGTAGGAAACTGAACTTCCATAATAGTTATTTGCTGTATCACCTTTCATTTTCACATCTGCAATACTATCCATTGACGATGCCCCGAAATATATATATGCTTTACCGGTGTTAGAAGAATATCCATCAGCACCGATGATCACATCTGAATAGCCGTCATCATTTATATCGCCGGTTGTGGAAACCGAATATCCAAATTCATTGCCAGTTGTCTCACCTGTCATTAATACATCTGCAACATTATTCATACCTGCGCCTCCGAAGAAAATATACGCCCTGCCGGTAGATGAGGAAAATTGTTTTGCACCAACTATCACATCAGAATAGCCATCGCCGTTTACATCACCGGCAGAGGAGACCGACCATCCAAAATAATTATTGTTTGTCTCACCTGTCAATATCACATCAAACGAATTATTCATCAACACACCTCCGAAATAAATATATGCTCTGCCGGTATTTCCAGAATATGCCCTTTCACTGATTATCACATCAGAATAGCCGTCGCCGTTTACATCGCCTGCGGTGGAAACTGAATATCCAAATGATATTACCCCATTCATTGTCACATCTGCAATACTATCCATAGACGCTGCCCCGAAATATATATATGCTGCAGAATATGACCTTGCACCGACGATCACATCTGAATATCCGTCGCCGTTTACATCACCGGCGGTGGAAACTGAATATCCGAATTCATCGAAAATAGACTCACCTGTTATTGTCACATCTGCAATATTATCCATAGATGTTCCGCCAAAATATATATATGATCTTCCTGTAGATGAAGAAAATCCGTAAGCGCTGGCTATCACATCAGAATAGCCGTCGCCGTTTATATCACCGGCAGAGGAGACAGAAATTCCAAACTCATTGTTTGCACCCTCACCTGTCATTGTCACATCTGCAATATTATCCATAGATGCTCCGCCAAAATATATATATGATCTACCGAGAAAATCAGCATATTGAGGTGCACCAACTATCACATCTGAATAACCGTCGCCGTTCACATCGCCCGCTGAGGAGACAGAATACCCAAACCCGTTGAATGTCGCTTCACCTGTCATAGTCACATCAGGTATGATCTCATTTTTCATGAAGTAGTCATAAAGATACACTCTGCCGGTTTGTGATGAGTAACGATATGCCCCTACTATAATATCAGAATAGCCGTCGCCGTTCACATCGCCCGCTGAGGAGACTGAATATCCAAAATAGTTCTGTGTAGCTTCACCTGTCAGTGTTACATCGGCAACATTATTCATACCTGCGCCGCCGAAGAACACATACGCCCTTCCGGTATTTACAGAATAACCAAATGCTCCGACGATCACATCTGAATAGCCGTCGCCGTTCACATCGCCGGCAGAGGAGACTGAAATCCCGAAAAAGTTATTTACTGCTACACCCGTCATTGTAACATCTGCAGCATTGTCCATGCCTGCGCCGCCGAAGTATATGTATGCTCTGCCTCTTAAACCAGAATATCTATTTGCCCCGATGATCACATCAGAATAGCCGTCGCCGTTAACATCTCCGGCGGATGAGACTGATTCTCCGAATTTGTTTAATGCTCCTTCTCCTGTCATTGTTAAATCGGCAGCACTATCCATAACTGCACTTCCGAAAAAAACATACGCCCTGCCGGTAGATGAAGAATATCCGTATGCTCCGACTATCGCATCGGAATAGCCGTCGCCGTTCACATCGCCGGCGGAGGAGACTGAAGCGCCAAAAAAATCGCCGGTTGCCTCACCGGTCATTGTTACATCGGCAACGTTATTCATGCCTGCGCCGCCGAAAAAGACATACGTCTTTCCGGTAGATGAAGAAAATCCGTAAGCTCCGACTATCACATCAGAATAGCCGTCGCCGTTCACATCGCCGGCGGAGGAGACTGATGCACCGAAAAAGTCTCCTGCTGCATCGCCTGTCATCGTTACATCAGCAGAATTATTCATCGACGCTCCGCCGAAATATATATATGCTCTGCCGGTGTTAGTAGAATATCCAATTGCTCCGACGATCACATCTGAATATCCGTCGCCGTTTACATCACCCGCTGACGAAACCGGATATCCAAGTACATATCCGGGTGCAGCTCCGGTCAGTATTACATCTGCTGCTGTATTCATTATCAGACCTCCGAAATATATATATGCTCGTCCGGTATTTGAATTATAACCTTGTGCACCTACAATTATGTCATCAAAACCATCTCCGTTTACATCACCGGCTGAAGAGACCGAAAAACCGAAATTGTTGTTCGCTGCCTGACCGTTAAATATCTTTCTCTGCATTGCATCACCTTCAGGGTCTTCGGGGATCTCTCTTGAAGTCCCGGAATTTGTCTCATTGATTATCCTGTTGCCGTTCTCGTCCTCAAGACTGTTAAGCCAGTCCTGTGTCACTCCTTCGGGAAGAGAATCCTTTTTTCTGATCCTGATGATTCAGCTGATTGAATTGACTGAAAACCTTTCGTTGAAGATCTGCTCTCCTTCTTCATCCAGTTAGCATTTACTTCTAATGACGGGTACAATACAGCAGCAAGCAGAAATGTCATTAATAAGGTGTACTTAAATTTTTTCATGGTATATTTTATTATAAATTCACAATACTATTTTATATAATTATATAAATTTGATTACTTTTGGTAACTAATCTAAATTGTAAATTCTAAATTGAACATTGATCATTGATCATTGAACATTGAATCATGGCGTAATTTTACTTATGAAATTAAACCCGTTATTATCAGCAAACACCGCATCTGCGACATCAACTATACCGTCACCATTCACATCAGCCGGTACATATCCCGAAACAAAATTAAATGCATCATTATCGATCATACTTCCGTCAGCAAGGTCTATCGTCCCGTCCTGATTTACATCACCGCTGTATATGGCAAATCTAACAGGAGATGCATCCACCAGTATCTGATTGCTGCCGTATGCCTGTGATAATGAACTGCTGAGATCAAAAGCTGCCGGACTGCCGGATGATACTGAAATTGGTAACGCGCTCCAGGTCTCAATGCTGTTTCTGTGAGTTATTGCTAAATAATAATTTCCGCTTAATGCATTGCCGAATTTCAGCTGCGCTGTACCGTCAGATAAAACAACCTCACTCGTCTGATCTGCAATTGAATATGGTGAAGTTGAATTTCTCAGATAAGCAGTAATTGTATCACTCACCTGAGTATTACTTCCGGCATTATAAAATCCTTCGATGAACATAGTAAGGTTCACTGTTATGTTCGGACTTTCCGCAACTGCTACGGGACTGTAATTACCATGAATGTCCTGCGCTACTATAAAATAATAATACAATCCGCTGAGCGGTGCAGTATCCAGTAAAGTAGAATCAGTAGCAGTCGTCCACGGAGTTTCGGTATAGGGATCAATAGTTGGATTTACATTTCTGAACAGTACATAATTTAGAAGATCAGGTGCAGTACTTCGCTTCCAGTTAAGCAGGACACCTGGTCCTGAAGCTGCAGCCGTGAAAGGTGATACCATAAGCGGGGCTATATTGTCAATGCTTCTGCCGTAGAGTATTGCTGATTCCCAGTAAGAATTTATATTGGAAGTTTTTGCCCTTATCTTGAAGAAAAAATTACCGCTGCTGTTTGATCCTGAATCATATGGTGTTGGTGAAGTCACTGTGTAAAAAGAATGATGAGCTGCATACACAGATGCCACTTCCTCCCAGGAAAAATTCCCACCGGAAGGCGGGTAGCTTCGGTAAACAGAATAACCCGTGATTTGATCATTTCCAAAGACATCAAAAGAACTCCTCGCCCATTTGATATTAACATATCCGCCCTGATCATTTGTTACGTCTTTTATAAAATTCAAAATTGGTTTTGCGGAGATTGCTGACCCCAGATAAATATATGAACTGCCGGTATATGAAGAATAAACATAAGCACCTGTAATTAGATCAGAATAGCCATCCCCGTTTACATCTCCGGCACTAGATACCGATTTTCCAAAATAGTTATCTGTAATTTCTCCTGTCATTGTCACATCTGCAGTACTATTCATTGATAATCCTCCGAAATAAATATAAGATCTGCCGGTATTTGAAGAATAACCCCACGCACCAACAATGACATCTGAATAACCGTCGCCGTTTACATCGCCGGCGGAGGAGACAGATAATCCAAAATAGTTACTGCTTGTCTCTCCTGCCATTGTAACATCTGCTGTATTATTCATTGACGCTCCTCCGAAATATATATATGCCTTTCCGGTACCTGAAGAATTTTGATGTTCACCGACTATCACATCAGAATAGCCGTCGCCGTTTACATCGCCGGCGGAGGAGACAGATAATCCAAAATAGTTACTGGTTGTCTCTCCTGTCATTATCACATCTGAAACACTGTCCATAGACGCTGCCCCCAAAAAAATATATGCTCTGCCGGTATATGAAGTATACCCATATGCACCTATAATTACATCATAATAGCCGTCTCCGTTTACATCGCCCACTGAGGAGACCGAATAACCGAAATACTCACCTGTTGTATTACCGGTCATTCTCAAATCCGCAATGTTATCCATAGACTCTCCACCGAGAAATATATATGATCTGCCTGTATTTGAAGAATATTGATTTGCACCTACTATTACGTCAGAATAACCGTCGCCGTTCACATCACCTGCAGAGGAGACAGAAATTCCAAATTGACCTCCTTCTCCATTCATTACCACATCTGCTGTAGAATCCATAGAGACTCCTCCAAAATATATATATGCTCTGCCGGTTGTGGAATATGAATATGAACCGACGATCACATCAGAATAACCGTCACCGTTTACATCACCGGCGGAGGAGACCGAAAAACCTAAATTTTCACCTGTTGTATTTCCTGTTATTGTCACATCTGCAGTATTATTCATAGATACCCCTCCAAAATAAATATATGCTCTGCCGGTAGATGTATCATATCCGTCAGCACCTACTATCACATCAGAATAGCCGTCACCGTTTACATCACCGGCGGAGGAGACCGAATATCCCAAAAAGTTGTATGTTGTCTCACCTGTAATTTTCAAATCCTGTATGATCTCTTTTTTCATGAAGTAATCATAAAGATAAACTCTGCCTGAATTTAAAGAATATCCGTAAGAACCTATTATCACATCATAATAGCCGTCGCCGTTTACATCGCCCGCTGAGGAGACTGAAACCCCAAAGGCATTCCCTATTGATTCACCTGTTATTGTTACATTTGCTGTATTATTCATTGACCGGCCACCAACGAAACTGTATGCTCTGCCGGTAAATGAAGAATATCCGTTTGCGCCGATTATCACATCAGAATAGCCGTCGCCATTTACATCACCTGCAGAGGTGACAGACCCCCCAAAAGCATTGCCTGTCGATTCACCTGTCATTGTTACATCTGCCGTATTATTCATGGACGCGCCGCCAAAATATATATATGCTCTGCCGGTAGATGAAGAATATCCGTTTGCGCCGATTATCACATCAGAATAGCCGTCGCTGTTCACATCGCCCGCTGAGGAGACTGTAATACCAAATTGACTGGCAGTTGTCTCACCTGTCATTGTTAGATCTGCTGTAGTATCCATTGATGTTCCTCCGAAATATATATATGTTTTGCCGGTAGATGAAGAATAACCGTATGCGCCGATTATCACATCAGAATAGCCGTCTCCGTTTACATCGCCTGCGGAAGAGACTGATCTTCCAAAATAGTTGTTTGATGCTTCACCCGTTATTATTACATCTGCTGTATTATTCATGGACGCGCCGCCGAAATATATATATACTCTGCCTGTTGGAATAGAACCGACTATCACATCAGAATAGCCGTCTCCGTTCACATCGCCCACTGAGGAGACTGATCCTCCAAAATAGTTGTTCACTCCCTCCCCTGTAAAAATTACATCAGCATTTGAATTCATATTCTGTCCTCCGAAATAAATATATGCCCGTCCAGTATAAACATTATATCCATATTCACTTACAATAATATCATCATAACCATCACCATTCACATCACCCGCTGAAGATACTGAATAACCAAAAAAGTTATCTGTTGCAGCTCCAGTCATTATTACATCTGCCACTGTATTCATGATCAATCCTCCGAAATATAAATATGCCCTTCCGGTATATGAATTATTTCCATAAGCGCCTACAATAATGTCATCAAAACCGTCACCGTTCACATCGCCTGCTGAAGATACTGAATAACCGAAATAGTTGTTCGCTCCCAAACCGTTAAATATTTTTCTCTGAATTGCATCACCTTCAGGATCTTCGGGGATCTCTCTTGAAGTCCCGGCGTTTGTCTCGTTGAATATTCTGTTGCCGTTCTCGTCCTCAAGACTGTTAAGCCAGTCCTGCGTGATACCATCGGGAAGAGAATCCTTTTTTTCTGACCCTGATGATTCGACTGTCTGATAACCTTCCCGTGATGATCTGCTCTCCTTCTTCATCCAGTTTGCATTTACTTCTAATGCCGGATATAATACAGCAGCAAGCAGAAATGTCATTAATAAGGTGTACTTTATTTTTTTCATGATATATTTTATAATAAATTCAGAATACTATTTATCAAATACTTATATAATTTTGAATACAGCAAGTAACTCTTCTATATTGAACTTTGAACATCAAACTTTGAACATCAAACTTTGAACATCAAACTTTGAACATCAAACTTTGAACATCAAACTTTGAACATCAAACATTGAACATCAAACATTGAACATCAAACATTGAACATCAAACATTGAACATTGAACATTGAACATTGAATCAAGGTGTAATTTTGCTTATGAAATTAGATCCGTTATTATCAGCAAAAACAGCATCTGAAATATCAACAATGCCGTCTCCGTTTACATCTGTAGGAACGTATCCTGATCCAAAATTGAAAGCGTCATTATCGATCAGACTTCCGTCTGCAAGGTCTATCGTCCCATCCTGATTCACATCGCCGCTGTATACTGCAAATCTTAAAGGAGATGTATCCACCTGTATCTGATTGCCTTCAAATGCCTGTGATAAAGCACTGCTGAGATCATACGAAGTCGGACTTCCGGTTGCAACTGGATTTGGTAATGCGCTCCATGTCTCAATGCTGTTTCTGTGAGTTATTGCTAAATAATAATTTCCGCTTATTGCATTGCCGAATTTCAAATTTGCTGTACCTTCTACTGAAACAACTCCACTTGTCTGATCTGCAATTGAATATGGTGAAATTGAATTTCTCAGATAAACAGTGATTGTATCACTTACCTGCGAATTGCTTCCTGCAGTATAAGATCCTTCAATGACCATGTTAAAATCAACCGTTATGTTCGGATTTTCCGTAACAGCTGCCGGACTGTAATTTCCGTGAATGTCCTGCGCTACTATAAAATAATAATATGTTCCGGATAATGGTGAGGTATCCAGCAAAGCTGAATCAGTTGCAGTCGTCCAGGGAGTTTCGGTATAAGGATCGATAGTCGGATTTACATTTCTGAACAGGACATAATTCAGAAGATCAGGCGCAGTGCTTCGTTTCCAGTTAAGCAATACAGCCGGTCCTGATGAAGCAGCTGTAAAAGGTGACACCATAACCGGCGAAATATTGTCAATGCTTCTGCCGTAAAGGATTCCTGAAAGCCAGTAATGTAACGGATTGGAAGTTCGAGCCATTATCTGATAATACATTGTTCCATTTCCCAAGTTTGAAGAATCTATTGGAGTATTTGAAGTATAAGTATAAAAAGAATGGTGAGCGGCGGTCACAGTTCCGACTTCCTCCCAGGAAAAATTCCCACCTGAAGGTGGATAACTTCTGAAGACAGAATAACCTGTGATCAGATCATTTCCAAAGACATCAATAGAACTCCTCGCCCATTTTATACTAACATACCCGCCCTGATCATTCGGAACGTCTTTAACATAATTCAGTATTGGCTTTGCGGAAATGGCTGATCCAAAATAAATATATGCCCTGCCGGTAGTTGAAGAATATCCATATGCACCTGTAATTAGATCTGAATAGCCGTCGCCGTTCACATCGCCGGCGGTGGAGACCGAGCCACCAAAATAGTTATTTGCAGTTTCACCTCTCATAGTGACATCTGCAATACTATCCATGGACGGTGCACCAAAAAATATATATGTCTGTCCGGTATTTGAAGAGTATCCGTATGCACCGACTATCACATCTGAATAGCCGTCGCCGTTCACATCGCCGGCGGTGGAGACAGAATATCCAAAATTGTTCTGTGTTGATCCACCAATCATTGTCACGTCTGCAACATTATTCATTGACACACCTCCCAAATATACATATGCCTGTCCGGTACCTGAAGAATATGAATATGCTCCGATGATCACATCTGAAAGACCGTCGCCGTTCACATCACCGGCGGTGGAGACAGAATTGCCAAAATAGTTACCGGTTGCCTGACCTGTCATTATGACATCTGCTGCATTATTCATTGAGACACCTCCGAAATATATATACGCTCTGCCGGTTGCAGAAGAATAATTATAAGCACCGATGATCGCATCAGAATAACCGTCGCCGTTCACATCGCCGGCGGTGGAGACAGAATATCCAAATGAGTTGTTTATTGTTTCGCCAGTCATCGTCACATATGCAGTAGTATCCAATGACTCTCCTCCAAAATATATGTATGCACTGCCGGTAAATGAAGAATATCCGCTTACTCCGACGATCAAATCAGAATAGCCGTCACCGTTCATATCGCCAGCTGATGAAACTGATATTCCAAGCCTATTGCCTGTTGCCTGACCTGTAATTGTCACATCTGCAATATTATCCATAGATGCTCCGCCGAAATATATGTATACTCTGCCGGTTGATGATGAATATGCATATGCTCCGATTATCACATCAGAATAACCATCGCCGTTCACATCGCCGGCTGAAGAGACAGAATTTCCAAAATAGTTAAATGTTGCTTCACCTGTCATTGTCACATCTGCAACATTATTCATAGACGGTCCCCCGAAATACAAATATACTCTTCCTGTATATGAAGAGTATCCATATGCTCCGACTATCACATCTGTGTATCCGTCGCCGTTGACATCGCCGGCTGAAGATACTGATGATCCATAAATATTATTCGTTGTCTCACCTGTCATTGTCACATCCTGTATTATCTCATTTTTCATGAAGTAGTCATAAAGATAAACTCTGCCGGTAAATGAAGAATAACGATATGCACCGACTAAAACATCAGAATAGCCGTCGCCGTTTACATCGCCCGCAGAGGAGATTGAATATCCGAAATAGTTCCCTGTAGCTTCACCTGTCAGTGTTAAATCAGCAACATTATTCATACCTGCGCCGCCGAAGAACACATACGCCCTGCCGGTATTTGTTGAAAATCCAATAGCACCGACTATCACATCTGAATAGCCGTCGCCGTTTATATCGCCGGCGGAGGAGACTGATAAACCAAAAAAGTTACTTATTGCTTCACCTGTCATTATTACATCAGCAGCATTGTCCATGCCTGCGCCGCCGAAGAACACATACGCCCTGCCGGTAAATGAAGAATATCTGGATGCTCCGACTATCAAATCTGAATAGCCGTCGCCGTTTACATCGCCGGCGGTGGAGACTGAAACACCAAAATGGTTGCCTGCTGCTTCACCTGTCATTATTACATCGGCTGTACTATCCATACCTGCGCCGCCGAAGAACACATATGCCCTGCCGGTAACTGAAGAAAAATCCCGTGCTCCGACTATCACATCAGAATAGCCGTCGCCGTTCACATCGCCGGCGGTGGAGACTGATAAACCGAAATCGTTAAATGCTGCTTCACCTGTCATTTTTACATCGGCAGCATTGTTCATGCCTGCACCGCCGAAGAAGACATACGTCCTGCCGGCAGATGAAGAATATTCATATGCTCCGACTATCACATCGGAATAGCCGTCGCCGTTGACATCGCCGGCGGTGGAGACTGAATAACCGAAAAAGTTTCCTGCTGCTTCGCCTGTCATCGTTACATCAGCAGAATTATTCATGGAAGCTCCGCCGAAAAATATATATGCTCTGCCCATATCTGAAGAATATCCGTATGCACCAACTATCACATCGAAATAGCCGTCGCCGTTTACATCACCCGCTGTGGAAACCGAAATTCCAAGACGGTCGCCGTTTGCATTTCCGGTTATTATTACATCAGCTGCCGTATTCATTATCAGTCCTCCGTAATATATATATGCCCTTCCGGTATTTGAATTATAGCCGTATGCTCCGACGATTATGTCATCATAACCGTCACCATTTACATCGCCGGCTGAGGAGACTGAAGTACCAAAAATTGTTGTTCGCTGCCTGACCGTTAAATATCTTTCTCTGCATAGCATCACCTTCAGGATCTTCGGGGATCTCTCGAGAAGTCCCGGATTTGTCTCATTGATTATCCTGTTGCGTTCTCGTCACGAAGCCTGTTTAACCAGTCTTGTGTCACTCCTTCGGGCAGAGAATCTTTTTTTTCTGATCCTGATGATTCAACTGACTGTATATTGAGATCTGTCTGATATCCTTCCGGTGAAGATCTGATCTCCTTCTTCATCCAGTTTGCATTTACTTCTAATGACGGATAAAATACAGCAGCAAGCAGAAATGTCATTAATAAGGTGTACTTTATTTTTTTCATGATATATTTTATAATAAATTCAGAATACTATTTTCATATAATTATATAAATTTGAATTCAACAAATAACTGCTCTAAATTCTAAATTGTAAATTGAACATTGAACATCGAACATTGAACATTGAACATTGAATCATGGCGTAATTTTACTTATGAAATTAAACCCGTTATTATCAGCAAACACCGCATCTGCAAGGTCCACTACTCCATCGCCGTTTACATCAGTCGGCAGATATCCTGAAGCAAAACTTAATGCATCGTTATCGATAAGACTTCCGTCAGTCAGATCAATTGTCCCGTCCTGATTTACATCTCCGCTGTAAACTCCATATCTTACCGGCGCTGCATCTATCTGTATCTGATTGCTGCCATATGCCTGTGATGATGCAGTTGAAAAATCATATGTATTTGTATTGCCCGAAGTTATTGAAACCGGTGTTGCGCTCCACGTCTCAATACTGTTCCTGTGAATAACAGTGATGTAGTAATTTCCACTCGCTGCATTTTCGAAAATAAGCTGAACCGTTCCGTCTGATGCAACTAATCCTTTCACTTCTTCCGCAACTGCAAACGGCGATGCCGGATTTCTCAATTGAACCAAAACTGTATCACTTATTTGTGTATTGCTTCCTGAATTATAAAATGCTTCTATGAATACACTTAGATCCAGAATAGTTACAGGGCTCTGAGCTGACGAAACCGGACTGTAATTCCCGTGAATGTCCTGCGCTACTATAAAATAATAATATAATCCGCTGAGCGGTGCAGTGTCCAGTAAAGTAGTGTCAGTTGCTGTTGCCCAGGGAGTTTCGGTATTTGGGTCAATAGTCGGATTTACATTTCTAAAAAGGACATAATTTAAAAGATCTGGCGCAGTGTTTCGATTCCAGTTCAGTCTTACATCAGGTCCGGATGCTGCCGCCGTGAACAATGTTACCATAGTTGGCGCAATGTTATCGATGCTTCTGCCGTAAAGGATTCCTGAAAGCCAGTAATTAGACGGACTGGAAGTACGCGCCATTATCTGATAAAACATAGTTCCATTTCCTCCGGTAGAAGAATCAGAAGGAGTATTATCTGTAAAAGTATAAAATGATCTCTTTCTTGCCGGAATTACAGATCTTACTTCCCATGAAAATTGTCCTCCGGAAGGTGGATAGCTTCTGTAAACGATATAATCTGTTATAAGATCATTGCTGTTTACGTCATAGCTGCTCCTCGCCCATTTAATATTTACATATCCGCCTGATCATTTGGTACATCTTTTACATAATTCAAAATTGGCTTTGCGGAAATCGCCGAACCCAGATAAATATATGCTCTGCCGGTGTAAGAAGAATAACCCCGGGCACCAATGATCACATCTGAATAGCCGTCACCGTTTACATCGCCGGCTGATGAAGCAGAAATTCCAGATAAGTCGCCTGCTGCCCCGCCTGTCATTTTCACATCTGCAATACTATCCATTGACGATGCCCCGAAATATATATATGCTCTGCCGGTGTTAGAAGAATATCCATCTGCTCCGACGATCACATCTGCATAGCCGTCACCGTTTACATCACCGGCTGATGAAGCAGAAATTCCAAAATTGTTACTTGTTGATTCACCTGTCATTATTACATCTGCAATATTATTCATAACTGTTCCTCCGAAGTATATGTATGATCTTCCGGTAAATGAAGAATATCCAAATGCACCTACGATAATATCAGAATAACCGTCGCCGTTTACATCGCCCGCTGTGGAGACAGAATTTCCAAAATAGTTAAATGTTGCTTCACCTGTCATGATCAAATCTGATAAGCTATCCATAGACACACCTCTAAATAGATATACGCTCTGCCGGTATTTGAAGAATTTTGAAATGCACCGATTATCACATCCGAATAACCGTCGCCGTTCAAATCGCCGGCAAAGGAGACTGAACGACCAAATTGGTTACTTATTGTCTCGCCGGTCATTATTACATCAGCTGTATTATTCATTGACGCTCCGCCAAAATATATATATGATCTGCCGGTTAATGTAGAATATCCATATGCACCGACGATAATATCAGAATAGCCGTCGCCGTTTACATCGCCGGCTGTTGAGACAGAATAACCAAAATTGTTATTTGTAGATTCACCTGTCATGATCAAATCTGATAAGCTATCCATAGACGCTCCGCCGAAATATATATATGCACGACCGGTATTTGAAGAATTTGCGTGCACCGATGATCACATCTGAATAGCCGTCGCCGTTTACATCGCCGGCGGTGGAGACTGAAATCCCGAACACGTTGGATGTCTGCTTCACCTGTCATTGTAACATCGGCAGCATTGTCCATGCCTGCGCCGCCGAAATATATATATGCTTTGCCTGTAGATGAAGAGTAACCGTAAGCACCTACTATAATATCAGAATAGCCGTCACCGTTTACATCGCCCGCTGAGGAGACCGTATATCCAAATAGGCTGTTTGTTCCCTCTCCCGTCATTGTCACATCAGGTATGATCTCATTTTTCATGAAGTAGTCATAAAGATACACTCTGCCTGTATTTGAAGAGTAACCGTAAGCCCCTACTATAATATCAGAATAGCCGTCGCCGTTTACATCGCCCGCTGAAGAGACTGAGATTCCAAAATAGTTGTTCGTTGCTTCACCTGTTATTGTCACATCCTCAATATTATTCATATTCGATCCTCCAAAAAATATATATGCACGGCCAGTATTTGTTAAAACTGCATATGCACCTATTATCACATCAGAATAGCCGTCACCATTAATATCACCGGCTTTGGAAACCGAATATCCAAATTGGTCGCTTATTCCCACGCCTGTCATTGTAATATCTGCAGTATTATTCATTATTCCTCCCCCGAAATATATATATGCTCTGCCTGTGTAAGAAGAATAACCCCGGGCTCCTACTATCACATCAGAATAGCCGTCACCGTTTACATCACCGGCTGATGAAACAGAAATTCCAAAATTGTTACCTGTTGATTCACCTGTCATTATTACATCTGCAATGCTATCTACTGAAGCTCCTCCGAAGTATATGTATGCTCTGCCGGTATTTGAGGAATATCCTTCAGCACCGACAATTACATCTGAATAGCCGTCGCCGTTTAAATCACCCGCTGACGAAATATTAGCCCCAAAATAGTTACCTGATGAACCTTCGGTCATTATTGCATCTGCTGTATTATTCATTGAAGTTCCGCCAAAATATATATAAGCTCTGCCGGTATTTGAAGAAAAACCAAATGCTCCGACGATCACATCTGAATATCCGTCGCCGTTTACATCACCAGCTGATGAGACCGAATAACCGAAATAATTATTTACAGCATCACCTGTCAACGTTACATCTGAAGTATTATTCATTGATGAACCTCCGAAATATATATAGCTCTGCCGGTGTTAGTAGAAAATCCATATGCACCGACGATCACATCTGAATATCCGTCGCCGTTCACATCACCCGCTGACGAAACCGGATACCCAAATCTATATCCGGGTGCAGCTCCGGTCAGTATTACATCTGCTGCTGTATTCATGATCAGTCCTCCGTAATATATATATGCCCTTCCGGTATTAGAATTATAGCTGTCAGCTCCTACAATTATATCATCATACCCGTCACCATTCACATCGCCGGCTGAGGAAGCAGATTTACCGAAATTATTATTTGTTCCAAGACCGTTAAATATCTTTCTCTGCATTGCATCACCTTCAGGATCTTCGGGGATCTCTCTTGAAATCCCGGCGTTTGTCTCATTGATTATCCTGTTTCCGTTCTCGTCCCGAAGATTGTTTAGCCAGTCCTGTGTGACACCATCGGGAAGAGAATCCTTTTTTTCTGATCCTGATGATTCTACTTTCTGAACTGACTGATAACCTTCCTGGGAAGATTTGATCTCTTTCTTCATCCAGTTTGCATTTACTTCTAATGACGGATAAAATACAGCAGTAAGCAGAAATGTCATTAATAAGGTGTGCTTTATTTTTTTCATGATATATTTTATAATAAATTCAGAATACTATTTTTCAAATACTTATATAATTTTGAATACAGCAAGTAACTTTTCTAAATTGAACATCGAACATTGAGCGAATACAGTTCCGTTTGTTGTTGGTCGCTCGCTTCGCTCACTAAGACCAACAACGGCGGAATTGAACATTGTAAATTGAACATTGAACATTGAATCAAGGCGTAATTTTACTTATAAAATTAAACCCGTTATTATCAGCAAATACAGCGTCAGAAATATCGACAATGCCGTCGCCGTTTACATCTGTCTGAATGTATCCAGATGCAAAATTGAAAGCATCATTGTCGATCAGACTGCCGTCACTCAGATCTATCGTCCCGTCCTGATTTACGTCGCCGCTGTATACTGCAAATCTTACAGGAGATGCATCCACCTGTATCTGATTGCCTGCATATGCCTGTGATAAGGCACTGCTGAGATCAAAAGATATCGGACTGCCGGTTGCAACTGAAACCGGTAACGCACTCCAGGTTTCAATGCTGTTTCTGTGAGTTACAGATATATAATAATTTCCGTTTACTGCATTGCCGAATTTCAGCTGAGCTGTTCCGTCAGATGAAACAACGCCATTCGTCCGATCTGCAATTGAATATGGTGAAATTGAATTTCTCAGATAAACAGTGATTGTATCACTTACCTGCGAATTACTGCCTGCATTATATAATCCTTCTATGAAAATTTTAAGATAAACTGTTATATTCGGACTTTCAGTAACTGCTGCCGGACTGTAATTTCCGTGAATATCCTGCGCCACTATAAAATAATAATATGTTCCGGATAATGTTGAGGTATCCAGCAAAATTGAATCAGTTGCAGTCATCCAGGGAGTTTCAGTATAAGGATCGATAGTCGGATTTACATTTCTGAACAGGACATAATTCAGAAGATCCGGCGCAGTGCTGCTTTTCCAGTTAAGCAGGACATCCGGTCCTGAAGCTGCAGCCGTGAAAGGTGATACAATAAATGGCGGAATATTGTCTATGCTTCTTCCGGAGAGTATTGCTGATTCCCAGTAAGAATTTATATTGGAAGTTTTTGCCCTTACTTTATAGAAAAAATTGCCGCTGTTGTTTGATCCTGAATCAGAAGGCGTATGATCAGTAAAAGTATAAAATGATCTCTTTGTCGCCTGAATTACTGATCTTTCCTCCCAGGAAAATTGTCCTCCTATAGGAGGATAACTTCTGTAAACAATATAATCTGTTATTGTATTATTACCATTTACGTCAATGCTGCTCCTCGCCCATTTAATATTTACATATCCGCCCTGATCATTTGGTACGTCTTTTACATAATTCAAAATTGGCTTTGCGGAAATCGCAGAGCCCAGATAAATATAAGATCTACCGGTATTGGAAGAATATACATATGCACCTACGCTCACGTCTGAATAGCCGTCGCCGTTTATATCACCTGCGGAGGATACTGACTTTCCAAAATAGTTATTTGTAATCTCACCTGTCATTGTCACATCTGCAATATTGTCCACAGTCGCAGCCCCCGAAATATATATATGATCTGCCGGTATTGATAGAATATCCATATGCACCGACAATCACATCTGTGTAGCCGTCGCCGTTTACATCGCCCGCAGAGGAGACCGAATTTCCAAAAATATTATTTGTTGTCTCTCCTGTCATTGTCACATCTGCTGCAGTATCCACAGACGCTCCGCCAAAACATATATATGCTCTGCCTGTATTGGATCAATATGTAGGAGCACCGACAATCAAATCAGAATAGCCGTCACCGTTCATATCGCCAGCTGATGAAACTGATATTCCAGGGCCTATTGCCTGTTGCCTGACCTGTAATTGTCACATCTGCAATATTATCCAGATGCTCCGCCGAAATATATATATGCTCTGCCGGTTAATGAAGAATACAAGCCTGCACCGACTATCACATCAGAATAGCCGTCGCCGTTTACATCGCCGGCTGAAGAGACAGAATTTCCAAAATAGTTAAATGTTGCTTCGCCTGTCATTATTACATCTGCCGTATTATTCATTGACGCACCGCCAAAATATATATATGCTCTGCCGGTAGATGAAGAATATCCGTTTGCACCGATTATCACATCAGAATAGCCGTCGCTGTTTACATCGCCCGCTGTAGATACAGAATTACCAAAAAAACTCTCTCCTGTCATTATTACATCTGCCGTAGTATCCATAGATACTCCTCCGAAATAAATATATGCACTTCCGGTAGCCGTAGAACCTATTATCACATCAGAATAGCCGTCACTGTTTACATCGCCCGCTGAGGAGACTGAATATCCGAATTGGTATCCTCGCCTGTCATTGTAACATCTGCTGTATTATCCATATATACTCCTCCAAAAAATATATATGATCTATATGAAAGAGCGCTGACAATTACATCAGAATAACCGTCACCGTTTATATCGCCCGCTGAGGAGATTGAATATCCAAAATAGTTATTTGTTGCTCCACCCGTCATAGTTACATCCGGTGTGATATCATTTTTCATAAAGTAATCATAAATATAAGCTCTGCCGGTTGAAGTAGAATATCCCCAGGCACCGGCAATAACATCAGAATAACCGTCACCATTTACATCACCGGCGGAGGAGACTGAATATCCAAAGTTGATATTTGTTCCTTCACCAGTCATTGTTACATCTGCAACATTATTCATTGACGATCCTCCAAAGAATATATATGCTCTGCCCGTAGTTGAAGAATAATTGTTTGCTCCGATTATCACATCACTAAAGCTGTCGCCGTTTACATCGCCCGCTGAGGAGACTGATCCCCCAAAAGAATTTAAAGATGCTTCGCCTGTCATTATTACATCTGCCGTATTATTCATTGACGCACCGCCAAAATATATATATGCTCTGCCGGTAGATGAAGAATATCCGTTTGCACCGATTATCACATCAGAATAGCCGTCGCTGTTTACATCACCTGCTGAAGAGACTGAAATACCAAATTGACTGGCAGTTGTCTAACCTGTCATTGTTAGATCTGCTGTAGTATCCATTGATGTTCCTCCGAAATATATATATGCTTTGCCGGTAGATGAAGAATAGCTGTTTGCGCCGATTATCACATCTGAATAACCGTCACCGTTTACATCGCCTGCTGAGGAGACTGAATTTCCAAAATAGTTGTTTGAATTCTCGCCTGTCATTGTTAAATCTGCTGTAGTATCCATAGATGCTCCTCCGAAATATATATATGCCCTTCCGGTACTTGAAGAATAATACGAAGCACTTATTAACACATCAGAATAGCCGTCGCCGTTTACATCACCCGCTGAGGAGACTGAATATCCAAAATACCTGGCGTTTCACCTGTCATTATTAAATCTGCTGTATTATTCATTGATGCGTCCTCCGAAATATATATATGCTCTGCCGGTTGGAGCAGAACCGACTATCACATCAGAATAGCCGTCGCCGTTTACATCGCCAGCTGAGGAGACTGATGCTCCAAAAAAGTTGTTCATTCCCTCTCCTGTTAAAATAACATCAACATTTGTATTCATTATATTCTGTGCCCCGAAATATATATATGCCCGGCCTGTATTATTATTAAAGCCGTATGCACCCACAATTATATCATCATAACCGTCTCCATTCACATCGCCGGCTGATGATACCGAATAACCGAAATAATTGTCTGTTCCCGCACCGGTAAATATCTTTCTCTGCATAGCATCACCTTCAGGATCTTCGGGGATCTCTCTTGAAATCCCGGCGTTTGTCTCATTGATTATCCTGTTTCCGTTCTCGTCCCGAAGATTGTTTAGCCAGTCCTGTGTGACACCATCTGGAAGCGAATCCTTTTTTTCTGATCCTGATGATTCAGCTGACTGAACTTTCTGAACTGACTGATAACCTTCCGGTGAAGATTTGGTCTCTTTCTTCATCCAGTTTGCATTTACTTCTAATGCCGGATATAATACAGCAGTAAGCAGAAATGTCATTAATAAGGTGTGCTTTATTTTTTCATGATATATTTTATAATAAATTCAGAATACTATTTTTCAAATACTTATATAATTTTGAATACAGCAAGTAACTTTTCTAAATTGAACATCGAACATTGAGCGAATACAGTTCCGTTTGTTGTTGGTAACGCTCGCTTCGCTCACTAAGACCAACAACGGCGGAAAAACTTAAATCGAAACTTTCTCAAACAATTTGACATTTGAAATTTGAAATTACTCTTAAGGTGTAATTTTACTCACAAAATTAAACCCGTTATTATCAGCAAATAGAGCGTCAGAAATATCGACAATGCCGTCTCCATTTAAATCCGTCTGCAGATATCCGGACGCAAAGTTGAATGCATCATTATCTATCAGACTTCCGTCTGTAAGATCTATCGTCCCGTCCTGATTCACATCTCCGCTGTATAGTGCAAATCTTACAGGAGATGCATCCACCTGAATCTGATTGCCTGCATATGCCTGTGATAATGAATTGCTGAGATCATAATATGTCGGACTTCCGGTTGCAACTGAAACCGGTAACGCACCCATGTTTCAATACTGTTTCTGTGAGTTATTGCAAATAATAATTTCCGATTACTGCATTGCCGAATTTCAGCTGTGCTGTACCGTTAGCTGAAACAACGCCACTCGTCTGATCTGCTATTGAATATGGTGAAGTTGAATTTCTAAGATAAACAGTGATTGTATCAGTTTCCTGCGAATTGCTGCCCGCATTATAAAATCCTTCTATGAACATTTTAAGATCAACAGTTATGTTCGGACTTTCAGTAACTGCTGCCGGACTGTAATTTCCGTGAATATCCTGTGCGACTAAAAAATAATAAAATAATCCGCTGAGGGGAGATGAATCGAGATAAGACGAGTCTGTGACAGAGGTCAGCGGAATTTCTGAATAAGGATCAATATCCTGTTCTCTGTTCCTGAACAGGACATAATTCAAAAGATCAGGAGCAGTGCTTCTTTTCCAGTTAAGCAGTACATCCGGTCCTGAAGCTGCAGCCGTGAAAGGTGATACCATAAGAGGCGCAATGTTGTCAATGCTTCTGCCGTAAAGAATTCCTGAAAGCCAGTAATGTGACGGATTGGAAGTACGTGCCATTATTTGATAATACATAGTTCCGCTTCCTCCGGTTGAAGAATCTGATGGTGTATTATCAGTAAAAGTATAAAATGATCTCTTCGTAGCCGGAACAACCGCTCTTTCTTCCCAGGAAAAATGTCCATTGATAGGAGGAAAACTTCTGTAGACTATGTAATCAGATATCAGATCATTACCATTCACATCATAGCTGCTCCTCGCCCATTTAATATTTACATATCCGCCCTGATCATTTGGTACGTCTTTTACATAATTCAAAATTGGCTTTGCGGAAATCGCAGAGCCCAGATAAATATATGAACTGCCGGTAAATGAAGAATAAACATTAGCACCTGTAATTAGATCAGAATAGCCATCCCCGTTTACATCTCCGGCACTAGATACCGATTTTCCAAAATAGTTATTTGTAATTTCACCTGTCATTGTTACATCTGCAATACTATCCATAGACCATGCCCCGGAATATATATATGACCTGCCGGTATTTGAAGAATATCCGTCTGCACCTACTATCACATCAGAATAACCGTCGCCGTTCACATCGCCGGCTGTGGAAACCGAATATCCAAAATAGTTGCTTGTTCCTTCACCTGTCATTATTACATCAGCAGCATTGTCCATGCCTGCGCCGCCGAAGAAGACATACGCTCTGCCCGTATTTGAAGAATATCCGTCTGCACCTACTATCACATCAGAATAGCCATCCCCGTTTACATCTCCGGCACTAGATACCGATTTTCCAAAATAGTTATCTATAATTTCACCTGTCATTGTTACATCTGCAATATTGTTCATACCTGCGCCGCCGAAGAAGACATACGCTCTGCCGGCAGATCCGGAATATAGATATGCACCTACTATCATATCTGAATAGCCGTCACCATTTACATCGCCGGCTGAAGATACTGATGATCCAAAATAGTTGCTTCCTGCATCACCTGTCATTATAACATCGGCTGTACTATCCATTCCTGCGCCGCCGAAGAAGATATACGCCCTGCCGGTACTTGAAGAATATCCATATGCACCGACTATCACATCGGAATAGCCGTCGCCGTTCACATCGCCGGCAGAGGAGACTGAATACCCAAACACGTTGGATGTCGCTTCACCGGTCATTGTAACATCTGCAGCATTGTCCATACCTGCGCCGCCGAAGAAGACATACGCCCTGCCGGTAAATGAAGAATGACGATATGCACCGACTATCACATCGGAATAACCGTCGCCGTTGACATCGCCGGCTGAAGATACTGATGATCCAAAATAGTTGCTTCCTGCCTCACCTGTCATTATTACATCAGCAACATTATCCATTCCTGCGCCGCCGAAAAAGACATATGCTCTGCCGGTAGATCCGGAATATAGATATGCACCTACGATCACATCGGAATAGCCGTCGCCGTTCACATCACCCGCTGAAGAGACTGAATATCCGAATTGGTTGCCGGATCCTTCGCCTGTCATTTTTACATCCGGGACAATCTCATTTTTCATGAAGTAATCATAAAGATAAACTCTGCCGGTATTTGATGAGTAACGATAAGCCCCTACTATAATATCAGAATAGCCGTCGCCGTTTACATCGCCCGCTGAGGAGACTGAATATCCAAAATAGTTCTGTGTAGCTTCACCTGTCAGTGTTACATCGGCAACATTATTCATACCTGCGCCGCCGAAGAACACTATACGCCCTTCCGGTATTTACAGAATAACCAAATGCTCCGACGATCACATCGGAATAGCTGTCGCCGTTCACATCGCCGGGCAGAGGAGACTGAAATCCCGAAAAAGTTATTTACATTGCTACACCCGTCATTGTAACATCTGCAGCATTGTCCATGCTGCGCCGCCGAAGTATACGTATGCTCTGCCTCTTAAACCAGAATATCTATTTGCCCCGGATGATCACAT
Organism: Ignavibacteria bacterium; assembly: GCA_016716125.1. Classification (GTDB taxonomy): domain Bacteria; phylum Bacteroidota; class Ignavibacteria; order Tepidaquicellales; family Tepidaquicellaceae; genus UBA2330. The sequence goes on along the minus strand of JADJWZ010000007.1, from coordinate 178,643 downwards.
CAGAATAGCTGTCGCCGTTCACATCGCCGGCGGAGGAGACTGATTCTCCGGAATTTGTTTAATGCTCCTTCTCCTGTCATTGTTAAATCGGCAGCACTATCCATAACTGCACTTCCGAAAAAAACATACGCCCTGCCGGTAGATGAAGAATATCCGTATGCTCCGACTATCAAATCGGAATAGCCGTCGCCGTTCACATCGCCGGCGGAGGAGACTGATGCACCAAAAAAGTCGCCGGTTGCCTCACCGGTCATTGTTACATCGGCAACGTTATTCATGCCTGCGCCGCCGAAAAAGACATACGTCTTTCCGGTAGATGAAGAAAATCCGTAAGCTCCGACTATCAGCATCAGAACAGCCGTCGCCGTTCACATCGCCGGCGGAGGAGACTGATGCACCGAAAAGTCTCCTGCCGCATCGCCTGTCATCGTTACATCAGCAGAATTATTCATCGACGCTCCGCCGAAATATATATGCTATGCCTGCCGGTGTTAGTAGAATATCCAATTGCTCCGACTATCACATCAGAATAACCGTCGCCGTTTACATCTCCTGCTGACGAAACCGGATATCCAAGTACATATCCGGGTGCAGCTCCGGTTATTATTACATCCGCTGCTGTGTTCATGATCAGTCCTCCGAAATATATATATGCCCGTCCGGTATTTGAATTATAACCTTGTGCACCTACAATTATGTCATCAAAACCATCTCCGTTTACATCACCGGCTGAAGAGACCGAATAACCGAAATAGTTGTTCGCCGCCTGACCGTTAAATATCTTTCTTCGTATAGCATCACCTTTCAGGATCTTCGTGATCTCTCTGAAGTCCCGGAATTTGTCTCATTGATTATCCTGTTGCTGTTCTCGTCCTGAAGACTGTTTAACCAGTCCTGAGTCACTCCTTCGGGAAGAGAATCCTTTTTTTCTGATCCTGATGATTCAGCTGACTGAATATTATGATTTGTCTGATAACCTTCCGGTGATGATCTGATCTCATTCTTCATCCAGTTTGCATTTACCTTTGCTGACGGAAACAATAATGCAGACAGAAAAACTGTCATAATCAAAGTGTACTTTATTTTTTTCATGATCACTTTTATTTTACTTTAAATTCTGTGTATTAAAACTTTATTTTTAGGAAAACTCAATTTCCAAAAAGCATTGGTAATATTGCTGAATGTTTTGCTGAATGTTTTGCTGAATGTTTTGCTGAATGTTTTGCTGAAGTACCAATTATAATTTTGGTGTTTATCACTAAGAACGTTATGTCCTTTTGAATTATTCCTTTTATTCTTCCGGAAATGAATTTAGGAGGAATGAAATATGAAAAAATCGGTAGCTCTGTTTTCATATTTTACTTTAATCAATTATAGAATACTGAAAGATTTTTAAACTGCAAAAAAAATCTTCAGCTCTTAAATAAAAGTAAGACTGTAATGAAAGTCTTTTAGAGAATTATATAAGTAAGTTACAATTCAAAGGAGGAGGTGAATTTGGGACATGTTATGAATGAGTTCAGAAGAGCTTTTTATCGTTATCTTTTTTCAACTTTTTTTTTGGGACCATTGTCCAAAAAAATTTTGTTCTTTAATTATGTTCAAGTGATAAGAATCTAAGAGAAATAAAATTAATAAACAAATCAAAATAATCTACGAAGAATAATTTGTGACAGTGCAGTCCAAAACATTTTTTATAAACACAAAAAGTTATTAACTAATACCGTTTTGGACGGATTATTTTTCTATTTTTAAACTACCCTTCACTATTTTTTTTTACTTTGGAATAATTTTTCCTGTCTTCCATCGGTTATCAACTCATCCGGAGGTTTAAATGGCTCATCTAAGAAGCCTCTGAGATCAATTTTCAAAAATAAACATGCCCTTATTGCCGCAATCAGATTCGAAAGACTCCATCCATACTTTGCAATTGCTTTTAAATACCTCAAAATTAAATAACTAATAAATGCTGTCCAAATCTGTACCATTACTGCATTTTCATTTGTACCTACAAAAGATTTGATTTTTAAATGACTTTTCAGTCCTTTAAAGAAAGTTTCTATATCCCAACGGCGCTTATAAAGATCAGCAACTGTAGATGCCGTCCAATTAAAATTATTAGTTATTATTTCTATTGTCTGATCATTTTCAGAATCATATACTGCCACGCGTCTTAATTTCTCAGGATATTTTGCCCGGGTATCTTCTTTAAATAATAATATTACTTCATCTTTGAGAATATTTGAATCTTTATTTTCCGGTAGAGGTCTTTCACCATATGGTATAAACTGTACATTATCTTTTAATCTTACTACAAAGTTAATCTTAGCTTCGTCCCACTTATTTAATAAATTAAAATCTACATACGCTCTATCAGCCACGACTACACTGCCAGAGGGTATTTTTACAAAATATGCTGCTTTATTATCCGGTACTTTTCCATCTGTAACGTGTATATAGACCGGAAGACAACCGTCGTAATCAAGTAATGTATGAAGTTTAACTGCTCCTTTGGTACTTTTGTATTTTGCCCAATCGTATAACGATAAACATAAACTTATTAATGTTGAATCTAATGCAAATATCTTTCTCTTAATTTTAAATTTAAACTTCTCTCGTTTAAAATTTTGTTCTGATTGAATTGTAAACAACGTCTTCCGAAAAAATTCACAGAATAAATGCCAGTCCCTGTGTTTATTTATATAAGATAATGATGACTTCTTTGGAACCTTCTTTGTTATTCCTAAATGATTTAAGTTTCCTCCGCTTAGTCTAAGACCATTACTTATTTCATCCAGTGAATTTGAATTAGAAAAATGAAGATAGAGCATTGATACCATATGTGTCCAACTATTAATACCTTTGCTGTGTTTATCCGTTTCATATTTACCTACAATTTTTCTGAAATCTTCTCTGCTTAATTTATTAATTATTTGACTGAATAATGTTATATTGTTCATGGCTAGGTGTATTTTGGTTTTTGGATAAACAAAAATACTTACTATGGATATTTTCTTCCATAGACTAGCCTTTTTTTATTTCAACGTTTTGGATGGATTTGACAACAAATAAACATTAACTGCTTGTATTATATAGCTGATAGATATATTTACTTTCACATGTTTTCATACTTCACTTTCCGATACAGAAATTTCTGAAAATATTATTAAGTATGTCATCGTTCGTCACTTCTCCCGTGATCTCGCCGAGATGACTCAGAGAGAATTCCGCAGATCGACTGAGAGAAATTCGCCGGTCATTCCTTCATCAAGTGTAGCGGCTGCGTTCTTAAGAGATGATACCGTATTCTCAAGACAGATCCTGTGACGGAGATTAGTGATTATTATTTCACCGGACTTATCTGATGTAATATTTTCGAGTGATAATTTTTTCAGCATGGCGTTTTTCAGAGCTTCTATGCTTTCGTCCTTTAGAAGGGAAATATTTAATAAGTCTTTTGCTTTCGCAGCTTTTACATCCGAAGCTTTTTCCGGTAAAGTTTTTCCTCTAGTTTTCCCTCTCTAATTTTTCCAAGATCGGATTTTGAAAATACGGGAATCGTTTTCTTCTGATCAAAATTCTTTTCGATAGAATTCATTTCTTCCGCCGTTTCATTATCACCTGCAGACGAATCTATGAGATAAATTATCAGATCCGCTTCATCTATCTTGCTGAAACTTCTTTTTATCCCTTCGCTTTCTATATGATCTTCCGATGAACGCAGACCTGCTGTGTCAGTGAGATTAAAAACTATTCCGCCTATAATAAGCCGTTCTTCTATAAAATCTCTTGTAGTGCCTGCAATGTCGCTTACTATTGCGCGGTTTGTCTTCAGCAGATAATTAAAAGCGACGACTTGCCGCTGTTTGGTCTGCCGGCTATCACAAGCCGCACGCCTTCGCGGATCACCTTTCCCTGAATGTAAGAAGCTATGACGGATTCAAGACGCGTAATAATTTTTTCGATCTTATTTCTAACCTCGTCCTTTTTTACAAATTCAAGATCTTCTTCTGCGAAGTCGAGTTCGAGTTCGATAAGCGAAGTTACATTTATAATTTCTTCCTTTATGCCGTGCACTAATTCCGACAGCGATCCTTCGAGCTGCTTTATTGATGATGCATGAGCAGATTCGGTCTGCGAACTTATCAGATCCGCAACCGCTTCCGCCTGAGCAAGATCCATTTTTCCGTTAAGGAATGCGCGTCTTGTAAATTCACCCGGCTCGGCAAGTCTTGCGCCCTTACTCAGTATCAGTTTTAAAATTTTCCGGGCTATGAAATTTCCGCCGTGAGATGAAATTTCAATTACATCCTCACCGGTATATGAATTCGGATTCCTGAATATTGTCACAAGCGATTCATCAATGATACTTTCTCCGGCAGAAATAAATCCGAAGTGAACCGTATGCGATTCAAATTCATTTAACTTAACGGAATGCCTTCCCGCTTTATCTTTATAAAAAATACTTTCCGTAATCTTAAATGCATCAGCGCCGGAAATTCTGATCACTGCAATTCCGCCTTCTCCCGGCGGAGTTGAGATCGCAGCTATTGTGTCATTGAGATTAATGTTCATTCTTCAGATTCAGTTTTTATTTTTTCTGAATATCAGCCAGATAAATACCGGCGCGCCGATAAGCGAAGTTACAATGCCGACGGGTATTTCCGAAGGCGCAATCACCATTCTCGAAACCGTATCCGCTGTAAGTAAAAATAATGCGCCGAGAATTACTGTACACGGAACGGAATATCTGTGATCATTTCCTATCAGAAGTTTCGAAAGATTCGGAACTATCAGTCCGACGAAACTGATTATACCTGCAATGGAGACAGCCGTTGCTGCAAGCACTGATGAAAGTATTATACATATCTTCTGAAATTTTTTCAGATCAAGTCCGAGCGAAACAGCAAGCTCTTCGCTTAGATTTAAAACATTCAGATCCTTTGAAATAAGAAAAGCTCCGGTGACACCGGCGGCGGCAAAGAATATTCCGAGATTGAATTCATTCCATCCCCTTCCCGATAATCCGCCGTTCAGCCAGTAAATTATCTGCATGACCGAACTCCCGGATAAAAGAAGAAGAAGTCCGTTGATCGAAGATATGAAGGCGCTTACCGCAATTCCTGCAAGTATGATCTTGTTGGATGAAATGAAATTACTGTTCTTTCTTCTGAATCCTTTTGCAAAGAAAAAGATCATAAGTGTTGTTAATATTGCAAAGATAAATGATACAGGAGTAATAAGTAAAAATGAAAAACTTACCGGCAGAATAAAAGTAAGAATCGCTCCAAGACCTGCGCCTGCTGAAATGCCGAGCAGTCCGGGTTCGGCTAGACTGTTTCTCAGCATTGACTGAAGTATCATTCCTGAACAGGAAAGCGACGCGCCGACTATCATTGAGTTCAGAATTCTCGGAAGTCTGATGTTGAGAATTATGTCCTTTGAGGATTCATTGCCTTCGGAAAAAAGTTTAAATATTCCGGAAACCGGTATGTCAGCGCTTCCGAGTGTCAGCGCATACAAAAACATTATTAACAAAGAAATTGTTAACGCCGAAAGTATTAAAACTTTTTTAGACAATAATTAATAAATTTAAATAAGTATTTTTATACAATATATTAAAACGAAACTCTTAGCTTAATGAATAAATTCGGCTCATTTAATATAAAGATAGCGCTGATCACGATCGGCGTTGTCATTGCAATGGTTATTTTAATCTATACTCAGATTCTCGCTCAGCGAATTCAAAACAGAGAGCGGGACATTGCAGGGCTGTATGCGAAATCAATGGAGTATCTCGCCAATGACGATAATTCATCCGGCGAATACGGATTTATTTTTGATCAGATACTTCCGCAGATAAATTTTCCGATCATTGCTACGGACAGGGATCAGAAGGAAATTATTCTTACTAAGAATGTAGAATACGATACAACGATGCCGGAAAATAAGAAAAAAGAATATCTTATGAAGATCGCAAGAGAGATGGATGAAATAAATCCGCCGATCATAGTATCTTATAAGGATTCCGTAATTTTAAATTATGTTCATTACGGACAGTCGGGACTTGTGACCGAACTCAAACTTCTGCCGGTGTTTGAGCTCATCACGGCGATCATTTTTGTCTTCCTCGGTTATATCGGATTTTCATACATTAAAAAAAATGAACAGAGTAATATCTGGGTCGGACTATCGAGGGAAACTGCTCATCAGCTCGGCACGCCCCTTTCATCTCTGATGGGCTGGATTGAAATGCTGAAAAATGTTGAACCGCAGACTCCTGAACTTATTGAAACAACAAACGAGATCAGTAACGATGTAGATAAATTGGGGAAAATTGCCGGCAGATTTTCCAAGATAGGTTCTCAGCCAAAACTTGTAGAGGAAAACGTAACGGCAGTCATTGGAAAAGTAACTGAATATTTTGAAAAGAGAATACCGACACTCGTCAGTGCGGACGGCAGTCAAAAGAAGAAGGTTGAAATTTCCATAAACAGTCCGAATGAAATATATGCAAACATTAATAAGGATCTTTTTGAATGGGTTATAGAAAATCTGATCAAGAATGCAATTGACGCAATGGAGAGAACCGACGGATTTATAATAATCAATATTTCTGCAGTCGGAAGCGAGGTGATCATTGATGTGACCGATAGCGGAAAAGGCATTGACACGAAGTTCAAGAAAGACATTTTCAGACCCGGATATTCTACCAAAACCAGAGGATGGGGACTTGGGCTGAGTCTTTCGAAAAGGATCATCGAGGATTATCACAAAGGAAAATTACTGGTGCTCGAATCAACAGTCGGGAAAGGCACTACATTCAGAATAAAATTACATAATAAATAAGAATTAAATTCTATTTGGAATTAACAGCGGAAAATAAAACCCTTAGTTTCAGCGGTAAAGTCAGAACTTTCATAAATCATTTTCTGTCAAGCAGCTTTACTCAGATCCTTTTTCTTATCATCATAAAATTTATTTTTCAGATGATAATTCTGGGATCGGGCTACAGGTGGCTGTCAGCTGACGACTTCTGCCGCACAGTGAAATCTTTCGAATGGCTGCAAAGACCTGTTATAGACTCCGGCGTCTGGCTTACTCCGCATTTCTGGATAAACGGTTTTGTGATGATCTTCGTTAAGGATCTTTTTCTCGCCGCTACAATTGTTAACATAATTTTTTCAGCAGCCAATGTAATTTTTTTCTACAAAATAGCTGAGATATGTTTTGATAAAAGGATTGCATTCGTATCAGCATTAATTTTTATATTCTTTCCGTTTCAGGTCTGGCTTAGCGTCTCGGGACTTCCCGAATCAGTGTTCTTCTTTTTTGTTACGGCGGGGATTTATTTTTTTCTTAAATGGAGATTCTTCGGAAGAAGCAATTTCATGCTGTTACTATCGGCTTTAATGTTCGCATTCTCAAATGTTTTCCGATACGAGGGCTGGCTTTTCAGCGCAGTATTTATTCTGCTCACGCTGCTTGATCTGCTCAAGGAGAAAAAGCTTACAAAAGTAATACTGATGAATTTCTTAATTTCTCTTATCTCGGTTTTTACAATTGCATGGTGGCTGATTCAGAATTATATCGATCATAGTAATGTTTTTTTCTTCGCCGAGGAAACTACTAAAATATTCAAGACTTTTAATACTGCGGGATTTATGCAGAGACTTGTGCAGTATCCGACGTTCATATTTTTCATAGCGCCGATCACTACATTCTTTTCGCTTAAATGCATACTTGACGTCCTGAAGACTCCGGGCATAACCGCCGTGAAAATATTTCTGCTTTTTAATATTCTTGAACTTTCTCTTTTGATAATTCAGGGAATATTCGGCACCGGCGGTACGAACATGATATCCAGATACATTGTGATCAACGCATTGTTTTTTATTCCGTTTGCCGTAAAACAGTCATTTGAGTTCAAAAAATTTCTTACAATATCTTTCGCTGTTATTGTAATTCTTATAAATATTGTCTGGAGCTTTTATTATCCGCAGCCGTTCAGGGAAGATACGTTTGAAGTCGGAAAGATCATCAGGGAGTTTGATGAAAAAAAATATTTCGGAGAGACAGGTAAGATTTATTTCGAAGAGATTCAGGGATACTTTGATGTGTTTGCCGTGCAGGCGCTGTCAAACGATCCGTCAAAGTTTATACTCGGAGATATTCCTTCAGCCGTTATAAGCGAGAGAAAAGTCAGGAAGGACAAAGGTTCGTCGCAGGAAGATCTTAATCTTCTTGAAATGAAAAACTATCTTGAAAAGAATAACATAAAACTTGCAATTGTCAAAAGCGACAGTTACTCTGATAAGCTTAAAAAACTAAGTTACAAAAGCGAATACATCGGCGATTACAAATTATTTTATTTAGTTGAAAAGGAAAGCGAGTTTCATACAAACTCTATTTCATTACTGCCTAATAATGTAATTCAGCTTAATGAAAATCCCGACGTAATAAATTTCAACAAACTTATCGCCCTGAAAAACTTTACGATAGACAATACTAATTTCGGACTGAATCCGCAGACAGTAATATTAAACTGGGGCGCTGCTGATCCGAATATCATCGACAGTCTGAATTATTCCGAGATGGAATACGAAAGATATTACACGGCGCTGGATCTGAGAAAAGCCGAAAATGATTCTGTTGTGTATTCCGCATTTTACAGAATTTTTTCTGACAGAAATATAGAAGAGATGATAGAGAATAATAATGTTATGAATATAATTGTATTGAAACCTTTTGCGATACTGAATTACTCTAAGAAATATAAGCAGTCGCCTTTTGACGGCGGAGTCTATAAGCTTGACGTCAGAGTGATAGATAATAAAACAAAAAGAGATCTGACGGTTTATAAATCTGACAGTTTATATATTCCTCCGGCGGAAGATGAGGAAGATACGGTTATTGCGGGAAGCAATATAATCGCGGATACAATCATCACTGTCCGTAAAAAACCTGTTCAGAAAGCTGAGAGTAAAATTTTTGTAAGTTATAATCTGGGAACCGTGATAGCAATGTTTCCTGATTCCGATTACAACAAGATAGTTCAGATGTCCGGCGCAAACATTTACAGACTGCTTATGAGAAACGGACTGCAGGTTTTCTTTTCGCAAAGATACCAGGGAGATCAGTTTCTTAACTGGGTGTTTAATTATTTTTAGGATATCATTTCAGCAGGATCATTCTTTTCGACTCAACATATTCTCCTGATCTAAAAGTATAAAAATATACTCCGCTTGGAAGACCCGCCGCATCAAATCTGTATTCATAACTGCCTGCGCTTAAATTGTCATTAAGCAATACGCTCACTTCACTTCCTTTTGCGTCATATACTTTCAGCTCCGCTTTGCCTGACTTCGGAATAGAAAATTTAATTACCGTTACCGGATTAAACGGATTCGGGAAATTTTGTGACAGGTAATATTCACCTGGCAATGAATTCTCATCAGATATTACACTAACTAAATTATGAACATATTTAAGAATAGCGCCGAAATTTCCAACAGCCCATCCGTGAAGCGAATCGGTAAAGGTAATTGAATTCAGAGAAACGTTGTCAGTTGCCGGAAAGGTTGTCCACGTATATCCGGTATCATTTGAGAAAGCCCACGCTCCCGAAAATCCGAGCGGCATCCAGATCTCACTTTTAGTTCTGAAATCAATTGACTGACCCTGACCGAAATATGCGAGTGAAGTATAGTTCCAGTTTACTCCGCTGTTGGTAGAAAGAATAAACTGCGTACCGTATTCAAAGTCGCCTCCCACTGCAAACAATCTGTCTTCATTTGTAAGCAGCATATCATAAAATGGTTCAGCGGCATGATCCCTCGCAGTCCATGTAAGACCGGAATCAAACGTGCTCCATAGCACGCCGGCAATGTCAATGATACCTCCGCACGCAAACCCTGTCTGCGCATTCAGAAATTCAATTCTGTTAATAGGATACTGTGAATAGTTTGATGTATCTACGAACGTTGGAAACCAGTCTTCTCCTCCGTTAGTAGTTTTATAAATTTTCCCGAAAAATCCGGCAAGATAGCCGTTCAGAGAATCGAGGAAATAAATTGTCCGGAAGAATACAGAAGAATCCGGAAAGCTTTCTGCAATCCAGTTGTTTCCGCCGTTGGTTGTCCTGATTAATGTTGTACCGTTTAAAAGAAATTCATTTGAAACACACCAGCCGGTATTATTATTTATAAAAAAAATATCGTTGATGTAATAGTTTACGGGATTGGACTGAATGACCCAGTTAGTTCCGCCGTCAGAAGTATGAATGATCACGCCTTCCTCTCCGGCCGCCCATCCGTTCAGCGAATCCGTGAAGACACAATTAAATAAAGCAGTTGTTACCGGACTGTTTTGTCTGACCCAGTTGTCCTGCGCAGTGCATAAGCCGGACAGAACAATAAAAAGTAAATTTAATTTTAAAATATATTTAAGCAAATATTTTTAATTTATTTTAAGAAAAAATTTTCAGCAAAGGCAGAATAATTTATGATTTTTTTAAGTTGATTAATAAAAGTCATAACTTTATTTTGTTTACTATAAAATAATTTTTTAAATTTAAATAATACAATGAAAAACTATTCCAAATTTTTCAAAAGCGGCGTTAGCGGATTTTTATTGCTGATAGTATTTGCTCTTTTGGGAACACAGATCTTCCAGGGTTCAGGAATTAATTATTTTCTGAACTATGATGAAAGCGATCCTCATATTGACAGACCTACAAGAGAAGCTCTGTCCCATTATACGGAAGGTGACGGAACATTTGATATAATTACAGACGCACAGGGTTTTGATAATTTCGAAATCGGTGTGGACTTCGCTGAACAAATGCTTGTTTCAAATCCGCGTAATCCGCTTGAAATGCAGTTCGGGGTAAACGGCGGCAGCGGACAGAATGCATATTACACAAGGAATGGTCATGACTGGACTCTAAGCAATCCGAGTTATCATCCTTCTATCTGCTGCGATCCGTGGTCAGCATGGGACAGTCTTGGCGTACTGCATTACGGTTCAGGTGTTAACGGACAATATGTTTACAATTCCACTAATGCAGGACAGACTTACGGACCTGCTGTTCTCACTGTTTCCGGTAATGACAGAAACACAATGGCAGCGGATCAGACGAATGGTCCTTATGCAAATTATCTTTATGCTGCTATCACTCCGGGTAATTTTTCAAGAAGCACTAACGGAGGTTTGAACTGGACTACAACTTACAATTCTTCTAATAATATTCCCGGCGTAATGATAGCGGTAGGACCAAACGGAAATGTACAAGGCGGCTGCGTTATTTATGTTACTAACACAGGGACTTCTTCAAATGTAAATTATGTATTTCACAAATCTACTGACGGAGGGGCGACATTCTCAACGCAAACAACTTTAAACGTCGCAGGTTTTGTCGGTACATTAAATTCAGCCGGAAGACTTGTGATCAACAACGGCAGAACAAGACCTTATCCGATGATCGCAATGGATAACAGTTACGGTCCGAACAGAGGAAGACTATATTTAGTATATGCGTCAAACGTTCCGGTCGGAAATGGAAATAAGCCCGACATAATCCTTCAATATTCCGATGATCAGGCATTAACATGGTCTCAAAGGATTACAGTTAACGACAATCCCAATCCGGAGCTGAGTGATCAGTGGTTTCCGGCTATCTGGTGTGAAAAAGAAACAGGAAGACTTTATATAAAATGGTATGACACAAGAGAAAATCCGGCAACATATCAGGTGAATGTTTACGCTACCTATACTGATGACGGCGGAACAACATTCGCGCCTAATCAGAAACTTACTACACAGGCATGGACTTATCCAACGCCTGCATGTTCACCAAATTCAAACTGCTACAGAGGTGACTATGACGGTATGACTGCAAATGAGAAAACTTCTTATTCAGTGTGGTATGACGGAAGACAGGGAAATTATAAAAACATCGGAGCTTACTTTCCCGATTACGCATTAAAAGTTAATCCAACTGCAGTAAGTATTAACAATTCAAATGTAACGAATTTCAAAGCTGTAGTACCTGCGGTAAAACTTTATACTGATGTAACAACATTTACAGCCGAAGTAACTCCTGCACCCGCAAGCGGAGCGCTTACAGTTTCATTTCCAAACGGAAATACATTAAGCGCTTATCCTGATTCGCTCGATGTAAGAGTCAATGCTGCTCCGAATACAACGCCCGGAGCATATACGGTTACATTAACTTCTGCAGGATCAAACGGCACGCCTGTTCATAAAAGAACGGTTGCGCTGACAGTCGGACTTGTCGGACTCGTTGCAAATGAAACAGGTATTCCGGAAAGTTTCTCATTATCACAAAATTATCCAAACCCGTTCAATCCTGTTACATCAATAAAATTTGACATAGCAAAAAACACACCTGTAAAACTAAGCATCTACGACATAAACGGTAAACTGGTGAGAGAGCTTGTCAACAGTGAATTGAATGCAGGTACATATTCTTATTCATTAAATGCTGCAGATCTTAACAGCGGCGTTTACTTCTACAGAATGGAAACAAACGAATTTACTGATGCAAAGAAATTTATGCTGATAAAATAATAAATAAATTTTCATTCGAAACACAAAAAGCCCGTTCATCAGAGCGGGCTTTTTTTTATTCTCTTTTTTAAAACACAAAATACTGATATGGAAATTTTATGTATGCAGTATTCAGGGTTATTGAATATATAATCCTTTATTGCTAAATTAAACTTTTCTCGCGCTAATACTGTCTTTGAATAGTTACTTTATTAAACTTAAAGTTTTCAGCTATGAAACTTTCTACAGGTTTATTAGATCCATATATACCCGCGCCTTCCCGGCCATGGAATAAAAGACTCATCACACACTTACTCGGCAGAACAACTTTCGGAGCAAAAGTTTCAGATGTAAACAGCTTACTTTCATTTACGCCCGGAGAATGCGTTGACCTGCTTTTTCAGAGTTTACCGCTTCCGGAACCTCCCGGCACCTGGATCACGGATCCGCCGAATTATCAGGATCCTCAGAACGGACAGAGGATGAGAGCGCTTCCTTACTGGTGGCTGAAAGTAATTTATCAACAGCCCGTTTCTTTCAGAGAAAGGATGACATTCTTCTGGCATAATCATTTCACATCGGAAGGAACAGTAGTGAAGATTCCCCAGCACATGTATATTCAGAATACTCTCTTCAGGACAAATGCTTTCGGAAATTTTAAAAATCTTACCAAACAGGTTACGAGAGATCCTGCAATGCTTTATTATCTTGACGGAAGGTTAAGCACAGTAAATAATCCGAATGAAAATTATTCAAGAGAGCTGCTTGAATTATTCACAATCGGGATTGGTCATTATACTGAGACTGACGTTCAGGAAGGCGCGAGAGCGCTTACCGGCTGGATCATTAACGGCTTAACTTCACAGTTCATACCTAACAGGCATGATAACGGTCAAAAGACTTTTCTCGGTCAGACAGGAAATTTTGATGATGAAGATATCGCCGATATTATTTTCAGTCAGCATCAGACAGCTATTACTTTTTGCACAAAGATATACAGAAATTTTATAAATCAGAAAGAAGATATGTCTTATGCAATGCCTGTGATAAATGAGATGGCGGACATGTTAAGAAGCAATGATTATGAACTCGAACCATTACTCAAAACAATTTTAAAAAGTCAGCTTTTCTTTTCTGAAAATGTTATCAATTCAATTTATAAATCACCTGTAGAAGTATTTTTGAGCGCAGTAAGACAGATGAATATCACACTGAATGTAATTAATCTGAATGCGCATTTCAGATATATCTCCACTGAAAGTTCAACAGCCGGGCAGTTATTATTTTTCCCCCCGAATGTTCAGGGCTGGAAAGGATTTCGCGACTGGTTAAATACATTGACTCTTCCGGTCAGATCATCTTTTCTCGAAAGCATTATAACAGGATTAAAAAAGGATAACACTCCGACAGGTTTTTCCGTTGATCCGCTTGCATTTGCAAATTCATTTACCAATCCAAATGACGCCGTCTTATTAGTCGATCAAATGTGCGAACATCTCGTCAGGCATAAACTGTCAGCAAAGCAGAAAAGCAGTCTGCTGCTTGTATTGCTTGACGGTTCGGAAATTTATGACTGGTCTATAAATGATCCCGAAGCTCCTTCGAGAATTCTAAAATTTCTGAAAGCCGTAATGTATATGGCGGAATATCAGCTTACTTAATTTTAAATCTATTTTGAAAATCCTATTCTGAATTATGAAAAGAAGAGATTTTATAAAAACGGTTGCAGTCGGCAGCGCAGGGGCTGCAGTTACATTTAATGCCATTCCGATGAAGCTGCTCGGGCTGAATCCGGTAACAGCAGGATTACTCAATTCACTCGGCGGAACAGACAAAGTGCTTGTTCTCATACAAATGCTCGGCGGCAATGACGGATTGAATACTGTCATCCCCTATCAGGATAATCAGTATTATATAAAAAGACCTACTCTCGGAATTTCTTCTTCTTCCGTCCTCACAATTCCGAATTCTACAATGGGTCTTCATCCTGAACTTACGGAATTCAGAAATTTAATACTTGACGGAAAGATGGCTGTAGTTCAGAATGTCGGTTATGCAAATCCGAATTTTTCCCATTTCCGCGCAACGGACATCTGGCAGACCGCTTCAGATTCAAGTCAGTATCTGACTACAGGCTGGCTCGGAAGATATCTGCATGAGGAATATCCGAAGTATCCGAATGTAAATCCGGCTGATCCGATGTCCATTCAGATCGGGACCAGCTCAGATCTTTCGCTCATCTCGCAGGTCGGAAATATGGCTCTCACTTTTCAGGATCCTAATCAGTTTTATCAGCTTGTGCAGGGAAGCACTTTCAGCGGATATGAAAAAATAAAAACATATGCCGGAGATGAAATTAATTTCACAAGAAAAATTGCTGCGGATTCTCTTCAGTATGCCCAGAGAGTAAAGCAGGCGTCTGATAACGGACAGAATCTTGCGGTATATCCGGCTAATAATTTTCTTGCCGATCAGTTAAAGATAGTTGCGAAATTAATTGACGGCGGACTGCAGACAAGTATTTATGTAGTTACTATGACAGGCTATGATACTCATTCAGGTCAGGCGGCAAGACATCAGACTCTGATGAATGAATTAAACTCCGCGGTATCAGCATTTCTGCTTGATCTTGAATTAAATAATATTAACAACAGAGTAACGGGAATGACTATATCCGAATTCGGAAGAAGAGTTCAGGAAAACGGAAGCGGCGGAACGGATCACGGAACCGCAGCTCCGCTGTTTGTATTCGGTGATCTTGTGAACGAAGGTATTTACGGCAATGATCCCGACCTGATAAATCTTAATAATAATAATCTGAATTTTCAATATGACTTCAGACAGGTTTACGCATCCGTACTGAAACAGCTTTTTGCATCAAGCGATGCAGAGCTGTTGAATATTCTACTGAATCAATATGTAACTCTGCCGCTGATAATACCGCAGTTTGATCAGCCGCAGAAAATTCAGAATTCAGATTACTCGCTTGAACAGAATTATCCCAATCCTTTTAATCCTGTTACACGGATATCATTTACATTAAAAAAGTCATCGAACGTTTCTCTGAAAGTTTACAATACTTCGGGGAAATTAATCAGGACGCTTCAGCAGGGATTCATGGAAGCCGGAGTTCATTCGGTTATGTTTAATGTATCAGACAATTACAGCATGCCGAGCGGAATTTATTTTTATAAGATGATCGCGGACGGATACAGCTTTACAAAAAAAATGACTCTGGTGAAATGATAATATGACTTCAATATTCTTGTCAATAATTTTCTTAAAAAGCATTTAATGAAAAAAACTTTTCTGTTCACAATTACAATAATTTTTCTTATCACAGGAATAACATATTCGCAGCATATACTTTTCCAGTCGGATTTTGAGAATATAAATTTTGCAAATCAGGACAGTCTGCCGGCAGGATGGAAAAAGCTGGATGCAGACAGTAATTTTTTTGGGATCGGTAAAAGCTGGGCTGTAAGAGATACTAATCAGATATTGGGAGGTGACACGACAGTTAACAGACCGAGAGCTTTCAGCGGAAAAAAATCCCTTCACATTTCGTGGTTCGCCGGAAAAGGCGGGAGTTATATCGGAGACGACTGGGTCTGGACCGACAGTCTGAATATTTTAAATAATGACAGTCTGATCTTCAGATCGCTGATGGGAAACACAGAAGGAATTTCCGTTTACATTGATTCACTGCAGATCTGGATCTGCAGTTCGCAAACTCCTGAAAGCGCGTTTGATCATTTCACAACCATTGTAAGCAATCTTGATACAACTTATAATGACTGGAAAGAATATGCATTCAGTCTGGATCAGTTTGCCGGTCAGAGAATTTATATTGCATTCAGATATTATCTCAACGTCAAGAACGGGCTTTGGTGTAATATAGATGATATGCTGATCGGAAACAGAACTCCCGTGGGAATAACTTCCGTCAGCGAAATACTTCCGGTATCATTCAGGTTATATCAGAACTTCCCGAATCCTTTCAATCCCGTTACATCAATAAATTTTGATATTGCAAAAAACACACAGGTAAAACTAATCGTCTATGACATTAACGGTAAATTAGTGAGAGAGCTTGTCAACAGTGAAATGATTGCAGGTTCATATTCTTATTCCTTAAATGCAGCGGATCTTCACAGCGGCGTTTATTTCTACAGAATTGAAACAAACGGATTTACTGATGCAAAGAAATTTATGCTGATTAAATAAAAATAGATTTATATTCGAAACACACAAAGCCCGTTCATCAGAGCGGGCTTTTTTTAAAGCAGTTAATTATTTTAATCGAAGCAGTTCAGCAAGATCTTCTTTATACTTCGCAACTTATTAAACCAAATACGTAATTAGTCCGAGTTTTTATAATAGATTGAAATTTCATTTTATTATAATCATATTTTTCAAAATTAATTTTATAAGATGAAAAATTTTACAATAAGCATTTTTGCATTCGGTATTTTATTGTTGACGGAAAACAGTAAATGCGCAGGCTCCTTTGGTTACAGCAGTTTCACCTCAGAGGCAGGTAATAAACGCGGACAGAAATTCGCAGATCACTGTTAACTTTCAATACAGCCATAGATCCTTCTCCGTAAATAATCTGACATTCAGAGTATTTGCAAAACTTTCCGGTCCGGTAAACGGAACATTCGAATTTCTTAACGGCAATACTCAAATTAAATTTATTCCCGCATTACCCTTTCTCGCGGGAGAATGGATCACAGTTTCTTTATCAAAAGGAATCAGAAGTCAGGGAAATGTCGCTATGGAAAAAGGTTTTATATGGCAGTTCTGGTCAAAAGCGGGAACGGGGTTTTTACAGCAGAATCCGATTAGAACAATTCCCGTTCGCAGACAGGGTGAAGGTCATATTCAATGTTACGGCGCTCTCGGAATGGATTTTAATAATGACAGATTAACAGATCTTGCAATCGTAAATGAAATTTCCAGGGACTTCCGTATTTATTTAAATAATGGAGTCCTCTTTGACACAATGCATTCAGTTTATTCTCTTCCCGCAGGAAACAATCCGAGTCCGAGTGAAGCAGCGGATTTTAATCATGACGGGAAAGTGGATATTGTGATTGGTAATGCGGGTAATAATATAATGAGTCTCTTTATTGGAACGGGCAATGCCGTGTTTGAACCTGAAGTCCCGCATACAGCGGCAAATAATGTAAGAGGCGTTGCAATAGGCGATCTTAACGGTGACGGTTATGACGACATTGTAACTGCAAACAGAGGCGGCAGCAATATATCAATTTTTATAAATAACGGAGACGGTACTTTTGGCAGCCCTGTAAATATTAATACAATTGGCAACGGAGAAACAGCGGTAATGCTTACTGATGCAAACAATGACGGAATACTTGACGCATTCGTAGGCTGTTACTCAAGCCGTGAGATAGTGCTTCTGCTCGGCGACGGAAACGGAAGTTTTATATTCTCAGCAAGAGCAGATCTGATTGGAGCTCCATGGGCGATTGCTATAGGAGATATTAATGGTGACGGTTACGCCGATGTAGCTGCAGCTTTATCAAGTTATAACAGGATCGGAGTTGTATTCGGAAACGGCAGCGGCGGACTAAGCTCAGTAACAACTTATAATACCATTGGTACTTTTCCACTTGCAATTGACATAGGAGATCTTGACGGTGATAATGATCTAGATCTGATCTCTAGCAATTACAGCGGCGGAAATTTTAACGTTTATAATAATACCGGAAGCGGAGTATTTTCAAATTCACCTCATGTTCTTCCTTCTTCAACTTCAGGTTCATGTATTACTGTTCATGACAGAGATAACGACGGCGATCTGGATCTGGCTGGCATTGATGAAATTGATGATCTGTTATTTATATTTGATAACGCTCCCGGACCGTCCGGCGTTAATCCGAATTCAAATGAGACTCCTTTTTCTTTTAAACTGTATCAGAATTTTCCGAATCCTTTTAATCCGGGTACAAGAATAAATTATGATATTGTATCAAAAGGAAAAGTCATGCTGACAGTTTATGACATTCTCGGAAATGAAGTGCAGATTCTTGTGAATGAAGTTCAGGAACCCGGAAAATATTCCGTTGAGTTTTCCTCTTCTTCAGGAAATAATTATCTGCCAAGCGGAGTATACTATTATAAACTAATTACTGATGTATATTCCGATACAAAGTCAATGATCCTTTTAAAATAATTTAATTAATCTGTAAAAAAATAGCTGTTAAGTTTTCGGTGGAATGACTTATCATACATTTATATATTTGTTAAAAAAAATAAAATGAATACTGAAATAAATATACCTGAGAAAGTAATGTATGAAGCTCTTCTGAAAAAAGACGAGCAGTTCGAAGGACAATTTTTTGCCGCAATAAAAACCACCGGTATTTTCTGCAGACCTTCCTGCACTGCAAGAAAACCTTTGCGTGAAAATGTTGAGTATTTTAAAACTTCACGTGAAGCTCTTGTCAGCGGATACCGCCCCTGTAAGGTCTGTAAACCGCTTGATCACAGCAGGACAATTCCGGCCGAAATAAAATCACTCATTAATGAAATTAATAATTCACCTTCAGTAAAAATATCTGATTACGATCTGAGGCTGCGTGACATTGAGCCGAACAGAATAAGAAGATGGTTTCAGAAAAATCACGGAGTTACGTTTCAGGGATTTCAGCGACTCATGAGGATCAACAATGCATTCAATGACATTAAGAACGGTGATAAAGTGATCAGCGCAGCTTTTGAAAACGGTTACGGCTCATTAAGCGGATTCAATTATTCCTTTAAGAAGAATGCGAATTTCAATCCTAACCAAAGCGAATCAAAACCAAGTCTGACTTTCACACGATTTACAACGCCTCTCGGACCAATGATGGCGATCGCCTCGGAGAAAGGACTTTGCCTTCTTGAATTTACAGACAGAAGAATGCTCGAGACAGAACTGAAGCAGATAGAAAAGCATTTCAAATCAAAGATCTTTCCGGGTAAAAGTAAATTTTTTCACGAGACTGAAAAGCAGATGAAGGAATATTTCGAAGGTAAAAGAAAAAACTTTGACGTGCCGCTTGACGCGCCGGGAACGGAGTTTCAGAAAAGGGTTTGGAAAATTTTACAGACCATTCCTTACGGCGAGACCAGATCATACAAGAAACAAGCAGAACTTCTCGGAAATGTAAAAGCAGTTCGTGCCGTAGCAAATGCAAACGGTGACAACAGGATTTCTATAATGATACCGTGCCACAGAGTCATTGGCGAAGACGGAAAACTTACAGGATACGGCGGAGGGCTTTGGAGGAAGAAGTGGCTTATAGATCTTGAGAAAGAAAATTCATAAGAGAAATTTCAAATTCCAAATTTCAAATGACAAATAGTAATTAACTTAAAAAATTTTTAATTCGATTTAAAAAAGTAAGGAGGTAATATTAACCCAAGTTGGACAGAAAGCCTGTACCAAGAAGCGAAATTGGAATGTTATAATTAGTCACCCCCCCCCCCCCCCCCCCCCCCCCCCCCCCCCCCCCCCCCAAAAAACCCCCCCCCCCAAAACCCCCCTCAATTTTAAAAACACCCCCCCCCCAACCCAAACTTTTAACACCTTTTAGGAAATTTAAGGGGAATTTTAAATGATGTAATTTCTTAATACCAATTGTTAATTAGTGATGGACTTATCTTATTTCTCAACAGCGCTTAATTCTTCAAAAATAAACAACTCCCCTTCATCTATTATTTTAATTCTGTCTTTATAAGACACGCCGGACTGACCTGAATTACTGCTGCCGTCTTTTTTTGCAATTAATTCTTTGAGAATATTAACGGGATAATCCGGATCTCTTGAATAATCCAGCGCGCCGTAATGAACAGGGACCATATTCTTCGCTTTAAGATCATCAAATACTTTCAGCGCTCCGGCTGCGGCAATGTGACTGAATGAATTATCCTCTTCACATTCCCTGCAGGGACCGACTGGTACAAGCGCAAGGTCGATATCAAATCTGTTACCGATCGCCTTGTAACCATTCTCTTCATAAACGGAATCTCCTGCATAGAAGATCGTCAGGTCTTTGTATTCGACAATAAATCCCGTACAGCCGGGCATATTCCAGCTGTAGCTGTCCATCCCGAATCTCCCTCCGAAATGCAGAGCGTATACTGCTGTTACTTTCAAACCATTGTATTCATAAGTCTGACCGACATAATTTTTTTTCGCGGAATTTCCGGTGCGAAGTCTGATAATATCGTAATCATATCCGGGCAGAAATTCTTCAGCGCCCATCGGAACAATTAATTTTGCCGATGAATATTTATCTTCGAGATCGTCAAGCGTCGAAATACTCAGATGATCCATATGAGCGTGTGAGACCAGGATCATATCAATACTGCTGACATTTGTAAGATCAATTGCTGCTTCATATTTCCTTGTCATAACGCCGCTGATGACATTATTAAAAACGGGATCAATAAGTATTACTTTATCATACATCTGGATCAGCGCTGATGAATGACCTGCCCAGAGAATGGAGAGCTTCACATTATCCCTGATAGGATTTCTCTCAATCTTTGCGGGCTTTTCCGGATTATTAAAAATAGTATGGCCTGCATTCATGAACCCGATCCTGTAAAGACCGCAACCTTCAATTGAAATTATCAGCGCAATAGCAATTATTATTATTTTAAAAATTTTCATGATTTACCAGTATTTAAAATTAATTCCGAAATTATATCTTGTTCTGTCGTCAAAGTTGTAATTAAATGTCAAACCGAGTATTCCGAATAAAATATATGCGCCGCCTTCAATGCTGTAATATCCGTTTTCACCTGTCTCAAGATTTTTTCTGAAATTATACTTTCCTCCGAGAGATACATAAAGATGTTCGCCCATATTATTTACGGGAATATTTACCCTCGTACCTGCGGCTACACCGAATCTTTGATAACGGGAATAATCAAATGCCGAAAGAGACCATTCCGGCTGCACAAAAAATTCCAGTGAGCCTGTATATTTTCTCATCGGGTTGACCATAAAAAACTGAACCGGTGACACGTATTTATTTGTGCTGAATGAAATATTCATAGGAGTAATATTCCATTTTAATCCAAGCAAGTTTTGGGAATTATGATCATTTCTGTCATTCGTCCAGCTAACGGAAGGAATGGTCTGTATAAGCGCCCAGGTAATATTTTTTTTGGAAGTCTTTTCTACATCAGAGATCCTTCCGATATCCTGTGAAAATGATTCAGACGATACGGTCAGAAATATTAATAATATGAATGATACTGTTTTTATCAAATGAAAATTGTGTTTAGACAACATAATGAATTTTCTTAAATATTCATTTACCTTTATTTGGGATATCTAATATTAAGAAAAATATATTTTAAGTTACTTAATAAAAATTGAATTAAAGCGGAACGGAAATTCTAAAGTATAAGCTGTTCCGGATTAAACCCCATTCCGTCTAAAAAAATTCTATTATTAAGTTAATTTATAGAATTAATTTTCATTTGATAATCCCTTAATAGTGAATTTATTTAATACATCTTATTGGCTAAATTGACTAAATTCAATTTTAAAAATTAATCAACTTAATGGAAAGAGTTTATATAAGCAAAATCCCGGATTATGTGGATCAGGAAGTTACGATAAAAGGATGGCTTTATAATATCCGGTCTTCAGGTAAATTAATGTTTCCCGAATTAAGAGACGGTACAGGAATAATACAGGGTGTTGTAGTTAAAAGCGCCGTTCCCGAAAAAGTGTGGGAAGATTTTTCCAGACTGACGCAGGAGTCTTCAGTAATTGTAAAAGGATCAGTAACAAAACATCCGAAGAAGGAGAATGTGTTTGAACTACAGGTTACGGATCTTGAGATCATCAGCATTGCAGAACCATATCCGATCACTCCGAAAGAACACGGCGTTGAATTTCTAATGGACAGAAGACACCTGTGGCTGCGGTCTCCCAGACAAGTTGCAATACTCAGGGTGAGAAACGAGATCATACAGTCTATCAGAGATTATATGTATGAAAACGGATTCATACTTTTCGATACTCCGATTTTCACTCCAAACGCATGCGAAGGAACGTCTACACTATTTTCTACGGATTATTTTGATCTGGGCAAAGCTTATCTTTCACAGTCAGGTCAGCTTTATGCTGAAGCGGGAGCGTTTGCGCTGGGAAAAGTTTATACGCTCGGTCCCACATTCAGAGCTGAAAATTCAATGACAAGGAGACATCTCACGGAGTTCTGGATGATGGAACCGGAAATGGCTTATTGCGACATTAATGAAGACATGGATCTTATAGAAGATTTTATGGAATATGTTGTGCAGAGAGTAATTAAGAATTGCAGGTCGGAATTAACTGAATTGGGCAGGGATCTTTCCAAACTCGAGAATGTAAAGAAACCATTTCCAAGAATAACTTACGATGAGGCAATTGATATTTTAATTAAAAAAGATATACCTCTCATCAGAAAAACTGAGAACGGCGAAGAGCATATTCGTCCTTTCCCGTGGGGTGAGGATTTCGGCGCGCCGCATGAAGAAGCGATCGTGGAAGATTTTGATAAACCTGTGATGGTGCACAGATGGCCGGCTGAAGCAAAGTCATTTTATATGAAGCGTGATCCGGAAAATCCCAAGATCGCTCTCGGAGTGGATGTGCTTGCGCCGGAAGGATTCGGTGAAATTATCGGCGGATCACAGAGAGAAGATGATCTTAAAGAACTTGAAAAAAGAATTGCCGAGCATAATCTGCCGATGGAAGAGTTTCAATGGTTTCTCGATCTGAGAAGATACGGCAGCGTTCCGCATTCGGGATTCGGACTGGGAATTGAAAGAATGGTAAACTGGATATGTAATCTCGAGAATATCAGGGAAGCTATACCTTTTGCAAGAAGACCTAACAGGATTACTCCGTAAATAAAATTTTAAATTTTAAATTTTAAATTTTAATATGGAAAGTTTTAAATTACCCAGCAATGTATTTAATAAGTTCTTACTGACTATATGATTGGGTAAATAATTAAAAGATAAGTATATGAAAAAAATTATTTTGATTGACGGGAATAATGTTTTACACAAGTCATCAGTATTAAAGCAATTATTCATAAAAGATAAGATCGCTGCAAGAAGGTCCTTAATTGAAAAAGTAAAAACGCGATTTGGAAGTGGATGTAATATAGAATTTTATTTTGACGGACACAGTGATTCGAAAAGCAGCGGTGTATTTTTTTCAGGAAATAAAACTGCCGATGAACTTATCCGAAGCAGACTAGAGAGATCAGAAGATCACAGAAACTTCACGGTTGTGAGTTCAGATAATTTTGTCACGGGACTTGCAAAAGCCTGCGGATGTATTGTCATATCATCCGAAGAATTTCTGAAAGATATTGAAAATGACGGACTGGTTTTCAAAGGTAAAAACATAAATGAGCTCTACATACCTGACAGTGAAAAGCCGAGATCATTGAGCCGCAAAGAGCTGGAATTCTTTAGAGATAAATTTTCCTGATGTCAGAAATATTTGGTTACTTTGCAGCTATACTCGTAGGACTTGTATTGGGTATGATCGGAGCCGGCGGCTCGATTCTGACTGTTCCGATATTAGTGTATCTGATGGGAATAAATCCTGTGCTTGCGACTGTATATTCCTTATTCATTGTCGGATCAACGACACTTATAGGTTCTTTATCATTTATAAAAAAGGGTCTTGTTAATATAAAAGCTTCGCTGGCGTTTGCAATACCTTCACTCATTTCTATTTTTATTACGAGGAAATTCTTACTGCCTGCATTACCGGATATAATTTTTGATAACGGGGATATTGTAATAAGTAAAGATTTTTTTGTTCTTATGTTGTTTGCCGTGATAATGCTGTTCTCTTCCATTTCAATGATCTTTTCAAATGTAAAGGAAAAGGAAGAAGGAAAGTCAATGACCGGGAAAGAAACTTTACTGATGGTATTTTACGGAATTGCAGTTGGATTAATAACCGGAATGGTAGGCGCGGGAGGCGGTTTTCTTATTGTTCCTGCTCTGGTATTCATTGCAAAAATGTCCGTGAAATCCGCGATCGGAACTTCGTTACTTATAATTGCGGCGAATTCCATTTCAGGATTTATCGGCGATCTTACAGGAGATTATATAATTGACTGGAAGCTGCTGCTGATATTTCTCAGCTTTGCAATTGCCGGAATACTGACAGGAAGCCGCCTGACAAAATATGTTTCCGGAAGCAGCCTGAAAAAAGCGTTCGGAGTTATCGTACTTGTGATGGGTATTTATATCATCGTAAAAGAATTAATTGAATTAAATATATTTTAAAAATTTATTAATCTGTAAAAATGAATCATAAAGATATTGATACAAAAACGTTTAAAAATCTTACGGAGCTCGATGCTTATGTTTTAATTGACGTAAGGACCACCGATGAGTTTAATGAAGGTCATCTCCGGGATTCGATTAATATAGATTTTTATAAACCGGATTTCGAAGATGCTCTTGATGAACTCGATAAAAGAAAAAAGTATCTTGTCTATTGCCGCTCGGGTAACAGAAGCAGGCAGGCAATGTTCCTCATGAGAGACCTCGGATTTGAAGAAGTAAATAATCTTTCCGAAGGTATTATTTCATGGATCGAAAATGAATTTGAGACTTATAAAAATTAATGTGAGTTTATCAAATTCATTACAAAAGGAATTTTTAAATTTCTATAGCCAATCATAATTTTTCTTAATCATAATCAATTCCATGGTCAGCAAATTTAATACATTTTACAGACACATCATCGAGCAGGAGAGGGAATTTCCTGAAGCGACAGGTCAGCTTTCGGATCTGCTCGCTGACATTGCTCTTGCCTGCAAAGTAATATCTCTTGAAGTAAACAGAGCCGGTCTTATTGATATACTCGGATTTACGGGAGAAGAGAATGTTCAGGGTGAACAGGTAAAGAAACTCGATGTGTTTGCCAATGACATTCTGACCAATGTAATGAAACAGGGCGGACATATCTGCGCTGTATGCTCTGAAGAAGAAGTGAGTTTCATTCCGATCGATGAAAAATTCCGTAAGAATAAATTTGTCACAAATAAATATATATGTCACTTTGATCCGCTTGACGGTTCTTCAAATATAGACGTGAATGTTTCCATAGGTACAATATTTTCAGTTTATAAAAGGATTACTAAATCAGGACCGGGTTCGCTTGAAGACTGTCTCCAGAAAGGATATCAACAGGTAGCAGCCGGATATGTAATTTACGGATCCAGTACAGTACTTGCCTACTCTGCAAGCAAAGGCGTACATTTATTTACGCTTGATCCGAGCGTCGGTGAATTTCTTTTATCAGCTGAAAATGTTTCCATTCCGAAAAAGTCCAGGATCTATTCTGTCAACGAAGGAAATTTTTCAGGCTGGTCTGAAGGTATGAAAAAATATATCAGTTATCTTAAAATGTCCGATCCTGATACTGACCGACCATATTCATCAAGATATATAGGATCTTTAGTTGCTGACTTTCACAGAAATCTGATTTACGGAGGAATATTCGTTTATCCTGCAGACATAAAAAATAAAAAAGGAAAATTACGCCTGATGTATGAAGCAAATCCGCTTAGCTTTATTGTCGAGCAGGCCGGAGGAAGAAGTTCTGACGGAGAGAAAAGGATATTAGACATACAGCCTGAAAGTCTGCATCAGAGGACACCTTTGTTTATAGGCAGTGAAGAAGATGTATTACTTGCGGAAAAATTTCTTAAGGAAGGTTGAAAAGATTTTGTTCAGTTTCAGAATTTATTGTATTTATAAAACAATCCGGAATAGCTTTATAAAGCCGGTTCACTCAACAGATCTGTATTTCTTAACATCTCAAGATCACCGCTCTCGATTTTAACTTCTATAAAAACATCATTGTCATATCTGTTCAGACGGATCTTATCAAGTAGTTTTGCAGCAGGAGGTTTTTGCTTACCGCCGGTGCTGAGTCTCGATACAGTCAGAAATCCATTCATAATGCTTTTAAAAAATTTTGCCGGAGATTCGCTTACAAAATTATTTTGAATGAGTATCAGAATGTCATCTTCCATTTCAGCGGAAAATGAAACTGAATTATATTTAGTATAAAGATTTTCCAAAGTAACTTTTTCTTTTTCTTCATCTGAAGGGTTCGTATTACTTTCGGAAGTGTCAGTATCAACTTCATCTTCAGGCTTTATTCCGGCGGTGGATCCGAGAAAATTCTGATATATACCTTTGATAAATGCTTTTTCAGTTGACACCATCCAAAGGTCCTGTTTATAAATTATATTCTCAATTGAATTATAAATTTTTTTGTTCTTTAAAAGTCCTGATTCTGAAGTATCGCTGATCTGCATCATTGCGTCAATTTGCTTTAAGTAATTACTGGCGCAGATTGTAAAATCATCCTTGAAAAAAAAGTAAAGTCCGTTATCAGTTTTAATGTATATATCTTTTCCGTCTGCATTTTTTGTAATGGAAAACAAACTGTCCGTTTTTATGTATTCGTCAAGTTTACTTTTGTTAAAAAGACCTTTCAGCACGATGGAATTTTCACCGAACCATGAATTGGAATAATACATTTCATCCAGTCCGTTAGAAATGGATACACCTGTGGCATTTTTAAATGTATTCAGAATACTGCCAAAAGTTTTTTCCGCGTTAAGAATGGAGTCGGAAATATTTTTCCGCCAGAAATTCGTTCTGCTCATGCTTTTAAAATTCAGGTACATCACAAACTGCGGATCCTCCTGCAGAAGATTTAGTGTGGACCTTACGGAAAGCGGAAGAGGCTGAGGTTCAGGCTTAAAATTACATCCGCCTGATAAGCTCATCATAAAAACAACACATAATATAATAATAACACTAAATTTCATAACAACACACACAGATTTTTTAATAATCTTTTTTCTTAAAATAAAATACGGATGCAGACAAGACAGCAAGCATAAAAAGTACTGAAGAGAATACAGGCATATATGAACTAACTTCTTCACCGGTAATTATATTAGTGGTAATTTTATTAATGTCAGAAGGTTTCGGAAGAATGTAATAGAAAAAGTTTATGATAAACTGAACGACATTATTTTCCACAAGAGAGAATATTGTTGCTTCTCTTACGTAAAGTATAGGGCATACTATAAAAACAAGAAAGAAGCTGACAAGTATTGACAGTATAGTGCTTTGAGACACCAGCCCGATAAAAATTATGAGAGAATAAATAATTGCAAACGACAAAGTAAGCCAGAGAATAGTATAGAGAAACGGAAAATGCCAGAATCCGGATTTTGATGAAAGTATGATCCATACAAATCCGATCAGGTAAACAAGACTGAAAAAAACAAGCATTACACCGCCGGTAAATTTTGCAAGTATAATGTTGGTGCGTGAGATCGGTTTCGAAAGCAAAAGATCTATGTTTCCTTTTTCCAGCATTGACGGAATGAAAGATGAAACTGAGATCAGACAGAAAGTAATGATCAGAAGATAAGATATATCGATCATTGCTACTTCAAATCCGATAACAAGTTTTCTGATCCCTTCATCACCGGCAGCTCCCATCATATCTACCATTCCTTCTACTGATTCTACATTGATCAAAAAAAGAAATATAAGAATAATTAAAGTCGAGATAGCAAAAAATCCCAGAAAAATTTTCTTTGCTACTGCTTCCCTGAAGGTACTCAATACAAGAGTTAAGAATATCATATTTAGTTCTGACTTCCGATTAAATTAATAAACATGTTTTCCAGAGTATTCTTTTCTCTTTGAATACCGCGGATAAGGATATTGTTTTGTCTCATAAAATCAATAAGCCTGTTAAGCTCGTCAATGTTATCCGTTTTGAAATGAAATTCATTAATGCTTAAAATGGTGGCTTTAAAATTCATCATCAGCTTATTCATGATGACTTCGCTGACGTCAGAGCAGTTTATTATATAGTTATCTGATATATGTGTGATCTCATCGACCCGGCCTGATTTGACAAGAGAGCCTTTGTGCATAATTGCGACTCTGTCACAAATTAATTCTACTTCACTGAGCAGATGTGAATTCAGGAAAATAGTTTTTCCTCTTTCCTTCAAATCTTCAAGTATGTCTCTTATTTCTTTTCTGCCGATCGGGTCCACCCCGTCGGTTGGTTCGTCGAGGAAAATAAGTTCGGGATCATTGATCATCGCCTGCGCCAGACCAAGTCTTTGAAGCATTCCTTTGGAATATTTTTTGATCTTGGTCTTTCTCCATTTTTCCATATCAACTAGCTTAAGAAGTTCATCGGTTTTTTTTCTTACATCGGCGCTGCTCATTCCGCTCATCTTCCCGTAAAACTGCATGACCTGTTCACCGTTAAGATAATTAGGAAATTTATGGTTCTCCGGAAGATAACCGACTTTCATTTTATACGCTTCTGTATTTATTTCATTGTCAAAAATCTTTACTTCACCTTTAGTTCTGTGAGTGATGCCCAGCAGGATTTTTATTAGTGTAGTCTTCCCGGCGCCGTTTGGACCGAGAATGCCGAATATTTCACCGCTTTCCACTTCAAAAGAAAAATTATTCAAAGCAAGAATTTTTTCTTTGGAAAAACTTTTGGAAGAATATTCTTTCGATAAATTTTTTGTCGTGATTATACTCATAATTTATTTTCTTATGTTTACTCTTTCGTCATTCTTCATACTTTCTATAATATTTTTTATATGCGTATCCAGATCCATTCCGATCTCTTCAGCTCCTTTTACAATATCCTCCCTGTTCACATTTCGTGCAAAGGCTTTGTCCTTCATTTTCTTTTTTATGCTTTTTGGTTCTACGTCATTCAGACCATTTTCTTTCATAAGGGAATAAGCCATTATAAATCCTGTGATCTCATCGCATGCAAAAAGATATTTCGCAAGTCTGCTTTCCCTTGGTACATCGGTCCTGTCAGGATAAGCGTGACCGAGTATTGCATCAATAAATTCTTTATCATAACCTGCATCTTCAAGTAACGGCACGGCAGTATTCGGATGTGTATCCGGATACATTTCCCAGTCGAGGTCATGGAGAAGACCTGCCGCTCCCCATCTTTCCTGATCTACATTCAGCTGCTCTGCATAAAATTTCATTGCTGATTCTACAGAGTAACAATGTTTTATAAGGTTTTCGTTTTTGATATAATTTCTGAGAAGAATTTCAGGCTCTTTCAACTTTAAATGGTTTTGATTGATAATATAATGAACTTAAAATATATAAAATATAAAATAATACTCAGCTCAGCTTATACTGACTTCATTCGGAAGTTCATTTATATCTCCGCTCTTTATCGGGAATTCTTCTGTGAGTTTATTTCCTATCTTTTCAATTACAAACAGAATTCCTTCCAGATATTTCTCATTTTTAAAATACTCTGTAATATCTGCAGTAAGAGAATTCCATTCCTGATCTGTTATTTTCGAATTGATGCCGGAATCGGCTATTATCTCATATCTGTGTTCATCAAATAAAATATAAAACAATACACCGGTTTTATCACGGGTTTCATTCATCCTGAGATTCAGGAATTCCGCAATTGCTAGTTTGCGCGGTGAAAGGTCTTTCTCTCTGTAACCTCTTTTAGTCTTAATACTTAATCTAATCTCTCCGGAAGTTTTACTTTCGGCTTCGTAAATTTTTTTTACGATAGTATCGAGATCATCATCAGACAAATATTTTCTTATATAATTTTTTGGCATATCAAAAAAAATTAGATTAAATAAATTACCAGCTACCGCTTGCTCCGCCGCCGCCGAACGATCCGCCGCCGCCGGAAAATCCTCCGAATGAACCGCCGCTGCTGCCGCTTCCGCTGCTCCAGCCGCCGCCTGTGAATCCACCCCATCCGCCTGAACCTTTCTTTCCGGTTCTTACAAAATTTCCGAATCCAAAAATTCTTCTGAGTATCGAAGTAATGATTGATATGAAAATGAACATAAAAATAATCATTATGAAAATCGGAATTCCAAAGCAGCATGTTCCCGAACCGCTGCCGGAAGAGTCTTTGTCTTCAGCGGTATATTCACCTTTTATAGCTGCAATTATTGCATCCACTCCGTCATTAATTCCCTGATAATAATTTCCCTGCTTAAATTTCGGAGTGATCACATTCCTTATAATGCTAGAGCTTTTGGCGTCTGTAAGCACTCCTTCAAGTCCGTATCCTACTTCAATTCTGATTTTCCTGTCATCTTTTACTACCAGCATCAGCACACCGTTATTCCTGTCTTTCTTACCTATCTTATTTTTTTCGGCAAGTCTGATTGATACATCTTCGAGCGATTCACCGTTAAGACTTTTAATCAGATATACTACAATTTGATTTGAAGAAGTCCTGTCTTCATTGACAAGCTTGTTTGTGATATTTTTGTATTCCGCCGGATTCAGCGTACCTGTCTCATCGACTAGATATTGTTTGAGAACTGTGGGATCATCCGCAATATTTTTCTCTGCATTTACCTGAGAGATACTATCAGAGATAAACAGAAAGGATAATAAAAGAAAAACTAAATATTTTAAATTACTATTTATCAAATTTACGGCTTATCGTTTCATTGATTTTTTTCAGAAAAAATTATTCGGTAAAGTAAAATGTCATAATAAAAAAAGCGATCAGAAATTATTCAGACCGCTTTTACAAAAACATTATATAGGAAATTAACCCCCTGCTTTAGTAACAATTTCTTTATCGGGATCTTCCATTTTCATAAAGCTGTAACGCTTTTCAATTTCAGCCCTGTTGATCTCATCCAGAATGTCTATCATTTTGCTGTATTTCATATTCCTGTCGAACTTTAGAAGAATTAGCAGATTTGGATTTTGGTTATATAGTGATTCGATCTTTGATTTCATATCATTAAATTCGACTTTTACCGGTTCTGCTTCGCTGCCGTCAGATAAACCTGAAGAGAAATAAGCATTTCCGTTTTCAGAAACTCTGACATACAAAACATTTCCCATATCAACTTTGATCTTATCTTCCTGATCACCTTTTGGAAGATTGATCTGCATGATCTGAGGAGTATTCAGAGTAGTGGTAAGAATAAAGAAAGTCAGAAGAAGCATAATAACATCGACCATAGGAGTCATATCAATTCTTACACCGATCCTTTTTCCTTTCTTATATTTTTTCTGCTTTCGTAATCCGCCTCCGGACTCCGGGGCATCAAATCCGCCGCCTGCCATAATTATATTCTTTTAGTATTAATAAAAATTATTCCGGTTTATTTGATTTTACATCTGTTACCAAAGCAAACCTTGTATTCCTGGTTGCTTTAAAACTTTCCATAAGATCTTCTACAACACCATAATTTGTATCGAGATCACCCTTAAGAACTATACGGAAATCTGACTTTCCATCGGTCTGACCTTTTAACGCTCTTCGGAGATCATTAAGAGTTTTCTCAAATCCGGCTTTATCAAGAATTGTTACAGGTCTTTTAAAAGGTTTACCGTTAATGTTTCCGCCTGTGGTTTCGTATTCGCTTTTTGAAGTACTATCAGGGTGATACAGACCAATTCCGACCGAACTGCCGAACACTTCTTCCTTTACTTTATAATTATCAACATCAAGAAATACATCTCCTGCTTTAGTCAGCGTTAATGTCATAATGTCCTTTTCAGGTAATTTGGTTGTATCGGTAACTACCGATTCCGGAAGCTGAACTTCAATCGCTTCCGTAGATTCAGCTTTAAATGTTGCTACAAGCATAAAGAATGTAAGCAGTAACATAATAACATCCACCAATGGAGTCATGTCAATATTAACACCGGGCTTTTTTATAGATCTGGCTTTCTTCATTATTTTAAATTTTTATAGTTGGAATTCAGAATTACTTAAGCTGATTTTTTTGAACCTTTTAAAGTAAGGATCTGAAGCATATTATAAGTAGCTTCATCGATCATATAAGTAATATTACCAACCTTCGTAACGAAATAGTTGTACGAAATCGTTCCTACGATAGCGCCAAACAAACCGCCTGCTGTATTAATAAGAGCTTCGGAAATACCTGCAGATAATTCCGCTGCGTTTGGAGTACCTGCAGCAGCAAGCGCCTGAAACGCTCTGATCATACCGATTACAGTTCCGAACAGTCCGATAAGAACTGAAACTGAAGCGATAGTGGAAAGAACAACTAAATTTCTTTCAAGCAGAGGAACTTCAAGCATCATAGCTTCTTCTATTGCCGCTTGTACTTCCGTTAGCTTGTTATCTGCATCAAGTTTATTATCCGCGACAAGCATCTGATATCTGTCCAGACCTTGCCGGAGTATATTGGCAATGGACCCTTTCTGCTTATCGCATTCGGCAATTGCCTCATCAATATTTCCTTCTATCAGGGCAGTTTGAACTTTCTTAAGGAAAGGTTCAATCGGACCTTTTCCTTTTGCTTTTGACAATGATAATTGTCTTTCGATCGTAAATGTTATAACCATTATGCTTAACGCCATCAATGTTATAACAACCGGACCCCCAAGATATATAGCACCCATAATATTTGCCGGTGCGTTTTTTTCCGGTGTCTTGAAATTATTTGCATTTCCGAAAACTCCGTAAAAAATAAAAGCTGATACAACAAGCGAAACGACAATGATTACCGTAATAAAGACAGATTGTTTCATTAATTTTAACCTCCGTTAACCCTGATAGAGTTAGATTTTTTAATTTATAGATAATTTTAAACTAGATAGTTTTAAACTTTAAGCAAAACTGTTTATTGCCTCTTCCTGTGTTGCAAATGAGTCGAATATCAGTGCGAGTTTTGTGATAACAAATAAATTTTCCAGATTTTTATTGAGCTGGCACAATCTGATCTTGCCTTCTCTTTTTGAATAGTTAGCATGTGCAGCTATTAGTACTCCGAGGGCAGTACTGTTAAGGTATAAAACATCACCCAGATCAATAACAAGTTTTTTGTTGCCGGATTCAGAATATTTTTTAATTGCGTCTCTAAGTTCATCTGTTTCTTCACCGCCTACAAAATTACCTTTCGGGGAAAGAATTATGATCCCTTTATCAGATAACTCAGTTTCTTTAATTGATGCCATTTTTATAAAATTTTAGATTACAAAATATACGTTTAATATTAAAATTGCAATTATTAAAATAAGATAATTTATAATTTCCGGAGTTTTTTAATTTTAATTATTAAGTCAGATTAATTTATTAAATATCACCTCCTTAATCTTATCCGCTTCGCCTACTCCATTAATATCTATATTCAAACCGAGCTTTTCATAATATTCTTTTACCGGTGAAGTAGAATTATAATAAATTTTGAGTCTGTTAAGAATAGTATCTCTGTTATCATCGCTTCTTCCTCTTTTTAATAGTCTCTGCGTAATTTCTTCATCGTCGGCTGTCAGTGTTATAACTTTCACTTCATTAAAATTCAGATTTTCAAAAATTTCCGTAAGCGCTTTAGCCTGATTCAGTGTTCTGGGAAAACCGTCAAGTATAAAACCGTTTCCTTTTACATTTTCAAGAGTCTCTTTTACTATTCCGTTCATAATTTCATCCGGAACGAGATTTCCCCTGTCCATAATTTCCTTTGCCTTCAGTCCGAATTCCGTTCCGTCAGTAACCGCTTTGCGTAAAATTTCTCCAGTGGAAATATGCTGAAGATTAAGCTTTTCTGAAATACTGGCCGCCTGTGTGCCTTTGCCGACACCGGGAGGTCCGAAGATTATTAAGTGAAACATTTATTTGTATGTTTGTAAAATTAATTATTAACCTGAGATTTTATTACCGCCAGCTGACCGCATGCTGCATTAATATCAACACCGCTGCTGGACCGGAGATTTACAGTAACTTTGCTTAGTTTAAGTTTTTCAATAAACTGAAATAAATTTTTATTTGAAAGTAAATTATTTAGGTCTTTATCTTTATTAAAAATATCCAAAGGACTGTTTAATTTAAAATCAATCGGGTGAAACGGGATTATATTGATCGAAGACGGAACCATCCGCGTGAGCTTCACTAATCTTTTAATGTCATTTTCAGAATCATTCAGACCATTAAAAAATATATACTCATATGTAATTTTACTTCCTGTCTTTCTGTAAAAATATACAAGCTCTTCATAGATATCGGAAAGACGGTTTTTAGATGAAGTCGGTATTATGGACTCTCTGAATCCGTTATCAGTGGAATGAAGTGATAATGCCAGCTTGATCTTTCTGAGATTAACATTTTCTTCTGATGTAATATCGTCAGCAAAGCTTTTTATTTTATCCGTAAACCCAACTGTAGAAACTGTGATCTTCTTAGAAGAAATTCCCAGCCCATCCTTATCAGTCAGTATCTTTAAAGCTTTCATCAGATTTCCGTAATTAAGGAACGGCTCTCCCATTCCCATAAAGACAAGATTGGTAGGCATGATTCCGGTGATGCGGATTATTTCATATACCTGCAGAATAATTTCAGCAGGTTCCAGATTTTTTATGAAACCCATTTTTGCAGTAGCGCAGAATTCACATCCGACATTGCAGCCTATCTGAGTGGAAATACAGATAGTATTTCTTTCCTTTTCCGAAATGAGAACAGATTCGAAAATATATTCTTTTTCTGCTCTTTCCGTCTGGAACAGGAATTTTTTTGTATTAAAACTAACTGAGCTGCTTTCCTCCAGCAGTCTTAAAGCAGGTATAAAAAAATTTTCGCTTATTTTTTCTTTCAGTGATTTGGGAATACTCTGAAGACCATCTGTGGTAATAATATTATTTTTATGAAGAGATGTAAAAATTTGTTTTGCTCTGTACTTTGGTTCACCCAGAGAAATTATATCAGTTTCCAGTTCGGGCAGAGTCAGATTCAGAATATTTTTTAAAGACATAATTAAAGGAAGGTTCAGGACAAATTTAAAGAACTCATATTTCAATTCAAATGCTTTTTTATTAGTTGAAATTCATTACAAATAGATGTAATTTTTATGCAATGAAAAATAAACTCCTCACACCCTCACTGTCTTAAATGAATATAAACAATACAGTATCAGTAATCAGCAAATCCAAAGCGGAGGATCTGATCCTTATTGACGAAGCGCTTGCCGGTAAGCAGTCTTCCTATGCAAAACTTATGAAAAAATATCATCCGATGATAACGCATCTTATTTACAGAATGATATCAAAAAAAGAAGATGTTGAGGATCTGACACAGGAAGCATTCATAAAAGCATTTAACTCTCTTGCAAATTTTGACAAGCAGTTTGCATTTTCCACATGGCTTTTTAAGATCGCCACTAACAATGCAATAGACTATCTAAGAAAGAAAAAGCTTTACACTTTTTCAATTGATAAAAATATTGAGTCCGATGACAGTGAATATAGTTTTGAAATACCTGATCATGAGAATAAGCCTGACAGTAACGTGATTGACAAGCAGCTGAGAATCATACTTGACGAAGCGATTGATTCATTGCCTCTGAAATACAGAGATGTAATTGTCTTAAGACACAGGAAAGAAAAAGAGTATGAGGAAATTGCGAAGGAGCTGAACCTTCCTCTCGGCACTGTCAAAGCTCATATTTTCAGAGGAAGAGAACTTCTTAATAAATATCTTAAAGATAAAATAAAACATTACTGAAATCTCTCTGCTTTTTTTAAAATAGGATTTATTTTTAACTGATTTTTACTCTTCATTTTTTACCGTTCTGTTAATTTTATCAATTACATAAAAATTATTTTCGGATTATATTTGAAAAGTTGAAAATAAATTCTTTATTATCCCGAGACAGCATATATGAAAAACGAAACGCCTTTAATGAGACAATACCGGAAGATAAAGGAGAAATATCCTGATACTCTTCTGCTTTTCCGGATGGGAGATTTTTTTGAAACATTTGAAAATGACGCAGTCACCGCTTCTAAAGTTCTCGGCATTACTCTTACCAAAAGATCGAACGGCGCTGCGTCAGATGTTCCGCTGGCAGGATTTCCACACCATGCGCTTGATAATTACCTTCCCAAACTTGTAAAAGCCGGTTACCGCGTTGCAGTCTGTGAACAGCTCGAAGATCCAAAATACGCAAAGGGAATTGTTAAAAGAGATGTAGTAGAAGTCGTCACACCCGGCGCGAATTTTTCAGAAAAACTTTTAGATCATAAATCAAATAATTTTCTCGCTGCTGTTTATCTCAAAGATAATATCTGCGGGTTTTCGTTTTGTGATGTATCAACGGGAGAGTTTGCGACTTCAGAGATACTGACAAAAAATCTCATCGAGCAGATTGAGAATATAAATCCTTCGGAAATTCTTATACCAAAAAAAGACAAAGAAAAAATATTTAAACTTCTTGATTATGATCCTGACGCTGCATTCAGTGAACAGAGGAAAAAATTTCTTTTTACAAAGGTAGATGACTGGGTATTCAATGCGGATTACGCTAAGGAAGTTCTGACAAATCATTTCGGGACGCAGACGCTTAAAGGATTCGGCATAGAAGACATGAACGAAGCTGTTATAGCCGCCGGCTGTGTTTTGAATTATCTTAATGAAACACAAAAGAATAACCTTCCTCATATAAAGAAAATATACAACTATGAATTTTCTGATTATATAATTTTAGATCCTTCCACCAAACGAAATCTTGAAATAACTTCGTCCATTTCAGAAGGCGGTAGAGAAGGTACTCTAATCTCTATACTTGACAGGACAAAGACAGCAATGGGCGGAAGGCTTCTGAAGAAATGGGTTTCAAGACCTTTGAAAAAAAAGGAACAGATAGAGAAAAGGTTAAGCGCTGTAAATGATCTGTTTGAAAATAAAAGCGAAAGAAAAAAAATATCCGAAGAACTCAAATCCGTAGCTGATCTTGAGAGACTTCTTTCAAAAATTTCAACAGGCAGATCCGTTGCAAGGGATATCGTGCAGCTTAAGATCTCGCTTAAAAAGATAAACATTATAAAATCATATCTGGTATTATTTCCGTCGCCGGCATTAAAAGCAGTCGGTAACAGTATGATTGAAATTAATGAACTTATTCTGAAACTCGAAGACTGTATCAATGAAAATTTTGTGGCGGGTATTGATAATTACGGAATGATAAATAAAGGATATGATAAAGAGCTTGACGAACTGAAAGATATTCTTATTAACGGTAAGACATGGATTGAAAATTATCAAAGCAAGGAACGGGCTAAGACAGGGATCAATTCTCTGAAGGTGGATTTCAACAAAGTATTCGGCTACTTTATTATAGTTACTAAATCGAATCTAGAAAAAGTACCTGCGGAATATGTGAGAAAACAGACACTCGTTAATGCCGAGAGATATATTACGGAGGAGCTAAAAGTGTATGAAGATAAAATTTTAAATGCCGAGGAAAAGATTGAAGAGCTTGAGAAAAGATTATTTAATGATCTTAGAAATTTTATACTCGGCTTTGCGGATCAGATACAGGTAAACGCGACGCTTGCAGCTACACTGGACACTCTGATCAGTTTTGCTGAAGTTTCGGAAGAATATAAATATGTTATGCCGGAAATAAGCGACGGTAATGAACTTGAAATAATTGACGGCAGACATCCTGTCATAGAAAGGCTTTTACCGCCCGGAGAAAAATTTATTGCAAATGATACTTTTGCTGATATTACAAAAAGTCAGATACTCATTTTAACGGGACCTAACATGAGCGGAAAATCAAGTTACCTGAGACAGGTGGGACTTATAATTTTGCTTGCGCAGATAGGCTGTTTCGTTCCGGCGAGAAGCGCTAAGATCAGTATCGTCGATAAAATATTCACAAGAGTCGGAGCTTCTGATAATATTGCAAAAGGCGAGAGTACTTTTCTTGTGGAGATGCATGAAGCTGCGAACATACTAAATAACGCCACATCAAAAAGCCTGATACTTCTGGATGAGATTGGAAGAGGGACCAGCACCTATGACGGTATTTCGATAGCATGGGCAATGACGGAATACATTCACGAA
Organism: Ignavibacteria bacterium; assembly: GCA_016716125.1. GTDB lineage: Bacteria > Bacteroidota > Ignavibacteria > Tepidaquicellales > Tepidaquicellaceae > UBA2330. The sequence continues at coordinate 140,104 of JADJWZ010000007.1, read as the reverse complement.
AATCCGAACATAAATGCAAAGACGCTTTTTGCGACTCACTATCATGAGCTGAACGCTCTTGCAGATATGTATCCGCGTATAAAAAATTTCAGGGTTGAGGTAAGGGAATATAATGACAAAGTAATTTTCCTTAGAAAGATCACGGAAGGAACTGCGGATCACAGTTACGGGATTCAGGTGGCGCAGATGGCGGGACTTCCGGAAAAAGTTACAAACCGCGCAAAGGAAATTCTCAGATCGCTTGAAGATAAAGAATACAGAAGAAAGACAGCTGATGATCTGCAGATAAGTATGTTTGAATCTGCCGTTACTGAACTTGAAAGCGAAGCTCTGAAAAAGATGCTGACTGAAATTGATATCGACAGCATTACTCCGTTAGATGCTATGAATTTATTAAAGAAACTAAAGGATGAAAGTAACAGAAATTAGATTCAGTAATATTCAGTAATATACATTAATATAGAGTAATGAATTGCGCTGTACCCTTTTTTAAAAAATTGGAAGTGTATTCAGATACAGCGCTAATTAATATATTTTCTATTGATTAATTTTCCTGTTAAGAAATTTCAGATTCAGTTATTTGCTTTTTTTCTTTGATGAAATGATTTCACCGCTTTCAGCATTTAATCTGAGCTGCGCTTTGCCTGATTTTGTGAATAGCCAGAAGTTGTATTCCCAGTTGTCTTTTACTTTATGAAATTTCCATTTCATAACATTTTGCTGGGTATGCTCTGAAACGATCCTTATTGCTTCCGTCAGAGAGATAAAATTTTCCGAAGGTCTAAGGTCATATGTAAAAGGCGTTTCATCTGATATCATTGAGAGAACTGATCTTTCAAAATAAGATACTTCAATCTTAACAGCGCTTCCCGGTTCAGTAATCAGATTTATTTCCCAGACGGGATTATCTTTTCTGAATTTTTTTTCGGCAGAAACAATTTCACCGTGGGATTTTTCCGATATAAAATTTACTGCATCAACGATACTTAAGTGATTGTTTTTGTTTGTATCAGGAAAATTAAAAGTGGTTTCCTTATATTTATCCGCATCAAAATTTTCCGGAATACAGTTTTGACTGATGAGCATAAGTAAAATCAGGATCGCGGTCTGGTGATAATTTTTTCGTGTCATGTGCATATTCTCCTTAATTAATATTTAATTCTTCCGCTGCAATTAAATCTTTTTATTATAAAATTAAAATACTTAAATAAATGAATGATCTACAATCAAAACTAGAGCAGATAAAATCAAATGAGTCCTGGCTTGAAAAGATCAAGAGATACATTCCCGGATATGACGGATATGTAAACAGGGATAACTCCAGAGAGCTTGATACCTTATTAAGGAATAAACTCGCCGTATTAATGGAAGCGAATAAAACCAGTCTTAAGAATACGGTATCGGCTTTGTCTGACAGCGGGAATTTACTGTCGGTGTCAGGACTTGACAAAATTGACAAAAAAAATGAAACTGTAATTGCCAAACTTAAGTCTGCAGCAAGAGGTTACAGCGGAGCATTTGATGTGATAAAGGTAAAAGAAGACAAACTTAATCAGCTTTATCAGTTTGACGGAAGCCTGCTTGAAAATGCGGAGACTGTCTGTAAAAAATTCAGAGAGCTTGAAGACAAAGCAAAAGAGAAAGTTGATCTTAAGGAAAATGTATCGGAGATTTCCGGATCATTGGACGAGTTTCTGAATAAGTTCAATGAAAGAGAAGAAATATTAAAGCATTAATTTAATTATAAACTAACTCCGCTCTGCGGATTATTAAAAATCTTAAAATAAAATTATCATGGCATTTATAGATATAGTACAATTTTTTGATGAAACGGGAAAGACTATGGTTCACAGAGAACCTCAGGACGGATCTGCTTCATACAGATTAGGAACACAGCTTATTGTTCAGGATTCACAAAGCGCTGTATTTTACAGAGACGGGAAAGCGCTTGATGTATTTAATGCGGGAAGACATACGCTTACTACGGAAAATATTCCGCTGCTCACAAAGCTGATCAGTCTGCCTTTCGGCGGTAAGTCGCCATTTCAGGCGCAGATATATTTTATATCAATGAAGAAATTCATTGATCTGAAATGGGGAACAAAGTCTCCGATTAATTTTAAAGATTCTGAACTTACATATGTACAGCTGAGAGCTTCGGGAAAATTTTCAATCAGAATATCAGATCCGAGATTATTCATGATGGAAATTGTTTCTACACAGGGTCTTTATACAACTAATGATATAGAAGATTACCTTCGTGATGCAATAGTATCGAGACTTAATACAGTGCTGGGAAAAAATTTAAAGACTGTATTTGAACTTGGTCAGAGTTATCAGCAGATTGAGATATCGGTAAAATCCGAAGTATCAGATTTTTTCAATTCAATGGGAGTAGAGCTGACTGATCTAATATTAGTCGGAATAGTACCACCCGAAGAAGTGCAGGAAAAGATAAACGAAAGAAGTTCGATGGGAGCAGTTGGAAACCTCGACAATTATATGAAATTTAAAACCGCAGGAGCTATAGAGAAATCGGCTGAAAACGAAGCGGGCGGCGGACTTGCAGGTGCAGGTGTCGGACTTGGAGCCGGTATGACAATGGCGAATATGATGGCTCAGCAGATGGCAAACAGCAATCAGCAGGGCGGACAGCAGCAGACTAAAATGAGTTCGGATGAAATTATGTCAACGATAGAAAAGCTCGGCAAGATGAAGGAAAGCGGTCTGATCACGCAGGAAGAATTTGATACAAAGAAAAAAGATCTTCTTTCAAAATTATAAAGAGATGAGCGAAATAAGTTCTTCAAAAATAATCTGTCCTCAGTGCGGAGGGGAGAACAGTATAAGAGCTGATGAAAAATTTCTTGAGTGTGAATATTGCGGTTCTTCGGTGTTCATAGACAAGAGGAGGATAGTAAGTCATTTTGTAGTAAATTCAAATTTTACTAAAGAACAGGCTGAAGGTAATCTCAGAAGATGGATGGCCGGAAATTATCATGTGAAAGATCTTGACAAACTTGCTCAGATCACACAGGTTAGTTTTTATTATTTCCCTTTATGGTATTTCAAAACAAAAGATCCTCAGGGCGACAGGATCCATCTGCAGCCTGCGCATTCCACTCCGGTCTCTGAAATAAAAAACATTCAGATACCTGCCGGAAATCTTAAGCCGTATCATAAAAGTGATTTTACGGATGAAGTATTTGTGGAAGCTGATGTATTGTATGACTCAGCGAAGAGCTGGCTTTCACAGTCCGGCGTGAACCCGGACAATATTTCAGAATCAAGTTTAGTAAACGTTCCGTTTTACCACTTTTATTATTTATACAAAGGTCAGCAGTATTCAGCTTTGGTAGAAGCTTCATCCGGAATGGTTTATGCAAATATCTGGCCCGCAAAAAGCGAAATGCCTTTCAAAATATTATTTGCCGCAGCAATTTTGTTATTCGGTCTTGCAAGCATAGCGTCATTTGCAGTTTCATTTCTGATAAGTCCGGATATCTCGGCTGAAACAGTGTTTTTCGGGGAGTTCATTAAGATCTTCGCATATATACTTGCAGCTGTACCTCTTACGGCAATTGCATACTGGATAGTAAAGAAAGTATAATTTTAAAATTACATAATGTCAGAAGAAACTGAATTACTAAATGCATTAGAGAAACAGGATACATTAAATTCTCAAAATATTTCCGCTAAAAAATCTCCGGGTAAAGAAAAAATCATACGGGGAATTACATGTCCTTCCTGTGCGGGTGAGCTTGATCTTAAAGAAGGATTAAGATCATTCAACTGCAAATACTGCGGGACTTTACTGGTAGCCAAAGGAGAGAGCGGTACTTTAAAATACTATGTTCCGAAAAAGTTAAAACGGGATGATGCTGTATCAAAAGCATTTAAATGGCTCAGCACAGGATTTTCAAAATCTAAAAAGCTTAAGACAGATGCAAAAGTGGAAGACGCTTTTCTCGCATACATACCTTACTGGCGTGTCAGAGCTGATGTAGTCGGATGGGTATTCGGACAGGAAAAAAGAACGAGCACTTCCAACGGAAGGACGACCACTTATTATGTGGATGTAGAAAAGAAAATTCAGAATTCATATGAAAGGACTTATTCCGCCTGCGATGTGGCGGAGCTTGGAGTAAAAAAAATAAATCTAACCGGTGATACTTTACTGCCTGTTGAATTAGAAACACTGCAGATGGACGGAATGGTTTTTAATATAATTGCATCAGAGAAGGAAGCGTTTGAATTCGCAAAAAATAATTTTTCAAATGAATCCCGGAATTCGGTAAACTTATACAATGTGTCGTTCGAAAATTATGATCTTGTCAGGGAGAGCATTGATATTGTTTATTATCCGCTGTGGATCATCAGATACAGCTTTGAAGGCAGGACATATCAGGTAGTAGTGGATGGTGAAGACGGCAACATATGTTACGGTAAAGCGCCGGGTAATAATTTATTCAGAGCTCTGATGGGAATTCTCGGTACCGGTATCGGCATGTATATGATGACTTTTCTCGGAGTTTTTTCTTTACTTCACGTGGATGAAAAATTTCCTTTTATAGCATTCTTCATAATTTTTATTGCCGGTATCGCAGTTACGAAATGGGGATACAATAAATTCCGATACGGCGGTGAGATTGAAGAAGGGACCGGTATTGAAAAGTCAGGCAAAGGAAAGGCGGATACCATTTTCGCCGACTTGAAAAAAAATAAAGCGCTGGACCTGACAAAAAATGTTGCGGCATCTGTAGTGATAGGCAGCGTTGTCAGCGCATTACTTAATTCAAGAAGATAGTTTCATAAATTATAATTTAAAAAATGAGTGAATTCATTTTAGAAGCGGTAGTCTGTAAAAGCTGCGGTAGCGGGTTATCAGTGGAAGTGAATGACAATATTGTCTACTGTACAAGCTGCGGAAATGGTTTCGAAGAGATTGACGGCGAAATGAAAAGTATAGAAATAAATTTCGCCAATGCCGCGTTCAGATCCGAAGGAGAGCTGATTTACAAACCTTTCTGGCTGCTGAATACAAGCATTTCAATACTTGAAAGAAAAGCTACGGGCAATTTCATAAAAAATCTATTTGGGGGGAGCGGTGAATTCACCGGCGGTGATATTCTTTTTTATATACCCGCTTTCTATTGTAAAATTGAATCAATGGAAAATCTCAGCAAACAGTTCACATTAAAAAATCCCGTCGCTTCGCCGCAGAAATACAATTCCAAATTAACCGGCTTTGCATACGGAAAAGAAGATGCTGCAAAGCTTGCAGAGTTTATTCTGATTTCACTCGAAGCTGAGAAGAGCGATGTAATTAAAAGTTTCAGATATGAAATGAAAATTAATTCATACTCAATACTCGGGATACCTTTCTATGACAATAAAAACGGAATGCTTAAGGATGCGGTACTTGGAATTGATATATTGAAAAATTAATTAAAAAAATTACATTCCCATTTTTTTATTAAACTCGTCTGACTTATCCTTAGGTATTGAAAGTGTTTTCCAGTTTTTATTTTTTATGTGCTTGCCAAGATAAACAATCTGTCCAATGTGATAAGCGTAATGGCTGATCTGTCTGTTCACAGCTTCTATTACTGAATGTTCTTCTTTTCTTATATACACTTTTTTCAAAAGATCTTCCGGAGTGAGCTGATCTATGGCATTGAATAAGCACTTCCAGCCGTTTTCCCATCTCAGGATAATATCATCCTTATCAGTATAAAATAAACCGTCAAATTCTTCATCCCTATTCCTAAAATCCTTTTCACCGTCAGTAGTCAAAAAGTCAGTCCATCTTGAAAGCATGTTACCGCTCATATGTCTTACTATTACTGCAATGCTGTTTGATTCAATATCCGGACAAAAGAAAAAGTCCTCGTCCTTAAGCTGTGAAAAAGTCCTGTCTCCAAGGTTTTTCATTTTTAAAAATTCCTTCTTTACATTTTGAAGGTAATGAATTCCTGTGTTATCCATAATTTATAAATTAAAATTTTAACGCTCTTCTTTCAGGTTTATTTTCTTCAATTTCAAAACCGGGTAAAATTAAACTTACCGTATTCAGAATGGATTCCGGGATATACTCTCCTTTCGGATCCGTATCAATCTTTATTCTGGAAATTTTTTCTTCTTCATCAAAATATAAAATTATATTATTCCCTTCTATCTTATTTGCGCCGTTCGCTTTGTTATTCTCGTATGAAAAATAAACACTGCTCGAATTATTTTCAACATCAATCTGGTTTAACTTTTCATCTAAAAATTTCATTGTAATATTATCCCCTCTTATCTGATCGTATCTGTCTTTGAAATATACATCATCATTTTCCGAGACTACAAACGAAGGAACGGATCCTGGCAGATCATTAATTTTCCTTGAATAAATATTCCGAATCTTTTTACCCGGAAGCTCCGCATATATTGAATCCCCGGTCATCTGCTGTGTATCCTGCCATATCACGGGCTTAACCGAAAGAGAAACCGTTTCCATTTCTTTGTAATATATCCCTGTTCCGCATTTAGCCAGAAAATCATTCCGGATAATTTCCACATTGCCTTCAGCTACATAATAATCGGGTTTATTTCTGTAGGCTTTCATCGTATCACTGTAAATAAAAAGAGTGTCGCTGTTTTCATTGTCCTCTATCTGAATCAGTCCAGTGTTGTTGTTAAGTATCGTGAAGTTTTCCGTTTCAAAATTTTCTATATAGTCTCCGAAAACTACAGTGTTATTATTCAGACTTACGATCTTAACATTTCCCGAAGCGACTGATTTTTTTTCAATCGAATAATTTGTCGCAGTATCAGATGTAATTATAGTAGAATCACTTTCGATATTCACATTGCCTCTTGCAAATGTTCTGCCGGCATTTTTAAAGAAATCGATTTTATCAGCTTTGATAACTGCGGAATCCGTTGTTACAACTACATTGCCTTCTGCAAATGAATCTTCCGTATTTCTGAGATAAATTAATTCTGAAGAAGTGATCCTGTATTCAGGATTAATGATGATTACATCACCTTTGAAAACCGCTCTGCCTTCGTTAAAAAAATATGTTCCAAAATCCGCGCGGACTGTGGCGTTAGGATCTTTCAAAGTAACACCTCCTTCACAGATCGCTTTTTTTTCATTTCCGAAGTATGTCGCTTTTGAAGTAAGGAGCGTAAGCGTATCCTGATAGATTCTGACATTTCCGCGGAGCTCGACAATGTTTGTCATAATAAATTGTGTCGCTGAATTGCACAAGACTTTAACATTTCCCTGCGTGAACTCAACGTTACCTGATGCTTCTCTTACGCTTTCACCGTTTATCATACTTCCTTTCAGCTCATCTGCATTTTTTAATTCGATCTTTTCCTGAGCATTTATAAACTCTGTAAATGAAAACAGAATTATCAAAATGATTAAAGCAGATTTGAAAGGACAGATTGTATTTTTCAAAAAAATATTCATCTTATATAATAACTTTGTTTGCACTTACAAATAATTCTATTCATTTATCATTTATCATTTATCATTTATCATTTATCATTTATCATTTATCATTTATCATTTATCATTTATCATTTATCATTTATCATTTATCATTTATTATTAAAGACTCCGCTTACTTTATATATCTTATAGTTTGATAAATTCTGATCCGATTCAAATCCTGTGCCTTCTATTATTTCTTCAGGAGTCGTAATCCTTACAAACAGATCCGAATAAACTTTCTGCTCATCATTTTTCCATAACAGCTTTTCCGTTATCAGCCGGCTGCCTTCGGAATTAACAACTGTAACGCTGTCAGTAATTTCTATATTTTTCGTTGCATCATCGATCTTACCGTTCATTCCCGTAAGGACGGAAACAATTTTTCCTTCACGGTAAAACTCGACCTTTGCTCCGCTGTCAATAAGCGTATAGCCTTTTGCCGTGAAGACGGAAATATGACCTGCTGTTAAAACTGCTTTAACATTTCCTGAATCCGAAAAGACAACAGTGGAATTCCAGCTTTCCTGTGATGGAGAATTTTCTGATTCAGTTTCCTCGGTAGCAGGTTTAAACTTATCTCCGCATGAAAAGAATGCTGCGGAAATTACCGATACAATAATTATTATTTTAATACGGGACATATTACAAACCTTCTTCGATAAGCCTGTGCATATGTATCATACCGACAGGCTTCCCGGATTTATCTCCGACTATAAGCTGTGTGATCTTGTTTTTTTCCATTATCTCGAGGGCGGAAATTGCAAGCATATCTCTGGATATGATCTTCGGTTTACTGTTCATAATATCGCCGGCTTTAATATCATAAAGGTCGTCCAGATTTTTTTCAAGAAGTCTTCTTATATCACCGTCAGTAATAATTCCGGCGATCTTTGATTTCTCAGTAACGCACGTGCATCCGAGTCTTTTGGAAGAGATCATATAAATCACATCTTTAAGTTTTGAGTCGATAGAAATGACAGGAATGTCATGATCTTTAGACATAATGTCGTTCACTTTAAGCAGGAGTCTTTTTCCCAGATTTCCGCCGGGATGCACCATTGCAAAATTATCGGAAGTGAATCCGCGTTTCTCTAAAAGAGCAACAGCAATTGCATCGCCGAGTACAAGTGCAACGGTCGTGGAAGAAGTAGGAGCGAGGTTATGCGGGCAGGCTTCTTTCTTAACGGATGCGTCGAGGGAAATATCTGAAATTCCGTAAAGATCTGACGGGATATTTCCGACAATTGAAATGATCTTTACTGACAATAATTTCAGAGCAGGAATAAGCTGCTTTATATCATGCGTGTCACCGCTTTTGGAAATTATCAGAGCCACATCGCCTTTTCTGAAGACACCCATATCTCCGTGAATACTGTCGGCTGAATTAAGAAAGAATGCGTAAGTCCCGGTAGAATTAAATGTAGCTGCGATCTTGCTTGCAATGATACCGGATTTACCAATTCCCGTTACTACGACTTTACCTTTACATTTATAAATTAATTCGACTGCATTTGAAAAATCAGAAGAAAAACTTTTTTGGGAGAATCTTTTCTGAAGATCTTCTATAGAATTTTTTTCAATTGAAACGACTTTTCTGCCGCTCAAAATAAATTCCCTGCCGGAATTTTTTTTCATCAATATAAAATAACATTTACAATAGGCATTATAATAATTATAATAGACCTTTATTAAAATATAATTAAAATTGGTAAAAAAGGGCGACGAATTTCCGGTAAAGGTATTGGAGCTGAATTCAGAGGGAAAAGGAGTTTCAAAGCTTGATGACGGATTTGTAGTATTCACGGATAAAGCGCTTCCGGGAGATGAAGCAATGATAAAGATCAGGAAGAAGAAATCAAATTACGCTGAGGCAAAACTTATAAATATAATTTCACCGTCCCCTTTCAGGATAGAACCCGTATGCAGTTATTTCGGTACATGCGGAGGATGCAAGGTAATGAATTACGATTACGAAAAGCAGCTTGACTTTAAAACCAATGCAGTAAAAAACGCAATGAGCAAGATTGGCGGTTTTAAAGATCTGATTATTCCGCCGGCTATCGGAAGTGAAAATATTTTTTATTTCAGAAATAAAATGGAGTATTCTTTTTCAGATGATGAGTGGTTGATTGATTTCAATAACTATACAAATGAAGCTGAGAAATCTGAAACCGTCAAACCGGGTTATGCGCTGGGATTGCACGTGCCGGGTTTTCATTCCAAGATAGTGAATATTGAAAAGTGCTTTTTAATGTCTGAATATTCTAACGGCATTTTAAAATTCACAGGTGAATATTTCCGCAATAAAAATACTTCCGTTTACTCTACAAAGACACATTCGGGATTTCTGAGATTCCTCGTTATCCGTGAAGGGAAAAATACCGGCGAGATCATGGTAAACATTATGACTTCGGATTATGACAGAGAACTTATTAACGAATATCAAACGATAATGGAAGAACGTTTTCCGGCAGTTACTACTTTAATAAATTCAGTTACGAGAAAGAAAGCGCAGATAGCAGTTGCTGATGAGGAATATGTATTAAAAGGTGAAGGGATTATTTACGAAAAGTTAAAGACCGGAGAAAGCGAAAGTGAATTAAGATTCAGAATTTCCGCAGGATCATTTTTTCAGACGAACAGTAAACAGGCGGAAGTTTTATTCAGAAAGGTAACAGAGTTAAGTGAGTTCAAAAAGACTGACAACGTTCTTGATCTGTACTGCGGCGGCGGATCTATCTCATTATTCATTTCTGAATTTGTTAACCGCGTGACAGGAGCGGAAGTAATTCAGAGTGCAGTGGATGATGCGAATGTAAATGCGAAATTAAACGGCATAGAGAATACGGATTTCATAGTTTCGGATATAAAGGATTTTCTGACGGATTTCAGAAACGCAGGGGAATATAATAAGGTAATTGTAGATCCGCCGAGATCCGGACTGCATCCGAAGATATGTGAAATACTTTCGGAGAGTAATTTTGAAAAGATAATTTATGTAAGCTGTAATCCGCATACACAGGCGAGGGATCTTCAGATAATTTGTTTGGGAGGGAAGTATGAAATTGAAAAGGTGCAGCCGCTGGATATGTTTCCTCATACTTATCATATTGAGAATATAGTGACACTGACGGGGAAAGGGTGAGGAGTTTAGGTGGTTTGGATAACCGTTTTAACGGTTTTTAGCATTAAATTCCGAACGAACATCCATGCTGCCTGAACGTGAATCTGAAAAAGGGATTTTTTATTCTGAAACAAATAATGTATTTTAGTGTAACACAAATTAAAATTATAAAGCCTACCGATATTTTATACTGATCTGTATTTATATTTAACAAAACCGAACTTACGTTTCACTATTATTGAATGACTTTTTAAAATTTCAATTAATCATTAAGTTCAGTCATAACTAATACTTATTCCGAAAAATTTTAATAACCTAAGCCGAACTATCAGAAATTTTTTACTTTTCTAAAGCATCCTAAAAATGAAAAGAAAGGAAAAGACATGCAAACAACTGAAATGCAATTAACCAATAAAGATAAAAATAATATTCTATGGGTGGATGACGAGATTGAATCTCTGAAATCGAACATAATGTTTCTTAAACAAAAAGGATATAATGTACTTGAAGCTTCAAACGGTGAAGACGGAGTAAATCTGATCAGAAAAAATGATTTTGATCTTGTCTTTCTCGATGAAATGATGACTGGAATGGGAGGATTGCAGACATTGATTGAAATTAAAGATCTTAAACCAAGCCTTCCTGTTGTAATGGTTACCAAAAATGAGACCGAGAGTCTTATGGAAGATGCCATCGGAAAAAAAATATCCGACTATCTGATAAAACCCGTTAACCCCACTCAGCTGCTACTGGTCTGTAAAAAAATGTTAGAGTCAAAAAAACTTAAAGGCGATCAGGTCTCCAAGGATTATATACAGGAATTTAATAAACTTTCAATGGCTATGTCCGATAATCCGGGCTGGGAGGAATGGATCGACATTTACTTAAAACTTACCGGCTGGGAAATGGAACTTGACGCACATCCCGAGCTCGGACTGAAGCAGACAATTTTTGATCAGAAGAGAGACAGTAATACAGAGTTTTCCAAGTACGTGGAAAAAAATTATCTTGGCTGGGTGAATTCAACCGGACACAAACCGATATTATCAAATGAAGTGGTTGATAAGTTCGTCATTCCCGAGCTTGATAAAAACGATTCAGTCTTTTTGTTTGTGATCGACTGCATGAGACTTGATCAATGGCTCGTTATGGAGAAGTATCTTTATGATTACTTCAATATTAAAAAATCCTATCACTATTCAATACTGCCGACAGCGACACCATACAGCCGGAACGCTATTTTTTCAGGACTTTTCCCGTCTGAAATAGAGCAGCATTATCCCGAACTTTGGAAAAAAATGATGATGATGAAAACAGTAAGAATAATTATGAACGGGAATTTCTGCTTAAACTTCTTGAGAGAAGAAGGATCAAGCTGAGAAATGAAGTGAAGTATACAAAAATAATGGATTCGAATTTCGGCAGAGGTATTGAAAGCAAGATCATGTCATATTGTCAGAATCATCTCAATGCAATTGTAATAAATTTCGTTGATATGATAGCTCATTCGAGAAGCGACAATGCGATCCTTAAGGAAATAGCTCCTGATGAATCTGCTTACAGATCGCTTACCAGATCATGGTTTGAGCATTCATCTTTCTTCGGTATGCTGAGACAGCTTTCAACAAAAAAGAATGTTAAAATTATCATCACATCAGATCACGGCAGCATCAGATGTCTTCACGGTGTAAAAGCAATGGGAGATAAGGACACATCAACAAATCTTCGTTATAAATGCGGAAGGAATGTCAAAGCTGATCCGAGGAATGCAATCTTAATTAAAAATCCTCAGGAGTATAAACTTCCGAGAAGAAACGGAATAGTCAATTACATTATAGCTAAAGAAGATTTTTATTTTGTATATCCGACTGATTATCATAAATATCTAAATCAGTACAACGATACCTTTCAGCATGGCGGGATTTCGATTGATGAAATGATACTTCCGGTAATTACACTGGATTCGAAGTTATAATGGAAAGAGTTGTAAAATCCAATTCAGCGGATTTTACCGCAAAAGCGGGCAGAGAATTTGCAGCCGGACTGAATCCGGGTACTATAACCGGATTGTTCGGCAATCTTGGCTCAGGCAAGACGCAATTCGTAAAAGGTGTCTGTGAATATTTCGGCGTTGAGGAAGTTGTAAACAGTCCGACATTTATCATAAAAAATGAACATGTTGGAATTGATCCTGTCTCCGGAAATGAAATTAAAATTTTTCATTTCGATCTGTTCAGGATCAGCGTTATAAATGAATTAACCGAATTGGGATTTAGTGAACTTTATTCAGGAAATTCTGTGACATTAATAGAATGGGCAGAGCTTGCAGATGAATATTTCAGGGGAAACATTAACCGGATTTATTTTGAATACGGTGAAAAGGAAAATGAAAGAATTATTAAGTTCAGTTAAATATTGAAAATACTATACTTAGACACCTCTTCACGGATTTCCGAAATAGCATTAACCGAAGGCAAAAAAATTTTATTTCACAGGATCTTAAATGATTCCGAAGGCGCTGATCAGTTGGTCTACCGGCTTAAATTATCATTCAGTGAGATTAATTTAAAACCTGATGAAATTAATAATATAAGTTTATCAGCCGGTCCGGGATCTTTTACAGGACTTAGGATAGGTTTGGCAGTTGCTAAAGGCATAGCTTTGGTTTGCAGATGCGGATTTATCGGAGTTCCTTCGCTTGATATATTAGCAAATATATTCCCTTCATCTGAAAATTTAATATCATTAATTCCATCCAACCCGAAAAAGTCGGAATTCTATTATGCAAAGTATAAAAAAAATAACAGCGCACTAATAAGAAATTCTGAATACAGTTCAGGAAATTTAAATGACATTTTAAAAAATGATTCTTCTTTTATTATTAAAAAGGAATACCTGCAGCATATTCCGGAATCAGAGCGCAAAAAAATATTTTCAGACTATCCGGAGAAAGATGTTATGGGATCACAAATTGAACTGACGTTAAAAAATATTTCTGAAAATAACTTTTCGGATATTGAAAACTTCCGGCCTGAATATGTTGAAAATTATGTTCCTAAAAATTGATTTTAAATTGGTTCATATCTTTTCTATTTTAGAATAAATTTAATATATGGCCTGGTTTAAAAGATCCAAAGAAAACATTTCTACGAACGAACCTAAAAAAGAATTATCAGACGGTAACTGGTTCAAATGCCCGGATTGTTCTGAAATGATCCATAAAAAAACAATAGAATCTAATTTTTATATTTGCACTCATTGCGGACATCATTTCAGGATCGGCAGCGAAGAGTATTTCAAATTACTTCTTGACGAAAATTCATTTCGGGAGACTGATAAGAAAATCCGTTCAATTGATCCTTTGGAATTTGAAGATACTAAACCATACAAGAAAAGAATTGAAGATACGATAAAGAATACAGATCTGTATGATGCTATCAGGACCGGCACAGGTAAGATAAATTCAATAGATGTAGTGATAGGCTGTATGGATTTTGCATTCATCGGCGGAAGTATGGGAAGCGTAGTCGGTGAAAAGATCAGCAGGGCAATTGACAAAGCGATCAAAACCAAATATCCTTTAATATTGATCTCATCAAGCGGCGGAGCAAGAATGATGGAAGGCGCAATATCTCTGATGCAGCTTGTCAAAACAAGTTCAAAGCTTGCAAAACTCAATACTGAAAAGATTCCTTATATTTCAATTCTTACAAATCCCACTACCGGCGGATCGACAGCTTCATTTTCTATGCTTGGTGATCTGAATATTGCCGAGCCGAAAGCATTGATTGCTTTTGCCGGACCAAGGGTTGTAAAGCAGGCCACTGGAAAAGATCTTCCTCCCGGTTTTCAAAAATCCGAATTCCTTCTTGAGCACGGTTTCATTGATCTGATCGTGAACCGAAAAGATATGAAAGATAAACTTACTCAACTTCTAAAACTTCTGCAGAATTAATGAAAATTGTGAAAGAGATCCGCGCTGTTCAGCAGATCTCTGAATTTTACAAATGCTCCGGTAAAAGCGTAGCACTCGTGCCGACAATGGGATTTCTGCACGAAGGACATACTTCACTGATGCATAAAGCTAAAGCAGAGAATGATATTTTAATAGTCAGTATATTTGTCAATCCTACTCAGTTTGGTAAAGGCGAAGATTTCGATAAGTATCCCAGAGATATTGTAAGAGATTTTCATATTTGTGATAAAGCCGGCGCAGATTATATTTTCAATCCCGAAGTTACGGAGATGTATGGTGAAAAAAGTTTTACCAAAGTATCTGTCTCAAATGTTACTGAAAAGCTCGAAGGAGATTTCAGACCGGGACATTTTGACGGAGTCGCAACAGTAGTTACAAAATTAATTAACATTACCGCACCGCGGAAGTTTTATCTCGGACAGAAAGATGCTCAGCAAAATGCTGTATTGAAAAGAATGATCAGGGATTTGAATATTGATACGGAATTAATTGTCTGCGATACTATAAGAGAAGAAAACGGACTTGCGAAAAGCTCAAGAAATACATTTCTGACAGACGAGCAGAAACAAAAAGCATCAGCGTTGTATTTCATGCTTAATGAAGGAAAGCGATTGATACTTGAAGAAAAAATAAATGACGCGGATTTTATTTATGAATATGCATTAGAAATTTTAAGAGAAAAAGCTCCTGAATTTGAACTGCAGTATTACAGGATCACTGACAATGATTTCCTGGATGAAATAAAAGACTTGTCTGAATATAACGGGGAAATCCTTATTTCCCTTGCCTGTAAAGCAGGAAGCACCAGACTAATCGATAACATTATATTCTCTAAATAAAAATCACTTCAGAAAAATAATATACAAAGATCATTAAATGAAAAAAAAATTAGCTGCTGTTATAATGGCTGCCGGAAAAGGGAAAAGAATGAATAATCCCGATAAGTCAAAAGTTATGTTTGAACTTAAAGGGAAGCCGCTTATAGAATATGTCGTCAGTCTTACAGAGGAAATAAACTCGGACATAATAATTCCGGTTGTCGGTCATCAAAAAAAATCTGTTATAAATTTTCTTGATAAAAGATTTTCAGAATTATCCGGTAAAATATTTTATGCACATCAGGATAAACAGTTGGGTACCGGGCATGCTATAATGCAAACCCGTGAACTGCTTAAAGATTTTGACGGGGATGTTTTAATTCTTTCCGGTGATGTACCTCTCCTGACTGAAGATACTGTCGGATTATTTCTCAAATTTCACAGTGATAATAATTTTAATGCCAGTCTGATCTCGGCAGTGCCGGAAGATCCGTCAGGTTACGGCAGAGTTCTCAGAAATGAGTATGGTGAATTTCATGAAATAAGAGAACACAAAGACTGCAATGAAGAAGAACTGAAATGCAGTGAAATAAATTCAGGAATTTATATTATAGAAAGTAAAATTTTGTTTGAAGCAATTGATACACTCAGCACTGACAATGCTCAGGGTGAATATTATTTGACCGATATTTTTAAATATTTCAGATCAAAGGGAATGAAAATAGGTGCATTTAAAGTAAGCAATATTACAGAGATCACCGGCGTAAATTCAGCTGCGCAGTTGAGTGAACTTGAAATGAAGATTCAGTAAATTAAAATTTTATATAATTGTCAGAATTAATTGTATCAGTTTCCGGAATAAGGGGAATTACCGGAGACAGCCTTACTCCGCAAAATATTGTAAAATATGCCTCAGCTTTTGCGGAATACTGCCGGAAGAATTCAGGAAAGAAAAGAATCCGGATCGCAGTCGGAAGAGACGGGAGAATGAACGGGGACATACCGGAAGATATTATTATCAGTGTATTAAGAATGTCGGGAGCCGACGTTATTAATATCGGAGTTGCTCCGACTCCGACAGTTCAGATTGCGACAGAAGATCTGAAATGTTCCGGCGGGATCTCTATTACTGCATCACACAATCCTCAGATCTGGAACGGCATGAAATTTTTAAATCCGGACGGCACATTCCTGAACGATATTCAGATAGAAGAATTAATTAAGATCGCCGGGAAAGAGATGTTTAAATATCAGGAACTTAATAATACGGGAAAATTGACTTATGATAATTCAATGTGCAGTTACCATACTAAAAAAGTTTTGAATTTAAAAATCCTGAATATTAATAAGATCAGAAAGAGAGAATTTAGAGTAGTAGTAGATGCAGTAAATTCTTCAGGGTCATATATTGTTCCGGAATTACTTGAAAAACTTGGATGCAAAGTGATCAGACTTCATTGCGACGGAAGCGGAATTTTCCCGCACACTCCTGAACCTATTCCGGAAAATCTCACATCACTTTCAAAATCAGTTATAAAAAATAAGGCTGATATAGGGATTGCAGTAGATCCGGATGCGGACAGACTGGTTTTGATAACTGATAAAGGCAAACCTTTCGGAGAAGAAAACACGATCACAATGGCTGTAAATTATGTTTTAAGAATTCAATCCGGATCCGGAGAAAATGTAACTGTAAATCTTTCAACAACAAGATCTGTTGAAGATGTAGCTTTAAAATTTAAATCTAAAGTCTTCAGAAGTTCTGTAGGTGAAATAAATGTTGTAAATGAAATGAAGAAGAGACGTTCCATAATAGGCGGAGAAGGCAGCGGAGGAATAATTTATCCTGAACTTCATTACGGAAGAGATTCTCTTGCAGGAATTGCTCTTGTATTAAATGAACTTGCAGATTCAGGGAAAAGTCTTAGTGAATATAAATCGGGTTTGCCGGAATATTTCATTTACAAATCCAGAATTGAGAATATAAAAGATCCGGACAAAGTATTAAGAAAATTTAAAGAGAAATATTCCGTGAAAAACAATAATGTCAGAATTAATACTGATGACGGATTAAAAATAGATTTTTCAGATCATTGGATACATTTAAGGAAATCAAATACTGAACCGATCATAAGAATAATAACGGAAGCAGGATCAGCAAAAGAAGCAATAAAGATTAACAAAAAGATCATTAAGGAAATCAGTGAAATATTTTAAATCATTTAATAACTTTAACTTATTTAATAATTCATATATTTTCAAAAAAATTATTTAAAAATAAAATCAAAAAAATAATTATGCAAAAAATATTATTATCTATTATAACTTTAGTCTTTGCTGTAACATTTTATTCCTGTTCATCAGTAACAGAAATGTCAGGTACATGGAAAAAACCCGCAACCTCAGCAAAAAAATACAAGAAGATCATTGTCATGGGAATTTCGAGTAATATTGTTGCAAAATCAAAAGTAGAGAATGCAATTGTAAGTCAGCTTAAGAAGAACGGAATAAATGCTGTAGCCGGTACAAATGTAATTTCAACAACTATGTTTGATTCTGACGGAGACGGTAAAGCTGATCCTGAAAAGCAGGAAGTTGTAAAGGAAAAAATGAAGGAGCTTGGCGTAGACGGAGCTATGGTAATATCTGTTCTTGACATAAAAGAAGAAGAAAGATATGTACCGGGTTCTACATATTATTCTCCTTACAATTCATATTATCCGTTCTATAATTATTATTATGGTTCTTATAATATAGTAAATACTCCCGGTTATTATACTAAGTCAACAAATGTATTTTTAACAAGTAATTTTTATGATGTATCTAATGAAGAGCTTATATGGTCTGCGCAGTCAGAGACATTGAATCCTGCTTCCATCAGTGATTTAGCAAGTTCATATTCAGAAAGAATGGTAGAGGATTTTTTAAGTTCAGGAATAGTCAGAAAGTAAACAGAAGAAACAAGTTTTATCGTATAGGGAAAAAACCGTTAAACGGTTTTTTCCCGCTTATATACAGCACCTCTCTCCTACTGCCTAAATTTATTATGTAATCCGTTGTAACTTCTCTCTAATATTTTTAATTTATAAACAAACATAAATTCGTACATCTCCTTCTATGAATCAGAATATTTCATTCTTACTTAACAATACCGCTGTTAATTCCGAATTAAATCCCGCTACCGTTACACTTGATTTTTTAAGATCATGTAAACTTACAGGCGCCAAAGAAGGATGTAAAGAAGGCGACTGCGGCGCATGTACCGTGATCTGCGGCTCTTTAGAGAATGATAAATTAATTTACCGGACTGTAAACTCCTGTCTCGTTCCGGTTATGAATATTCACGGTTCGCATATTGTTACTATTGAAGGTCTCAATCTTAATAAGTCTCAGTTGTCTCCCGTTCAGTCATCTTTTGTTATAGAAGGAGCTTCTCAATGCGGTTTCTGTACGCCGGGATTTATTGTTTCTCTTACTGCATATTTTCTGACTTCAGACAAACTGAAAAACAAAAATATACTGGACTTTATAGACGGAAATGTCTGCAGATGTACGGGACACAGCTCCATTATCAGAGCTGCCGGTAATTTACAAAATGAATTCGAAAATGCTCCGGATGATTTTGACAAGAGATTATTTTATCTTGTAGACAAAAATATTATCCCTGAATATTTCCTGAAAGTTAAAGAAAAATTAAATGATCTGCATATTGTATTAACCGATAGTAATATCTCTGATATGCCTGACTATTATGTCGGAGGAGGAACGGATCTCTTCGTTCAGAAACCTGATGAGATGCTCTCATCCAGTCTTTCTTTTATTTTCAAAAAAAATAATCCGGATACTATTTATGAAGATGATGGCTTTTGCTGTGTGAGCGCTTCTGCAACCGTTACAGATATTTTGGATTCCGTTCTTATAAAAAAATTGTTTCCGGACATTAACGGATTTTCTGAACTCTTCGGTTCGACTCCGATCAGAAACAATGCAACTCTTGGCGGCAACATCAATAACGCCTCCCCTATCGGTGATATGACTGCATTCTTTCTTTCGCTTGATTCAGATGTAATTTTATCAGAGAATACTTCTGAACGCACTGTCAGTCTTAAAGATTATTTTGTGAGTTATAAAAAAACCGTAAGATCCCGCGGGGAAATTTTAAAGTATGTCAGATTTAAATTACCTCAGAGCAAATATTTTTTTAATTTTGAAAAAGTATCCAAACGCACTTATCTCGATATTGCTACTGTTAATACAGCATTATATCTGGAATCAGAAAATGATTATATCAATAAAATAAATATTTCAGCAGGAGGAGTGTTTGAAACTCCAAAATTTCTTTCTCTTACTTCTGAATACCTCACAGGTAAAAATATAAATGCCGCAACAATCAGAGAAGCTGTCAGAATTGCCGGCACTGAAATTTCTCCGATCAGTGATGCCCGCGGAAGTGAAAGTTACAAAAGACTCCTTTTGTCCAGACTGATCTATGCTCATTTTATCAAATTGTTCCCGGAATTAATTAGTATTAAAGAAACTGTATGAAAGACTACGACATTATTCAGCATATTACCGGCAGATCTTTATTCATAGATGATATAATTGTTCCTGAAGGTACGTTATATGCAAAAGTTTTTTATTCAAAATGCGCTCACGGAAAAATCCTGTCATTAGATCTTACAGAAGCATACTCAATAAAAGGTGTCATAAAAATATTTACTTATAAGGATATTCCCGGGATAAATCAAATTGGCGGTATTGTCCGGGATGAATGTCTTCTAGCTGAAAATGAAGTTCATTATATCGGAATGCCTGTAGCGCTTGTAATTGCCGAATCCAGATTCATTGCGTCAGAAGCGTCAAAGAAGATCCTGATAAAATATGAAGGACTTCCAGTTATTACTGACCCGCGTGAAGCATTTGCATTAGGTCATCTTTCAATACCTCCGAGGATTTTTGAATCCGGAAATGTCGAAGATGTCTGGGATAAATGTGATATCATTGAATCCGGTAAATGTGAATCAGGCGGACAGGAACATCTCTATCTGGAAACACAAGGCGCGCTTTCTTGTCCTCTCGAAGGCGGCAGCATAAAAGTAATTTCATCTACTCAGGGTCCGTCTGCAGTTCAGAAAGTTGTTTCAGAAGTACTCGGTATTTCAAAAAATAAAATTGAAGTTGAAGTTACACGGCTCGGCGGCGGATTCGGAGGCAAGGAAGATCAGGCTTCTCCATGGGCAGCTCTCTCCGCGCTTGCGGCATTTCTTCTCAACAAACCGGTGAAACTAATTCTGTCAAGACATGACGATATGATAATGACAGGCAAGAGAAATCCCTATTCATCTGATTTCAAAATCGGATTAAACTCAGAAGGACTGATACTCGCTTATGAAGTTACATTCTATCAGAATTCCGGCGCATCAGCTGATTTGTCTCCTGCAATTCTTGACCGCTCATTATTTCACTGCACTAACAGCTACTATATTCCGAATGTAAAGGCAACAGGTTACTGCTGCAGGACGAACCTGGCTCCGAATACTGCTTTCAGAGGATTCGGCGGTCCGCAGGGAATGTTTGTAATAGAGAGCGCTGTCTATATAGCTGCTGTGAAGATGAATATTGCGCCGGACATTATACAAAGAAAAAATCTGCTGAAAGAAGATGATCATTTCCATTACGGTCAGAAAGCTGTAAATGTAATGACAGGGATCTCATGGGATAAAGCGGAAAAGGATTTTGAGCTTCCGGAAGTTATAAATAAGATCAGACAATTCAATTCAGTAAACTCACTTAGCAAAAAAGGTTATGCATATATGCCGATTTGTTTTGGAATCGCATTTACAACTACGCGTATGAATCAGGCAAATGCTCTCGTAAATGTTTATACAGACGGCTCCGTCGGATTCAGTACTGCCGCTGTAGAAATGGGGCAGGGAGTTAACGCCAAGATTCGTGAAGTAATATCAAGAGTCTTTTCGGTGAGTCATGACAAAATTAAAAATGAACCAACCAATACTACTAGATCTGCAAACACTTCGCCGACGGCTGCAAGCTCCGGCGCTGATATGAATTGTAACGCCGTATTAATCGCCTGTAATAATATTCTCGGGAGACTGCTGAATTCTGCGGCAGATGATTTAAGTTTAAAAAATTCTATTGGTTTATTTATTAAAGATGAAAAAGTTTTTTTGAATGAAAATGATACCGGATTGAGCTGGGACACAATAGTTGAGAATGCATATTCAAAAAGGATCAGTCTCTGTGATTACGCTCATTACTCTACTCCGGAATTATTTTTTGACAGGGATTCAAATAAAGGCAATCCTTTCCGGTATCATGTTTACGGCACTGCATTTATCGAAGTGACTGTTGACTGTCTGAGAGGAATATATAAAATTGATTCAGTCAAAGCCGTTCATGATTTTGGTCACAGTCTTAATCCGGTAATTGATCTTGGACAGGCTGAAGGCGCATTGATGCAGGGACTCGGATGGATGACAATCGAAGAGATTATGCATGATAAAAAAGGAAAACTTCTTACTGATCTTCTTTCTACATATAAAGTGCCTGATCTGCATTTTACTCCGGCAGAAGTAAATATACAATTTTTAGACAAACCAAACCCCGTCGGTATTTTTAATTCCAAAGCAATAGGAGAACCCCCGCTTATGTACGGCATCGGCGCATATTTTGCTATTATGAATGCTGTCAGAGAATTCAACACAGATGCAGCGCCGGAATTTTCAGCGCCTTTTACGCCGGAAAAAGTATTGCTGAAATTATATGAAAATACTTTCGCCGAAGAAGCACTTTCCACGGCTGTAAATAATTCAGACAATAAATCAAAATAATTCTGCACAAATGTCAGGACTGCAAATCTGGAATTTTACTCTCCGTGAATTATCAGAAAATAAGAATGTAATCCTTTATTCAGTCGTCAGTCATACAAAAGGTTCGCCCGGAAAGACCGGATTCAGAATGGCTGTCAGTGAAGCCGGAAATTATACCGGATCTGTCGGCGGCGGGATAATGGAGTTTGAACTTATTAAAAACAGCAGAGAGCTTTTCCATATCGGTGAAGAGATAAATACTATTGAGAATCTGATTCACTATAAACACAAAATACACAGTGCGACAGATCTACCCGCAAGAGAATCCGGACTGATCTGTTCCGGATCGCAGATCATTTCAGCCAATTTAATTACTGATAAAGACTTACATACAGTTCAAAAGATCACAAAGTCTTTTGAAAAATGGAAAAAAATTTGTGTGAGTACAGGCAGCAACGGATTAAAAATCAGAACCACAGGTAATTTTGAAAATGAAAGATATACATTCAGATTTTCCGGAATGAAGGACTGGCAGTTTACAGAAAATACCGGACTCAGGGATACTATACTCATTGCAGGAGCAGGTCATGTGGGTATAGCTCTGTACTATCTTTTATCGACACTGGATTTTAATATTATCTTATTTGATGACAGAAAAGGATTGAAGGTTGATTTTAAAAAATTTATTTCATCTAAATTAATTACACGCACTTTCAGTGAAGTAGGAAAATGTGCTTTAAAGTATAATGTAAATTATGCAGTCATAGTAACTACGAAATTCGAAAGTGATAAACAGGCATTGATTCAATTGTTAAGTAAGGATTTAAAATATTTAGGTCTGATGGGAACAAAAGCAAAGATCAAAAAAATTTTCTCCGACGCAGTAAAGGAAGGAGTTGATAAAAATTTGATCAGAAGAGTTAAAGCGCCGGTAGGGATTGAGATCAACAGTAATACACCTGAAGAAATCGCCGTCAGTATTGCGGCTGAGATTATTAAGACACGTAACTTATCTGAGTAAAACTCTCTTTTACTAATGTTTCATCTTATCCATGTAATATTTCTCAATAAACCATTTTGTTTTCTCAGTATGATGCTTTCCTAAAAAGTTTAAAGTCGACCTCATTGCTCTGATAACTCTGATGTCATTATCATCTTTAAACATACGGAGAACATCAAACGCTTTATCAGGATGGTTTTTTCCAAAGCTGTTATTAAATGCCATTATCACATTCCATTTTACATAAGGATCTTTTGATTTGCCGGACTTCTTAAGAAAGTCCGTTGTCTCTTCAGGAAATTTACCTCCGAAAAGCGAACCGAGTATAAACGGTCCGAGATTTTTTCTGACATATACTGATCTGTCTTTCATTAGCTTGCTTAGAAGTGTGAAAGCTTTTTTATAATTTTTTTCATCCCTGAAAGCCAGTGCGGAAAATACTACAGCTCTTCTGACATTTTCGGATGTATGACTGCGCCATTCTTTCAGATCTGTTAAAAATTCGTTGTGATAATAAAGTGTATCAGCAAGTGCGTTACCGGCATATTCCCTTACTTCCCAGTTCGGATCATCGGAAATTTTAAGAAGTATCTGCTTTACTATCTCCGGATTATAATCGTATCCCCTCCATATCAGAGATATTCCTATTTCCTTCGCGTTGTCATTCTCTTTATCACAGAATAATTTCCCGGCATGGTAAAATTTTTTCGCGGAATCAATTCCCGTATCTAAAATATTCCTTACTATCTCTCTGATAACAAATCTTTTATCTTTTGTCTTTGAAGTGCCTGCATGATGTGTTTTTACTTTGTCAAGAATTTTTAAAACATCATCATACCTTTCCGAATTTATTAGCATAATTAATTTTAACTTGTCCCTTTCTTTCAATAGAGTGTCAGAGTTCATAACCGGTTTTAAATTTATATCAATTTAATAAATCAATAATTATTGTAAAATGACCTTTGGCTGTTTTTAAAATACATATAAAATATTATATCATTGAAATTATTTTACAAATGCATTGATTTTTTTAAATCCGGCGCAAAATAAAACATTAAATAAAATTTTCAAAGGTAAATTAGAATTACAAAAATAAAATATAAACCTTATATTTGTAACGCTTTGAATTAATCCTATTTATGAAATTCGATCTGGAAACTGTTTTATTTTTCTCGCTGAGTTTTTTATCTGTTGTGTCTGCAATTTTTATGATCACAAGAAGAAACCCTATCAACAGCGCATTATTTTTAATACTTAACTTCTTTACTATCTCCGGACTTTATCTTTTGCTTAAAGCTCAGTTCATAGCAATTATTCAGGTGTTGGTTTATATGGGAGCTATAATGGTTCTTTTCGTTTTCGTAATTATGCTCCTGAATCTGCAGTTCGAAAAGAAAAAAATTGAATCTTTTACATATAAAAGTTTAACTTCCATTCTTCTTGCAATTATGCTGTTCGGAATTCTCGGATATACGGTTTACTTCGGATTCGAAGGTAAGTTTAAAGGTATGTCTGATAAAGCTCTGGAGATGGGAACCGCCGAGAAGCTCGGCACCGAACTCTTTACAAATTATTCATTTCCATTTGAGCTGGCGTCTTTCCTTCTGCTTGCTGCAATAGTCGGCGCTATTGTGCTGGCAAAAAAGAAATTTGAATAACTTATTCTGTTTTTTATTAAATCGAATCAAATCCCGCATAGCTTTTTAATACTTCCGGCAAAATTATATTTCCGTCATTTGTCTGACAAGCTTCCAGTAAGGCAACCATTAATCTCGACGTAGCAAGTCCTGATCCGTTTAGTATGTGCACAAGTTCTGTTTTGCTTTTGTTATTCTCAAGCTGCTTTTTGTATCTTACCATTGCTCTTCTTGACTGATAATCCGTGCAGTTACTCACAGACGAAGCTTCAAGCCATTTATTTTCTGCATAAGACCATACCTCAATATCATAACATTTGCTTGCGGCAAATCCAATATCCGCAGTGCAAAGTTCTATCACTCTGTAATGCAGACCTAACTTATCAATGATCCCGCATGCATGCGAAAGCATTTTTTCCATTTCAGCATATGACTCTTCGGGTTTGCAGAATGTAATGAGCTCTACTTTATTAAACTGATGAACTCTTAGAAAACCTTTTGTATCTTTTCCGTAACTCCCTGCTTCTCTTCTGAAACAATTTGTGAAGCCGCAGTATCTGACGGGAAGTTCTTCATTAGCTAAAATCTCATCCCTGTGAATATTGAGAATCGAAACTTCCGCAGTTGGGATCGCAAACATATCATCCTTTTCCATATAATACATATCCTCTTCAAACTTAGGAACTTTCTCAGCAGCTTCCATTGACTCGCGGGTTACAATTACCGGTGTCATCACTTCCTGTATCCGTTTTTACCCTGTTCATCAAGCATAAAATTTATCAATGCCCGCTCAAGTCTCGCGCCTTTTCCTTTATATAATGCAAAGCCGCTGCCGGATATTTTCGCGCCTCTTTCAAAGTCAAGTATGTCAAGATCTTTGCCGAGCTGCAGATGATCCTTTACCTTAAAATCAAAGTTTTTCTTATCTCCCGATATTCTGACCTGAACATTATCCTTTTCAGATTTACCATGCGGTACAGACTCGTCCGGCAGATTTGGGATATATCTCATCAAATCATCTATTTCTTTATCAAGACTTTTAAGTTCTTCATCAAGTGTTTTAATTTTTTCAGATTCAATTTTCATTTCTGAAATTTTCTCATCGGTATTTTCCTTATTTTTTTTCATAACTGCTATCTCATCGGATACTTTATTTCTATTTTCTTTCAGAGTTTCTGTAGTATGAATAAGATGAAGTCTGCGCTTGTCCAGTTCATATAATTTTTCAATAATTTCCGGATCTTCATTTCGAAGTGACAGTTTCTTCTTTACGTTTTCAGGATCTTCCCTGATTATTTTTATATCAAGCATTAAAATAAAATTAAAATTATTTCTAATTAATATCCGAGCTGAACTTTTAGAAGTCTTAAACCTTCAAGAGAATCCATTGGGTTAAATCCCAATTCAGACTGAGCTTTCAGAATTATCAGACCGGAATTCAGCGGTCTTGGCGCAGGCTGCTTTAAGCTTGCGGTTGTAACCGGTCTTACCAGTTCTTTATTATAGTTGAATACTTCGCACATTTTTAAAACAAAATCATATCTTGATAGTATGTCCGGTCCGGAGATATTGTAAATTCCCGTTACATCCATTTCAGTAATTTTCATTGTTCCGTATGCAAGATCATCGATCATCGATACGTTACTTATCTGATCAGTAACAATATTCACCGGACGGTTATTCCTCAGCTCTTCTATAGCCCATAATGCAAAATTAGGTTTTACTTTATTTCCGATACCATAAAGGACCAGAGTTCTTACTATTGCAAAATTAATGTCGCTTGTTATTAAAGCATTCTCGCTTGCAAGTTTTCCCCTACCGTAAAATGAGACCGGATTTGGTTTTGACAACTCCGTATAAGGACCGTTCTTTCCGTCAAAAATGTAGTCCGTTGAAAAATGGATCATCTTTGAATTGATTTTCTTTGCAGCAATGATCAGGTTTTTAACCCCGTCCACATTGATCTTCCAGGATAATTCTCTTTCGGTTTCGCATTTGTCAACATTTGTAAATGCAGCGCAGTTTATTATTATATCAGGCTCATGAAAAGCAACTGATCTCTTTACATCATCTTTGTTTGTAATGTCAAGTGTATGGTAATTAAGACCGTATTCAAGATACGAAGATTCTTCAGCGGATGTAAGAATTAGATCGTGATCAGTCTCCCTTGTGAAAATTGAAGTTACCGCCTGTCCCAGTAAACCGTTTGATCCGGTTATTAATATTTTCATAATGTCGGGATATAAATTTCAGGTATTCCGGAATGTTTCATTGTGTATTTGATTTTTACCTGAGCTTTATTAATTCGCCGATACCTTCAAGTGATGAATTATATGAAGCCAGTCTGTTTGCAAAATGAATACTCTTGCTGAAATTTCCGTTTCTAGAATAGTCAAGTAAAAATGCCGATGCAAATACATCCCCGCATCCTGTGGAATCTTTGAAATGTGAGTTTTCTATTGCAGCAATTTCTATAAGATCAAGATCCCTGAATTTTTCTGTTCCGTAAACTTTTTCCTTTTTAGCAAATCCTGTTACGCCGTCCACTCCCCTTGTTACAATGAGTCCTTTTACTTCGTTAACATTATTAAATAGAATTTCTTCGGCAATTTTATACTCCGTTAATTTTTCCCTGCTTAGTGATGCAATTTCAAACTGATTCATCTGAACTATATCGGTATTCGTGCACCATTCATACCAGTTATCAACCGGCACATGAGTTCTGCTTCCGTCCTCCTTAGTTTCCATTACAATATTATGAATGTCAATATGCATCAGCCCTTGGAAATTTTTTCTTACGTTCTTCAGCGTATCAATCGTAATATCAACACCGGATATCATATTGATCAGCACGGCATCAGCCAAATTCAACAGACTTTCTACATCATTATATTTTATCGTATATGTCGGTTCCGTTGATTTTTCAAATCTGGCGCTTTTATCCGAATTATATAATTTGTAATATAAATTTACTTGTCTTGTAGGATGCTTTAGTTTATTTATCCCGTATGTTTTAATATTTGGATATTGCTTTAAAAGCTCTGTTACATTGTCAAATTCATCCTCACCGAGATTCATTACGGGTATTACACTATCAGTTTTATCAGCGAGAACTGCCATACTGATAACCGAATACAAAATTCCTCCGTAGCTGCGGATAGTTTCTCCGTCAGCTTTATGTATTACATCAACACACGGCTCTCCGATTACAAGATAATTCATTTTTTTATTTTAAAAATTTCGTCAATCTTTTTAATAACATCAGCCGGTATATTTATCTCAGACGCTTTGATATTTTCTTTAAGCTGATTTAATTTTGTCGCGGAAGTAATAGCGCTCGAAACAATTTCTTTTCTGAGACACCATGCCAATGACAAACAAGAAGCTGATGTTCCCATTTCTTTTGCAATGTTTATCAGCTTATCAACCTTTTTTAGATTATCACTTTCTGCAAGTTTTTTACAAATAAATTATATTTTTCATGCCCAAGTCTTGTGTCTTTCCCGGCTTTCTTAACATTATTATATTTCCCAGTCAAAACTCCCTGCGCCAGCGGAGACCAGACCACCTGTCCTATCCCTTTCTTTTCACAATAATCCATTACTCCGTTATATTCAATATCCCTGTAAAGCAGACTGTACTGCGGCTGATTGCTAACCGGTTTATGCAGATTTAATTTTCCGCAGATGTTAACTGCTTCAGCTATATTTGCTTTTGTCCATTCGCTTACACCCCAGTACAATATCTTTCCCTGCTCAATAAGTGAATTGAAAGCTCTGCACGTTTCCTCAACCGGCGTATCATTATCATATCTGTGGCACTGATAGAGATCTATGTAATCAGTTTTCAGATTTCTTAAAGATTCATGTACTGATTCGAAAATATGTTTCCTAGATAAACCTTTGTCATTAATATTATCCGACATTGGCCAGTAACATTTTGAAGCGATAAATAAATCTCTTCTTCTGAAAGCTGAAAGAGTTTTACCCAGAAATTTTTCTGATTCACCTGATGAATATACATCAGCAGTGTCAAAAAAATTTATACCGTTATCAAACGCAGTTCTAATCAGCGAGTTACCGGTTTTAACATCAACCGTACCGCCGATCGTTAGCCAGCTGCCAAAACCAATTACACTTACGCTGCTGCCGCAATTTCCTAATTTTCTATACTTCAAATATAATAATTTTTTTTAAAAATCAAATAACCTTTTCGAAATTTTTTGAATAAATAAAACAGCAGTCTATTTGAATGCATTTTTTAACTGCTCTCTGTAAAATCTCTTTGCAGCTCCGCCGCCGAAATTTAATGTAACCGATCCCTGATGACTGATGCCAAGCTCCTGATGATTATTTACTGTGTAATCTATCTGAAACATATTATAATTCAGACCAATACCCGCGGAAAAAGAAACCGGCTCCGTACTTATTCCCGTCCTTAGATCAGCAATATCATAAACAGAATATTCAAATCCTGACCTGAATGACAGCGGATATTTTACATCTTTTTCCGCTTCTATAATCATTAGCAGGTTAGATAACGGCTGAAAAGTAAAACCTGTTCTGTAAACCTGCGGTATCTTTTCTTTTGAAATTCCGATAGATGAACCGGACAGATTCTTTGCAGAAAATCCCCATTTCATAAAATCCGTTATGTAAGCCATCGCGCCAATATCTAATCCAAATGCCGAAGCTGAATTATAATTTTTAATGCTCAGGTCATAATAATTTGCGTTGACTCCTAGAAATACTTTTTCTCTTATTACATTACCGTAAGACAGGCTGAACGTTAATTCCCTGTATAATTCAAATCCGAATGTCTTCACTCCGGCACCGAAAACTCCTAAACCGGTCGGCTCTGTATAGCTTAAAGCAGCCTGTGATAAACCGCTTACTCCGAAAATTTCCGGACCGTAATAAACTGATATTTCCCTGAATTTTAACTGACCTAATCCCGAAGGATTATAAAAGACTGCAAGAGAATTATTTGAAAGAGAAGTAAATGCTCCGTTTAATCCTGTTGCCCTTGCACCTGTTTCCGTATTCTCAAACTGCGCTACGGAACTTTTTATTGAAAATAAAACTATAACCATCATTGCTAACCTGTTCATCGTCATCCTTTAATAAATTTTTTAAAAATGAATTGATTATTTGATGAGGAACATCAAATTTATCAGAAATAATTTAATCTAATGAGAAAGAAAATGCAAAGACAAATTAAATGGTTTTTAATTATCATATTATTTTCACTAATCACAAACGGAAGAACATACTCACAGGACAAGGATTTTATCGTAGAGGTCATAGTCAGCGCTGAATTACTGCCTCCTGATGTACAGGAGAAGCTCTCAAATTTCAAGCAAAAGGTTGAGGACTATTTAAATAAGAATAAATATCATGATGAAAAAATCGCGCCGATAAGAGTTCAGATGCAGTTTAATTTCACAGGAGTCAATACTCTTACTCAGACTTACGAAGCAAAATTATTTATTGCAAGCCAGCGGGAGATTTTCAATCCGGAACAAAGAAATGAACAGAAATTTTCTACTGCATTCAGATTTCTGGATGAAAGAATTCAGTTTGTTTATAATGAAAACATGCCTTTCATAAAAAATGATCTGAGATTCGATCCGCTGCTGAGTCTTTTAGATTACTATGCTTACCTTATAGTAGGTTATGATGAAGATTCATATTATCCCAAAGGCGGGAATAAATATTTTCAGAAAGCTCTCGATATTTGCAACAGGGTTTCCTTAAGTTTGTCGGGATGGAATGAAACCGGAGGAGGTTCAAAACCTTCCAGAGTTCAGCTGGTTCAGGAACTTCTTAACGTTCGCTTTGATAATTTCCGAAAAGGTTATTTCGAATATATGTGGACCGGTCTGGATTCGCTTTCAATAAATAAAAAAAACGCATTTGCAAATATTTTAAGCGCACTTGAAGTAATAAGCGAAGTAAAAAGCAAAGAAGTTAAAGCATTCAACATAGATATTTTCTTTGATGCGAAAGCAACGGAGATTGCTGATACTTTTCTTGATTACGGTGACAGAAGAGTCTATGACAAACTAATGGCGCTTGACCGCGCTCATCAGGCGGTTTATGAAGATGCGAAATTAAGGGCGCGTTAGCGGGGGTTACAATTAAAATATTTCTCTTCTGCATAAACATTCATTTCATAACAAAATCTTTTACTTGAATTTTTTGGGAAGCATGAGCTTCTTATTACAAGTAATCTCTTTTCTATTCATTTAAAATTTAATTCATAAATTTATTTATCATCAGCAACATTTTATTTTCTTCACTAATATATTATCCGGCATTTTCTTACAATTTAAAATTTAAATTAAGTTAATGTGAAATTCCTAAGGGCAAAAAAAAGTAATTGAACAGTTATATTTAAAACATTAGCTTTGAATAAATAAAATAATTACATAAAAATTTTTACACCATCCAATTGTCAAATCTAATATCAAATATCTTTAAATCAATTAATCGGAATTTTTCTATAATTCATAAAAATATTTCAGGGAATTTTTTAATTAATCTTTATGGAGGTTTACATCTTAAAAATCACTTCGCTCTTTACAAATCACTTTTAATTTAACAAATTGATTTTTTTTAATCACAGTTTTTAGTTTTATTAAGTATATACACACAGCTCATTTGAATATTTATACTCAAAGGAAGAATATTTTTAAATTGCTATTTTTGTAAATAGCATTACCAAAAAGGGAATAAATCTATTTACTTATTTATTAATTAAACCGAAAGGTTAAGAAATGAAAACTCTAAACAAAGTTGCAAAAATTGTTTTAATTCTGATGATCGCTTTGATGACAGCCAGTTCTTCAAAAGCGGCATTAGACAGTAAGGGAACAGACTTCTGGCTGATGTTCAACGGTAACATTATTTCTCCGGTTACTACAATATTTATTACTTCAGATGTTAATACAACAGGAACTGTAGAAGTACCCGGTCTGGGTTTTTCAACGCCATTTGTTGTTGTTGCTAATACTGTTACATCTGTAGTAGTACCTACTTCTACATCTGTTCACACTAATGATGTGATAGATAATAAAGGCATTCACGTAACATCTGTAGACGAAGTAACTGTTTACGGCTTAAACTATGCAGGTTTTACCACTGACGCATATTTAGGTTTACCGACAGATATTCTGGGTACGGATTATACAGTACTCACTTTTAATAATTCATCTTCAGGTAACGGAGTTCAGTTTGGAATAGTAGCTACAGTAAACGGAACCACAGTTACTATCACTCCTTCGGTTACTACTGCAGGAAGGACAGCCGGAGTTCCATATAATATAGTAATGAATCAGGGAGAGACTTATGAATTAAGAAATTCTACCAGCTCAACTGCAGATCTTACGGGAACAACAATTACTTCTACTCAGCCAATAGGAGTAATGGGTTCGGCATTTTGCACCAATATTCCTTCCGGTTCCGCTTTCTGTGATCATATTTGTGAAATGATACCGCCGTCTAATACATGGGGTAAAAATTTCGTTACTGTCCCTCTTAAATCCAGAATCAACGGAGATACCTGGAGAATTATGGCAACGGAAAACGCAACTACCGTTACAATTGGTGGTGTAGCTCAGGCGCCAATTAACGCAGGTGAGTTTATTAACACAATTTTAACAGCTCAGACAATTATTTCTTCAGATAAACCTGTTCTTGTAGCGCAATATTCAAACGGCTCGAGTTTTTCAGGTAATCCCGGAGATCCTTTTATGATGATCATTCCTCCATATGAACAGTATCTCGCAGGTTATACCCTTACAACTGTAACAGGTTATGCAGAGCATTTCATTAATGTCGTTGCGCCGAATGCTGTAGTTGGTGCATTAACTCTTGACGGCGTACCGGTTCCTGTTATTGAATTTACTCCGATCGGAGCAAGCGGATTTTCAGGTGCACAATTAACAGTAGTACCCGGTTCACACACATTGGCAGCTACACTTCCTTTCGGAGCGTTTCAGTACGGATTTAATACTGATGATTCTTACGGATATCCCGGAGGCTTGTCATTAGCGCCTATCGCTACTGTTTCCAGCCTGGATGTGACTCCGGAATTAGACACAAACATTATTAATACACAGCATTGTGTAGACGGTCTTGTACTTGATAATCTCGGTAATCCTGTCGTCGGCGTCAGAGTTGACTTCTTAAGAGCAGGCGCTAATCCGGGAGCGGGATTTGCTTTCACAAATGCAAACGGAATCGCACAATATTGTTATACCGGAACTTCAGTAGGAACTGACAATATAATCGGTTCAACAGGTAGTTTAAGTGATACAGTTCTTAAAGTATGGATCGATGATCCGCTACCGGTTGAGTTAAGTTCATTTGCTTCTGTAATTAACGGAACAGATGTAACATTAATGTGGAGCACATCATCAGAAACAAACAACTCAGGCTTTGATATTGAAAGATCTTCAGTGAGCGGTCAATGGACAAAAGCAGGTTCTGTAACCGGCAACGGTACAACTACCGAACAGCAGAATTACACATTCACTGATAAAAATCTGAACAGCGGAACATATAATTACAGATTGAAACAAATTGACTACAATGGTAACTTCGAATATTTCAATTTAAGTAATGAAGTGATTATTGCCGTACCGGTTAAATATAATTTATCACAAAATTATCCTAACCCGTTCAATCCTTCTACTAAGATCCAGTTTGAGATCCCGGTAGATGCAAACGTAAAACTATCTGTATATGATAACAGCGGTAAGTTAGTATCCGTGATCACTGACGGATTCAAACCTGCAGGTTATTACACAGTTGATTTCAACGCTACAAATCTTTCAAGCGGAATTTATTTCTACAAACTTGAAACAGCTCAGTACAATAAAGTATTAAAAATGAGCGTCATCAAGTAATTTAAATTTCAAAAAAAGAATTCTATTTAAAAAGACAGGTTGAAAAGCCTGTCTTTTTTTGCTTTAGATTTTCCGTTATTGATTAAAGTAAATTCTCAGTATAATTGAAACTTAATTTTATTTTCTTTGCTAATTTAATATCCGTCATTTTCTTAATAGGAAAAATTTAGGTTAAGTTGGTGAGAAATTTATAAGTGCAAAAAAAATGTAATTGAACAGATATATTTAAAGTATTAGTTTTGAATAAATAAAAATAATTGCATAGATATTTTTACACCATCCAATTGACAAATCTAAGTTCAAATAAATTCACCACTGTTTAGAGAAGATATTTTAATTTTCAGAAAAATTCTGACCGGGAATTTTTCAATTAAACTACAGGGAGGTTTGTATCTTAAAATCACACATCATTTCGAAAATACTTGATGAATTTAACAAGTTGATTTTTTTAAAAAAAAATCACATTTATGTTTTATTAAGTATATACACACAGCCAAATTGAATATTCTTACTTAATGTAAGTGTATTTATATTCTTCTATTTTTGTAAATGCGTTTCAGAAAGGTAACAAGCTATTATATTATTTTTTAATTAAACCGAAAGGTAAAGAAATGAAAACATTTAGAAGATTTCTTACAGTTATGGTTGTTTTAATTATTGCTGTAATGTGTTCCGGCTTATCAAAGGCACAGGATACAAAAGGTACGGATTTCTGGTTTATGTTTAACAGAAATGATCTGAGTTCACCGCAGGTACTAAGTCTCTTTATTACAAGCGATGTTAATACATCAGGAAATGTTGACATAGCCGGATTAGGTTTTTCGACTCCGTTTAATGTTTCTGCAAATACAGTAACAACCGTAGTTATACCAAACGCAGCATCAGTCCATGTATCTGATGTAGTGGGTAATCTCGGTATACACGTAACTTCTTTGCAGGAGGTCACTGTGTATGGATTGAACAGAGTTGATTTTACAACAGATGCATTTCTGGCTTTGCCGACGGATATTCTCGGTACGGATTATTTATACTTGAATTATAAAGATAACGGGAACGGTCATCTTATGGGAATAATCGGCACGCAAAATAACACTACTGTAACGATTACTCCTAAAATAACATTGGGACCGCATCCTGCAAATATTCCTTATAATATTACTTTACAGCAAGGTGAGACATATGAAATAATGCAGCAAACAGCATCATCAGAATTAACGGGTTCAACTATTACATCAGACAATCCTATCGGAGTAATGGGTGTTCACAGATGTGTTAATGTTCCTATTGGAATCTGCTGCTGTGATCATATAGTGGAAATGCTTTTTCCGACAAATACCTGGGGAAAGAATTTTATAACTTACCCTTTAGCAACAAGATTAAACGGTGATCACTGGAGAATTCTTGCATCTGAAAATGCAACGACCGTATCAATTGACGGAGTTCCGCAGCCACAGATTAATTCCGGAGATTATATTGAGATTTCATTGACAGCCGGATCTTCAATAAATTCTGATAAACCTGTAATGGTTGCTCAATACAGCAATTCACAGGGAGTGGATAATGTTGTATCAGATCCGTTTATGATGTTAATTCCTCCTTTTGAACAATTCCTTGCAGCATATACTGTTTCAACACCTGCTTCAGGATTTGCACAAAATTTCATAAACGTAGTTGTTCCAAATGCAATTGTCGGTTCAATGACTTTGGACGGAGTACCTGTTCCTGCAATTAATTTTACTCCAATAGGCGTAACCGGATTTTCAGGAGCTCAGTTACCTGTAGCGCTGGGTTCGCATAATTTAGCAGGATCACTTCCATTCGGATGTTTTGTTTATGGATATGATTCTTTTGACTCTTACGGTTATCCCGGAGGCGGATCATTATCACAAATTGCAGTTGTATCTACTCTAGACGTTACTCCTGAAAATGCTACTAATGAAATAAATACTCCTCATTGCCTGAACGGTTTGGTACTTGATAATTTAGGAGTACCTGTAGCAGGAGTAAGAGTTGACTTCTTAATTTCCGGAGCAAATCCGGGCGCTGGCTTTGCATTTACCAATGCAGCAGGTATTGCTCAGTTTTGCTATACCGGAACAGTAGTAGGAAAAGACACAATAATAGGATCAACCGGAAACTTAGTCGATACAGTATTCAAGACGTGGATCGATGATCCGCTGCCTGTTGAATTAAGTTCATTTGTTTCGTCAATTAACGGTAAAGATGTTACATTAATCTGGAGTACGGCTTCAGAAATAAATAACTCAGGATTTGATATTGAAAGATCTTCAGTTAATGGTCAGTGGACGAAGACCGGATTTGTAAACGGTAACGGAACAACTTCTGAACAGCAGAACTATACATTTACAGATAAAAATCTGAACAGCGGAACATATAATTACAGGTTAAAACAAATTGACTATAACGGCAGTTTTGAATATTTCAATTTGAGCAATGAAGTAGTTATTGAAATACCTGCAAAATTCAATTTATCACAAAACTATCCGAACCCGTTCAATCCGTCTACAACGATACAGTTTGAGATTCCTGTAGATGCAAACGTAAAGTTATCTGTATATGATAACAGCGGGAAGTTAGTATCCGTGATCACTGATGGATTTAAAACGGCAGGTTATTACACAGTTGATTTCAATGCTGCAAATCTTTCAAGCGGAGTTTATTTCTATAAGCTTGAGACCGCTCAATACAGTAAAGTTATGAAAATGAGCATAATCAAATAAATATTTTTTTTAAATTAAATAATCTTTTTAAAAAAGAGGCAGGTATAAAAGCCTGCCTCTTTTTTTTAACTCTTTAAATAATCAGAAGTTAAAAATCGGAAATTAAATTTTTTTAATGTAGATTACTTTTCAATTTCTTATTAAGATTGTATTAGTTACTTTTACTCAATTTTACAAATATAAACATAGGAGAAACAATGAAAAAGTTTTTATCAATTTTATTTATCACTTCACTATTTTTACCCGCTATTTCCAATGCTCAGTTTAAGGATTACATAATGAAGGGAGGAATTCAATACAATCAGCTTATGCCGTTTTCCGAATACAAAGCGGCTTTTTCTTATACTGCAAGAGCATATCTGGCTTTTGAATTGTCCAGACTTCTCGCAATAGAAATTGGCGGCGGATACGGACAATATAAAACCGAAGATGATTTTAACACTTACACAGCCGGTACAAGAAGTGATGGAAATTTTGTCAAATCGGATATTATTCCGATTGACGCAAGATTAAGAATTTCACCGGGAAATTCAAAAAACTGGAATCCGTATTTTTACGGCGGCCTTGGTCTGATGAAATACAATACAAAAGAACTGCCTGTCAATTCAAACGTTCCTGATTATTTTGAAAAAGCAAACGGCTGGACGGCATTCATTCCTCTCGGTATCGGGACAGAGATCAGAATGTCTGATAATGTAATGCTTGATATCAGCGGTGGTGTTACGTATCCTTTCTCAGATCTTCTGAATAATTTCGTACTGGGTAAATGGGAAGACGCATCAGCTAATCTGTCCTTAGGTCTGACTTTTGCAGGCAGCGACGATTGCGATACTGATCTGGATAAAGACGGTCTGACTAAATGCCGCGAAGAAGAGCTTGGTACCAATCCGAATATTGCTGATACTGACGGTGACGGTTTGAAGGATGGTGAAGAAGTTATGACATATATGACCAATCCTTTAAACAAAGATACTGACGGTGATACTCTGTGGGACGGTGCTGAAGTGAAACAGCACAGTACAGATCCTCTCAAAAAAGATACTGACGGTGACAGATTAATGGATAACGAAGAGATCAATATTTATTTTACAATTCCGACAGATACTGATACTGATGATGACGGTCTGACGGACGGAGATGAAGTCTTAACTTATAAAACAGATCCTAAGGCATTTGATACCGATCTTGGTACTATCAACGACGGTGTAGAAGTTGGCAGAGGCACTAACCCTCTGGATCCTTCCGATGATCTTCCGAAACCTGTAGAAGAACCGATCAAAGTAGGACAGGTTATCACGCTTGAAGGAATCAATTTTGAAACTAACAGATCTGATATTTCATCTTTTGCTGAAGATATTCTCGAAAAAGCTTTGGGATATATGAGAGATAATCCAAATCTTGAGGTTGAGATCAGCGGTCATACTGATATAACAGGAAGCAGGGAACATAACATGGGACTTTCTGAAAGAAGAGCTGAATCAGTGAAAGCATGGTTCGTTTCTAAAGGAATTTCTCCTTCTAGAATCATTACAGTTGGTTATGGTCCTGACCAGCCGGTAGATACAAATGAAACTGAAGAAGGAAGATTCAGAAACAGAAGAATTGACTTCAAGAGATTAAAATAGTTCTGATTATTTATTATTAAAAAAGCTGTTTCCGGAATAAAGGAAACAGCTTTTTTTATTTCTTGATATCTTTAAACTTTTCTAAATATTTTTCATAAGCTCATTCACAAGTGACTCAGTTCCCGCTGTTGCTTTATCTCTGATATGCGTAAGATTGGGATAATTATAATACAGCTCAGGCTCCGCAGGATCAATTAAATATTTTTTAATATCCGGTTCAGCAAACTGCAGCAGTCCCGCCGCGGGATATACTACAAGCGACGTTCCAATAACAATAAATATTTCAGCTTCGAGTGCGGCTTTAACCGCTTCATCCATTTTAGGAACCATCTCCCCGAACCAGACTATAAAAGGTCTGAGCTGAGATCCGAGTTCGCATTTATCACCTTCGTTGATATCCTTTCCGTTCAGATCATATATAAGTTCAGGATTCAGAGTGCTTTGTGATTTGTTAAGCTCGCCATGCAGATGAATTATGTTAGTCGAACCCGCTCTTTCATGAAGGTTATCAACATTCTGTGTTACTATTGTAACGTCATAATTTTTCTCTAATTCGAGAAGAGCTTTATGAGCTTTGTTTGGATGCGCATTCCCGAGCTGTCTGCGCCTCTGATTATAGAACTCCAGCACAAGCTTTCTGTCACGTCTCCATCCTTCGGGAGAAGCAACATCCATTACATTATGTCCTTCCCAAAGTCCGCCCGCATCCCTGAAAGTCGAGAGTCCGCTTTCAGCGCTGATCCCAGCTCCGGTAAGAACTACAATTTTTTTTCTTTTCATGAACTGACTAAAATGTAAAAAAAAAGCGAAGTATAACTTCGCTTTTAAATTCTGAATTCGCGGATTATTTCTTTCCGGAAACTTTATCAATTAAATACTGAGAAACTGCGGCTGCTTCTTTCGGCTTAAGACCGGGATTCGGCATAGGCGGATAATCCGCACTTACCTTTGTCGGATTTAAAATAAAGTCAGCGAGTTTTTTAATATCACCGTTATATTTCGGAACGGTTAAATTATACGGAGGTCCGACAAGTTTTGTATCAAAACCGTGACATGCCGAACAGATCTTCGTGAATATTTCTTCTCCGTTAACGCCTTCTGTATTAATTGTTTTAGTTTTCTTTTCTTTATGAAGCTCTTCAGCTTTGAGACTTATTATTTCAAGATGTTTGTATGATGCTGTACCGAATGCTGACTGATTTTTCATTATTATAAATCCGCACGATAATATCACAAAATAAAACGCCGCTCCTATATATTTCATATCTGAATTCTTTATTACCGCATAAAGGAAATTGCAGAGCATAAGTAGCGATACAAATGCAAGTCCGGTATAAACAAACACTGATCCCGACAGCGCTGAATTCGGAGTCATATAGAAACTGAAGAAAAGCACTACCGGAGTCACCGCCGCGCCGGTAAATGCCATATTGCCGGCAATCTTTTTTACAAAATTGGAATACTCTTTATCCATGTCATGCATTCCTCCCTGCCAGCTGAAGAAAAAGAAAAGTATCGCGCTGCCTGTAATTGCCGCCGATAAGACAAGAATGAAAAGAAAATTTACAAAAGTCGCGCCTGATAAAAACATCTGAGCAATGTTTTGAAAATCCTGATAATTCTCGGAGAACTGCGCTATGGTTATCCCGCCTGCAAAAAACGTTGCTGTTAGAAGCAAAAGAACAAATCCGTATAGACCTGAATTTGAATTTGTATTCATTAAATCAAACTCGTAATCGGTAACATCCTCAGGAAGCTGTTTGTCAAGTTCATGTTTATCGAGTCCGGTAATTCCTTTGAAAGTCTCAATAAGAGATTCTATCTGGAATGTGTTCTGATAACTGTATATAAAATTTACGGCAAGAGCAAGAAACAGAGTAGCGACAAATAATAAACTAACGCTGATAACCTTTACTTCAAACAATAGCTGAGCATAACAGAATGTAATTGACAGCATCGGAATAATTCCAAGACCTACGCCGACAAATCTGTTAATAGCAAGTTTGTCAATTACATCTTTCGCAAACCTGATGAACAGTTTGTTTTTCTTCTTTCTGCCGTAAGCATTGAAAATAACCGAGAAAGCCGTTCCGCCGATTAGCATTCCGAAAAAAGGAATGAAGATAAGCAGAGACATTACAAGAATTATCTTCAGCAGCGAGAGATGCTGCGCCGTAGCGGGGATAACTAAATTATCTAAAAAATCCATTTGTGAATTTAATGATTATATTAAAAATTTTATTCCGAAATTAATTTAATAAGTTTATCAACTGACAATATCGTTATTATCAGTAATGTAAATATGTTAATATTTATAAACATATTCTTAAAGCTTTTTTTATCACCTGTCCTGTTTAAAAATTTTAATGACATTGTGAATATCCAGAAGCAAAGTAACGTCAGCAGAGCGTTTGAAATATAATAATTCAGTATCCCGAAAAAGTTTATGCTCAGCGCAACTGCAATGGTCAGAAGTATCCAGGTAAATGTAATTCTGATCAGCTGCGTCTGGGATAAAATATTTGTCAATGTCGGAAATCCTCCCTTATCATAATCCTTGCCGTAAACTAAAAGCAGTATCCAGAAGTGCGGGATCTGCCAGATGAAAAAGTAAGCAGCGATTAAGAGTATTTTATCATCACCAAGTGAACCTCCTGCAGCTGTCCATCCGGCTAACGGAGGCAGCGCTCCGACAAGCGAACCCGGTATTATTGCAAGAGCCATTACCTTCTTCAGCGGGGTGTATACTGCATTGTACCAGAGAAATGTGAACAGGCCAATATAAAGAGTCAGAAGATTAGTCTTCAGAAAAAGCACAGCTGATCCCGCAAGCAGAAAAAATACTGATACGGTTATAACAAAAGCAGGCGTTACCATGCCTGATGGGATCGGTCTTCCTTTTGTCCTGTCCATCAGAATATCGGTGCCTCTTTCCTGATAATGATTCATTGCTGCGGCTCCGCATGCGAGAAGAAAAATTCCTATCACGGGATAAAATGAGAACAGGCTTAAATCATTTAATGCAAGTATGTATCCGAGTGTTGTTGTAAACGCAACGAGCACGGTTATCCTGATCTTTGTAATTTCAGGAATAACCCTTAAGCGAAAAATAATTTCCTCTGTTATGCTTAAATTCTTTTTATATGTATCTGAAGTATGAATATTCTGAAATTTATTTTTTTAATGTATCAGTTTGTTTAATGTCTGAAGCCGGTGTTTCTTTTGTAACAGAATCTTTTTTTGCGCCTGAATTCAGAGAGTCGGTTTTTACTCCGGCTGTATCTGAAGT
This sequence comes from Ignavibacteria bacterium, assembly GCA_016716125.1. Taxonomy (GTDB): domain Bacteria; phylum Bacteroidota; class Ignavibacteria; order Tepidaquicellales; family Tepidaquicellaceae; genus UBA2330. The sequence goes on along the minus strand of JADJWZ010000007.1, from coordinate 98,664 downwards.
TGTAACAGGTGTTACCATTGCGCTGTCCTGTTTTGTAGTATCAGCCGGCATAATATTTTTCCATATCTCATATTGATCTTCCGGTATTACATTTATCGGCGCATACATAAATGAATGATTTAATCCGCAGTATTCCGCACACGTAGCGTAAAATGTTCCCAGCTCTGCTGTCCTGATCCAGAAATAATTCTGCGCACCCGGAACGGCATCTTCCTTTACCCTGAACTGCGGGAGGTAGAAACTGTGCAGAACGTCCTGAGACGTAATTTCAAATTTTACATTTTTGTTATGCGGCAGATTCAGTGTATCAGATTTCTTCTGATTATCATATTCAAATGTCCATTTCCACATTTGACCTGTTACTTTAACAACCATTGCATCTTTCGGCACATCGCGCATATTTACAAATCCCGCCCAGCTGATATAAAACATATACAGCACAATAATTATCGGCACTATTGTCCATATCACTTCAATAGTAGTATTGCCTTCAATATTTTCCGGAACAGGATTTCTCTTCTTGCTGTACTTGAAAACAAAATACAGCATGGCTGCTGTTATCAGCAGCAATAACAATATTGATATACCATTGATTATCCAAAAGGTAACATCAACTTCATTTATTATACTTGGTCTCATGATTTAAAATCTGTTAATAACTATTTTATCTGAATTAAAATCAAAATTTAATTTACTTTTCTTATTCATATCTGAATGTAAGATCAAAAAATGTAAGAACTAAAACTACAATAAATATCAGCATACAAACTCCGACGAATATTTTAAACACTTTATTGTCAAATTTAAGATGCATGAAAAAATTTATTACGAACATTGTCTTAACGGTTGCAATTATCAGAGCGACTGTAAGAGCGAGACTTCCCAGATTTATACCTGAGATTGAAACAGTTATTGAAGTCAGCGCAATCAGTCCGATCCATACAAGAACGTTTACGCCGTAACTCGGATGATGCGCTTCAGCAATTTGTCCGTCATCATGTTCCGAAAGTTCTGCATGTTCCGAATTGTGATTATCCATTTTATATTTATATTAAAAAATTTTACTTTAGTGAATTAAATAAAATAAAGGGAACAGGAATATCCAGATTATATCGACAAGATGCCAGTAAAGTCCGGCATTCTCAAGTTTCTGAAAATTTGTTGATGTAAGAACATCCTTTTTTATCTGCCACATTACAAATCCTATAAATGCAAGTCCTACCACTATATGCAGTCCGTGAAGACCTGTCATTACATAATACAAACCGAAATACATAACTTCGCCTTCTGACATATCCTGAAGAGCGGGACCTTTTGGATAAATACCGTGATGAAATTTTGCGCCCCATTCGAAATATTTATTCACAAGAAAGAGAATACCGCACACAACTGTTACCCACATAAAAAACAGACACAGCTTTTTATTGTTTTTCTGCAGAGCTACAATTCCGAGCACTACTGTAAGACTGCTTGTCAAAAGAATTACTGTGTTAATAGCGCCCATCAGCATATCAAGTTCGCTGGCGGCTAATGCAAATTCATTCGGATAAATGAACCTGTAACTTGCATAAAGAATGAACAATCCCCCGAAGAGCAGTACCTCAGTAAAAAGGAAAAGCCACATTCCCATTTTCGAACCGAAGTCATCGCGGTGAATGTGAATCTCGTGGATCTCCTGCTGAGTGGTGTCAATATTCTGACTCAATTTTTTCCCTCCTCTGTCTTTTGCTGATCTTTATACTCTTTTCTTAATTGTTGATGTAATTTAGTATGATCATAAGGACCTGTCGTAACGGTAGGTATTACATCAAAATTTTCCAGTGGCGGAGGTGAAGGTACCGTCCACTCAAGCGTTGTACCGCCCCATGGATTTGCGGTAGTCGGTTTGCCGCTTCTTATTCCTTTTACTAAATTAAATACCATTATTAAAATACCTGATACAAGTATCCATGATCCGACTGTTGATATTACATGCCAGATCTGATATTCCGGAAGATAATCATAATACCTTCTCGGCATTCCGAGATAGCCCATTATAAACATCGGGAAATATAATGTGTTAAATCCTATCGCAATCCAGTAAGCCGCTATTTTAGCAACTTTTTCATTATACATCTTTCCGTAAAATTTCGGGAACCAGTAGTGAATCGAAGCAAAGAATATTAAACCCATTCCTCCGAACATTACATAGTGAAAATGCGCTACCACATAATATGTATCAGTTAGATGAAGGTCTGTATTCAGCGCTCCTAGTGTCAGTCCAGTAAGACCGCCGATAGAAAAAATAAAAATAAACAGCAGCGTATAAAGCATCGGCGCTGTAACTTCTATCGAACCTTTATATAAAGTCGCCACCCAGTTAAAGACTTTTATACCGGAAGGCAGAGCTACTATAAACGTGAGAAGTGAAAATATTACTCTGGACGTATCGCTGATACCGCTTGAAAACATGTGATGTCCCCAGACTAAATATCCAACGAGCGCAATAGCGAGACTTGAAATTGCTATCGGCACATATCCGAAGATCGGCTTTTTGGCAAATGTCGGAATGATCTCCGAGACGACACCCATCGCCGGAAGTATCATGATGTAAACAGCCGGATGTGAGTATATCCAGAACAGATGCTGATAAAGCAACGGATCACCTCCGAGCGTCGGATCAAATACTCCGATTCCGAAAGCTCTTTCAAGTATTACAAGTAATAGCGTTATTCCGATAATCGGTGTTGCAAGAACCTGTATCCATGCAGTAGCATAAATTGCCCATACAAACAAAGGCATTCTGAACCACGTCATTCCCGGACATCTGAGTCTGTGGATAGTCGTAAGAAAATTCAGTCCCGTAAGTATTGAAGAGAATCCGAGAATAAAAGCGGCGAATACTGAAATAGAAACATTCGTCGTGGTCCTTATACTGTAAGGCGCGTAAAATGTCCATCCTGTATCTGCGATACCTGTTCCAATGAAGAGAGAAAATAATGCAAGTATACCGCCGATCATATAAAGATACCATGACATCAGATTCAGTTTAGGAAACTGCACATCTTTAGCGCCGAGCTGAATCGGTAAAATAAAATTACCGAATACAGCCCCTATACCCGGTATTATAAAAAGGAATATCATTATCACTCCGTGAAGAGTGAAAAACGAATTATAAGTCTGGGCGGTCATTATAGTCTCGCCCGGTGTAAGCATTTCCAGTCTCATCAGTACGCCGAGTGTCATCGCAGCGAGGAAAAAGAAAGTCATCGCAGAAAGATACATCAGTCCTATCCGCTTATGATCAGTCGTCAGCAGCCAAGACCATATTCCCGTATGCTTGGTCCTGACATGATAAAAATCGGGCTCAGCTGCTTTCTTAGGAACAGCTATAGTTCCGTTAGCCATAAATTAATTAAGTATTATTTAAATTTGTTTTTTTCTTTTTTAAAGTCAGATAGCCTACAAATATCCCGAGTAGTATAATCATCCCCGCTCCGGCTATTCTTGTTACATTCAGCACGTATTTCCTTCCCGAAGGATCGTAACTGAAACACATCTTCACCATTTTGGTAATGGTCGGAACAGATCTTCCTTCTGAAGCTTCCGTCACAGCCATCTTCAGATCGAAAGGCAGATAATCAGTGCCGTATAAATATCTTATTACTTTTCCTTCGGGAGATATCATGATCAGCGATGCTCCGTGAATAAAATCATTTCCCTGTCTTGCGAATTTAAATCCGACCGCATCAGTGATCTTTCTGATATTAAGACTGTCGCCGCTCAGAAATCTCCATGCCTCCGGAGAAATATTTCTGTCAAGCGTATTCAGATATGTTTCCTTTTTTCCCGCTGCAAGCACATGATCTTCCGTATAATCAAAACTTATTGTAAAAATGTCGTAATCTATTCCCGGCTCAATGTCCGCTTTGTCAATTACTTTTGTCAGTCCGTTAAGTAAAGGTGTGCAGACTCCCGGACATCTGAAATATACAAACGAAAAAACCGTTGGTCTTTTTACAAGATCCTTAAGATTTATCTGATTACCATTTTCATCATTAAGCATGACATCACCCGGAATAAAATCCCCGAGCTTTTCATAAATGCCTATATCTTCTTTTGGTATTTCATTTTCCTCTGCCTGAATATTAAATACAGTGAGAGAAAGAATGAAACCAATAAATATAAAACTAAAAATTATTTTTCTCATAATGTTAATTTATTTTTCAGACCCTGTTGGCTGAAAAAAGATTCTTAAGATACTGCCAGGTCTTTTCCGCGTCCGCCTGTGAAAGCTGGAATACTCCGGCTTTGAATCCTTTATCCAATGGATCTGTTTTTAAAAAATTTAAAAATTCCGCGCTGCTTTCAGTCCACTTCATATTTGACGCGAGTGAATTAAGAGCTTTATTTTCATCAGTAACTATTTCCCTGTAAATCGCTGCGCCGGTATCGGACTTTTCACTATTAATTTTTGATAATATATTTCCAAGGTCATTCTTAAGAGTGTCATTACCGAGCACCATCAGGTCCATTGCAAGCTGAACCGGTATCTGGTTTGCGGCTTTTACCCCTGTTGCAAGACTGTATTTCTGATCGAGCTGTGTTAGTTCTTCCGGTGTATCCTTCGGATAAAGCGGATTGAAATTCCTGACATACTGTATCACTGCAAACCTGTCTTCAGGAGGAAGAGTACTGAAGCTTGCCATTCCCGTATTCGGAATTCCTTCCTGAAGAGTAATATACATTCCGGATACAGTTTGTCCGTTTTTCCATACCTGAGCTTTCGGATCTGCAAAATTTCTCGGCGGCGGATTAAGTGTCAGACCTGCCGGACCTTTGCCTGCGCCGTCTTCGCCGTGACAGCTTGCGCAGCTTACATTGTATATATCTTTTCCTTTGGAAACAAGATCAGGTGATGGTGTGCTGTAAATTATTACATCCACAGGCGGTGTCATAGTTCCCTTCTTCACAGGAAGATCAGATCTCATGGTAGTGTCAGCGGACAAAAGTCCCGGAGCCGCGAAGAGTTTGTTATAATCAAGAGTGCTTACATATTTCGCGCCGAGGAATACCAGAAATCCCAGCAGCAGCATATAAAGCACGCCGTAAAATTTTCCCAGATCCCTGAAAACATCGTATATGTTAAACTTGCTTTTATTATGAGACATCTGAATTAAATATTATAAAATTAATTTAAATGGAAATTAAGACCTGCTTCAAGTTTCGGATCCCTGACCGGAACGAGATTTGTTTTTGCAGCTCTTACTTTGAATACAGTTATGATCAGCCCGAATGCAAACATCAGAAATCCGAGCTCGCTCCATCCGAATACAAATCCATCTGTAAAGTAACTCGGCATTATGATCCAGTAAAGGTCATAAGCGTGCGCCAGTAAAAGCCATACCGACATTACTACAAGTAATTTCGGCTTTACTTTAGAACTCCTCGGCAGCAGCGCAAGGAACGGAATTACAAAGTGCAAAAATATTAAACCTATTGAAAAATAAGACCAGCTTCCCTTCATTCTCATCATTACCCAGAATGTCTCTTCGGGAATGTCCGCATACCAGATAAGCATATACTGTGAAAATCCAATGTAAGCCCAGAAGACATTAAAGCCAAACAGTAAAGTCGCAAAGCTGTAATAATTATTATTCTTTATTTTACTTACAAGATATCCGTTTTCATTCAGCATAACTGAACAGAAAGTAGCTGCGGCAAAAGCAGCGACTATCGTTCCCGCGAAATAATATACTCCGAACATTGTCGAGAACCAGTGATACTCTAAAGTCATCATCCAGTCTATTGCAATGAAAGTGATAGTAAAAATAAAAAGTATTGCAAACACTGCGGAGAACTTTATACTTTGTTTTGTAAGAAGCGGGTCACCTGAAATGTCCTGCTTCATTGAATTTCTTGTGAAAAGAAAATAAAATAAAACCCAGATAAAAAGTATAATTGCTGTCCTTATTAAAAAGAACTCGACATTTAAATACGGCTCTTTTGCCTGAAGCAGAGGATCGCTTGCAAGCGTTGATTCGTGCGTCCAGTGGAAAAGATCATGCATTCCGAATATGAGCGGGATAACAAGAATGACAAGCAGAGGTATCAGTGATGCGAGAAATTCCGACACTCTTCTGAACGGCGTGCTCCATGTAGCTCCGACGAGATATTCCAAAGCTACGAGAGCCAGCGAACCTACGCCAATGCTGACTAAAAACATATACATCCACAGATAATCAAAATAAGCCCGTTTAGTATCGACAACAAATGCCAGTATCACCAGCAAAAGTCCGACCCCAAGAAGTCCGAATCCGATCTTACCGACTATAGGCGGTAAAGGTTTTTTAGAGTAGTCCATTAAATTAAATGTGTATAATTTACTTAATTAATATCAATCTTTTTATTTCAAAATTACTGCCTTTTTCAAAAATATCCTTTCTAAAACAAAACGAATAATCTGTTTTACTGCTGTTGTTTATTTTGTTTACCGAATCTAAAACTTTGAAGCGAATATCTCTTAATTTATAAAATTTCAAATATTACACAGGGCATCGCTAAAAAAACTATTTCGCTTTCTCAAGATCATCCTCGCCAGCATCCTTAGCTCTCTGAAGCGCTCTTATATAATTCACTATCGCCCATCTGTCTTCTTTCGATACCTGTTCAGCATAACTCGGCATTACATTCTGCCCGTTAGTCATGACGTGAAAGAAATTCCCGTCCTTCCAGTTCTTTGACTTCTCAGTATGAAGACTCGGCGGTTTCGGGAACTGATCTCTCATTCTTCCGTCGCCGTCGCCGAAATAACCGTGACAGGGACTGCAGTAAATATTATATCTGTCCTGTCCGCGCTCGAGTGATTCTTTTGTTACAGGTATGGGGTTTGCCAGAAGCTTTACCACTGAATCCGGCATACCGGCGTATTCATAAGGCATAAATCCTCTCGCAACAGTACCGGTTACCGGCTCGCGCATTCCGGATTTATTTGCGAAGAAATCACTTTTACTCTGTGAATCAATTCTGCCCTGCTGTCTCATCCAGTCAAACGGCACTACGTCATACAATACATAATTTAATGTGAAGTAACTTACAACAGCAGTAAGTATTGCCGTTCCGATGATCGCTCCGGTAAACTTTTTGTCAAACAGCGGAGTCTTTGTGGTAAGATTGCTTTCTCTGAAATATATATCCTGCACTTCATAAGCCTTAGTATCCGTAAATAATTTTAATACATCGCTCTCTATATATTTTTCATCATCAGCTTCTATTACAAGTCCGTATTTATCCGAAGTAACGTGTTTCATAAAGTCTGTATCATTAAGAGGGCTGTTCAGCTTCGGCATTTTACTGAAAAGTATCAGCAGTCCGAGCACAGTTGCGATACCGCAGAGAAGAACTGTAGATTCAAACGTGATAGGGATTCCCGCAGGCAGTCCGAAGAAAGGCTTGCCTCCGATAATATTCGGATAATCTATCACCGACATCCATATCATCATCAGCAGCGCAAGCGACGTTCCGGTAATTCCGAGTATGAATGAAACATATCCTATCTTCGGCGCGCCCATTCCCATTGCAGTATCCATTCCGTGCAGGGGATAAGGCGTATAGACGTCGAACTTTTTATAACCGCTGCCGGCTACTACTGCAGCCGCTTCGGTAATTTCATTCGGAGTATTGTACAAAGCCGCTTTTCCGTAGAGCTTGCTGCTCCTTATCTCTTTATCTTCCGAGGAATCAAATTCCTTTACTTTATTTATAATATTTTTTAACATATATAAAAACTTTTATAAACTTTTAAATACTTTTTTATTAATTTATCCATCTATTAAACTTAACAGCCTTTTTAAATTACTAACTACTAACTACTAACTATCAATTCGTAATTCCTAATTCTCAATTCTCAATTGACTTCGGATGCGGATGCACAGTCGGCTGCGCGCCTTCCATAACGGCTTTAACTTCTGAAATTGATACTAATGGTAATGTCTTTAAAAACAGTAATAAAAACGTGAAGAAAAATCCGAAACTTCCTAACAGAAGTCCCAGATCAGTCAGCGTTGGTGTGAACATCGCCCAGCTCGACGGAAGAAAATCCCTGTGCAGAGATGTTACAATAATTACAAATCTTTCAAACCACATGCCGACATTTACAAGTAATACAAGCACCAATGTTATAGGTATCGACCTTCTGATTTTTTTAAACCAGAATAACTGAGGGAATATCACGTTACATGAAACCATTATCCAGTATGACCATGCATAAGGTCCGAACGCCCTGTTAATAAATACAAACTGCTCGAAAGTATTTCCGCTGTACCAGGCAATAAAAAATTCCATTCCGTAAGCGTAACCGACCATCATACCAGTTGCGAGTAAAATTTTATTCATCGTCTCAAGATGATATATAGTAATGATGTGCTGCAGGTTAAATACTTTTCTAACGATAATAAGAACAGTGGACACCATTCCGAATCCGGAGAATATAGCGCCTGCTACAAAGTATGGCGGGAAAATTGTCGTATGCCATCCCGGTATGACTGACACGGCAAAGTCAAAACTAACTATTGAGTGAACCGAAAGCACAAGCGGCGTGGAAATTCCCGCAAGTATAAGATATGCTCTTTCATAATTACTCCAGTTCCTGTTTGAATTTGTCCAGCCGAGACTCAGCACGGAATAGATCGTCTTTTTTATCTTACTGGTTGTCCTGTCTCTCATTGTCGCAAGATCGGGAATAAGTCCTATGCCCCAGAATAAAAATGAGATAGTGAAATATGTCGATACTGCGAATACGTCCCACAGCAGAGGCGAATAAAAATTCACCCAGACTCCGTTCATGTTTGGCAGAGGCAATAAATATCCGGCAAGCCATGGTCTTCCTGTGTGAACGATCGGAAATATACCGGCTGTCATAACTGCGAATATTGTCATGGCTTCCGCAAATCTCGCAATACCCGTTCTCCACTTTTGTCTGAAAAGATACAGAATAGCTGAGATCAGCGTTCCGGCGTGACCAATACCGATCCAGAATACAAAGTTGATAATTCCGAACGCCCAGCCGACCGGCTGATTATTTCCCCACATTCCGATACCGTAATAAATGGTCAGACCTAATGATACCCCGCCGATTGTAAGCGCGGTAAGTGACATCAGAAAAGCTATCCACCATCCTTTCGTCGGCTTGGTGTTTGTAGGTTCGATAATGACCTGGTCAATATCTTTAAATGAAACCCCGCCTTCTACTAACGGAATTTCTTTTGTGTATGTAGCGTCAAGACTCAATGTCGCTCCTGTTTTTAAATGTTTTCAATTTTTAAAAATATACTTTTGTAAATTTTTGTTATAAAAATTTTTACATGAATATCTATTGCGCATGTTACTTTATTAATATCATTTTTTTTATTTCGGAAAAATTGCCCGTTTCCATTTTGTAATAATATACCCCGCTCGAAAGATCTGAGCCATTGAATTCCGTATCATAAGTCCCCGCATTTCTGAACTCATTAACAAGCGTCTTTATTTCCTTTCCGGTAATGTCATATACCCTGATAGAAATGTTCCCGGATACCGGAATGCTGAATGTAATCTTTGTTACAGGATTGAATGGATTAGGATAGTTCTGTGACAATACAAAACTTTCAGGCTGAGTATTTATTTTTGATAAGATGTTAAACCTCTTATTTATCAGAGCGCTTAAAATCCCGTTTATTCTTGTCTGTTTCCATTCCAGATTTTCAATTCCCGTACCGCCTGTAAAATTATCTCCCTCCCCTGCAGAAAGTATTTCTTTATTTATAAGCGCATGCATTCCTTTAGATGTGTTTATGTTATTCAGATATATTGCATTGTAATCGCTTATCGCTTCTTCAATATTATTCTGTTTCACTTTTGTCTTTATTATGAAATCTTCCGAGAGGTTTCTGTGTGACTCACTGTATGAAGTATCATTAAATATTTCCAAATAATAATTTTGAAGCGCGCCGTATTCTGAAACCGTTGAGGTTTTTTTCTCATAACAATTAAATAATCTGGATAAACTCGAAACTGCAAACGAGCTGCCTGTATTATCCGGGTAATCAGAAATTATTTCCTTGTAAATTTCTATCGCTTCCTGATACTCTCCCGAATGTTCTTTCTGATAAGCTTCCAGATAAAGCTCCTGCGCTATGCCGGGATCATCTGATTCCTGAAAGAATACAGTATCATATAATCCGAATCCAATGTCGTATAGAGTGTAATTGTTTACGGCTCTCTGTTCGGAAGAATTATCATCAAACGGATTAAAGAGTAACCCTTCTGAATTTTCTATATTAATTTTATATTGATCCGGAGAAAGGGTTCCCCAGTAATTTTCCCTTACATCAAAAGTATCGGAACCGGTCGGATTCGTTCCGTTTATATAATAATCGTTATTTGTTAAAGTAAATCTGTTATAACCGAAAGCCATATTCGGATAGGATTCGTCTTCAAAGAAAATTCCCGCGTTTGAAGGCGAGCCTGTAAAATGATTATCGCCGGAGATCCAGTATGTGGAGCCGCCTGATATTACGGGATGCATGTTTGGAACCGATGAGTATGAAAGACAGATATTGTCATAATATGAACTGTTAAAAACATTTTTCAACAGGTCGGGCGAAGACAGTAAAGAGTAATAAGTATAATAAAAATCATTTATGATATTATATTCAAACTTACCGTATGAATCACTTATAAAAATTCCTGATTCAGAATATTGATTACCGTTTACTGTGTTTTTAGAAACGAACGGAGAGCTGCTGAATATTGTCATTCCGTTTCCTGAATTGCTGATTGTATTTCCAATTATGATAAAATATCCTCCGTCGCAAAGCTCAGCGTAAATTCCGTGATGAAAACCTTTTGTCAGTATGTTTGAAGAAATTGTATTATTTAAAATTAATAATTTACTGCTTCCCGCTGCATAAATTCCGTTATTCAAAACATGACTTGTCTGATTGATAAAAGAGCAGCCGGAGATTTCCGTCGAATAAGGAATTTCAGTTTCTTCGTCATCATTTTTATTCATAATATTTATGCCGAAGTCCGCGTTTTTAATTACGCAGTTTTTTATTGTATCCTGCGAGCGGTGCTTTAAAGAAATACCATTCCATTTTTTTGTAGAGTCGGCGGAAGTAAAGACCGCATTATTCGCTATAACCTTCGCCCCGCTGTCGCAGACAATTCCGGAGTTCTCACCGAACATCATCTTCGATCCCGGTTTCATTATCAAAGAAGTCGTATTTCCTCTCAGATGAAGAGTATAATCATCCGGAAGGATCAAGACTGCGTTGTCTTCGAGGATAATCTTTGCGCTGTCTCTGACTGCGAAGTCATTTACAATATCACTGCATAATACATGTACGCCTGAATCATAAGTGATCTTTCCCGGACCTCTGATAATTCCGCCTTCGTTGCACAAAACTCCGCCATTTTTAATTATGATTTCAGCGTTATTATGCATAGTCAGATTGCTTTTATTTTTTAAAGTTATTTTGTTTGGAGAAAAGACATTGATCTTTGCAGAGCTATACAATACAAGATATGCCGTGTCTTCGACTATCAGATTATTATAACTGCTAATCGGAGTTATCATATCAAAAATTTTATTCGAATTAATTTTAAGCGCTGCTTTTTTTGTAATGACAATGTTTGTTGGCTCGTCTATTAATGTATCTCGGGTAGTAATATTTTTATTTATTGTCAGATTTGAAGTTAGCATTCCGCTCCTGTTGTCATCAAAATTTTGGTTTTCTATACCGCAATCTTTTCTTGAGTCTTGTGGGAAAACATTAAATGTATTATTATTAACTGTATCCAGAATAAAATTACCAAACTCTTTAGGTCTTAAGCGTCTTACACTGTCTAATGGTGGTTGTGGAGTAATTAAAACATATTGCTGGTCCCAAGCAACTATTTTATTATTTACATAGCTTATAGGATATTCTCTTGTTGCTCCTGACCAATCGAAATATATTCTGGGATTTTCATTATCATCATAATAATTAATACTAAGATCAGCTGACCATCGAGTTAAATAAACAGGATCAATAAATGGATAACCCCAATCCCATTCTACAGTAAATGTATCGATTAAAGATGATGTTGTTGAATCTCTAATCTCAAATTTATAAACTCCAAATCCAACAGAAGCTTTTGTCCCATTTGTTGTAATATCTTGATCTGTATTTAAACTTAAGAAATTATCATTTGGTATATTTCTTAAATAAAAAATATCTTGGAAAGTATTTCTACCATTAATATAATCAAACAAATTGACAAAATTATTTTCTGCACGAAGATCATATCTGTAACCATTAACTCTATTCCCATTAAAGACACAACTTACAGGAAATATATTTACAGATATTGTTATATTGTTACTTGATCTGTTATAAATTAAAACTTCATGAGTTAATAATTCTTCTTGAGAATATGATTCATTTACAAGAAGAATAAAGATAGTAAAGATATTGAATTTTAATAAAAATATTTTCTTTAACATTATTTTAGTAAAGTAATTTTAATAATTTTAGTTTCTCCAGTTGAAGTAATAAAATTAACAAAATATACACCAGATGATAATCCAAGTTCTTTTGTATTTAATTTCACTTCGTAATTACCTGGAGTCTTAACTCCTGAAGTTAGAGTGGTAATTATTTTTCCTGAAATATCATATAAGTTTATTACATACTCAGTTTTTTTCTTTAATTCATATATAATAGTTGTATTTGGGTTAAATGGATTTGGATAATTTTGATATAAAATATAATCTTCTGGAATACTCAGAGTATTATTTGAGACATTGATTGGTTTAAAATTCAATGTACTATCTGTTCTGATTGCATATCCAATATCATCTGCTCCCGGAATATTGAACCCGGCTATTCCGGAAAAAATAATATCTCCATTTGTTAATGGTAAAATAGATCTGAATTCTATAAAATCTGTAGTTGGGAATATTTTTTGATGAATGATTTTAGCAGAAGAATCAATTATCAATGCTTTTCCTTTTAATGCAATAATTCCTGAATCTCTTGCAATTGATAAAACAAACTTATTTTCATTAATAAATTTAAAATCACCTAAATACTCATTTCTATTTGTATTTAAAATATTGTATTCCCTCAATTTTCCAAATTTGTTAATTTTAACTATAAAACATTCTTTAATTGCAGTTACAGTGTTTCCAATTTCTCCGGCAATAAAATAATTTTCATTTGTTTCTTGTAATTTCAAGAAAATTGTTCCAATATTTTGTATAATATAATTCTGCTCCCAAATTATTTTACCATTTCTATCAATTTTGGTTAAAACACCTTTGCTAGTATCCTGTGAATTTGATTTAATATACCCGCAAGCTGTATATTCTTTATTAAAATTTTCAGAAATATCAAAAAATTCTTTTTGATAATTTGAATTTAAGATTTTTGACCATTCATAATTACCTATAGAATCTATCTTTAAAATAAAACCATTTTGAAGATCATATTTTCCACATACAATGTATCCTCTATCAGATGTTTCAATTATTTTGTTACTATGAATATTTGTAACTCCATAATATTTCTCCCATACAATATTACCGTTTCTGTCAATTTTTATTGTGAATGCTTCATTAGATCTACCGGTAATTACACAACCTCCATCTCCGGATGATACTATAGAATATCCTATACTTCCATCCCTTCCAATTGCTTTCTTCCACAATGTATCACCATAAGAATCAATTTTAATAACCCATATTTTATAATGATTTGTAGGAGTTGGGATCAAAGTATATCCAACTAAAAAGAAATTTCCGGAATCTGATTCACAAATAGAATTTATTCCATCCCAAATAGTCCCAGGATTATCGTAACGTTTCTCCCAAGTAATTGACTGCGCCTGCACAATGCCCGCCTGCCCCACCAATTCCAAAAAAACCAATATTAAAAAAAACCTTCTCATAAATTAGTAAAATTTTTTCCTTCACACTCTTCGTCACTCTCAGTATCTTCACACATCACCTTCGCTCCGCTGTCGCATACAATTCCCGAGTTCTCACCAAACATCATCATCGATCCCGGATTCATAATTAAAGAAGTCGTATTTCCTCTAATATGTAAATTGTAATTATTTGGTACTATAACGACTGCGCTGTCTTCGATGACAATGTCATTTATATAAGAGCAAAACTCGTGAATGCCTATTTCAATACTATTCATTATCTAAATCTGATTCTTCAACTATCAATGTCCAACCGGTTCCGCTTCCGTTTCATATACATTTCTAAGCTTAGCCAGATATGTAACATTAGGCTTCACCTTAATTATATCAAGCACGGTATATGCCAGTTTACTATTGTTAAGTCTGTAAATATCAGATTCCTTATCGTTCTGATCACCAAAATAGATCGCATCCGTATTGCACGCTTCCTGACATGCTGTCTTTACATTCGATCCCTTTACCATCCTGTTTTCCTGAATTGCAACCTGTCTCTCTTCCATGATCCTCTGCAGACAGAATGTGCATTTTTCCATCACGCCTCTGGATCTTACAGTTACATCAGGATTCATCATTAGGGTGAATGATTCTTCTTCCTGTATTCCGTCGCGGAAGTGATCCCGGAAATTAAAGTAATTGAATCTTCTGACTTTGTAAGGACAGTTATTCGAACAGTATCTCGTACCGACGCATCTGTTATAAGCCATTCCGTTTATTCCGTCTGCGCTGTGAGTGGTCGCCGCTACCGGACAAACATTTTCGCACGGCGCGAAATCGCAGTGCTGACACAGCATCGGCTGAAAGCTCGCTTTCGGCGTTTCCGGCGTGCCGGAATAATATCTGTCAATCCTTATCCACTGCATCGCCCTTCTCTTATTCGCCTGATCTTTACCGACTACGGGAATATTATTTTCGACATTACATGCCGCTACGCATTCATTGCATCCTGTACACTTGTTCAGATCAATGACCATTCCCCATTTTGTGCCGGTATGTTTGTACTGCTCGTTTATGCTTCCTACTTTCAGCTTCTCGGTTTCCTCTTCTGAATATTTCGTCTTCCTGTCATTCAGAAAATCCGGATTCTCCTTATACTGCAGATAAGTGCCTTCCTGTATGATCTCTCTTCTGTACTGAATGTCTTTATAAAGCGGCTCTTCCATCGGATACTGATCCTGCATGCAGGCGATCTCATAGACGCCTGAAGACTTTTCTATCTTTGCATCATTATAAAACCATCTGCTCATTTTGGGATTTTTTGACATCAGGACGTTTGCATTGAATCCGACATCAGCTCCTACAGTACCGCAGACTTTTCTGCCGTAACCCAGCTCAATAGCAATAACGCCTTCAGCCATTCCCGGCTGTACGAATACCGGAATTTCCAGCTTGCCCCCGGAGGTCGTAATGCTGACGTTATCATTGGATTCAAGTCCGAGCGCTGCAGCAGTCTGCACGGATATTGCCGCAAAGTTATCCCACACGGTTCTCGAAATTGATTTCGGGAGTTCCTGCAGCCAGCCGTTATTCGCAAATCTTCCGTCTCCGAGTGATCCGCTCTTTAATAATAAAAGAGAATAACCCTCGCCTGTAGCCATCTGATTTGTATTTGATAAAAATGCAGATGGATTGAAAACCGATGATGCTATTGTAACAGGAGCTGTTACATTTGTTTTAGTTGTATCTGAACTACCTGCGCCGGTATTTTCTACGGCTGCGCTTTGTCTGCTGCCGCCTGATACTTTTACCACTCCGTCATTGAGTCCCGCATACCACGCTCTGGAAAAATCATTATCCGTGCCGGCTGAAGTAAGTACACTTGCTTTCCAGTTATCCATTACATACTTATGATAATTATCGCTGTTGAAAGATTCCGGCATTCCGCTGATCCATGTCAGCAGTATATCTTCCTTCTGTCTCGTATTATAGATCGGTGAAATGACCGGCTGCTGCAGACTGTAAAAATTATTTCGTGTCTGATAATCGCCCCATGATTCGAACATTGAATTTACAGGCAGCACAAAACTTCCTGTCTCTGTAGATTCATTTATTGATTCCGCTAATGAAATAATTGTCTTTGCTTTTTTCACAGCGTCAGTGTATCCGAGATCCGGAGGAAAATGGTAAACAGGGTTTGTATCATAATGAATTACAACATCAGTTTTACCTGAATTAAGATTTGCTACAAGCGTCTCTAATTCCGCTGCCGTGCTGAGCGGCATAAGCGTTACTGACGAAACGTCTTTTATATACATTGCAGAATTGCCGAGAACTTCATTGAGAAGATTCACTGCAATATGCGTCGACTCGGGAAGCATCGAACCCGCTGATACAAATGAAGCTCCCTGATTTTTTTTAAGATCCGATACAAGATGTGAGATAACATTCGCAGGCATTTTATGCTTCGATGCAAACGCATTAAGGTCATACTGCTGAAGCTTTGAAGTTATTCCGCTGTCGGAGGAATATGATGAAATTTTTTCCTTAGACATTAGTTCATTCAAAAGACACATCACAAACTCTTCGATAGCGTCTGTCTTTAATATCATTCTGTAATCAGCATTCAAACCTGTTACAGATGTGTTTCCTTCGACTGCATATAATCTGTTAAATTCCTTTGAACTTTCCGCATCTCGTCTCTGAGCAAACAGTCTCGACGTCTCTACTTTGTTTCCGTCATTTCCGAGGAAATCGGATTCGAGAGAAAGTATTATGTTCGCTTTATCCCAGCTTATTAGCGGATATTTTTTTGCGCCGTAAGATTTTTCCCATGCGCTGTTTCTCGCCGAGTCATCAAATAATTCATAGGAATAAATTTTAGCAGTTGGATATGTTTTTACAAACTCGTCTAATAATTTTTTGAGCGATGGTGAATTTATTGTATGAGTGATTACTGAAATTTCTTTGCCTGAAGATGCAGCGCTTTTGAGTTCTGCAATGATCTTTGTATCCGCGTCTTTCCATTGAATATCATTCGGGCTTACTCTGTTAATTCTCTCTACAGGATTCTTCAGCCTTTCGGGATCATAAAGATTCATAACGCTTGCCTGTCCGATAGCGCAGATCTTTCCTTTGCTGACAGGATGATCGGGATTGCCGTCTACTTTGATTGGTCTTCCTTCCATTGTCTTTATCAGCACACCGCAGGCGGATGAACAGCCTGTGCATGTCGATGCGTAATAAGTCGGATTACCGATAGTAACAGATTCAGGTTTTTTGTTGTAGGGAATTATCACGCCTTTGTCCCTGTAATTGGAACAGCCCGTAGCAGCAACTGCAGCAGACGCGCTCATCAATGCAAGGAATTTCCTTCTCGATACTTTTGAGAATGTGCTGAGGTCAGGCTTTTCAAGCTGCGCGGGAGTAAACTCGGAATTTTTTTCTTTCCTGAAAGTAGGATCGTTGTACAGTTCCCTGAAACTCCTCCAGTAATTTAATTCCTGCGGCTCTTCGCTTTTAGACGGCGGTATCAATACTGTTTCCGGGGATTGCTCCGCCCCGTCTTCTAGAATTTTTCCGCTTATATCAATAAATTTTTTATCCATTATGTAAATCTTTTTTTAGATATTATTAGATTCTTTTAGACACTGTAAGAAACTGTCAGACACAACTATATACTGTTAGATTTTCCGGACTTTCTGCCGACAGCATATGGATTCGGTTCTATATTAATTTTCGCAGCCGGTTTAGTAGATTTAGATCTGAATATACCGAACGGAATAATTGTCACTGCCGCCATGCCGGCAGCTGCAAGTCCGGTAAATTTGAAGAATTTTTTTCTGCTGAATTTTTCCGGTGATGTACCGGAGCCGTTGTTTGTTTTGTTAACCTGTAAAGTTTTTTTCATTAAAATTTTTAATTATCTGTGGCAGGTAGAACAGTTCGTCGGACCTTTGTTTATTAACTGTCTATCCTTGCCGGGAATAATATTTTTTATTGTTGTTTCAGGATTTCTGTGACAATCGAGACACGCTTTCATCGAAAAATCTTTCACCTGCTCCACCACTTCCATATTGGCGACATCGCCGTGACAGTTCGAACAGTCCATGCCTTTATTTACGTGTACGCTGTGATTGAAATATGCAAAGTCAGGAAGCTGATGAACGCGGTTCCATTCTATCGGGATTCCTCTTGTGTAATAATCGTTAAGCTTGATTATCTCCGGTCTGTCTATTCTGGCGATCGTATGGCAATTCATACAGACCTTTGCCGAAGGAACGTTAGCTTTGCTGGAAGACTCGACATCGCTGTGACAATATCTGCAGTCTATTTTCATATCGCCTGCATGCAGCTTATGGGAATAATTTATCGGCTGTATCGGCATATGTCCCACGCCTACTCTTTCTGCATAAGACATATAATAAGTAATGACAAAAACCGCTAAGACGACAAAGATAAGAATTGGTAAGCGTACCTTGAGGTTGTAATCGATTAAGAAATTTTTCATTAATAATTATTTGGAAAATAATGTAGCAAATATAAAGAATATCTTATTTGTTTTCTATGACTTATTTATACTCTTTGAGAGGAATTTTAGAATTTTTATTAAAGTATTTGCCGGAATTAAAATCCAAAAATTAAATTAATTCGAAAAAATTTTTAACCTATTGTAAGAGGAAACTGTACTTTCGTCAGAGTCACGGAAGAGCACCGAAGACTCTGACGTGGGGAAATTGGGAACAAGTGTAAAAATTCTTAATTGATAATTGATAATTGATAATTGATAATTGTTCAGTCGTGTCCTCCTATCTTACAGCAGTCATCCAGCTTATCATACGCCTCTTTATCAGCTGGCTTATCGTTTGCCTGATATCCTGCTGAAACAATTGCGCCTTCAATTGAAGATAGATTTGTTTTGGTGTTATCAAAATCAACAAGACATCTTTTTGATTTAATGTTAATGTTGACTGTATGGATGCCGTCAATTTTATTAAGGGCTTTCTCGATATTTTTTTTACATGTCCCGCACTGTACAGTAGGAATGTCTATTTCAATAACTTCGCCTTTAATTGCAAGCGGATCATCATCGGCAGGTTTATTTTGGCTTGAGTTAGTTTCTGTATTTACAGTATTTCCGGTTTCTGATTTTTCTGTCTGTGATTTATTCTCATCACTTCCGCATGCAGTCAGTATTAATGCAGAGAATGAAAGTATCGTTAATATTTTAATCATATAAATAAATTTAGTTTTTTTGATGTTACGAAAATACTTTTTTAAGACCTAAAAAGTAATTCACTTATGAGATCCGTTGCATTGTATCTTTTGATTAATTCATAAAGTGTTAAGATCAACAAATAAAATTCAAAGAATAATTTTTCCATTTTATCGATAAGAAAATAATACTAACAATTTATGAATGCAGTCAATTTAAAATTCGTGTTAAGAGAATTTCCGTCAGCTAATAAATAAGTCTTGATTTCAAAAATCCTTATCCATAAGTTCAAATAAATAAAAAAGGAGAAGTTATGAAGAATCAATTTACTGCCTTTAAAAATGCTTGCTTGTTTGCTTAAGTTTCATCATCCCTACAAATTCTTTCAGTCAGCTTACTTATCCAACAAAATAAAGAATTTTCTTAAAATTTAATTAAAGATCATGAAAAACTTAAACAAAATACTGTTGATTATTATATTAAATCTAACTTTTTCATATTGTGTAAATTCAACACCTGTAAACCAATTCATAAATTCAGTTTCTCCGCCGATGAATTCAAACGTTGTTGTAAAATCATCAAATATTCAGATCAATTTTATGCAGGATATGAACGGATCACTGATGACGGATGATAATATAAAACTATTCGGTTATCAAACGGGACTTATGACCGCTTCGCTTGATTATAACTCAGTAACAAAAACTCTGACAATTAATCCGGTTAATGATTTTAAATATGGAGAAAAGATTAGTCTCACACTTACTTCCGGAATAAAGACAATTGCCAATGAAAGCATTTCTCCTTTTGTATATTCATTCAGGACAAAAGTGCTTGGTGGGACAGGTTTTTTTACAAAGTCTTCCGGGATTACAACTATTCAAAATCCATATATTTTATCCGGAGATGTTGACAATGATGGTGATCTTGATTTATTGATAGATGACAAAATATACAAAAATAATGGTCTCGCAGTATTTACATATTACTCAACATTAAGTATATCAGGATATCCTGTTATGTTCGATTTTGACAATGACGGAGATTTGGATATCCAGACAACTTTAAATAATGTTACATATTATTTAAGAAACAATGGTGTTGGAGATTTTATTCAGTCTACTTCTTATTCAGGTTTAAATGGCTCTATTGGTGATTTGAATGGCAACGGATATTTTGATATGGTATATATTTCTCAGCAAAATGGAAATGAAATTGTAATAGTAAAAAATTTAAATGGTTTGTTATCTGTTGATGAAACTTATCAAATTTCAAATAGTTGTAACTCTCCTACAAATTATTATGATAGAATTATGATAGATGATTTAAATAATGACGGTGATCTGGATATTTTAGGAACTCATGGAGTCGGACTTGGAAGCAGTATTACATTTTATGATCTTTGTAAAACTTATCATACTTTAATAAATAACGGAATAGGCGGGTTTTCTATTAATACAATTTTTTCTCAGCAATTAAATGGTTTTGGACCGGAAATATTATATGTTAGTGATTCCAAAACTTTTGATTACAATAATGATGGTTTTATCGATATGATTTCTCCCGGATTAAATCTTAAAAATGACGGCTCTGGTTTATTTATTGATCAGGGATATTTTAACATATTTCATAATTCTTTGGATGCAGATATAAATGGAGATGGATTTATTGATCTAATAACAATTTTTAATTCATCACCACTGCTTATGAATATGAATGATGGAAATGGTTTATTTACGCGTATAGTTCAAAATAACATTTTATATTCACCATATACTGCATCAGGAGATTTTGATGATGATGGCGATATTGATGTAGTTGCGAAAGAAAAACAAACAAACGAAATAGCAATTTTACTTAACGGCGACTCACCTTTACCAGTAGAACTTTCTTCATTTATATCAATTGTAATTTCAAACTCAGTAAAATTAAACTGGTCCTCTTCATCCGAACAAAACAACTCCGGCTTTGAGATACAGAGAAGTACTGTAAAAAATGAATCTTCTGCTGCATGGACGAAGATCGGATTTACGGAAGGTCAGGGAAATTCCAACTCATCTGCAGATTACAGTTTCGAAGATAAAAATCTGACTTCCGGAAAATACAAATACCGTCTGAAGCAGATCGACTTCAACGGCGGATATGAATATTTCATGCTGACCGGTGAAGTAGTGATCGGAATTCCTTCATCAACGGAGCTTATGCAGAACTATCCGAATCCTTTCAACCCGGTTACAAATATTTCCTACAGACTTTCGGAAAGTGGATTTGTGACTTTAAAAATATTTGATAATTCAGGAAGAGAAGTAAAGACGCTTGTAAATGAATACAAGGAAGCCGGATATTACAAAGCAGTATTTGACGGCAGCGGACTTGCAAGCGGCGTATATTTTTATAAGCTCGCGGCTGATAATTTTAACCAGACAAAGAAGCTGTCGCTGGTGAAGTAAAATGATTTTATAAAATAGTTTAATAACTCTCCTTCCCAAGTTAAATGCTTGGGGAGGAGAAAAATTTGATAACATCTTTTACCTCGTTCCAATTCTCCCGGAGTGTTCATAATCTGAGAATCGAAATAATCACAGGAAACTTTTCAAAAATATTACCCTACCGTATCCCGCGGAAAAATATTTTTTGTTTTAAGTTCAGTCTCTGGGGAGTTCAGAAATTTTTTCGCATTTTCAAGCTGATCTTTATGACCGATGACCAGTATCTTATCTCCTTCATATATCTCTTCATCAGGATCAGGATTTACAATGCTCAGATCCTTACGCTCAATTCCGATAATGCTAACTCCTGTTTCAACACGTAGTTTTATTTCTGATATCATTTTATTTACACAGATCGTCTTCGGAAGTATTATAACAGATTCAAGTTTTACATCTTCCAGCATGGGATGTTCGTTTATCAAATTTACCTCAGAGCTGTCAGCCGGCTGAATAAATGTTTCCTTCAATGCATCCTGAGCGCGGGCGTAGATCTTTACAGAACTGCGGTACATAAAAAACCCGGAGATCGCAATTAATATTATTGACAGTATCAGAAGATTTGATGAAGGAAGAAGCGTTGAGCTAAGCAGGATTATCATAACTATAAGACCTAGTGAGCCGGCGATAAAAATTGTGTTCGAAACAACCGAATGCATTGTATTTCTTTTCGATGATTCTGATTCTATAGTGCTGAGCTCAGCTATTACCATAGATGCGGCGAGAGTCTTTCTCCACACGGCAAATATCAGCGGAAAACTTATGAGAATAGCTGTAAACCAAAGTATCGTTTTTGTGATCTCTATGTCTGTAATGTATAATCCCAGAAAAAATTTTATTTTCTCATTAAGAAAAGCAAACATTATAAATATTCCCGTTATGATCAGAAGATTCAGAATTATCTGAAGTAAAATTTTACGGAGGATCTTTCTGCCTGTATAGTTAGGTCCTTCCTTTGCAGGTTTATTTATCCAGTGATAATAGACTTCCATTGTTCTGATAACGGAACGCGGCGCGTATTTTTCAATCAGGCTGGAAAAGCTTTCTGAACTTTTGATCAGATACGGAGTGGTTAAAGTAGTCAGCGCCGAAACTGCAATAGTAATTGGATAAATAAAATCATCCGTCACACTGAGAGTTAATCCAAGCGCAGCGATGATGAATGAGAACTCCCCTATCTGCGCAAGACTCATTCCGACTTTAATGGAAGTCTTTGTATCATTACCGGATAATATGCATCCGAGTGAACAGGCGATCACTTTGCCCGCTATCACAACAAGAGTAATGGCAATGACCGGACCAATATATTCTAAAATAATCACGGGATCTATAATTAGTCCGATGGATACAAAAAATACTGCGCTGAAGAGATCACGCACCGGGAACATTAAGTTTTCAATTTTATGTATCTGCCGCGCTTCGGCAATAATAGCTCCGATCAGGAACGCTCCGAGCGCTACGCTGTAGCCAAGATTTACTGTCACAAATGATACGCCGAAACAAAGTCCGATTACTGTGATCAACAGCATTTCATTGCTTTTGAATTTCGATACATAATTCAAAAGCCGCGGCACTAAGATCAAACCGGTTACAAGTAAGATCCCCATGAAAGCGGCTAAATTAAGAAGAATAGAACCGATATCTTTGATTGCAATTTCACCTGTCACGGCAAATCCCGATAGCAGAGCAATAAGCAATATAGCAAGTATGTCTTCAATGATCAGAATTCCGAAGATCAGCTGCGCAAATTTTTCACGCGTTTTGCCAAGTCCTTCAAGAGCTTTTATGATGATCGTAGTTGATGAAATGGAAAGTATTGCGCCGAGGAAAATACTGTTCATCTGACTCCAACCGAATAACTGCCCGAGACCGTATCCCGCCCACAGCATTAACAGTATCTCAAGCGTTGCCGCGACTACAGCAGTAGATCCGACTTCCTTTAATTTTTTCAGACTGAATTCCAGCCCGAGCGAGAACATCAGGAAAATTACTCCAAGCTCTGCAAGCGTCTCGATAGTTTTTTCATCAGCGATAAATGTAAAAGGCGGAGTATGCGGACCGATAATTACACCGGCAAGAATATACCCGAGCACCACAGGCTGCTTCAGCTGACGAAAAAGGATCGTCGCCAGTCCCGCTGCAATGATGACAACTGCAAGATCCTGCAGGAAGAGTATATTATGCATTGATTAATTTTTAAAACTGTAAAATGAATGTCGTAAAATAATTTTTACGGATAAGTGTAAAAATTGAATGTTGTACCAGATTTTACTTTGGAATAATATTTTGCTAATATTATTTGTAGTGAAAAGATAACAAAAAAAAATCAGAGTTTAAATTTTACAATAAATCGTATGGTGAAATTAAAATACTTTTCTATCCTCGTTACGCGCGCATTCCGAATCTCCCAATTGGGGACGCGCTCTAAAAATTAATCATCTCCCGCATTATATTTCTTAAACAACTGATTAATTATATCACGTGATTTCTTAAGATCCGAATTACTTAGATCTATACTTACATATTCTTTTTCATTTGAAATTCCTCCGATAGCGCCGCCGATAATTCCGCCTATCACAGCCATTACGAGAGTACCCGCAACTACTTGACCGAAGTTAAGTGAAAAGTCCGGATGCCCGCCTTTATCTCCGCTCTGCAGTATACCTAATGTAATAACCAGACCTGCGCCGATGCCTGCGCCGATCAGCATTCCTTTAGGCGATCTGGAATCCGATATGTATCCGATCCTTTTCAGATTGAGTAAAGATACTTTGTGAATATTTCCTGATTCAGAAAATATAAGCTTGTCAGATCTCAATTGTTCAAGCTGAATTTTGTAAAAACTTTTTCTGACATGATTTGAATCCAGGTATGAAATGTCACAATCCTTTACCTGCGGGAATATTGATGAAGCGTTAAATAAAATTATTAGAAATATAAAACTTGTCATAAATAATTTCATCATGATTTTTGCGATAAAGTTAATAATATAATATTCTTTTTGATATACTTTAAACTTTTTAAAGTCCGGGTTAAGCCATTACGGTTTAATTAAATTTTTTATATCTCCTTTCCAAGCCGGGAAACTAAAGAGGTTTAAATTTGCATAAAAAATTTTATTAAGTTATCTTTATAAAATGTTATTTCAAAATTAAATTAAAATACCATGTTTACAGTTATTTCAAAGTTAGTTAACGGAGTCAAAGGAACAATTGCTTCAAGTTTAAAAGGCGTTTCAGACATTGCAGGCACTGTAGTAGATGTAGTAAAAAAAATTACGGTGAATACAATAAAAGATACTGCCGGGATTATAAAGGAAGGAATAAAACTTCCCGCCTCCATAGTCCAGGGAGCATTGTCGGGTGTAGCTGAAATCGGAGCCAGCGTAATTACTGCTGTAAAAGGTGTGGTAAGTGGAACGGTGGAAGGCGTCATGGAATCCGGCGGTTCTCAGGACGAAGCTGTAAGAGGAGCTGTGGGACAGGCTTTGCATAGCGCTAAAGATCTCGGTGTTGACATTGGTGATGCCGCGCTTGAATCAGTCAAAGGTTCCGTAGAAGCGGTCAGCAAGGTTGGCGGTAATACGGTTGACGCTACTAAGTCAGCTGTTATGGCTGCTATGGACGCCGCAAAAGAAATCGGCGGAGAAGCTGTAGATTCCGTCAAAAAAACTCTTTCTTCAGGCGTTGACGGTGCGAAGCAGATCATAGATTCCGTTAAGAGCTGATTTTATTTTTTACAAAAACAAAAAACCATTTCGAATGTTGTTCGAAATGGTTTTTAGTTTTATAATTTACCATTTAAAATTATTACATCTGCCACAAGTACTGAAATTTTATAAAGATCTGCCTCTGACTTTCTTTCAGTGTAGTCTGGTTTGAGATCTGAGAATTTTCTATCTGCTCGAATCTGTGGTTAGTGCCGAGGTACAGCGCTGTGAACGGATTCCATTTATAACTGATAAGCGGATCACATCCGAATGAATCATTAAATGAATCATACTGCGTTACAAAACGGATGAAAAGATTTCTGTTGAACTGATACGAAGTTGTATTTGTAAATACCCAGCCGGCGTAAAGCAGCTCTCCGCCGTAAGACCTGCCGAGCTCCGAATAATCATATCTGAATACGCTAACTATTCTGTCAATAGGTTTAACATTACTCCATATGCTGAAGCTCTGCCCTTCGCCGACAGACGGAATGCTTTCAAATCTTATCACATCTCTCGAACGCGAATAACTGAATCCTCCTCCTATCTGTTTCAAAGCAAAATTCTCAGCGTTTATATTCCATCCCGTTACATCCTTAAGACGTGTGTTTAGATAATTTTCATTGTTCACCCATTTATAATTTCCCCAGACTCTTGTGCCGTTTTGAAATTCAAATGTAATACCTGTCTGCACGTATTGTCTTTTATTAATTCCGTCTGTATTAAACCGGATATCTATATCAGCATCCGGCGTAATGCGTCTCAGCAGTCTGGTCTCCGGATAAAAATTATAATACTGATATGTATAGCCGAGATGATAATTATTTCTGGAAAGATATCCTGCTCCTCTTCTCGAATTCGGACTTTCGAATATATATTCGCTGTAGAATCCGTAATTTTCCGATTCCCTTTCAAACGAAAGATAGGCGCTGAGTCCGCTGAAACTTTCCCCGTTGAATGCCGCGTTATTTTTCTTGTCCTTTCCGAAATTATCACCGCGGTCAAAGAATGCCGTGTCAGATATTTCCCTTTCCGTAATTCCCGTCACCTGTCCGTTGATATAATAATTCCTTGAAAAATTAAATGAGAAATCCGCGCCGACCGTTCTGTTGTATCCCGTGAATTTAGTTGTGAATCCTGAATCCGAACTGTATTCCCTGTCCGTAAAAAGTCCGCCTATATAATTCTCTCCGCCAAGGTCATACTTGAGTCTGAGTATATTTACAAATGAACTTTTATTGCTCTGCAGTACATAACTTCTGTCTTCCAGCGGAATGACAAACGGAGTATTCTCGTCATAAGCTGACATAAATCCGATGTCAAGTTTTTTACCCGCGCTGCCTGTCAACTTTGCGGCAAAGACCGGATTATTTATAGAACGTGTATAAACATAATTGAGCTGGGACCGGAATGAACTTTCCCCGTCCAGAAAGAACGGTCTTTTCTCCTGATAAAATAATGCAAAGGGATTGTTAACATCGATCTGCGGAGCGTCCGCTTCCACCTGACTGAAGTCAGGATTGTATGTGCCGTTAAGCGAAAGATCTGAAGTCAGTCCGTATTTTATGTCAAAACCAAAATCAGCTTTCGGATTTTGATATTCCAGTTCGGAATCAAGAGTGACAGGATCTTTCAGCATAGCGCTTTCGGAACCGGAAACATACGGCAGCAGCTCAAGATTATTTCCGCCTTTTATATTTTCCATACCTTTGAACTTTCCCGACTGCCCGACAAAATTCGGATCATCTCTCGAGACCGACGCCCAATAGATCCTCTGCCTTAAATTCCTCGGCCTGTTACGGACCAGATGAACTCTCCATTCCTGCACTTTCTTATCCGGAAATCTCAGTGTCTTAAAAGGTATCTTCATTTCAGCGACCCACTTATCAGCATAGATCTTTGTTTCAGCGCTGTAAATAAAATCCCTGCTGGAGCTTTCATTATTCGGCGTCCAGTGAAGATCTCCCTGAATTCCGTAAGGATTAACATAAAACTCAAACGCCTCTTTCAGATTTCCGTATGTATCAATGAACGGTCCGACCCAGTCATCCTGATACATATTATCCCTGTCTGTCATTGACGTTCTGATATTTTTCATATCATCATAACATTCAAATCCGAAATAAATAAAATCATCATCATACATAACGTATGCTTTTGTATTTACTTCAGGTTTCACATTATCACCGGGAGCTATTTCAGTAAAATTTTCCGCCGTGCCGGCAGTTTTCCATTCGGCTTCATCGAGCTTTCCGTCAATGTTTATTTTATCTTTTGAAATTCTTGTTACAGTTACTTCAGGCGTGAGATTAGGAGTGAATACAACTTTAGCGGTATCCTGCGCTGATACTGTATCGGATACCTGTATCTGCGCGCTTGCAGGAATTGCATTACAGATCAGTAATAAGGCAGCAATAAATATCCGTATAAAAAACTTCATGAACTGTAAACTGTATTCAGTAAAAAAATTTGTTTAATAAAAAAATTTTTCTTGCAGGAAATATACTTTTAATAAAAATTAAATTCAGATATTAAAATGAGTTTTTTTACGCACCGAAATTATTATTAGTTACGAAATTATTTTCAGTGAATTCACTAAAGAATATAAATACTTTTTCAATGCGCCCTTTAGCATTATTTATCACAAGCTTAATATTCGTCTCAAGACTTTTTCCGCCCGTGATGTTTTTTATTTCAGCAAGGAGGAATGGCGTAATGTCTTTTCCTTTAATATCCGCTTTATCCGCTTTTACAAGAGCTTCCTCAATCGCTTTGTCAATTAATTCTTTATCCATTGAAAATTCTTCCTGGACGGGATTTGCAATTATCACTCCGCCTTTTAAACCGAGTTCCTTTTTTGCAGTAATCAAAGCTGCGATCTCTTCCGGAGAATCAAGTCTGTAATTCACTTTATATCCCGAGACTCTTGTATAAAACGCCGGAAACTCATCTGTTCCGTAACCGATCACAGGCACGCCGAGAGTTTCGAGATATTCCAGCGTAAGACCGATATCGAGAATTGACTTCACGCCTGCGGAGACAACAGCGATGTCAGTTTGTCCTAACTCTGTCAGATCAGCTGAAATATCAAATGTATTCTGTGCATTCCTGTGAACTCCGCCTATACCGCCTGTTGCAAAAATTTTCAAACCCGCAAGCTTTGCACAGATCATAGTTGCTGAAACTGTAGTAGCTGCGCTTAGTTTTTGTGAAACAATTATAGGAATATCTCTTCTTGATGCCTTTAAAATATTATTCTTTGGAACCGATGAAACCGGTTCAAGATCATCTTTATTCGGTACAATTCTTATATGCCCTTTGACCTGTTCAGCTTTTAGAATTTTATTCCTTGATAAAAAATCAAGCTCTTCATTATTCAGACCAATTTTAATAACCCCTTTAATGATTGCAATCGTAGCGGGTATTGCCCCATTGTCGCGCACAGTTTTCTCAACTTCAAGAGCTGTTTCAAAATTTTTCGGATACGGCATACCGTGTGAAATAATAGTTGACTCAAGCGCAACGACCGGCTTATTGCCTTCGATTGCAGACTTTACTTCTTCGGACATCATCAGATGTTCAGATAAACTCATCGCTGTTTAATATTTGATTATAAAAATCCGTCAGACTTTTTTTATTTATTTCATTTGAAACGGAATCATAAGACCGAAGCGCAAATCCCGCAGCGCAAAGTCCCATCCTTCCGGCTTTTGTGATATCATACGAACCGCTTTCATCATTCAGTACCGAAAATATAAACCCTGCATTAAACGCATCACCCGCTCCGCTGATCTCTTTTATCTCTGTCTGAAGCGCTTTAAAACTGAATATGATCTCTTCTTCCGTGCAGATTATTTTTACACCTTCTTTATCCATTTTCAGGATCACATATTTAAATTTTTCAAATGCGCCGTCGTTCATAAGTTTTAATATTTTCTCATCCTTATCAAAATTAATGTTTTCAAAAAGCCCTGCAAACTCAGCTCTGTTGACTGAAAGGAAATCAACCTTACCGGATATTTCTTTTACTCTCAAAGCTTTCTCGGAAGAGACAGCGTCAACAAAAACCGGAATACTGTTTTCGTTAGCAATCTCAACAGCTTCATTAAGCGCATCCGTTTTCATATTTGTATCCAATACGATCATCGAACTTTGCTTCAGAACTTCAGAATTTTTTTTAATAAGATCAGCATTCAGAAATTCCTCCGCGCTTTTCATATCATTAACTGCGAAGAAAGCGCTGCCGGTTTTATTTGCCAGAGTAACATAAACTGAAGTGCGGACTTGTGAAAACTGCATCAGAAATTCCGTACTGATCTCTCTGGATGCGCAGTCACTAAAAATAAATTCCCCGAAAACATCTTTACCGGTAATTCCGAAAAGCCGGACGGGTAAATCCAGGCGCGAAAGATTCTCCGCCATATTCCTTGCCACCCCGCCGGCCGAGAAAAAAACTTTTCCGGGATGAGAATCCGCATCCGCTTTAATATCAGCCGAGAAACCTTTAATATCAACATTCACGCCGCCAATGACGCTGACATATTTCACCATAGAAAATTCATATTGATTAAATACAATCCGGCTGTAAAATAAATTTTTATTTGTTTAAATGCAGTAAGTAAGGAGGGGGGAGAAGGTGATTAACTATGTAACAACTCTAAATATTTTTAGATTTTAAATAACGTGTATATAAAAAAAAATACTTCTGGTGAAGTATGTTTTGAAATTGTGGACAGGGCCGGAATCGAATCCCGACAAGTCGGGACTTTTCAGGCCGTTGGTAACTTCTCGTGTCGTATTATTCTTTTTAAATATTCTTTATTCTTTATACCTTTTAATTCCTTTTCATGGCTCATTGCTTCTGATCTTGAATTAAATCCTTTGCTATAAATTAATTTCCAAGGTCCTCTGCCTTTAGTTGAAAATACTTTACCGAGATTATGCTTGTTTAATCTTCCTTCAAGATTATTGGTTTGTCCAATGTAAAATTTACCCGTTTGTTCTGACTCAATAATGTATGTATAGTACATAAAAAAAGCCCAGTTGATTAGGGCTATGTGGACAGGGCCGGAATCGAACCGGCGACACACGGCTTTTCAGGCCGTTGCTCTACCGACTGAGCTACCTGTCCTAAATTTCGAATGTCAAATTACACTTTTTAAATTTCAGTATCAATCTAAAATGAACCCGTACTGTATCGTCAGAGTCCATGCTAAATCAAGGGACTCAGTCGTGGAACTAAAAGCGGGTTGTTAAGGAATAGTCTTTAATGATTTCGGTTAAAGTATTTTTAGCTTTAATTGTCTTGTCAGTTTCACCTTTTCCTAAACTTTCTTCAATTGTGATCAACGCTTTCCATAAAGCCCAGGCTCTTCCTCGTTGCCAGGCAGCTTCGTCTAAACGTAACTCTGATTTAAATATTTCCCGGGATTCTCCGCGCAAAAAAGTCCAGGCTATTACCAGGTCGCACGAAGGGTCACCTATACCACAGCAGCCAAAATCTATTACAGCAGAAAGTTTTCCATTATTAACTAATAAATTGCTTTCATTAAAATCTCCATGAAACCAAACCGGAGATTTGTTCCACTCAGTTTTTGCTGCATTGTCCCATATTTCGGTTGCCAAATCAAAGTTAATAAAGTTAAAAATATTTGCTAAATTTTTAATTGCTCGTTTTGTCTCTGCGTCATAAACTGATAATGGCGCTCCTCTGTAGAAACAATGCTGCCCCGCAGGCGGAGCATTTGATATTTCTACTTTATGGAGTTGTGTCAGGAAATAAGCAAGATCTTTAGCGAATTTATTTACATCGTCTATCAACTTCATCTCAGCATTTTCACCTTCGATCCACCTGTATATTCCCCAGTTATATGGAAAAATTTTATCCGGTTTCCCATTGCCTATAAGTTCAGGAATTTGAAAAGGTAATTTATCTTTCAAGACCGGCAGCCACTCTTGTTCTTTTCTGTTTGTGAAGTATAAACATTCATTGCTTGGCAATCTGACTGACAAAGAATCACCTAAACGAAAAGTTCTATTGTCCCAGCCCTGAAAAGCAACAAATCTGATCTCACGATCTTTCCATTCCGAAAATTAAAAGGTTATTAAATTTTTGACTATGTCTGTCGTTATTTCAATCATGATTTATGGTTGATTTGTAATGCTCGGTAACAACTAATAATAAAAAAAACCCCGCACAAGGATCATGCGGGGGAAATTAACAAAATACAAATCATGAATAAACTATTTTATCCCGGGAACTGTAACTGATCATATGATCAACTCCAAATTAAATAAATTCATTTGAATTGTCAAATTGTAAAATTCACGTTTTGTGAAAATCGTAAGCGCTGTATAAATAAGGGGTTTATTTTTAAAACACAAATTATTAAAATTACTTCAAACCCGCCACAGCCGCTGCCAACAATACATCCGGGTCTAAGCGGATTTTATAATTTGGATTTACGTATGAAAATTTTATTGTTCCGTCTGTACCTACTATGAATACCGAAGGAACCGGCAATAAATGATGATTCATTCCTGAAGATGCTTCGAGATCAATATCGTAAGTTTTATATTTTTCAATTATTTCATCAGCAACCTTAAATGCGATTCCGAATTTTAAGCCCGCATTCATGGAACTGTCAGAGAGTAAAGTATAATTAATTTTGTTTTTTTCTATGCTCCGTTTAAGTTCCTCAGGTCTGTCAGGACTTATTGCTATTATTTCATATCCAAGATTCTGAAGCTCTGAATCAATTTCCTGAATCTGACTTAACTGTGTATTGCAGTAAGGACACCATCCGCCCCGGTAAAAAATTAATATCGACGGCTTATCGGAAACTCTTTTTAAAAGTTCAACTGCATTTCCGTCAGTATCTGCTAAAGTCACATCCGGTATTTTTGTACCTGTAAGAACCGGATTGATATCTTCGGCAATTAAAGGAGCATTTTCAATTGTTCTCTCTTTTGCTTGAGAATAAAAAATATCCGGCAATACAAAAACTGCAAGAAAAAGTATGAAAGTTAATTTGATCATTTTTTATTTATTTAAATTGATTTAAAAATAATTAAATATCCGGTTTCTCATCATTACAATTGTCATCAGGGGAAATATCTATACTTCTAATCTAAGAGTTGTAATATAATACATAGGCAATAATAATTTTATTCAATTCTCAGCTAAATTTCAATTCCTCAGGAAACAGATCCAGCATAAACTTGTACGATTAGAATTAACCTAACAGCTTTAGCATGATAATCTGTGATTATTTCACACCTTTCTATTCTCCCCAAATCCCCTGTCCATTTTTTCCACAAAAAAACAAGTATTGCCAAATTATATGCTGAAATCATACTTCATTCGTGGAACGGAACTTGCATAAGTTTAGAATCAAAAGGTGAACTGTTAATTCAAATTTAAGAACTATGAAAACAATAATACTAAATACAATAATAATACTTGCTCTTGCATTCGGGCAGGCTTATTCTGTACCCCGCACTAAGATATTCAATCATGCTACCAATCCTGAAATGATAAAAACTATACCTGACCTTGTGCCTGATTCATGCGTGGCTTCAGGTTTAGTAGCAGTCGGAAGAGGTCAGTATGTTTATCTGTCCGCGATGAATTTTGGTGACAATACTGCCATTACAAATGAGACATGGACATTCGTATCAAGACCGGCCGGATCCAATGCAACGCTGGTAGCGGTACCGAGTCTCTCATGGTATAAATTCAGAGCGGATTCTATCGGTACATTTGAGATCAGGGCGAGTATTACGACTTCCTCAGGTACGCATGATACAACCATTAGAATTTTTTCAACAAAATTTGTCGGAACGGGAAATTTTCAGAATGTACCGGCATTATATCCGAACTGTATGGTCTGCCACTCCGGTAATCCGGATTTCGCTGAGATCTTTGACAGATGGGAAGTCAGCGGACATGCCAATATTTTCAGGCAGCAGATTGACAGCGGTTCGGCAGGATATAGTACCAACTGTATGAAATGTCATACAACAGGTTATGATCATAATCTCGTAAATGACAATAACGGATTTGATGATGTAGCAAGAAGAATCGGGTGGACATGGCAGGGACCGCCGGCTCCCGGAAAATGGGACAGTCTTAAAACACACTTCTCCGAACTCGTTGCATTTGCAGGAGTAGGATGCGAAAGCTGCCACGGCGCAGGTCTCTCTCACGCTTCCAACGGAGGTGATACCGCAAGGATACAGATTAATTTTAAAGCAGGCAACTGCGGCACGTGTCACGGCGAACCCTGGAGACACAGCATTTATCAGCAGTGGGAAAATTCTCTGCACTCGGATCCCGTATTTGAAGGACGCAATGTTGCAGCCGCCTCACGTAACGGTCTCAATGACTGTAACAGATGTCATGACGGCGAGTCTTATGTTGACTTTACTAAAAAACGTCTCGGCACTTTAAATCTTACCACCGCCGATCAGGAAAATATCGCATGTCAGACTTGTCACGACCCGCACGGCAACAGTAATGAATATTCACTGAGAAGTCTTTCCGCAGGAGCTGATACAATTGCAAACGGAACTTCATTCGCCGGAGCAGGATCAGGTAAAGTCTGTATCACATGCCACCAGTCAAGAAGAAATAATCAGGTTTATGTTACAGCAGGCGGATCGCTTACTTCCACCTGGGGAACGCACGGAAGCCCGCAGACAGATGTACTCTTCGGCACAAACGCCGCTACTTTCGGATTCCCGTATATTACAGGCTCTCATAAAAATATTGAAAACACATGTGCCACGTGTCACATGGCAGCCATTACCGATACAGGAACAGTTACGAGAGATAAAGTCGGCGGACATACTATGAACCTTCACGACGCAACAGCAAATTATGATCACACTACGGGATGCGTTTCATGTCACGCAGGCGTGAATTCTTTTGAGGACTTCATCGCTCCTTCAGACTTTGACGGTAACGGTTCAGTTGAAAGCTGGGAAGCTGAAGTGGAAGGATGTCTTACAAATCTGAGAATTTCTCTGCCGCCGGCCGGAATTGACTCCGTAGCATGGCAACTGATAGCGCAGGATTCTTCAAATCTTAATTTAAGAAAAGCTTACTGGAATTATCAGCTTATCACAAACGACGGAAGTAAAGGATATCACAATCCGTTCTTCGTGATTCAGGTATTGCTGACATCGAGAAATTTCACAGTCGGTATTCAGCAGGCAGGTACGGAAGTTCCGGAAGTTTATGAATTATCACAGAACTATCCGAACCCGTTTAATCCTTCGACGAAAATTGATTTCTCAATTCCAAAGACCGGAACTGTTTTATTAAAGATCTATGACATTACCGGTAAGGAAATTCGCACACTTGTAAACGGTGAAACCATGTTCGCGGGTAAATATACCGTTGACTGGAATTCAGTTAATAATACAGGACAGCAGGTTTCGTCAGGAGTTTATTTCTACAGAATTATTTCAGACTCCTATGTTAATACTAAGAAAATGATGCTGATCAAATAAGCAGCCAAAAGTAACTCTGATTTCTCCCGTATACCGGATGACACAAAAGTCATCCGGTTTTTGATTGCTAATTAAAATTCAGACTTGTGCGAATTTTGCATTTTATACGGTGAAACCATTTTTATTGAATAGAATTTTGCAGATTATCAATAGATCATATTTATTTACAATCTTTTGTTCGTTATTTAACAACAGTTATTAGGATATTGGTCTGATATTTCTTATTTTTGTAAATCAATAAACAAATTAAAACAAATTTATAAACCTTAATAAAACGAAAATGAAAAAATTAATTTTACTTGTTTGCTTTTTGTTAGTTTCATCTTTAAGTTATTCTCAGTTATTATCAGAGAATTTCGATTATACTTCAGGTACTCTCCTTACAGATAATGGCTGGGTTAACTTTTCCGGAACAGGTACATTTTTAGTTGTAACGAGTCCCGGACTTACATATACTGATTATGCAGGTTCAGGAATAGGACTTGCAACTACAGTTGTAAATGGTTCCGGTTCAAGAGAAGATGCTTATATAGCATTCAACGCACCTGTAACTAGCGGAAATGTTTATACTTCTATGATGGTAAATGTAACTGCAGGATCATTAACTGATGAATATTTTATGGGTTATCTGCCGTCTACATCAACAACAACTTATACAGGGAGACTTTATTGCAAAGATGACGGAGCCGGAAACATTTCATTCGGGATCAGCAAAACTACAGCCGGATCTGGCGGGATATTTTACGGTCCTGCGTCATACACGACCGGAGTAACATATGTGTTGGTTCTGGAATATGTGTTCAATACAGGAACTGGTACAGATGACGAAATTAATCTTTATGTTTTCGATGGTGCAATTCCATCAACTCCGCCAACCCCTTATGTAGGACCTGTAACAGGAACAGGACCTGATCTTGCTGACATTGAAAGATTTCCGTTAAGACAAGCCGGAGGAACTCTCAATATAATAGTTGACGGTGTTTATACAGAAACTTCATGGAATAACGCAGTACTTCCTGTTGAATTATCTTCATTCACTTCAGTTATTAATAACAGAGATGTTACTTTAAACTGGACCACTGCATCAGAACTTAATAATTCCGGTTTTGATATTGAAAGATCTTCAGCTATCAGCTCATGGACTAAGATCGGAAATGTAACAGGAAACGGAACAGTTAGTACATCTGTAAATTATTCATTCACCGACAGGGGATTAGCAACAGGAAATTACAGCTACAGGTTAAAACAAATAGACTTCAATGGTAACTTCGAATATTTCAACTTAAGCAATGAAGTAAATATCGGAATACCTTCTAAATATGAATTGTCACAGAATTATCCCAACCCTTTCAACCCAACAACAAATATAAATTTTGACATTCCTACGGACGGTAATGTAAGCATTAAATTATTTGATGTGTCGGGTAAAGAAGTTGCAATATTAATGAACGAAGTAAAGACAGCCGGCTATTATACAGTTAATTTCAACGCTTCTTCATTCTCAAGCGGAATATATTTCTACAGTATTTCAGCAAACAACTTTGCAGCTACAAAGAAAATGATGCTGCTGAAATAAATATTACCGATTACTAATTACGAATTACAAATTAGCAGTTGATTTAAAATCTAACCGGAAGAAGAAATTCTTCCGGTTTTTTTTTAAGTTTAAGTATTCGTTTGACATTTCTAATTTGAAATTGAACGACACTGACCGCCTCTCTAAAAACATTTTATCCGTAACTCGAAATATCATATTAATTAAAAATTAGATTTATTAAATTTGCAGTATTCTAAATTTAAAATTACATGACAGATACTATACAAAAAACCGGAAGGGCTGAAGCTCTGGCTTATGGCTGCAAGAGCATATTCTTTTCCGGCATCGATCATTCCCGTCCTGCTCGGTTCAGTGCTTGCTGTGCTGCTGAATCCCGGACTTCAGTTTAATTTTATAAATTTCGCTCTGACGCTTATCGGCTGTATCCTCGTTCAGGTCGGCACGAACATAATCAACGATATTTTCGATTACGAAAAAGGCATTGACAAGGAAGACAAAGAGCTCGGCATTCCTCACGGCGGTTCAATGGTGATCTCCCTGGGATTCCTTTCCATCAAGCAGATGAAAACAGCTGCTTTCGTTTCGCTGCTGATTTCTTTTCTGATCGGAGTTTATCTTTACACGCAGTCGGGAATGTGGATTCTTTATCTCAGTATATTCGGACTGCTGTCAGCGATCTTTTATACAGCAAAACCTCTTGCTCTCAAATATAAAGCGCTCGGTGATATACAGGTGATCTTATCTTTCGGAGTCGGAATGACTCTCGGGTCTTATATTGTTCAGACAGGTGAGTTTTCTTTTTTACCGGTTATATTTTCAATACCGCTCGGACTGCTTATTGATGCTATTCTTCATTCGAATAATATCAGAGACATAAACTTTGACGGAAAGTTTGGCGTGAAGACTCTGCCTATTTTAATCGGTGAAAAGCTTTCTGTGAAATTTTATTATGTGCTCATTCTAGGCGCATATTTATCCGTGCTGCTTTTTGTCGCATTGAATATGCTTCCGTGGTTTGCATTGCTTTCATTTATAACATTGCCTCTCGCGCTGAAGCTTGTAAAAATGTCGGAAGGTTTTCCGGCTGAGGTTTCCGCAAGATATGAATACGGCACAAAGCACATTATGATGACAGCACAGCTTAATATGATGTTTGGTCTGACGCTTGTACTTGGACTGCTGGTTTCATATCTCTTCTTTGCATAAATATTATTCGTTGTAATTTTTACAAAAGGGTTGGAATTTATTTTCAACCCTTTTTTTAATTTCTACTCCGCTGACTCTCTGTATATTTTCCATGAGTGATCAGCTGCGCTGTCGCTCTTGCTTATTCTCATGATCTTATTTTCGCTATCTGTTGATTTTCCTGATTTGTCTGATTTATCTGATTTATCTGATTTGTTATAAATGAAATCCTCAATAAATGAGATCTTCTTATCGCTTCCCGTTACTGTTGAATCGGATAAAAATTTAAAATCCCTTATATCATATTCTATATCCTTTGCGCTTTTAAATATTCCTTCAAATCTTTTTATCCTTTCTTCCTTTCCGGATTTTTTACCTGCTTTGTTTATGAATTCGTAATCATCCGCAAGATACACTTTTATGGAATCAATGTTTCTGTTTTCAATCGCCTGTTCGTAATTCTCCAATAAGAGCTGTACCCTGTATTTATCAGATGCAAAATAATCATTCAGTCTGCTGACTGCAATAAAGACCAATATTCCAAAAGCTGTTATAAGCAAAATAAAACTGGAGAAAGTAAGCAGCTGTCTTTTTCTGATGAAACTAATTTTGTCGCTGTATCTTTTTCTGAATTCTTTTTTAAAATCTTCCGAGGCGTCTGATTTTTTTAATGATGTATCCGGCTGCTTTAAGTTGTGCCCGCAGAATTTGCAATAAACGGATTCGCCCTCTATTAATTCTTTACATGAAGGACACGGGATCATTTCCTGCTCTTCCGGTATAACGAGCGACTGTCTTATGGATTCTACCGTTAAATTTCCGACATCTTCAGTGTAAGGATCGTGATTTCTTTCTGTGAGAGGATTGTTGCGGCAACCGTAGCTTGTGCAGCCGCTGTTCTCATCCCAGCATTCCCTGTGATGGGGTACGCCGCATGCAGAACAAACAGTAATGTCCGCGCCTTTTTTTAATCTCGACTGACAGTAAGGACAGATCTTGTTTTTATAGTTGTCATATTTTATCCCGGCATTGTTCAAATATGCAATAGAATTTTTGTTTAATATTTTTTAGTCAGAAAAAATTTCATCCTGATCAAACTCCACATAGAATTCTTCCTCGTCTTTCCTCAGTATTATAATATCATTGTAAGGCAGCTTCAATTCGGAAAAAGTTTTTCCCAGCAGACGTTTATAAAGATCCGAATTTGTATTCAGACTATTGAACGATCTGAATTTTAGAATACTGCCGTCATCTTTCTTTACATCCTTTACTGACATCAGATTCAGATTTTCAAAATGCTCAAACGTTTTTCCTGTTACTTCATCAGTCAGTTCATAAACAGTTTCATTATTAAATTCTATCTGAAAACTATCGGTGTGAAAAAGTTCTTTACCGATCTCATACAGGTCCTGTAATCCGGCGCTGCTGAATTTTTTATCCGAATGAACAATTCTTTCAAATGTGTAATGCGAAGGGCAGTCTTCATTCCTCTGATACTCGACAATATAGGAATCATTATTGCTGCCGTTGAAAACAAATCCTTTTCCCGAAAGAAGCAGCAGGTCTTCTCTTTTATGCAGATACTTCACGGCTTCCTGCGCCTGTATTCCGCCGATGACTGAAGCGATGGTTGGCGTAGTCGGAATTTTCCCCTGAATGATATCGTCAATGCCGAGAAGCATGCACGATTTTCTTTTGTTGATAATTTTATAATCGACTTCGGACATTGTGCATTCGTAGCATGCGCCGAACGGCGGGATGAACACGCGCGCGACTCCTGTCAGAATTTCAATGGCTCCGTCAATCCACGGCTTGTTAATTTTCCAGCAGGACTGATTTATGAACAGCCGCGCTTCCCTGTTATCAAGTCCGCCGATTATAATGTCAAAATTTTTGAACACGCCGAGACCGAGTCTGAAAATGTTTCCGTTAAAATATTTTATGTTAATGCCGTCATTGATTTCCCTCGCGCGCCTGCAGATTGTTTCGGCTTTCGGTCTCCCTTCATCTTCATATCTGAAAAGAACGCTGCGTGTCAGATTACTTTTCTCAACGCTGTCCATATCGGCGACGCAGATATTTCCGATACCGAGCATTGTAAGATTTTTTACAATTTCATTTCCGAGAGCTCCGCAGCCGGCTACAAGTATCTTTGCATTTTTGAGAATGTTCTGATCCCACCAGGTGATGAGTTCAAGGCGCGAATACCTGTCATCTATAATTTCCAAATAAATTTAATTAATTTTTTGTAAAATATCTGAAATATTGAATAAGTGAAATGTTAAAAAAGAAAAGATGCATAAGCGGAATTAATGAAGTTAAGAAATATTATGCAAAACTTTATTAAGATAGTGTTCTCAAAAGTTATATTTTAATATAATAACTTTCAGAAAATTTTAATTGAACGGATATAAGATGAAATATTAACCTGCGGTAATTTCCGGATGAAGTCTCAGCACATCGCCTTCCTTTACGCCGGCTTCGAGTAGAGTCTGACTTTCGGTAAGCTGTTTGCCTGAAGCTTTGTGATGAAATTTATATGAAAGCGGTTCGCCGTCCGGACCGGTAAGAGGCATTTTCATTTTAGGAAGAAGCACTTCCATGATCCTCTTCACTGAAGCGTCGTCAGGCAGAGTCGCCTGCTGCTCTTTATTTCCGGTTGCGTCAACGATTGTAATGTTAATTCTTGCCATAGGTCTGCAATTTATATATAATACTTCATTAATTAAATGTTTTTTTGAATATTAAATCTATTTATCCGTTTACTTCAAAAACTTATTTGGAAATAATTTATTTATTATTTGTGTCTTTGTGACTTAGTGGTGTTGAAATATCAGTTAAATATATTTTAAAAACGGATTTCAAGTCTTTCAAATGAAATTGTTTTTATTGACTAATAAAATTATTTTAAACCACTCAAATTTTTATTAATTAATAATTTTTTAATGAATAGAATATATAGATTATTCGCGGTTATTCTTGTAATATCTTCCGGTATAATTTTTTCTTCATGCAAGGAGAATAATGTCAATGAAATTCTCATCGGCGAATTCGCATCTCTGACGGGCAGCGAAGCTACTTTCGGTCAGTCTTCACACAACGGTCTCATGCTCGCTGTGGAGGAAGTTAACGGCAGCGGCGGCGTGCTCGGAAAGCAGATAAAACTTATCACCGACGATACGCAGAGCAAGACGCAGGAAGTTCCGACCGTAGTGCAGAAACTTATAAACAGGGATAAAGTAGTTGCTCTCATAGGCGAAGTCGCTTCATCCAGAAGCAAAGCCGGCGCGCCGATCGCACAGCAGTTCAAAATCCCAATGGTCACTCCCGCTTCCACTAATCCTGAAGTTACAATGATCGGTGATTATATTTTCAGAGTATGTTTCATAGATCCTTTTCAGGCGACAGTGATGAGCAAGTTTGCGATAAATTCCATGAAAGTAAAAAGAGTTGCGCTGCTTGTAGATCAGAAGAACGCTTACTCCACGGGACTTGCCGATAATTTCAAAAATGTATTTCCTGAAATGGGCGGAGAAATAATAGAAGAGCAGAAGTATTCAGCCGGTGATAAGGATTTCAAAGCGCAGCTTACTTCAATCAAAGCGAAAGATCCTGAAGCGATTTTCATTCCCGGATATTACACAGATGTAAATCTTATTTCAATTCAGGCGAGAGAGATCGGACTTACTTGTCCGCTCTTCGGCAGCGACGGCTGGGAATCAGAGAAACTTACAGAAGGAAAAGCTAAGGACGCGCTCGAAGGAAGTTTCTTTTCAACTCACGTTTCAGCCGATGATCCTTCACCCGGCATTCAGAATTTCATTAAGAAGTTTCAGGAAAAATACAGCTCAAAACCTGATGCAATGGCATTCCTCGGTTATGATGCCGGCATGATACTTTTTGACGCGATCAAAAAAGCCGGCGATACTAACGGTGAAAAAATTAAAAATCAACTTGCGAAAGTAAAAGATTATCAGGGCATCACAGGTCTTATCACTATTAACGATCAGAGGAATGCAGTAAAACCTGCAGTCGTGATGGAGATCAAGGATGGTAATTTTGTTTATAAAGAAACAATTGCCCCTTAGGAATTAGGAATTAAGAATTAAGAATTAAGAAGAATTAGGAATGAAGAATTAGGATTTAGGAATTTGGAATTAGGAATTAAGAAAATATTTTATCTTGTCTGAATTTATACAGCAGCTGATCAACGGACTTTCGCTCGGAAGTATTTACGCTCTTATCGCTCTCGGCTATACGATGGTTTACGGAATTTTAAAATTCATAAACTTCGCTCACGGCGAGATATTTATGCTCGGCGCATTTTCCGGATTATATCTGGCAAGAGCTTTTGGTGTGGACAGTCCCGATATCCCTATGGCAATTGTGATTCTTTTACTGACAATGATAATTACATCTGTCATCGGAGTTGTAATTGAAAAACTTGCTTACAAACCTTTAAGAAAATCTTCAAAGCTTACTGTGCTGATAACCGCTATCGGCGTGTCTTTATTTCTGCAGTATACCGGACAGTTGCTTTCGGAGCTGACCCGAAATCTTTTCCGACTATAATTGAGAATGTAAGTTTTAATATTTTAGGCGCGACCATTGGTTCAAATCAGATAGTCGTTCTCATCTCCGCTGCATCTTTGATGATAGCGTTGAGATTCATTGTGATGAAAACAAAAATGGGAATTGCGATCAGAGCGGTTTCGAATAATCTTACCGCTGCTTCACTGATGGGAATTAATATCAACAATGTAATTTCATTCACTTTCATTATTGGTTCATCACTCGCGGGCGCAGCCGGAATTTTATACAGCATTAACTATCCGAGCATTGATCCGCTGATGGGACTTCTTCCCGGTCTGAAAGCGTTCATCGCTGCAGTCCTTGGCGGCATCGGAAATTTTCCCGGCGCTTCGGCAGGCGGACTTATCATAGGATTGGTAGAAACTTTTACTGTCGGATATTTATCCCCCACATACAGAGACGCTATCGCATTCGCAATTCTGATTATAATACTTCTTGTTAAGCCGACCGGTTTATTCGGAAAGAAAGAAGTCGAGAAAGTTTAACAAATTATTTTTACTTATAAAAAGAAAGGACGCATACTCTGCGTCCTTTTTTTTAAAACTTATTTAACTTGATCTTAAAATCCGAAACCGTCATTTCCCGGCTGATCATTTACTCTTCTTCTTCTCTTTTCCGGAGTTTTCGTATCGGTGCCGAATCTGTATGTCAGTGTTGCAAATACTGACCTTGAATCTCTTTTTCTCATAAAGGTCTCATTAAAATTCTGAGTGTTGTTCAGCTTTACATCAAACTTCAGTGAATTGAAAACATCTGTGAATCTCAGCCCCAGTGATAGTTTTTTATCCATGAAATCTCTCTTAAGCGAAACATCAAAAGACTGAAACGGCTCGAGAACTCCCTGCGCAAATACATTTCTTCCCGAGTAAAAATAAGTAAGTCCGAGATCTGCAAACACTGGAATGTAAATATTTGCCGACAGTCTTCCGTTCCATGTATAGTTCTCATTTATAAATCCGGAATCAAGATTGGTTGCATCTATTTCATTTTTATAATAACTTACGCTTCCGTTAAAATTTATAAATTCAACCGGCTTTGCATTCACAACAAGTTCAGCACCGTAATTTACATTCTTTCCGTAATTCTGAAAAGTGAGCAATGCTTTATTTGAATCAATGAGCTCTCTCGTCCTCGACAACTGATCTTTTGTATGTGAATAAAACAAAGAAGGATTTAAAGTGATCGTTTCAAAATATTTCAGAAATCCGAATTCGAGTGAATTTATATATTCCGGTCTCAGATCCGGATTGCCCGCAAAATAATTGAACGGATCAAACGCTGTTACAAAAGGATTTATCATTGACAGAGACGGTCTGTTAATTCT
Source organism: Ignavibacteria bacterium (assembly GCA_016716125.1). Classification (GTDB taxonomy): domain Bacteria; phylum Bacteroidota; class Ignavibacteria; order Tepidaquicellales; family Tepidaquicellaceae; genus UBA2330. The sequence goes on along the minus strand of JADJWZ010000007.1, from coordinate 55,155 downwards.
TCTTGAATATGAGAATTGAAGTTCCTGTGTCTCGCCAATCTTCTGTGAAGCGTTCACGCTCGGAAAAAGATCGAAGTAACTGGTATTATTTACTTCACCGGTAGTTTCCAGATCTCCTTTAGTGTCAGTCTGCTCGCCTCTGAGTCCGAGACTCAGATTGAATTTTTTAATATTCATACTGTAAACTCCATAAAGAGAATATATGTCTTCATTATATAAATATTTATTCGACTGCGAAGTATCGTTAACAAATGCATTTGAATTATAATCAAAATTCTCTACGCGGTAATCTTCGTCATTATTTCTTAATACCACCTTACCTCCGGTCTCAAATTTGGATTCCTTTGAAAACGGATGAACGTAATCAACTGAAATATTTCCTTCGTTTGTAACGTCGTCACTGTATCTGTTCACTATGCCGGGATTCTGAACTGTCGGGAATATATAATTCTGAGTTGTCTCGTTGGTTGAATTATCTTTATATTTAGTATAGATCAGTTCCGATGTGAGCGTCTGTCCGGGATTTTTAAATTTTAAATAGTGATTCAAAGACATGTCAAGAGTATAACCATCGCCAATATCAGTTGTAATAAATTCATATTGATCTTCAAGATCTCCTGTTATTGTGCTGAGAGTAAGCGCAGACGAGTTGTCACTCCGCCTCCTGTCGCGGTGATTATAATTGAGATTGTAGCTCAGTGAATTTGTTTCGGTGATGTTGTAATCAAAACCGCCTTTTATAAAATTTCCGATTATTCTTGAAAGCCCGTCCGCAGACTGAGTATAAATTGAATTATTTGAATATACTTCCCTGTTATTTTCTCCGGTTATATAATAGTTGTATAATCTGTAATCATAACTTCCGTAAATATTCATTTTATCTTTTCTGAAGTTAAAATTCAGCGAGCCGTTATATTTATCTTTAGAGCCTGCATTCAGCATAATGTTTCCGTTATAACCGAAGTCTTCATTCTTTTTAAGAATAATATTAATTATGCCTGCGGAATTCTCGGCGTCGTATTTAGCTGAAGGATTTGTAACAAGCTCTACTGACTGAATTAAATTAGATGGGATCTGATCGAGCACTGAATTTCTCGTTTCACTGTTTTTCATTCCGAAAGGTTTTCCGTCTACGAGTATCTTCACATTCTGATCGCCTCTGAGACTGATGTTCCCGTCTGCATCGACTGCAACAGATGGAATATTCTTCAAAACATCTACAGCGGAACCTCCCTGCACATTCATTCCCTGCTCGACATTGAATATTTTTTTATCGGCTTTGAATTCAATAGCGCTGCGTTCGGCTTCCACATTAATTTCTTCCGTAGTGGTTTCTCCCGAATTAAGTTTCACCGGATCAAGCTCGACTTTTTGTTCGGCGGAGCTGATCTTGATACCTCTGATGTAAGCTTTGCTATAACCTATAAGGTCTACTTTTATATTATAAACTCCGTCAGGAAGATTTTTAAAACTGAATTTTCCTTCAGAGTTTGTCTCAGTTCCGGTTACAAGCGATGAGTCTTTACCGTTAAGAAGAGATACCGAAGCCGCTTCTACATTAGCTCCTGACTTACTGTCTGTTACGCTTCCGGATATTTCACCTGATTGGGCAAATGATATCCGTGAAATTGTTACTATTATTAATATTGCTGATAAGCGGAATAAATTTTTCATACCGGGGTTTTTATTAATTTAAAAATTCAATACGGAATAAAATTGTCAAAGTTATTTTATTTCCTGATTTTTTAATTATGACTTATAAATAATTAAAAGGTTTCAAAAAATTTTTTTAAATGTTGTATGCGACTTTTTTATAATTTGATACGTCTTGCATATAAACGATAGTTAACATTTTTATCTGATTATTCTTCATCTTAATCAGATATGAATTTTTCATTAATGTATAATTTAAATATTATGAACCGAAATTACATTATTATATTCAAAGTTTGTCTGCTTATGAATCTGTTTTCATCAGCAGTATTATCCGATGTTAAGGATGATCTGGAAAAGATCATGAATGAATGTGAAAAGAAAGATATCTTCTCCGGGACAGTAGTGACATACACTGACGGAAATATAATTTATGAGAGATCAATTGGCTTATCTGACAGAGAAAAAAATATTCAGAATGAAAATGATACAAAGCATAACATAGCTTCTATCGGGAAGCTTTTTACAGCTGTAATGATACTGCAGCTTGCGCAGGAAGGAAAGCTTGATCTAGAAAGTAAAATTTCTTTCTTCGTAAAAGACGCAAGTGATAAAGTTACTGTCAGACATCTGCTTCAGCATACTTCCGGTTACGGGGATTATCTTAATGATCCTGAGTTTTCAGTGAATCCTGTGAAGTATAAAAATATAAAAGATCTGACAGAGCTTATTTTAAAAGAGCCACTGAAATTTGAAGCAGGAGAAAAATTTTCATATTCAAATTCCGGATATGTACTGCTCGGCGGAGTAATTGAATTTGTCACAGGAAAGTCATATTCCGAAAATCTTACTGAAAGGATACTTGATCCGCTGGGAATGAAAAATTCCGAATACGAGTACAAAGAGCCGGGCGATTTAAAAAGAGCGGTAGGATATATTAAGGATATTACCGGAAAATTTTCTGATAACAGGGAATTCCCTGAAGTCCCGACTCCTGCGGGCGGGATGTATTCCACTGCGCATGACCTTTATATATTCGGCAGATCTCTTCTGGAAAATAATATTCTTTTAAATGACGATTCTAAGCTTTCCTTCTTTACAGAATTCTCTTCAGAAAGTAAGGTAGATCTTCAGCAGATATTTTCTGATCCGGACGGAGGTAATGTATATGCAGGCGGATCACCCGGTATAAATTCCATGCTAATGATCTTTCCGCAGAAAAAAACTGTCACGGTAATTTTATCAAATTACGATCAGGCTGCGATTAATTTAGAAAAAAATATTACAGACCTTATACTTAAAGGTGAATTGAATTTACCGAAACCGAATATAGCTGAATATATATATTCGGTCATTAGTGGAAAAGGAATTGAATATGCAGATGAAAACTTTAAAAGTTTAATGTCTGAAAACGGATATGTGATCAAGAACGACATGCTGCTGAATCAGACTGGTTACAGATTTTTAAAATCGGGACTGACTGACGAAAGTATAATGATCTTTAAGAAAAATGCGGAAATGTTTCCGGATGTTGCCAACTGCTTTGACAGTCTCGGAGAAGCCTATTTAATTAAAGGAGATAAAGTGAATGCTGCCGCAAATTTTAAGAAAGCGCTTGAGATGGATCCGGGAAATGAGAATGCAAAAAACATTCTCAATAAACTAAACTGATCTGACCGGTATTAAGATAAAGATGAAATAATTTTTACATACAAGTATATTAATCGGGAATATTATTTTACTTCCGCTTCCCTTTCTTTTTTTCTTTTCATAAAATCCATTATGTAGAGTACGAAAGCAAAAAAAGTAAATACCGCCATTACAATTATTATCATATTGGATCTCATAATACCTGTAACAAGAAACATTACGAAAGAAACAAAAGTCAGAGCAACTGCAATATGAGCTGATGTCTTATTATCCTTCTTTACGGAAAAGGAAAGTATGAGGAGTATAACGCCGATGCCCGGCGCAATAAGCGCTGTCGGACTGTTTGAGATCAAAAAGCCGAATATCCCGAGACCAATCAGGACTGCGGCATTCGCTATCATTATTCTGTAAATATTCATTATAGTATTTTTTAATTGATTAAATTTCTTTGCAGGAAGTTAATCAGATGAAAAATTAATTTAAACATACTTTTAAAAAATCAGACTGATAAATTCAATTGCATTTTATTCAGTTTAACTTTCCTTTGTTTTAAATAGCCTGCATAATTTACTTGACAAAACAAACCATTTGCCTTATTTTGTTAGGAAAATTTTACAGTTAACCTAAATAATTAAGGCATTTCTACTTTTTTAAAAAATACCGATGAGCTGAAGCTGGATCAGATCGACATTAAGATACTCTCCGAACTTCAGAAAAATTCCCAGATCAAGAAAAATGAACTTGCAGAAAAGATAGGACTTTCCCTTCCTTCTACCATTGACAGGATTACTAAGCTCGAATCGCATGATTACATTAAATCCTATCATGCAATACTGAATCACAAAAAGCTGAAACAGGATATTACATGTTTTATTTTTGTCATAAGCGAATCATCAAAACATTATCCGAGCATAGTGGAGCACAGTCAGAATATGAAAGAAGTTCTTGAATGTCATTCCATAACAGGCGACGGCTCGCATCTGCTTAAGATAAGGACAGAGAATACTACTACACTGGAGAAGCTTTTATCAAAGATCCAGAACTGGCCAGGAGTGAAATCTTCAAAGACAAGCATTGTTCTTTCCACACACAAAGAAACTTTTGAAATTAATATTAAATAATTTAAATAATAATCTATGTCAGAAAAAACAAACATCGAGGACGAAAAGGAAAAAATTAAAAAGATCAATGACGTTTTCAAGCTTTTAAAAGAAAAAGAGATCAAAATGATCGACCTCAGATTTACGGATCTGCCGGGACAGTGGCAGCATCTCACAATTCCGCTGAACAAACTTAGCGAATCCACATTCTACGAAGGAATCGGATTTGACGGTTCGTCAATAAGAGGATGGAAAAGCATCAATGACTCGGATATGCTTGCAATACCGGATCCTTCAACTGCAAACGTTGATCCTTTTATGGCAACTAAAACTCTCAGCATGATCTGCAATATTTATGAACCTGAGTCAAAAAAAATATATGATCTGGATCCGAGAAATATTGCAAGGAAAGCTGTAGAGTATCTGAAGTCAACCGGAATTGCCGATACGGCATTTATAGGTCCCGAAGCTGAGTTTTTTATTCTCGATCACGTAGCTTATAATATTAATGAATATTCAAGCTGGTACAGAATTGATTCTGCCGAAGGTTTCTGGAATACCGGCAGTGAAAAAGAACTTAATCTTGGACATAAGATCCGTCTGAAAGAAGGATACTTTCCGGTTCCTCCGTCTGATTCGACAAATGATCTGAGAAGTCTGATGGTGGAAAATTTAATTAATGTCGGCATTGATGTAGAGATGCATCATCATGAAGTTGCAACCGGAGGTCAGGCGGAAATTGATTTTAAATACTGTCCGCTGCTTGACTGCGCCGATAATCTTCAGATGTTTAAATACATTGTAAAAAATACAGCTAAGTCTGTAGGAAAGACAGCGACGTTCATGCCGAAACCTCTTTTCGGTGACAACGGCAGCGGGATGCATACTCATATTAGTTTATGGAAAGACGGTCAGCCGCTCTTTGCCGGAAATGAATACGCAGGTCTTAGTGAATTGGCATTGCATTTTATAGGAGGTGTTCTGAAACACGCTCCGTCTATACTTGCATTTACAAATCCGACTACAAACTCTTATAAAAGACTTGTTCCCGGATATGAAGCTCCGGTAAATCTTGCATATTCCAAAAGCAACAGAAGCGCAGCTATAAGGATACCGATGTATTCCGATAATCCTAAAGCAAAGAGAATTGAATTCCGGTGTCCCGACGGAACGGCAAATCCTTACCTCGCATTTCCCGCAATACTGCTTGCAGGTCTTGACGGAATTATAAATAAAATACATCCGGGCGATCCGCTCGACAGGGATATTTTTCATATGGATGAAAAGGAATTAAAAAAACTCGGCCACGCTCCGGAAGATCTCACGGTAGCTCTGCATAATCTGGAACATGACAATGAATATCTGAAGCAGGGTGGTATCTTTACTGATAAGCTGATTGAAACCTGGATAGATTATAAAATGAAAAAAGAAGTTAAGGAAGTTCAGCTGAGACCGCATCCTTATGAGTTTCATCTGTATTATGAAGTTTAATTTCTCTGCTGTATTTTCAAATACAGATCTTAAAGTGTTCTTTAAATTTACGCCCCTGAATTAATCATTAATAGTTCAGGGGTTTTTAATTAAGAAAAGTATTTTGATGTCTTTACGGAACAATACATGAATTTTTGATTTTAATTAATTAATTCTTTTTCAAAATTAATTAATATCATATTATGAAAAACTTAATCAGATCAATACCGGGAGTTACATTAATTATTCTGATTTTATTCTTCACAGGATGCAGCAAAAATAGTGATAGAAATTTCAGCAGCGGATCAAATCTCAATAAGGAAGGCAATTCAGAAAATTCGGAAGTGTTAAATAAAAAGCTGAATAATTCCGTACATGAATCTATTTTCCAGCCTTTAATTCCTGAAGCATTTGAAACATCTGAACCTAATGAGAGGATGTTTATCCGAAAAGGAAATATTGAATTAGAAACTGACAATTTTTCTGTCGCTGAAAACAAAATTTCTGATATTGTAAAAGAGTATAATGGTTATGTTACAGCTTCATCTACAAAGCTTAACGCTGCAGGAAAAAAGCAGGGCAGCATTTTAGCAAGAGTTCCTGCTTCAAATTTTGATTCATTCCTGAAAAGTCTTGCAGCGGCCGGAAATATTATGTCACAAAATATTTCAGGAGATGATGTGACTTCCGAATACATTGATCTTACTGCGCGAATGAATACACAAAGAGAACTTGAGAAAAGATTACTTGATCTGCTCAATACAAAGACTGCGGGATTAAGCGATGTGGTTGATGTCGAGGAAAAGCTTTCAGCTGTTAGAGAAAAAATTGAAAGCACGGAAGGCAGGATGAATTTTCTTAAAAATCAGTCGGCATATTCTACGCTTAACATTTCACTTTACGAACCGTCTATGCTTCAGACTGCTTCAGGTTCGGGATTTTTATATGAGCTGGAAAACAGCGTAAAGGAAGGACTTCAGGGATTTATGGGAGTGTTCAGTTTTATGATAACTTTCATAATTTCTTCACTGCCGTTAATTGCGATGATGCTTTTAGCAATTTATTTTTTCAGGAAATTTTACAGACAAAGAAAAGTAAAGCTTCAGAAATCATGAAATTGAATTTAAACCTCATAAGGAAACAGGACAGAATTTCTGTCCTGTTATCCTGAGGGCCGGGTCATATTTGGGGTTATGCACCAACAATATTTACCGATTAGTAAACACTCTTATTTTTTTATCAGAAACGAATTTGTCAGTATATTTCCGGATTCCTCGATCCTGTATTCAAACTCTTCCGGTAATCTTTCAGTACCGGGTTTGAAAGTAACTGAATAATTTCCGGGGTACATATAACTGTCAATAAGCACTTCATACAGGTTACCGTTCTTTTCATATATACTGAGTTTTACAGGACCTTCCATTTTCAACTCAAAAGGAATTACAGCTATTCCGGAAGAAGAAGTTTTGTTTTCCGTATTCTCCAGATATTCCAGAAGTTCCTCTTCTGTAAATACAGTTGTATAGTTATTCTCCGGAAGATCACGCGCAATTTCTGAATGAACTGAACTTAATGTTAAGGAGAAATATGTTATCAATGTTATTAAAGTTTTCATTTTAATTTAATTTTTTTTATTCAAAATCAATCTGTACAAAAATGCTTATATACTTCTGAAAAGTTAATAGCAGACATTACACTATTTGCATAAGTATGTTTACTTATAACAGCGCTGACAATATTTAATAAATTTAACATACTAAAATTATTACCTTAATATTTTAAGGGTAGGTTTTTAAATTCTTTCAAATTATGTATATGAATTTAAAAGATCATAAAGGACGCGGGTCTCAGTTTAACCTGCCGAACAGGTTTGAAAAAATACACAGCGATGAGGGTTTTTTTGATAATGAATATTTTGAAACTGAAGATGATGATAGGAAAATTGTTACAGAGTATTTCAATGATGATTCGAAATCAGTTCTGACAGAAAACAACAGTCCGGACATTAAGGCAAAGTTCAGCATCAATCCTTACCGAGGCTGCGAGCACGGCTGTATATACTGTTATGCCAGGCCGACGCATGAATATCTGGGCTTCTCTTCAGGTCTGGACTTTGAATCAAAGATAATGATAAAACAAAATGCGCCGGTTCTTTTGCGAAAAGAGTTTTTAAAAAAGTCATGGGTTCCGCAGCCGGTATTTTTTTCAGGCAACACTGATTGTTATCAGCCTGTTGAGAGAAAGCTTCAGATCACAAGGAAATGTCTTGAAGTATTCAGTGAATTCAGAAATCCGGTGATGATCATCACAAAAAATTCCCTGATAAAAAGAGATGCGGATATACTGACAGAGATGACAGAACTGAATATTATAAAGGTAATAATTTCAATTACTACTTTAAATTTTGATCTGCAGAGAAAAATGGAACCAAGGACTTCGTCTCCGGCAAAAAGACTTGATACAATTGAATATCTGACATCTAAAGGAATACCAACAGGCGTGAACATTGCTCCGATAATACCGGGACTGACCGATGAAGAAATACCCGAAATTTTGAAGCAGAGTTCTGAAAGAGGCGCATCATTTGCAGGCAGAGTTATTCTCAGATTACCGCACTCTGTAAAAATACTTTTTGAGAACTGGGCTTGAAAGAAACTATCCGGACAGATCAAATAAAATACTGAACAGAGTCCGAGAAATGCATGGCGGTGAACTGTACAATCATAGTTTCGGCAGAAGACTCACAGGCGAAGGTAAATACGCTGATATGATAAAAATGATCTTTGATTCAAACTGCAGAAAGTATGGATTGAATGAGAATGTTTTAAAGCTGTCAACTGATAATTTTACTAAGCCGCATAGTGGGCAGGGAAGTTTATTTTAATACCGTTGAGATTATAACTAATGCCCGGAAAAATTTCTTAATGTGAATTTTAATATTCATTTACATTTGTTCACTTAAATTTTATCATCTGTTTAATATATTATGAAAAATATTTTATGCCTTTAACAATTAATCTCAATTCTTTCAGCTATAAAAAGGAAGGAATACCTTCTGATAAATCGGGTAACGGAGGCGGATTCGTTTTCGACTGCAGATTTATATACAATCCCGGGCGTGAGGAAGAATTTAAAACGCTTACAGGTAAAGACGAAAAAGTGATCCGGTTTCTCGATTCCCAAAAGGAAATGAAAGACTTTCTTATTAATGTATTTAAAATTACAGACCCCGCCATTGAAAATTTTATGAAAAGGAATTTCACTGATCTTATGATCTCATTCGGATGCACAGGCGGTCAGCACAGGTCAGTATTTGCCGCCGAACAAACACTAAAGCACATAAAAGAAAAGTATCCGGATGTAACAGTGATTTTAAATCATGCAGTAATCGGGAAAGGATTTAACTTCGAAAAATAAAAGCAGAAAAAGCGTCTATTCCTCAAAAGAAGTCATGATTCTTGAAAAAAAAACATTCAGACTTCATTTGATCTCACAGCTTTTTACTGGAATAGCGTTCGGCATTCTGCTGCTTCAGGAAGTTATTTTAAAAAAATCACTTCTTGCAACGGACTTTGAAGTTACAATTCTGATATTCCTTACAAGCTCTGCATTTTTATTTTCGATATACGGTTCTGAAATTATCAACCGCTCAAATAATCAGCCGAGGACGATAATTATTATGGCTGTATTCAGCAGAATGTTTCTGCTTATCATTCCTTTTTTTGAATCACCGTCGTTTTTTATTTTTTGTATTGCAGCGATGAGTTATGTGGATTCGCTTTTAAAACCAACCTGGAACACAGTCTTCAAGCACAACTATACAGCCGAAAGAAGGAGTATTTTGTATTCTTATGCATCCAGCGTTTACACTATAGCTATACTGATAGTTGGAACATTATTCGGATATCTGCTTGATATAAATTATAAAGTGTATAAAATAATGTTTCCGGTTGCAGCCTTGTTCGAAATTATATCTTACATTTTTCTGGCTAAGCTGATAAATCTGGGAAAAAGTTTTTATCCTTACAGCGGCGATTTATTTACTGGAAAAATTGATTTCAAATTATTTAAGGATATTCTCATTTTACCGATCAGAAATATGATGAGAATTTTCAGGGAGAACAAACCTTTTTTCAGATTCGAGTCTTTCTTTTTTCTTTACGGAGTCGCATTCATGATCGCATCACCTGCAGTTCCGATATTTCTTGTTGAAAATCTGAAGCTTGACTATTCTCCGATCTCTATTGCAAAAGGAATGGTGTTTTATACATCCACTATTTTGTTTACGCCTTTGATGGGTAAAATGCACGGCTCGGGAAATCCTACAAAATTCTGCGGGTATCTTTTTCTTGCCCTTATTCTGTATCCATTGATGCTGATCTCAATAAATATCTTCGGAGTGAATATGAATTTAATTGGCACGGATACTCTGTTATATATCACATATTTTTACTTCGGGATCATGATGAGCGGAATTACGCTGTCATGGAATTTGAGTTCAATTTTTTATGCTCCGCACTCTGAAGTTTCAAATTATCAGGCGGTTCATATTACACTGACAGGTGTAAGAGGTTTGTTCGCTCCTTTTATAGGTTATTTTATTCTAAGGATATTTTCAGTGGAAGCGACTTTTATTGTATCTTCATTATTTTTTCTGACAGGCGGTATATTGATGCTGAGAGAAAGCAGAAAAAGTCAGTGTGATTTAACTTTCAAATAATTCATTTCCCTTCAACTACAGAAGTACCATATGTAAGGACTTCGGTTACCCCTGTCGTTACTTCATCGCTTTTTTTCGGCTACAACTATGATACTGCCCCCAAAAGGTAATTTGGATCCAATTGAAATTAAAAATTCATCTATCTTCATAAATTGTTCAAATATATTATTTAATATTGGATTAAGCTTTAGTTCACTGTTAGTTTCATTTCCCCTTTTTTCATCATTTTTTGAGTTTTTTATTATCAAACGTGAAAGAGACATTAAAGGGAAAAGTGTAAATACAAATGAAGTATTATATTGTACTAAAAATCCTGCTTTTTCTAACTTATAAATTATTTCTTTTTTTGTATATCGTCTTTTGTGACAAGCATAATCATCTTCTTTAGACCACATCCACATATACTGCGGAACGCTGATAAAAAATTTACCACCCCATGTAAGAGATTTAAATACATTTTCAATAACTTTTTCATCTTCACTTATATGCTCTAATACGTCAAAGGCACCTATATTATCATATTCATCTTCAAAAGGTATATTTGTTGCATCCATTTGAATAAATTCAATCTCAGGAAGTCTTTTCTTTGCAAATTTTAAACCTTCCAAATAAATTTCTGCACCGGTAACTTTCAATTCCGGAAATCTATTTTTTAAACCTGTCAATACATACCCGGTACCACATCCGATCTCAAGAAAGTTACCATCTGTGTTTTTAGCATACTTTTTAAATAAATCTTGGATAACATTGTTTCTTGATTTGAACCAGAAGTTTCTATCCTCCAACTCGAATAGCTCGCTGAAACTAGATTCATTGTAATCTGTGTTTTCATAAGCCACCTCCGGAGCATAACATTTTACACTATTAATTATTTTATATTCTTTTTTCATGTTAAAAAAATAATTTAATATTGATTGAATTATATTTTTAAATTTTCATCATGTAATTCATAATAAAACGGCAGCCTAACCAAACATTTTGTATTATGATCCCAATAGAGTTATTCTCTGCTGTCATATTTATTCCTATAAAATTCACCCTTTGAAGACTAGCTAGGTTATTTTATTCTAAGGATTTTTTCAGTAGAAGCGACTTTTATTGTATCATCATTATTTTTTTGACAGGCGGTATGCTGATGCTTAGAGAAAGCAGAAAAAGTCAGTTAGATTTAACTTTTAAATAATTCACTTCCCTTCAACAACTACAGCAGTACCGTATGCAAGAACTTCTGTTACTCCTGACGTTACTTCATTCGCATCATAGCGCATGCCAATTATTGCATTAGCGCCGATCTCTTCAGCATGTTTGACCATCAGTTCAAACGCATCCGCTCTCGTCTTTTCACACAGCTCAGTATAAAGAGTAATATCACCTCCTACAAGAGTCTGAAACCCGGCTCCGATATTTGCAAATATATTTCTTGAGCGTACAATAATACCTCTTACCACACCAAGATTTTTTGTGATCCTGCATCCTTCAAAATCAAAAGCTGTAGTTATAAAATTTCTGTCCATAAGATGTTAAGATTAAAATTTATTTGAAAAATATTAGTGAAATTTACAATGAGTCAAAATACAATTATTGAAAAATAACTTCAACTGTATATCTTAACGGTTGGTATGCAATTACTGAGAGCGACCAAATTATTTTTGAATACAAAATTTTCATGCTGATTTTACTATCCCTGGTAAACGGGAAGAGTTCAGTTTACGATGTGAAATTTACCTGACTTTATTTATTAGTTAAATTTTTAAATCAAATTATTGAACTATAAATATTATTTTACAGTCTGTGAAAATTTAATACCGGCAGTTTTCAAATTTTTTTAAATGATTAACTTTGAATGAAAAGAAGCATGTAATAGTAATAGGCGCAGGATTCGGCGGCCTTCAGGCCGTGCAGAAATTATCTAAAAATAAAGATGTGAGGATCACCCTGATTGACAGAACCAATCATCACCTCTTTCAGCCGTTACTTTATCAGGTAGCTACAGCAGTACTCAGTCCGGCGGATATCGGAATTCCGACAAGATCTCTTACTGACAGTATGAAGAATGTTACTGTTCTGATGGATGAAGTTACGGGAATAGATAAGGACAACAAAAAAATATATCTGCACGAAAAGGAAATGTTTTATGATTACCTTGTCATTGCCACCGGAGCTAAGACGAGCTATTTCGGACATTCGGACTGGATAAAATATTCGCTCGGACTGAAAAATATTTTTGATGCGCTGAGAATAAGGAATAAACTTTTAGTTTCCTTTGAAGAAGCTGAGAACCATCCGGAAAGATCGGAAAAGCTGCTGAAATATATTATCATCGGCGGGGGTCCTACAGGTGTTGAGCTTGCCGGATCGATAGCAGAACTTTCCCACAGCATTATCAATAATGATTTCAGAAATATTGACACACGAAAAGCAAAAATAATTCTTATAGAAGGAGGGTCAGATCTGTTACCTTCATTCGACCGCAGGCTATCTGTTTATACCAAGAACCGTCTTGAGAAAAGAGGAGTCGAAGTTCTGCTTAACACACGTGTAATGAATATTGAAGATAAAACCGTATTTACAAAAAGTCCGTTTGGCGAGAAGACGATTTCAGGCGAACTTATTATATGGGCTGCAGGAGTAGAGGCTGTATCACTTAATGCTAATTCGGGCTTTAATGTTGACAGACAGAAGAGAGCTATTGTAAATGAATTTTGCGCTTTGAATGATTATCCCGATGTATATGTGATAGGAGACGCTGCCGACTTTACAGGTAAAAACGGAAAACCATTGCCGGGTGTTTCCGCAGTTGCAATGCAGCAGGGCAGATATGTCGCCTCATCTATTATCAGAAAAATTAAAGGAAAAAGCATTGAACCGTTCAGATATGTTAATAAAGGAAACATGGCTACTATCGGCAGGAAAGATGCAGTCGCGGAAATCCGAGGATTCAGCTTTACAGGTGTTTTTGCATGGCTATTGTGGCTGTTCGTTCATCTTTTTTATCAGGTTGGATTTAAAAATAAAATTTCAATTCTTATCACCTGGATCTGGAGTTACTTTACTTTCGGGGCATCTGCAAGACTAATTCAGAATCCGGATGATATTTAATCAGTAAAATTTTCTGAAAGAATTTTTAAAATAGTTTTTTAAAAAAATTATGGATAAAGCCAAGAAGAATCTTTACTGTTACATTCTGAAACTTAAGCCCAGTTTCTACAGAGCTGAGGACTGGACCGAAAAAGATTCGGAGCTTATCGGCATTCATTTTAATTATCTCAAAGATCTCTGTGAAAAGGGTATTTTATTTCTTGCCGGCAGAACTGTCAATGAACCAATGTCGGACCGAGATCTCGGGATTGCAATACTTGAAACGGAAACCGAAGATGAAGCGAGAAGTTACATGCAGAATGATCCGGCGGTTAAAGGAAATCTGATGACAGCCGAACTGTTCAATTTTTCGCTCGCTCTTTTGAGAAAGTAAATTATCAGTTACCTATGCCGACACGTATAACACCTTCGCCGTATTTTGACTTAAGCCTGTCAAGCGCGCGGTAAGGAAGCTCCGGTTCGCTTTCGAAAAGATTCAGGTTTTTTTCCTTAAGGTCAGTGTGAAGATCATACACACCCATTCCGAACTGTCTTCCTTTCATTTCCTTTGTCGGCTTATGAAGCCGTCTGTAAACTGAAAGAGCAGTATTAAAAATTTCCCTGTCATCATTTGTGTAGTTTGTAAGTTTCACAAGATCGGAGGCGTACCTCAAATTCTCAAACCTGACTGAGAGATGCATAAATCCCGCAACAAGATTCTTGGACCGCAGCTTTCTGCAGATGTATTCGCCTATTCTTCTTATCTCGGTCCTTACATCCGCAGATTTATAAATTGGTTCGGAAAGCGTGTGATAGTGATTCAGCGATTTCTCCTTTCTTTCCTTCCGGAATATCTCCGAAGTATCTTCGCCGCGGGCAAGCTTTCTGAATACAAGACCGTTCACTCCGAATTCCTGTCTGAGCATTCTCTCGCTGCTTCCTGCAAGGTCGCGTATTGTCCGGATGCCGAGCATCAGAAGGCGCAGTTCATTTCTCCTTCCCACGCCCCAGAGCTTACCCGCAGGCATTGAAAATATTTTCTCCTTATTCTCCTGAGTGATGACTGAAAATCCGTCCGGCTTCTGCAGCTTGGTGGCAAGCTTCGCGTAGGTCTTGTTATATGATATCCCCATCGACGCAGTCAGATTTTCAAGTTCGCGGATCCTGCGCTTAATGGCGCAGGCTGCTTTAGTAGCTTCAAAAAAATCCTTTGCGACAGGAGTAAGATCCGCAAAACATTCGTCAATGCTGTACTGCTCAATGCAGTCTTCGGGAACAAACTCCTTCAGCGCGTTCATCAGATTAAGCACTATGCTTTCATACTTCGGACCGTAACACGGAAGAGAGATAAGCTGCGGACAGATCTTCTTCGCTTCGAGAACGGACATTCCCGTGTCCACACCATATGCGCGCGCTTCATAGGAAGCCGTCATTACAATGCCTTTTCCTCCGCCGGTTCCTCCCACTGATACCGGTTTTCCGCGCAGCTTCAGATTGTCACGCTGCTCCACCTGCGCATAGAACGCGTCAAAATCAATGTGGACGAAGAACCTGTTCGTGTGCTCCCTTAGTCTCCAGTTCAGATCCTTTGTGTGCGGAAAGGAATAAAGCGGCATAATGCGGACTCTCCTGTAAAGGTCGTCGAAATCCGTCCCTTCGCGGGGAATGAAAAAAGTAGAACTGATTGTCTGCATACCTTAAATTTATAAGGTATATTTGATTTTGTAAAGGCAGAAATTAATTTCCGGCGAAAACGTACACATGCCGTTTCAGACATTATTATTTTTATTCTACGGGACAGAGATGATTTTTATAAACGTGAAAATTTTTAATCAGACGGTTATATAAACTTCGGAAAGATCCGGATCAGCATACAAATTTTTTGTGATCTGAACTGAATCAGTTTCAGATCACCTTTCATACCCATACAGAATATTAATTCATTTTGCATTGAAAGAAAATGTTTAGTTTCTATTTTGTAGTTTTCCTATAAATTTCAATGACTGATAAAAATATACTTCTCAAAGCTTACGCTTCGATGTGTACTTCCAAAAGAATGGCGGAGATATACGATGAAAATAAGCAGATCTGCAGATATGTGCATTCCACTTCCAGAGGTCACGAAGCCATTCAGCTTGCCGTCGGCATGCAGCTAAAGGAATGCGATTTCATTAGCCCGTATTATCGTGATGAATCCATTCTTCTCGGAATGGGTCTTACTCCATATGAACTCATGCTGCAGCTCCTGACTAAAAAGGACGATCCTTTTTCCGGAGGACGAACATATTACGGACATCCTTCACTTAAGAGAGACGGCTTTCCTAAAATCCCGCATCAGTCCAGCGCAACAGGAATGCAGGCAATTCCTGCTACTGGTATCGCACATGGAATTCAATATCTGGAAAATGCAGGTCTCCTGAAATCCGAAGACAAACCGGTAGTCGTATGTTCACTCGGTGACGGATCTGTTACTGAAGGTGAAGTTTCCGAAGCGCTTCAGATGGCAGTACTGAAAATGCTTCCCATTATTTATCTTGTTCAGGATAATGAATGGGGAATTTCGGCATACAAAGATGAAATGCGCGCTATGGATGCATACGAATTTGCAGCCGGATTCAAAGGCTTAAAGAGATTACGGATTGACGGCTCTGACTTTAATGAAAGCTATAATAAGTTTGGTGACATGCTGAATTATGTACGGACAAAGAGAAAGCCGGTACTCATTCACGCAGGCGTTTCCCTGCTCGGTCATCACACTTCCGGTGTGCGTAAAGAATGGTACAGACATGATCTTGATGAACATGTGAAAGGCGATCCGGTTTTAAAACTCCGTTCCGTATTGTTAAAGCAGAATGTAACTGAAGATGAACTCATTGAGATAGAAAATAATTCGGTAATAATTGCAGAAGAAAGTTTTTCAAAAGCAGTTGCAGCCGAAGAGCCTGATCCGGAATCTCTTATACTGCATGAATTTTCTCCAACACCTGTAACAGAAGAATCAGGAGTGCGCGCACCGGAAGGAAGAGAACCTCTAATGATGGTTGATTCAGCTCTTCACGCTGTCAGAGAAATTCTTGAGAAACATCCGGAAGCTATTCTTTACGGTCAGGATGTCGGTAAAAGACTCGGCGGAGTATTCAGAGAAGCGGCTACTCTTGCACAGAGGTTTGGAGACGACAGGGTTTTCAATACACCCATACAGGAAGCATACATAGTCGGATCGACTGCAGGAATGAGCGCTGCAGGTGTGAGACCAATAGTGGAAATTCAGTTTGCGGATTATGCATGGGCGGGAATTAATCAGCTTGTTGTGGAGCTTTCAAAATCCTGTTATCTAACAATGGGAAAATATCCGATATCTTCCGTGATAAGGATCCCATGCGGCGCTTACGGTGCAGGCGGTCCTTATCATTCCGATTGTATAGAATCAAGTTTGCTTCCTGTCAGGGGAATTAAAATTGCTTTCCCAAGTAATGCCGCAGATATGAAAGGCCTGATGAAGTCTGCATTTTATGATCCGAATCCCGTAATTATGTTTGAACACAAGGGACTTTACTGGAGCAAAGTACCGGGCACCGAAGCGGCAAAATGTCCTGAACCTTCGGAAGATTATATTATTCCTTTCGGCAAGGGAAGAATATTTCAATTTGCAGATAAAGAAAAAATTAATTCGGGAGAATCTTTAACAGTAATTACTTACGGAATGGGAGTTCACTGGGCATTAAATGCTTCCAAAAATTTTCCGGGATCTGTAGAAATTTTAGATCTCAGGACTTTGAATCCCATCGATGAAGATATGATGTATGAATCCGTGAATAGACACGGGAAGTGTATTGTACTGACTGAAGAAAAAGTTTTAAATTCTTTTGCTGAAAGTCTTGCAGGACGAATTTCAAAAAATTGCTTTCAGTATCTAGATGCTCCGGTGGAAGTTATCGGTTCCGTGAATATGCCCGCAGTTCCTCTGAATTCAGGGCTTGAAGCAATTATGCTTCCCGGCATAAATAAAGTTTCTGACGCAATAGAAAATGTTTTAGGTTACTGATCCTGATTTTCGGGTGGATTATTAGGATCAGTTTCGGATTCTTTAAGCATTTGCTCTATTTCCTCAGGGGTTAGCTGTTTCTTTTCTTCATCACCGGCATCATCCGTTTTAATTTCAGGGTTTTCCGGATTCTCGTTTTCTTCTTCCGATATTTTTTCTTTATCTTCACCGGACTCATTAATTTCAGAAGTTCCGGTTTTCAGAGTATCTGAAACATTACTTAAAGAATCCGCCATTTCATTTTCTTCAAGCATAGCATAGTAGTCCAGAAGTTCCGAGACCTTAAGCGAATATACCGACTCAGGATATGTGTCTCTTAACTTCTTATAATAAAACAGCGAACTGTCTTTATTTGAAAGTCCGTTTTCATATACAAATCCAATTCCGTATAAAGACTTCGCTTTTACGGAATCTAACTTTGTCTCTACATCTACCTGTCTTAAAATGTTTAAAGCTTCCGCGAAATTTTTTCCGTTATAAAATTCTATAGCTTTATTAAATTTCGCATCAGTCGAATCAATTGCAACATCTTCCCTTGTTACTTCCAACCCAAGTATTTTCTTTGCTTCAAAAGCATATAAGGAACCCGGAAATTCAGAGATTAGTTTTCCGAAAGTTTCATCTGCATTCACTTTGTCATTCACGTTAACATAATAGTTTCCAAGTGTATAAAGAACTTTGGATCTTTTTTCAGGATCATTGAATTTTTGCAGCAGCAATTTCAGATAAAATTCAGCAGAATCACTTTTGTTAAGTTTGTAATTAAATATCTCCGCAAGTTCATAATATCCGTTAAAAATTTTATCTTCTTTTGTTTTTAATTCAGCTTCTTCCTGTGCTTTATTCAGAGAGTCTAAATTAACGGTATTAGAAGTATCCTGAATTTCTGATCCATCCTTTTTTTCAGTATTATCAATATTTCCGGGATTAGTCACATTTCCGGGGTTAGTCACATTCCCGGGGTTAGTCACGTTTCCGGGGTTGGTCATGACATTTGGATCATCTTCGGAATTACCCGGGTCCGGATTTTCAAGCGAGTCATTTAAATCAGAAAAAATTATTTCTCTGAATCCGCCCGGTTTTCCTTTTCCGTCTCCCCGCTGTCTCCCGTCATCTTCACCGGAGTTTTCATTTCCCTTGTTGTCTCCGCTTTTATTACTTTCATTAAATTGTTCAATTCCCATTTCTTCATTATAAAACGCTCTGTACTTTTCCACTTCAAAATTTTCCTGAGGTATCTCTATCTGTTTAGAATCCGATACTTCACTTTGCAGTGTAAAATATCTGCCGAGATCCGTGACCTTTCCTGTTACTATTTTATTATATTCAGACGCTGAATTTTCCTGTGATGATTTTGTATAATTAACAAGAGCATTAAGATAATTACCGTTAACTTCCTCTTCATGTCTTCCTATAAAATAATATGCATCTGAAGAAGCTACGGTATTTGGATATTTGACAATTACTTCATAATACTTATCCATTGCTTCTTTAAGCTTTTTCTGAGTATAATAATTATTTGCGATCTCAAGATCCACAATCTGCGCATACGCTACTTCATCCCTGTATTTACTCCTGAGACTTGTCAGCTCATCGTCTGCTTCAGTATATTTTTTATTATATGAAAGTCCTATGGCATAATTAACTCTGCCATAAAAGGACAGATCAAAATCCGAAGTATAATCCAGTACCTTTTTAAACTCAGTCGCTGAAAGCTCTGGTTTGTATAGCGAAAGCAGTTTTGCAAGTATAAACTGACCTTCTGCTTTTCTTACATTATCATTAGAATATTCTATCGCTTTTCTGAAATATTTTGCAGCTTCCTCCGGTCTTCCTTTTTTATATTCAAGTACTCCGAAGTCCCGCGCTGCTAGGGATCTCATTTCAGAATCAGAATAGTTATTTAATAAACTTTTATATACTGATTCCGCTTCTTTCTGTTTACCGAGTTTATTCTTCGTCCTAGCGAGATACAATAATGCTTCATCAATCAGATCACTGCTCGAAAATTTTGAAAGAAACTCATTGAATTTTCTTTCGGCATTTATATAATCATTTAAGAGGTAATAAGATTTACCAATCAGCAAAACTGCATCATCAATGAATTTACTGTTCCTGTGAAACTGAATAATCTTCGAACTTCTTTCAATCGATTTATTTAATTTATCTTTTACACTTTGTGTAACCGGCGGGTCAACAAGCAATGAATCTATTCTTCTGTTAAACACTGCAATAAATGACGTTCTGAATTCTTCAAAAGCTTCATCATAATCTTCCTGTGATTTAAAAAACGTATTAAAATATGCTGTAAAATTCTCGATCCTGTTACCCATATATAAATATGAAGTAAAATCCTGATATTCGAAATCTAACGTCACATCATAATCCGGTTCCGGTTCAGTATTGAGTGAATCTATTGAATTGTCCTTTGAAAGAGTACTGTGAGTAATGAAATTACAACTGCCTGACAAAAATACAGCAGCAGTTATTAATAATATATAAGATGTTAACTTTCCGGTTTTCAAGGTGTGAATGTTTTTCTTAAAAATATTTCTATTATGAAGTTTAATCAAGACAATTAAAATATTTGTTATTTGAAGTATAAAGCCTTATTCGTATCTGAAGTTCATTTAAAATATAAACGGATTCTTGGTTATAAATTTGAACTGTTTATTTGATCGATCGATACATTAGTAATAACTGTTTATACTTAATTCAAAGTTCATTTATTCTAAACATAAATTTCATTAAAATAAAAAAACCGGAATTGCAGAAATTCCGGTTTTATGATATTACAAATTAAATATTACTTAGTATTCACCGTTTTGTCTTTACCTGAGTTTTCGTTTCCGCTGTTATCAGAATTCCCTTTGCTGCTTTCTACGCCTGTACTTTCCGTATTATTATTACTTCCCGGATTATTGCCGCTGCCTGAACTCGATTCATTATTTACGCTATTACTGACCCCATCATAACTTTCTATTGTTTCAATATTACTGCTTTTACTTTTTCCGTTATTACTTCTTTTCGAATTATTATCCTTTCTTACAGGCGGATTGCTCTTTGTACCCGGATTATTAGGAGGATTATTCTTTGTGCCGGGGTTTTTAGGAGGATTATAATTTTTAGTGTCCTGACCTTTGGATTCCTTTATTTTTATTTCCGGTTTTTTATCATTCTTAACATCGTTGCTTTTGCCGGGAGGCGGGTTATATTTTTCATTACCTGTTGAATTGACATCATTTTTCTTCGTTACTTTTGTATTGCCTTCATTCTTAACGGTAACCGGGTTTTTTATTTCAATATTTTTCGGAGTGATTTTTTCATTCGCTTCTTTTGAAACAGTTTTAACATCGGGTCCTGTATATTTAAATATCTTTGTATTTGCATCAGAGTATTTAGAAATCTTAACTTTTTCTGAATTCTGTAAAATATTAATATTGTCAACCGGATCCTGAACTATTTTCTCATCGATTCTTTTAGTAAAATCTGACTTTTGTACTATTACCCAGTTTTGAGGGTTATATGTATAAAGTTTATTTCTATGCCATCTGTTGCCGTGACCTCTCCAGTAAACCCTCGGGCATGTTGGATACCAGCCGTAGTAGGAACCGCAATCACGCCAGGTAACCCAATTCGCCGCCCATACATTTCCGGGCATCCATATCCATCCGTAAAAATTACTGAAATACCATCTCCCGTAATGATACGGACCCCAACCCCAAGAATAATTAGAAATCCATGTCCAGCCGTAATATGAGAAGAACCATCTTCCGTTATAATATGGATTCCATCCTTCGTAAGCGCTGTGCGGACGCCAGACAAAAATGTAAGCTCCGTCTTCCGTATAATAATACTGAAGGTTTTCTCCCGTCTCTTCAGTCAGGTCTCTTAAAAAATCTGACTTTTTAACTTTGATCCAGTCACCGTCTTCAGAGAGCTCATCGAATTGCTTTTTATAGACTTCATTGGAATCCAGAAGATTTTCCGAGGTTTCAATGGTATCAATAAATACAGGACTTTTATCCTCACTGTTGCCGGGAATTTCCTGTGCACCTGCATTATAAAAGGAAATTAATCCTGATATAAACAAAGCTAATATAAATATTAAAGGATTTTTCTTAGACATAATATTTTCATTAAAAGTTTTAAAAAGATTCGGGTAATATACTGCTTAATTTAAATATGGTTCCGGAATCTAATTATTAATTTCTTTTCCGGCAATAATAACTTAGTTCATTTATAAAAAATATTTACCGTATTCTGCGGCAAAGTAATTCAAATAATAGACAATTTCTTTTCAACTTTGGTTTAACAGTAATTATCATTTAAATTACTTGCCTGTATTCAGTTTATATTATCATGTAGGTCTGGTTAAAATAATTTTAACTAAACCTTAATTGATTCAGCCGGAACTATCTTATATAAATTCAGATAATAATCAAATATAATATAAAAAAAGCCAATCATTCATAAAAGCAGAATAATTAAATTTCAGACTATTAAAACTACAATGACTATTGTATTTTACAGCTCTAATATCATATCACTCTATTAATTATGTCACAGGGATTTAATATAACCGAAAGAAAAAAGCTAGCGCAGTTTATACTGCTTATGTTTTTTACGGGACTAATGCTTTATATTTGCTGGCTTATGCTGGCTCCATTCGTTTCAGTTTTGTTATGGTCGGCTATACTTGTAATCATATTCCATCCGGTGTACGACAGGCTGATGAAAAAAACAGGCAAGCATGCTTTGAGCGCACTGGTTACAATCTTCGTTTCGTTTCTTACTTTTATTATACCTTTATTTTTTGTTTCCGCTGCAGTTATTAATGAACTTGCCGGATTTGCAAGTATAACCATGGATGAAATACAGCAGACTATCAATGATCCGAGACACAGCTGGCTTGGGAATTTTTATACTTACATAAGCGGATTTGTCAATCTTGACAATGTTTTAAAACCGGAAGACATTAAAGCGTTTGTGTCAAAGATAAGCGAAGTAATGTTATCTGCTTCGCTGATTTTTGTTGAAGGAGTCCTTGGAATGCTAGTCGGAATACTTCTTGCAATTTTCAGTATGTTTTATTTATTCCGTGACGGAAAAAAAATTGTAAATGATCTCCCCGGAATACTCCCAATGGAAAGTGATCAGGCAAAAGAGCTGATCAGAAAAACTTCCGGTATAATTAATGCAACTCTCAGAGGATCATTGTTTGTAGCCGTAATTCAGGGAGTATTAGCCGGTATAATATTCTGGATTCTGGGCATTCCGTCTTTCATTCTTCTCGGTACACTGGCAATGTTTTTTTCTCTCATCCCGACAGGAGGGACTGCTTTTGTAACTGTTCCCGTTATTATAGTCCTGTTCGCATCTGGTGATATTACCAAAGCAATTATCTTAACAGTTTATGCTTCAGTTGTGATCGGAATGGTTGATAATTTTCTTTTGCCAAAACTTATTAACAGCCGCACAAAGATGAATGAGCTTTTTGTTTTCTTTAGTGTTATCGGAGGATTACAGCTTTTCGGCATTCTCGGAATATTCATGGGTCCAGTGATTCTTGCAATTGCTTTCGGTCTGCTGACTCTTTTCAAAGGTGAAAAAAATTGATAAAGACAGTATTTCAATTCAGTAGTATTTCCCTCAGCAGTATTGAGTAAGTAAGCTGCGACAGTTATTAACAGGAGGACAATTCCTGTCATTACTTCTGTCAGGATACGACTTTTGTCATTTGTAAAATTTTCATTCATTCCACAGATCTTAATTTTGTATGTGAAATTCCAAAATGCAAATTAGTTTATATAGATCGGTAGTGTAAATTAATCTTCAGTTATTATAATTAATTTTCTATTCTTTCACTATGTAATTTAATCCAACTTATATGGTTTAATCAAATCACTAAAAATTTTCCCAATATTTTTCAAAAAAAAAGCCCTGCGTAAAATTTCACGCAGAGCTTTAGTTTATTAATAATGTTTAATGCTTATTTCAAAAAGACCATTCTTTTTGTCTGAATAAATCCTTCAGTTTCAAGCTTGTAAAAATAAACTCCGCTTGAAAGATCTTCACCTCTGAATTCAGTTTCATAACTGCCGCTGTTCATTTTTTCATTCACAAGTGTTTTTACTAAATTTCCTAAAGAATTATATACCGTTAATTTCACATTCGAAAGCTGACCGCTTGAATTAGAAGGAATATCAAACCTGATCTTAGTCGAAGGATTAAAAGGATTCGGATAGTTCTGATGCAGAGAATATTTTTCAGGAGTTAAGTTTGAATAGTTATTGACATTCAAAACAGACTGAAAATTATTATAATAAATCCCCTGGACGTGATGGGCAAGCTGTCTTAAACGTGTTATGCTGTTAAGATTACTTGTTCCCCTTGCAATAACCTGAGCGCAGATCACTGACTGTGTATCTCCCGGAACCATATTTATCGGTCCCATTGTCATTAAAAAACGTCTGTCGCTGCCTGATGACATTACCCATCCTGTCGGAATTTCAGGCGCTCCGCTGTAAGGAAATTTTGAGATCTCATTTGTAAAAGGATTTCTCCACGGCGAGCCGTCCCTTTTTAAGCCCTGAAGGTTATAATAGGTTTCCTGAAAATTCGAAGGATCCCCTGTTGTAGGATCTCCGTTTATGTATGTATTAAATGATGAAAGTTTTATTTCTTTCATGTTCGGTTTTACAATAAGATTATTTGATCCCGGAGGACTGTAATATCTGACAGTATCACCGATACTGGGAACCACAGGTCCTCTCAATATTGTATATCCGACTGCCGGCGGAGCTGCTCCGTATTCAGTGTCATTGTTTGTAAAATTGTAAGTGTAACCAAGTTTATATTCTGATGCAGTGTCAATTCCGACTGCATCATCTGTAGCATTGCCCAGATCATCATCAGTCCAGACAGAAATATAAAAATTATTCCAAACCTGATTACTTCTGTTTATGATCCTGAATTCCGTGAAAGCAACATCTCTCAGATTCACATTTATGTAAGCCCAGTTCGTCTGAAGTATCTGCGCCTTTAGGGGCAAAGTGCTTCCTGCATTATTTGTATGTGCAGCAGGATAACCGTCTGTATAACTATAAAACATTGTCTGCGATCCCATCCGGAACGGATTACCGCTGCTGTTCAGATAAGCGCCCTGCTGAGAAGCAATTGTTCTCCATGCTCCGAAATCAACAGAGTCATCATCAGAAAAACTAAAGATCCTGTAATTCGGATCGTCGCTTCCCTGCGGATCACCATTGTTGTCAACATATCCCGGCAGATATTCATAGTCATACTCAGCTATAGCAACAAGGATACTGCCGTTTACAACTCCGCCAAGCCATAATCCGGAAGCATACCTTGCAAATTTAGCCGCACCTTTTGGCCATTCGAAACCTGAGTTTCCAGTAGTCGGATCTCTGTTAAATGAGCCGTTTGATCTGAACCAGGTGCTTATATTGTTAGCTTCAAGCTTTTTCGAAGTAACAGCAAACGAATAAACCGGATTTGAATCTGATGTTACTTTTTTGTGAGGCTGATCTTTCATGGAAGAAAATGAAAGAATGGAAAAACATAAAACAAGCAATACAACGAGAGAATGATTTTTTTTCATAACTTAATCCTTTCCATTTAATTAATAAGGCAGACTATTTTAGTAATTGTATAGTTTTTGAAAAATGCAAAAATCCGGTATAGTGAAATAAGCTGAATTGTATTCCGTAACATTTATTACTCTTTATGAATATGCATGAGAAAATTTAGTCCGATTCATTTCTTTCTGAGTATTTATAATTAATCACGCTTTGGTTCAGGATCTCTTTTTTCTTCAATGGATTATTTTTCAAAATAAATTAGTCAACTCTTTTAGTTTAGGATTGAAACTATTTTAATGTAGTTTTATATTAATCAAATTCTAAATGGACAAATTATAATGGCCAAAAGTAAAGAAGAAGATTTTAATTTCCCTGATGATGAAGATAATATTGATGAAAACTCTTCTGGAGTAATCTATCAAAACCAATCTAACATTCCGGATCTTAAAGTAGCAATTCCTGATGAACTTCCGGTTCTTCCGCTGAAAGATATGGTTGTCTTTCCGTATATGATGTTCCCGATATTAGCGGGAAGAGAATCTACAATTGCTGCAATCAACAATTCTCTTGAAAAAGATAAATTCATAATGCTCGTTTCTCAGCTCGATGAAAAAATCGAAGAGCCGACTTTTGAAAATCTGAATAAAACCGGAACAGTCGCAAAAATAATTCAGGTGCTGAGACTTCCGAACGGACTTATTAAAGTTTTGGTAGACGGTCTGGTTACAGCTAAAGTTAATAAATTTAAAAGCGATAAATTTATTTCAGCGGAAATTGAAATTCTGTTTAATCCATTCAAAAAAGATACTGAGCTTGAAGCTCTTATTCGTCAGGCAACTAAACTCTTCACGGATTACGTCAATACTAACAGATCAATTCCCCAGGAAACTCTTGTTGCATTTGAAAACATAAAAGAACCTGACAGGAAGTTGTATTATATTGCATCTACCATCAGCGCAGATGTTAGTAAAAAGCAGAAGATTCTGGAGATGAATGATATTCATAAACAGTTTTATGAAATTCTGTATATACTTGGTTCTGAAATGGAAGTGCTTAACGTGGAGAAGGAAATTGACGCTAAGATCTATCAGACCATGCAAAAGAATCAGAGGAAGTTTATTGTTCAGGAACAGATTCGAATTCTTCAGGATGAACTCGGAGAAGGTATGGAAACTGATCCCGACCTTATCAAAATTCGCGAACAGATAGAAGCGAGCGGCATGCCTGAACCAGTTCTCAAAAAAGCAATGGATGAATTTAATAAGCTTAAAAAAATTCCTTCAATGTCTCCTGATCATTCCGTTATCAGAAATTTTCTCGACTGGATGGTCTCTGTACCATGGAGTAAATTCACTGAAGATAATTTCAATCTCATCAATGCGAAAAAAATATTAGACGAAGATCATTACGGACTTGAAAAGGCAAAGGACAGAATCCTTGAGCTCATGGCAGTTCTGAAACTTCTTCATGATAAGAATATAAAGAAATCTCCTAAAGGTCAGATACTGTGTTTTGTCGGACCTCCCGGTGTTGGTAAAACTTCTTTGGGAAAATCAATTGCCCGTGCGATCGACAGAAACTTTGTGAGGATCTCAGTAGGCGGAGTAAGGGATGAAGCTGAGATCCGCGGACACAGAAGGACATATATCGGATCAATGCCGGGGAAAATTATTCAGGCGATGAAAAAAGCGGGAAGCGTTAATCCGGTAATTCTCATTGATGAAATTGATAAAATGAGCAGCGACTTCAGAGGAGATCCGTCAAGCGCGATGCTTGAGGTTCTGGATCCGGAACAAAATTCCACGTTCAATGATCATTATCTTGATGTTGATTATGATCTGTCCAATGTTCTGTTTATAACAACGGCAAATGTTTATTACAATATTCCATTGCCGCTGCTTGACCGAATGGAAATAATTGAAATGAGAAGTTATCTTGATTTTGAAAAACTTCAGATAGCAAAAAAACATATCATTCCAAAAGAGATCCTTGAACATGGACTTACCGATAGCATGATAAAAATTCCTGATCAGATCATTCTCCTTATTATACAGGAATATACCCGCGAAGCAGGAGTGAGGAATCTTGAAAGGGAAATTTCATCAGTAATCAGAAAAGTAACGCGGGAGATTGTTGAAAAAGGCGGGTCCAAACCGGGAAAAAAAATCATTATCAGTGAAGAACAGGTAAGGAAATATCTTGGTGTGCAAAAGTATAAACAAAAAATCGCTGAGGATAAATTATCAGATAATATCGGTTCAGTAGTCGGACTTGCATGGACTTCCATGGGAGGAGATATTCTTCACGTAGATGTAAATATTATGAAAGGCGCGAATAAATTTATATTAACCGGAAAGCTCGGCGACATCATGAAAGAATCCGCGCAGGCAGGGTTTTCTTATATTAAGTCCAATGCATCAAAATTTAATATCCCTGAATCTTTTTTTAAGGAAAAGGAAATTCATATTCATTTACCGGAAGGTGCGATCCCAAAAGACGGTCCATCTGCAGGGATCACTATGATCATGGCAATGATATCAGCTATTACTAAAAATCCTGTCAGACCTGATGTCGCTATGACCGGTGAAATTACACTTAGGGGAAATGTACTTCCGATCGGCGGATTAAATGAGAAACTTCTTGCTGCAGTAAGAAGCGGTATAAAGACTGTTCTGATTCCGAAAGATAATGAAAAAGATCTGATCGAAGTGCCTGAAGAAATTTTAAGCAAACTTATAATTATTCCTGTCGAAAAAGTTGAAGACGGAATTCCATTTGTTTTTAAAAACAAAAAAATATTATTTAAAAAATAACGGATCTGAACTGTTCAGATAAGCAATTTGTCAAATTATAAAGTCTCAGCTCGAAAATACCGCCCCCAAAGTTTTTCTGAAGTAACTTCACAGGAATTCGTGACACAGACAATGAAGAATGCAATTATATCCGGAAAGATCGCGCATTCATATCTGCTCAGCGGTCCGAGAGGCGTCGGTAAAACTACTATAGCAAGAATATTTGCAAAAGCTCTTAACTGCGCTGATCTGAAAAAAGGAGAACCGTGTAACAAATGTAATTCTTGTGAAGAAATTACCAATGGAATTCATCCCGATGTATTTGAGCTTGACGCTGCTTCTAACCGCGGAATTGATGACGTGAGAGCTGTTCAGGATGCAGCGAAATTTTTTCCGATAAAAGGGAAATTTAAATTCTTTATTGTTGATGAAGTTCATATGCTTACGCAACAGGCTTTTAACGCTTTACTGAAAATTCTTGAAGAGCCGCCTTCTTATCTTATCTTCATTCTCGCTACTACAAATCCTGAAAAGATCCCGGCTACTATTGTCAGCAGATGTCAGAGATTCCCGCTGCAGAGAATTAAAATAAATGAAATTTCTGCAAAGGTAATAGAAATTGCAAAGGAAGAAAAAATTAAAATTGATGACGAATCCGTTTTCCTGATTTCGAAACTCGGGGACGGAGCTTTAAGGGACGCTCTAGGTGTTTTTGATATGGCGGTTTCATTTTGCGGTGATAACATAAAATACAGCGAGCTGAAATCCTTTCTGAATATTCCGGATAAAGATATATATTTTGATATTTCCGGATTTATCCGGAGCAGTGACTTGAAAAATATTCTGATCTATTTTAATGAACTCGAAGACAAAGGGTTTGACCTGCAGACTTTTTTTAACGGCATTACTGAACATTTCCGTGATCTGCTTATTGTAAGTACAACTTCAAATCCTAACCTGCTTGATGAATCGGATTCTTTCCGGGAAAAATATTCCGCCGAATCAAAAAACTTTACTGCAGATCAGCTGCAGAGATTATTGAAAGTTCTTTTCGAAGCGGAAAACAGATTCAGATTTTCTTCAAATCAGAAAATACTTTTTGAAGCATTACTTGCCGAACTTTGTACACTAAACCGTGATGTAAAGGATTTATCGGATTTAATCTCGGAGGTTACTTCATTAAAAAAAAAATCTCTGATCCAAAATGATGCTGAATCGGCTGAAATTGTAATTGATAAATTTACACCGGTAAGTGACATACCGGTTTCTTCATCTGAAAATAGTTTTTCAAAAAAAAATGATTCCGCGGAATCTGAAATACCGGATAGTAAAAATGGAAAACCTGAAGCGCATAAAGTTAAGAGTAAATCTGTAGTAAAGAAAAATTCAGATAAAACAACTGTTAAAGAAACAATAATTATTGAAAAGCTTAAAGAGCTGTTTGATGTGGTAGAATATAAAACGGATTAAAATAAAATGAATAAGAACATAAAATTTTACGGAGAAAAGAAAAATTTTCTCGCCATAGAATCTAAATATTCTGATTATAAAAATTCAGGAATAGTGATCTTACAAGCGCCTTATGAACATACCACTTCATACGGCAAAGGTACTGCAGACGGACCGAAGGCAATTGTAAAAGCATCTCAGTATGTTGAGTTTTTTGACGAAGAGTTGAACCGTGAATTGTGTTTTGAAAAAGGTAACGGTATCTGCACTATATATCCTCTTGATTTTAAAGACAAAAAAAGCCGTGATGCTTTGGATTATATTTATTCAAATGTAACCGCTCATATAGAGAATGGAAAATTTGTTGTACTTCTGGGCGGTGAACATTCAATCTCAACTGCTCCTGTGAAAGCTCACTTTGACAAATACAGCAACCTCTCAGTTCTTCAGTTTGACGCACATTCAGATTTCCGGGAAGAGTACGAAGGTTCAAAATTTTCCCACGCCTCAGTCATGGCAAGGATCGCTGAATTTTCAAAGGATATTACTCAGGTCGGAATAAGGGCGCAATGCAGGGAAGAATTTGATTTTATAAAAAAGAATAATATTAATACTTTTTTTGCATATGAGATAAGAAGCGGAAAATTTGGCGATGACTGGCAGACAAAGGTTTTAGACTCTCTGAAAGAAAATGTGTATATCACTTTTGATGTGGATTATTTTGATCCGTCCATAATGACTTCAACCGGAACTCCGGAACCTAACGGACTTTACTGGGATGAAACTATGAAACTCCTGAAACTGCTTGGTGAAAGCAGAAATGTTGTAGGATTTGATGTTGTTGAATTAGCTCCTCAGAATGGCTTTCCTTATCCGGATTTTATGACTGCAAAACTTGTTTATAAAATGCTGAATTATTTCAGATAATAAAAATTTATTAATGTAATAAAAACCCCGGTAATTTGATAAATTGCCGGGGTTTTCTTTTTAAAATTCTGTTATTTTTATTTCAATACCGTCATCTTTTTTGTAATTACATTTCCCTGTGCAGTTAATGTGTAAAAATAAATTCCGCTTGCAAATTGAGAAGCGTTGAAATCTAAAAGATAAGTTCCGGGATTCATTCTCGAGTTTAATATCTCTGAAACTAATTTACCAGAAATATCAGAAACCGTAATCTTTACATTTCCTGATTTTACAACATCAAACTTAATATTTGTTACAGGATTAAATGGATTCGGATAATTCTGATACAGCATATATTCAGCCGGGATCTCATTCGAGAGATTCTGGATTCCGCTGGTCTGAGAATATTTCACCGTTGCGTAATCATAATTCGTTCCGCTGCCTCCGTAGCTTAAACCTGTTACAACTACAAATTCCTGACTATTAACCGCTATTGATGTTGCCCCATCAATTCCGTTTCCGTTTCCGTTGTAAGTCCTGCTCCATTGTTCAATTCCTGCATCATTATATTTTACAGTTGCAAAATCATTTCCCGTACCGCTTCCTAAACTAAAGCCTGTTAAGTAAATTGAATTGTCATTACCTATTACCATTGCGGTGGGAACATCCCTTCCGTTTGAAATGCCGTTATATCTCTGCAGCCATTGCTGTACTCCGGAAGAATTATATTTCAGCGTTACATAATCATCGCTTGTTCCCGTTCCAAATGATGAGCCGGTTACATATACATTATTCAGATTATCTGTCTTTACCGATACACTTATATCATCTCCGTTTGCTGATCCGTTAAATCTTTTTACCCATAATGAATCACCAATCTGATTATATTTTATAGTAGCATAATCATATCCGATTGATGCTGAAATACTTTCACCGGTGACAAAAATATTTCCAGCATTATCAACCGTAATACTTCTTCCGTAATCATCAGAATTATCCGGGCCGTTATATCTTCTTACCCAGTTTGCGTTTCCGTTCGGAATGTACATAATTGTTACAAAGTCATAACCTGAGCCGGAACCTGAGCTTACGCCTGTTAAATATAAAAATTCATTATCACCCGCATGTATTGAAGTCGGATAGTCATCGCCGTTTCCAGTACCGTTATATCTTACAGCAAACTGAACAACTCCGAGAGAATTATATTTCAATGTCGCAATATCATTATTAAATCCGCTCCAGCTTGTTCCCGTCACATATATATTTTCATTTGCATCCACTGCAATGGCGATTGCATTGTCAATTCCGTTACCCGGACCGTTATATGATCTCAGCCAGATCTGATCTCCGCTCGGATTGTATTTTATAGTAACAAAGTCACTGTTCGAAGCTCCACCCTGACTCTTACCGGTAACATAGACATTCCCTGAATTATCAACGGCTATTGCATTTGCTTCGTCAATACCGCCGGTTCCGTTATATCTTCTCACCCAGAGTTCATCTCCGTTTGCACTATACTTTATTGTTGCATAGTCAAAGTTAGACCCGGAAAGGAAACTCCTTCCGGTTACATACACGTTTCCGTCATTGTCTATTACAGTTTTGTATGCTTCGTCGTTTCCGTTTCCACCATTATATCTTATTGCCCATTGCTGGGATAATTGAGAATTAGCATTCTCACTGCTTAACAATATTGTTGCCAGGAAAAGTATTAATAAAATTTTCATATGTATTTAAATTTTTAACTTGCTTTTATAAAGAGTGCAATAAAATACAGTAAAACAAAGTAAATAAATATGTTATTTAAATAAATACTTTAAATATACTTTTTTTATTACTGCTGTTAAAATAATTCAATGTTTAAAAAAAGAATATAACTGGACTTGTATAATTTAGCCTAGAAATGTATTTTTGTTACCTATGGTTACTCTACTTATAATATTACTGATAGTAATATCTATCGTACTAATGGCTGTCGTATTAATGCAGTCATCAAAAGGAAACGGATTATCGGGTCCTATCGGAGGTTCAAGCGTTACAATGGCGTTTGGCGTCAGAAGAACTTCTGACATTCTTTCTAAAACAACAACAGCTCTTGCCGTAACTTTAATGGTCGGATGTATTGTAGTTAACTTAATGATCGGCAGTTCAGGCACTGCTGTCGATGAAAGTATAATCCAAAAGAATGCAGGTCAGCAGCAGCAACAGCAAATACCGCCCAACACCGTTATACCGCCTGATCAGAATAATGCGCCTCCAACTGATGTAGCTCCGGATCAGCAGCAAAATCAGGATGCAGATAAATCTCCGGATAAAACTCCTGATGAGCTTGAACCTGAAGGTGTAGTTCCGCAAGAAAACTGAAATTTTATTTTACATTTAAAAATTTTATCTTAGCACTATGAATAATTTTCATAGTGCTTTTTTAATTTTAATAATGTTTTCTGTTTTTTTAAGTGATAGAAGTCCGGCACAATTTAAACCGGAAACTGATAAGGATATTTTTTATCCGAAAGATCTTTGTCAAAACCGGGCTCATCGAATAAATTAATTTACAGCGAAACGGAATTTAAAATGAAGAAACAACCATGGAGAGCTGTTGCATACTCTGCAGTGCTTCCGGGAGCAGGACAATTTTATACTGAATCATACTGGAAAATCCCGATCATACTCGGAGCAGGCGGTTATTTTGCCTACGGGATAATTAACAACAATAATCAGTATATCGATTACAGGGATCAGTATATTAACTCTCAGACAGCAGAGAATCCATCAGGTGATCAGCGGCTTCTGAATCTAAGAGAATTTTACAGAGATCAGAGAGACAATTTTATTATTTATTCATCAATACTTTATCTTGCAAATCTTATTGACGCGTATATTGACGCGGAGCTTTATGATTTTAATGTCTCAGATAAAATAAAATTCGGTATACTGAAAAAGAATAATCTGATCGGAATTGATTATAATTTTTAATATCCAAACACTTCTTCTAGCGTAAGAACTTTTACATCACCGTAATTCTTCAGAGTATTCATATCAATTTTATTTATGTCAGCAAGTACAAGTATAGAATATTTATTGTCTTTAATATTTTTCCTTTGAAACTCTACTATGTCTTCGAGCTCCATTTTATAAACTGATTCATAAATTTTTCTGTCAATATTTTCTTCAAGTCCGAGTTTCTTTGAATTTTCATATTTATTAAGAAGACCTGCTTTCATAACTCTGTCAGATTGTATTTGCTTAATGACAGAACTTTTGGCATTTCTGAAAGCTGATTCCGATACGGGAAAATTTCTGAGCAGATCCGTCATTCCTGACATAGCTTCAGAAAGTTTATCCGCCTGCGTGCCAATGTATGCAACATTATAAAATGAGTTTGACTGTTTTTTAGGTGATTGAAAAACAGAGAATGTTGAATACGCAAGTGCTTTAGATTCTCGTAACTCCTGAAAAACTACAGAGCCCATCCCTCCGCCGAAATATTCATTATATAATGTTGAATAAGGCAGCAATTCCCTGTCGAATAAATTCCTTTTTGAAAGCATTACAATCTCTGCCTGCTGCATGTCGTAATTAACTACATACACTATATTTTCATCAGAATCTTTTTCAATAAATTCATTTTCAATTTTCATTGTATTCAGCTCATCCGCAGATTTATGTTCCTTATTAAGCGCGTCAGTTATACCGTTATTATCAAGCGGACCGTAATAATAAATTCTTTGCCTATATGAGAAAATATCTTTTATTATTTCAGCAATTTCATCAGGCGAAACATTTTTAAGTTCTTCCTTTGATAATCTGTAAGTGAATGGATTGTCTTTACCGTATTTCACGTAATTCACCATCCCGCTCCAAAGAATAGTATTTTTCGATAACTTTGCATCCTCTCTTTGCTTGAGAATATCAGCTTTTAAATTATCGAGCGCTTCTTTACTAACGACCGGATCAGAAATTATCTCCTCAAGAAGTTTAAATGATTTTTCAAAATTTTCATTCAGACCGGAAAGACTTACCGTCAGCTGATCATCCGTTACCGAAACATTGTATGAACATGCAAGTTTATAAAACTCTTCTTTTATTTGAAACGAATTAAACTTTGAAGTGGATAGATAATCAAAGTATGCGGATGCAAGAGATAATTTTTTATTTTGATTTGTTCCGATGTCTGAAATAATATTCAGATAGAAAAGTTCATTGTCAGTATTCTTTATATAATAAAGCGGAATGTTTTCTTTAATTTCTAATTTAGTTATGTCTCTGTTAAAGTCAGCGAATTCAGGTCTGATCTCATCTACACTAATATTTTTTATTTCAGTCTGAAATTCCGAATAGTCTTCCCTGTTTATCTTTACCGGATTGATTTCGGGTTTTTCTACTTTAACAATTGACTTATCCTCACCTGTTTTTTTATAAACCACTACATAATTATTATTAAGATTCTCATTTGCAAAATTAACTACATCCTGTTTCGTGATCTTTGACAACCGGTCAACATTGAATATATATTTATCCCAGGGTATATCATAAATGAATGACTGTAAAAAGGAGTAAGTTCTGCCGGAATTGTTTTCAAATGACTCCAGCTGAGTAAGTTTGAAATTACTGATTGTAGCAGAGATGAGCCATTCCGGAAACTCACCTTTCTTTACAAGTTCGATCTGATTTAAAAGCAGATCTTTTACCTGTTCAAGCGACTGACCTTCTCTTGATTTTCCGCCGAAATACAAAGTCGAATAATCCTTATTTATATCAGTCGCGCAGTAAGCGTCAATTACTTTCTGATCCTGATTTAGATTCAGGTCTATAAGTCCGGCAGTGCCGTTGCTGAGTATATATTCGAGTATGATAAGAATATCCGCATCCTTAGTTCCGGCTCCGCCTGACCGGTAACCGAATATTACGGATTCCTGAGACGGACCAAAGACTTCCTTCACTAATGGTCCGTTGACCGGGCTTTCAACAGGGACAGTAAACTCTGGAACAGGTTTACTTTCGTACATTCCGAATTTCCTGTCTATCATTTCAATTGCAGCATCCGGATCAAGATCGCCCGAGAGACATATTGCCATATTATTCGGCACATATCTTTCATTGTAATAATCAATAATTTTTTGAATGGATGGGTTTTTCAGCTGTTCAACGCTCCCAATGGTTGTCTGAGTACCGTATGTATGCTGCTGATAAAGACCTGACTTTAGCGCTTCCCATACTTTGCTGTTATCATTATCAAGAGAAGTATTTTTTTCTTCATACACTGCTTCAAGTTCGGTATGAAAAATTCTCATTACGGGGTTTCTGAATCTTTCGGCTTCTATGGTCAGCCATCTTTCAAGCTGATTAGAAGGAATATTACATGTATAGACAGTTTCTTCGACTGAAGTCCAGGCATTACTTCCTTCTCCGCCAAGGTCAGATATCATTTTATCATATTCATTCGCTATTGCATACTCTGACGCAAGATAAGATATACTGTCAATTTTTTTGTAAATGGATTTTCGCAGTTCCGGATCATCTGTCTTTCTTCTCTGCTCATACAAAGCAATAATTGTGTCTATCATTGGCTTTTCAGCTGTGTAATTTTTTGTACCAAATTTGTCAGTACCTTTAAAGAGCATATGCTCAAGATAATGCGACAATCCCTGCGCATCGCGGGGATCATTCTTACTTCCGGAAGCAACTGCAATATATGTCTGTATCTTCGGTTCTTTTTTATTAACTGAGATAAAAACTTTTAGTCCGTTATCAAGCGTGTAGATCCTGGCTTTCAGAGGATCATTCTCTACTACTTCATATGTATATTTTCCGTCACTGACTTTTTTTAATTCCTGAGAATAAACTGAAGCTGATAAAGCAGTCAGTAATATTACTGATATGTAAATTTTAAGCGAAATTAATCTGATGATTTTATCCATTATACTTTTGTTAAAACTTTTTAAAAAATTGAATTTAAATTTAAGTCATTCAATGCAAATTAAATATATAAAGAATTTTACATTTTCGATTGTCAAGATTACGGAGAAACAATTGTTTTAGTTAAACTATTAACCAAACCTGAATGTCAAAGATAGGCAAACTCAATTTTATCAATATAACAGAAAGGAAACCTAAAATGAAAAACTTTGGAATCAGGCATTTGATCTTATTCATTCCCATAATTTTGGGAATTACAATTTTTTATTCATCCTGTTCTGATAGTACAATAGATCCGGGAGTTCAGAGCGATGATGATTTTATCAGAAGCATTGCAGTAAACAGTTCTTTCAGCAGTAACGCCGATGATGATGATAATTTGTTTTATAATGAAGAAGCGGATTTTGAATCATCCGGAGCCGTTTACAATAATGAAAATTTATTGAATTCACCTTTGGATTCAATTGTGAGATGGGGCAGGAGAATTACCGGTAAAAATGTAAATGTAAACATTACAAATTACGGTGATACATTAAAGTCGGCGGATGTTACAAAAACAATCACAGGAAATTTTATTATCATAGGTTATCTCGGCGGAAATCTTGACTCTACTGTAAAACCCTTTACACAGGAATCCAAAAGAACCATTTCATTTAAAAGAGTTAACAGACGGCCGAACCCCAGATTTAACTGGAGAGTGTATCAGTATTCTGCAATTGACGGTGAAACGAAAACACCGCAGATCGGGAAAGACAATATTGTAATGAACAAGGTTGAGTATTACAGAAATAATAATCTTTTACTTACATTAAACGGTCCGGATTTTACAGCTAACATTTTTACATCAAGATTTTTCAGCAATAATTCACTTATCGATCTTGGCAGAGGTGATCAGATAAAAATAAAAGTTTATCTGACAAGCAACGAGAATGATACTGATATTGTTGCTTACCACTGGGCAAGAAATTCATTCGGCTTTCACAGAGAGCCGTTCGTAATGACCTCGCAGATACAAAACGGAAATAATTTTGACAGGACATACGAAAAAACTTTTGAAATATATAATCAGCACAGGCACGGAATTCATAACGGTTATATAAGTTCTAACACAAGAAGTTCATTATATGACAATACAACTTCGCTCTTTTCTTCAACGTACATGGGTTTGCCATACAGAGTAAGACAATAAAACCTCCTGAATAATTTTGATGCCGGAGCAGCTTTCTAAAAACCAATAGAAGCTGCTCCCTCTGTTTTTAGGGAAAAAACCATTTTAACGGTTTTTCGCAGAAATGGAGGAAAGCTTTAGCATATACTGACTTATAAATTTTTACAAGAAATTTATTTATTTCAGTATCTCACCAAAAGAAATGTCATAACCGTCCGGGTCAGAGACACCGAATTCTTTTATATTGTAATGAGTAACATGCAGCGTGTAATCAATCTCTACTCCCCTTTCTAAAAATTCATTGTACAGCTTCTCAGAGTCATCCACCCAAAAATATACATTGCTCGTTTTGTCTTTGAGTTTCCAGTTCGGGGTAACTGAATCCGCTGCTGCTGCCTTAGTTATCATAAGATAATATCCGTTCCTTCCGAGAATGCAAAAGTCATGAGGGTCTCCGTAAAATCTGACTGAGTCAAAACCGAGTTTACTGCGGTAATACTCTGCGGAATTATCTATATCAGAAACAAGCAAAATCGCAGCCGAGCCGGTCAGCTTAGCTTTATCCATATACTTTTTTATATATAATATTTCCTATGAAAATAACTCTGATCAGCTCACCTTTATAAGCTTTTAATCCGACATAAATACTGTAACCGATTGCAGCGAAAGCAAACAAGAAAATGAATCCGTAAAATGAGAACATAAGGACTATAAAAAATACCGGGGGATCTGAATTTCCCTGATTATTAAACTCTCCCAGTCCAAATCCGAACGCAAACATTAATATTATAAAAATCATTACTCCGATTAAAATAATTACACCCAGCGTGATCTGAAAGAAGATTGCCTGCAGCGAATGAAATCTCACAAATTGTGATTTGCTTTTTTGTGTTGCCCAGATAATTATTGGTAATAAAATTCCTCCAAGGAGCATCGAGAGATGACAAAGCAGTGAAAGAGTTCTCTCTTCGCTTGTAGATGCTATATCATTAACTGTATCCTGATTATTCATTTATTATTTTATTAATTAAAATTATTTATCATATCTCGGTATCAGATGAATGTGAGCATGCATTACGATCTGACCTGCTGCTTTGCCGTTGTTTACATTTATATTGTAACCTGCTGGGGAATGTTCATTGTCAGAGAATATTTTTGCTTTTGCCGCCAGATCCCACAACGAGTTCCGTATATCTTCCGGCAGCTCAAAATAGTTTTCTAAATGCTCATTTGGAATTATAAGCAAATGACCTTTTGACTGAGGGTATTTGTCTCTAATTACAAATCCTTTTTCATTTTTTAAAAGGATCGCTCCGCTGTCAATATTGCAGAAGATACAGTCGTTAATTTTCAATTTTAAAAATTTTTTATAAATATAATTATTTTAGGAAATAAATGCAGATATAATTTAATAATAAACTTTTAATTACAGCATCAAGTCCTTATATTGCTTGAAATAAATTTATCAGATAATGCATTTCAGAAATTTCTTCTTTGGGATTTTTACAGCTATAATACTTTCATCCGTAAATATTTCTCAGTCTCAGGACACTTTAAAAATAGCTTCATATAACCTTTTAAATTACAGCGGCAATAATGCGTCTAAGGATCCTTTATTCAGAAAAACAATTGACTATATGCAGCCGGATATATTAGCTGTATGTGAAATACTTTCACAATCAGCTGTAACGAATTTTTTGAATAATGTTATGAACGTTACAACGCCTGATAAATATTCTGCAGGTGCTTTTGTTAACGGACCCGATTCTGATAATGCTATTTATTATGACCGTGTAAAATTTAATTTTATAAGTAATACTGTCATCAGTACTACTCTCAGAGACATTAATATGTTTACACTTGTACATATTTCGACCAATGATACGATTAAAATATTTGATGTTCACCTCAAAGCAAGTAATACTACGGAAGATCAGCAAAGAAGACTTCAGGAAGTAAACGCATTAAGAAATGTGAGCAACACTTTCAGAGCCGGAGAAGAATTCATAGTTCTCGGAGATTTTAATATTTATTCTGCAAATGAACCTGCATATCAGAGACTTCTCGAACCTGATGTAAATGTAGACGGACATTTCAATGATATGTATTCAATGCCCGGAAACTGGAATCAGTCAGTTTACTCGCAGTATCACACACAGTCTACAAGAACAAGAGCTATAGGAGACGGCGGGGCGACCGGAGGACTTGATGACAGGTTTGATATGATTTTGAATTCAAACGGAATTATACAGGAAGGAAAAATTAAATATATTCCGGGATCATTTGTTGCAGTGGGAAATGACGGTAATCATTATAACGACAGCATAAACCAAAGACCTAATACTTCAGTACCTGACAGCATTGCCGATGCTATTTATTATACATCAGATCATCTTCCTATTTATGCAAAGTATAAATTTGACAACAACCCGATTTCCATAAGCTCCATAAGCAGTGAAATTCCTGACAACTTCAGACTAAGTCAGAATTATCCGAATCCATTCAATCCTAATACAAGAATTGATTTTGACATTCCTGATAACAGCAGTTATGGTAATTTAAGCAGCCGCGTGACTTTAAAAGTATTTGACATACTGGGAAATGAAGTTGAGACTTTGGTTGATGAAAATTTATCCGAAGGAAAATACTCAGTTGATTTCAATGCATCAGGATTAACAAGCGGAACTTACTTCTACAGACTTACAGCCGGAAAATTTTCATTTACACGGAAACTGACTTTAGTGAAATAAATTCGGAAACTTATAAAATACATCTTTTAAAGAGATTATAATTTCTATGCAAATTAAAAATGCCCTGATATGTCAGGGCATTTTTTTAAATTGTCAGAACTTTCTTTACGATATTAAGGAGTTATTTTCGATACAAAATTATTTGCATTATTATCTACAATAGATGCATCCGCAATATCAGCTAGATCATCACCGTTTACATCAGTAGGAATGTATCCGGTTGCGAAAATAGAGGCATCATTATCAACAAGCCCTCCGTCAGTAATATCAACCAGTCCATCCTGATCTACATCGCCGCTGTAAATACAATAATTATTGATTTTAAAAACCTGATTGTCGCCATAAGCTTTATTTGCAGCATCACTGAATCCATAAAAGTCACCGAAATTCTGAGTCAGTGATACCGGAAATTTACTCCATGTTTCAATGGAATTCCTATGATTTACGACAATATAATACAAACCAGTAGGTGAGCTGAAACAACTGTATACATCTCCAAAAGTAAATGATAATCCCTGATCTGAATCCACAGGAGCATAAGGAGAAGTTGGATTTCTTAATGTAATTTTCAAAGTATCAGGTATCATTTCAATACCGTCATAGAATCCTTCAATCAATGATACACTATATAATGAAATAGCATTTACCGTATAAGTCACTGTTAAGACCGGAATGAAATTAGTTGAATCACTTTCTCTCGAATCAAATCTTTTTGAAGTCGCTGATTCATCTTCAGTACCATAAAGAAGCCATCCGTAATTAGAGCTAGGATCATCAACCCATGACTGAACATCCTGAATCATGTCAGGTGAATTCCATGTATAAAACCCGATTCCGCCGACAGGAATTACAGCGCTGGGAGTTGAAGAAAAATCTCCGCCCGGGTTTGTCCACATTTCCGTGTCATAAAACGTATGGCGCCAGGTTGCGTCGCCTTGCTCTGCTTGTGTTCCGGAACCTTCTTCTCCGATTGCATCTGAAAACGATGCACCCCAGGATTTTTCAACATTCCTTAATTCAACATTTTTATCACCTGAGACTGTTCTTGACATGTGAAGCCTTAAAGAAACATCAGTAATTATTGCGCATTGCGGAATGTCTTTTTCGACATAAAATTTTATCAGACCTCTTCTGATCTGTTCGCTGACCGTAGTGCCGGAAAAGAAATACTGACCTGCGCCGTTACTTGTTCCTCCGGTAGAATCTTCATATAAAGTATTATCTTCGCATAATGTAATATTTACGGTAGTCTGAGATACTGCATTTAAACCTGAAAAAATAAACATTGCCAATACAATAAATGCAGCTGACAAATATTTAAATTGTACATTAATTTTATTCATTTTGAATAGTTTTTTAAATTAATAAGAATTTAGTTTTTAAATATAACTCCATTAATTTTTTAATAATACTTAAAATTAATTTCTATCTGACCAGAATCATTTTTTTAGTGTTGGAGATATTTCCGTTATAATTAAGTGTATAAAAATAAATTCCGCTTGATACATTAGAATTATTATTATCCGCGCCGTTCCATACCAGAGAATAACTCCCCGGGTTTTGTTCGGATGACAACAAACTCCTGACCAGTTTTCCTGAAATATCATAAATATTTAAACTGACATTTCCTTTTTCCGGAATAGAATATTTTATAGTAGTAACCGGATTGAATGGATTCGGATAATTCTGATCAAGCGTAAAACTTTCCGGAATACTTTCACCGGCGGAATTAATTCCAACGACTTGTGTCAGATCGATCTTATACATTGACCTGCCGTGAGTACCGGCGACGAGATAATACGCTGTCGGATGAATTTTAAAATCATAGACTGAAACCATAGGTAAGCCTGATCCGAGGAACTGCCAGCTCTGACCGGTATTAAAACTAACATAAGCGCCGACATCCGATCCGACAAAAAGTACATTCGGTCTTTGCGGATCTACTGCAAAAGCATTTACAGGAGCATCGGGCAGGTTACCGCTGATGTCCTGCCATGTCTGACCTCTGTCTGCAGTTCTGAATACATGCGGTTGCGGATCTTTCCATTTCAGTCCGTTATATGTAACATATGCGATATTGTCATTCTGCGGATCGAAAGCCACTCTTGTAATCCATCTGTAAGGAAGTGACTGCGATACTTTAGTCCAGTTCGATCCGTTGTTTGCAGTTATCCAGACATTAGCATCATCTGTCCCTGCAATAATAATATTCGAATTTGTTTTTGCAACATCGATTGAAGTAACTGTTCCGAGTCTTGGCTGATTTCCGTTTGTCAGATCAGGACTTACTGGGCTCCAGTTTGAAGCTGAGTTTGTAGTCCTGTAAACTTTATTTGTTCCGTAATACAAAATATTATTATTATTTGGATCCATTACAACAGGTGTAGACCAGTTTCTTTTTTCTCCAGATGGAATTCCGGAAGTAGCGCCAGAGAATGAATTTCCGCCGTTAGTAGATTTACCGAGACCTCCGTTTTGAGATTCGGCATAAATAATATTCGGATTAGTAAAATCAACGATCACATAAAATCCGTCACCGCCGTAAATTGTTGTCCAGTCAGTCAGACTTCCGGTTAATGTTCGGTTGGTTCCGTTGTCCTGTGTTCCGCCGTAAAGTCTTTGAGGATTATTAGCGTCAATACCTATCTCATAAAACTGTGTTATTGGAAGTTCTGATACTTTTGTAAATGAATTTCCGCCGTTTGAGGAATTGTAAATCCCGCCGTCATTTCCGAATATAGTTCTGTTCGGATCACCGGGCTTGAATGCCAGCGCATGCTGATCGACATGAATATTATTCGACTGCAGCTCCGACCATGCATTGCCTGAGTTAGTTGTTCTGTTCACCGAAAAGTCCAGCACATATACTGTATTCGGATCAGTTGGATGAACCCTTACATTCCCGAAATACCAGCTGAAACTTGAAAAACCGTTTTGAAGTGTTCCGCCCGGATTAGCGTTAGTCCAGTTCAAACCGGCATTGGTAGTTTTAAAAAATCCTGAATAAGTTGAACCGTTAGTATATAGAGCATAAGAAATATTAGGAGAAGAAGCCGAAGTACTGAGTCCGATTCTACCGACATTTGTTGAAGAAGAATTCGGAAGTCCGTTTGGCGGACCAAGCGCAGTCCATGAAGCACCGCCATTAGTTGATTTATGAATACCGCTCGAAGGACCATACAATTGACCGCTGTTCGGATATCTTGTTCTCTGC
Organism: Ignavibacteria bacterium; assembly: GCA_016716125.1. GTDB lineage: Bacteria > Bacteroidota > Ignavibacteria > Tepidaquicellales > Tepidaquicellaceae > UBA2330. The sequence goes on along the minus strand of JADJWZ010000007.1, from coordinate 11,637 downwards.
CACATTGCAGCAAGGAGGTTATTCGGATTCACCGGATCCATAGAAATATCAATTGCTCCCGTAGAGTCATTAAGAAAAAGGATTCTGTTCCATGTCGCGCCGCCGTTTTCACTTTTGTAAACGCCTCTTTCCGGATTTGGTCCGAAATAAGATCCGACAGCAGCTGCATATACTTTCAGCGGGTTCAGCGGGTCAATGACTATTCTGCCGATCGATACAGTATTTTCAAGACCGGATAACTGCCATGACTGACCGCCGTCAGTAGTTTTATAAATTCCGCCTCCTGCGAAATTATTATGACCGCCGTTTGCTTCGCCGGTGCCTGCATAAACAATATTTGAATTTACCGGATCGACAGCAATGTCACCTATAGGTAAAACCGCCTGATCATCGAAAACAGGAAACCAGTTGAGACCGCCGTTAGTGGATTTAAATACACCGCCTGTTGCAGCGCCTGCGTAAACTATGTCAGTATTGAGGGGATCATATTCTATATCGGAAATTCTGCCGCCAATATTCAGAGGGCCTGCAAATTCCCATGCCGGAACAGTATTATCAGTTTCAGAAGCAGCTCTCATTATCTGAGCCTGTTTCAATGCGATAAGATGTGCATCGGGGTCAGCAGTATAAAATGGAAAAGTTCTTTTAATGTATTCATTGTCGGACGGCATTTTAAGTTTTTCGCCTGAAGATTTTTCTTCTGTTACTTCTGAAAGAGAAGTTTCAGTTTCATGATTTTCAGGTTTTAAAATAAAGTAAACTGCAGAAATAATAAGGAGTACACAAATTAAGGAAATGGATAATTTCATAAGAAAGTGTATTTAAAATTTTATATATTTTACTTTTTAATAATCATAAATTCAATGAAAATACAGTATTATAAAAGAAGTCAGGCTGCAGGATTTGAGATTAGGCAGTTGTAGCGAAACCTGACAGCTTTCGAAGATCAGATCTTAAATTCATCGCTTAACTTTTAAAGCTGTCAGGTTTTATGTACCGCAGCTGCAGCGAAACCTGACAGCTTTATAAAATCAAATCTTAAATTCACCGCATACTTCTAAAAGCTGTCAGGTTTTGCCGAAGCAAACCAAATCTTAATCTCATCCGCCTCAAAAATTTACACAAAAAAACCGCTCCGGATTTTACCCGAAGCGGCTTTAGTAATTTTCTTATCTTTTCTTATTTTATTAAAAGCATTTTCTTTACATCAGTAAAATCACTCGTAACAATTTTGTAATAATATATTCCGCTCGCATATCCCGATCCGTTAAAATCTACCTTATAACTTCCCGGACTGAGATTCTCATTTAAGAGAACATTTACTTCCTTACCCAATGCATTATAAACTACTATTTTCACTCCGCCGGTTTTTATTATATCAAATTTTATATTTGTAACCGGATTAAACGGATTCGGATAATTCTGATATAAACTATACTGATCAGGTATCAATGAACTTAACTGATTTATTCCTACGGTTGTTGTCCATCTGGCTGTTTCAACTATCGGACCAATCACATCCAGATTGATAATACTGTCAAGTCCCGTACTGTCAGGACTTGTATATGCTCCCGGTCCGACTCCCGTCCATCCTCTGAAATAATAATTCGTGCCGCCGCTGTTGATTACTCTCGATAAAACACCGATCTGCGCTGACGAAGCCGAATCATAATATAATCCGCCGCCGAATGTATTGCCCACCGATGATGAAATAAGTATTCTGTATTGTGTTTTATAAAATGCAGTTAGTGACGTATTACTGTTTACTGTTATTACCTGTGTAGTGTCACCGGAATTTGACCAGTTTGTAAATACATATTGTGTAGATCCTATTACTCTCGGACTGATTGCTCTTACCGTTACATTCGATCCGTTTTCAAATACTAACTGCTGTGTCTGATTATAAACAATTCCGTTTACACTGAAGTCTGCTATCCCCGGTCTGTTCGTTCCGACAGTAAGGTAAGATGAGTTAACCAGTACATCTACATATCTGCTGTGTATCGGAGTTCCGTTAGGACCTTTGCCGATCACTTTTAATCTGTATCTGCCGGGAGTAACGCTTCCGACTGCCGCTACGTTAATGCTTACCGAATCCGGATATGATGTGATCGAGTCCCTGCCGACGAATGAAATGTTAAGGGAACCTGAAGCAGGAAGTGTATCTATTGTCGCTGTGAATTTTACCGAGCTTGCGTAATCCTTTATCGCTGGAACAATTGCTCTGAATGTTGCATTCTGTCCGCTGTTAACTGACACAGACGGGGAGCTTGTCTTTAAAGCAAAGTCAGGATAATAAGCTACATAACTTCCGAAGTTGTTATTTCTGAAATCCGTCCATGCGCTCATTGAAGTTACTGAATTTGATGTAACGGCGTTATAATCCCCGAGGTATCTCGGCGTTCCTCCCCCGCCGCATGACGCACAGTCTATTCTGAATTTTTTATTGGATAACATTTTGTTCGGTACGAATGAAACTCCGCCGTTAGTCGAATAAGAAGCGTATATCAATGCGCTGTCACCTGTCGGTGTATCTCTTGTATCCATCCATTGCACATAAAGTCTTCCGGTCTCTTTATCGCACCATGTAGCGGGATGCCACTGATTGTGATTTTCAGTATTGGGATCATCATTTACCCTGACAGCAGCTGACCATGTAGCGCCGTGATCAGTTGAAAATCGGCTGAATATATCAGGCTTGTTTCCGTCACCAACAGGAGTATTCGATGCATAAATTAAATAAAGTCTTCCTCTGTTCGGACCGTAACTGTTGTCCGCTGTTATAAATGGATAAGGTCGGGTTCTCATATTATGAACTGAATTTCTGCCGCCGACATTTGAGCCGACATAGTTTGCAAATGACTGCGCAGACATGAAATCAAATGTAGCTCCGCCGTTTGTTGATCTGAAAAATGTATATGTTGCTGCAAAAGAATTTCCAGTATTTGTAACTACATAAACGCATCCTCCGGGGACATTGCCGCCAATAGTATTTGCCCCGACAGCTACCATCATTCCGGGCAGATTATTGCTAGCCGAAAATACAAAATTATATGTAGCCCCTCCGTCTGTACTTCTTACTACATTTCCCGGTGTCATTACACCATAAATGTAATTTGAATAAGGACCCGCCGACTGATCAGCCGCTATCCAGTTCTTGTCATTTCCGATATTAGCTGACACCGGTGTGAGCCAGCTGACTCCGCCGTTTGTTGATTTAATATTCCACGTCCCGGTAATCGGGCTTTTCATATTATCATAATACAGATTTCCCAGACTGTCGTATGCAGTAATAGGATCTCCCGACTGATTCGGAAACAGCGGATTGTTTCTTTGCCAGTCTAATCCGTTAAGGGTATAATAAGTAGCGTTAGTATTGTATGCTAAAAAATACCAGTTTGGATTCTTTGGGCTGGATGAAATATGAGCTTCTGCAAAATCTATTCCCAGATCAAAATTATCAAATCCCGCATTGTCTGTGATTACTGCTATTTCTCCGGGCATTGATCCCGATACATGATCCCAGTATTGTCTCGGCGCCTGATCCAGATTCGGATCATCACCGATCATATTGTAACCGCTAGCAATTAAACTTATTGCAAAAAGCGGTATGAAATAAAAAAGAAAAATCTTCTTCATTGGTTTATTTCCTTTCAATTATATTTAATTAATTATCTCTGTTAAAATTTTAATAAGTTATATAATTATTTTTAATGTAACAATTATATTATTTCTTTAAAATTTTTCTGAGTTTTGTTCAATACGGACTTAGCACCGGAATTGTTTTTTATCTCTTTAACCTTAGTATGAAATTAATGTTTAAGAAATTCTGTGTGATTCATTTACAGAAAAAAAAGCCGGATCAATTTACCCGACCCGGCTTTTCTAAAAAATATTTTATGAACTTACTTCACTAACGCCATTCTCTTTGTCTCGGAAAATTCCTGAGTCTCAAGTCTGTAGAAATACATTCCGCTCGAAAGCGATGATGCGTTGAAATCCACATTGTAACTTCCGGGCGTAAGATTCTGATCAACTAATGTTGCGACTTTTTCTCCAAGCATATTATAAACGGACAGTAATACCCTGTCATTTTTTATTATATCAAATTTAATATTCGTGCTCGGATTGAAAGGGTTCGGATAGTTATTGTATAAATTGAACTTCTCCGGTAACACGCTCGATATTTGATTTATTCCGACTAAATCTCTCTTAAGTGTAATATAAATGAATTTGTAGTAATCGAATCCGCACCGTTAAATGCAGTTACTCTCCATGCGCAAAGCACAGAATCACCGTTCGTGCCGTATCTTGAAGCAAGAGAATCGAGAAAACTTTTTCTGATATTTATTTCCGTTGCCAGTCCGCCGTTGTCGCTTATTAAAATGTCTTCCGGGATCGTTCCTACTTTTTTAATTTTAAAAGAATATTTTACGGTTGGACTTGGATTTGAAACTCCCCATGTGAAAACGGATGACGTCGGATCATTTGAATTTACAATTACTCTTGCAAGATTCGGCGGCGACTGTAAATTAAAAGTGTTTAACGGTACTCCTTCAACTTTTATATATGCAACTACAGTTTTCAGATTTGATCCGAATGCATTTGTTGTGGTTAGTGAGACTGTATAATTTCCTGTAGCTGTGTAACTTATTCCTCCGGGATTTCTGTCACTTGATGTGGAAGGTGTTGCTCCGGGGAAACTCCAGCTCCAGCTCGTAGGTCCGTTTGTTGACATATCAAAGAAATCTACCGTTCCGCCTGTTATCGGCAATACCTGCGTGTTTGATGTAAAGTTAGTGATCGGAGCTATTCCTGTTATGTCATCTATTCCGTCAACAGTCAATGCGCCGGTGTTATTCGGATCTAACCAGTCTTTTAACTGATTTGTCGGGCTGCCGCCGTGTGCCCATGACTCCGAAAATTTTCCGAAATATTTTTGTACGCTCTGGGGATTGTTGCAGTTTGCAGGAGTTCCGCCAAGATTCTGTCCAATGACTCTGTGATTCTGATCATAGATCGGACACCCTGAAGAACCACCCTCTGTCATTCCTTCATCCCATACTACAAGCCAGAACCCGTTTGTCAGTCTTCCGCCGAATCCTGTTACAGTATTTGCCGGCTGTATATCAACAGATATTTTTTTTACCGCTCCGCCGGGATGATGGATGGCTGTCTGATTCAGCGGCTGTGCGTTTGATCTGTCCCAGCCATTAAAATATGCATTATATTCAGCAGGTACCGGCTGGTTTAGTAAAACCAGCTGAAAATCGGTATCGAAGTTACCTGCTTTAAAAGTTGACCCTGTCATTGTCTGTGCAAGGCTTCCTAATGTTCCGATACATGTCGGATTCTCATAATTAAAATAAAAAACCATTGTGGAATAATTATCCGTCGCGCAATGCTCGGCGTATAAATAATACGGCTGTCTGTCTCCAAGTGTAGAATTCATCAGAGATCCGGAACATAAAAATGATCCGCCTCCCGATGAAAAAGTAATTCTTGTGTTTGCCCTTTTCTGCTCTACCCACGGAGAACCGATAGGACAATTAATATTTATATTGCAGGGCTCTTCAAGTACGCTGTTGTAACCGAATATATCTTTATAAGCGTGTGTTACTTTGTGTAATGTAATTTTTCCCTGATTTTTTGAATACACAGGTTCATAATATTCAAGTACGGTAGTGCTTCCGTAAGTCGGCGTCGTTGCGAAATATCCGTCCTCTGAATTATTCAGTTCGGTAAAAGCTCCGTAAACCATATTCTTCCCTAGATTGTAAACAAAAAAAGTAGCGCCCTTCGGCATAAAAAAGTCCTTGAATGCTAAATTTATGGAAACTGCGTCTGAAGATCTTACAGCAAGTCTCCATACTCTGCTGCCGTCGGAAAGTGTTTCCCATGTTCCCGAGTTTGTCAGATTATAATTTACATCGAAATTATATCCGTATCTGAACGGCACTCCGGGGAGTTTCTCGTTCTCAACATCTTCATCTATTAAACTCTGTGTATCGATCTCCGGCATAGTTACCAAACTGAATACTTCATTCAGTTCTGTCATTGAGCTCATTGGAAGTCCGCCCACGTTGATCTGAGCAGAAGCATTGTTTGAAAACATTAAGCAGAATGTCAGCATGAATGTTGCAATCAATACTTGTGCGAATCTGAAATTATTTTTCATGATTGTTTTATTTAATTAATATTATTTAGAATTTTAAATTTTTCCCGAATGTCAAAGTATAAATTATTTATGTAACTTTCAAATAAAATTTCTCACAATAATCCTTTACCATTCTGTTTGTATTGTATGTGCCCGCAAGATTTCTGATTGAATTTTTTATCATCTTGATCCATTCTGCCGGAATTCCGTTTTTATTTCTCTTATAATAAACAGGTATAATTTCATTTTCAAGAGTATCGTAAAGACTGACCGAAGAATAAAAATCTCTCTGCTCCTGTGGAATGTTCTCATCCGTTAAGCTGTCTATTTTCCAGCCGTTTCCTGGAGCGTAAGCTTCATCCCACCATCCGTCAAGTATGCTGAAATTCAGTCCGCCGTTTGCAATGACTTTCATTCCGCTCGTACCCGACGCTTCATGCGGTCTCCTTGGATTATTAAGCCACAGATCGCAGCCCTCTACCAAATGTCTCGCTACGTTGATATCATAATTATCCAGAAAGACTATTTTGTTTTTCAGACTCTCGTTTTTTGTAAATGCTATTATCTCTGAAATCAGATTTTTACCGCCTTCATCCTTTGGATGCGCTTTGCCCGAAAATATAAACTGAACAGGCCGCTTTTTATCGCTTACTATTCTGATCAGTCTTTCAAGATCGCTGAATATCAAATTGCCTCTTTTATATGTTGCAAACCTCCTCGCAAATCCGATCGTCAGCGCATTTTCTTTTAATATAAATTCCGCGTCTTCCAGCTTTTCCTTTGAAGCGCCCATGCTTATCCATTTCTCCTTTATCCTCTCTCTGCAGAATTCTATCAGACGGTGTTTATTCAGATGCCTCAACGCCCAGATCTCTTCATCAGGTATAATATCAATTTTGCTCCAGATACTTTCATCAAACTTCCAGTCTTTTGTAAAATATCCTGTGTATAATTTATTTGTACTAATCGAAACATAACTCGGAATGTGAACGCCGTTTGTAATGTGATCGATATTCGCTCTTGTATCAGGCAGTTTCCACATGTCTCTCGAAACCTGACCGTGAAGTTTACTGACGCCGTTTATGAAATTTGAATTGTTGATCGCAAGATAAGCCATATTAAATTTATCATTGTCCGCCTGTCCTTTGTTAAGGTCTCCCTCATAAAACAATGTCTCAGGAGTTACGCCGACTTCCTTCTCTGCATATTCGGAGAAGTATTTCAAAAATAATTCTTTTGTAAAAATATCAATACCAGCCGGGACAGGCGTATGAGTTGTAAAAATATTTGAACCGTAACATTTCGCTTTCGCCTCTTCATAAGAAATATTTTCCGTCTTCATCTTATCCCTGATTCTCTCAAAGCAAAGGAAAGCCGAATGTCCCTCATTCAGATGATACGCCTTTATATCAAATTCCAGTTTCTTTAATAACCTGTAACCTCCGATGCCGAGTATCATTTCCTGCATTATTCTGCTTTCATGATCTCCGCCGTAAAGTATATCCGTTATCCTTCTGTCCTTTACTGAATTTTCCGGAATGAATGTATCAAGCAGATAAAGTTTCACTCGTCCTATCTTAGCCACCCAGACCTGACAATAGATCGCCCTGCCCGGAAAATTTACAGACACTTTAACAGGAATATAATTTTCATCCCTGAGAATATAAATGGGCAGATTCTTAAAATCATTGAGCTCGTAATTTTCCGTCTGCCATCCGTTCTGATTTATGAGCTGTGTGAAGTATCCGTAATTATATGCAAGACCGATTCCGGCAAGAGGTATTCCCAGATCCGAAGAAGACTTCATATGATCACCTGACAATACTCCAAGTCCGCCTGAATATGTCTTCAGACATTCAGTGATCCCGAACTCCGCCGAAAAATATGCAATGATCGGCTTTTCAGATTTAAAATATTTTTCGTCAAAGTAAGTACTCTTCGTCATGTATTCCTTATAATCGGAATATATGCCGTTTATCCTGCTGCCAAGATTCTTTTTTTCAAGTATGAATTCCAGATAACTCGGATTGATCTCGTTCATTACCATCACAGGATTATGCTGCGACCAGTTCCAGAAATCAGGGTTAATGTCATTGAAAAGTTCGACCGTATCCTTGCTCCATGACCACGTAAGATTATAAGCGATCTCCTTTAACTTTAGTATAAGGTTTTCCATCGAAAAATTAAATTAATAATCTGTTAATATAAAACTTGTATTCTTTTATTACAGTAAAAAATTTTTTACAGTTAATACTTTTATTTAACTGTCAAAATTATTTTGCAAACTTAGTTTAATCCTAAATTTGCATCAAATTTGAAAATAATATTTAAAAGAACATATTTCTAAATTGTAATTATATTCAATATAAAATAAGTTACTGCACTAAATAAAATTTGAAAAAAAAACCTGCCGCGAAAAATTCCGGAGCTTCAGTTAAAAAGAAACATTCTTCTCATGTTCCCTCCGAAATTTCTTTCAGCGGAATTATAAAGTCCGTCTGGCTGCCTTCGCTTATTTCGGTTTTTATCGTTGTTCTTTTATTTGCATTCAGAAAGATCGCTAACTATGATCTCGGCTTTCATCTTAATGCCGGCAGATGGATCATAGAAAATATGACTTTCCCGGCAAAAGACGTTTTTACATTTACCGTAAATTCTCATGATTATATCGACATTCAGTGGCTGTATCAGGTGCTGATGTTTTCTGTGGAAAAAATTTCCGGTTATTCCGGTCTCGCCGTTATAAATTCATTAGCGGTCTTAACCGTTTTTTTTCTTATGCTGAAAAGAAATAATCTCAGCGGAGTACCTTTACCGGTTTCTATTATTTTCATGATCATCACAGCTGTATGCATTCAGATTCGTTTCAGCTACAGACCTGAAATATGGACATGGATATTCATACTGATCGTTCTTCTCATTCTTGACAAAAATTTTTATTCGAAAAAAAGCCGGTTGTATCTGCTTCCTGTCATTATGCTGATTTGGGTAAATATGCACGGACTGTTCATACTCGGTTTCATAATAATGATCTCTTATCTGCTTTCGGGATATGTGCGCGATAAAACAATTGACAAAAAACTTTTACAATGGACAGGGATTTCTGCCGCCGCTGTATTTATAAATCCGTATTTCGCCGAAGGCGTTCTGTTTCCGTTTTATCTTTTTACACGTCTGCAGAAAGGAAATATTTTTCAGCTCAATATATCTGAACTTCAGTCTCCGTGGGCAATGACAGAAACTCTTCAGACCGAACTTTACATCTATTATTCATTTACACTGATAAGTTTTGCGCTTCTTCTCATCACTGTTAAGCGCAGGAAGTTTCATGAGTTTGCGCTGCTCTCTGCATTCTTCTACATTTCATTTTCTTCCTTCAGGAATATTCCGTTGTTTATGATCTATGCTGTTTTTATAATTTCTGTTTCCGTCTCGGATATTATCAGAGGTAGGAAAATTGAAATGATATTAAGCGGCAGAAATAAATTCGCTTACATCCTGAATTATTTCATCACCTTTATATGTATTTTAATTTCATTGAGAATTTTCACCGGCGCATATTACATCCCTTATGCTTCGGAAATTAAAACAGGCAGCGGTCCGGATGAATATATGCTGCCCGATAAAGCTTCCGGTTTCATAAATGAAAATAATCTCAGAGGAAATATCTTTAACAATCTCGAATCCGGCGGATGGCTCGGTTGGAAAACCGGTCAGAAGGTTTTTATAGACGGAAGACTTGAAGTGATAATGGAAGATTTTTATAAAACTTACCTTTCCTCTTTCAGCGGAAATAATCTGAATGAACTGCTTGGAAAATATTCACCCGGTTTAATAGTTAATGATATTTCAAATTACAGATGGACAGGTCAGCTTGTAACTAATGAATCATTCAGTCTTGCATACTGGGACGGAATTTCTGCGGTCTATTCAGTCAATAAAGACACTGAGTTTAAAAGTAATTTTAACTTCGCCTCAGGTCTGATAAATGAGAATATCGATACGAATGTTTTTTCCGGTGAGGAAAAAGACAGACTGCTTGCTTCAGTAAAAATCAGGGATTTTTCAGACTGGCTCGGCGGATTTTATACACATATGACTGACCCTGTTTATCTGATCAACATGGGAAATTTTGCTTTCGATAATAATAAAAATTCTTACGCTGAAATTCTTTACCTGAATTATATAAAATCTGTAAAAGGTTCTGTAAGGATGAATCTGTATAAAGATCTGTTCCTTAGTCTAGGATCTTATTATGAAAGTGAATCCGATTTTAAAAGAGCCGCTTACTGCCTCAGCAGATATCTTGAGATATATCCCGGAGACGCAGCTGTTTCAAACAGACTGAATAATTTAAATCGAATGAGGTGAAAATAATTTGAAGCTGACTGTTATCATTCCCTATTATAATGAAGAGAAAACTATCGGAACTCTCGTAAAGAAAGTTATCTCGACTGACCTCGCTGATGAAATTATTCTTTCTGATGACGGTTCCACTGACAAATCGGGGGACATTGCACTGTCACTGAAAAATGAATTTCCCGAAAAGATCAGACTCACCGGCGGCAAAGTAAATAAAGGCAAAGGCTCTGCTATACGTATCGCGCTCGCCGTTTCGACCGGAGACATTATTCTGATACAGGATGCAGATCTTGAATATGATCCGTCGCAGTATCCTGTTCTCTTAAAACCGTTCGATGATCCTGAAGTCAAAATAGTTTACGGCTCAAGGAATCTCGAAGGGAATCCCCATTCTTCTTTTATGTTTTACCTCGGCGGAGTATTTCTAAGCAAACTCATAAATGTTTTATACGGCTCGCATATTACTGATGAGTCGACCTGTTTAAAAGTTTTCAGAAGTGATTTGCTGAAAAGTTTTGATCTGGAATGCGACGGTTTTGAATTCTGCCCTGAAGTGACTTCAAAAGCTCTGAAGAAAAATATAAATATTGTTGAAGTTCCGGTCACGTATGATCCGCGGAGTAAAAGCGAAGGGAAAAAAATAAAATGGACTGATGGTATAACAGCAATTTATACGATAATAAAATTCAGATTCCGGAATTAATTTACTCAGTCGATTTTTTTAAACTCGGCAAGTATCTTATCACCTCTCTTTAGTAACAATCTCATGTTTTCTATTGTAAAATTATCGCTGTCTTTTAAAGCTCCGATTACCCTGCTGTCATAACCGCCGGGACACATCATCCTTGTAGTTGCAATTTTATCAAACTTGATTAAATTTCCGACATTCAAAAAACTTCCGCTCATTTTATTGCATCCGGTATTACCGGAGAATCTGTTTTCAATCATCTGTATCTCGATCACCGGAAGACCTGTTTTGAAGTTATCCTTTTCAAGAACTTCTTCCCCCAGCTTATCCATAACCCAGATATCATTCACTCTGTAAGATCCGGCAATATCCTCACTCCCCGTAAATTCACCGCAGCCCGTGTAAAGCATGTCGTCGTAATTCAGCTTAA
>JADJWZ010000006.1 GCA_016716125.1 Ignavibacteria bacterium | reverse complement strand
TCCTGACGGAACAGGCGTTGGGCGTCTGCTGGTATCATCTTATGAGATGAGGGGTATGATCTCGGTGAACTTCGGGCATTGCAGGATTATTATTTGAAAGTGGGACTGCAGTCAGTCGAAGGAGTTGCAGAGGTCGCTTCCGTAGGTGGTTTGTAAAGCAATATCAGATCGATATTGATCCGAACAGATTATCGGCTTATGGTATTGGAATAAATGACATAGTAATGGCAGTTCACCGAAGCAACAAAGATGTTGGAGGAAGAAATATTGAATCGTCAGATATAGAATACTTTGTCCGAGGCAAAGGTTATATTACTGATGTCAGTGACATTGAAGAAATTACTTTAAAGACCGGTCAAAGCGGAAATCCTGTAAAGATAAGAGATGTAGCAACTGTTCAGATCCACGGCGGAACATAAGACGGGTATGCTTGATTTTAACCCGGAGAAGGTGAAGTCGTAGGAGGAATAATAAATATGCGGTATGGTGAAAATGCAAATACTGTAATTGAGCAGGTAAAGGGAAAAGCTTAAAGAATTAGAGGAAGGACTTCCTGAAGGGATTGAAATTACTTGACCTCTTATGACCGAAGCGATCTGATCTCAAAAGCAATACAAACTCTTCATGACACGCAATAATAGAAGAAGCGATTATTGTAAGAAGTCTTGTTATTGCTGATATTTCTTTTTCATCTCAGAAGCACTTTGAGAATACTTATCAGAATTCCTGTTGCAATACTTATTTCATTTATTCTCATGAGAAACATTTCAGGGATCACTTCAAACATAGGGGGGCTGGGAGGGTCTTATTATTTCTATCGGAATCCTTGTGGACCCATCAATTGTAATGGTGGAAAAGTAACACAGGAATATTGCAGCCAAAGCTCAGGAGAAAGGACTCACAGTTGACTACAAAGAAATATCCGCCCGGGAGGTCACCACCCAAAACAGGTTAGCAAGGGCAATATTCTTTTCCCGAAACAATTATAATGAGATTTCAAATTTCATTCCGGTGTTTATGCTCTAGGGACAGGAGGGAAAATTATTTCACCCGCTTGCTTTTACAAAAACCCACGCACCATAGCCAGCTCGGCGTGAATTACGATCGCGCTGGTTCCGATGCTGATGAGATTATTCATGAAGAGAAGAAGTACATAAAAGAGAGAATCCAAAAATCCGGTTACAAGATTCTTCAACAGATTGTATGGGGGTGTCCTCAGGCTGGCTTTAAATTTAGGAAAACTTTTGGCTTCTTTGTCAATCATAATGGAAGCTTTACTTATCACGGTTCCCCTGATAATGAAACCGACCGCTGAATTTATGCCTCCATTGGATCGAAGGAAGTGTTTGTTTTATCCACTGAAATGCTGCCGAAAGGAGGAATGTTTCTGTGACAAGGAAACAAAGAGGGTATTGCAGGTACAGGATGCAATTATTAAAAGTATTCCTGAAGTCAGATCAGTTTTGGGGAAAGTAGGAAGGGCAGGGAACACCCACCGATCCTGCACCTGTCAGGTATGATAGAATCAATTATAATTTTAAGAAACAAATCCGAATGGCGGGAAGAGATTACAAAAGCTGAAATTGTAAAGGAGATGAATTCAAAACTGCACAGATTTACGGTGTCATCAACGGCTGGACACAAGCCGATAATTAACAAAAATTAACTATGCTTTCGACCGGCATAAGAACGGATCTTGGAATTAAGATCTTCTGGTGACAATCTTGATACTCTTGAGAAACTTTGATCAATGCCGAAACAACAATGAAGAACTATTCGGGAGCCCTTTGATGTTTTATGCAGAAAGAACTCAGGGCGGATCTTATAATGATATTGATATCAACAATGATGCGATCTCCGGAGTACGGAATGAGTGTCGAACATTCAGGATGTAATAGAAACTGCCTGCAATCGGCATTGAGAATATTGCAACCACAGTCGAAGGCAGAAGAAGATTTTCCGATAAGAGTCAGATACGCAAAGAAAGATTTCCGGTCAGATGTGGAAGCTTTAAAAAGTCTGGGTGACCTATTCCCGGCGATTGCACGGTTAATTCAATGAAATATTTAAAGCTGCTCAGGTGCCTTTCAGTGAGCATGGTTGATATTAATATTACTTCCGGTCCGCCGATGATATCCTCAGAAAATGCATTACTCAAGTCAGTAGTTTTTCTGAATGAGAGGGACAGGGACATGGGAAGATTTGTTAATGAAGCAAAGGAAGTGCTTGACAAAGAGTTTGCGCCCTTTGGGTTTACCACTCGGATACTCTATTATTAGCCTGGAGCGGTCAGTGGGAGAAAATCAGATAAAACAGAGGAAAGACTTCAGATCATTATACCAATAGTTTTTCCTTGTGATATTTATGTCTTTGATTTACGTTCAAGAATTTTCTGGAAGGCTACGCTGGTAATGCTGTCTGTTCCGTTGCACTGATTGGAGGAATATATTACATGTCAATTTTGCCAGTTGGTACTGTCACGCAATCTGGGTGGGTTTTTATTGCGTTGTACGGAATAGCGGTTGAAACCGGTGTTATAATGGTAATTATCTTCACGAAGGCTCTTGATAAAAAATTATCTGAAAATTGATAACATTTCTCAGCAGGACAATGAAATGCAACAGAAGGGAGCTTAATACTCGAACTCCGGCCAGATTAACTGACCGTTTAACTGCAATGCTTGGATTAATTCAATTATGTGGACGACAGGCACGGGTGCGGATCTTGCTAAACCCTCTTTCTTCGATGATCGGAAGAATTCTTACGTCATCAGTTCATGTACTGTTTGTAACTCCGGTAATATTTGTAATAGTTAAAGAGTATTTCCAGAAAAAAGGAAAACTGAAAAAATCTGAAATGGCGAAGTTTTGCGGTTCATTAATAAAGCAAGCTTGTTTTTGAATTTGATATTATTCTTTCGAATAATTTATGCAATTAAATCAATTATAATTTATAATGGAATGTATTTAATTAGAATAGAAGTCTATAGACATTTCTCATTTTAATGTTATAGAAAATAGAAGACATTTGTCTGACATTAATTTAAATAAAAATAAAAATATTATGAAAAAAAAAACATGGGGTCATCTGATAAGATAATCAGAATAATTATTGCTGCAGTTATTGCGATTCTTTTTTGTTGTAAATGTAATCACAGGTGTATTAGGCATAGTTCTTTTAATATTTGCCCGTATTAGTACTGACAAGTCTTATTGGCGGTTGTACGTTGTATTCAATGCTTGGGATAAGTACGGCAAAAGAAAGAATCATAAGCAGCTCTATCAAATTTTAAAAACAATTCGTCTTATAATAATTTAATACTATTAAAATGGAACCGCATTTTTATAATGTAGATATAATCTGGAATGAAGACCGCAAAGGTGTTTTTATGTTCGCCCGAATTAAATGTTGATAAGGACAGCTGTATAGAAGTTTGCGACGCCGCCGGAATTTCGAAAGGAATCCCAGAGCATCTGGTCCGCCGGAACATTTATTTACCGCTGCCGTCAGTAGTTGTCTTATGACGACATTTTTATCAATTGCGGAAAATTCCAAAACTCAACTTCTCAAGCTTTAGCTGCAATACCAAAGGAAAGCTTGAGCAGATAGAGGGAAAATTTCTGATGACGGAAATTATTCTTGAACCAACGGTTACTATTACAGATGAGAAAGACCATGAACGCGAACGAGTCTTATTCAAATCGGAGAGCGCTTGTCTTATATCAAATTCAATTAAGTCAAAGATTTATTAATGCTCCGGACTATAATATTAAACTGAAAAAGATATTTGTAAAGAAAACCAAATGAGTAATAATTTCAATATTTAAAATAAGATATTTATTTAATTCTATTCTATTCATTAACTTAAAAATATTTTAAATGAAAAAACCTGCAGACATTGACGGATATATTGCCGCATTTCCGGAAGAGATCAGAATATTACTGAAAAAAAGATTCGTGAGACATTTAGAAAAGCCATCGGAGCTGTTGAAGCTATCAGTTACGGGGTTCCTGCTTTAAGCTGAACGGTAGATGTTGTTTATTTCGCAGCTTTTTAAAACATATTGGAATTTACCCTGCGTTGAGGGGAGTTGAAGAATTTAAAAAGGAACTTGCTGAATACAAAAGGAGGAAAGGGTACGGTGCAGTTTCTCTCGACAAGCCATTACCGCTGAGTTTAATCTCACGATCGTGAAACTACAGAGTAAAAGAAAATTTACAAAAGACAAAGGGTTTTAAAGAAATAAGAGATGTAATTGCCACATACTTTTACCGGACAGAATTTTTATAAATTAAAATTTCAAATATGAAAAACATTTTTGATGCAAAAGTATCTGATGAGATCATCAGCCGCATTAACAAACTTAGTCCCGAAGACAAACCGCAATGGGGTTAAAATGTCGGCAGGACAAATGCGTTTTGCTCACTGTAATGTACTATGAAATGATATAAGAGGACAAGCATCCCGCGCTAAAACGCTTTTCTGAAATTTATTTTAAAGACATTTATAAAAATAAAGTTGTTAATGGCTTATAACGTATCCGCATAACAGCAGAACCGGTCTGGAGTTTGCTAATGAATGACGAAAAGAATTTTGAAGAAGAAAAAAGACTTATTGATTATAAAATAGAACACGAGAACTCGGTGAGAAATATTTCAATGGAAAAGAATCAAATTCGTTTGGTGCGCTTTCTTCCGGTGAATGGAATAATATGCTGTATAAACATTTAGACCATCACTTAAATCAGTTCGGGAAATAATATTTTAAATCTCTGTTTCAAAATTAAGTTAATAAAACTGGAATTACTTATAATATCAGGTTTAATTAATTTTCTTTTGAAAAAAAAAAATTACAACTAGTTAAAAATTTCGAGAACCTTTAATCACAATGTTATCAGAAGAACTGAGCAGGTTTAGTGATCAGATATCAAGACTTGAAGTTTATCTAACTGATGAAACCGGTAAAAAAAACGGACTGATGGACAAACGCTGTGTATTGGAAGCACGCATTACAGGAAGACAGCCAATTGCAGTTAAAAGTAAAGCTGATACAATTCATAAGGCAGTTGACGAGGCAGTTGATAAGTGAAGAATTCTCGACAACTAAACTCGGACGCAGGAAAAAAACCATACGAAAAACCGGAATAGTTTTTTGAAAAATATCAAGACAACAAAAACTTTCAAAATTATTCAATAAATAATATTTCAATCTCATCTGATTTCATTGATCAGAATTGATGGATTCCTACTATAAACTGAATCATCTCCGGTTCAAAATTATTCTGTAATAAGATCCTATCAGAAGTGAAACTTCTTGGTGAAAGAAAAATGTATTGATAGGATAATATTGTTCGTAATTTAACGAAAATAATTCTTATGCCGAATAAAAAAGAAAATATACGGAGAAACAATATCTGATTTCACAATTTGGGAATGCGCTCGGACATCCGGTCAGAGTTGCAATACTCCAGCAGCTTTTAAAGCAGGAACATTGCTATCACGGAGATATGGCGTTAGAATTACCTATAGCTAACAGCACATTGTCACAGCATCTCAACGTATTGAAAGAATCCGGACTTATTAAAGGAGAAATTAATCTTCCTAAGACAAAGTGATTGTCTAAACCGGACAAACTGGGGTAAGGCAAAAATATTACTTATGGATTTCTTTGAATAGTAAAATGAATATACAAATTTGATATATACTAATAATTATTTATTAAAAAATATTTCAATCAATTAAAAAAATTTATGCTTTTTAATTGATGTGTTAGTCAAAATGAGTTATTTAATAATGCCTGTTATATTGCAGGTCAAATTAAAATAAATAAACAGAAAGGAACTAAAAATGAAACTGCTAAAAATTAATCTTCATTGCTAATGGTACATTGTTTTTTTTGTCAGAAATATCTATTCTCAGACCGGCTGGGGTCCTGAAGTAACTATAACAGAATGTATGATGTGAACACTGTAGAAACAATTAACGGATCGGTTTTAAGCGTTGATCAGATTTCACACGGTAACAGAATGTCAATGGAATTCATTGCTGTTGCAACACAAAAAGCGGAAGTATCACTGTACATCTGGGACCGTCATGGTATATTGATAATCAGGACGTTCAGATCAATAAGAACGATGATATTACTGTAACAGGTTCAAGAGTTAATTACGAAGGAGAAATGGTGATCATTGCAAAAGAAATAATTAAGGGTGATGAGGTACTGACGCTCAGAGATGATAACGGATATCCATACTGGGCAGGCTGGCGTAAAAAGAAATTAATTTTATTTATATATCTCAATCTGGAAAAGATTACTGATTCTAAAAATACAGTGTTTTTCAGATTGAGATTTTTTTTTACCGAAGCAATAGTTTATTTTGGTGAACCTGGATAAGAAATATTTTGAAATTAAATCCATTCTAAAATGGTAAACAGAATGAGTAAAATTACCTAATTATAATTATAGCTTTTCTATCTATTGTTAATATTAATTTTGCGCAAAAGATAATTTCAAATATTCCGTAAGTATAAATCCTGTCAGCATTCCAGACCTTCCAGGACTTCATTCTTTTGTAACCGCGCATCACAATGGGAAATGGCTGATAATCAGCGGCAGAAAAGACGGCTCACATGCAAGACAGCTTTCAGAGCATTTCCGGTGATGAAATAACACCGATTTATGTAATAGATGCAAAGCTAAAAGTACTGGAGCTCATCCGTAAATGAACTTCCGTTAAGTTTAAAGAGCAGATACGGTCCGGCAATATGAATTATTATCAGGATGGAAATATACTATATATTACCGGCGGGTTTGGTTACAGCCTCTGCGGATGATCATATTTATCCATATTTAACTCTGTCTCGGTGGGAACCGATAAATTCCAGTTATAAGTGGATATCCTGTAAGTAGCTACATTTTAAGCAAATTAAAGATGATATTTTTGCCGTGACCGGCGGGCAGATGGGGAAGATAGGAAATACTTTCTACCTGATCGGAGGACAGAGATTTGACGGCAGATATAATCCAATGGGTCACAGAACTTATAAACAGACTTATACTGACGGTATAAGGAAGTTTGAAATTCAAAATACGAAGTCAAATTAAGTTATTCGGAATCTTGAAACAATTACTGATCAGGCGATCTTCACAGAAGAGATTTTAATCTTCTCCGCAGATTTTTCCTGACGGAAGCTATGGCTATACAGTTTCTTCCGGTGTCTTTCAGACAAATGCAGATCTGCCTTTTTTTTATCCTGTTGATATTACTGCTTCCGGATATATACCGGTAACTTCTTTTAATCAGTATTTAAGTAATTATCGCACAGCAAAGGTTTCATTATATGATAAAAAGAATAATCAGATAAATACTTTATTCTTCGGAGGAATAAGTCAAAAATTATTATTTCCTGAGGGAATGATTTTGTAACTGATTTTAAATGTACCGTATGTAAAAACAATCAACAGACTTTCAAGATATGCTGACGGTTCCCAACGGGGAGTATGTTTTGCCTGTCGAAATGCCTTTACTTGCAGGCGAACGGGAGAGTTCATTCCTTTCATAATATATCAGTTTATTCAAATGGAATTTTAAATCTGAATAAGATCAGGGAAATTCTGTAATTATCGGATTTATTTACGGAGGTATAATAAGTTCAGAACTCAACCCATTCTCGAGGAATAATTTTAATTCAACTTATGCAGTCAATATAATTTATGAAGTGAGTCTTATTAAGTATAATTCAGTTCAGGATCTGGCTATTGACGGAAGTAATCCTTTTTCAGCGGAAGATTTTCAAAGAAGGAACGGGTAATTATACAGCCGAACTGAATATTCCCTTATAACGGTATAACTGAATTATATAACAGATGGTTCCGAAAAATTGTTTTTCAGAAAACATTTTAAAATTTAAAAAAAGGAAGCAAACAATAGAGATACTGGACAAAAAAATGTCAACAGCAGATGGATACAATTTTAAGGTTTTTGTTTGATTATAAATTTGCTTATACAGAACAAGTCTTGAAAAGGTAATATTGATTATATCTGGAGCTGTTATGCGTCATACCGCACCATGACAATTTCCGATTAACCAGATAGGAAACAAATATCAGTATATAAAATAAATGCCGAAGATTAGATCTACAAATCCCAGATCGTAAGACCGGATTTTTCATGTGAGTTTTAATTTGTAAAATCGCGAAATAGTAATTACTTAACGACTACCATTTTATTGACAGCTATGTCATTACCGGCAGTGAGTTTGTAATAATATATTCCGCTTGCAAGATTCGATGCATTGAAGTTTATCGTGTAATATCCTGCTGTTCTGAAATCGTTCACTATTGTCTCTACTTCTTTTCCCGTGAGATCATAGATCTTGAGTATTACATTACCGTTATTCGGAAGAGCAAAGTCTATCCTTGTCGATGGATTGAACGGATTCGGATAGTTTTGTGACAGTTTGAATTTATTCGGAACACCGATGTTGACAAATCCCGAGAGATCATAGTACTCAAAGTTTCAGTTGAAGTCTATTTGTTTGAGCCTGTAATTATAACTTCTCAGTTTGGTTTCTTATCGACATAGGTGTAATCCGAAGGAACATAGGAATTACCTTTACCTTCTATAAATCCGATCTTAGTCCATACACCGTCGGATTTTCTTTCAATATCAAATCCTGTGTTATTTGTTTCCATTGAGGTCGTCCAGCTTAAAGTAACATTTCCGTTATCTGCGGCTGCTGTGAAGGAATTCAGTTCTACCGGTAAAGGTTTGTCAAAATTCATCAGGCATGTTGCAGTGGGAAACTGCGAGGAATCAATACATTGAAAGTTATCAATTCTCCGAGGCAGTTATTCCAGCAGCTGTAGTTATATTTGTATCTCCATTGTAACATACATAGGGAACAAGCGGATCAATGCGGTTATCAACCGGATGCGGAGTCATTGTGACTTTCATTACAACAGAATCATAATATGTGTTGTAAGTGTGGTAAAATTGGAAGGATATACTACTTCGAATTTTGTATCCTGACAAGTGACAGTATCCCAAGTTAATCTGAGGTTCCCTGACTTTTACTCGATCAAATTCCATCATCATAGAAACCAATATACCATTCAGAACCTCGAGGTTGCACGGATCTACAAGTTTCATTTTGTTCACTCCATGCAATGCAGCTCTTCATATATAAAGTGATCAGGAAAATCGGACCATATGCCTTTTCAAAGAAATACTGACCTTCGAGATGATGTAACAGGATCATTAGGGTGATCATAAATTTTTCAATATGAGGTACGCCCGATCACATGTAACGTGTCCGGAACCAGTATTTGAAAGAAAGCTGAGATAAATTGCGAGAATGAAGGATAAACCTATTTTTTACTAATTTGTTCATTGTTGAACTCTTAAAATTTATATTTAAATTTTCAAAAGATTCAATCAATTAAATTATTTTTTTTCAATGGTCAAATTGATTATTGTTTTAGAACCGATGAAAAATTCCAGCTAGGTTTCATTCATTTATCCTCTGAAAAATAATTAAAATTAAAAAGGGATTTTTTGAAAATAAAATCCCATTCGTATTATATAAAATATGAGTGCAACTTTCATTCCTTTAAAAAACAGTTAAAACATTCTAAATAGTTATCTTTTATAATTAATATGTAGAGAAAATACTCATATTGAAATAATTCAGGGCATTAATAAACAGTTTACATAACGGAAAGATTCGATTGAATAAAACTAAAATGCAGGATTTCTGCTGCGAGTCAGATAATTACCTCGAAGAAATTTTACTTAAGTTTAATTTCGGGAAGCGCTAATATTTATGAAAGAAAAGGCGAAGAAAATATATCCGCTTGTTGCATATCACTTTAAATATATATAATTCGATGAAGGAACCTCTGTTTCAAAAGTATAATAAGTCAAAAAAGATGTTAGAAAATTTTTTATAACATTTTATTATGATCCGCGAACATTCGTAAAATCAATCTTATCCGCATTCCATAAATCATGAGGTATGTAAAGACGGTTTATGACTGATGAAACTTTAAGATTTTGTTGGAAATTTGTTAGAATAATTATTACTTTTGTATTCTAAACTTTTTAAACAACATATTCCCCAAGGAAAGGAGTCCCTTAATTTGATTCCGGATAAAATTATTGCAGCCCTTTTGTAGAAATTTCATTCCGGAGATTCACAAAACTGCCGGGTCTTTGCAGTTTTTTTTCTAAAAATTTCTTAATCTAAATTTTAAAAAGTTATGAAAATCATTACAACTTTTTTTGCTTTAACAGTACTACTTTTTACTTTATTTAATGCCAGATAAGGTGAGATGATTTTGTAGGAACGAGTCCTTTTACAGATTCAGTTTATGTCTTTGATCCTTCCTGGAATGTACTCTCAAGAAAGGCAATAACTCTATCCGGATTTTACAGTATTGGGGCTACTTCTGTCATGGAATTCAGATGATCTTTTATTTTACGCTATAGTAAGAACATCAACACCCGACCGAAGACTTGTAACAATAGACCCGGCTACAGGAATCTGTACGGATATTGGTGATCTGGGAGGTAATTTTTCTTCAATTACATATTCATCTACTGACGGAATTATGTATGCAATGGGAGGTAACGGAGGAGGTGCTGTTGCTGAAAGACTTTACAGTGTGAACTTATCAACAGCCGCAACAACATTTCTTGCAGGACCTTTTTCATTAGAAGTTGACGGTGAAGTAATAGCTTATAATTATGATGACGGACATATCTATCACTGGTCCGGTAATGGTACAGCCCTTATGGAGAAAATTAATACAACTACATTTATTGCAACTCCCGTTGTTCAATCCGGAATTACACATGGTGAGATTTTTGGCGCTGTGTATTTAGGAGGAGGTAATTTTGCTGTAACGGATATTTCAAGCCGGGCATTAACAATATCATCTGCAGGTGCAGTATCTTTTGTTGCTAGTAATTTACCTGATGATATCAGAGGATTAGGTTATATTGATCCCATTCTTCCGGTCGAATTAACTTCGTTCACGTCTTCAATAAACGGCAGGAATGTAGAACTAAACTGGACAACATCTTTTGAAACGAACAACTCGGGATTTGAGATCGAGCGTTCATTAGTCAATAGTGTATGGTCAAAAGTTGGCAGAGTAAACGGAAATGGTACAACAACTTCTTCAGTCAATTATTCATTTACTGATAAAGGATTATCAACGGGAAATTATAATTACAGACTG
This sequence comes from Ignavibacteria bacterium, assembly GCA_016716125.1. GTDB lineage: Bacteria > Bacteroidota > Ignavibacteria > Tepidaquicellales > Tepidaquicellaceae > UBA2330. The sequence goes on along the minus strand of JADJWZ010000006.1, from coordinate 24,249 downwards.
AAACAGATTGACTTCAACGGCAATTTTGAGTATTTCAATCTGAGCAATGAAGTTATTGTTGGTATTCCCGCAAAATTTGATCTGTCGCAAAACTATCCGAACCCTTTCAACCCGTCAACGACAATAAATTACGATCTTCCCATTGACGGAATTGTAAGCATTAAATTATTTGATGTATCAGGGAAGGAAGTTGCTTCAATAGTAAACGAAGTTAAAACCGCAGGTTACTATTCGGTAAATTTTAATGCCGGTAATTTATCAAGCGGAGTTTATTTTTATACCATTACTGCAGGAAGCTTTGCTGAGACGAAGAAGATGGCGCTTATAAGATAGTTTGCGTTAATAGTTGTAGTTAATAGTTTATAGTAGTTAATAGTTAATAGTTAATAATAATTTGGCCGGAGGAATAGTTTTTCTTCCGGCTTTTTTATTTTAGCCGCGATAGGTGTTGCTCCATCCGCCAACCGCTCCCGGACGGTTTTAATAAATACCGATTAATAGTTAATAGTTAATAGTTAATAGTTAATAGTTAATAGTTAATAGTTAATGATAATTGATAATTGATAATTGATAATTTATAAACAGCAATCTTGTTATTGATTTTTTAAATAGTTTATTTTACTTTGTACACAACCCGCTAACGAAAACTAATTCTTTAAAAATCAATCCATGTTTATTGACAGGTCTCTGCATAACAGGAATAGTTTTTTAAAATATTTAAAATCAATTCTAATTTTTTTTTATAAAACTAATTCCGGAGTTACCGTATAAAAAAATCAAATATTAAAACTTTAGAATTGAACAGTATAATTCTAATTATTATAGGTGTAAATTTTTTCTAAACTTACAAATTAAAAAATCATTATGGCAAACAATGAAAACGGAAGAGACATACTTCCTATTCCTGAAAGAAAGCACGTAGGACTGACGACTTATGATGCTAAAGACCCCGACACAAAATTTCCGCCGATCACAGAGATCCGTCCGCCTAAAGGCGCGCCGAATATTCTTGTTGTATTAATTGATGACGTGGGATTTGCGGCTTGGTCCGTTCGGCGGTGTGATCAATACACCGGCTGCGGATGAGCTTGCAAAAAATGGACTGAGATACAGCAGATTTCATACAACAGCATTATGCTCACCTACACGCGCAGCAATACTGACCGGAAGGAATCACCACTCAGTAGGTATGGGAGGTGTAACAGAAATTGCAACTTCAGCTCCGGGATATTGCTCAATCATTCCAAAGATAAAGCTCCGCTTGCATTGACCTTAAAGTTAAACGGTTACTCAACTGCGCAATTCGGAAAGTGCCATGAAGTTCCGGTCTGGCAGACAAGTCCGATGGGACCTTATGATCAGTGGCCTACCGGCGGCGGCGGGTTTGAATATTTTTACGGATTTATCGGCGGAGAAACAAATCAATGGTATCCTGCAATATATGACGGACCAACACCGGTCGAACCGGAAAAACTCCTGAAGAAGGTTATCACTTTACTGATGATATGACTGACAAAGCGATTAATTGGATACAGCAGCAAAAGTCATTAATGCCGGACAAACCGTTTTACATATACTTTTGCTCCGGCGCTACTCACGCGCCTCATCATGTACCTAAAGAATACATTGATAAATATAAAGGTAAGTTCAGCATGGGATGGGATAAAATCAGAGATGAAATTTTGCAAAGCAGAAAAACTTGGAGTAATTCCGAAAGATGCTGTTCTTACGGAAAGACCTAAAGAAATTCCCGCATGGGATGAAATGCCTAAAGAGCTGATACCGATACTTGAACGCGAAATGGAATGTTATGCCGGATTCATGGATCACACTGATCACAATGTCGGCCGTTTGTTTGACTGTCTCAATAATCTTGAGATCATGGATGATACTCTCATTTATTATATTTTCGGAGATAACGGCGCATCGGCAGAAGGCACGCTGAACGGATGTTTTAATGAAATGTCAACATTAAATGGTATGGCGGAATCCAAACTCCTGATTTTCTTATGTCGAAAATTGACGAAGATTCGGAGGGACCTGACGCTTATAACCATTATGCAGTCGGCTGGGCATGGGCAATGGATACGCCATATCAATGGACAAAGCAGGTTGCTTCACTTTGGAGGTACGCGTAACGGAACAATCATACGCTGGCCAAATGGAATTAAATCAAAGGTGATATTCGTTCTCAGGTTTCATCATGTGATTGATATTGCGCCAACCATTCTTGAAGGCGCAGGAATTCCACATCCGACTGTAGTTAATAGTATTCAGCAATCTCCTTTAGAAGGATACAGCACTCTCTACTCATTTAACGACGCCAAAGCGGCTGATACATGAGACGCAATATTTTGAAATGTTCTGTAGCCCGTGGAATTTATCATAAGGGCTGGACTGCTGTCACGCGTCACGGGACACGTGGTTAGGAGCGAATAAAAATGCATTTGATGATGATGTATGGGAGTTGTATGATACCAATACCGACTGGACGCAGTCAAAAGACCTTTCGAAAGAAATGCCCGAGAAGCTTCATGAAATGCAGCGTTTATTTTTAATTGAAGCCGCAAAATATAATGTACTGCCTTTAGACGACAGGTCGTTTGAGAGATTCAATCCCGATCTTGCAGGAAGACCTCAGTTAATAAAAGGGAAAACTCAAATGCTTTTCGGCGGAATGGGAAGACTTAGTGAAAATTCTGTTATAAATGTAAAAAATAAATCCATTTCGATAACTGCAGAGATAGAAGTACCTGAATCAGGCGCTAACGGTGTAATCGTCGCCCAGGGAGGGAGTGTTAACGGATGGAGCTTATATGCTTTAGATGGTAAACTTAAATATTGTTATAACTTTTTTGGAGTAGAATTATTCTTCGTTGAATCAAAAAGCGATATCCCTTCAGGCAAGCATCAGGTAAGAATGGAATTCAAATATGACGGCGGCGGACTTGCAAAAGGCGGTGATGTTACGCTTTACTTGGACGGAAAAAAAATCGGAGAAGGTCGCGTAGAGAAGACAGTGCCAATGGCTTTTTCCGGTGATGAGACCTGTGACGTTGGGTCAGAAGGCGGTTCAACTGTTTCTCCTGATTACGGTCCGACAGGTAACAAATTTTCCGGTAAAGTAAACTGGGTGCAGATAGACCTCGAAGGTGATGATCATGATCATTTGATTTCACCCGAAGAGAGATTTAAAGTTGCGATAGCGAAACAGTAAGTGCATAATTGGACTTTTGATTTCCGTTTTAATTTTGGATCAATAAGCCTATTCATTTCCCTTCTCAAGCCACGGTTTGGGAAGGGTTTTGAGTTTCCCCCCCTAGTTCTCATCGTCATTGGGAACTTTAGGTCAAGAAAAATAAAAATTTATGTCGAAAGTGAACACATGACTTCAAATTCTGAAAAGGACGCTCACCAAAAATCCTTTCTGGAATGATCTGAAAAATGCCCGTCAAAGGAACGGATTCTGATTATACAAAATAAATATCAACAGGCCTGTATTTCTTTAGCTGTTCCGATGATGCTGGAGCTTGTAATGGAATCCACCTTTGCTGTTGTGGATATTTATTTTGTAGGAAAGTTCGAGCATCCGCCGTAGCTACTGTCGGACTTACGGAGACTTTTATGTTTCTTCTGTATTCGATATCAATGGGATTTGCAACTGCGGTAACGGCAATAGTTTCAAGAAGGATTGGTGAGAAAAAATATGAAGAAGCAGGTTCTGCTGCTATTCAGTCAATAATAATCGGCATTGCAGCGTCCATTCCTTTTTCAATAGCCGGAATATTTTTCTCAAAAGAACTGCTCGGTCTCATGGGCGCTGATCAGTGGACAATAGAACACGGTTACAAATACACACAGTGGATGCTTGGCGGAAATGCAGTAATAATGCTGCTCTATATAATTAACGCAGTATTCCGCGGAGCGGGTGACGCTGCAATTGCAATGCGCGTATTATGGATATCAAACATCATAAATATTTTTTTAGACCCGCTGCTTATTTTCGGCTGGGGATTCATTCCCGCTTACGGAATTGAAGGAGCCGCAATAGCTACTAATTTCGGCAGAGGCATCGGCGTTATAATTCAAATATATGTATTATTCAAAGGCGGCAAACATATCCGGGCGAAGCTTAATCAGATTCGTCTGAACGTTAAAGTTATGCTTAACTTACTCCGGACGTCTGTCGGCGGTATCGGGCAGATGTTTGTCGGAATGGCTTCATGGATTTTTCTTGTGAGGATAATGGCTGATATCAGCAGCGAAGCAGTTGCAGGCGCTACTATCACAGTGAGAATAATGTTGTTTTGCATCATGCCTGCATGGGGATTGTCGAATGCCGCCGCTACTTTAGTAGGACAGAATCTCGGAGCGGGATTTCCCGACAGAGCTGAAGCGGCTGTATGGAAGACAGGATTTTTTAATATGCTTTTCTTAATTGTAATTTCCATTATTTACTTTTTCTTTAATGATTCATTAATGAGAATTTTTACCGATGATAAAACAGCAATAAAGATCGGGGCGGAGTGGCTGCAGATACTTTCATATTCATTTTTTGTATACGGCTGGTGGATGGTTGCAGTGCAGGCGTTCAACGGAGCAGGGGATACGAAAACTCCGACCTTGATAAATCTCGTTTTCTTCTGGCTGATACAAATTCCGCTATCATACTTCCTCGCAGTTTATCTCGGCTGGCAGTATTCGGGAGTTTTCTGGGGAGTATTCATTTCAGAAACATCAGTCGGACTTTTTACTGTATGGCTTTTTACAAGAGGTAAATGGAAAAATGTAAAGGTCTGAGAAATCCAATCAGAATATATTTCACCGCGGTTGATGTTGCTCCATCCGCCAACCGCAGACCTTTGTGAACGGAGCTTTTCAACTTTATTTCTTTGCCGCTTTATATTTCTTCATCTCTTCTTCCACTCTGTCAGCCAGTATCATCTTTATAAGTGACTGATAGGGGACATCGCGTTCATTAGCCATTGCCTTTATTCTGTCTAAAATGGAAGAAGGCATCCTGATTGAAATTGATTCTGTCGAATACTTTAAGCCAAGGAATACAACTCTCTGCGCCGTGCTCAGTCGAAATATTGTGAAGTGTCCGCCTTATCCCAGAATTCTCTTTCTTCGTCCTCTGTCTTAAATACCGGGACCGGCTTTAACTTCTTCTTTAAGTTTGAGTTCATAAAAATTCCTTTCTTTTTTACTCATATCTCTTGCGGAGATAATTCTGATTTTATTTTTTCTGATAGTGAATATAATAGTAAGAAGTCTTTGCTTTGACTCGCCGAACATCTGAAATCTTTCTTCATTCAGATAAGCTGTTCGTAATACAATGAACGGATGACTATTGAAAACTTCTTCCGCTTCTTTGTCGCTGACACTGTGTTTAAGGAAATTCTTTTGCTTATTTCCTTCATCCCATTCAAATCCTTCTATGTCATTTATCTCAATCATAGTATATGTCAAAAATATACATTATATTTTATAATGTAAAGACTTTTTTTATTTCAACAAAACCTTTTCTGTCAATCATGTAGTAGCCTGTTTATTTCAGAAGATAGTTTAACTAATTTAAATAGTATTATGATTAACATATCAATCATTGCAAATTAATAACAGGAAAGATTATAAAACTATTTTTGGAATAAGTTTTTTTCGGACTAAAAAAAAATTTCGCCGCGGTTTGTGTTGCTTCATCCGCCAACCGCTGGTAAACCGCTTGAGAAAAATTTCGCCGCGGTATGTGTTGCTCCATCCACCAACAGCTCGTAAACCGTTTGAGAAATATTTCGCCGCGGTAGGTGTTGCTCCATCCACCAACAGCTCATAAACCGCTTGAGAAATATTTCGCCGCGGGTGGAGTTGCTCCATCCTCCAACCGCTCGAAATAAAATTAAAGACAGGTTCAACCGGAATAATAAATTCAGGTGTGATCTGAATTACATTATGAATCTATATTTTCGCTCAGGATGACAAAAAGAACAGATGATATTATTATTTCATATATGGATTTATAAAGTGTAAGAATACAAAAAAAGTCATTTTTACAGAAAAATGCTTTTAAGCCAATCTCTGCAAACCCTTTGCCGGCAGTACCTCAAGGCACGTCTCAAAAAATATTTTCACAAAAGCCGTTTTTTGCAAGTTGACTCGAGTGTATAAAATCACTATGTTTTGACTAATTAAAAGAAGACATTAACACAAGATAAAATCAGTATAAAATCGTGACAGGATCTGAACTTTCCTGCCGGATAGAAATAAACCGGTAAAGGAATTGTTAAAAGTTAGAACCATTTAATCTAAATAATAATGGAAGCGGATTTTTAAATAAAGCAGGATGAAAATGAAGTACAGACTTTGTGATCCGGCAGAATAAAGAAGAGTGAAAAGATAAAGAGGCGCTGAAACGTAATGAAGAAGCCGGGAGACAATCTGTTTGAGTATCGTTATCGTCTGAGTCCCGGAATAGCACCGGAGACTCAGACGGGGGACAATAAAGATGAATGAAAATTGCAGAATGACAATGAAATATTCCGGAATGAATTCAAAAGATTAAATAAAGAAGACAGAGTTTCGGAAGAAGAGATACAGATCTGAAATTAAGAAGGTAAGAACTAAAAAAATAATGGGTGAATTTAAAATTTTAAAGACTAACAATAAAATAATGAAGAGTGAAAACAAAATAATGGAGACTGAAGGTAAAGAAATGGAGACTGAAGGTAAAGAAATGGAGACAGAAGGTAAAGAAATGGAGACAGAAGGTAAAGAAATGAAGACAGAAGGTAAAGAAATGAAGACAGAAGGTAAAGAAATGGAGACTGAAGGTAAAGAAATGAAGACAGAAGGTAAAGAAATGAAGACTGAAAACAAAGTAATGAGGAGAGAATGTGAAATAATTTTCATGAAGGTAAAGAAATGAAGACTGAAGGTAAAGAAATGAAGACTGAAGGTAAAGAAATGAAGACTGAAGGTAAAGAAATGGAGACTGAAGGTAAAGAAATGGAGACTGAAGGTAAAGAAATGAAGACTGAAGGTAAAGAAATGAAGACTGAAGGTAAAGAAATGGAGACTGAAGGTAAAGAAATGGAGACTGATGGTAAAGAAATAGAGACTGAAGGTAAAGAAATGGAGACAGAAGGTAAAGAAATGAAGACTGAAGGTAAAGAAATGGAGACTGAAAGTAAAATAAAATTGCGAAAAAGTAAAATAATTTCCAAAAGTGAAAAATTTTTCACTAAAATATGAAAAATTAACGAAAATCAGATGAAAGTATAAAAAAGCAGAACTGATTTCAAAAAATGCTGCCGGCAGCATGCAGGTCCGGAAATGGGAACATCATTAAAGATCTGCAATTGAAGTCAAGCTGTAAAAAAAGAAACACATTCATAAACTAAAAAAACGCCCAAAAGGGCATAAGGAAAACTATACAATGATAAAAACTCAAAAAAACAAGTACTCCATGTATTCAGGAGTCAGGGCATATCTGGACGATCACAGCGCCGGATATGAAGGCAATGAAGAATTCAAAGAACACATGAATTCATTTAAATCGATCCTTCAGGAAATTGCTGACAAGGAAGACGAGCGCAGCAAGGCAACTTTAGGAAAGGTGAGATATAAAGTAAAAGTGAGAAAATCTGTAATCGATCATGCGCTTGCAGTAGCCGGCGCAATATATTCTTTTGCCAAGAAATCAGGTAATAATGATCTGAGGGAATCCGTAGATTTCAGAAAATCGGATCTTATGAAACTCAGAGATGCCGTGCTTGAGATCGAGCTGAATTCCATAAAGGATAAAGCAGTTCAGAACAGCGCTGAAATAGCGAGGTACGGAATTACAGCTGATGATCTGACGGCATTCCTGAATGAGATCGTTAGATATAAGGATGCGCTCGGAGCGAAGAATACCGGCAGCGCAACCATGACCGGAGCAATCAAGACAATGGTATCGCTTTTCAAGGATGCCGACAGTCTTGTGGATTCCATTGACAGATTCATGGAAAAATACAAGATCGATGACAAGGATTTCTATGACGGATACAAAGCAGCAAGAGTCATAAGGGATATTGGAATCAGGCATAAGGATAGCAGCAACGGTTCACTGAACTCCGGCAGCGCAAAGATGACCGGAGGTAATAATTCTCCAGCTGCAGGACTGCCGGCTTTAGCAGTGACAAATGGAAACGATTCATAATTAAATTGAACTGATAATCTGACCTGACGGCTTCCCCCGTCAGGTCAGTATTAAAAAATCAGTTTAAATATTTTTAAAACTTAAAAATAAAATTACTGAAAGGCATAAAAATGAAATCTAAAAAGAATCAGCATGTAATTCCGGCTGATGAAAAATGGGCTGTAAAGGGAGAAAACAATTCCCGCCGGACAAAGATCACAAAGACAAAAAAGGAAGCGGTCAAAAGAGCCAGACAGATCGCAAAAAATAAAAAGTCTGAACTTGTGATTCACAATAAAGACGGGAAGATAAGAGACAAGGACAGTTACGGGAATGATCCGTTTCCGGAGAGGGATAAGGTGAAGTGACGGAAATAAATAAGTAGTAATATCAGAAACCCCGCGGTAAGAAAGCGGGGTTTTTTGTTTTGTGGTTCACTCTTCTCCCTAAACCAGTATCACACAATCCGGGTCTTAAGAGAGAAATCACGGGTAACTATTTAATTCAAAAAGGAATGGATTTCATTCAAGAAGTTCACACATTAGGAAATTTATGCCAGTAATTGGTTTATCGTTTCAAACTAATAATAAATATTACGATTTTAAATTTGCTAATGCTTATTTAAAAGCTTAAGTATTGTTATTCATTCTCTAATTATCACTTAAGTAATAACATTTTTTTACTTTGAACAAAATTATTCGCCTGAAGTTGATAAAAATAAACTCCGGAAGAATTATTTGTTCCATCAATTACATCATATCCTTTGGCTTCTCGAAATTCACTGTCTATCAAACGTTTAATTTCATTTCCAAGAATATCATAAATAATTAAACTTACAGTAGATTTTTCTTTTTAATTCAAAGTGAATTATAGAGGTTGGATTAAATGGATTTGGATAGTTTTGTCCCAAGTAGTAACTTCTTAGTATTTCACTTTCAATAGATCCGGTTCCTAAAGTACCACCATATTCATGAAAACCTATACAAGGTTCTATATCATCGCGCAGAGCATTCCAATAATCATATTCAATATTATTAATAGGTGAAGCTGTAAATCTACAATTTGAATTAGATTTTATTCTAAAATTAGTATCGATATGTATATAAGTTGTGTCAACAAAGGATGGAGTGCCTTGGATGTTATTGGAAACTGGAATATTTACCGGTATATTTCCATACATAAAACAATTATAGTCAATGTTCCAATTTTGATAATGAGAACTAGTAGAAATATATCGCTGGTATGAGCCTAACGGATATTGACCTTTGCAAATAATATTATTTTTGAAGTTACAGTTTGTTGGGGTATATACCCCAGAAATATTCTCGTCTAAATGAAATCCTTCGTACCCATATGCTAAGTACATAGTATTATAATACACATTAATGTTTTCATACGAATTATTGAAACGAGTATTTGAAATATCTCTCCACCAGCTTATTGGATGGTTTGTTCTAACAATTAAATTATTGTAAATGTCCAAATCTGAAACGAGTGAATCAACCCCGTATGAATTTTGTTCTGCAGCCCATTGAATGCCTATACCGGGAGCATAAAAAGTGTGTGCCGTATTCCATCTATTGTAAGTGTCATTTGTGGAATGTACCCAATTATTCCTGATGATCCCTTTTCTAGAATTATCAATATAAATGTAAGCACTAAAGCAATCATATACATGATTATTCTCGATAAGAAAGTTATGACATCTGAGAGCAACAATTCCTTCTCCCCATGAATTATGAACAATATTATTTCTAAAAACTATGTTGTTCCAGCAATCGACATCACTTGGCCAAAGGTAAGTGCCTAATGCAAATTCCCAACCTGATTGTCCTAATATTCCATTTGTATTTCTTAATACTGCATTATAAATCTCACAACCTTCAATAGTTACATTTTTTGCCTGCACTAAAATTCCTTGCCTGTAAGTATCATGAACTAAACATTTTCTCACGATTACATCTTTAGTTACAAAAAATGGGCTACTATCGCTTACTACTCGTATTCCGGCACCTCCATTATTATTATTTCGTACATGGAGATTTTCTATCACCATTTCTAGAATGTTCTATATTTAAAACTGCTTCCAGGATTGAAAATTGTAACCTGCACCATCTAGAATTACAGTCTCATTAAAGTAAGGCATGATCCAGACAGGTGTTAATCCCATTGTATCAATTTGACGGAAGGTATCATGAAAGCCAATATAAGTTGACCCACCTCTGATAAAGATAGTATCTCCTCCATGACACACTTGTCCTGCCCTGTATAATGTCTTGAGTGGATTTCCTATATTCCTGCCTTCGTTTCCCGCATCAACACCGAGAATTGGATGTACATAAATTCTATTCTCAGCAAAAAGGATTGTGGATTTTAAAACCAAACTAATCATGAAAACTAATATTACAGTTAGATTTTTCATTGTTCTCCTTCATAGAGCAATTTTATTAAAAAATAGGTATTAGGTTTTAAGAACGATTTTTAATTTTGTTACTTTTCTAATTCAAACAAACCGAATAGAATGGCATTTACTCAGTAACCCTGCGATGATAAAAAAAATGCTCGTTTAATCAAATTAAATGTTACTGTAAATAAAGTAAAAACGAGTAGAAATATGAGAATAATCAATTGTTAACGACATTAAGCCCTAACTATGAATATGAATTTATTAAAAACATTAATTCACATCTGTTTAAAATTTAATCTGAGGGATCTTAATATTGATTGACATTTCTTTTGATAATTAATAAATTTTACAAGAATATATTTAGAACGGGTCCTTTATATTTTTATTAGAACAAATTAAAAAGAATAGAATTAAAATGCAAAGGGTTGTGGAAAGGATTAGGTCGTTAAAACATTTTTAGCTTTCTTAACATGCTAAAGCCTAGGAAGAAAGAAAAATCACAAACCCCGTAGATAAGTTACATGATTATTTTTTGATTTACTCTCCTTCTCAATTCATATCTATTCAAGATGCGTTTTTGGAAGGAGGGGAAGTTAGCTAATAACTCTTCTTATTTAAGAATAATTATTTTTTAATTATGAAACCTAGTCTTCTTCTATAAAATCTCTTTTAAGCTCATACTTTATCCTACTTTCATAATTCTCAATATTTCTTCCAACAAATCCCAAAAAATTTGGCTTATTGATTTCAAGCATAAAGTGTTCAACATCTTCCCAAAATAATTTACATTTTTCATATGCCGGGATTAAACTTCCAGACCCTGACCAAGATTGTTTATCTAAATATAAATTCTCAAAATTTTTAAATTCAGGTTTTGTTTCAAAAAGATACTTAAGGAAGTATATTCGTTTATCTGGATAGCAATAGGTAATAATTTTAAAAATTATATTAAGGTCGTTTAATATGTTAATATTCTTTTTTATGTAGTTCTTTATAAAGTTCTCTACTTTACCTTCAATTGGTACTTTCTCAAAAAAAACTGTTACAAACTCATCTCCACACAAAGAATATTTTTTATTATTTCTGCAAAATGCTAGTGCGTTTGTAAAAATTTGATCAGAATTGTCTAATTCCCATAGAACTTTAAAATCACTTAGTTCATCATGCTTTGATATGAAAGTTTTATTTTATATTTGAATGATAAATATTCAGAAATAAACTTGTTATCTCTTTTAACTATGTAACTAAAAATTTTTCTGTTATAATCCATTGGATTAATAGATATTTGGTATAAATAAATGTTTTTCAATAAACCTAAGTTTGATTCATTAAATTTATTCAATATATAGGGTTATCTTCTAAATGGATAAGTAAATAATAAAAATTTACTTTGATTCTCTTAGTTTTCACTCGTATTAAAGAAGTTTCAATGTTTTAAAAGACATCTCTATCAACAGATTCATACTTTTTTATGAATTCATAATTTAAAAAACAATAATAATTAAAAAATCTGTTATTTATAAAATGATAATAATGAGTTAAATATTTCTTATTGACAAAATCCTCTGATAAATTAGTAAAAAATAATAATAGCCATGCATACTTTTCATCGTATTTTTTATTATTCAATATTCTAAAAATCTGATCCGTATATATTTTATTTAAAAATAAAGTTGTTTCCAAAGATTTATGAGGGATTATACCCGCTTTGTTTCCCCTTGATAAAATTTTATCAATCAATTTGATATATAGTTCTATATTACATTGTGACAGATATTCAAGAATTAAATCCAATGATTTGTTAATTTGCTCATTTTCATATCCTTTAATAACCTCCTTTATTTTTTCTGCTTGAATTATTAAAGTTACATAATCATTAAAATTGAATTTAGAGAATTTATTAATTAACTTATTCCGCTGATAAATGCTAAATTCATTTAATTTCATTTTCAATTCTCTTTGTTCATCCCAAATTAATAATTTATATGTTTCATATGTTTTATTTTGAAATATTTTTTAAGTTTACATGTTCTTTATTTGCAGTCCTTTTTCAAGAAATTTAATATAATCGTTAACTATTTTACATTGATGAAAATCGTTTGGATCTAAGTTTGATCTAATAAAAGGTATTATTATCGTAGAATCGAAAATATAAATTTCTTCGATAATTTCAAAACCTTGAGGTTGAGTATATTTTTCTAAAAAAATTAATATCTTTTCCTTGCTTTGATTATTCCAAAATTTTTTAAAAATATATTCAAGTATATTTTGCCTCAATTTCTTAACCTCTTCAGTTAAAACGAGATGTATTGTTGCCATAACAAAAGAATTCTTACCTGTATTCCATCCAGTCCTGTAAGATGTTTCTAAAAAAGTGTTTGATATTTGGAAAATTAAATTTTCAATTATCTTATTATTTCGCTTTGATTTTTCAATCAAAAAATCGAAGATTAAAATTTGAAAATAATATCTTTCATCAAATGAATCTCTATCAAAAATTAATTCTTCCTTAATGAACTTCACTATCCAACCATATAATTCTGGATATTTATATAAAAGGTGAAACATAAGTTCTAATGATTTGATAAAGCCGCAAAAAGATTGTTTATATTGTTTTAGAATCTCAAAGTATTCAAGATTAATATCATTATTATAATTTGATTTATATAGTTTTTGAGTATCAATTTCAAAGTTGATATTTACTACCTCAGCGTCTGGCAATCTGTTAATTTCATTTTCGATAATTTCTAGTGTTCTTTTCTCTTCAACAAACCAAAAGTATTTTAAAACCTTAAGTATTTCCAATTTATTATTATTATAACAATCAGTCCAATATAAATAATGTTTAATTAATTTATCTTTTATAAATTTTGAATTGAAATTAGCCAATGTTGGATTCAGGCTATCAATAATTAATTGATAATTTTCAAAATTATTGGAAAAATTAACTAATAATTTACCATAATCTAAAATTTCTTTTTCAAAGAATACCTTATAGAAAATATAACTTTGAAATGATTGGTCAGAAAACTTAGCATATTGATTTTCATATAAATCAATAATTTCTTGATTATTTAATTCATATACTATATCCCAAAATTCAGTTTTACTTATTTCAAATATATCATGAATTTTTTGAAAAGTCTCAAGTTCGTTATTATTAATTACTCTAAGAAATGAAATAATTCCTAATACTTTTAAATACATTGGACGTTGTAATTTTTCAATTTCATCAAAAACTTTACGATAATAATTCTCAAAAATGTTAGCTACATTATATAAAACAAAAATATCATTTTCCTCAAGAACTAATTTTGCACACATAATAGCTAATCTTGGATTCCCTTTGGTTATATTATAAATTTTTTCAATTACTCTGTAATTGAAATTATTAAATTCCATTAGTAACTCTTTAAGCTCGTCAAAACTAAAGTTTTTTACATCTATAATTTGTGGTTTATCATAATTAACTACAATTGACTCAATTTTTTTAAAAGCATAATCTCTTAAAGTAATTACTATTTTTATTTTTATTTTATCATTTATTAGTAATCGTAAAATGGTGTTAAGATTTGAAATTCTCTATTTGCGTCATCAATCAGTACAATGTATTTCCCATTTATTTGAAAGAAACGATTAGAATCATCATAAAGATTATTCCCTTTATTCATTATGACATAATCTTTAAATAAAGTATTTGCCTCTCTAAATTGCTCAAGTAATTTCAAGGCTAGTTTAGTTTTTCCTACACCCGGATCACCTTTTATAATTAATATATCATTGGCGGTAAGGTGATCCAGGCCTTTTTTTAATTCATCATTCCGGAAAATAAATTCATTATCTAAACCAGTTGAGAGTTTATTATTCTGATATTCTTTTATGAATTGTTTTGGCTTTCAAAATTGATTTGTGTCAAAGGGTATTTCAAAAAAATTCCTTCAATATTTCAGGATACTTTCTTTTTAATTCATTTGTAAATTGATAGATCAAACAATATTAGTTTACAGTTTTTCTGAAAAGCTAAATCATGTAATTCTTTATACTGAGTAGGAAAATTATAAAGTTAAAGCACAACTTCACTTCTGTAATTAATTCGACTTCAATTTTAGTCTTCTTTACATTGAAACAATCTTCCAAATCTTGTTTTAATTTTTTAAAATTATTTGTTGTATCAGTTGTGCATTCAATAAAAATATATTTTCCATTCTTATAGATGTACATATCCGGTTTGCCTTTTCTTGATTTGTTTTTTCCCGCAACAATTCCATACATATGGACACTAAAACCTTTTGCAGAAAAGAATTGAAAGCATAACTTTTCAAATTCTGTTGAACCAATACTAATTAATTTGCTTTCAATCTCATTAATCCAGTTCATTTCTCAAATCTTTAAATTTATAAAATGAAATACTTAATTTTCATTTTTTAAGTCTTGTAATAGTATTATTAGAATCTCGTCTATATTCTTTGTATAATAGTCATTTATTAGCTTCATTGAATAATCTTCAGCCGCTTTCTCCAATGAATCCAATACAAGTAATGAAGGAATATTCTTTTCTGTCCATGAACCGTCCACATCTATTGCGTAATTTTTATTTAAAGTATCTAATAAGGGAATAAGTTTTTCATTAGACCGAAAAGCAATTCTGATTTTTGCTAAAACCTCTTGCAAGTCTTTCTGATTTTGGGTTACTTCTGGTAAAAATTTTCTAGATTGTAGATGTTCCTCATAGCCTAAATTATAATAAATTGTATCTTCTGAAAGCTTATAGTATCTAGCCTTATAGTAATCTGCGAAAATTAAAGATTGTGTATAGATCTTCATACTTTGTACTAGAATACCTTTTATACTAGATAATTTTGCATAACACTCTTCTTTTAACTCTTTATTGTGTTGTTTTTCATATGAGCGATCTGAGGCATATTGTGTTATAAATGCACCTAGAAATATGGCGAGAAAAGTTGAAATGTATGGCAATAGTAATTTAAGCAATTTATAATTTTCTTCCTTGTCGTTAGTTTTTTCATAAAATAAATTATTCAATATATGATTTATAATAAATACACAAATATACAATAAATTTCTTACTCTGAAAGACATTCAATTATCAAGTTGTTGATCTGATATTATAAGAGGTGAATGGTGCTATACAGAGAATTGTATTGGTTCACCGGAAGAGGGAATTTTCAAAAATTGATTTAGATAGATATACATCCTGCAAATAATATATCAAATGGAAATAGAATTTCTGAAATATTTTATTTGCAAATTAAATGTGCCAGCCGTTATTTTCAAAATCCTACTTTAGAAAGAAAAACATTTCCATCAACAAATTAAAAGAATTAAGGAATTTCATTTTTGTAATTTTGACGTTATTGAAAAGGATTTTTTAGGTAAATGAATCACGGCAGTCCCCACTGAGTTTAAATGGATGAAAAAATAATTAACCTGCTCATAAGAATTTCATTTAATTAAGAATAATGTTTTGATATTTTATTGAATGAGTAAAAAAGTAAAAGAAATAAAAATCGACGGGAAATCTTTTGATGTTAAAAATGAGAAGATAAATAAGTTAAAGGAAATCATGCCGGAGATCTTTACGGAAAGTGATAAGATTGATATCGATAAAATAAAAAAGACTCTCGGTGAAACGGTAAATGATGAAAATGAAAGATATGTGCTCAACTGGGCAGGGAAGAATGAAGCATTTAAAGTCCTTCAAACACAAACAACCGCAACGCTTGCTCCTGACAGAAAAGAATCAATAAATTTTGATACTACTGAAAATATATTTATAGAAGGTGAGAATCTTGAAGTTCTGAAAATTCTTCAGAAGTCATACTACGGTAAAATAAAAATGATATACATTGACGCTCCTAATAATACAGGCAATGACAGTTTTATATATCCTGATAAATTCAGCGAATCAAAAGATGAATATCTGAAACGAATTGGTGAAAAAGATGAAGAGGGTTTTTTACTTAAAGAAGGATTATTCAGGAAGAACAGCAAGGAAAGCGGAAGGTATCACAGTAACTGGCTCTCAATGATTTATCCTCGGTTATTTCTTGCAAGAAATCTCCTTCGGGACGATGGAGTGATATTTGTATCAATTGATGATAATGAAGTTCATAATCTAAGGATGGTGATGAATGAGATTTTTGGGGAAGAGAATTTTATAGCGACCGTTATTTGGGAAAAAAAATTTTCTCCACAAAATGATGCAAAGTATTTGTCTGATAATCATGATTATATTTTAATTTTACAAAAATAAAATAATTTGGAGACCGACATTACTTTCAAGAACAGAGAAAGAAGATGCTAGATACAAAAATTTGGATAACGATCCTCGGGGGCCATGGTCATCAAGTGATTTATCAGTTAAGACCTACAATAAAGAATATGATTACGCTATTAAACGCCACAAGTGGCAATAGTATAAAACCTACTAAAGGGAGATGCTGGATAACTTCAAAAGAAAATATTGAGAAATTAATTACTGAGAATCGAATTTGGTTTGGAGAAAATGGTGACAATGTTCCAAGGTTTAAAAGATTTTTGAGTGATGTACAAGAGGGTTTGGTCCCAGTTACAATTTGGAAACACTCGAAGGTAGGTCATAATCAAGAAGCAAGACAAGAGTTGAAAAATCTCTTTGATGAAAGCGCTCCATTTGATAACCCCAAGCCAGTGAGGCTATTAAAAAATATTTTAAAAATCTCTACTAACTCCAATAATGATGATACTGTTATGGATTTTTTTTCAGGATCGGGTACATTCGCACAAGCAGTTCTTGAACTAAATAAAGAAGATGATGGTAACAGACAATTCATCTTAGTCCAATTACCAGAAACAATATCAAAAGATTCAGAAACATACAAAGAAGGATATAAAACAATCGCAGATATATGTCAAGAAAGAATAAAGAGGTCGATAAAGAAATTAGAATTCGAAATTAAAAATGAGCAATTGGAAATGGGTAAAGATGCTGAGAGGAAAATCGATCTAGGATTAAAAGTATTCAAACTTAAGAATTCAAATTTTAAATTATGGAGAGGTGATGTGATAGATAATGAAGATGATCTGAATAAACAACTGAAAGTATTTGATGATCCAATAAAGAAAGGAGCAGATGAAGATAACATGGTTTATGAACTTTTGTTAAAAGCACGGGATATGATTTGAATGTAAAAGTTAAACAAAATGAAATAAACATTTATGATGATGTGAAATTAGTGAAAAGAAAAAATAAAGATAAAGTTTCAGGAAATTTTAAGTGGTGGGAAGTTGACTCGGGCAAACTGATAATAGTTACTGGAATGATATACCTGTTTTAAATCTTTTGGATTATCTTAAAGAAAAAAAGGTAATCCCGGAAAAGGTAATATGCCTTGATAGGATCTTTAACGGAAGTGATGAGGAAAAAACAAATTTAGTCCTGCAGATGAAAGATGCGGGAGTGGAGTTTAAGACGGTGTGAAAATAGAAAGTAAAAAATATATTCCTAAAATTTTGATTGACAGCAAAGAAGAATTTCCGTTGTTAGAAAAGTTTAGTAATGAAGGTAAGGTCGAAATAGATAAAAAAACTATTCTTGGAGAAGGACATGAGCAATTTGCAAGCCCGTTATCTGAATATGAAGTTTTAATTTTAGATTTTAATGGTAGAGTTTCTACAGTACCAGTTAACAGGCAGAACCAAATTATGAATTACTTATTAAAAGGGAAAACAATTATTTATTTCCTAAGAAAACATTTTTCAAAAAGTCCTAAAATTGATAATTATAAATTAGCTAGATCAATTTTAACATTAAATAATTTTAACTCATCTGATTTCGGGAATAAATTTGAATTAACTTTAAAAGGAAAGAGCTCCCTATTTAAGAATTATTTAGAATGCAATAGTAAAAATTACAAGGTATCAATAGAAAATAATGAACAAATCATTAGTTTAGCAAATAACACCGAAGGAAATAGTGTTGCATTTATTTCCCATGAGTATTCTTGTTTTCACTTTTTACCTTTTTTTAATGAAAGTAAAGAAGAATTTGAAAAGATAATTTTAAATTTAGCCATTGAAAGTTTAAACTCTGGTGAAGAAGTAGATGAATGGGTAAAATGCTATAGTTTTGAGAAATTGTTAAATATAGATTTAGATGTTAAAAAAATCGAAGATCAAATTGATAAATTAGAATTATTAAAAGAAGATAAAATTCATGAAAGAGAGAATTATGAGAGAATTAGAGATACTTTATTATTTAGGGATGGTAAAATATTAGAAGAAGTTACTAAAGAAGTTCTTTTAAAATTAGGAATAAAGGCTGAAGACGGAACAGTTGGTAAAGAAGATCTGAAATTCATTTATGATAAGAATCATTTATTTGTGAAGTTAAAGGTTCGATCGGATCTTGTCAAAAAAAGCATGTTGGTCAATTAAAAATTCATATGAGCGAATATGAAACTGAAAATGAGATTAAAGTAAAAGGTATATTGATAATGAATGCGTGGAGAAAAATGCCTTTAGAGCAGAGGGATAAAGCAGAAACAAAACTTTTCCACCGGAATCGAAAAAGTATCAGCCATATCAAATATTGCATTATTGACAACTCAGCAGTTATTTGTTGCTTATTGTGAACACTTAGATGGAATCTTCGTTTTAGAGAATTTTATTAATAAAATTCTATATGCCAATGGAGTTGTTGGAGGATATGAAAATATTGAAAAATATAAAACTGTAAACAATGTAGTAGATACTGCAGGTGAGATAGAAACATCAAAGTAAAACACATTTTACATATATCGCGAAAACGGAAATCCATTTCAAAAAAGTTATTGATTAATGAGAGTATATTTAGAAAAGGTAAGAACATACGGGAAATTGTATTTGAATGACAAATTGTTTAATGCTCATGCTGAATTAGAATTTGAAGATAATTATTATACTAATTTAAAGCAGAATGGAAAAATAAAAATTGACAACTTAACTTAGTGATTTTGAAAATAGATTTAAAGATAAACTTTACAAATTTAAATTCATTGATTTAGACAATAGATATTATAATGGACAAATTACAGGAATATTGAATACAACTGCCATTTATTCACGAAATCAATATTTCTTATTTAGACTTGAAAAGTATCAACAACAAATTAGGTTTAAAAAAAATAAAATCGAGAGCTTAAGTATAAAGTATAAAATTCCATTTTCCTATATTTTGAGTCGAGGAATACAGTCATCTTTCGGCTATAATGATGATTACATTATTAAATTTGTAACCTGAATTTTCAATTCAGTTGATGGATTAACAATTAAATTTTCGGAACGCATTTATTCCCTAACCATAGAAAATAGACAAATTGTTTAGAAGAGTATTATCCCTTCTATTAATGAAGAATTCAGGAATGAAATAAACTAATCCTGCATTGAATGAAAAAGAGAGATTGATGAATGTGTAATGTTAATTATCTCCTTTTTGCTTATCATAAAATCGATTGGTATGGGTATAAAGCTGAATTAAAGGATAAGTATGGTAAAGTACAAGAACTTTTAGAGTATAAAGATTATAATAAAAATATGGGCAACGATTATCTGTTTGAAGATGCATTTGGATACTTTGGAAAATATTTTGTGGAAGATATTGTTGCAGATCTGATTCAAAAATTTAGAGGAAAAAAAATTAAGGAAAAAATGAAAATAATATCCTTTATTAATGAATCAATAAGTATTAAGAAAAAAAATTCATTTAAAACAAGATTTATAGAATCTCTGTTTTTAATTGATGCAATTTGTCAACATATTATTCAATCTAATCAAATTAGTTACCCTTCAGGAAAGGGTTACAGTGAATATCAGGAGAGAATTAAAGCAGTAATAACGTATTTGCATATACCATTTAAAGAAGTAGGATTTAGTTATTCAAAGACCAAAATTAAAAATGGAAAATTATTATGGGTTATTACGGATTATAGGAATCAAATTGCTCATTCGAATATAGAGTCAAATTTTAGTTGGGAAAGATCTTTTAATCAATATGTAAAAGTTATGGATTTAATAAGAAGGTTAGTTCTTATTTTAATAGAACCAAAACATCAAAAAATACCTTATCCTGAAAAATTAACATAATAATTTTATAGTTTCATATTCCCATATCAATGAGAAAGTAATACTGAATAGAAATGAATTTATTAGAAGAGTATGAAGTAAGTAAGATTAATAACACTATTATTAAAGTATGGGAAGAATATCCAAATGTATCGGTTAGAATGCCTTTAATTTATTCCCGATTAAAAAAGAATTCAGTACTTTTTATTGGTTCTAATCCATCCTTTCCTATGAGTATGAAAAAAAAGTTTTCTGATCCGAAACTTAAGGATTTAGCTAACAAGATAGAAGGTGTTTTTGCATTGGCAAACAGAAGTGTATACGAATCAGAACTTAAATATATAAAGTCTCTTGCTATAAAAAATCGATAGAATGAACCTAAAGTGTATTTTTGCAAAATTTGATGATTTATCAAAGCAAGAGTTGATTTAGGCTGGGAACATGTTTTTTTATTATGTAGCGAAACGAATCAAAATCTTGAAAAAAGAATAGATAATCAAATTTTCGCTAAACAACTTAAGGATTTCAAAAGATTTAATAAGAATACTAGAACCGAGGCTAATAATTGTAGTTAATGTGCATTTGCCTCAAGAAAATTAAAAGAAGATGTGCAAATATCAGACTCAGAGATTGATGAAAATAGTGGTATGTATATTGTCTATATAAACGAAAAACAGGTGCCGAAATTTTGCTCAAGTATGATAACCGGGCAACGTGCTTTAGATGTTGAATCATTTAAGAGATTAAAGTGGCATTTAAGATATCTTAAGAAAAATAATTTAGTCAACTGATAAATGAAACTTCACTTTGACTCAAATCAAGAATACCAATTAGAAGCAATCAAATCCATTGTTAATTTATTTGAAGGGCAGCCGTTGAATAAAGGTGATTTTGAATTTGATCTGTCAGATAACTCCTCGGGTTTGAATTTAAATGTTAATGGATTTGGAAATAATCTTATAATATCTGATAAGCAGATCGAAGAGAACTTAAGAAAAGTTCAGAGTGAAAATGACATCACTCCCGGAGTAATGAATAACAGGGATTTTAGCATTGAGATGGAGACAGGAACCGGTAAGACTTATGTTTATCTGAGAACTATTTATGAACTGAACAGAAATTATGGATTTAAAAAGTTTGTTATAGTTGTACCGAGTATTGCAATACGTGAAGGAGTTCTGAAGAATTTAGAAATTACACATGAGCATTTACAAAATCTTTATAATAAAGTTCCGGCATATTATGATGTTTATAATTCAAAGAAAGTTTCTTCATTAAGAAGTTTTGCTTCAAGTAATAATATTCAAATCCTGATACTGAATATTGATTCATTTGCCAAAGATGAAAACATAATCAATAAGCAAAACGACAAGCTTTCAGGAAATAAACCAATTGAGTATATTCAATCTGCTAATCCTATTGTGATTGTTGACGAACCCCAAAACATGGAAACAACAATCCGAAAAAAAGCAATTGCAAACCTAAATCCATTATGTACTCTCAGGTATTCAGCAACGCACACAAATCTTTATAACTTAGTTAGTAAATTAGATCCGGTGAAAGCTTATGATCTGGGACTGGTGAAGCAGATCGAAGTAAATTCAATTTATACACAATATGGTAATAACCAAGCATTCATAAAAATTGAAAATATTAAAAGTACAAAAACTAAGATCACAGCTAAGATAAAAATGGACTGCAATACAGAAAATGGGGTAATGCAAAAAACTGTCTCTGTAAAGGTAGGAGACGATTTGTATGAATTATCTAATAGCCGTGAAATTTATAATGACGGATTTAAAATAAACGATATAGATGCTTCCAACGGAATGATAATATTCTCAAACGGAATAAGTCTTAAAGAAGGACAGAGTCAGGGTGGCTTTACAGATGAAATTATGAAATATCAAATTAAAAAAACTATTGAAGAACATTTAAAGAAGGAAGTAAACTACAGGCAACACGGGATCAAAGTGCTTTCTTTATTTTTCATTGACAGAGTTGCAAACTATCGTTCTTATGATAAATATGGTAATGAAGTAAAAGGTAAATTTGCAGAATGGTTTGAAGAACTTTACAATCAGGAAATAAAAAAAGCCGCATATAGAGATTTGACCAAGTTTAAAATTGAGGAACTGCATAACGGATATTTTGCACAGGATAAGAAAGGACGAATTAAAGACACAACCGGTGAATCAAAAGATGATGATAATATTTATCAGTTGATAATGAAAGACAAAGAAAAACTTTTAGATTCAAATGTTCCATTACGTTTCATATTCAGTCACTCTGCTCTGAGAGAAGGATGGGATAATCCGAATGTATTTCAGATATGCACTCTAAACGAAACAAAATCTGAATTGAAAAAACGTCAGGAAATAGGAAGAGGATTAAGATTAGCAGTTAATCAGAATGGCGAAAGGACATTTGATAAGAATATAAATAAACTTACTGTTATAGCGAATGAAAGCTATGAAGATTTCGCAAAACAATTACAAAATGAAATAAGGGAAGACTGCGGAGTCGAATTCAAAAATAGAATTAAAAATACTGCGGACAGAGTGAAAGTAACTTTGAAAAAAAATTTTAATTTCGATGAAAAGTTTATTGAACTATGGAACAGAATAAAGCACAAAACTAAGTATAAGTTAAGCTTTGATAGTAAGAATCTGATAAAAGATTCAGCAAAAAGATTAATCATTACCTGAGATCAAAAAGCCGCAGTTAATATCTCAAAAAGGTAAAATTGAAATAACGAATGAAGGAGTAACAACAACTGCTACAGGAACAAGTCTACCGGTTGAAATTGAAGGGTATACAAACATTATACCTGACATAATAGGTTATTTACAAAATAAAACAGAACTCACCAGATCAACAATTGTAAAAATACTAAAGGACTCCGGGCGTCTCAAAGATGTATTAATAAATCCACAATTGTTTTTGGATTCATCAGTAAATGAAATCAGAAAAGTCATGAATACATTGATGATCAACGGAATTAAATATGAAAAGATAGCCGGCAGAGAATATGAAATGAAACTATTCGAATCTGAAGAAATTGAAAGCTTACACTAATAACCTGATTGAAGTAAATAATAATAAAAAAACATTATACAATTATATCGAATTCGATTCAGATGTGGAGAAGCAATTTGCAGTAGATTGTGAAAGTAATGAGAACATTGAATTTTATATGAAGCTGCCGAATTGGTTCACGATAGAAACACCGATTGGGAAATATAATCCTGACTGGGCATTGATATTTAAGGATGAGAAAAAACTATATTTTGTAGCTGAGACAAAAGGCAGCCTAGATGATGATGACTTGAGAGTAGGGGAGGGAATGAAGATAGAATATGGTAAGAAACATTTTAAGGAATTTGAGGGGATTGAGTTTAAGAAAGTGAATATTGTGAGTGATTTGGTGATATAAATGATTATTCGTCTCACAATCGGTGAAGATGAAAGTATAATAATATTGATAAGAGTACAAATTTTGTATAGTGTAATCGAAACAAAACTTCAGAACCAAAACCGAATCCGTTTCAATCCTTCGACA
>JADJWZ010000005.1 GCA_016716125.1 Ignavibacteria bacterium | reverse complement strand
CATTAATTTTGTAATATTAATTTCTGATGAAAAAATATCTGATCATACTTATCTCTTTTATTTTTATAAATAACGGAAATGTTGTTTCTCAGTCATATTATTCAGATGACAATTTTTATATGGGACCGGTTACTTCGGTATCAAGTTATTTAGGAGGATATTTCGGAAGTGTTATCAGATGAGAATTCTGTCTTCTTATGATTACTAAGTGATGATTATAATTATCCCTACAGCAGCTACGGATCTTATTATGATGATTATAATGACATCTGGTCACCAATCACTTTCAGTTTCATCCTTGGAAAGAATTTAAATGAACATATTTCCATTGAAGCGGAATCGGATTTTTTATTTCATTTCAGCGGGAGGGTGGATCCGCAATTCAAATCAGGTGAATCCGGGAACAGGAATTATCTCGACAGAAATGACTATGCTTCTCTCTTTGCAATTCCGTTATCGTTGTCATTAAAGATCAGTTCCGGGGATGAAGACGGTTACGGCGCTTTCATAAAATTCGGTTACGCTCTGCAATATACTTCGGAAAGCTATGACAGAGTCAGGGAATATTATTCATATGAAACATATGATTACTATTCTCAGGATTATTTACTCTATAATGTTTCTAAGATAAAATGGCTTAAGGGGTTTAAAACGGGTTTAGGACTGAAGTATTACATCTCTGATTTTACTTATGCAATTACTGAACTCGAATACGCTTACTTTAACATCGATCCCACTAATAAGACAGCTCTCGCGCTGGACCGCGCTCCGGAAGCTCAGCTGTTTTCCTTATCTGCAAAAGTGTTTTTTGATTTTTAGTATTTATAACCCATTGCGGAATTTCCATAAGTTATTTCACAAAATATTTTCTTCCCTTATCTGAATTTATCAGGTAATCATCAGCAAATGCTTTTATGCCTTCCATAAGATTCGTTACATTCGAAAAGCCGGCATCCGTAAGTATCTGACTGCTGTACGGACTTCTGTTATTGTGTGAACAGTAAACTATTATTTCGCTGTTCTTAAGATCTTTTATCTCGGAAATTCTTTTTTCAAGTTCATCACTGGGTATATTTATCGCATTATTAAAATGCTTATATCCCTGAAGATACTGCTGCCCTTCTCCTCACCCCGTCAAAACTCTTCTTCTGATCTAACATCAATAAGTATAAATCCTAATTCGAATTTTAACTTTGAAAGCAATTCTGAAGGTGAAATATTCCTGAATACAACTCTGCTTTTTTCTATCAAAGGCATTCTGCATTCCCTGCATTTACCTTCGCCAAAATATATTACTTCATCACATTCGCTTCCGCAGGATAGCATACATATTCCGCCATCTCTGTGACTGTGAAACATCAGGTGATAAAAGAATCAAAGATAAACTAAAGACTGAAAATAAAAATAATGCTTTCATAAATATATATTTAACTTTATAAAATAACGAATGTCTTTATTTCAGCAGGATCATTTTTTTTATTTCGGAAAAATTGCCCGTTTCCATTTTATAATAATATACTCCGCTCGAAACATCTGCGCCGTTGAATTCCGTATAGTAAGTCCCCGCATTTCTGAATTCATTAACAAGCGTCTTTATTACCTTTCCGGTAATGTCATATACCCTGATAGAAATGTTCCCGGATACTGGAATGTTGAATGTAATCTTTGTGACAGGATTAAATGGATTTGGATAATTCTGATACAATTTTAACTTTTCGGGTAAAATTATGCTGTTAGGAATTTATTCCAACATTTTTATAAATAAGTTACTATCTGTTCCAACTACATACCCCACTTGATCGTATTCCAGATATATTAAAATCCGCTGAACCGCAATTACAATATCTTCATTTAATAAAGTCAGCAATGATTCGAAAACTATAAACTTGAAGTAGGAAATATTCTGTACTTTATAATATTTCCAATTGAGTCAGCAATTATAATTTTACCAAATAGATAATCGGAAGTATCTAATGATGATACCAATATATATCTGTTTTTACTTAAAATATTCATGTCAGAAAAATATTCTGAATAATTCGATGTATAAACTTTCTCATATTCCGATACTCCGTTTGAATCAATTTTATTAAAAAATAAAATCTCATTTGTAAGGCTCGAATTTAATAAAGAACCGGCTAAAATAAATTTATCATTCTCTATTAAAACTTTTTAGCATGAGTAATTTTATTTTGTATTTTAATTCTTTTATTTAATAATTCGTTACCACTAAACATCTAATTTTAAAGATAGCAGCTGATGTATCCTGAAATGTTTCTCTCAATATATTGATAATATAATAGAAACCGTTCTTCTCAATTATATCATTAAATTCAATAATATGGTTATTTAAATAGGTTTTATCCCATAGGAATTACCCAATGAATCAACTTTAAATAAATATCCATCCTGAAGATTAATAGTACCACAAGCTAAATAACTTTTATCATAAGTCTGAATTATCTTATAAATTTGTACAGCATATCCACCATAATATTTTCCCATAAAACGTTTCCGTCTTTATCAATTCTTATTGTAAATGCTTCCCCCGTTCTGCCGGAAATTGTGCAACCTCCGTCACTGTTAGAAACAACAGTGGTTGCTTGACTGCCGTTTCTACCGTATGTCTTTGTCCAGATAGTATCACCGTATGAATTTATTTTTAATACCCATATTTTGTAATAACTTATATTTGAAGGTATTAATGTGTAACCAGCGAGAAAAAAATTTCCTGAATCCGATTTACATAAAGCATTTATACCGTTTCTAAATGGAGAATTAGAATTTATATAGGTATTTTCCCAAGTTATTGACTGAGCATTCGCTGACTCAAAGCAAATAAACAAAACTGATATGCAGATTAATATCTTAAGTTTCATATGGAGCATTCTAATATTTTTAATTTCATTCTATTTGGTGATTTAAAATCAAATCATACAGCGACAAATGTCGTTATTTCAAAAGGATCATCTTCTTGGAATCTATAATCCTGTCACCCGAAAACAGCGAATAAAAATACACGCCGCCGGGAAGGTCATAACCGCTTTGATCATAGCCGTTAAAACTGACTTCGTATTTACCCGGTGTCAATGCTGAATTCACCAGCACTGCGATTTCCTTTCCGGTAATGTCATAGACCGCAAGACGAAATTTATCTGCACGGCTGCTTTCATACGGTATTTCAATTTTGATTTTAGTTGAAGGATTAAACGGATTGGGAAAATTCTGACTCATTAAATATCCTTCAGGGGTTTCACTGCTGACCTGATTAATTCCGATTGTCGTAAGATCTATCGGAGCTGTCCAGACCTGATACACTCCGGTTATATCATCATTCCATACGGGAAAAAGTTTGTTGTTTGTATGCGTAATGCCGATGTTGTCGCCCTGATTTCCCGAGCCTGCTCCTGAAAGACTTTTGGGAAGAAATTTATGATCGCTTACAATATAATCCATCCAGCTCTCTCCGCCGTCTGTCGATCTTGAAAGATATGTCTGAGCCGAATCCGGTGAATTTCTGTTGTCAAGATATACCACGTTTATACCGCCGAAATTGTCCACCGTCATTGTGGGAAATACCTGATTCTTTCCGTTGTTGAATGCGTCCTGATTTACGCGTACGCCCGGTGACCATGTAACTCCGTTATCCGTTGATCTGTGAAATACCACATCCGGATCTGAACCTGCAGGCAGAAAATTTCTCTGTGATGTCACAATATAAAGCCAGCCGTCCCTTGCTCCGCCGGTTTTGTCTATATCCATTGCGGGAAAGCCGTTCACACGGACATTCCAGGGTGACAGCGAAGATGACTTTACTCCGTTACATTCAAAAATACTTTCATTCACATTCCAGTTGACTCCTCCGTTTGTTGAGATTGCCAGACCAATATTTTTTTCATTAAAAGGCGAGGTAAGTAAAGACGATCCCCAAGTTACATAATTTGTTCCGTCCTTTCCTATCACCATTGACGGACCTGTAGATTGTCTCTGAGGTAAAGAGTTATTTATCTGAGCAGGCGTTGTCCAGTTCACACCGGAATTAGTTGTATAGGAAATTGCAATCGGGAACGGATTTGTAAATCTTGTCCACACAAGAAATGTCCTTCCGTAATAAGGACTTAACGGATTACCGTCTGTAGCCGGACTTCCTTTGTCCTGATCGTTACCTGCAATCTGGTAATTATCAGACCATGTCTGTCCGAAGTTTGTTGAATAATTTGAATACATTCCGAGAATGAATCCGCCCTGATGAGTTAAAATAAGATTTCCGTCCTTGTCAATGATCGGTCCCGGATCTCCTCCGTGATTTGCAAGCGGCTGTCCGAAACAAGTGTCCGTCCCTGTCCAAGTCGTTCCGCCGTCTGTCGTAAGATAAACCCCTTCACTTTTGAATGACAACCGTACTGTAAAAGCGCTTGCAAACATTATATTCGGATTTGCCGGGTGAACGACAATGTACGGCTCTATCTGATTATTTGTAGACGGGTAAAGCCGGAAACTCGGGTACTGAGAATATAGATCTGCTGATGAGATCAGCATCAGTATCATTAGTATTTTCTTCATTTGATATTGTTAGATTAGAATGGTGTTGTAAAAATTTACAAATTATAACTGATATTTTATACTTTAAAAAAAATATTCTTCAATAAATTGTTTACTTATTTACTGATAACGTTTTTATTAAAAAAATTCTTAATCTAATTTCATTACCTGCAGCTTAGATTAGAACTTTAGGAAAAACAATTTTATCTGTTAAATAAATATGATATGTTCAATCCGCTGAAGAAATTTCTTCGCGGTCCGGATTCATAAAATTCCTGTCTGTCGGAATTTATCTGAACAAACGCTACATACTTTTTATCAAAAATATTATTCAGTCCTGCAAATGCCAGTATTCTGAATTTTCCGTATGTCAGATCGGCTCCGATCTGCGCTCCCTGCAGGTAATAAGATTCGGTTTTAAGCGAATCAACATTTTTATCATTTACCTGCATCTGACCAACATATAATCCGTTCGTTTTAATAAATAAATTCCTTTCATTCTTAAGATCATAGACATAATGAAGTTCGCCGGAAGCATAATGATCAGGATTTGCCGGTTCGGTATTTCCTGAATAGTCTTCAGTATTTACTGATCCGGATCCGTCAATATTTAACGCGGTATACTGGTCATATTTAAAATCTGAATAAGTATATGAAGTTGCGAATTTCAATCCTTTTACAACTTCAGTATTAAATCCGAATTCTAAACCTTTTCTGTTTACAGTTGCGGCATTTCTAAAATATACCTCTCCGTCAACAGAAAATGGTATAATTGCGTCATCTATTTTTGTTGCATAAAGCGTAAGTTCTACAAATGAATTTTTGAATACATTACTGCCTCTGTTAGGAATTTCACCTTTGTACCCGATCTCATAGTTTGTTGATTTCTGCGGATTCAGATCAGGGTTGATGGCTTTCAAACCGCCGTCTGATGAAAATGGATAGTTTTCCAGTTCATTATTTGCCGGAACGTCAAACCCAAATCCAAAAGAACCATAAATTGCCATTCTGGGATTCAGTTTATAATTCAATGCAAACTTCGGCGTGAAATTACTGAATTTTCTGGTTGTATCACGGAATCCCGCTATGAGATCGCTTTTGGCTGTAATGACATTGTCGTATCTTCCGGTTACAAGTAAATTCAGTTTTCCGACAACTAACGGGATCTGATTAAGAAAATATAAACCGATATTTGATAATGTCTCATCTGACAATGCAAGAAGATCGTCTCCTCTTATTCCGCCTATATTATTGAATTCAGAGATCGGTCCGTCCTGATAAAACATATCTCCTCCGATTGAGAATTCGTTTTCCCTGCTGCCGAATTTTGTTTTATTTATATATCTGAATGAACTTCCGACTCCCCATCTGGTAAAAAGCCTGTATGTTGCCGCCGTCCTGTCAAATTCTTTTATTGTACCGTATCCCGTAAATTCAACAAAGTTTTTTTTGTCTTTACCAATATATGTGCTGTATGTAATTCCAAGTCTTCCTTTATCTGATAATCGCTTTGAATCTCTGCTGACATCTCTCGGATTTGCCTGAAGATCGTCTGTATTATACTGATCCAGAGTAAGTGAACCCGGAAGTTTTATTAATCCTTTTACCAGATACCCGTTTATCAGTAACTTTGAATCCGCCGTCAGATCCGCTTCATATATTGAGTTAAATCTTGTCTGATATTCCTCATTATGTTCTCTGTATCCCAGATAATTCTGATAGCTGTAAGTCGCCATAAATCTCTGTGAACCTGCGTTTACTCCGACCTTGATCCCGTTTTTTCTTAACGAATAATCTCCGAATTCATTATCAAGCATTACAAATGAAGTCGGAAAATATTTATCCGTAAAAAAATTTATTACTCCGCCGGGAGCATTTGTGTAAAGCGAACTTAAATTTCCTTTTGATACTTCAATTTTACTTATAGCAGTAAAATCAAGCGCTTCAATTCTTGTCTGTCCGTCCGGTTCGGATTCAGGAATTCCGTCAAGCAATATTCTTACTCCTCTTATCCCTGTATTTGACCTTGATCCGAATCCTCTTATAGATACTCTTACATCATGATTTCCATATCGGGGCTGCAGTATCAGACCGGGTACATTTGTAATGACATCATTAAGACCCACTTTTCTTGATGATTTCCATCGTGAATAATCTATCCTCGAGACTGAAAATGGAATATCTATAAGTTTCTGTTCAGTCCTTGTAGCCGAAATAATTATCTCGTCCGTCTCATAATCCGTAGTATCCGCGCTGTCCTGCGCATTCGATAAAGAAGCTGTTCCTAAAAAAATAATTAAAAAGAATTTTAATAAATTTTTCATTTTAATGTTAAGTTAATTATTAATGTTTAATTTTCGAAATTTGTTTGAGTATCGCTGCATGACATATAAAGATACTTATACTTTACCGAGATCATCAACATCCGGAGCTATGTTGCCTGTAGATCCGTTTATGCAAATTACACGGACTTTGCCGGGGATGAAAGTAAATCCGGGATTTCCGCTGTATGCGCTGTTGCCATGACCTCCTCTTTGAAAGGGAATTTAAAAAAAGAAGTATCAATAAACTTAACATAAAGCCCTGCATAAAAGTATCCTGGACCGAATGTTGATGTAACGGTATATTTTAATCTCAGCTTTTCATCCGGATAATCGGTAATTAATTTCATGTTAACGCTTCCTCAGTAATATTCCGCTCTCAGCGCAGATTTTCCTTTTTACTGATTTGTTTTGTAAAAAAGAAAATGTATCTGAAAATTTTAATATATTAATTATAAAAGCTCTCATACTTTTTCAGACAATTCGCCTGAACTAAAGTTAATTTTAAACTAAGTATTTCTTAATGAATAAGAAAAAAGAATTTCAGAATACTAACAAAGTATTCTAACGGTCTTGAGAGATTTAAGAGATGATATGTTCTTTAAAAATATGTTGGATCCGTGGGTTGTGTTGATATTTCTGAAATGCAGGTTTTGTAATTCATTACTGGTAAAAACAAAATTACAGTATGTATAATTATCCGGATTAATTTTAAGCTGCTTGCCGCTGAAACTGAACTGCGCCGGAATTAACGCCGGATAAATTTTGGTGATTGTAATTTCAGGAGTATTTACTTTATTGAGGACAGTGTTATCCGTATGTAATACCGTAAAACCGGGATTCTCGGATTCGGGGGACAAATCAAACTGATTACCGGATACAGAATACACAGGAAGTATAAATATTATTCCTATCAGTATATTTATAATAAACGTTATGTAAGATTTATTTCTCAAAAATTTATTTTGCCTAAAATATATTTAAGAATATTTAATTTCAAGTCTTTGTTTATAAACCAATAAAAAAAGTCAGACGTTTCTTACGTCTGACTTTTATGAAGTTATAAATTTTTTTAAAAAGAAATTACTTCAGATATGCAAATCCAATGTTCGCATTAAAAAATGAATATGCATTATTATCGGCTTTTCCCAACGGCTCGCCTGAGCTGAAAGCGTAATTATATCTGCCGTTTATTGTAAGACCGACATTGCCGCCGAGATTAAATATTACCCCGACTTCAGGGCTTAATCCAAAGTGCCAGTTATCGTTATCTATTACATTAGCTCCGACCTGAAGTCTCTGCCAGATATAATAAGCTCCGACATTTGCCTGAATGTAAGGTATTGTTTTACTTTTTAATGTTTTGTTAAAATGGTATCCTACTGTTGCAAAGACAGGTGAGTAATTAAGATATCTAGCCTGAGGACCGGAAATTGTTCCGTTTGATAATTCCGTAGTACCGTTTTCTTCTTCATCGGATAAAACATTAAGTCCCAACTCTACACCTATTGATACATTATTTTTAATAAAGCTCTTGATCTGCAAAGTACCTGCCCATAATCCGGGATTACTAAGAAAGTCTGAAGCTCTTCCGATATTGAAAGTTGAATTCCATTCCAGTGAAGAAATATAACCACCTTTTCTTGTCTGCGAATTTGCGTAATCTGATATAGAAAATGTTATCAATAAGGCTAAAGCAACAAGTATTAGTTTTTTCATTATTATAAATTTATTATTTTTAAAATTGTTTTTCGAAATCGCTTTTATATCTATCTGAGATACGGTGACTGCTCAAACGCCTTATTGATTCCGCTTGCGATTCTTTGCTCTACATTTCCGCCCGAACCCACAAGTCCGTTAGCTACTCCAACCCATTGTAACGGAAGAGTGCCGCTGGTGGCAACATTAACATCAGCTATTGCAACACCTACAGTACCGGTAGTGTATTCATATGTATTTCCGTAATAAGGATAACACCATGAATAGCTCCAGTAATCGTACCAGCAACCGCCGCTTTCCGAAACTGTGTATGAAGTCGTTGTAATAAAATTTCCGACTGTAACAACTCCGGCTCCTGTGGAATCATTTACTCTGACCCAACCGAGTGAATTGAGATTGCTCAGAGTAGTTGTTTTAATAAGATTGTCATATTGTCTGGAAATTGTTCCGCCGTCGCGGTGTATAACTGTATCAAGAAAATAATATTTTGTAACGTTCTGAAAATTGTAGTCAGGGTTATAAAAACTACCGACTACGTCATAATTGTCTGTTTTTAATCCGTAATCATAATAACATGATGAAATTACAACAGGTGATAATAAGACAATTAGCAAAAGAAATCTTTTAAAAAGTAATAACTTTTTCATATTTAATTTTTTTAATTTATTGTACGGACGCAAAATAACTCTATATTTTTTCACTTTCAATTTAAATTTTATCCAGATTAACCGGATATTTCAGCTTAAATATTAAAGATAAATTTTTTATTTAATGTCTTTGATCCCTGACTGAATATTCAAAATTAATTTCTTTAAATAATGAAATCAGAACTAAAGTTCTGAATATTGCGTTACTAAAAACCTGCTGCAATTTGGTTTCTTGGCTTTTTATTCAGCGCTTAAATAGGTATTTTAATCGATTCATTTTAAAAAATAAGCAAACATAATAAATGCAAAACAAAAAAAATTATCTCAAATTTATTTCATTTCTGATCTTAATCTCATTGACAGTGATCGTTGCCTGTTCATCCAAAAAAAAGCAGGTGGTTGCTGAAATCGGAGATGAGAAAGTTTATCTTGAGGATTTTGAAAATCAGTACATGAAGACCGTTAATAATATAGATTCAGCCAGAAATTCCAATATGGAAACGAGATCGGAATTTCTTGAGCTGCTTATCAAATACAGATTAAAAGTAATGGATGCAAGAGAAAGAGGACTATTGAGTTCCGATGACATTCAAAATGATCTGAAACAGTATAAAGAAAACTTTCTTACGTCATTCCTTATCGACAAGGAAATTGTCGAACCGAAAATAAAAGATCTTTATGATAAAAAAGAATATGAAGTCAGAGCGTCACATATTTTAATAACTCTCCCGCAGCAGAATATGCTGCCGGCGGATTCAATTGAAGCATACACAAAGGCAAATGAAGTTATATCTAAATTAAAGGACGGTGTTGAATTTTCAACACTTGCCGCAGAATATTCAAGTGATAATTCAGCCAAGCAAAACGGCGGAGATCTGTACTATTTTACGGCTGGTATGACCGTTCCGGAGTTTGAAGATGCGCTTTATAAACTTAAAGTCGGTGAATATACGAAAGAGCCGATCAGAACAAATTTCGGTCTTCATATTGTAAAACTTACAGACAAAAAGAAAAGAAGTGACGGAATTAAAGCTTCTCACATTCTGATACAGGATCAAAAAGACAGTCTCGGAAATACTATTGATTCCATCGGTACATACAATAAAGCTAAAGAAACTCTTGAAAGAATAAAAAGCGGCGAGGATTTTGGAAAAGTTGCAACAGAAGTATCTCAGGATCCGGGCTCAGCTCCGAAGGGCGGAGATCTTGGCTTCTTTGACAGAAGAAGAATGATACAGCCTTTTGACAGTGTGGCTTTTACACTTGAAGTAGGTGAAGTCTCCGATCTTGTAAAAACTCCTTACGGCTGGCACATAATTAAAGTAACCGAAATTAAACCATACGCTTCATTTGAAAAGCAGAAGGAAACTCTTAAAGGAGACTATAAAAAAGGACCTTCTTTCAAAACCGAATATATGAAATATGTAGATAAACTTGTAAAGGATTTTAAGTTTGAGATCAAAGATCAAGGACTGAATTTTTTAACTAACAAATTTGACAGTACTAAAACACTTACCAGTTTTAATCTTGATACAATGTTCACTCCGGAAGAAAGAGAAATAGTTATAGCCACTTACTCCGGCGGTGAAATAAAAGTAAATAATATGATTGAATATCTTGGAAAGAACAGGGACGCTATGACGAGTATTGCAAACGCAGAAACTCTTAAAAAAGTAATAAATGGCGCAGGTGAAATGCCTTTGTTATATAAAATGGCAATAAAGGAAAATGTTGAAAAAGATCCTGAGTATATTGCACAGCTGACGGAATATGAGAACGGTCTTTTAAGTTTTAAAGTAGATCAGGAAGAGCTCTGGAGAAAAATAAAAATTAATCCCGAAGATCTGCAGGGTTATTATGACAAGAATAAGGACAAGTATAGTTATACAGACAGCAATGAAGTTAAATACAGGGCTTTCGAAGATGTGAAGTCTGAAATATCAAATTTAATTCAGCAGGAAAAGTTTAAGGAAATGGAAATTCAATACGTAGAGAACTTAAAGACAAAGTATCCGGTTAAGATTAACTCTGCAATATTAATAGAAGCATTTAAAGAATAAAATTGAAGTTATTAAAAGTAATAATTATTCCGGTATTTTTATTTCTGTCATCCTTCCTTTCAGCACAGCAGGAAGGTGACAGAGTTCTTGCAATAGTCGGAAATGATATTATAACAGAGTCTGATTTTCAGTATCAGCTTCAGTTATACGCCCGTCAAAATCAGCTGCAGGAGATATCTCCTTATATTATACAGCAGATATTTCAATCCATCATAACCAATAAAATTATATTAGCTAAAGCTGAACAGGACAGTATATTTGTCAGTGAAGATGAAATAAACCGTGAACTGGACAACAGGATCAAAACACTGGTTTCACAGGTTGGTTCTGAAGAAAAACTTCAGGAAGTATACGGTATGTCACTTACCAAAATAAAAATACTTCTGAAAGAAGATCTTACAAAAAACATGAAAGCCGATAAACTTAAGAGGCAAAAATTTTCAGGCGGAGTAAGGATCTCAGAAAGTGAAATTAAGGAATTTTTCCAAAGTTACAGGGACAGTCTTCCCAATGTCAGCGAAGAGTTTGAAATAGCTTCAATTGTTATGGAAAGAAAGGTCAGTGATGCAGAGAAAAAAGAAGCGCGCAGAATTGCAGAGCAGATTCTCGACAGTATCAAAAACGGCGTTGACTTTTCCGAACTGGCGCGGAGAAATTCAACTGACTCTTTGTCAGCCATACAGGGCGGTGACCTGGGCAGCGCTAAGAAAGGGACTTTTGTTAAAGAATTTGAAGACGTTGTGTTCAGTCTTTCTCCCGGCGAAGTCTCAGGAGTTGTAGAAACTCAGTTCGGACTACATATAATTAAGCTAAATGAAAAGATAGGTGACAATGTAAAGTCACAGCATATCCTCATTAGATTTCCGAAATTTGAATCGTCTGATTTTGAGACCATTAATTTCCTGAATGATCTGAAAGAGAAAATTAACAAAGGTGAAATTACTTTTGAAGATGCGGCGAAGACTCATTCGGATGATCCACAGGCTAAAAAAACCGGCGGTTATCTTGGTAAAATTCCTGCAGAACAGTTTGACAGTCTCACTATAGAAATATTGAGAAACCTCACTCCCGGTCAGATCACTGATCCGGTAAGAGTCGGCACAGATACAGAATACGGTTACCAGCTGATAAAGCTGATACAGTTAATTCCCGAGCATCCGCTTTCTCTTAAGGATGATTATGACAGAATTAAAAGATTCGCAGAGAATTATAAGGAAAGCACGGAAATGGAAAAATGGATTGAAGAATTAAGAGAATCAATCTTTGTGGATATAAAAATGTAATTATGGACATATTGTGTTTGAGAACAAGTCCCGGTTTATATAAAGGAAGTCTGAATTATATGTAATACTCAATTCCTGTTAATTGTTTTATAAATAAATTATACAATTAATACGGAGGTTTTCTTAATCTCATTAACTTCATAAAACCAATCCGTCAGAATGAATTTTTCTTTTAATGCAGAATACGGTCTGCTCTATTCTATATTACTGCTGATAATTTCAGGCGCGGTTGCGTATTTCTATTATAAGAGAACTTCATTAAAAAATCCTCAGAAAAATTTATTTACTATACTCAGAACTATAACCGTCTTCCTTTTCCTGCTGTTGCTGCTCTCTCCCGTGTTTTCTTTTATTTCCGGCATTTCACCTTCGCCTAAGAATGTTTTTCTTATAGACAATTCCGAAAGTCTTCTTATCGAAAACCGTAATGAAGTTTTAAAAAATATTCTTACCGGAGAACTGATGAATGCAGGCGCGGGAAATTCAGAAAATGTATTTTATCTCTTTTCGGAAAATCTGTTGAAGGAAATAACCAAAGATGAACTCAGCGCAATCACTTATGAGGGTATAAATAATTTTTCAACTGATCTTTCTTCATCGTTAAACACACTGGGAGACAACCTGTCGGAAAGCAATATCTCAACTGTAAATATAATATCAGACGGGATCATAAACGAAGGCGGCAATCCGCTTAAGTTCGCCGCATTAATGAATGTACCTTTCAGTTATTATCTGACTGGAGATACTGTTCAGAAAAAAGATGTCTCGGTAAAAAATCTTTATTATAATAAAACAGCGTTTGCCGAAAGCAGTGTCCCGGTAAAGGTTCAGATAATGTCTTACTTATATAATTCCGTTTTGAATGTCAGACTTTTCCAAGAAGATAAGCTGATCGATACGAAGTCAGTTGCAGTAAATGACAAACAGCTTTCTTATGAAGTCTCTTTCAATGTATTTTCACAGGACAGCAGAATTGTCAAATACAGAGTGGAAACAGAACCGCTGGAAAATGAGATCACGCTTAAAAATAATTTCAGGGATTTTTATATTAAATTTACGGACAATAAATTCCGCGTCCTGCTTGTCTCAGGCGGACCGGGAGCTGATAATTCTTTTGTTACGGGAGAATTAAAAAAGATCAGAAATTTCCGGACAGATGTAGTGACACAAAAAGCTGCCGGAGAATTTTATGAAGGGAGTTTTCCTGATACGGATAATTATGACGTTTTTATTTTGTCAGGGTATCCCACCGCTGTTTCCGATCAGAGTGTTTTAAATAAAATCAGTTCAAGTATTGAAAAGAATAATTCGTCTTTGATTTTTATGGCTGCGAGAAATACGGATTACGGTAAACTCAAAGTGATTGAAGATAAACTGAGTTTTAAAGTTTCTTCCTATTCGGATAATGAAGAACTTACCGGGCTGTCTCTTGTCTCATTTCCCGGAAGTATGTTATTCGAAAGACTCGGTCAGCTTAGATCCGTCAGCAGTATGCCTGAAGTTTTTAAAACATCTTCGGTATTTTCCGGAAACCCGTCATCGGAAACCTTTCTTCTGACTTCAAGGAATTCCGGTCCGGCTCTGATAATTGAAAATACTCCTGATAAAAAATCAGCCGCATTTCTCGTTTACGGGTTTTATAAATGGAGACTGAACAAAACCAATTCAGATAATACTGAATTTTTCAGAAATATTATTTCAAGTATTATTGTTGCCATCACTGATAAAGAAGCTAACAAACATTTTTCCATCGAAACTACGAAACCTGTGTATTCTAAATTTGAGGATGTAAAGTTTAATGCAGCGATCACGAATCACGAAATAAAAGGTAATGAAAAAATAAAGGTGCGCATTTCAGGAAATGGAAATGAAAGTGAAACTGAACTTAACCGGCTTAATGATTATCAGTATTCCGGATTTGTCAAAATACCTGAGGACGGTAATTATGAATTCACAGCCGGACTTTATGAGGACAATGTTCTGATCGAGGAAATTAAAGGCAGATTTTCTGTCGGTGAGAATAATTTCGAATTCACAGAGACAAGAGCGGATAATTCAATACTTAAAATGCTTGCTCTTGAAACAGGCGGTGAAAATCTGACAGGCAGGAGCGGAAACGAGATCAGCGGATTTATTTCGGAAATTAACAGCAAGTCAGAATATGAGATTAAAACTTCTAAAAACCTTGAACTCAATGTAAACCCTTATTATCTTTCACTTCTGATTTTTTTGTTATGTCTGGAATGGTTTTTAAGAAAAAGAAACAATCTGCCGTAAACTTTGTTTCTGATTTTGTAAATTGATCTGATTTTAATTCCGCAACTCCATAAATTTTATTTGAAAACTTTTGTAACAATATTATTTTTCCTTCTTAATTCTGATCTGCAGGCGGGCAATGGAAACAGTTACTGGCTCGTTCAGCCGCAGCAGACTTCGAGGAATCTGTCTTCCTGTGTCTTCACCGATACTTCTTACGGATGGATCGCAGGCGATACCGGACTCGTTATGAATACTACAAACGGCGGAGTTTCCTGGGATACACAAAGCACCGGCATTCTGAATAATATTCACGAAATGTTTTTTCTGAACAGAAATATAGGTTACGCTCTTGCATGGGAGCTTGACGCTACGCCGCCGAATTATTACGGAACGAAAATTCTTTCCACTACAAACGGAGGAATAAACTGGAACGTAACTATTTTTCCTGATTCAAATGTCTTTCTCAATACAGTTTTTTTCAGAGATTCCCTGAACGGATATATTGCCGGATCGGGCGGTAAGCTTTATTACTCTACTGACGGAGGAGCGCAGTGGATAAATTCCGAAATTGATTCCGGAATGGTGTTTGGTTTTCCTGTTGAAAAAATTAAATTCTATGATGAAGATTACGGACTCGCTGTCGGCGGGGCTATCGATATCGCAGGATTGGTATGGAGATCCACAAACGGCGGAAGAACCTGGAGAACTATAATAATTGGACCCGAGCCAATAAATGATTTTCTCTTTCTTGATAAGACAAATGCTATCGGAGTCGGCGGGGATTTTGAATACGGTTCGAGCAACATCAAATCTTTTGACGCCGGCTCAAACTGGCTTTATGAGGAGTTTCAGGTTTTCGGTATCGCAAATACAATTGCTTTCAGGACAAAGGATGAGGCATGGATCTCTCTCGGCATTGTAGACAGTTTTCTTGTAACTACTGACGGAGGGACAAAATGGGAGCTTACCGGCACTCCTCAGCAAAGCAGGATCTACGATATTGAATTTCCACACGAAAGAAACGGATGGGCAGTCGGAATTGACGGCGTGATCTTAAAATATAATACCGCTGTAATTAGTATAAATAATATTAGCACGGGCATACCGGAATATTTTATACTACATCAGAATTATCCGAATCCGTTTAATCCCGAAACTATTATCAGATATGAGTTAATGAAGACGGGAATTACTGAACTGACTCTATATGATATAAAAGGAAATGAAGTAAATAAACTTGTCGGTGAGCTTCAAACCGCCGGCTCTTATAATGTAAAGCTGAGCGGCGCAAATTTGCCGAGCGGAGTTTATTATTATAAACTTTCTTCAGGCGGGTATTCCGAAACAAAAAAGTTAGTTCTTTTAAAGTAAAATATGTATCTGTAATAATAGAATAAAACAGTTATTTTAAATAAAAATTATAACTTCCGTTTCAGCAGTATCCGGCTGCATTTAAATGAGACCTAATAAATGAAACAAGCTAAATTCATTAATTGAAAATATTTCATTTAATATGTATTTTCACAAATCAAAAGAATAAAATCCCAGCATAATGAAATTTTCTGTCACCGGTGAAAATCTTGTAGAATATCTATCAAAAGTCATTACCGTAGTTCCAAACCGCTCGCCGCTACCAATACTCGATAATATTTTATTTCAGCTCGAAGGAAACAAACTTCAGATGACATCATCTGATCTTGAGATATTTATGAGGACCGAGCTTGATGTAAAAGGAGGAGGCGACGGCAGCGTTGCTGTTCCCGCAAAGAGACTTCTTGATATTACCAGGACGCTTACGACTGAAAAACTGGATTTCGATGTCAATGAAAAGAACCGTATCACCATCAAATCCAAACGCGGAAAATTTACTTTAGGCGGCGAGCCGTCCGATGAATTTCCATTGCCTGAAGAAAAAAAAGATATGAATAAAATCGAAATAAAAGGACCGGTGATAAAAAGATTTCTTTCCAAAATTATTCATGCAGTCAATACGGATGAAATGAGACGAAATATGGCGGGTGTGCTAACGGAAGTGTCGGCGGATCAGATTAAAATTGTAGCTACCGACGGATTCAGATTAGGTAAAATAATTAAGACTGATTTTAAACACGAAGCTGATACGGATGAAAAAATTGTAATTCCTTATAAAACCGCTCAGCACATACTCAGACTCAATAATAATGAAGATACTGTAATTGAATATGATGATCATGATCTGAAAATTTCATTCGACAGCATTACAATATATTCAAAACTGATAGATGATACATTTCCGAATTATGAAAATGTAATTCCGCCGGACAATGACAAAATACTCAGAATCAGCAAACACGCTTTCTCTGATTCCCTTGTAAGAGCTCTGATATTTGCTGATGTAATTACAAAGCGCGTAAGACTGGAAATTACAGCTTCATCTCTTCAGATAAAAGCGGACAATCCGGAGATAGGATCAGAAGGCGAAGAAACGATAGACTGCAGTTTCAACAGCAAGACCGGAACGGAGGATTTTGACAAAACTCCTTTTGTGATCGCTTTTAATGCAGGGTATTTGCTGGACGCAGTCTCACAGATGGAAACAGAAGAGCTGAATATCAGTTTTGGAAATCCTTCCAAAGCGGCGATAATTACACCGACCGAGCAGAAGCCCGGAGAAGATTTTATAGAGCTTATCATGCCGGTCAGAGTCGGATAAATTTTTTCCGGATCAATAAAATTACCGGAGTCTTTCCGCAATATATTTAATTACATAAAGCTGAATATTGAAACAGCAGTTTTAATAAACTGAGTTTTTCAAATGTGTGACATAAACGCAGTTGTATATGAAATGATCCACTGTCTATGATCTTAAAGCGTATTGTTTTAAAAAATTTCAGAAATTATTCCATACAGGAAATTATTTTTAATGATAAATTTAATTTTATTTACGGAAGTAACGGGCAGGGAAAGACAAACATACTCGAAGCGGTTTCATATTCGACATACGGTAAAAGTTTTCTCGGAGCTTCGGAATCCGACTGTATTAAATTCGGCAGCAATGAATTTTTTGTGGAATCGGATTTTATAAATGATCTTGGCAATAAAGATTTTATTGTTATAAATTATGATACATTAAAAAAGTCCAAAGCCGTTCACAGGAATAAGCAAAAGGTAAATTCTTTTTCGGCTGAAGTCTTCGGAAGATTTCCTCTGGTTTTTTTGTCTCCGAAAAGTCTTAATATCACTTACGGAAATCCTTCTGACAGGAGAAAGTTCTTTGATATACTTATTTCACAAAGCAGTAATCTTTATCTGGATCAGCTGAAGGAACTTGCAAAAATTCTCAGACAGAAAAGCGCTCTTCTAAGGGAATATTCGATACATAAAAAGTATACATTTTCTGAACTTAAAAATCTTCTGAATTCCTATAATGAGAAGCTTTCTGAATTTTCGGCTAAAGTTCTTTTTAAAAGATTAAATTTTCTGAAAGAGTTTGAATCTTATTTTGACAGAAATTTTCAGTTTCTTCTTAAGGAGGATCACAGAGGCAGGATAAGTTATTATTCGGATATTACAGGAGAAGTAATTCCTGCAAATGCATCACTCGAACGGGAAGAATTAAGAGCTCTCACGGAGAAGCTGCTTTTGGAAAAATATGAAGATGAAATAAAACGGGCTGTTACGCTTGCCGGTCCGCAGAGAGACGACTATATTTTTAAATTAACAAAACACGGCAAAGATTCAAATGAAGGGACAGATACTTTTGAGTTAAAGAATTTTGCATCGCAGGGAGAGCATAAGACTTTCTTGCTTGCGTTAAAGCTTTCGGAATATGACTATCTGAAAAGCAGCAAATCCACCAGTCCGGTCCTTCTTTTAGATGACATACTTTCGGAGCTGGATGAGGACAGGGTATCAAAGATAATTTCGCATCTCAAAGATTACGGTCAGATTTTTTTAACTACTACGGACAAAAATTATATTAACAGATTAAAAACTTTTTATTCGGACAGTGAAATATCTGAATTTAAAATAGAAGAGGGAAAAATTATTTAAGTGTATATGAAAAAGATAAATACCACTGACAGATATAACAGGACAGTTTGTCTTAAGACAGAGATGGACGATTTTATGGAATACATCGGACTGAATTCTAAAATGCATGAGCTTAAGATACTGAATGTATGGGATGAATGTGTAGGCGAATCCATCTCAAAATATTCAAACCCTGTCGAGCTGAAGAAGAACCGGCTTTTTGTAAAAGCTGAAAACGCTGCCTGGAGATATGAGCTGTCATTAAAAAAAACAGAAATAATAAATAAGCTTAATCAAAAGCTCGGTAAAAAACTAATCAGAGAAATTGTTTTCATTTAATAATAAAACATAAATGGCTAAAGAAAAAGAAGGAACAGACAAACAGACGAAGAATGCAATACCCGGTTATGACGCAGTGGATATTCAGGTTCTTAAAGGACTTGAGCACGTGAGGAAAAGACCTGCTATGTATATCGGCGATATTTCCACAAGAGGGCTTCACCATCTGGTATATGAAGTAATAGATAATGCGATCGATGAAGCACTTGCAGGACACTGCGACAAGATCACGCTGACATTGAATAAAGACGGATCCGTAACGGTAACCGATAACGGAAGAGGAATTCCGACGGATATTCATCCGACTGAAAAAATATCAGCTCTCGAAGTTGTAATGACACAGCTTAACGCCGGTGGAAAATTTAACCGCGACAGTTACAAAGTATCGGGCGGACTTCACGGAGTCGGTGTTTCCGTTGTGAACGCTCTCAGCGAATGGCTTGAAGCGGAAGTAGTGAGAGACGGAAAAGTATATTATCAGAAGTATGTCCGCGGTCTTCCGCAGGCGAAAGTTAAGACAACCGGAAATGCAAAAAAAACCGGTACCAAAATAACTTTCTTTCCTGACAATGAAATATTTAAAGTCATCACATTTAAATTTGAAACGCTTGAAGAAAGATTAAGGGAGCTTGCTTATCTTAACAAAGATCTGACGATAATTATAAAAGATGAAAGGACTGACGGAACCGGTAAGAACGTTGAGTTTCATTATAAAGGGGGACTAGTCGATTTTGTAAAATATCTTGACGAATCAGAAAAATCTTTCACCGGAAAACCGATCTACATGTCAGGTGAAAAAGAAAACGTACAGGTCGAAATAGCGTTTCAGTATAATGATTCTTACAATGACAACATTTACACTTTTGTAAATAACATCAACACACACGAAGGCGGTACGCATCTCGAGGGATTCAAAGCTGCGCTGACACGTACGTTAAATAATTACGGCATAAAAAATAATCTGATCAAATCGGATAAAATTACTCTGACCGGAGATGACTTCCGCGAAGGACTTACGTGCGTAATAAGTATTAAAGTGCCGGAACCGCAGTTTGAAGGACAGACAAAGACCAAACTCGGCAACAGCGAAGTTAAGGGAATTGTACAGTCTATTACCGGCGAATCGCTGAGTAATTTTCTTGAAGAGAATCCATCCGTGGCGAGAAAGATCATTGACAAATGTCTGAGAGCTGCTGAAGCGCGTGAAGCGGCAAGGAAAGCAAGAGAGCTTACACGGAGAAAAAACGCTTTGGAAATTTCAGGACTTCCCGGAAAGCTGGCGGACTGTTCCATTAAAGATCCGGCGCAGTGCGAGCTGTATCTGGTCGAGGGAGATTCCGCAGGCGGTTCTGCAAAGCAGGGAAGAGACAGAAGATTTCAGGCGATTCTTCCGCTCAGGGGAAAAATTTTAAATGTAGAGAAAGCAAGAATAAATAAGATACTTGAGAATGAAGAAATAAGATCAATAGTAACA
This sequence comes from Ignavibacteria bacterium, assembly GCA_016716125.1. Taxonomy (GTDB): domain Bacteria; phylum Bacteroidota; class Ignavibacteria; order Tepidaquicellales; family Tepidaquicellaceae; genus UBA2330. The sequence goes on along the minus strand of JADJWZ010000005.1, from coordinate 268,102 downwards.
GCTATCGGTGCCGGTCTCGGAAATTCGGATGAATTTGACGAATCAAAAATCCGGTATGATAAAATAATCCTTATGTGCGACGCCGACGTGGACGGTTCACATATCAGAACACTACTTCTGACTTTTTTCTACAGACATATGAAAGAAATTGTAGAGACACAGAGACTTTACATTGCTCAGCCGCCTCTTTACAAAATAAAGAAAGGAAAGACCGAGCTGTATGCATATGACGAGCAGGAAAGAGAAGAAATTCTAAAATCATTTAAAGCTGACAAAAGCGCGCCGGTAAAAGATACAGAAAACGAAAATGAAGAAATTCCTGAAGCCTCAGTATCCGGAACTCACAAAGGGATTGCAATATCGAGATTCAAGGGATTAGGTGAAATGAATCCTGAACAGCTCTGGACGACTACAATGAATCCGGAAACAAGAACTATAGTGCTGGTAACGAATGAGAACGCCGCCGCCGCAGATAAAATATTCAGAGTGCTGATGGGAGAAGAAGTGGAGCCGAGAAGAAAATTCATAGAGGAGAATGCAAAGTATGCGAACCTTGATGTGTAATGAAATTCTCCGGATTATTTGATGAGGTTTAATTCATTTAAGATAAGACAGTTCTTTGTATTCATTCTGTTCATAATTTCCGGAAGCGAAGCTTTGTCTGCAGGAGATTCCGCGCTGGCGTCATTCAGCAGTCAGAACAAGAAAAGTTTCTTTACGTCATTTTCTTTTGGAATGGGAATCAGTTATTCTGACAATCCGTCACTATTGGAATTCATAGAGTTTGATGTAATTGATTATTTGCAGATCCCAAACGACGAGAAAATTCCGGACTTTACCAGCGGGATATTTTTTTTCGGCAGCGCAGAGAGACAGATCCTGAATGACTTTTCATTGAAGGGGGAATATTCCTACACTATAAAAACCATCAACGTCCCTTACAGACCGAATTACCAGTATTCCTATTATATGCATCAGCCGATGCTGACTCTGAACTATCTTATTCCGCAAAAGCACAGTTATTTTAAATTCGGTCTCGGCGGAGGATATAACTTCTCAGACTTCACAAGGACATATATTACCGCGGAGAGTGATTACAAATCTTCCGGTCCTGCAGTAAAGTTTGAGCTGGTATTCAATGCGCAGCTCGGTAAAAACTCTTCGACTTATCTCAGCGGATTTCTAATGAAAAGCTTTATGTCCGATCTTAAGAATTCCGGCGGAAGTTATCTAAAAGGTCCTCAGAACAGCAATGTAAATCTCAGCAGTTTCGGGGTGGGCGTAAAGCTCGGTCTGGAATTATATTTTTTTTAATGACAAAATATGTTTGAAGAAATTTTTAAAGCGGTAATACTCGGGATTATACAGGGAGCGACGGAATTCATTCCCATAAGCAGCACCGCGCATCTGAGAGTCATCCCTGCGCTGCTCGGCTGGAAAGATATAGGCGCTGCATACAGCGCAGTGATACAGCTCGGCACACTTGCTGCAACGCTGATTTATTTCCGCAATGACATTTCTCAGATCACAGCCGGATTTCTGAAAGCCGTAAAGCAGAGGGATCTGTTTTCTAATATGGATTCGAAGATATTTATATTTATCATAGCCGGCACAATCCCTATCTCCGTTGCAGGGCTTTTGTTAAAAGGTTTTATAGAAGGTGACGCCAGAGGACTTTATGTGATAAGTTTTGCGCTGATAATCCTTGCCGTGATTCTCTTCATTGCGGAGCGGACCGGAAAGCAAAATAAGGGAATGGAAAATATGACTTTAAAAGACGGCATAATGATCGGCTGCGCGCAGGCGCTTGCGCTGATACCGGGAAGTTCAAGAAGCGGCGTTACTATCACTGCAGGACTTTTCACGGGACTGACGCGCGAAGCTTCAGCCAGATATTCCTTTCTGCTAAGCATTCCCGCTATCGGGCTCAGCGGTTTATATGAACTGTTTAAAGAAAGACACGAACTTCTGAATGAAAATTTACTCAGTCTGATTATTGCAACCATTGTATCATTAATATCCGGCTATCTTGCAATCGCCTTCCTGATAAACTATCTGAAAAAAAGGAGCACGCTTATTTTTGTAATTTACAGAATAGCACTTGGGATATTAATACTAATATTACTTTCGCAGGGGATACTTCAGAATCTGGACTGAGTTTGAAATACATCGAAGTAAAAAGTTATATAATTAGCTGATAAAGTTTTTAAACTTTCATTTTAGAGATTAAACCCCTCGTTCCCAATCTCCCGATTTGGTGCGGTGCTCTACATGAAAGTAAAAAGTTATATAATTAAACTCCTAGTACCCAATCTCCCGATTGGGTACGGTGCTCTACATCGAAGTAAAAAGTTATATAATTAGCTGATATAAGTTTTTAAACTTTCATTAATAATTGGGAGATTAGAAAAAGATCAATTATGAAAATATTTAGAATTTTGATTGCAGCCGGAAAGTTTTATTTTGAAAAAAGTTAATTATGGATAACTCTAAAATTAATTTCTGAAAAGCTTTAAATAAAATTAAGATAAAAATTATCATGCAGACAGTAATATTAAACAGCAAATCAAAATCAGATATTAAACTTCTTACCGATCCGGCTAAAAAAATCGGAGTTAAGACAAAGGTATTGAATGAATCTGATATCGAAGAGATAGGACTTTCACATGCAATAAAAACAGGAAGGACAATAGAATATGTTCATACAGCGAAATATATCAGCAAACTTAGGAAATGATCCTGATCAAATAATGTTCAGAAAAATAGCACTCATACTGTTTTTATTAATAAGTTCATTAGCTGTTGCTCAGAAAAGTTTTATTGTCCCTTTTAAACTTGGCAGCTACTATGAATATGTATATGAAGAACCGTTTACTACGATAAGATATAGCGCTAAGGTAGTTGGAGAAGAAAAAATTAATGGTTTTATTTTTAAAAAAATGGAGATATATAATGAACCTCCGTCAAATATGTATTACACTTTATATTATTTTGATACTCTGACACTTAAATTGTACGGAGGAGTTTTTCCCAGATGTGAAGATAATTTAAATTTAGATTTGACGGTTGGATTTAATATCCCTGTTGGTTTTGTGTGGAATGATTGTCCAAATGGTACATTTTTTAAAAGTACTATATTATCTAATAAAAAATATTCAGGTATCTTTGGCGTGAGTGATACATTAATATATGTAGAAAGAAAAGATACAATAGGATTTCCGGTAGATGGAACAACGTATTATGGCTATGCAGAAAAATTCGGATATATGTATTTTTACAGGGGGTATGGTAGTCCTTTATTAGGAGGAGCATATTCAAAATCAATGGTAGGAGCTGTTATTGATGGAGTTACTTATGGTTCTATTTTGCTTGATGTAACAAAAATATCCGGTGAAATTCCCAATGGTTATTTATTAGAACAAAATTACCCAAATCCCTTTAACCCTTCAACTGTCATTAAATTTTCTTTACCAAAATCCTCTTTTGTGACATTAAAGGTATTTGATCAGCTTGGTAAAGAAATTTCAACTCTTGTAAATGAAAAAAAATCTGCCGGTTTATACCAGTATGTTTTTAATGCAGTTAATATACCTTCTGGAGCGTACTTCTATACTTTACAGTCAAATGGTTATATCGAGACAAAGAGAATGATTCTATTAAAATAAAGACATATCTCTTCAAAGAAATCTTCCGATTCGGTGCGGTGCACCTCAGCGAGTTTAGAAAACAGATGAGAAGCAGATTTAAATTTTTAAACTCCTTAACCACCCCGTACTTAAACTCCAAATTGTGTTCATTACTCTTCAATGAAGCTAGTGTTTTGTGAGAGACATATTTGATATTCAAAATCGCTTGTAATTAATCTGAACGGATATTTAAGTTTATAAATTTTAATTTACTTTAAGTTTGTATTTACAGGAAACATTTAGTATTTTTTAGTGTTCAATGAATGCAGTAAAAACTTAATTAAAATGAAAACAATAAAATTATTAGCAGCTGTATTATTAATTTTAACAGCTTTCACATCCGCTAAATCACAAAACTCCTTCGGTTTCGACGCGGGAATAAAGGAAGCCAAATCAAGCGGTAAGATTATTTTGATTGATATATTTCCGGAAAATAACAACTGGTCAAAAAAAATGGATTCGGAAGTGCTGTCAACCGAAAGCGTAAAATCCTCTTTGAGCGGATTGGTCTTCATCAAATTAAACATAGATCAGGGCGGTAATTATACATACAACGGAAAATCTTATTCTGCAGCAGAGCTTGCTAAATTATTCGGAGGTACAGGCTACCCTTCGTTTTCATTTATGAATTCAGACGGCAGCATTATTAAATTTAAATACAACGGTGATGAAGTTATTAATATTTCAGGATTTATAAGCGCGGAAGATTTTGTAGAAATGGTGGATTTTTTTAAGAACGGGAAATACAAAAGTACGGATCTTTCAACAGTATTCACGAACTGATATCAGTAACCGAATTTTTCTTTAAGTTTTTTCAAAACATAAGGCGGTATAAACTCCTCTACGTTTGCATTATAAGATGCAAGCTCTCTTACAAGCGATGAATTCAGATAAGTGTATTTTTCATTCGGCATCATAAAAATTGTATTTATCTCCGGATTCAGTTTCTTATTCGTCAGAGACATCTGAAATTCATTTTCAAAATCCGATACAGCCCGGAGTCCTCTTATCATTACATTCGCATTCATTTTTTCCGCATACCAGACAAGCAGTCCTTCGAATGAATCAACTTTTACATTGTTCAAATGGCGTGTAACGTTTTCAAGCATATCTAATCTTTCCTCTTTTTCAAACATCGGTATCTTATTCTGATTCACTGCTATTGACACAACTACTTCATTAAATAACTCCGAAGCCCTTTCTATGATATCAAGATGTCCGTTTGTAACAGGATCAAATGTACCCGGATAAATTGCTATAATTTTTTTCATTCATTTAAATTAAAATCCAGCAGGGAAAAATTCACGCTGCCTGTTTTATTTTTTCTCGTTAGAAATTTTTCAAATTCTTTGTTTAGTACAAACTTTTCCGAATGCTCGAGCGCAAGGAACGAACCGGCCTTGGAAGCTGCGGTGATAACTTCATCATATTTATCAAAGTCATAAGGCGGATCGCAGAATATCAGATCAAACTTTTCACTTACGGAAGAAATGTAATTTACCGCATCGCCTTTGACAGTAATGCATTTCTCCTCAGCTTTTAAAACTGCAATATTTTTTAAGACGACACTGACATCCCTGTCAGCGAAAACGCATTTATCCGCGCCGCGTGAGACGGCTTCAAGTCCGAGAGCTCCCGATCCGCAGAAGAGATCGAGACAGTTCATTCCTTCAAAATCTATAATGTTATTCAGTATGTTAAACAAAGTTTCCTTCGCTCTGTCCGAAGTCGGCCTGACTTTTTTATTTTCAGGAGAAATAAGTCTTCTGCCTTTGTAAATGCCTGAAATAATTCTCATGCCGGATTTCCGCTGCTTACGGCAAGTCCGTATAGCGGCGCGTATTTGCTTTCATAAATTCCGGTGTCATACAGAAGATCCACATTTATCCCGAGACCGGGAATGCTTCTGATACAATCTTTCAGAAAATCATTCAGTTCTGTGATCTTCTCTTCACCATAAATGCTGATGTCACTTATTTTCATACTGCCGAAATTTCCGGTGTAAAAATTAAGCTGCCGCAGCAGCGACAGTTTGAAATTATTTCTCTCGGTGATCTCAAAGTTATAATACTTTAAAACCCCGTTCAGGATAAGACTGAAATCCAGCCTGTTGTTTCTGTATCCGATAATCAGAAATGCTTTTGCCGGTTTCTTTTTGATCCGTATATATTTTTCAACAGCAAACTGATCTATTTCAATTTTTTTAATAATGATATTACAGCTGTTGCATATGCTTTTCAGAAATTCAGTTTTAATTTTACTGACGGCGATCATCAGCACTTCATCAATGCTTTCGCTTACAGTATGATGATTCAGACGTATACATTTCAGATTGAAATCCTTCTGAGAATCGGGAAAATAATTTGAAAGGTCGCGGAGAATATGGGAATTTATATTCGAATTTTTTTCGCTGAAATCAACGGGAATGATATTCAGAAACGCCAGACCGGTATCGAGCAGAATGTTCGCTTCGACCGGTTCAAGACTTGTATCGGTAATGTCATGCATGATCTCCGAAAACTCTTCGAGATATTCCTTTTTGTTTTTTTTGAGAAGTTTGTCACTCTCAAGATTAAAACTTAATGCAACCTCTTCAAGTCTGCTGACTTCCCCGGTTTCGGATAGTTCCATTATCCTCAGATTATTCCCGCAAAATCCTATATTAATCTTATTCAATCCGTATTAATTAATCCGCTTTTAAATACTTTTTCATTTTATCAAATTTTTTTTGACCGATACCTTTTACTTTCATCAGTTCGTTGATATTTTTAAAACGCTTATTTGCATCCCTGTAAGAAATAATTCGTGCTGCAATCGCTTCGCCTACTCCAGGCAGCTCCGTCAGTTCCTCTATTCCCGCTGTATTCAGATCAACAGTAAAATCGGGAGGTTCATTATCAGCAGTCAATTTTTCATTTCGTCTGACCGAGTCATCGGAGGCTTTGAGCATTTTATAAATGCCTTTTTCATCAGCGATATCAGGTGAGTTTCCATTTTTATTTCCCGCATATATTTTCAGTGATTTTTCCCTGAACACACTGTCGGAGCGGGAAAAATCATAAGCCGAATTAATGCTTTCTTCAGAAAGGGATTTGTAATACTTCACGCAAAAGCCCGTCGTAACCGCAATGGAAATAAACACAATTACCCTGATCTCGCTCTTAGTAAAAGAAATTGATTTTGTAACACCGCCGGATAAAACTTTAATAAAATTCTTTATAAAAACTTTCATAGAATCTTTCATAATCATACATAATATTTTTAATATTCATAAACTCCGTTCAAAAATAGTAAATCTAAAACTTTTAATAAACTATTATATGAAATGGTCTGAACATTGATTTGCTTGATTTTAGGATTACATGATGGTATGAACCTATTAATAAATTCGGGTTCAGATCATTTTTAACGTACTGGTTTTTCAAATAGAAATGGAATGTTTGAATTATTATATTCAAAACGGTTAGAAGGATTAATCTGTTTACAGGACAGAATATAATTCAAAGTGGAATTTGTTATTATAAAATTAAAGTAGAATTAATATGGCAGGGAACATATTCGCAAATCTATATTCAGATTGTATTTGCAGTTAAATACAGACAAAATTTAATACAAAAAGAATGGAAAGAGGAATTGAACAAGTACATTGCCGGTATTATAAACGGCAAGGAGCAAAAATCAATAATAGTAAACGGTATGCCTGATCATATTCATGCTTTCGTTGGTTTAAAACCGTCAATGAAAATTTCAGATTTAGTAAGAGACATAAAAAATAACTCTGCAAATTTCATAAATGAGAATGGTTTTTTAAACAGGAAATTTTCTTGGCAGAATGGATTACAGGAGCATTTTCATATTCGCAGTCTCATATTTAAAAATGTTTACAATTATATTTTGAATCAGGAAAAACATCATATAAAAAAAACTTTTCGCGAAGAATATTTTGAATTTCTAAAAAAATTTGAAGTGGAATATAATGAAAAATATTTGTTTGATTGGTTCGAATGATAATGGCAAAAATAATTTTCTAAAATAATTACACCCCTTCGGGGTTTTTGAAAATCAATTATATTCTGAAATAATTTCACCCCTTCAGGAGTTTTGCAAAATCTATTATATTCTAAAATAATGACACATCTTCGGGATTTTTGAAAATCTATTATATTCTAAAATAATTTCACCCCTTCGGGGTTTTTGAAAATCTATTATATTCTAAAATAATGACACCCCTTCGGGGTTTTTGAAAATCTATTATAATCTAAATAATTTCACCCCTTCGGGGTTTTTGAAAATCTATTATATTCTAAAATAATTTCACCCCTTTGGGGTTTTTGAAAATCTATTATAATCTAAATAATTTCACCCCTTCGGGGTTTTGAAAATCTAAATATATTCTAAAATAATTTCACCCTTTGGGGTTTTTGAAATTCTATTATATTCTTTAATTATAATGAACCCAGGGGACTTTTTAAAAATCAATTATAATCTAAATAATGGTTTAGACATTTAAAGGTTTTTGAAATTTTAAAAAGGAAATTCAAACCCTGAAGGGTGTCAAATATTTTTTAAAACACCCGCGCGATCGTAAACCCGTCCCCGATTGCAAGCAGAAAACATTCCACCCTCTCGTCCTTCGACAGCAGTTCGTTTGTCTCCTGAATCGCTTTAAGATCAGCGTCGTCACCGGCATCCAGCACGACCCTGTTGTTTTTTATCATATTGTCAAACACAATAACAGTGCCGCTGTGTGACAGATTCAGCGTGCCTTCGAAGTAATTAATGTAATTCGTCTTATCCGCATCGATGAATATCAGATCGAAAATTTTATTTTCTTTTTTCAATACTTCAAGCTGCTCAAGGGCAGGAGAAATTCTCACTTCCGTTTTATCTTTTAGTCCGGCTTTCTCAAAATATTTCTCGGCAATTTCTCCGTGTTTCTTTTCAATCTCAAGCGTTATAAGTTTTCCGCCGTCAGGGAGTCCGCCTGCAATATGGTATCCGCTGAATCCCGTCAATGTTCCGATCTCCAGCGCGTTCTTTGCACTTATCATTTTTGTCAGAAGATATAAAAACCTTCCCTGTTCCGGCGCAATCTGTATAAGAGGGATTTCCAGCTTTTCTGTTTCCTTTATAATCTCAATTGTGATCTCATTTTCCGGTACAAACTTTTCAAGTATGTAATTATAAACCTCATCGTTTATAGGTGGTGATTTCATTGTCTTCATAAAATGCGGAAATAAAGTTAATGTTATTAATTAAAATTCAGGACTGAATATTTTTTTTATTGATAAAGCTCTTCCCGTAGTGCTGTCAATTTCACAAAGCACTCCAGAAAATCTCATGTCCTCATCTGCTACTTCATACTTCTGCGGAGTGGAGTAAATAAATCTTTTTATCGAACCGTCTTTCTTCATTCCTATAACTGAATCATAAGCTCCTGTCATACCGACGTCAGTGATATATGCGGTTCCATCGCTGAGTATCCTGCTGTCTGCGGTTGGAATGTGAGTATGAGTTCCGACTACTACCGAAGCTCTTCCGTTTGCATACCAGCCGAAAGCTATCTTCTCTGCAGTCGCTTCGGCATGAAAATCAACGAACACAATATTCGTTTCGTATTTAATTTTTTCATAAACCCAGTCGAATGTTCTGAAAGGACAGTCAATTGATTTCATAAAGACTCTTCCCTGCAAATTGATAATTCCGATCTTAAAATCAGTACCCGGAATTGCGTAAATACCGAAGCCGTGACCGTATGCCCCTTTGGGATAATTCATCGGACGCAAAACCCTTTTCTCTTCCATCAGATATTTATGCGCCTGTATTTTATCCATAGTATGATTTCCGCCGGTAAGCACATTGATATTGAGTTCAAGAAGTTTCTTGCCGTCTTTTTCGAGAATGCCTTTTCCTTCGGTGATATTCTCGCCGTTGGCAATTACAAAATCTGTTTTATATTTTGATATTAAACCCGGAAGCAGTAATTTGGTGAGATTATAACCGGGCTCGCCGATTATGTCCCCTATGAAAAGTATCTTTATTTTTTCGGACAAATTATAAAAGTATTTTAAAGGAATATGTGAATAAAATTAAAACAGGTTATCCGAATTAACGCCTTTCCAGTCGCTGTATTTTTCAAGATCGGTCTGAATGGATTTAAAAACTGCAGCAAAGAGCAGCGTGTCATCGGCAAAACCCAGGAGCGGGATTATATCAGGCATAACGTCAAACGGATTTATAAAATATAAAATAGCTGCAGTTATCAGAGCAACAGATTTCCAGGGAATTTCAGTGTATTTTTTATTTTTATAATCTCTTAATAGATTCAGCAGAAGTTTGATCTGCCTTATAAATCTTCTGTATTTTCCGATATTAAGTTTTGAAGATTTCTTTTTGATGTTGTCATCATTATCAACTACGTATTTGATATCTTCTTCAGTAACTTCGTACGCTTCCGCATTTACTTCATTAAAAACTTCTTTTTTAGAATATTTTTTTTCGTTCATAATTTTTTTATTAATATATTATTAATAGAGTAAGTTTTCAATACTTTATTGGCAATTAATTTTCTCTAAAATATTGACCAATCCCGAACAGAGTCTGTGAACGGGCGGAATGTCTTACTAATCTTTCAAATACTCTTTCATACCGCTCAGAGGAATTGTGATTTCAGTTGGCCCGTATACATAAGCCGCTATTTCATAATTATTATAATAAAATGAGATCGAATCGTTAGTGAGCATAAAGTTATTATTATGTATAATTTTATTTTCAAACAAATCACCTTTTGTCTGAAGGTTATCCTCCGGCGTGAGACCTTTCTGTTTTCTGTATGCGCCGTCTATTAATTTATTCAGAAGAGAATCATAACCGGGTTTGAAGATATTATTCAGTGAGAGTACATCACCGGATCTTTTACCGAATACTAAATAACTCATATAAGAATTCGGATGAGCGCCGCCGGTGAAAATATAAAAATCTATTGAGACAGTGAAGTTATCTTCTGTTTCCGATATTATTTCCGATTTCTCATCAAGCGCAAATGCAAGTTCCTCAACCGAAGAAATTTTCTTCATGGTGTCGTATTCAGCAAAGAAGGAAGCTGCGAGTTCATTAAAATCTTTAAATGATTTGCCGTCAGCCGAATATATGCTGTCCTTAAGATATGATCCGATCACTCTGTTCACATTCGACTTAAGATTTTCGTTAAGGATTTCCGGATATTTAAAACTTACGTAAGTGCAACCGGCGGAATCCTTATTACAGTCATTATAAGACTTTGAGAATTCCTTCATTACAAACTCAATCTTTCCGGAAGAGAGAGATTCTGAATCTTTTGTTTTCACTTCATTCTTTGGCTCTTCTTTGCCGCATGAAGCGATTGTAATACAAAAAAGAAATACTGCTGTAAGTTTTTTCATTTTAAATAATTGGATTAATTAAAACAAATATAAATTAAATGAGCTTTATAAAACATACAGATATTGAATCGCCGATTATGATTTAAACTTTCATTCATAGCCTGATTCGAAAAAAAGACTAAAATTAAGAAAGATTGTATTGGAATTTTAGAAAAATGTCTAAGCGCTTTTTGAATGGCAGAACCTTAGCTCACATAACCAATAAATTACATTCAGCAGTAAATATTAATTTAATATTAAATTCCATATCTTTAATAAAATTTAAACCAAACCAAATCTAATGAAAACCTTTTTTCTATTTTTAGCAGCGGCATCATTGCTGCTATTGTCTTTATTTTCAAATGAAAATACAAGCAGCAGTAACGATCTTTCAAACTATTATAACGACAGGGACTACATCGAAGGCGATATTATAGTTATGTTTAAATATCCCGTGGATGTGAATGACTTTCTAAATAATTATAACGGTATCGGATTGATTTTAAAGGAAACACTTGTAAAGGATATGAACATTTACCTATTTCAGTTTGATATTTCGAAAGCGCAGTCGGTGGATGCATTGATGTCAGTAACAAGAAATGACAAAGTAGAGATAGCTCAGTTCAATCACAGATTTAAAGAAAGAGTTCTTCCTCCGGTATTTCCGAATGACACAAGATTCGTTGATCAGTGGGATAAGCATAATACAGGTCAGACAGGCGGAACACCGGATGCTGACATTGACGCGCCTGAAGCCTGGGAAGTCTCAACCGGCGGCGTTACTTCGCTCGGTGATACTATCGTCCTTGCAATAGTTGACGGCGGTCAGCAGACAAATCATCAGGATCTTGATACCTGGGTAAATCATGCGGAAATTCCCGGCAACAGTATTGACGATGATAACAACGGATACGTAGATGATATTTACGGATGGCATGCAGGAAATAATAACGGAACAATTCCTGCTAGTCAGCATGGTACTCACTGTGCTGGAATAGCCGGAGCAAAAGGAAATAATAATTTAGGCGTAGCGGGAGTCAACTGGACTGTAAAGACTATGCCGATAGTTTATGGCTCGGCATCTGAAAGCAATGTAGTAAAAGCTTACGGATACGCTCTTAAGCAAAGAAAAATTTATAATCAGACGAACGGATCACAAGGCGCTTATGTAGTAGCGACAAATTCTTCATTCGGAATTGATAACGGTCAGCCGTCCAATTATCCTTTATGGTGCGCATTTTATGATTCGCTCGGAGCTTCAGGTATTTTAAGCGCAGGCGCCGGTCCGAATAATAATGTAAATATTGATGTAGTCGGCGATATACCGACCACGTGTCCGAGCATTTATATGATAGCAGTTACAAATACTACGAATACTGATGCTAAAAATTCAGGAGCAGGTTACGGTCCGATAAATATGGATCTCGGCGCACCGGGAACTTCAATACTTTCCACTGTTCCTACAAACTCATACAGCAACCTGACAGGAACGTCAATGGCGACTCCGCAGGTTACCGGAGCTGTCGGACTGATGCATGCAGCAGCGGGCTCAGTATTTATTCAGCTCGGCAGGACAAGACCGGATTCGCTTGCTAAATTATTCAGACATTTTATTCTTTCTACTGTTGATACAATTCCTTCATTGAACGGAATAACTTTATCCAACGGCAGACTTAATCTTGCAAAGCTGGTAAATAAAGTAAAAATAACAAACGTACCTGTCTTAAATAATTTTAATCTGCAGTCACCTGTAGCAGGTCAGACTGTTACGACACTTCCAAATTCAACTGCAACAATTTCATTCAACTGGGACACATGCGCAACCGGCGTGGAATACAAATGGATCTTCGGATCGCCGCTTATCAGTAACAGAATGCTTGCGATTGCTTCGGGTACGAATACAATGACATTTACTTTAGGTCAGCTTGACAATATACTCGCAGGTCTCGGCATAAATCAGGGGCAGAGTTTAGGCGGGCAATGGACTGCCACTGCATACAGACAGTTACCGAATGTCGATTCCCTTTCAGCGCAGAACGGACCGAGAGTAATTTATCTGGCAAGAGGTGTTCCTTCTCTTTCAGCGTTTAATTTAATTTCACCTCCTTCCGGTATCACGTTACAGACCACTCCAACTGATTTTACAATTACATCACCAATGTGGTCAAAGTCCGGTCTCGGCGTAAAATATAAATGGATGTTTGCATATCCGGATTTTTCAAATTCAACCAATATAAAAAGGATCATTGAGTCCGGCAGCAATGGTTACGATACATCCGTAAGCATAAGATATTCACAGCTTGATTCTCTTGCGGCAAGTCTCGGAGCAGGCGTGAGCGATTCCATAACAGGACAGTGGAGAGTTTACGGTTACAGTTTAGGCGATTCAATGGCTTCAGCTCAGACATACACACTTACTCTGAGAAGACTTCCGATATCAACTGTTACAATCGGCGCAGGCACTGCAGATGAATCTTATCCGATGAACAGATTTTACAACTACTTCAGATGGCAGGGAATTTATCTCAGTTCGGAAATCAACACAGACGGTCAGATCAGGAAAATTAAATTCTATCAGAATAACAGCGTAGGAGGAGTGACAAGTGAAAACGTTAGGATCTTTATGAAGACAACAACGGATGCTTCCCTCGGGACGGGAACGTGGGATACAACAGGCATGACGCTTGTATTTTCCGGAAATGTGAACAGCCTTCCTTCACCCGGCTGGACGGATATTCAGCTGACTACACCTTTTTCATATAACAGCAGTCAGAATCTTATGATCTCTATCGGAAGAGACTTTCAGCAGTATGTGAATACTTATCCGAGATACTCTTATACGGGATCATCGCCAGTTTATTTGTCAAGAAGAGGACAGAGCGATACGCAGTATCCGACAAATCTGACGCAGAGTTATAACCGCGCAAACATACAGCTCGAGATCTCGCTGATTACAGGCATTGAGAGCAATACGGTTTCAATACCGGCGGTCTATTCACTTTCACAGAATTACCCGAATCCTTTTAATCCGGTAACTAAAATAAATTTCTCAATCCCGAAACAGGGTTTTGTAAATATGAAGGTCTATGACGTTCTCGGAAAGGAAGTTATGACTTTAGTAAACGAGATCAGACCTGCCGGAAATTACGATATCGTATTCAGCGGAGCAAATCTCGCGAGCGGAGTATATTTTTACAGAATGGAATCTGAAAACTTTATTGAAATAAAGCGTATGGTGCTGATAAAATAAAACACATAATCAAATTTTAACATAAAAAAAGTTTTCTCCTTAACGGGGGAAAACTTTTTTTTGTGAATATTAGCTTTTATTAACTTTGCGATCCGAAGCAATCACTTTATGTTATGCTGCCATAGCAGATCGGCATTGTCAATTAATCTGTTTAAAGTATTAGTAAGCGATGGATCAAGTTTGATGCATTTCTTCCAGTCTATAATCGCCAGCTCATAATTGCTTGCATAATAATAAGCCAGGCCTCTGTTCATATATGCTTCAGTATAGGAGGGATTTGCTTTTATGACTTTTGAAAAATCATCAATGGCTTCATCCCAGTCTTCTTCTTTGGAAAAAGCCAGTCCCCTGTTAAAATACATTGAAACATTATCAGGATCTATCTTCAAAACTTTTGAAAAATCTTTCTGAGCTTCATCCCATTTTTCCATTTTAAAATAGCATTCGCCTCTGTTTGATAAAGCAGCTACATATTTCGGATCAAGCTTTATAGCTTTGCTGAAATCTTTTATTGCATTCCCGAAATCTTTTTTATCCTGATAAGAAAGACCTCTGAAATTATAAGCTTTCGCATCATTTGGAAAAATGCCTATATATTTGTCATAATATTTTATTGCATCGGAGTATCTGCCCTCATCATGAAGTTTTCTGCCTCTGAAGAAATGGTTCAGCGCCTGTAGTTTCATTTTGTCCGAGTATTCCCCCAATGTAATTCCTTCTATATCTTTTATTGATACTGCAAAATTCAGATTCTGGCCTTTTTCAATATACATTGTACTGATTCCAATCAGCTCCCCATTGGAATTAATAACAGCACCTCCGCTGCTTCCGGGAGAAAGGCTTGCAGTAAACTGAATATATTCCTGCTTACCTTCTTCTAGTGTTCTCATTCCGCTTACAATGCCTTCTGACATTGTGTTCTCAAGACCCATAGGACTTCCTATTGCAAATACTTTCTGACCGACCTTCACATCATTGAGGTTTGCGGTTTTGATGGAAGGGAAATTTGACGTTTCCAACCCTAAGATCAGTATATCTTTCTCAATATCCAATCCTATGATTTCATTGAATGCAACCGGGATTTCGTTTTGCTTTATTTCAAGCTTATCATTGCCTGCGAATATATGGAAATTTGTTACAAGTATCCCTTTATCCTTTATGATCACCCCGCTTCCCTGGCTGCTTTCGTTACCGTCAAAGTCAATCGCTTTGATTACCACAACGGCGTCTTTGAAATTTGAGAAAATTTCTTCAGGTGTAAATTCCTGCGCTCTGACTGAAGATCCCCAGATAAAAAAAGCATTAAGGAAAAAAAATAAAGTTCTTTTCATAATTATTATATTTAATTGTTTAATATTTAAAAGAAGTTTAATAATTGCCGCTTTACTTTCAATCATTTGTCCGGAATGTGATTCAATTAGATTCAAAATAAATAATTAAATTGATTATTAAAATTAATTATTCGGTGGACGATCAGGTGGATGAAGTAATTTTTTACAACTACTGTTCGCCATAAAAAAATTTTCAAATATTGTCAAACGAATTTTTATTAACCAATCTCTTTCAAATTCTATAAAGTCATTGAATATCATTTCCCGTAATCTCAAAAAGCTCTTTTTCTCTTTTCTTTAACGGAAACATTTCAACAATTCTCTTTCTCGAATTTACTGACGCTGTTTCGTCAAACTCAAGAGCAGCGCGTATTGCTTCAGCCGCTTTTTCTGCATTTCTTTCTTTAACTATTATCCCGCAGTCTCCGATGATATCAGGAATGCCGTTCACTTCCGAGCCAACGGGAATGCAGCCACAAAGCATCGCTTCGCAAACCGCGCTCGGCATTCCTTCGAACATAGAAAGCTGCGAATAAACTTTCGCACGCCCGTATAGTTTTTTCAGCTCATCATAGCTTACCTTTCCGTAAAGTTCAGTGTTTTTTAATTCAAGACCTTTTATGTATCTGAGATAATATTCATTCAGACCGATCAGAATAAATTTCACATCCGGCATTTTCTTTGCAGCTTCTGTCAGCAGGTCAAATCCTTTTCTTCTGTATTCATTATCATTTTCTATCAGACCGGCGCTTACGACAGCTAATTCCTTTACAGTATTTCCGGATTTAAATATCTCCGCATCATACCCGAGACGTATAGTTTTAAATTGAGTCTGAATGTCTTTGATGAAATTCCTTATGCCGTCTTTCAGAACCGGCTTTCCCGGCAGGTCGGAATAAATGTAGCGGTTCTCATTTTCTATCAGACTTTTGTCAACAGGGATAATCATTGAGCAATTTTTAAGGGAGTATGTTGCGCAGAAACATCTGAATCTTTTCTTTATTCCGGACTTTGTGAAAAGTCCCATGTTTATTTCCGGAATATACGTAGCGTCATAACCGCCGACCGCTATGTAACTTTTTTTTCCGAAAAACTTTGAAAAAAATACAGGCAGGAAGGAATGATAATCAGCAAACCAGATATAAACCGCATCGTAATTTTTAATACTGAAAAGTAATCTGAAAAACTGAGAGACAAATGAGAATATAAAAGAGAGGTTGTTTGATAATTTAGATTCAAGGATCTCTACTTCAAATTTCTTCCTTAATATTTTTATATCATTAGTGACAAACTTTGCCTTTGCAGAAATGTGATGAACAAATAATAATTTCTTTCGTGACAAGACAATGTTTTAAATTTTTATCCCCGCCCGCGCAGAATTGTCCAGACGGTTCATGAAGATCTTTACATTATTATCTTTGAAATATTTATCAACTGCTTCGCGTGCGCCTTTCCAGTAGCCGTAGTCATCGACTATTAAAAATCCGTTTTTAGTGAGCAGCGGATAGAGATGGATAAGTTCGTGATATGTTGATTCAAACCAGTCAGTATCAAGCCGGAGTATTGCGATCTCTCCCGGCAGCGTCCCGGGTATCGAATCTTCAACCTTACCTTTTACAAATACAAGTTTATCTTTCGGATATCCTGTCGAGTAAAGATTCTGTTTCACTTCGTCAAGTGAAGAGTAGCACCATTCGTTATGAGAATCCTTCTGACTTTGCGACCATTCGATCTTTGCGTCCTCATCCTTATAGCTTATGTCTTTTTCAGTCGGAGCGCTCATACCTTCAAAAGTGTCGTAGAGATAAATTTTCCTGTCTGTATTTTTAAGCTTCATAAGCGTGAGAGCAGCCATCATAGTGTTACCGCCTTTCCATACTCCGCATTCGATGAAGTCGCCGGGGATATTGTTTTCTATCACATGCTTTACGGATCTGTAGGTATAATAAAGACTTTCGACTGTAGTCATTGTAAACTTCTGACATTTCTCTTTCAGTTCGATAAACTCCTTTTCAACATCCGGAAACATCTGATCCATTTCCACAGAAAGGTAGTAAAACTTTTTGAAAAGTTTATAACCTGTATCACTTTTTAAAACACTTTTTGCTAAACTTTTGATCATTAAATTTTATGTAAATTATTTTTTAACTGCTGTAACGAGATAATAAGCCGAGTCCCTGTCTTTCACTCTCTGCGGCGTGACGGCGTCTTCGAGAAACATTTTAAACTGATAGAAAGCGGAGAGCGGGTGGTAAAACCACTTTAGCGGTTTTGCGACTTCAGAGACAAACGAGTGATAGAAAGTCAGACGAAGCTGAGAAGTCAGCGCCAGCTGTCCGAGAGCAGGCGTGAATCCCTTCAAAGTAAAACCGTGATCCTGTATCAGTTTCTTCAGTCCGTATGAAGTCCATCTCTGCACGTCGATCGGCGCAGAGTGAAACTGCCATGTACCATGCGTTGAAAGAAACAGAAGTCCGCCCTGTTTCAAAACCCTGTTGCATTCACTAAGATATAATGATGTATTCTCGACATGCTCCAGCACCTGTGATGATAAGACTATATCAAATTCTCCGTTACCAAACGGTAGTTTTTCATCCGGCTCGATCTTTACATCCGCGTGAGGATTTTCGCCTACATCAATTCCGGTATATTTATCAGTAAAATTTTCGAAGATATATTCATACGGCTTCACACCGCAGCCGTAATCTAATACTTTATACTTCCTTCCTTTTTCAAGATGCGCCGGAATGATTTCTTCCATTCTTTTCTTAAGTAATCCCGATGAATAATAATATGTATCCCAGAAAGGAAGATCGGTAAATTTTGCCGATTCCCTTTTTAAATCCTCTTTTGAAATTTCTTGTGAAATTTTTTGTGAAGTGTCTGACAATATTTACCGTTTAAACTTTCTTATAAAATACTTATTA
Organism: Ignavibacteria bacterium; assembly: GCA_016716125.1. Classification (GTDB taxonomy): domain Bacteria; phylum Bacteroidota; class Ignavibacteria; order Tepidaquicellales; family Tepidaquicellaceae; genus UBA2330. The sequence goes on along the minus strand of JADJWZ010000005.1, from coordinate 249,508 downwards.
AAAAATCCTTTGATACTTTCTATTTCTATCGGTTCCGGGAATTTGAAAATATATAATAGTGTCAAAAATAATAATATTAAGACAAGTTTAATAGATATATCTATGTATATGTTTTGAATGCTGATAAAATAAGAATAAGCCGCAAATACTGTAAACATAACTGAAAGAAGCATTATCTTTCCCGTTTCATATTTTGTAAATGAAAAACTTTTTGTTAATGCTCCGCCGAGTATTGTCATAAGAAGGTATGATAACAGAGTAATAACCGCAGAAGCATAGATGCCGAAATATTTTATGAAAATGAAATTCATTATCAGATTAAATGAAAGACAGATTGCCATTATAAGTAATATCGATTTAGTATTCTTCTTATAATAAAAATCAAGTGAGGAGAATACAAACAACGCAACGAAGCAGTTTGAAAAAAGTATTACGGGGATTATCTCAACGCATGACCAGAGTTCCGGATTTCTTACAAAAATCCTTACGGCATAATCTATGAAATATGTGATCACAAGAGAAGTGAGTATCATTCCGAAAAAAAGATACGTCGAAGATTTTGTCATAAATCTTCTGAAGTTATCGTCATTGATCTTGTTCCAGAATATTACATTTATAGCAAGCGTAAAAGGCGCTACGATAAACGCATTCGTAAAACTCCCGATACTGTAACCTGTCGTATAAACGGCAACCTGCTGCTTGCTTACAAAGTCATTCAATAGAAATCTGTCAACGGAATTCAGCAGTATTGACAGCAGCATTGCAAGCATCAGTGGAAATGAAAATGAAAGTATTTTTTTTATTTCGGAATAATCTATATCTATGCTGAGATTTTTTATCAGATACGGGATGAATATTATAAATACAATTGCAGGAGCGACCCACTTTGAAAAAAACACGCTTTCAAATCCTTCATTTAGTCCGAGTATAAAATATAGTTGCAGACCGAGATTGATAAGAAGGTTTGATACTGTTATGATGGTGTAAAGAATTGGTTTATTGTTAAGCCTTGCAATCGTCATCGGCATTATCAGAAGTGATTCAAATATTGAAATCAGAAAACAGTATGATATTACCGAACTATTGCTTTCGTTTAAAATCATCTCTGAGATGCTCCCGGAAAATGAAAGACTGATCGCATAAAATACCGCAGCATTTATTAGCGTCAGAAAGAAGAAGTTAAAAAGTATACTGTTTCTTTTTTTAAGATTTTTTTCCGAAGCGCAGAAATTTATGATAGCTGTCTCAAATGCGAACATGCATATTGTAAAAAGATACTGCCAGAATGATTCGAGTAAATTAAGGTTGGCGATTGCATCTGAGGAAAATTTCGCCGTGTAAAGCGGAATGAGTATGAAAGAGATCAGCTTGGTAGCAACTCTGCTCAGCCCGTAAACCGCGGACTGACTTATAGTATTTTTAATATCTTTCAGCAATGCGAGAAAATATTAACTTTATTGTTTATTTGAAATGTAAGAAAGGATAGTTTGAATTGAATGTTTTTTCAATGAACGGGTAATTCCATTTTTACTTTGTTGATACGATGCTCGGGATGATATTTAAAACGTCCCTATAGAAAGGTTCATAAAAATCTTTTATTGTCTTTATAGGGATTATTTAATCTCCATGCAAAGTCAATTCTGAATATATCCAGTATCCTGCTGATACCAAACCCTGCTTCCATATAAATTCCTTCAGATATTTTAAATCCCTTGAATGCTGCAAGTTCGTAGTTTTCTTCACTTATATGATTTCTACCCGCATTGAAAAATCCAATAAGATTAAAATTTTTCAAGACAGGAACTCCTCCCCAAAGCATCTTTCCAAAATTATTTTGAAAATTCAAATAAAATATACGGTCACCTCGGAATTCATTATACACCGTCGCAAGAAATATATTGTCTAAGTCGATCGTTCCCGACCGCGAATTAAAATATCCGAGGGACTGATACGGCACCTGTCCGGTCATGATCTCGCCGCCGATCTCATAGCGGATTTTCATATATGAATTAATGAAATTCTGACCGCCGAAACTTCCGTAAAATCTTCTGTACTCGTATGTGCTGTTAAATGCGTCTTTACCGGAGTACGTAAACCCTAATCTCAGCAAGGGAAAATTGGTTATGCGGAATCTTGATATATCGCCGTCACCCCAGTCTATTGCCCTGAATTTGTTCGGGTTAATTGTGAACCGTATGCCAAGTGTTCTCTGAAATGCGTTATTGATCGCAGGATTTTCGCTGAACTCCACATCCTTTTTTCTGAAGCTGAAGTTTGTATTCTTATATGCCGTCGTTTGTTTTGCCTGTTTGAATTCCAGACGCGAGAACAACTGCGGTATGAATCTGTAATTTATTCCGAGTTCATATCCTGATGAATAATAGTAATCCAGATTATCCCGTTTGTCAATTAACGCCTTAAATGAATTGTATATCTCCTGAAGCGGAGTAAGGTCATCAAATGCAATAGGTTTTATAGTTCTGAATAATGATCCTGACAAAGTCATCCTTCTGTCATTAAAAACCCTCATTGAATATCCGAGTTCATATTTCATCTTTTTATCTGAGAATCCGTAACGAACGATCGCTTTGCCGTTTCTTCTGTTCAGAGCTTCCCTGTAATTAATATTAAAAGACAATGCATTGCCTTCCACTCTGTTAAATATATAATATGAAAGCGGACTTGAAGAAAACTTTTTTCCGTAATTCAGGGAAGTTATTCCTATCGATAATGATCTTGCGTCTTTTTCATTCTGAACTTCAATTTTTTTATAAGCGCTGTTTTCTTCACGTGTGTTTTTTATCAGCTGATTCTTTGACCAGTATGAAGAATCTTTTTTTGCGTCCGGTAAAACCTTTATGACAAATTCATCAAATATTCCGGGAGGAGCTTTTTTATTCAGTTCATAATGCGAGACAATAGTAAAAACCTCCGCTTCGAATTTTATCATTCCGAGAAATGAACCTTCGGCAAATATCTGCACATCTGTGGGCATCCAGAAATTTTCATCATCTTTTTTTAATATCTTTAAACGGTGAACTTCTGTTTAAAGTTTACATTCTTAATTCCAAGCGGTCTTGCTGCGTCGTTATTATTCAGATCCACGCGCATCAGAGAATATATACTGTCAGCAATATAGATCGTTCCTTTAAGCTGCGGTTTACTTTCGGACTTGTTGATCACGGAAATTACAAATATTTGTGTTGAATCAATTGAGGTAGTGCCTGTCAGTCTGTAATCATAACTGTCAAATGCATCATCAGACAGCGGTGTTGGTATTTTGAATTCATTAAAATCAACTTCTTCATCATAAAAATTTATTATCAGCGGCAATGCAAAACCTCTTGTAATGTTGGCGGTTTCTTTTTTGGCGATCACTATTTGTTTTTGTAGATCGGGCTTTTTAAAATATCCTTTGGTCTCGGATTCCAGTATTCCGTAAATGCCCATCTTATCGTTACTGTCTTTAGTTGTATCCGTTTGAACACCTGTTAGTTTGCTCTGATTTGACCTGATCACAAATTTTGAAAATGCGTCATACTCATACTCATTCAGGTTTTTTTTGAATTCTTTTTTATACTTAATTGCTCTTCTTATAATTTCATAAGCAGGATCTTCTCCGTAAACATTAATAGATTCAGTTAATATCTCTGATGGCTTAAGAAATATATTTCTTGATATGTCCTTGTCTTCAATAAGTATGAAAGCTGTATCGGAAAAATAACCAATGTAAGAAAATACCAGATTATATGCGCCCGGCTTAAGTCTTATAAAATATTTACCGTCCCTGTCTGCAGTAGTTCCGAATGTAGTATCCGCAATTTTTACTGTAACAAATTCCAGCGTCTTATTTGTTTTAAAATCTGAGATCAGACCGCTTACTTCATAAGTCTGTGATTCCGCAGACTTAAAAGAAAGGAATGTAATTATTAGAAATATGAAAAGCGTTTTGTATGATTTCATTTCTTGAATAAACTTTTTATTATTACGATTTTTTTATCTTCGATATTGTATACCGGATCAAATTCAAAATTAATTACTTCAATATTAATTTTTTCATTTAAACTTTTCAATGACTCTATTTCACTATTTATGTCCCCGCCTTTAATGCAGATCATAACCCCGTTTTTGATTAAAAATTTATTTCCCCATAAAAAAAGTTTGTTGAGATCAGCTACTGCTTTAGAAATAACATAATCGAATTTGTTTTTGTATCCGGGCTTTTGTGAAAGTTCTTCCGCTCTAGCCCAAACAGCTTTAAGCTCTTTAAATTCAATTTCGTTTATGATCTCATCAAGCATTTTAATTTTTTTTAAAACTGAATCAATCAGAGTTACTGAAGTTTCCGGATATAAAATTTTCAGAGGAATTCCCGGAAAGCCGCCGCCGGTGCCTATGTCTGCAATCTTTGACTTTTTGTTCAGCTTAAATTTCTTCAGAAAAAAAACAGAGTTGAGAATATGCTCTTCTATTGATTCGGATTTTCTTGAAATCAGATTTACTGATTTATTCCGCGTCAGAAGTTTCTCCTGATACAAATAAAATTTATCCATATACAAATCCGGATCTGTATGAAGTTCTTCAGATAAAAATTTAGCTAACTTTTCCATAACAGCAAATTTTAAATAAGAAATTAATTTAAATAAAAAAAGGCATCCTGTAAAGAATGCCTTTTAAATTTTATATGAAAATAAGATCTATGCTTCTTTTACAATTCTCATGGCGTAGAAAGATCTCCAGACAAAGAACAATGAAACAGCAAAGAACACCCAGCCTATGATAGGTGCTGTTTCTCTGAATGATTCTGTAATTGCGATCTCCATTGCAAGAAGTCCGAAAAGTGTAGTGAATTTAATTATCGGATTAAGAGCAACAGAAGATGTGTCCTTGAAAGGATCTCCGACTGTATCGCCAATTACTGTTGCATCATGCAGAGGTGTACCTTTTTCTCTGAGATCCACTTCTACAACTTTTTTTGCATTATCCCATGCTCCGCCTGCATTTGCCATAAAGAGCGCCTGAAATAATCCGAAGACTGCAATTGAAATAAGATAACTGACAAACAATGAAGCAGCCGCAATGTTACCGCCTGATGGCGCTGATAAGAATGCAAATGCAAGAGCAAAGGAAAAGACAGCTATAAAAATATTGAACATTCCCTTCTGCGCGTATTTCGTACAGATAGCAACAACTTCTTTTGATTTTTCGGTGGATGCGCTAAGTGAAGCGTTTTCATCCAGATTAATATTCTTCTTAATATATTCAACAGCGCTGTATGCTCCTGTTGTAACCGCCTGTATTGATGCGCCTGTAAACCAGTATATCACCGCACCTCCGCAAAGGAATCCTAATATTGAATACGGATTCAGAAGATTGAGAATTGTTTCCGGCTCAACTCCGAGAACATTTTTTAATACAAGTATAAGAGAAAATATCATTGTCGTTGCGCCGACCACCGCAGTTCCGATAAGCACCGGCTTAGCTGTCGCTTTAAAAGTATTTCCCGCTCCGTCATTTTCTTCAAGATATAATTTTGCTCTTTCCCAGTCAGGTTTGAATCCGAAGTCTCTTTGAATTTCAATTTCTTTCTGTTCTTTATTTTCTTCGATCAGAGATAATTCATAGATCGACTGCGCATTGTCCGTAACAGGTCCGTAAGAATCCACTGCAATTGTAACAGGTCCCATGCCGAGCATTCCGAAAGCAACAAGACCGAATGCGAAGATGGCTCTGTAATCCATAATAAGTTCGGGTATGGAATTTGAAACAATATATGCTCCGAACATAAGTCCGAAGAAAACCATGCCCTGCCAGAATGCCGAGAAATTACCGGCGACAAGTCCGGAAAGAATGGTAAGTGATGCGCCGCCTTCTTTTGAAGCTGTCACAACTTCCTGTACATGCTTTGACTTAGGTGATGTAAATATTTTTGTAAACTCAGGTATAAGAGCTGCACCTAATGTACCGAAGCTGATAATAATCGATAACGTGATCCATAGATTGTCGGGAAGATTTCCGATCAGATAATATGAAGCAATAAATGTTACGATCATTGATACGATAGATGTGATCCATACAAGCGCAGTAAGCGGCGCTTCGAAATCAAGTTCATCTTTTCCGGTATATTTTATTTTTGATATAAATCCGTTAATGTAAAATGAAACGATAGAAGTAATGATCATAAGAATTCTCATTACAAAAAGCCATACCAGCAGATCCGCCTGCAGCGTAACATCAGCGATAGCAAGTACAATAAAGCTGATCAGAGCAACTCCGGTTACACCGTAGGTTTCAAATCCGTCAGCTGTTGGTCCTACTGAATCGCCGGCATTATCCCCGGTACAGTCTGCTATCACACCCGGATTTCTCGGATCATCTTCCTTAATTTTAAAAACAACTTTCATCAGATCAGAACCGATGTCAGCGATCTTTGTGAAAATACCTCCGGCGATTCTTAAAGCCGATGCGCCGAGAGATTCACCGATTGCAAATCCTATAAAACTCGCTCCCGCATATTCTCTCGGGACATAAAGAAAAATTATAAGCATCATTATAAGCTCGACGCAGATAAGCAATACTCCTATACTCATTCCAGCATTAAGCGGGATAGTGAGAAGTTTAAGCGGCTTCCTTTCAAGTGATGCAAAAGCCATTCTGCTGTTTGCAAGCGTATTCATTCTGATACCGAACCATGCAACTCCGTATGATCCGAGTATTCCGATAACCGTCCACATCAGGATAAGTGCAACCCCTCCGAAAGACTGACCCTGAAGTCCTCCGAAATAAAAAGCAATACAAGCGCCGATAAATAAAAACAATATGAACAGGAATTTACCCTGCTGCAGCAGATACGTTTTACATGTTTCAAAAATTATCTGTGCTACGTCAAGCATTGACTGATGCGCAGGTAATTTTTTTACCGCAAGAAACTGATACAGCCCGAACAAAACACCCAGCAGACAAATGACAATTCCGTAAATGAGCAGCTGATTCTGATCAGCAGTCAATTCAGGAATTACCAGGTCCGCCTCACTTGCCAAAGCCAGCACAGGTGCTGTCAATACAAGAAAGATACCTAATAAATATTTCCTCATTTTTTTAATTATGATTTACTGTTTATGTTTAAAAGATCTTATCGAATTTTCCGGGAGATTCAGAATGCCGGTTTACTCATTTGCAGAATAAGCGGATCCTTATAAATATAAATTAATTAATTTCAGAATTTTCCTTTCCTGATATCAGAAAGGATTTGTTGAAATTATTCATTGTAACTTTTATATCTTCTGTTATAAAGCTGATAATACATTTTTCAAATTCCGGCATTAACTTTTTCAGAATTATAAATTCATCTTTACTGAAGTCGCTAAGCACAAAGTCAATGAATTCATCTTTGTTTAAAACTTCTTCATTTCCTATGCCGACTCTCATTCTCGGGATCTCATTCGTATTCATCCTGTAAATAATATCCGAAATACCGTTATGCCCTCCGTCGCTTCCTTTTTTTCTGACTCTTATTGTCCCTAACTGTAATTGGAAATCATCAAATATCACTAATACATCATTCTGTTTTATTTCATGCAACTCACAAAATCCAGTAACTGCTGAACCGCTGTTATTCATATAAGTAACCGGCTTTAAAAGGAATACATCCTCGCCGTTTAATTTAAGACCGCATTCATACCAGTCGCCTTTTCCTGCTTTAAATTTTATGTTCTTGTTTGCGGCAAAGTGATCAAGTATTATAAATCCAATATTGTGTCTGTTATATACATACTTAACTCCCGGGTTTCCTAATCCGACTATTAATTTCATAATTAAAATTAATCAGAAATTATTTTATAAACCGAAATTACTTCTTTTCTTCTTCTTCGGAATCGTCGTCTTTCTTGGATTTGGAAATTACTTCCGGTTCTGTTGGTTCATCTGTCAATTCTTCAGCCACAGGTTCTTTTTCAACTGTCGGCGGTATAATAGCAACAATGGAAGCATTTTCATCATTCAATACCGTAATATTATCTAATTTCAGATCTGATACTTTTATAGAATCGTTTACATTTAATTCCGAAACGTCTACGTCAATATGAGAAGGAATATTTGAAGGAAGACATTCGATCTGCAGTTTATGCAGACTATGCTGCAATACACCGCCGTCTTTTATTCCCGGAGCGTTTCCTGTAATATGCACCGAAACTTCAATAGTTATCTGTTCTCCTTCTTTAATTGCAATCAGGTCAAAGTGAAGAGGTTTGTCTGAAACCGGATGAAACTGAACGTCTTTCAGAATGCAGCTATAACTGCTGTTATCGTCAAATTTCAGATTAATGATCCTTGATTCTGTAGTGTAGATTATTGGCCGCAGATTAATTTCTGTAGCTGCCAAACTTATGTTTTCTACTCCGTGCCCGTAATACACACCCGGAATAATCCCCTTTTCTCTTAACTGATTAAGGGTTAATTCTTTATAGGTATCTCTTTTCAGGGCTTGTAATGTTATTTCTGCCATATATAAAAATTTTAAAAGTGAACTACGAAAATAGCTTTATATAAAAATTAATCAATTGAAATATTTGATACCAGTGGATCCCGGATTATTGAAGGAAATGATATTAAGAGAGTATAAAAGTATAAAAGATCGAAGCTGTTTAACTGGGACGGGAATTTATTAATAAATTCCTGATTTATAAATTTCGTAGTAATTTATTATGTACCGGGAGAGGGACTTGAACCCCCGACCTACGGATTATGATTCCGACGCTCTAACCAGCTGAGCTATCCCGGCAAAATTCTGAACGCATAACTTAACTTTATTGTAATTCTTATTCAATGATAATTTATTTCTGAGTACAGGAATTATTTATCAATGTTGCGCCTTTCATTAAATAAACTTGTTAATCTTATTTTTTCCTTAATATTAAAATAAAAAAAAATTATATTGACGCATGTTAGAATCATATATTCCCATTATAATTATAATGGCTATTGCAGTTATATTCGGGGTCGTTAATGTATTTTTTTCTTCTCTATTTGGTCCGAGCAGGCCAAACAAAGAAAAGCTTTCCACTTATGAAAGCGGTATAGAACCTATAGGTACTGCACATGAGAGATTTTCCGTTAAATTTTATATGGTCGCCGTACTGTTTATATTGTTTGATATTGAAGTTGTTTTTTTATATCCATGGGCTGTTGCATTTATAAATCTAGACAGCGCAAAAATGTTATATTCATTTATCAGCGTTTCGGTTTTTATCGTTATACTTTTGATAGGTTATGTTTATGTAATTAAAAAAGGAGCATTGAAATGGGATTAGAAGAAAAATTATCCAAAGACGGTTTCGTCACGTCAAAAATTGATGAATTAATTAAGTGGTCCAGAAAGAACGCGCTATGGCCGATGCCTATGGGAATTTCCTGCTGCGCAATAGAAATGATGGCAGCTGCAGGTCCGAGATTTGATATTTCAAGATTTGGAAGCGAAGTATTCAGGTTTTCACCAAGACAATCCGATGTAATGATAGTAGCGGGAACGACAACTTATAAAATGGCTCATATCGTTAAAAAGATTTATGACCAGATGCCCGATCCTAAATGGGTTATTGCAATGGGTGCATGTACTTCAAGCGGCGGTATGTACAGAACTTATTCAGTTGTGCAGGGAATAGATCTTTTTCTGCCTGTGGACGTATATGTCGCGGGCTGTCCCCCTAGACCGGATAATTTACTGAATGCTTTAATGCTTCTTCAGGAAAAAATTTCAAAGGGCGAAGAAGCAAGTTTTTCCGTTAACTGATTTTAATTTTAAACTTTTACTAATTTAAATAAAGAATACATTATGAAAAAATTAATTTACATCTTTACATTTACATTTTTACTAAGCAGTTTCGCAAATTCACAGCCCGTCATCTGGTCAGAAGGTTTTGAATCTTTAGATTCTGCATCACTTCCAGTCGGCTGGAGTAGATACAATAACTCGCCCGAAGACACAATTGAACCAAACTGGAACTGGACAGTTAGATCAGTTGGTACGAGTTTGCCGGGTCTTTCCAGGAAGCAAATACCTCAGTGCGCATACAGGAATCAGAGCCGTCAATAGAATCAGGCTGGTATCTGGGCCCGATCACGGTGTTTTCTGACAGATGACAATCCAAGCAGGCGACAAAGTTCCTGATGTTTCTTGATGTTTCTGGGTTACCGGCGGTTCTTCGTCTTACAGATTACAGTGTTTCCATTTGGATGCAGCAACCGCAGATCAGCCTTCCGATTTTTCAATTGCAAAGCTCGCAAGTATGACAATAATCTCTTGCCTGTCGGATAAGTTTATGGAGGAACTTTGAACATTTTTGACCTTTCCAGGTTATTCCGGACAAAGGATTTTCTTAGCTTTTAGATATAATATGGATACTTAGCTTGATGGTTTTGTCGTTAAGATAGATGATGTTGGAAATCAGGCACAGTAGGAATCACACAAACAGGAACAAATATACCTGAGAAATTCGCATTAAATCAGAATTATCCGAACCCTTTCAATCCGGATACTAAGATCAGTTTTGATCTGGCAAGAAGCTCAAATGTTAAACTTACTGTCTTCAATTCTGTAGGTCAGAAAGTGATGAATATTTTTGAAGGCAACAGATCTGCCGGTTCTTATATTGCAACATTTGACGGCAGTTCACTTTCAAGCGGAGTTTACTTTTACAGACTTGAAACTGATTACTATACTGAGACTAAAAAAATGCAGCTGATTAAATAACAATAAATAAATAACTTATTACAAAAAGCCCGCATAAGCGGGTTTTTTGTTGTTTAAAATAAAATTATAATTAAGTAAGTTTGTTAAAATTAAAATGAGTAAAGAAACCATCGAACTTCTCAGATCAAAACTCGGTAATTTTCAAATCGAATATACAGATGTTAACGGAACACCTGCAATTTATATAGATCAGAAAGATGTAATTGAAGTGTGCAATATTTTAAAGAATGATGAATCTTTAAAATACAATTCAATGGTGGACGGTGTAAGCGTTGACAGATTTGAAAAGAAAAACAGGTTTGAAATGATCTACAATCTTGTTTCAATTGATAACAATAAAAGATTATTCATAAAGATCAGACTGGATTCAAAGAAACCTGAAATGGAAACACTGAGCGGTATCTGGGGATCTGCTAACTGGTATGAAAGGGAAGCATATGATATGATGGGAATTAATTTCCGTAATCATCCTGATCTCAGAAGAATGTATATGCCTGATGAGTTTGAATATCATCCGCTCAGAAAAGATTTTCCGCTGATGGGTATTCCGGGATCGATTCCTTTACCAAATAAGTAATCCGCAGCGATAATAAGTTTTGGAAATATTTATTTAAGATATTTTCGAATTTAATTTTCACAGATCAATTTTAATTCAATAGACTAAATTTTTTAAGTCAACAAAGCTAAATGTCTCAGACAATACTGCCGGAACTGCAGGACGGCGAAATAAAAAATAAGAAATCAAAAATTCTCGAAGCACTGGAATCGGAAGATCTCAGTATTCAGTTTACGGATGCTCTTGATAATGAAATGGTTCTGAACATGGGACCGCAGCATCCTGCAACTCACGGAGTTCTGAGATTACTTGTCAGCCTTGACGGAGAGTCGGTTAAGAAATGCATTCCGGAGCTTGGATATCTTCACCGAGGTTATGAAAAACTTGCAGAAGCATGTACATATCATGAGTATATTCCGCATACCGACCGGCTTGATTATCTTTCCCCGATGGCAAATAATGTTGCATACGCTCTTGCTGTTGAGAAATTGATTGATCTTGAAATTCCGGAAAGAGGAAAATATATAAGAGTTATTATAGCTGAGCTTGCGAGAATTCAGTCACACCTGCTTGCAGTAGGAGCGTTACTGATGGACGTCGGCGCTGTAACTCCTTTCTTATGGGCGATCAGGGAAAGAGAAAAAATACTTGATCTCTATGATGTAATCTGCGGAGCGAGATTTACGACATCATATACGAGAGTCGGCGGAGTAGCGCAGGATTTTACGGATGAATCACTGGCAGGCATTAAAAAATTCATAGACGATTTTGAAAATAATCTCGATGATATGAGATCGCTGGTGGAAAGAAATAAAATTTTTATTGTCAGATGTGAAAACATCGGTTACTTATCAAAAGAAAATTGCATAGATCTCGGACTGACGGGACCTCTTTTAAGAGCATGCGGAATCAGCAGGGATCTCAGAAGAGACGAGCCATATCTTGTGTATGACAAACTGGATTTCAACATTCCGGTATATACAGAAAGCGACTGTCTTGCGAGGTATTATGTCAGGGTTGATGAAATGATAGAGTGCGTTAAGATTCTAAAGCAGTGCGTTGAAAAAATTCCGGCAGGTCAGCATAATGCGCTACAGTCAAAGAAAGTCCTGCCGAAAAAGGAAAGAGTCTATACAAAGATGGAAGAGCTGATACATGATTTTATGCTGATAAATTTCGGAGTAAATCCTCCGAAGCGTGAATCATACTGCGCTATTGAAGCATCAAAAGGTGAGCTTGGATTTTATATAATCAGCGACGGCAGCGGACATCCATTCAGAATGAAGATAAGGTCTCCGAGTTTTTGTAATCTGCAGGCGCTTGCGCCGATGATGAAGGAATGTCTGATCTCGGATACGGTGGTGATAATCGGTAGTGTGGATCCGGTGATGGGCGAAGCGGATAAGTAGGGATGCGAAACGCAATTTTATTGCGTTCACGTAAAACCAAAACTATACCGAACTGTTCAGAGTTTTTTATAAAATAAATCCTGACAGCATAATCCGATCTTTATTTCCGAAAGAATTTTTTAAATAATATTTTTTGACAAAGTATAAATTTTTATGAAAACTCAGGAATATACTCCGCTGTTTGATGAAAGTGAAATGCAGACTGTGAAGATGCATATTTCCAAATATCCCAAACCAATGGCTGCAGTCATGCCGCTTCTCTGGATGATTCAGGAAAAATACGGCTGGATCTCCGTCGATGCTATGAGATATGTCGGGGACTTACTCAGCATTCCGCATGACCACGTGCTTGGAGTCGCTACTTTCTATTCAATGTATTTCAAAAAGCCGATGGGAAAATTTCACCTGCAGATATGCACTAATGTTTCCTGTATGCTGTGCGACGGTTATAAAATTTTTAATCATATTTCAGATAAACTCGGAATTAAGAATAAAGAAATTACTCCGGACGGAATGTTTTCTATTGAAGAAGTGGAATGTCTCGGCAGCTGCGCTACAGCTCCCATGCTGCAGATCAACAATAAAGAATTCCATGAAAATCTTACGATCGAAAAAACAGATGAACTACTGGCAAAGCTCAGAAATTCTAATTAATTGAAAATGGAAAAAATTATTTTAAAAGATATACCTGACTTAGATAAAATTGATGTTTACATTTCCAACGGAGGATATTCTGCGTTAAAAAAAGTTCTTACAGGAATGAAACCCGATGAAGTTATCGCAGAAGTTAAAAATTCGGGATTGCGCGGAAGAGGCGGAGCTTGTTTCTCCACCGGAATGAAGTGGAGCTTTATGCCTAAAGGAAATGAAAAACCGAAATTCCTTTGCTGTAACGGCGACGAAAGCGAGCCGGGAAGTTTTAAAGACAGGGAAATATTTGAAAAAAATCCTCACCAGTTTATTGAAGGTTCTTTGATCGCTGCTTATGCAATGGGAATTCAGGCTGTATATGTTTATATCAGAGGTGAATACTGGAAATGGATAAACATAATGGAAGAATGTGTAGCTGATGCATATAAAAAAGGATTAATAGGTAAAAACATTTTAGGATCTGATTTTTCGGTAGAGATGTATGTTCATAAAGGCGCCGGAGCTTATATCTGCGGTGAAGAATCTTCGCTGATGAATTCACTCGAAGGTAAGCGCGGATATCCCAGAGTCAAACCTCCGTTTCCGGCATCTGTAGGCGTTTGGGGAAATCCGACTACAATTAATAATATAGAAACTCTTGCCAATATCTCTGAAATTATTAACAAAGGCAGCGAATGGTTCAGTAAGATCGGAGATCCGAAACATCCGGGCACTCTGCTCTACGGAGTCAGCGGGCATGTCAATAAGCCCGGTGTTTATGAACTACCGACAGGTACTCCGCTGATGACAATTATAAATGATTATTGCGGCGGTATCAAAGACGGTAAGGATTTTAAAATGATAATCCCCGGCGGTTCATCAATGCCTCCGCTTACAAAAGAAGAATCGCTGACAATGAAAATGGATGCCGAAAGTCTTAAAGCTGTCGGCTCAGCTATCGGCACTGCAGGTATTATAGTGATGGATGAGGATACTGATATTGTACATGTACTTCAGAGAATTACAAAATTCTATTATCATGAATCATGCGGTCAATGTACGCCGTGCAGAGAAGGCTGCGGCTGGATGCTTAAAGTGCTTGACAGAATAATGGACGGAACAGGAAGGCATTCCGATCTTGATCTCTTAATTTCCGTTGCTGAAAATATCGAAGGCAATACTATCTGCGCTCTTGGTGACGCTGCCGCATGGCCTGTCAAATGGACTATAAGAAAATTCAGAAAAGAATTTGAAGCAAAGATCAAAGATGAAAATATCGAACTGCCCGTTTTAAATAAAGTGCACGGACTCAGAAAATCAGACGAGTATGTATCAATTGATACTAATGAAAATATTTTAGTCGAAAGTCTGATCGGTAAAGTTCAGGAGATCACTGTTGATGAAAATTTAAAAAGATACAGTTCATAGAATTTATCTTTTACGCAAACATGAAACAGATTTTTTACCTGCTTCCCACTTCTACTTTAAGTACAACCGGTTCATTATTTCTTAACACAGTAATTTCAGCTTCATCTCCCGGCTTAAATCCGCCCATTGCAAACATGTAATCATAAATATTCTTCACTTCCGTATTTCCGAATTTAACAATTATATCCCCTGCCTGCATTCCGCCTGTTTCCGCAGGACCTCCCTGTTTCACGCCTGAGATTTTCATTCCCTCACCAGTATAAGAATAATCCGGGATCGTACCGACATATATTTTTACACTGCCCATCGATCTCTTTTCATTGTTTTCCGTTACAACGACTTTCGTGAATTCGGGTTTTGAACTGCTAACATCCAGATCTCTTACAATATCATAAATATAATCCATAATTCTCAACTGACCTTCCGCATTAATTTTTTCAACATCATCAGGCGGCGCATGATATTCGCCGTGAGTACCTGTAAAGAAATGAAGGGAAGGAACATCTTTAACATAAAAACTTGAATGATCGGAAGGACCTAATCCGTCAGGGGTTTTTGTCAGGTTGAAATTATAATTACTGTTAAACTTATCAAGCATGTCATTCCAAATGGGAGAAGTACCTGTTCCGTAAATAATCAGTTTGTCATCGGAAAGTCTCCCAACCATATCCATATTTATCATTGCAACTACATTCAGATCTTCAAATAATTTTGAATTTGTAAAGTAAGCTGATCCGATCAGACCGGCTTCTTCGGCTCCAAAACAGATAAAAAGAATACTCCGTTTTAAGTCCTTTCTGACTGAAGAAAATTTCTGCGCAAGCTCAAGCACTCCAGCAATTCCTGACGCGTTATCATCTGCGCCGTTATGGATCTGCTTATCATTGCCGGAATAGAGTGAGCCGTATAATCCGTATCCGAGATGATCCTTATGACCGCCGATTACAATTACTTCATTTTTTAAGACAGGATCATTCCCTTCTATTAAGCCGATCACATTATCCGTAACCGCTTTTACAGGCTCAATGTTAGTTTCAAAAGAAGCATATGAATTTTTAATTACAAAAGAATTTGAAGATTTGCTGTTATCAATATCATCCTGAATTTTTTTCAGATCTTTACCGTCTTTTGCTAAAATATTTTCAATGATCTCTCTTTTGCAGTTAATAACAGGAATGCCTGCATTCTGAAGTACCCTGTCAAATTTTAATCCGGTCAGTTTATCATCATCACCTGTTGACGGTCCGTTTATAAATATTATTCCCGCCGCACCACGCTCTTTCGGGATCTGTGTCTTCTGTCTAAGCGCTTCATACTTTTCAAATGGATTGCTGTGAGGATCACTTCCGCCCGGAGAGTATTTCATTATTACAAGTACCTTTCCTTTTATGTCAATCTCATTACCGTCTTTATCTTTAAAATCATCGTAATTCTGATCAGCTGCGGAAATACCGTAACCTGCAAAAACCATCTGTCCGGAAGCCGTTCCGTTTCCGGAAAATCCAAGCGGCGTGAACTGTGTTTCAATTATATATTCTTTTTCTGATCCGTCTAATGAAGTTTTAAAATAATTATTCCCCGAAAGACTTACGTGTGTGTAAACGTCAAAATTCTGAACGTATCCGTTCTCACCATATGGTTTGAGATCATATTTTTTAAACTCATTTATCAGATATTCTGAAGTAAGAATATCGCCCCGCGTTCCGGGAAATCTGCCTTCGAGCTCGTCAGATGAAAGATATTTTATATGCTGATATATCTCCGAAGAAGTAATGTTGTTATTTCTTAATCCTTCTATTCCGTCTTTTCCGTCCTGCGGAAAAAAAGAATACAAAGACAATGAAATCAGTAATACTGCGATTAAATTTATTTTGTTAATTTGTGACATGATAATTTTTTTTAAATAAACTTTGCATATCAATTTTTAAAATCAAGATAATAATATTATCAAAATTCGTCTTAAAATAAAAAACCCCGGCTGAATGAACAACCGGGGTAATTTAAATTCAATATTTTGATTATGGAGTATCGATAGTACTATTCAAAATATTTTTATCAAATGTATTTATATTTTTGAATGTTACGTTCTGGTTTGAAATTAAAGAACTCGGTGCTGGTCCAGGTCCGCAAGGTGATACTGCACCAACAAAATTGAATGCATTGTTATCAGTAATTGATGCATCGTCTATATCAACTACTTCGTTATTGTCAACATCTGTTCTGATTCTGCATCCGGATATAAAATTAAATGCATCATTATCTATTGCTGTCAAATCCGCAACATCAACAACTCCATCCTGATTTACGTCTCCTCCATAAAATGCTACAGGTGAACTTGCCTGATTACTGCCAAATGCCTGACTTGTCGAAGTTGTAAAATTGTAACTTCCGGCAGAACCGGTAAATGTAACAGTTGAAGCACTCCATGTTTGGATATGCCTCATAGATCTGACATCAATCACATATCCGGTTGCTGTAGAAATTGCATCACCATAAGTAACTACTGTTTGATTTGTAGTAGGATTAAAATCTCCTACACTGGTTGCAACTCCTGCACAGGCAAGAAGCAATCGGACACTGATTTGCGGTGTATTTGAAGTTACTCCTTCAAGATCAACACCAAGTGTTAATACCTTTAATGTTGCTCCTTCATAACAACCTCTGTAAGGATACGTTGCATTTCTTGCAGTTCCGTCAATATCATTTGGCACTGCGGCTAGAACCATACCGTTCATGTTTCCTCCGACAGTTCCTGCAGCAAACATACAAGAATTAGCACCGGCAAACAGTAAACTGTCAAAAGTCGTATGCTGTTCGATACCTATACTGCAAAGGGTATCTTTATATAATTCAATACCGCTGTTCTGATATACTGTGGTTCCATAACCGCCGTCCCAACCAAATGTATTAACATACGCACTTGCAGTATTGTAATCTGAATTCAGAGCAACTCCTGCTGCAGGGTAAGATGTAAGATCATATGCGATTCCAAAACTTGTAACATTATTTGCGGTTCTTTCATAAGAAGAAATATTGTTATAAGAATTAACCGTAGATCCGGCAATGGTAATTGAAACAAGTAAACCGGCATAATATGCACCTGCAGGCACCACTAATCCCGTTCCGCCAATTCTTACTGTATTATTATAAACATTTTGAGTGTTAGCAGGCGATGTAGCGTTCGCCGCTGCATATATTCCAATTATGGATGCTGATGTTAAATTATCATCCATTAGAGTGACGCAGTTATTAATCAGATTAAGAGTGTAATTAACTACTCCCGCAACAGGCTGAGGAATAGTTATAATGCCCTGATACTGATAAGTATTTCCGGCTGTGGAGTTATTCAGGCTGAAAACTTCATTTCCTATAACATTAACAGTTCCACCAGCCTGAATCGCAATCGCTCTGTAAAAGAGAGCAGTAGCACCATTATTCAATAAACCTCTGTTTATTGAAACAGAGTTATAATTACATGTTACACCATCCAATTCGCTGCCAATAAAAATTCCGAGTGTTGCTGCGTTTGTAACAATGTTGTTATTTATAATAGTGTTATCATTTGGTGCTATTCCTGCAGTACCGAAAGTCTGAATACCTCTGGAGCCTCCGTCAACAAAACAATATTCAATTGTATTGTTGTCATTTCCACCGAAAACAGCCGTTGTCTGTGCGACATTGATCATTCTGCCGTTTAAAGAAAGAGTTGTCAAATTGCAATATCTCATTACATTATCGGAAGATCCGTTGGAAAGATTTATTATTCCCATTAAAGCGGAAGCAGTATTTAAATGATTAAAAGTAAGATCTCTGTTTAATCCGGCTTGTCCGATACTTCCGTCAATGACAGCATTGTCTATATCATTGAAAGTTATGATGGGAGCGGCCATTCCAACTGCGCCGGTTACGGTAAACACACCGCTTGTGTAAATATTAATGCTTGTAATAGCAGTGGGGCTATTATTGGTTAGAATAGCTCCGGCAGTTTGAGAGAAACTCCCGATAACGGTTGCAGTCGGTGCAGCGCCGTGTGTACCGGCTTGAATAGCTGCAAAAGCTGTAACAAAATCCGGATAATCAGTTTGAGTTGGTATAACTCTGACCTGAGATAACGCAAAATTGCTCATTGCCAGAAATAATACGGCAACAAACAAAGAAGAAAGTGTTTTTTTCATTTCCTTTTGATTTAAATTAATAAAGTGGTTTATTTGATGGGTGAAAATAGTGTCTTTTAATTTAAAAATCTACTTTGATTTTAATATATTTTACAATTTATTAATAGTATTAATCAGGCTTTTTAATTAATTGTTGATATTGAAGATTAATATTTATAAATTACTAAAAAATAAAAAACCATGAATAAACACAAATCACTATACAAAGGTTTTCTTTCTTTTTTAAGTGTATCCATAATTTTTTTCCTTACAATCTCCGGCAGTGAGTGTGAAGATGCATTAAATTCCATTACGCCGAACGTCCCGGGTGATATAGTCGGTAACTGGAAACTTATTCAGCAAACCGGTGCAGCTCAGGATATATGTCCTGACGAAACAGTAGTATTTCAGACAAGCGGACAGGCGCAGCTTACATGCCCCAATTCAAATTCTATTACAAGAAATTTTCAGGTTGTTAATAATGTACTGACCTATACTGAAACTTCAGTTTCATATAATGTGGAATTTGCCAACGGTAATCAGGAACTTCTGCTGACGGGAGCAAATGTTAACGAGATCTGAAATATCAAAGAGTTGTTACTGCACCTGATCCAATAATCAACGCGCCTCAAAATGATTTTATTAATTCATCTGACGAAAGGAGATAAATATGAAAAAGATAATACTTTTACCTCTGGCAATTCTGCTGATCTCATTTTTAACAGGTACTGAATATTCTGAAAATAAAATAAACGTTGTTAACCAGAATAATACAATTAATAATAATATTAAAAAAGTAAGTGAAGTCATTCGTGATAAGAGGCAGACAGAAAATTTCAGCAGCGTTAAGCTTTTTGATTTTTCCGAAAACACCGGCGTGAATGACAACACATCTTCTTTTGTAAATAAAGCTACTTTACTGAAACTAAACACTGGTCAGCTCAGAAATTTTATCGCTTCACAAAATGAAAACATAGAATTTAAGATCCCTGTGAATGAAAGAGACTTTGCCGTACTTGAACTTACACGTTCTCTACCTGTTTCTGAAGATTTTACAATATTTGAAAAATCCGGAAACGGTGACAGGTATGTGAATTATAAACACGGTCTTCACTATAACGGCATTATTAAAGGAAATGAAAAATCACTGGCATCGCTAAGCGTCTTTGACAATATGGTTGTTGCGATTATTTCCGATGAAAACGGAAATTATGTCCTTGGCAGTATCACAAACAATGATAATTCAAACTCAGAAAATTATATATACTACAATGACGCAGATTTAAATATCATAAACAGTTACAAATGCGGTGTTGAGGATTATGAAGAGAAATTCATCAGACCTTATATTCCAAATGAAGTGTCAGACGGTAATAATCAAACAGACGATCCGAACCGTCTTCCGATCAAAGTATATTTCGAAGCTGATTTTAAAATGTATCAGGACAACGGCAACAACACACAGAACGTAGGTAATTTTATAACTGCGATGTTTAACAACGTAAAGACAATTTATCAGAATGAACAAATACCTTTTGTTGTTTCGTCAGTCGGAGTATGGACGGCAAATGATCCTTACAGCGGACTAAACGATTCATATATTGTTTTACTCAGATTCGGCGGAAATACACGCGATAATTTTCAGGGAAACATCGCTCATTTACTTTCGACAAGAACCGCCAATCTGGGAGGAATTGCCTGGATCAGAGTAATGTGCAGTAATTACAGCGCTCAGGATTCTGCAGGCAGATTTGCATTCAGTAATATGGAAAATAATTATCAGGGGTATCCAACTTTCTCATGGACGGTGCAAGTCATCACACATGAAATGGGACACAGCATAGGATCAAGACACACTCATTCATGCGTTTGGCCTGTAGGCGGCGGAGTGAACCGGGCGATTGATTCATGTTACAATGCTGAGGGAAATTGCTTTACGCAGCTGAGACCGAGAGTCGGCACAATAATGAGTTATTGTCATCTCTGGCCTGTAAATCAAGGAGGCGGTATTAATCTTGCTTCCGGATTCGGACCATTACCCGGCGACACGATACGTCTCAGATATGCGCAGGCGAGCTGCCTGACTCAGGAATTGAATTCATCCGAACAGCCGTCAACATTTGACCTTTATCAGAATTCACCGAACCCGTTTAATCCTGAAACAAAGATCAGATTTGCTTTGCCGCAGGAAGCAAATGTTTCACTGAAAATATATGACATCAGCGGTAAGACGATTGCAGTATTACTGTCCGACAAATATCATGCGCCTGGATTTTATGATGTAGTATTCAGATCATCTGAATATAACATCTCCAGCGGGATTTATTTCTATGAACTTAACACTGGTAATTTCAGAGAAGTGAAACGTATGGTATTAATTAAGTAATATTCCGGTGATTTTTAAATTGGGTATTTAGAAATAATTTTTGAAAAGCCCGGACGCTCCGGGCTTTTTTGTAAGAAATATTTATTATTTAAAAATAAATTTAACATTCAAATTATAAAAAATGATGCTAAAAATTATAAATACAATTCTGACTGTGATTTTAATAACAGCTGCAAGCTGCTCTTCAAGCGAAGACAACGGAAATTTTAAATTCGGTAAAGGAATGTTCAGATATAAAATGTCAGACAGCACAGGCAAAGCGCTTGTCGACGGAATTATCACTGTTAAAACTAATGTAAACGGAGAGATAACGGGAACATTACTTGTGACAAAAAATTATGTAACTGATTTTCCGGGATATTTTTCAATGAGTAACGAATTCTCCGGAAATATTAACAGCGCCGAAAAGAAAGTTTTCATAAACACAAATCCGAGAATTGCAGACAGCAATGTTTTTTGGAATATGGATTTGCTGTCAAATTCGGTTGCAGGAGAATGGAGATATTCCGTCTTCAGAGGAAATACAACCACAGGGAAAGTTAAGATCTCGAAATACTGATGTATTTATAAACCGGATTGACATCTGTTAGAAATTTGATTTCTACAATTAGAATTCTACAATTAGAGGAATTTAATTTTGTAAGTAAAATATAAATTCAATAGTTTTGATTTATTAATTCAATTAATTTAAAAACTAAAAATGAAAATTAAATTATTACTTATTTTTTCTATCACAATTTTATCCGTAAATTTTTTCACACCAAAAAAATCATACACATATCCGAGATTTTCCGCTTACACGGGAGACAAGTGTATGGACTGCCATGTAAATCCGAGCGGCGGATTAATGAGAAACAAAGGCGGAGATTATTTTGCTAAGAAAAATCTCAAGATGGATATGTTCGAAAAAATCGCAGGCAAAACTAAATTCTCTCCGAAAATATCAAAAGGCATCACACTCGGCGGTGACGTAAGAGTAGCGCAGGTGGACAATGAAGTGGAAGGCGCTGCAAATTACAATTCATTTCTTGCAATGCAGGGAGACATTTATATCAATGCGGAGATAAATAAAATCCTGAACATATTTGCAACATCAGGAATTAATATTCCGGGAATTGAAACTAAGTATGAAGTTTACGGTATGATTTCCAACCTGCCTGCCAATACATATCTGAAGATCGGCAGATTCTCGCCGGATTACGGAATCAGGATAGTCGAACACAGAGCGTATCAGAGACAAATGTTATTGAATACACCATATTTTGTTAATACCGGATTTGAACTTGGAGTATCACCTGACTGGTTCAGAGCGAGCGTTGGATTATATAATCCCATGAATCTTGATTTTCTGGGCCGCGACCCGCACAAAATGTTTGTAGCTTCGACGGACTTTACATTTGATTTCAGTGACAGGGACTTCAATATAAATTTCGGCGGATCATTTTTAAATAATCCTTATAATACAATTGATACTGGTTTTACACAGACAATAACCGCGCTAAAACAGGCATTCGGAGGATTTGCAAAGATCGGAATAATGGAAAGAGTTGCATTGCTCGGAGAGGTTGATTTTGAAGAGAACAAATCTGACATACCGTTAAGGCGGACGCTTTATTGGTTCGGTGAACTTGATGTAATAATAATCAAAGGTGTGGAGCTGAGAGGTCAATACGAATATTATGACAGAAACCGTGACATAGAAAATGATGATGTAAAGAGAATAAGCGCAGGATTTGGAATATTTCCGTTTTATGGATTAGAGACAGAGCTAATGGTAAGATTTCCTATGGAAGAGCCGGGTAAAAAAAATAATGAATGGCAGTGGAACTTTCATTTTTATTTTTAAAAAATATATTGTTTTAGTATTTACATCAAACTCGATTTTGTTATTGCAGATATTAACTTCTTGCAGCACAGCGGATAAATCACTCAAGTGGTTTATCCGCTGATTAACGGAATACAATTCCGTTATACACACCTCTATTCAATCATACAAAAGACCTCAATCATATTAAATTTTATACTTATTCAGTTATTATTAATAAGTATTTTATTCAATTAAATTTTAAGGAGATTATAATTACTAAAAACACAGATAAACCGGCCGCTGAAAAAAAAATATCTCAGGAAGAAAAGTTTTTTCTCGAAGGTCCAAGATCCCGGAAAAAAGAATTTATTTTCACTATCGAAGTTTTGTTTGAGTTCATAAAAGGATTCAGGGCTTTTCATTTTGTCGGACCGTGCGTTACGGTTTTTGGTTCTGCCAGATTTGACGAAGGTCATCAATATTACAAAACCGCGAGGGAAATTGGAAAACGGCTGACTGAAATAGGATTCACTGTTATGACAGGCGGCGGACCCGGAATTATGGAAGCTGCCAACCGCGGCGCAAGAGAAGCCGGGGGAAGATCTGTCGGATGTAATATAGAACTTGAATTCGAACAGGACCCGAATCCTTATATGGACAAATGGATTACTTTCAAATATTTCTTTGTTAGAAAAGTCCTGCTGCTAAAATATTCATACGCTTTTGTCGTAATGCCCGGCGGAGCCGGTACGATGGATGAACTCTTCGAAACTCTTACGCTTATTCAAACAAAAAAAATATCCGGTTTTCCGGTTGTCATAATGGGAAAGGATTACTGGAAAAATCTAACCGAGCTTCTCGAAGACTTTGTCAGAAATAAAACAATCAGTCCCGAAGATCTGAAGCTTTTCATACTGACTGATTCGGTGGAAGATGCAATTGCGCATATTCAAAAAAGCGCAGTAGATAAATACAAACTTGTCAAAAAGAAATTTAAACCGCTTAAAGTTTTAAGTGAAAAAACAAAAGGTCGTTTTCCGGAATAAGTTTCTTCAAACCCAGCCTGACCTGTCTAAGCTCCTGTATTGAATCGCTTCGCTTATATGCGCGGGAGAAATGCTTTCAGATCCGTCAAGATCGGCAATTGTCCTGCTCACTTTTAATATCCGGTCGTAAGCTCTTGCCGAAAGTCCGAGTTTTGTAATTGCCATCTTCATTAGATTTTCACACTCTGTATCTATTTTACAAAACTCCTTTATTTCTTTTGAAGACATACCTGAATTTGAATAAATGCCCATCTTATCTTTAAATCTTTCCAGCTGAAGTTCTCTTGCCTTTATCACTCGGCATCTGACAGAAGATGAACTTTCCAGTTCGGCTTTGCTTGACAGTTCCTGATACTTAACCGGATTCACATGCACATGAAGATCTATCCTGTCAAGTATCGGTCCGGATATTTTTGATAGAAATTTCTGAATATCATAGTCATTATACATTTCCGTTTCCTTTGCGGAACCGGCGGGAGTAGGATTCATAGCTGCGACGAGCATGAAGTTGCAGGGATACTGAACGGTGATTTTGGATCGTGAGATCGTTACGACTCTGTCTTCGAGCGGCTGTCTCATTACTTCCAGCACATTTTTTTTGAATTCCGTCAGTTCATCTAGAAAAAGAACACCGTTATGCGCAAAGGAAATCTCTCCGGGCTTAGCATTAGGTCCGCCGCCGACAAGTGAAACATCGCTTGCCGTATGATGAGGCGAGCGGAAAGGTCTTGTGGAAATTATTGCAGTGTTTGAAGTAAGAAGTCCTGCAATGGAATGGATCTTAGTTGTCTCCAGCGCTTCTTCCAGTGATAGCGGCGGAAGAATGGTCGGGAGTCTTTTCGCAACCATTGTCTTACCTGAACCCGGAAGTCCGATGAGGATAATATTATGCGCGCCCGCAGCTGCAACTTCCATTGCCCGTTTGACTTCCGCCTGACCTTTCACATCAGAAAAATCCAGCAGATAATTTTTTTCAAGCTCGAATAATTCTTTTACGTTTATAGTAAAAGGTTTCGGAGTGATCTCGTCATTTAAAAAATCAGCAACTTCAGTAAGGGTTTCAAACGGCTGTACGTCAATGCCTTCCACAATTGCCGCTTCTTTTGCGTTCTCGATAGGAAGTATAATTCCTTTGAAATTATTTTTCTTCACTTCCAGTGAGATCGGTAAAACTCCTGTTACCGGACGGAGCTTTCCGTCGAGAGAGAGTTCGCCGATAAATACATAATCCTTAACTTTTGAAGGAGACACCTGAGAAGTTTCACAGATCAGACCGACAGCGATCGGAAGATCAAATCCCGAACCTTCCTTTCTGACGTCTGCCGGAGCAAGATTAACTGTGTATCTTCTTACCGGAAAATGAAACATTGAATTTTTAATTGCGGCTGAAACTCTTTCGCGGGATTCCTTTACGGCATTGTCTGGAAGACCGACTATTGTAAAATTAAATAGTCCGTTCTCAATGTGCGATTCTACTCTTACTATATAGGCGTCTACGCCGTAAGTTGTGGCTGTGTAGATTTCTGATATCATGACATGTTAATTTATTTTCCAAAATAATTATCGTATCGGTTAAAATTTTAAATCATTTGAGATATGAAGAATTAATTATTCTTCCTTCTGAAGACAAGATCTATCGGAATACCTTTAAATCCAAAATGCTCACGCAGTTTCTTCTCAAGGAATTTTTTATAATTCTCATTGATTCCGTCCGGATCATTTACAAAAAAAATAAAAACGGGCGGAGAGCTTTTGATTTGTGTTATGTAGTTTATTTTGATCTCCTTTCCTCTAAGCGCCTGAGGAGGAGTTGATTTTATTTCGTTAAGCAGAGCTTCGTTCAGTTCGCTTGTTCTTACTTTTTTGGATCTCTCTTTATAAATGCTTACACCTTCTTCTATAACTTTATGAATCCTTTGTTTGGTCAGAGCTGAAATGAATATAAATTTCAGATAAGTATAACTCCTGAGATGCTCAGTTATTTTCTGCTCAATTATCTTAGCTGTATTGGAATCCTTTTCGACAAGATCCCATTTGTTGATCACAATAAGCAGACCTTTTCTTAATCTTATTACATCTTCAATGATCTTTACATCCTGCTTATCGAGTTTGAATGTTGCAAGCCTGATGTCGGATGATTTGTCCAGCTCTTCGAGAAGCGGAATTGCGTCAATCACAAGTATAGCGACATTGCATCTTTCGATTGCTTTGTATGTTCTGATAGTGGAATAAAATTCAATGGATTCGGTTACTTTCGCTTTTTTTCTCAGACCGGCAGTGTCAATAAGAATAATATCATCACCGTAATATTTCATACTTGAATCAATAGTATCGCGTGTAGTGCCGGGAATATCCGTAACAATATTTCTTTCTTCATTCAGCAGAGCGTTGGCAATGGAAGACTTACCGGCGTTGGGCTTTCCGATAATAGCAAACTTAATAGTGTTATCTTCCTCATCATCATCAGCCATCGGAAAGTCGGCGGTAATAATATCAAGAAGATCTCCAGAATTAAATCCGTTTATTGCGGATATTGCAAACGGTTCGCCGAGTCCGAGAGAATAAAACTCCAGCGCGTTTGAGGTTCTTTCTACAATGTCAATTTTATTTGCTACAAGAATGATCTTCTTTTCGTCCATATGTTTCCGGAGCATATTGGCAAGCTCTTTATCAACAGGATGCATCCCGTTCTTAGCATCGACAACGAAAAGTATTTCATCGGCTTCGTCTATGGCAAGCTTTACCTGCGACCGGATCGCTTTCTCAAACTGTTCTTCGGAATGCGGTACGAATCCGCCTGTATCAATAAGAAAAAATTTCTTCCCGGTCCATTCCACTTCACCGTAATTCCTGTCTCTTGTAACCCCGCTTTTCTCGTGAACAATTGCGTTTTTCTTTCCTGTAAGGCGGTTGAACAGAGTTGATTTACCAACATTCGGTCGGCCGACAATCGCTACTACATTTTCCATGGATTCAATTTACTTTTAATATGACGGTGATTCAATGATATTAACTTATTCAGTTCATTAAATGCCCTTCCAATTTCCGTAACAATTTACTTTAAACTATAATTTGATAAAAGTATTAATTTATCAGGTTTGTGAAAAGAATGTACAGTATGCAATATTCGGAGTTTGAATAACATTTGATTATGCGGGAAGTGAATGTTTGGTTTAACAAAAAAAATCCGGCTGTTAACATCCGCCGGATTTTGTCTGATTGAAAACTGAATTAAATTATTTTACAAACATCATGGTCTTCATATCCGAAAAATTCATTGCTTCCATTTTTACGAAATAAGTGCCTGATGAATAATCGGATGCGTTCCATTCCACTTCGTATGTGCCCGGTCTTAAATTTCCGTTTACAAGTTTTGTAATTTCCTTTCCGCTTACATCATAAACTTTGAGATTAACATCAGAAGAGGAGTTATCATATACATCGAATTTTATTTTTGTAACAGGATTAAACGGATTTGGATAATTTTCATATAGTTTGAATGAATCCGGCTGAGTGGAATTTATCTGCTGCACATTTGTAATGAAATCTACAATTGCTGTATATATACTCATCGAAGTATTGTCAGCTCTCGCCCAGATCGGTCTGACTTTACCGTCAAAAGCAGTAATGTTTGTATAATCTCCGAAGAAAACCGATGAACTCGGATTAAAGGGAGTCTCGCTTACTTTAAAGTTCAAAATATTTTCTCCTCCGTCGGTAGATCTTCCCATATAAACATCTGTCTGATTATTTGTATAACTTCTTCTGTCATAAAATACAAAATACATATCGCCGTTTTTCTGATCGATAGTCAGCCAGGTAAAGAACTGCTGCTTTCCGGGCGGATCGTCATTAACTCTTTTCACCTGTCCCCATGTATTGCCGCCGTCTGTGGATTTTATTAACCATACATCCGTATCCTGAGCGCCGTTTCTCTGATCTGACCAGTTAATATATATTGTTCCTCTGTCCGGTCCGTTCGAAATGTCGCAAACTGTAACGGGAAGTCCGTTTGCTCTGCTAATACCGGGAATATTATAACTCCATCCGCCGGGCTGCGAAGTTACATAAATATCTTCATCAAGCCATGTTAAGCCGCCGTCTGTGGATCTGTCCATAACGATCCCCAGCGGACCTGACCATGAAACATATATCTCGCCGTTTGGTCCGACACATGGCACTGCGCCTTCGACAGTATTCCCTTCATCTATACAATCACCTGCAATTTTATTTATTCTTACAGCAGCGCTCCATGATTCACCTGCGTCTGTTGATCTCGAAAACAAAATAGCGGAACTATCAGCCGGTGACGAACTCCCGTAACTGTCAAACTGTGTCCATGTCATATAAAGATTATTGTTCCTCGGATCCACGCATATCCATTCTTTATCCTGCTGCTTCGGAGGAATGTAACCTGTATATGCTCCGTTGTTCCAGTTCATACCGCCGTTTGTGGATTTCTGAACTACGATCCTGTCGATGAAATAACTTCCCTGCATATTTGTAAGATGTCCGTAATAAAAATGTCCGTTCGTATCGACGGCAATACACGGATCTCCCCATACGCTGTATGTGGATGTGAGAGTAGCGCGAGACCAGTTATATCCGCCGTTTGTCGAGTAATAATAAAAGTTGAGATTCGATCCGGCGACAATTTGATTTGTGTTTTTTGGATTCATGCAGATCGATGGTTCGTTTGGCGAGCCGGTGCTCGTAATGAATATATTCTGATACTGAGCTGATGTTATGCCCGCTGTCAGCATCACAGCCAGCAATACTTTTATGAATATATAATTTTTCATAATTTTGTAATTTGAAAAGTTGATATGTAAATTTATTTAGAATGTATTTCCATTTAAATTCAATTTTTTATATCAGTTCAGTCTGAGTTCAGTTTTATTTAACAAAACTAATCAAACTGTTTTCATCCGGGTATCCACTTCTGAAATACTTTCTCCTGCTCATCCGAAATATTTTCCATTCTCATTATTTTAAACTTTGGTATCGGTTTCCTAAGAGTAACAGGAATTTCTTTTATTAACCCTTCGCGGCTTATAATTACTTTGATCTCATCTCCCGGTTTTTTTTCTGAAAGTATGTTTTTTATATTATCTTCATTTACTCTGAAGCTGTTCACGGATATTATTTCATCCCTGAAGCTCAATCCTGACTCATACGCTGAGCCTCCGTCAATTACTTTGGTTATAATTAATTTCCCATTTTCCGTTTTTGATTCAATTCCAAGAGCTGCAGATGCGGAATCTGATGTGTCCGTGACTTCTATTCCGGCAAAACTAAGAAATTCCTCAACAGGAATTTCATCCGTTCCGTCCACATACATTTTCCAGAATTCATTTAATTTTCCGCCGTTCACTGACTCACATACTTCCTTAATTCTTTCCTGTGTGTATCCTTTTGACCTGACGTCTTCATAATCTTTGTAAAGAATTCTCATCACGTCATCCAGTGACTTTTCGCAGTTAGTTTTTTTTATTATCTCAATGTTCAGCATCATTGCAACGAGCGCTCCTTTGGTATAATAAGAGATCTGAGTATTGCTGAAATTTTCATCCTTTCTGTAAAACTTTATCCACGTATCAAAGCTCGATTCGGAAAGCGACTGATGAAATCTTCCTTTGAATCTCATTACATCATTATATTCATTTTCTATAAACTCAAAATACTCTTCATCATTTATCAGCCCGCATCTTCTTATAAATACATTGTCAAAAAAACTAGTCCATCCTTCCGCTATCCACAGACTTTTCGTATAATTCTCCTTACTGTAATCAAAAGGTCCGAGCTCAAAAGGTCTGATCCTTTTCACATTCCACAAGTGAAAGTATTCATGCGACACAAGTCCGAGAAATTTTTTATAAAGCTTTTCATCACTGAAATTCAGTCTTGGAAACTGCGCAACAAATGAATTCAGATGCTCAAGTCCGCCGCCGCCTTTCTCGACAAGGTGAATGATGAATGTATAATGTTCATAAGGAATTTTTCCGCCGAAAAATTTTATCTGCTCTTCTGCAATTTTTCTGAAATCATTTATAATTATTTCATCCTTATAATTTCCCTCTCCTATCAGACATATAAAATGTTTTATTCCCTGTATTTCAAATTCAAGTATGTTCTGATTTCCGATCTCAAGCGGCGAGTCAATTAATATATCAAAGTTATCTGCATAAAATACATTCTCCGAAATTTTGCTAAGACCGGTGGAAATTTTTTTCCATTCTTTGGGAAGCTCCACTGTCAGCATACATCTGCATTCTTCCATTCCGCAAACAGCCATGAAGACGCCTGCTGAACTTATAAATGCGTGATTACTATTGATCCTCGTTGTCCTTACCGTCAGCTCATTTCCATAAACCCTGTAACTGAATGTAAAATCTTTTTTTTCCGGATTAAATACATTCCATGTATTCTTATTTACTTTTTCAGCTTTCAGATTTTCACCGTCAGATGCGGTTGCTTTTACTCTGTCTGCATTTCTGGAAAACTCTCTTATAAGATATGAACCGGGCGTCCATACAGGCATTGAAAATATTGTAACGGTGTTTTCAGGATCACTCACTGATATACTTACTTCACAGTAATGAGCCTGCCTTTCGGGGAATGATAATTTATATGAAATTTCTTTTTTCAAATTATTATAATTAAAATTTACCTGATGCGGAATACGGAGATTACAGGAATTGGGATATACAGCAGTATAAAATATTTTAAAAAATAGATTTCAGACTTCAAACACACTTTGCTCTTCATCACTAAAAAGCTTTAAAACTTCTTCTGTCGATTTTGCCTCAGCCAGCTTATCTCTGAATTCATCTTTGTTCATCAGTCTTGAAATTCTGCTGAGCAGTTTGATGTGAGCGTTCAGCAGGGTTTCTTTTCCGATTATCAGAAAAATAAACTTCACCGGCTCGAGGTCAATGGAATCAAAATCTATCGGCTCTTTTAAAATTGAAAACGCTGCAACAATATCTTTTATTTCATCCGTCTTTCCGTGCGGAATTGCAAATCCTTTTCCTACTCCGGTCGAAACAAGATTCTCCCTGTCGAAAACACACTGCCTTACTTTTTCTATATCAGTCATTAAGCCGGAATTTGACGCAAGCTCTACCATCTTATTAATAGCATCATCTTTGTCCGAACATTCAAAATTTACTCTTACAACCTTCTCATTTAATATTTCACTGATCTTCATTTTTATAATTTAAGTTAAATCATTTTGGGTTAAATATTTTTCAATTTTTTTCTTATACTCTTTCATATACTTTACTGCTTTCTGCTGTTTATCGGATTCAACATTTAAGTGTATAAAATTTCTATCCGTATCAGGTATACACAGCACCGTTGTATTTTTATCTATAAAAATTTTTACTCCGTCTATCAGCTCCTGTCTGTATTTAGTATTGTCTTCCATGAATTTTCTCATGATACTTCCTTTATCTTCCTTTGAACAAATTATATTTTCTTTCAGCAGGAATAATCCGGGAGTATTTTTATCAAGCTCATCAATCGACACGCCGCTTCTGGCAATTAGTTCAATGATCTTTGCTACTGAAAATATTCCGTCTGTTGCATAAAGAAATTCAGGGAAAAGAAATCCGCCTCTCGTGCCTCCAACAAATTTTACATCCGTATCGTCACAAGCCATCATCATTGAATAGTGAGTGTTCTTTACTCTTACCACCTCGACACCGAATTCCTTTGCGACAATATCTATTTCACCGGTGGCCTGTACGGGTACGGCGATTTTCTTTACATCTTTAGTAACCATAAGAAACATCTTAAGAACAATCACAAGAAATCTGTCTCCTTCAAGAAGTTTACCGGCGGCAGTTGACATCCAGATCTTTTCACCGCCTGCATCTATCATAAATCCGAAATCATACTTCAGTGATTTTACTACAAAAGTAAAATGCTCCTGTGAGCTGTGATATTCCTCAAGAGGACGCGTTACTTTTTTGGAATCAAGATGAGCTGACAATGAAACGACATCGCAGTCAAACTCGCCTAATATATTCGGAAAAATTGTCGATGCGATCCCATATGAATAATCAATTACAATATTGAATCTGTTCTTTCTGATTGCAGGAAGATCAAGACATGACAAAAAGTGCTTTGTGTATTTTTCATTTGTCCGTTCCTGAAATTTAATGAAGCCGACTTTTTCAAAATCAGCTCTTTTATATTCTTCGCTGAAAAATAACCTCTCAATGGATTTTGTCTTGTTTCCCGAAAGATCCTTTCCGTCCTTATCAAAAAATATTATATCCGAGGATCTTCCGTCAAACGGAGATTTCCTGACAAATATTCCTCCGGAACCCTCACCGCTCTTTAGCTCCTGCCTCAGCATAGGTATTGGAATTACCTGCGAATCTATGACATTAACTCCTGCTGACATCAGTCCGCTTGTTATAGAACGCTTTATCATATTGGAAATGTAATCACTGTCACGCGCCACTATCACATTTTTTCCCTGACCAATGAACGCTCCGTACACAGAACCGAGTTTAGCACCGAATTCAGGATTGATCTGAAGATTCGAAAGTCCTGTTATTCTCGAATCAGTAAAAAGATCCGTAAAGAATCTGTCATCATATATAAGACTTCTCGTTACTTTTTGATTATTCTCTATCTGCTTGCTGTCCCATATCTTCAGACTCGAGCTTATGAATACATTGTTTCCTATATTGCAGTTTTCTCCAATGAAAACGTAATCATTAATTCTCGTTCCTTTGCCAATGTAACAATTACTGCCTACCACATCAAATAAAAGTCTCGAATCCGAACTGACGCGTATATTTTTCCAGAGAACGGAATTCCTGATTATGACATCCTTTTCTACAATTACATTATCTCCTATAATACTGTTCTCGATTATAGCATCTTTATCCACTTTGGAATTTTTACTGATACAGTTTCCGTCTTTGCCGGTGGCTCTGATATAGCTCAGCTTTCCTTTCAGCACATCCATATTCGCATCTATGTATTCATCCAGATTACCAACATCCCGCCAGTATCCGTCAGTCTTGTGTCCGTAGAGCGGGATCTTATTATTTAATAATGAAGGGAACAGGTCTTTAGAAAAATCATAGTTCTCACCTTCGGGAATGTGCTTAAATATTTCCTTGTTAAAAAAATATATACCTGTATTAATTGTATCTGAAAACACTTCCGATGAAGACGGCTTTTCAAGGAATCTTACTATCCTGTCATTTTTATCTGTTAAAACAATTCCAAACTGCAGCGGGTTATTCGATCTGTACAATGCAAGAGTGGCGATCGTTTTTTTCTTTTTATGAAAATTTGAAATTTCAGTCAGATTAAAATCCGTAAGCACATCGCCGCTGATCACGACGAATTTATCCTTAATATATTCTTCTGCAAGCTTTACTGCGCCTGCAGTACCATAATCCTGATCGGGAACTACGTATTGTATCTTTACACCGTATTTACTTCCGTCCCCCAGTTCTTCCTTTATAACTTCAGGCATAAAAAACAGCAGCACCACATAATTTTTTATATTATGCGTCTTGAGTAAATTTATTATATGCTCAAGTATCGGTTTGTTGGCTATCGGAACCATTGGCTTCGGGATGTTATTGGTCAAAGGTCTGAGCCTCGTTCCAAATCCTCCCGCCATTATTACTGCCTGCACCTGTAGATTATTTAGTTAGGAATATATTAACGTAACACTATTTATCTTTTTTATTAAAATCAAAATTTACATCCGGCGGATTTTCGCTGCCTGCAGTAGATCTGAAATATTCTTTCTCTTTGAATCCGAATATCTTAGCCATAATCAGTGTCGGGAAAGTTCTCGTCTCTGTATTATAAGCCTGTACGGTCTCATTATATCTTCTTCGCTCTACGGAAATTCTGTTTTCGGTACCTTCAAGCTGAGACTGCAGCATTAAAAAATTTTCGTTTGATCTTAGCTGCGGATAATTTTCAGATACGACAAGAAGTCTTGATAATGCGCTTGAGAGCTGATCCTGCGCCTGCTGGAACATCTGGAATTTCTGCGGATCGCTCAGATCTTCAGCGCTAAGTTTAACCTGACCTACCCGGCTTCTGGCATCCGTAACTTCCGTCAAAACGCTTTTTTCAAAATCTGCAGCTCCCTGCACGGTGCTGACTAAGTTCGGAATAAGATCCGCCCTTCTCTGATATTGATTTTCCACCTGAGACCATGCGGAGTTTACTCCTTCTTCCATTGATACCAGAGTGTTATAACCGCATCCGTAAAAGGACATCGAAAATAATAAAACAATAATGACTGTCAGAATTTTGTATATATATAATTTCATTTTTTCTAATTTAATTTTTCAAAAATACCATTATAGGTTTTCAAATACAATTTATTAAAAACTTAGATTATTGCACAAAATAATAGATATATTGGAAATAATGTCATTTATCGGAATAAATTTAAATTTTCACATTAAACAGCTTTCTCCATTTCATGAAGTTATAGATCTTCCAGAGGAAATGAGATTTGATTTCCGGATCGGAAAGTATTTTTTCATAATCTCTGAGTTATTTTAGAAATATTAAAATAATTTCCGATATCCGCGCCGCTTTCACCTGCCAGTTTCATAAAATCATTTTTCAGATCCATCATCCATTTTCTTTCCGGAGTCGGGAAGCCTTTTTTATCTCTTCTCCATACTATATTATCAGGCAGCTCTTTGTCCATGGCATTCCGGAGAATCCATTTACTCCATCCGTTATGAATTTTGTAAACAGCTTCCGTTTCAAATAGAAATTGTATTATCCTGTAATCAAGAAAAGGCGTCCGCGATTCAATGGAAAACTTCATGGAATTCCTGTCTTCAAATCTCAGCAGAGAAGGAAGTATAAACTGCGAAAGGTCTTCGTATAATTTTTTATTCAGATTATTTTTGGTCCGGAAATCAAGCTGATTTCTATCCTTATTTTCTTTAAGAAAATCAGGATTAAAGTAAGCCGCGGTTTTATCGGAGGAAATATCTCTCATTTTTCTATAATATTTCAATCCTCTTAAAATGATCTCCGCCCCTTTACTGAAATTTTTTGACAGCTCGGAGATCATTCCGGCGTATTTCCCTTCACTGACCATATTGGAATAAAGGAATCCGAAATAAACCTCATAACCGCCGAGTGATTCGTCCGCACCCTGTCCGTCAAGCAGAACGGTTACATTATTTTTCCTCGCCAGCTTCATCACATTCCACTGCGCATAAGGCGAAGTTCCCGCTATCGGTTCGTCAAGCTGATATACAAATGCATCAATGTCCCCGGAAAAATCCGCTTTGTCCGGAAATACATAATGCGAGCTGCAGTTTGTCGCTTTAACTATCTGCTCTATGAATTTTCTTTCGTCAATGGTTTCATCATCATACACAGCAGAGAAAGTTTTCTGCCTGTCACCCGTTTGCGATCTGTTGAAATCCTTTTCACCTGTTATAAATTTATTTATCACCGAAACTACCGAAGACGAATCGAGACCGCCGCTGAGACATGTGCCAATGCTTACATCCGAGCGAAGTCTGAGTCTGACCGAATCCCTGAACAGTTCGCCGAAGTCATCTCTCAGCTTTATAAATTTTTCCTTTTCATATTTTCCAAACTCCTCATTCACTTTCAGTTCAAAATATTTTCCGGTCCTGATATTCTTTCCGCTGATTGAAATAAAATGCGACGGTTTCAGCTGAACTATATTTTCATAAAAAGTCCCGCTGCTGTGATCAGTAAAATTATTTATAAAATAATCGTAGGCAATCCCGCTGTTTACATTCGCAGTAAAAGAACTGTCGTCCTTAAGATATTCAATGATAGATTTTATTTCCGATGCGAAGACAAAATTAATTTCGGATAAATAATAATAAAAAGGTTTTACACCGAACCTGTCACGCGAGCAGAAGAGCTTATTGATCCTCATATCATATATGGCAATTCCCCACATGCCGTTGAATCTGCTCAGACATTCTTCGCCCCATTCCATGTAAGAATAAAGAATTACTTCCGTATCGGTTCCGGTTTTGAATGAATATCCTTTTGTCTTAAGCTCTTCACGTATTTCAATATAATTATAAATCTCGCCGTTAAAGATGACGCAGACATTTTTTTCTTCATTAAAAAACGGCTGATGTCCATATACCGAAAGATCGAGGATGGAAAGTCTTCTGAAGCCGAGTCCAAGATTGAATATGTTGCTGTTTTCGGAAAGAATATTGCTTCCTTTTTTAACAGCCGAATCATCACTGTATTTTTCTTCGCTGAGCTTTTTGAAAGTATTAAAAACAGCGAACCCTTCATCGTCAGGTCCTCTGTGACTTATTACATTCACGGAGTTTTTAAACCCTGTATAGTTTAAGTCTTCTTCACCGAAATTCAGAACGCCGAATATTCCGCACATATTTTTTATTAAGTGACTAATCTAAGAATTTAGATTTCGTTTTTAAACGTCAATATTAGTATCAGCATCGTCGTCCGCAGCGGGGGAGAAAAACGGGTAATTCTGTTTTTCCGGCATCCGTTTTACATGTTAAAATAATGTCACCTCTAATATAATGTCACCCTAATATAATGTTTCCCCTTCGGGGATTGGTTGTTTTAATAATTTTAAAATTGTCTGAAATTATGCCTCTATTATAATGTCATCACTAATATAATGTCACATCATCGGGGTTTGGCTGTATTAATAATTCTAAAATATTTTCTAAAATAATTTCACCACTAATATAATGGCACCTCTTCGGGGTTTGGTTGAAAAAAAGTTGAATCAAATTACTTCTTGATTTAAAATTTCCATAAAGTTAAGTTTACACTAAATCATTTCTAAAATAAAAATGTCAGAGCAATCAACCATAAATCTCTTACTGAATAATTTTCAGTCGGATAAATTCAGAAACCCGGAATTCCGGTTTCCATTCAGCGTCACTATAAGTTTCCATAAGCTAATCGAACATATAGAATCAGCCGCAAAAGCAAATGACAGTATAAAGAAAGCTTTTGCGGAAAGTATACTCCGAGAGATTGACAAAAATCCCGGCATAAGAAATACCTTTAATGACTCAGCCGAATTAAAACCATATGAAAGTCTGATATCGACTATGATGATGTTTGTCTTTCCGGACGCATTCTGGGAAAAGCAGACTTACGCACTGACGAGATTATTTTTTAATGAAATACTCTTTTCGTCGCCTATGTTTAAAAAGCTGATTATGAATGGCAGCGAGGACTTCAAAGGCGAGCTTAATATTGATGAAGTTTCATACAACTTTGGAAATGCCGTCGGCGCTTTTGTAATAATACTTAATTATGTTTACGGCTTTGATCTTCGCTCGGAATTTCCTCTTGTTTATAAAATTCCGCATCCCGAGACCGGTCTTGACAGGTATTTTAAGTTTAATCTAGCAAATGAATTCGCTGATATTAAAGTGAAAGGAAAGCTGAAAAACTTTTCCGAAGCAGAAAGAAGAGAAATAAGCAACAGAATTTATGACATCGAATTTTTAAAGACCGTGATCCCGCCGGAAGATTTTGAGTACACGGGTTTTATTGTCATTAATGCAATTAACATTACCGACACTGAAATTCTGTCAGCGGTAAAAAAGGATTTTATTGAAAAGCACAGCATCTCAATGCAGTCAAGTCTGCTGAAGCTTCAGAACAATATAAGATCAATGCTCAAAAATCTTTCAGTGAATTTAGGTCTGACAGAAGTGCCCGGAAAGAACGATCTTATGTTCCGTTTCGGAAACAGAATTCTGAATGATTTTCAGATCAGCAACTTCTGTGAAAACTCCATCCGGAACGCTGACTCTGTTTATGAGATCTGCGCAGCAGAAAAAAGAGTGATCATTATCGATGATATTAAAAATTATCCAAACTCAACGGAAATTGAAAAAAGCGTTCTGAAGTCGGGCTACAGAAATTTATTAGTAGCTCCGCTGATATATAATGATGAAGTAATAGCGATCATGGAGCTTGTATCTCCCGAACCCGGAACGATTAATCCATTTAATACTCTGAAGTTAAGGGAAATTTATAATCTGTTCGCTTTATCTATAGCAAGATTTAAGGATGAGTTTAATAAAAAAATACAATCGGTAATAAAAGAAAAATGTACTTCCATACACCCGTCGATAGAATGGAAGTTCAGGGATGCCGCGGTAAAATATCTGATCAATAACGACGAAAGTAATGAATCAGAAATGGAAGAAATTATTCTGAAAAATCTTTATCCTCTTTACGGCTTATCGGATATCAGAAATTCATCAGTGATAAGAAATGAATCCGTTAAAAAAGATCTGATAGAAAATCTTGAACTTGTATATGAAATTTTGAAAGAGGCGTATAAGTTCAGGCAGCTTTACATTTTGAAAAACCTGATGTATCAAATTGAAAAAAAAATCAGTTCATTAAATTTCACGATCAACACAGGCGACGAATTAAGCAGCGTTGAATTTCTAATGAATGAAATTTATCCTCAGCTTGACATTATAGGGTCATTTGATAAAAGTGTTGAGGAAAAAATAAAATGGTTCAGGAAAACAGTCGATCCGGATCTGGGAATTATATACAAGAGCAGAAAGGAGTATGAGTCGAGTTCGGCAGCGCTGACAAATATGATCACTGCTTATCTTGATACGGAGCAGGAAAAGATTCAGAAAATATTTCCGCATTATTTTGAGAGATATAAAACAGACGGAGTGGAACACAGTATTTACATCGGCTCATCACTAAATGAAAACGGAAGCTTTGATATGCTGTATCTGAAGAACTTAAGGCTGTGGCAACTTATTCTAAACTGCGGTATTGTCTGTCAGGTAAATGAAATGGAAAACAAATTAAGCATACCACTACAGACGGCGCAGCTCATACTGGTTCAGAATAATCCGCTTTCAATAAAATTCAGATATGATGAAAAAAGATTTGATGTCGACGGCAGTTACAATATCAGATATGAGATCATGAAAAAAAGAATTGATAAAGCTGAAATAAAAGGAAGTGAAGAGCGGCTTACGCAGCCTGGAAAGATAGCAATTGTTTATTCGCAGTTTCAGGAGGAGCAGGAATATCTGAAGTATATAGAATATCTTCAGTCCGAGAAATATCTGACAAAAGAAGTTGAAAAATTTGATCTGAGCGAAATGCAGGGTATAAGCGGATTGAGAGCTCTTCGTGTAACAGTAAATACTGAATCCGAAGAAACCGGGAAAAAGATCGACACAGAGAAACTTCTAAAAGTTACCGAAAGATTAAACTAAATTCTGAATTATTTTTTGGCAATGCTTTGTATTGTATATAAAGCCCATCCGTGATGCGCTACCTCATCTTTAGATGGAAGTTCATTCAGAGAAAACCATTTCAATATTTCTACATCTTCTGATTTTTTTATCTCCGGTATTTCAGCAGTCCGGTAAACGTAATGAAATACAATATGCCATGACCTGTCATTTCCTGTAAATGTTTCCACATGATCAAGCGTTATTGGTGCGTTGCTGATACTTAGCTGTTCATTTAATATTCGTGAAGCAGCGTCATCGGGATCTTCTCCGAAATTTACAAGATCATCCGGAAGAAACCATCCGCTCTGGTGATCATACTTGTTTTTGTCTGCGTATTTCACGAGCAGGACATTATCATTATTCAGCACCGTTATATCTGCAACTAATTTTACAATATTTCCTTCTGCTGTTTTCAAATTTTATTTTCCGTCTTCTGATTCTGATTTAAATTTTTTCTGCCTGATACATATCCGAAAATACCGGCTATTAAAATCAGTCCGAGAAATCCGTTAGCAGCTATGCTGATATTTTTTCCGGCATAATAAACTTCCGGCTCGTATCTGAACTCCACTTTATGTTTTCCCTGCGGCACTACTACTGATCTCAGAAAATAATCCGTTTTATAAATATCCGTAAGATTTCCGTCAATGTAAGCTTTCCATCCGAACGGAATATATATCTCGCTGAATACAACGAGGTTGTTTCCGCTTGCATTCACTTCATATTCCATTCTGTGTATGTCACCTTTTATGAGTTTAGCATTTACTGCAGAGTCCGGCTTATCGATCTTAACGGGAAGCTCCTTTTCAGTATATGCAATTTCATACGGATTAAAATTCATGTCGCGGATATTGTTGAGAATGTTAATATCGCTTTCGACTTTGACTTCATCTGCAAAGAAAACTTTCGGAATGAAATTTTTATTTTCATATATCATTCTTGAACCTTTAAATACCTGTGTATATGAAGTATCCTGAAGCGGCTGATCGGTAACAATATATTTTACCCCGCCGAGTGAAAGTAAAAGCGGATTACTGTCACCGGCTACATCTACTGCATCCTGATAGATCCTGATCTTCGCGCCGTGATATCCGTTGAATGTATGGAGTCTGAAAAATGCAAAGGTATTATTAGTGCTGAGCCTGCCTCCGTTCATTTCCGCTATACGGTAAGTGTATGTATCCGGAGCGTTAGTCAAAAGCCAGTTGGTATAATCAGATTCTGCAAAGGCGGATTTATCATCACCGGGATTATCCCAGTGAAGAGTTTTATTGTTGACATTCCACAGATCAATAACTGCAATAAGTATGGTACCGATAAGTAACATTTTAAGGGAAAGTGATTTTTTTGAATACATAAATGCAAGCCCGGTAACTATAGCAATAAAAAAAGCATGAAGTCTGAGATCGCTTACAATATTATCATATGCAACCGTTGATATCTGACTTATATACTGAGTGATCTGCTGCGCGTTTGCGCCCTGCTGCTGAAGTTTATTTACAAGATTACTGTTTGAAATTGAATCTGTGTAAGAATCCTTGAAACCAAATATTGATATTATAAACATCAGACCTGCAATGCCGAAAAACACGTAACAAAGTTTTTTGAATTTTTCCGTGTTGAGATTATTCTTTGTGATATCGACAATTGACTTAAGTCCGAATCCGGCTAATATCACTATTGCGATATTCATAAAATGATGTATCATTACAGGCGCTCTGAAACTGCTGAAGAAGGGAAAGTAATAATAAAACAGATCGAACACCAAAGAGAAATTCCTGCCGAATGAAAGGAAAAGGAATATAAAAGTAATAACAGTCATTGCCTGTACTACGGGATTTTTCCGGAAGTTAAAAAATATCCCTACTATACAAAGCAGCAGTGTAATTACTCCGAAGTACATCGGGTTAGTTGTAAAAGGCATCTGCCCCCAGTAGAGATTCGCTTTCTGCCCCTGCACCTGCACATCTCCGAAACCATAATAATAAGGAAGAAGAAAAGTAATGACTTCACCCGGACTGAAAGACCAGTTCGTAGCGTATTCATAATCAAGCGGCTGATCATCGGAAACTTTTGGATCGATCTTTGCCAATATCCCCGCTTCGCCTCTCATTGAATATTTATTATATTCTTTCATAGTAAGCAGTACATCAGCATTCATTGCTACCGCTATCACCGCAGCGACTATAAAGAAAATACCGGCTTTGATCATGCCTGATACGTTTGTCTTTTTTGCAACATTGTATATTATCAGATAAAGAAGATATATACCTAGCATCAGATAACAATAGAAAATCATCTGTATGTGATTCGAGTTCAGCTGAATATGCAGCATGATAGTGAGAAAGAAAAGATTGAGCAGATTCTGAAATGAGAAAACTGATTTCTTTTCATCACTGAATGAATCAATAAGTTTATCCAGAGCAAGAAGTATGAACGGAAAAAATGCAAGCGACAGAACTTTTGTATTATGACCGACGACTATCCTCTGAATAAAGTCTGTTGCAAAAACGGCAGACAGCGAGCAGTATAGAGCAATTAGTTTATTTTTGAATTTATACTTTGCATACAGATAAAATCCGATTCCAAAAATTACATAATACATAACTATCGGAAGCACGAGATTTTCCGAAGAGTTTGTCAGTATTCCGAAACCGCTGTCCCAGAGGAAATAAAAGAAATCATAAACCCTCGGGTTATAAGATATGATTGGAAAATTCGGCATCCCCATGAAAATATAAGGTACCCAAAGAGGGAAGATTCCGTTCTGTTTTGCATCATCAAGGAAAGTCCTGAAACTTTCTGAAGCAATATTATCGCTTGTTGCAAAGACTTTTCCGCTAAAAAGTCCTTCCCGAAAAAAAATCAGAACCGCAAATATTATTATAGCGATGAAAATATAATTATCATAATTCGTAAATCCGTCTGAAGTATCCTGTGTTTTATTTCTTAAGGAACCTGAGGAGGATTTAATCGTAACCTTCTGTTTTGCTTTAGCCATTCGCAAATATTTTTTTAAAAATTTTATTAAAATAAATTAAATCATTTAAACAATCTAACTACTTTTTTAAATTGCCGGTTTAATTTCAGACATACTTTATTAATTCATTTCAGTTCATTGATAACTCTACATAGTTCAGCTGTCTGAGATCTTCTTGAATATTTTTTATAGCTGTCGCCGTCAACATTCAGATTTCCTTTTTCTTTCCATGCTT
Source organism: Ignavibacteria bacterium (assembly GCA_016716125.1). Lineage (GTDB taxonomy): Bacteria > Bacteroidota > Ignavibacteria > Tepidaquicellales > Tepidaquicellaceae > UBA2330. The sequence continues at coordinate 206,840 of JADJWZ010000005.1, read as the reverse complement.
TCAATAATTCTTTCATATATTCATAAAGTCCGTTCTCATTATTTCTGCCGAACGTTTTACCCGCGCCGCATTCATTTATAATTTCTGCGGCTTCCCCGTCTTCAGGTCCGATGCAGATAATTGTTTTTCGCGAAGCGAGATATTCAAACAACTTTCCAGTAAGAATTCCCTTATCGTTTATTACATCCGGAATTACGAGCAGCAGCGCTGTGCTTTCGTTCAGATACACGACTGATCTTTCGTGAGTTACTGTCGGTATCACTTCGAGATTATCGCTCAGTGACATTTCCCTGATCTTATTCATTAACGGTTCTGCAGGATTGCCTATAAATCTTAATCTGATATTCACTCCGGGATTTTCCAAAGTAAGTTTTTTATATACATTAAAAAAGACCTGCGGATTATAGCTTTCCGCCAGTGTGCCTGTATAAGAAATTATAAATACCTTCTGACGGGAATCTTCCGAATTAACATTAATGAAATCATCTTCGTCATAACCGTTAGGAATAATTATTATTTTATTTTCATTAATGCTCTCTGATTTTTCTCTGAACATTCTCTTAAGATCACTGCTGACGGTAATTACTTTATCCGCATTTTCAAGAACAAGCCGTTCGTATTTTTTATCAAGTCTTTCCGCAAAAGGAAGATGCCTGAATTCCTTATAATAATATATATCAGTCCATGGATCTCTCAGATCAGCGATCCAGTTTATTCCGTATTTTTTCTTAAGCTTAAGACCGGCAAGCTGCAGAGAGTGCGGAGGACTTGTAGTGATCACTGTTTCGATTTTTTCTTTTTCTATTATCCTGCATGCTTCGGTGAAAGCAAAATTGATCCAGCCTTTTCTTGCGTCGGGAATAAAAAAATTTCCTCTTATGAATCTGGACATTTTCTGGATCAGTCCGGGTTCAGATTCATTTGAAAAACCTGTAGGGATGCTTTTCTTTCCGACGACTTTGGAATAAAGACCGAACGGCTCGAAAGTATCCGTTCGGAAAACCTCAGCTTCAGCCGGCACTTCAGTGATTAAAGAATCATCCGTTACGGGGTAACTTGCTTTATCTGCATCAACCGTCACGACATAAGGTTTAAAACCGTTTGACGGCAGATACTTTACAAACTTAAGTATCCTCTGCACACCGGCTCCGCCGCCCGGCGGCCAATAATATGTAATAACAAGTATCTTTTTCAAATTCTCATTTATTAATAAGTAAATAAAACTCAGCTGTCCAGACTGCAAGTAGAAATAAAGTAAAAACCGCTGCCGTTATTTTTTTACCTGTATTAATTTCTTTAATAGATCCTTTACCCGCGGACAGGAACATTACCGTTCCGAGAATAAAAAATGGAATCAGCACATAATGATATCTTGCAAGTCCGACAAATACCGAAATGGTTACAACCCACGTCAGAATGAATCCGTAAATGAAAAAACTTTTTTTTCTGAACAGCATAAGTCCCCATGTCCCCAACAGCATTATAATAAAATAAGGAATGTTAATAAGCATTAAAAAAAACGGATCGGCAGATCTGTAAACATCAGTTGAGCTTTGCCCCGGAAGAGTTTCATTAAAATAATTAACGATCATTCTTTCGCTTGAAAAAAGATATCCGGTTTTTTTTACAGCAAGTTTTATATAATTCAGCGGATGTGAAACAGCATATTCGAATCCGAGTTTAAAATATTCTTTGTCCCTTTCAGCTTCATTACTGTAATCAAAGGGAAGATCCTTATCATATGAAAAGCTGTAAGTCCCAGTAGCATTGGGATTGCTTCCCATCCAGAAATTTATGCCTGAAGTGGTTCCGGGACTGAATGTGCCGACCATGACTTTATTTCTAATACTCCATGGAGCAACTATAAGTACAATTCCCGTAATGAATATCAGAGAATATTTTACCGCCGCGGAAAAATTATCCGTGGTAAATAATTCCTTTCTGTAAAGAAATAAATATACAGGCACCAGCAAAAATGCCGGTAAAAATGCTGTCCGGATCAGCGTTGCAATTCCAAATAATACACCTGCTGAAAAAATTAAAGTTGGCTTTTTCGCAATGTTATCTTTCAGCAGTAAGTACAATACAGCCATAGAAAAAAAACCGAAAAGCGGTTCTGAAAGTATTGTCTGTGAATATAAAATATTCGATGGAAAAAATGAAAATATTGCAAGTGAGATAAGAGAATACTTTACATTTAAAAAATTTCTGCTGATACCAAAAAAAATTAACGCAGTAAATACGTCAATTACAGACTGAACAAGTCTTACATAAAACTGTCCTTCTCCTGCTGTAAAAAAAACAGCAGATAAAAATGCCGGATAACCTATTCCGACATATGCAGTCGGTTTTCCGTTCAGTGAATATTCTCCTTCAAGCAGACTGAACGCCAGCGCCTGATAATCCAGACTATCAGACCGCAGCGCCGGATCGGCATTAAACAGCAAAATAATTTTAATTAAAAAAGATAATGCAAGTATTAATATCAGAATGGCTTTTTCATTTTTCAGGAATTTGTTTTCTCTTCCGCTCATTGGGATTAGGGATTATGGAATGTTATCCGGACCTGAGCTCCCGTCCATTTTCGAAAATAAATTCAGCTTCATTCTATCCGCAATCTTTTCTGCATCCGGATCATCATCCCTTATAAGATTCTCAATTATTCTTAACTGTCTTTCAGCGGAATGGTTCTGCGATATTTTTTCCTTACCTTCAATCGAATTTATCGCAATCTCAAAAACAACTATGCCTTTCAGAAGTCCTTCGAAATATTCAGGTTTCAGATTATCCATTGAATATCTTTCCTTTTCAGGTTCAATCATTTCAACAAGCTCTCTGACTGCATTAATTTTTTTATCTCTGTCTTCAATTATTTTTATTTCTCCGTATAAATGCACCGACAGATAATTCCAGGTTGGTACTGCCTGATCGGTTTCATACCAAGAAGGCGAGATATATTTATGTGGACCGGGAAAAATTACCAGTACTTCACCGGAAAGATCTTTCCACTGGCGGTTAGCTTTTGCAATGTGACAAATGAGCTTTCCATAAGAGCCTTCTTTTCTCTTTAGTAAAAAAGGTATGTGAGTTCCGGTAAGCTTTTTTTCATTTTGCGTAATAAGAATTCCGAAACTGTTAATTTCTATAAAATCAAATACATCATCTTCTTTCATTATATTGTGTTTCGGGATATACATATCAAGAAATTATTTTAAATTTTCTTTGAGACCATAGTAATTCCTGTACCTTCTTTATTATCAGTATGAACATCAAGCCACATAAATATCAGCACAAACCATAGCGTAAATAAATAATAGAACGGCAAAAGCAGTATTAGAAATTTTGATACACCGGCTATGAGTATCGGATATTTGATCCCGAACCGCCAGGAGATCGTTCCGTATTTTCCGTAAGTGTAATCAAATGAGTGAACTTCCATTCCGGCGCGGTTTACCTTCTCCGTAATGTCTTCTTTTGAATATCCGATCCTTGCATGCTCTTCTATAAAACTTTCGTCATCATCGGAATGCGCATCGCTTCCGCCGAGATTAGAAGGAGTATTTACCAGCAGCATGCCGCCTTTTTTCAGAGCTCTTGAAAAATTTCTGAAGACCAGCTCATCTTCCACAATATGCTCCATCACATCGACACACAGTATAAAATCAAACTGCATATTGTAATCAATTTTGGTAAGGTCGCCGATCTCAAATCTCACGTTTTTAAATCCACATTTAGTAAAGAATTTCTTACAGTCATCCACCTGATCCTCTTTTACATCAATGGCAAGAATATCCGAATCCGGAAAACGCTTTGCTAGAAAGTAAGTGTATTGACCGAATCCCATTCCCGCGTCAAAAATATTCATGACCTTATTCTTCGGATAAAGTTCACGGATCTTTTTTCTTACATGCCATGATCTGAGAAACATCAGATCGAGCAGCCGGTAAAATATTTTTCTGAAGAATGTATTATCTGATACTATATCGCCGAATACTTTTTTAACCGGATCGTATTTCAAATTTTACTTAGTGTTAAATTTTTTGAATAATAAATTATTGTTTCACTTTCCGTAAAGCTCTTCTATTGTTTCCGTCATTCTTTCCCATTCATATTTTTTCTTTTCTTCCCGGGCGCCTTCTGTAAATTTATTCTCAAGATCCTCATTGTAAAACTTTATTACTGCATCCGCTATCTGACCGGGATCTTTCGGCGCGACTAAGAATCCTGTCTTTCCGTTAAGCACTGATTCAGATAAACCTCCGACATCAGTTGCGATCACGGGTTTGTCATAATAGTAAGCGATCTGTGTGATACCGCTCTGAGTTGCGTCAATGTATGGCAGCACTACTGCGTCCGCAGCGCAGAAAAAATATTTTACCTTTTCATTCGGGATATAGTCGGAAACTACATGAATGCTTTTTTCAATTCCGAGCCTGCTTATATGGTCGAGAGTGATCTTTTCATCTTCATAAAATTCTCCGACTATCAGTAAAGTAACATCAATGGATTTCAAAATTCCGGGCATAGCGTCTATTAAATATTTCAGACCTTTATATTTTCTGACGTATCCGAAAAAGAGTATTACTTTTTTTCCTTTAAGACCAATCCCGAAATCTGATTGTATCTTCTCAAGAGCTTCTTCCTTTCCGACAGGTTCTCCGAAAATATTATAAATCGGATGCGGCGTATATCTGTACGGTTTCCCTTTTATGAATTTTTTCAGATCTTCCTCGACGCTCTTGGAATGTATGATAAAATAATCGCCGACTTTAAAGATCAGTTTTATTAGAAAATTATCACCCGGTCTTTTTTCATGCGGGATTACATTGTCACAGATAAAAAGAATTTTCGCGCCGGTTTTTTTTTTTACATAATTACAGATCCTGTAAAATGCAGGAGCGAAAAACGGGATCCAGAATCTTAATATGATGAGATCCGGTTTCCGGGCAGCGATCAGTTTTGCCGTCATCTGCCAGTTAAACGGATTGACTGAATCTATGATGTTCGTATTTGGAATATCCTTATTAAGAATATTATTATCACTTGTATCCATTTGTGTCTTTCCAGGAAACAGAAATTCAGGATACTGTCTCTTAAATGAAAAGATCTCAACATCGTGATCTTTAGAAAGATAATTAGCAAGAATAGCATTAAGCTGCGCCATAGCGCCTCTGAGCGGGAATGCCGTTCCGACAATAATTACCTTCATTTAAGAAAATTTTTAGCAAAAATAATTTAATTTGATTTTAATAACTAAGCAAAAATCGGATATTTAACGCAAAGATAATTTTCGTCAGGAGTTTCTTTAAATCTAAATAGCTAATTTATTGCATTATGAATGAGAATAATTTAGATAAATTAATTTACAAAAAGCTTTCCCGCAGGGAGCTTTTAAAATCTTCCGGCAGGACAGCAGCTGTATTGGCAGCATGCGCAGTTTTCCCTTCCGGATTTATTGAATTGTTAAACAACCGTAAAGGATCTTTAAAAGCAGTATCTCCGGATAAATATTCGCCAATTCCTTTTAAACCTATTTTACCGTCGACAGAGGATAAGCTTATACTTCCTGAAGGATTTGAATACACTATAATCAGAAAATGGGGCGATAATATTTCTGATGATACGCCGTACGGTTTTAACAATGATTATGTGGCATATATGCAAATTGATTATCACACCGGAGGGAATAATTCAGAAGACGGATTGCTGATAGTAAATCACGAATATCCCTCCCCTCTTTTTATAAATAAATATTCGGATGAAGATTTTAAGAACGGCAGGATTAAAACTAAAGAAGAAACGGACAGAGAAAGAAAATTTACAGGGATAAATATTTTCAGGGTAAAGAAAATTGACGGTAAGTGGGAATTTACGGAGGATATAAATTTTAACAGAAGCATAAACGCGATGACTCCCATAAAACTTTCCGGGAAAGCTGCCGGCGCGGAAGAATTAAAATTCAAAGATTATGCAGACGGAACTTTAGCAAACTGCAGCGGTGGTATTACTCCCTGGGGAACCGTGCTGAGCGGCGAAGAAAATTTTCAGGATCATTATTCTTCCGATAATGTATGGGAATACAGGTGGAATGACACAAATAAGGATTTCATAAATGAGCATTACGGCTGGGTTGTCGAAGTCGATCCGTTTGATAAAAATTCCATTCCCAAAAAGCGTACTTCTCTCGGAAGATTCAGACATGAAAATGTTGCAATTGGAATTTCAAAAAGAGGTAAAGCCGTTGCTTACATGGGAGATGATAAAGTAAATGAGTGCGTGTATAAATTTATCACTAAAAATAATTATGATCCAAAAGACAAAAAAAAGAATGAAGATATACTTGATGAAGGAGACTTATACGTTGCGGATTTTTTAAATAATAAATGGCAGCTTCTTGATTTTGAAAAAAGAGAAGTACTGAAAAATAATTTTCGTTCTCAGGCTGATGTTCTTGTCAATTGTGATAAAGCATCTAAATTAGCGGGCGGTACAGAATGCAACCGTCCGGAGGATATTGAAATTAATCCGGCTGATAATTCCGTTTTTATTTCTTTCACAAACAATTCCGGTAAAGAAGATTACTTCGGAAGTATTGTCAGAATAGTTGAAAATGAAAATGATTTTGAAAGTCTGAATTTTGAGTGGGAGGTTTTTGCAAAAGGCGGAGCGGATTCGGGATTCTCATGTCCTGATAATCTTACATTCGATAATGACGGAAATCTCTGGGTGCTTTGCGATATTTCTACAAGTAAAATAAATAAAGACAGACAGAAACCGTTCAAAAATAATTCACTTTTTATGATACCCGTATCCGGAGAAAATAAAGGCAGAGCATTTTTGTTCGCTTCAGGTCCTGTGGAATGTGAACTATGCGGAGGAACTTTCACGCCTGACGGATCTACAATGTTCATTTCCGTTCAGCACCCGGGCGAAGGAACCGTCGATTATGATAATCCGACAAGCCGCTGGCCAATGTATGGAGATGATATTCCGAGACCGGCAGTAGTTGCGGTTACTGGTTTTAAAAAGTGATCTTTATTAATAAATTTTTCAGAAAAATTTTACCTCTTAAAATTTTAAAAAAAGCCCGGCAATTAAACCGGGCTTTTGTTTTGTTTCCTCTAATTTATTAATTTGAAGTCAGTGTAACTTTCAGACTGAGCATTTTATATCCTGTATTTTTAAAAGTGATTTCATTGGCTTTAATTCCGCTCTCCGAGCAGCTTAATGATTTTTCCTTATCAGAAAATCCTGAATAGATCAGAAGATCTCTGCATACCTGATCTTTTGTATTATCATTATCCTCTGTATTTTCCACTCTCAGTGAATGGATTTCTTTAAAATCCAGTTCATAATTATAAATCGTATGAGATTTAAACGGTTTAAGTTTTATATAAACTTCTACAGTTCCGTTATGCTTTGATACGGGATTATGAACATTCTTTGATACAGAAGATGCATCCGGACCTGATGTTACATAGTCACTGCATCCGTAAATTACTGCTATTACTGAAACTAACAACGCTGCTGTTACTGATTTTAAGGTTTTCATAATTTTTTATTTTTTAATGTATTTTTAAAATATTATATTTTATTTGTTACTGTTTTTTATTCGCCTGCGACAATTCCGGAGACTTTAATTTTTGATCCGGTGACATTCTTCAGCTTAAGATCTATAAAGCTGCATTTCTCCAGCAGGATAGTTTTGCAGCGGATGTTCATTCCGTCGGAGTTTGATATTTCTATATCTTTTTCTGAATTTAAATAAAGAGCGAAAATTCCGTACGGCTGCATTTCCTGAAGATCAAGTATTTGATTTGGTTTTAACAGAGTGTCAAACTTAACAATATTGTTGAAATTATTTCCGTTGTTGGATTCGAGAGTTCTGTTGTTACTCATCGTCACTTTACCGAAATGTAAACTCATCTCAAGCATTATTGTGCTGGCTCTGTTTGTGACTGATTCCTTTTGTCCGGCTGATACTATTTTACTTTCAGTTTCGTTTGTAACAGAATTATCACATCCCGAAACCATTGTCAGCAGTATTACTGTCATCAGTGTTAATTTTAATTTCATTAAGGTTTTCATTTAAATTTTCTCCTTTTGGTTTTAATATCCCGAACCGGCGCTGACCGGTCCGGGATGTGATTAATTAATTTATTTTATTAAGTTCATTTGTTTTGTTTCAGAGAATCCGCTTGAATTAATTCTCAGGAAGTAAACGCCGCTTGTGAAATTACCTGCATTCCAGTTTAAAGAATGAACACCTGCCTGAAGATTCTGATTTACCAGTGTCGCAACTTCTCTTCCGGTTATGTCATATACTGCAAGCTTCACAGGTGATTCAGCTGAAAGACTGAAGCTTATAGTAGTGGAAGGATTGAATGGATTCGGGTAGTTCTGATTCAAGACTATGTCCTTATTTGAAACCGATACTTCTGAATTCTTTTTTAATCCTTCAGGATTCAGAGGTGATTTTACAGAAAGGAATTTATCAATATTTGATTCAATTATTGAAAGATCTTCCAGATCAACAAATTCATCTCCGTTCAGATCTGTAGCTGCATAACCGGTTGTGAAATTCCATACATCATTTTCAATTAATGAGTAATCTTCAAGATCAATGAAACCGTCCTGATTCACATCACCGCTGTGCATTACGGTTCTTTTTCCTGCGTCGAAAAAATTATTAGCATATGTATTTCCGGCTACAGTAAAATTTATCTCATTAGCCTGATCTTCAAATACTCTGACAGGTGTTGCGCTCCATATCTCCAGACTGTTTCTGTGTTTAAGTACAATATAGCAGTCAGTATATCCGTTAGCAGAACTTTCAGGTAGTCTGAATCTGAAATATCCTTCCATTGTGTTTTTATCAATTTCACTTGTAGCCCAAGAAAACACATCTTCCGGATTTTTTTCTGTTCTCAGTTCAGCTGTAAATGTATCATTTGTTTTTGATAAAGCAGTAGTTGCATCATACAATCCCTGTGTTCCTGCTGTAATCTTAACATCAGAATAAGGATAGATCGGCTGTGAATTTGCTTTATTGACCTGCATTATAATAAAAGCTGTGAATATGAATAAAGCTGTTAAGATTTTTGAAACTTTTGCTGCTCTGTTTTTAAAGTTTTGCGTTTTCATTTTTTGCTCCTTTGGTTTTAAGTTTACTAATTATTTTTTTCTTGTTACACCGTAGATATTTCCGGAAGCGTAAGTTCTGGTTTTTCCGATATTTTCAATTGTAATATCGTCCAGCCCAAAACCGTTGTAACCTTCCCAGTTACATCCTACATCTGAATCAATTGTAGTTGAAGTAATTCTCAGCTGATCCGGATCGCAGTTCTTTAATGAGATGATCCTGAATGTTTCCAGATTTGCAGCTTCATTTTTCAGAGTATAAGAGTCTCCCGGATTCAGTTTTACTGACAGGCTGACTGAAGATAATTTCTGTTCCGGGAAGTTTTTATTGATCAGTCCGGATGAATTATTATTGCTGCTGAATTCTCCGGGTGTTACTGAATTTTCACTGCATCCCGTGATGATGATTAATCCTAAGACTGCAAGTGCTGCGGCGGTGTTTCTGATTGTTTTCATTTTTAATTTTTTAAGTTTATAAAATATCTGAATGATCAGATTTAGTTAAGAGTGGATCAGGTAAAGCCCGGGTTAAAGATTTTCATTTTCTCCTTTCGTTTTATTTTAAAGAACTGATACAAAATTATGAGAAATGAACTGCTGAAAGAATAAATGCGAATACATTTAAATCACGGGCGGATACTTTATATATATAGGGGTTTATAAGCAGGGGTATAAAAAAGAATCAGGATAAATCCGGGGGGATTTACCCTGTTTAGTTTAATTAAAAGTCTTAATTGATGTTTATTTCAGATTCAGAGAATCGCGCGGTTTTCGATCGCGAATGTTAAAAGACTGTGAGATCCTTTAAGTCCGAGTTTATTGCTGATATTGGTGCGGTGATTTTCAACAGTCTTTACACTGATGAAAAGTTCCTCGGCAATTTCCTTACTGGTCATTTTTTGTGAAATGTATTTGAGTATTATCATTTCCGTTTTTGTCAGATTTGAAAGCGCGGGCTTATCTGTTTCAAGACGTTTTATTTTATCTCTTCTGTTAATAAATAAATTTGATACAGCCGGGCTTATATAATAATCTCCTTCAAAGACTTTATGAATGCATTCGAGAATTTCATTGACAGCGCCGTCTTTCAGGACGTAACCGCTGATTCCAAGTTCCATAGCTTCATCGAAAATATCTTCGGATGCATATACTGAAAGAAATATTACTCTTACATTAACTTTATTTTTATTAAGTTCTTTCAGCACTTCCAGTCCGGTCATTTTAGGCATGTCAATATCCAGCAGCGCAATATCAGGTTTGAATTCAGAAATAAGCGTAAGAGCTTTCTCTCCGTTTTCAGCTTCCCCGAGGAAATCAATTTCCGGATCTTCTATAATAAGATTTTTCAGGCCATTCCTGAATATCGGATGATCATCTGCAAATATTAATTTTATCTTTTCTTTTGCCTTCATGATTTTTTATTGGTTGGTATAAAAATTTTAACTGCCGTTCCGTAACCCGGCTCGCTAACTATCTTAAGATCTCCGTTAAGATATTTTACTCTTTCTGAAATACTCGAAAGACCTATGCCGTATGATTTCCCGAGCTGTTTTTCTTTTTCGTCAAATCCTATACCGTTGTCAATTACGTTTATTAGAATTCCTTCTTCAAGATTCAGAACTTTTACTTCAGCTTTATCAGCTCCCGAATGTTTCATTACATTGTTCAGACATTCCTGTATTATTCTGAAAATTATTATCTCATTCTGCTTGTCCAGTACATCATCAACACTGTGTAATTCGCTTTCGAGTGAAATGTCAGTGGATTTGGAAAAGTCTGTAAGTATGGAGTTTATGGCTTTTGTAAATCCAAGTCTTTCAAGCTGATGCGGATGCAGATTATAGGATATTTCTCTTATATCTTTTAAAGTCTCTGAAGCAAGTTCTGAAATTTCATTAATGGCTTTTGTAAGATTTTCATTGTCATCAGGATTTTTTAAAGCGATCAGCGCTTTATTTTTTGTAAGCAATACATCATGCGCAATTGTGTGATGAAGTTCACCGGCAATTTTTTTCCTTTCAGTTTCCTGAGATTCGATCAGCTTCCTGGAAAACTCTTCCTGATATAATTTCTCTTTATTAATTTTATTTAATTTTTGCCTGTAAGTAAGTCCGGTTGCTGCAAATCCGGCTGCCGCTCCAAGACTTTTGAACCACCAGGTTTTCCAGAATGGCGGTGATATGGAAATCTCAAGTGAAGCTCCTTTCTCATTCCAGATTCCGTCATTATTTGAACCCTTAACTCTGAATGTATATCTTCCCGGATCAAGATTTGTATAAGTGGCTTCATGTTTTTTGCCGCAGTAAATCCAGTCTTTGTCAAAACCTTCCATCATATAAGCATATTGATTTTTTCCGGGGTTATTGAAAACAAGCGCTGCAAATTCTAATGATAAAACACTTTCCCTGTAAGAGAGATCTAAACTGTCAGTATAAATAGAAGAGCGTTTTAAAAATGAATTACTGTCGTTTATGCTTAATGATTCATTGAACAGTTTAATATCTGTGATCACAATTTCCGGAATGTATTTATTATCCGTGATCTCATCAGGTTTGAAATAATTATAGCCGTTCACACCGCCGAAATAAAATGTCCTGTCTTCTGATCTGAAAAAAGCTCCGTCATTGAATTCATTGCTCTGCAACCCGTCTTCACGGTAATATTTTCTGAACTCACCTGTAGCTTTATTAAATTTATTCAGTCCGTTGTTTGTACTTATCCAGATATTTCCGTTATCATCCATAAGCATTCCCTGTACAATATTATTCGAAAGGCCGTCCTTTACAGAAAAAGTTTTTCCATTTTTCCCGGACTTATCAAATCTGCAGATCCCGCTGAACTGCGTTCCAAGCCAAAGTGTATTCTCATCCTCTTCGAGAATTACTTTAATATGCATATCAGGAATTCCTCCGGAACTTTCTGCAGCGTATGTGAAGTAATCTGCCGTTTGATTTTTTTCATCAAGCACATTTAATCCGTTTGTAATTGTCCCTGCCCAAATTTTACCTGATGAATCGGCTATCATTGTTCTTATCTGATTGCTTGAGAGTTGAAATTTATCTGAATCTGTATTTGAAAACTTTTCGAATTTTTCAGTTACTTTATTAAATTTCCATATACCGGAATAGCTTGTCCCGCAATAAATATAATTACTGTTACCGTCATTTCCCTTCAAAAGCGAATAAACATCTGAAGCATTATTCTCCGGGTTTTTGAAGTTGGTCATTTTTTCCGAAACCGGATCATACATATTCAATCCTCCTGCATTAGCTCCTATCCAGACTTTTTCATTATCATGAAGGATCGCAAAAACAGATTTTCCAATAAAGCCCGTTGATTTATCTTTATCTTTAAAACTTTTAGTATGACCTGTTTTTTTATTGATCTTGAATACTCCAGAAAGAAGCGTACCTATCCAGAGATTGTTTCTGTCATCTTCTGCAAAACACATAATTATGTTTGCTTCATGACCGTCTTCAGAATCTTTCACGAAGGGAATGTGATAGAATTTCTTCGCGCTGCAGTCGGTCCTGCATACGCCTCCGCCCAGAGTACCGGCCCACATTACATTTGAATTATCACAGTAGAGACGGAGTATAGTATCATTGCTGACAGAATTTTTATCGGTTTTATTTTGTCTGAAATTTTCAGAAACGCCTTTGCTGATATCGAAATAATAAAGCCCGTTGTTTCTCGTACCTATCCAGATATTTTTATTCTTGTCTTCGCACATACAGGTTACATGTTCACTTTTAATTTTTTCGCCGTATTTACCGCCGATCATATAATCTTCCAATACGCTTTTTTTCAAATTCATTTTCTTAAGACCAAGTCTTGTACCAACCCAGAAATTTTCTTCCAGATCTTCATAGAAAAATTTAATATCGTTATTTATCAATTCATCGTTGATCTTCCCGGGCAACTCAACTCTGCATTCACCGGAACTGTTTTGTTTTATAAGTATCAACCCCTTGTCTCTTGTACCGGCTATAATATTATCCGAGCGGTCTGCATAAAGGCACATTACTGAGTTGCTGCTGAAATTACCTGTCATAACTGTTTCCATACAAAATCTTTCGGAGGTCATTTTTTTCGAATCAAATTTTATCAGTCCGCCTCCGTGAACTGCCATCCAGATATTCCCGTAATGATCTTCTGTCATTCCCGAAATATTACCGGCTTTAGCAGAGACAGATTTATTTAGGTTCAAAGGGATATTAATAAATTTTTCCCTGTATTTGTCATACAGGGAAATGAATTCATCATTACAGCCGATCCATAAATTATTTTTCGAATCTCTGATCAGGTATTCTATCTGATTGTTGCTGATACTTTCAGGATCTGAGATATCATTTTCGAAAATTCTGATAGAGTTACCGTCATATCTGTTAAGACCGTCGTGTGTTCCTAACCAAATAAATCCTGTTTCATCCTGACAAATGCTGCTCACAAGACTTTGGGACAATCCTTCTTCCGGTGAGATTCTGTCAAATCTCATATAAAGAATTATTTACAGAATTAAATTCAGTTTTTAATGCCGAGATAAGTAATGAGTTCATTTACAATATTAAGTTTCATATATAGATAGTTTGTTATAAATTTTGCCCGTTCGAGATCACGCTGATGATTTAATATTTGATTTTTAAGTATTATGTATCCTAAAGGATAAGGACAGCAGTCATTAAATTTGAGAATTACGCTTTCCTTATTCCGGATCGAATCAAGAATACTTTCCTCGACAAGATCGAGACAGACCACTTTTTTTCCGATCTCTTCAGCACAGTTTATATATGCAATTATTCTGTCTTCAACTACATGTGAAGATATAGAGATATCCGTATTACATGAAATGCATACAGAATCCGGGCAGTTTACTCCGTATCTTATTTCAAGATCCGTCAGATCGGCGCAGATCTTCGGAACTATTTTCTTTTGCGCTGCAAGATAAGTTTCAATATTGTCATCAAGAGAATCTGAAACTAATAATGAAGTTGTTAAGCTGCTGCTGCTTTGTGAACTTGAAGTGCATCCGCCTATGAACAGCAGTGTGAGTGCAGTTAAGCAGACAGATTTTATTAAAAAGTATTTTACGGTTTTCATATTGCTTTATCCTTTTTTGATTTTTTAAAATTAGTGTAATTGTTTTTAAATTACAATTTACTGAAAATAATTTGAAAGAACTAAAACATGTTAAAATTCGGTAATATAAATAAGAATGTTAATAAGGAATTCTACTTAAATAATATAGGGGCATATACCCCTATCAGTAAGTTTAAAGTTTTATTAATTCATATTATTGATTTAAAAAAACGAAAAAGATAATACTATTAACTTTGAAAAAATTCAAAGAAACTTGGATCAGGAACCGGCATTTATCCGGGTATGGATTTATATGTAAATGAACTTTTTTATACTTGGATTAAAGGCAGGATCATTTGAAGATTTTATGAGTTTGCGCGTAACTGTTTTAACAATTCAGAAGAATATGAAACTGTAAAATTGGTTGAAGAATATATCAGAAGAATAGAAACTGCAGTTCAGGTTGAGGTATATTAAGAAAAATATTCCGGTTAAGTTTTTTTATTACGGCATTAATGCGTCAGACAAAATCATGAAGCATCTCCGCTCTTGTAATCCCGTATAAATCGTTTATTATTTCGCCAGTCCTTTCTGATCTTTACAAAGAGTTCAAGGTATACCTTCTTTCCGAGGAATTTTTCAATTTCCAAACGTGATTTATTTCCCAGCTTCTTAAGGCTGCTGCCGCCCTTTCCAATAATAATTATTTTCTGTGATTCTCTTTCAACGATAATATCAGCATTAATGAAGATCAGGTTTTCAGATCTTTCTTTGAATTCCGTAACATTTACAATTATACTGTAAGGTATTTCCTCATGATAATAAGTCAGTATCTTTTCACGGATAATTTCAGACACAAAAAATTTTTCGGGTTTATTAGTAAGTGTATCTTTACTGAAAAAAAATTCTCCTTCGGGAAGAAATTCCAGGATCACATTTTTAAGAGTATCGAGATTTTCAAATTTTGCAGCTGAGATAGGAACCGTATCGTCGTATCCGAAATTACTGGAAATATTTTCCATTACGGGCAGGAGATTAGTTTTAGTGATAAGATCAACTTTATTTAAAACAATAATACGTTTTTTATTCCGCATCTGATCTTTAAACTCTTCGTCAATCTTTTTTAATTTATCGAGGTTGATTTTTGCTGCATCGATTATATGAATTATCAGGTCAGCTTCTTCGAGAGAGGATTTAATTTCCTTCAGCATAAATTTCTGAAGTTCATATTTCGGTTCTAGAATTCCCGGGGTATCAATGAAGACGATCTGATAATTTTCTTCTGTAAGAATTCCGAGAATTCTGTCTCTTGTAGTCTGAACTTTTTTATTGACTACGGAAAGGTTATAATTCAGCAGTGCATTGAGAAGAGTGGATTTACCTGCATTCGGAGCGCCGAAGATAGTGACAAAGCCGGATTTTTTTACCAAAACATTATTTGATTATTTTTATCTGATCGGGTGAATTTAAAATTATCTGCGGTTTATTTCTGAATATGGATACATTCCCCGTAATTTCAACTCGCTTATTATTGAAGACGTTCAGATCTCCGAAGAGTTCATATTTACCTGCAAATACAACTCCTGAGAAATCGTTTTTCGGAAATTTGTTACCGAAATTCAGATACGCGACTTTTTCAGTAACGTGTACACCGGTAACTATATCATTTACAGTTACAATTTCTCCGATATGGTTTTTTATTTCCGGAGCAGTTATTCCTTTTAAATTACTTTCATCCGTAGCGCCCGAAGATAATTCTTCCTGCTGATCATTATCCGGTATTTGGTTTTTATTCTGACCGGAGAAGGTTTTTAATTCAATCGATTCATCCTTTTTGTTGTCAGAGCAGGAAAATAAAATTACCGAAAAGAACATTGTAACAAACAAGTAATTGGAGATTATTTTCATATGTCAAAATATATTTTATTCATAAATTCATTTCATAATCATAATAACTAAACAGTAAAAAATAAACCAACACAGATGATTTTTATTTATACCCCGATGAATTATTTTTATCCGGAAATAAAATAATGTTACGTCATGGAAATATTTTATTTCTGAAAATATTCAGGATAATAAAAAAAGAACTGATATATCATTTGCTGTTATCAGAACCGGATTTATTCTGAGCATCCGTAATAACATTATTTAAAACAGAATGAAGATCCGGATTAATATTCATGGCATTAGTAAAGTCCTTAAGAGCACCGGAATAATTTCCGTTTTGATAAAGGGTAAGTCCGCTTGACATAAAGGAGACAGCCTGATTCTGATTATTTTCAGTGAATGTATTAAAGTCACTGATTGCGTTTTCGTAACTTCCCATAGCAGTGTAGATCTCTCCTCTGAAAAGATAAGCATCCAGTAAGGTCGGCTGAACAGTAAGAGCGCTGTTCAGATCTGAAATAGCATTGGCGTAATCATTTTCATTTTTATAAACAAGAGCTCTGTACATAAAAGCTGTTCCGAAATTCGGATCGAGGTTAATTGCGGAAGTAAAATCAGAAACAGCAGACGAATAATTCTGCATTGCTGTAAAAATTCTTCCGCGGATAAGGTAAGCTTCTTTATACTGAGGATTTACTGTAATAGCAGTAGTGGCATCCTGATCAGCAAACTGATATTCCTTTAGAAAAAATATGCTACGGCTCTGTAATAATTTCCGACAGCGTTTTGCGGATTTGAGTTAAGGTAAGAAGTTAAGTAATTCACAGCGTCACTGAAATCACCACTTTCGACAGACCTGATACCTTCATTGAGATACTGGGACGGTTCCTGCTGAGAGAAGGAGCTGCCGTTAAGGATTAAAATACAGAATGAAATAAGAATAATTTTCATAATGGAGATTTAGCTGAGGTAAATATAGTATATAGAAATTTTAAAAAAAAGATTGAATTTGGATTTAGTATTATAAATTTTGAATATGAGCTGAATCTGACAGCTTTCTGCAGCAGGTCGTGAATCCGCAGTTTAAATTTTAAAGCTGTCAGATTTGTGTCTGATACTAAAACTTAATAGTTATCTATCTGCGCTCGTTGCAGTTTACCGGAATAATCAATATATACAACTTTCCATTCAGTATAAAAATCATAAACAGTCCATCCGCCTTCACGGTGACCGTTACCGGTTTGCTTTACTCCGCCAAAAGGCATGTGAGCTTCCGCGCCGATTGTCGCGCCGTTAACATAAGTTATTCCCGCCTTAATATCCCTGATTGCTTTGAATGCATCGTTTACATTCTTTGTGAATATACTTGATGACAATCCATATTTTGTTCCGTTCAGAATTCTGATTGCATCATCCAGATCACTGCATTTTATTACTGATAACACCGGACCAAAAATCTCTTCCTGCTCAATTCGCATTCCCGGTTTCACATCTGCAAATATAGTAGGCTTATAAAACCATCCGTCCGACAGCTCTCCGTCTGTAGCAAACTCACCGCCGCAGATCATATTTGCTTTATCTTCTTCAAGACCGATCTTTACATAGTCATGAACTGACTGTCTTTGCGATTCGCTTACACAGGGTCCTATTTGAGTTTCCGGTTCATTACCGTATCCTAGTTTAAGTTTATTTACTTTTTCAGTGAGTCTTTTAATAAAATCGTCATATATATCTTTATGAAGAATTAATCTTGATGTCGCTGTACACCTCTGACCTGTAGTTCCGAAAGCACCCCATAATACCGCTTCCAAAGCAAGTTCTGTATCTGCATCATTCATAACTATCTGCGCATTCTTTCCCCCGAGCTCGAGCGATACCCTTTTAAGATCACCTCCGGCAACTTCATTTATCCTTTTTCCTACCAGAGTAGATCCGGTGAAAGAAATCAGATCGACATCCGGATGTGAAATTATCGCTTCTCCGACAATTCTGCCTTTTCCGTGAACAATATTAACTACTCCCGGGATATATTCTTTTCCAAGAACTTCTTTAATTGATGCTTCAATTATTTCGATCAGTGTAGCAGCGGTTTTAGGTGTAAGTTCCGCCGGTTTAAAGACGCAGGTATTTCCGCAGACAAGAGCGGGAAATATTTTCCATGTCGGAATGGCCATCGGAAAATTCCAGGGTGTAATGAATCCGCCAACACCTATAGGTACTCTGAAACTCAGGTTCATTTTATTTTGTAATTCACTCGGAGCATTATAACCGAATAACCTTCTTCCTTCAGAGGCTGCATAATAAGCGGTATCTATTCCTTCCTGAACGTCACCTTTTGTTTCTGCAAAAACTTTTCCCATTTCTCTTGTCATTTCAAATGCAATTTCATCCTTTCTTTCAGACATTCTGTCGCCTACTACTTTTAATATATCACCTCGCTTTGGAGCAGGTATTAAACGCCATTTCTCAAATGCAGCTTTTGCTGCAGCTACTGCCTCATCCACATCCTCTTTTGTAGATGAAGGAAAAATACCTATTATGTCTTCATTCCATTTTGCAGGATTTCTGTTTTCAAATGTATTTCCTTCAGTAGAGTCTTTCCAGACACCATTAATTAAATTTTTAAATTTCTCCGCCATGTATTAGATTTTCTTTTTATGATTATTAATTAATCAATTTAAGTATAATGAATGTTTTTAAAAATTGAATAAATTTTATTTTATTCACTTTCTGATTATCTCTCACAAATCTAAGTATATGCATTCCGAACTTTCAATTTTATTAAGGGAGATATTTAAATATATATTTGAATTTCCTGTGTAATTCAATATTTTATTTTTTAAAATTTAATAAAACTATTTTGAAACGTTCTCAGCTGGAATTTATTCCGGAATATTTTGGAAATTATATAAATGAAGTCGATGACATTGAACTTTCCGAGGCTTTGGTGAAATATGGTCCGGATCTTTTTAGAAAAGAATTTTCAGCACTTGAAAAAGCCGGTTACAAAACTTACGCTGAAAACAAATGGACGATCAAACAGATCATTCAGCATATAATTGATTCTGAACGGGTGTTTCTTTACAGGGCATTATGCTTTGCAAGAGGAGACAAAACAGTATTGCCTTCTTTTGATGAAAATATTTATACTGAAATGTCAGGATCGGACAGAAGGGATTTGCATGAACTGATCACTGAATTTGAATCAGTAAGAAATTCAGGTATTTTACTTTATGACAGTTTTAATGATGAAATGCTGAACAGAACAGGTATATGTTATAACAAAAAAATTTCTCCTGCGGCAATCGGATTTGTAATTGCAGGTCATACTTTACATCACTATAATGTAATTAAAGAAAGATACATTCCACTCGGAGAAAAAATCATCTGAGACATAAAATAAAAAGTTTTAGTATCTTGTAACAGATCCACTGCCTCTATCCTGTTCAAGCTTCAAATAGCTAAAAACCGTTAAAACGGTTTTTCAACCCGCACCTCCACCCCCCCTAGTCTAAAATTTATAAAATCTCTTTGACCAACCTCCATCACTTCAGCAGCACAAATCTCCTCACTTTACCTTCCGCTTTCCCATCCTTCACCAAACTATAAAAATATACACCGCTCGGATATCCGCTGCCGTTGAATTCCGTCACGTATTCTCCGGCTTCCTTCCTTCCTTTATCCAGTACCGCTACTTCTTTTCCGAGTATATCCGTTACCGAAAGTTTTATACTTCCGCTCCCGGATAATCTGTAACGGATTACCGTCACCGGATTAAAAGGGTTCGGATAGTTCTGATCCACTCCTGACGTGAACGGTATTTCATTCGATGAATTAAATATGTTTACAGTTACCGTGTCCTTTCTCAGAAGTAACCTGTCCGACTCTGTAGTCTGCTGTGATGTCCTCCTGTTCTGTAAATATAAGTCCGTCAATCCGTCATTATTAAAATCACCGGACAGAACTCCAATTCCTTCAGCTACAGTGTTCGGCGGCAGCACTATATCTGTCACCTCTGTGAATATTCCGCTGCCGTTATTTTCAAATACTTTCATCGGTCTGTTAAAAAATATATTTGAAGTTATCAGATCCGGATCGTTATCATAATCTATATCAACAAATATTCCTTCTGTTGTATGCTCATTGTCAATTTGTAAATTGGTTGCCGTTACATCCGTAAAAAATCCGCTGCCGTTATTCAGTAAAAGCCGGTTCTGTCTTGTCCTTCCCGGTCTGAATGCGACATTTGCAAAAAATATATCAGGATCATTATCGTTGTCCACGTCGGTTACGGTAACTTTCCTTGTCTCTTCCACTGTTGATTCCGGAAGTCTCTGGGCTGTCTCATCAGTGAAAATACCGCTCCCATTATTTATATAAATTCTGTTCCCGTCTTCATTTCCCGCTATCAGATCATTGTCGCCGTCATTATCAATGTCAGACAGTTTCAGATCCTGTGTAACTTCCGCCGATGCCGGAATTCTCAATGCTGTTTCATCACTAAATGTCGTATCTCCGTTATTGATCAGAATTAAATTCTGTCCTGCATTTCCTAATATTATATCAGGGAGCGAATCATTATTTATATCCTTTGCAAGTACAGCATTTGCAATACTGTTTGGTAATCGGTTATTGAAATTACTGAAACTCCCGTTACCGTTATTCAAATATAATTCATGCACCATATTATCCTCACTTGCAAAGACTATATCCTGAAAGCCGTCCATGTTAAAATCCGCTATTCCAATGTCTTCACTGTCATAAGTGAACTGCGGAAGATTTCCCGGCGTACCGTCCGTAAATATTCCGTTGCCGTTGTTTATCAGTATTTTATTCGGAGCAAATTCCCTTGCCAGTATAATATCAGGATCACCGTCATTGTCAAGGTCGCCGGTCTCAGCATCCATTGTAGGTCCTGTTACTGTTGGGATTGGCAGGTTTGCTGTTGTTAAATCCAGATATAAGATTTTTCCGCTCTTAACTGAAAACGAAATTAGTATGGGAATTAAGACAGTTGAAATTATAAATAATTTTTTCATAGGAAAAATTTTTTGATAAATTACGGTTACTCATTCTTTAAAGTTTTAATATATAAATTCTAATTTGAAAATAATACCTGCCGGAGTATTTGAGTTGTTAATTGAATTAAGTTTACATTTTCTTTAATTTATCTAAAATTCTCCTGATGCTTAGAAAGACAGCCCTTATTTCAGCTTTATTCTTGTTTGCGTATTTTATTCCTTATGATAATGCAGTTTCCCAGGATAAATGGTGGAAAGAAAAAAAATATAAGAATGAAAACCTCAGGTCTAAATATGATCTTTGTAAAAGAACATTTATAGAAATTGCGTACGGGTTTTCTAACAAAAATGTAAATTCTATTAATCAATATTTCGATGAACAGATCTTTCTTAATATAATCTCTACCGATAAAGGTTATTACAGCCCGGGTCAGGCGGAAATTATTTTATCTGATTTTATGAACTATTTTAATGTTGTCGAATTTAAGTATGTTACTTCCAAACGTTTTAATACATATGCATTTATCAGCGGAAAATATTCGTACAGACTTGGTAACGGTAAAAGAATTCTCGATGTAACTATATCTCTTAAATATCTAAATGATAAATGGTATCTGGATCAGATTAATATAAATTGAATTTTACTGAACAATTAAATGTAAATGTATATATTTTTTAAATATTATAGTTTTGGAACAGATTAACAAAAAATACATTCAGAGTCTTTTTGACAGGCGGTTAAAAATTTTGATTTTAATCGCTTTTTTGTTTGTTGTATGGTTTACTGTTTCTAAATATATCACAGATTATATAAAGTCAGAAACCACTGAAAACTGGAATGAAATCTCCGCCGAACATAATGATAAAAGAATTCAGACTGTCAGGAAATTATTTAATTCTAACCTTAATGATCTGAATAATACCTCTCTTAAAATTTCCGCTGATCCGGAAATAGTTAAGCTCATTCTCAAAAGCGACTCAAAAAAATTATTCGAATTTCTCTTAAATCTTAAATCCGGAAATAATACACATATTGAATTTTATAACTCGCGGCTTGAACCGCTTGCCTTTAAAGGCAGGAAACTTGATTCCGATATATATTCCCTGAATAAGTGTATTAACGGAAACAGATTCGCCGTCTTAAAAGAAATCGGCTTTTATACATATCTCATTATTTATTCTCCTGTGTATGATCCGGAATACAAAACCCGAATTATCGGTGCTTCGCTAATTGCAGAATTAATAGACATCAAGTATCAGATAGATAATAAGTTTTTTAAAAATACAGGTCTGCTTTATAATATCAATGCCGAAACCGGTGTCAATCCCGAACTATATACTTCTAATGTTATTTCGGGAAAAATTGATATTATTTCTCCAAATGCAGAGGATTATAATCAGGTTGAGCTCAAAGGTCTTTCTGATGATGTTATCGGAATTATTCTTATTCCTAAGTATAACGAACTGACGCACTTTACTGATATTGATGATTATACAGGTAAACTTAATTCTTTTCTGATATTTGGTCTGTCGGTAATTTTGTTTCTTATAATGTTCAGGTTTATTTCAGTTTTAAATTCCCCTATTTTGAGATTTACTTTGTTTTCCGCTCTTCTGATATTCCTAAGATATCTCTGGCTGGAGTTTGGTTTCCCTTCTGCAATTTTTAATTCTGATCTTTTCTCTCCGGGATATTATGCTTCTGTCTTCGGAAATGGTATTGCAAGATCTGTCGGTGAATTATTTGTATCATCATTTATTATTCTTGTTATCTCTGTTTTTGCTTTTAATACAATCCTGAAAAGTGAACTAAAATCCGCAGTCAGATCAGTTCCTCTTAATATTCTGAAAATAACTTTGTCGGTTATTATTTTTTTTCTTCTCATTTACGGGTTTGGAGCGGTAATTCAAAGTGTAGTCTTTGATTCCAATCTTAAGTTTTTTGATAATTCCAATATCATCCCTTCAAGGGAATTGTTCCTGATCCAGCTCGTTATTCTGATCCTGACTTTTTCACTTTTTCTTTTTCTTGTTTCAATTGTAATCCTTTTATCCAGAAATTTCCTTTTTAATATCTTCGAAAAAAAATCTTTGAAAGGTTTTTCTCCTTTTATAATTCTGTTTGTTCTCTTTTTAGTTAATCAGATTATGACTTTTTATGATGTCAATTTTAATATCAGTTATCTTTTCAGAGTTATTATTATCGTTAGTATTTTTCTCTTCGGGATTTTTCTCAGCCGGAAGCTTACTGGTATTACAAATTATAATATTTATTCGCTTAAGAATTTTTCCGTACTGCTGCTGCTCTGTATTATTACTATCCCGGGAATTCTTCTGGACAATATTACTTCTCAGGAAACAAGGTACGTCGAACTCATTGGGAATAAAATAACCGAAAAAGAAGATGATAAAATAAAATTTCTTCTGCTGACCGAGCTGTCTGAAATTTCAAACAATAAAAAAATTGAAAACGATATCAGAAATAAAAACAAGCTTAAAGAGCTCGCATTCTCAATCTGGAATGAAAGCAAATTCAGTGAAGAAGATCTGAACACATCCGTAATTATTCTGGACACTAACCGTAAAATACTGAGCGATTTTATGTATAATTCCCGGCAAATGAATCAGGACTCTATCATAGTTTTTGCTAATAAAGAGTATTTTATAAAAAAGGAATCTCTTAAGAATATTCAGGACTCGGCTTATTTTGATTCTCTGAATACTTCCGAGGACACTGATGATGAGGAAATTACCGGAGATGCGGAAGAGGAGGAAGAATCAGAAATGTCTGATGAAAGCTTTATTGAAGACCTTAATAATCTTTTCATTACAGACAAAATTCTCATTCTAAATAACAATGTTGAAAAATATTTTCTAGGTATTGTACCTGTAGAAAGGGTGGATCTCCGGAATACCGTGTTTGAAACTAATCTCGGATATTTGCTTGTTGCTGTCCAGTATGAATCAAAAAATCTTCTTCAGCAGTCTTCCGTTCAGCTTTTTAAAACCTATTCACGCAATAATCTTTTCGACAAACTTATCTCCGAACCTGTTATTACGGAATATGTGAATGGTGAAATATTAAACTCCACCAGCCGGGATCTTACAAAATCAAATACACTTTCTCTTAACGCTTTCAGAGAAGCAATTAGATTTAAAGATGTTAAATCAGACTGGCGCTATGAAATTATTAATAATGAAAAATACAGGTCCTTTTATATTCTTGATCAGAACAAAGACAAATCTGTAAATGAAAGGATCTATTCCGTCAGTCTGACAAGAAACGATTTTAAACTTACTGTTTTTTTCTATCTGAAATTTATGCTGTTTGCATTTCTGATCTACATGGTTGTACTGGTCGTGAAACTGTTTCAGATGGTTTTTAATCTGAAGGAACTGAAACTGAACTTCCGTGAAAAATTATTTATTTCTTTTTTCTTCGTTTCGGTTATTCCGATTGTTCTGCTTGCTATTTATACAAGAAGCTTCATAAAGGAAAAATATGACGCTAATTTTCAGAATCAGATTATTTCGGATCTTAATCTCGTTTCCCAAAGTCTGAAAAATCTGAACCTGAGTCCGAATAGTAAGGATACTCTTACTTCTACGGGTAAGAAATTGTTTACCGGTAATCTGTTTCAGTCGGATAAGAATTTTAATCTGTATATAAATACAAATCTGATATCCACTACTAATGAAGAATTGTATAAATCAGATATTCTTGATTCGAGAGTTGACGCCGAAGCCTTTTATAATATCAACTTCATGAGAAAAGATTTTTTCATTAAAAATGAAGAGATAGGAGCATACTCATTTATTGTAGGCTATAAACCGTTTCTCGATCAGAAAAATAATTTTGTAGGAATAATGTCTTCTCAGACTTTGTATAAGCAGAATGAACTCAGCGAAGAACTAACGGAAATTCTTACTTTTATATTCGGTATCTATTTAATTGTCGTCATTATACTTCTGATCTTTGTCTCCATTATGACAGACAGGTTTTCTCAGCCTATTCTTAAACTCAAAAATGCAACAGAAAGAATTTCCAAAGGCGAAAGTAATGTAGCGATAGACATTAAAAGAAAAGATGAAATTGGTAATCTTGTTGACTCCTTTAATATTATGTCACGCGAACTTGAATCTTCAAAGGTAAAACTCAAAAGAGCGGAAAGAGAAGCTGCCTGGAGAGACATTGCAAGACGCGTTGCGCATGAAATCAAAAACCCGCTTACTCCGATGAAACTATCCATTCAGCATCTTTTTGAAGTTCATGAATCCAAATCAAATGAAGAATTTTCCGAAGTGCTGAAAAAAACAAGAGACATAATAATTAATGAAATAGATAAGCTGAATAAGATCGCTACGGAATTCTCAAACTTTGCAAAGCTTCCCGGTAAAAATTATTCTGAGACTGATCTTAATGAAATAATCCGCGAAGTCGTCTCGCTTTATAAACTGTCTCCGAATATTGACTTCGTTGAAAACCTTGATGATAACATCGGACTGATCTCCGCTGATAGGCAGGAGCTGAACAGGGTATTTCAGAATCTTGTTAAAAATTCAGTGCAGTCTATCGGTGACCGGGGTATAATCGAGATCTCAACAAGAGGCAACGGCGAATATATTATAGCGGAAGTAAAAGATAACGGCTGCGGTATCGATCCTTCCATTATGAAAAATCTTTTTGATCCGAATTTCTCTACTAAAACTACCGGTATGGGACTTGGTCTTTCTATTTCAAAAAAATCTCTCGATGATATGAAAGCTGAAATTAGTTTCGAAAGCTCTCCAAATGAAGGCACCAAGGTAATTCTGAAATTTGCGAAGTATAATTCAAATAACGGCGGAAATTAAATTGAAAAATTTTCTCCATTACTTTTCTGTATTTGTGTTATCTGTAATTATCTGCAGCTCCTGCGCAAATCAGCTCCCGCCTGAAGGAGGAAAAGATGACACAGATCCGCCCGTATTTACTTATATATTTCCGCGGCCAAACTCTACCGGCATAAAAGGAAATAAAATTATTATAAAATTTAATGAATACGTTGACAGAAGAAGCTTTGAAGAATCTTTTTTCATTTCCCCGCTGCCCGCTAAAGGTTTTAAATTTGAATGGAGCGGTAAAGAAGTCGAGATCGTTTTTGATGATAATTTCGAAAGAGACAGAACATATGTAATTATTATCGGGAAAGATCTTCGTGACGTAAGAGGAGGTAACAATTTATCAGAGCCGGTTGCGTTTGCTTTTTCTACAGGCAATAAACTCGATATGGGAAATATCTCAGGGAAAGTTTTTTCAGATAATTATGACAGGGTGAAAGTGCTTCTGTATCATATTAAAGATACTTCAGATTTCTTTCCCGATCCCTCAGTTAAAATACCCGGTTATGTTACACAGGTTACTGCGGATGGAAATTATTCATTTACAAATTTACCGGACGGAAAATTCAGACTTTATGCTGTCACTGATGAAGACAGGAACAATGTATATGATCCCGGAATTGATAATGTTGCTTTGCTTCCGGATGATCCGGTTCTGACAGGTGACAGCATTTCCGTCAGCGGTCTGAATTTCGCTTTAAATCTTCCCGATACGGATATCAGAAGTGTTGATTTTCTTAACAATCTTAAGCCAGACTCGGCGGGTTATGTATTCACAAATTTTTCAAATGATAATAATCTCATCACTCCGTTTCACAGATTTTATTTTTATTTCGAAAATAAATTCCCTGATAAAAGATCTATTGTTGAAAATTTTCATCTCACCGATACTGCTTCAGGAAAAATTTATACCCCGGTATTTAACTGGGTCAGTGATTCACTGCTTGAAGTTTTTTCTTCCGAACCGTTTGAATATAATTCAGATATTTCTGTCGGTTTTAATGTTTCACCATCTGAAAAATATCGTGAATCTTTTAAGGTTTATGAAAGTGAAAAATTCGGAAAGATATCAGGTAAAATTCTTAATGAAGTATCAGGAACTCCTGTGATTCTTAAGCTTTACAATCTTACAGACCGCGGGATTATATACACTTCCGTTATTTCAGATACATCCGCTTTTACAATCGGAAATATTATTGAAGGAAAATACATGCTGTTTGCTTTCCGTGATGAAAATTTGGAAGGCTCATTTGATCCGGGTATTGTATTTCCTTTTAAAGCTCCGGAAAGATTCCTTATTTATGATAAAGACTTTGAGATCAAAGGTAACAGCAGTATTGAAAATATTATTCTGGATTTTTAATGACCGGTTCTATGCGCGGAATAATTCCGTCAGATTTTTTTCTTTTTAATTAGTGAGCCGATCCTGAAAAAAAGATTGTAAAGTATTAATTCCGGTATAACGTTTTTTTCTATATCCGTGATAGCATCCTCTATGGTACTTATTATTCTGTAATTATCCGAATTGTATTTTCCGGCAAAGCTTATTAACCGTTCTGTCTTATCTCTGTTTATAATGAGATCCGCGTTCCCGTTACTGATATTAATTATATCCCTGAACCAGATGATCAGAAATACAAGAAAATTTTTTATTCTTGCTTTGTCTTTTTTACCGATTATAAAATCAATGTTGTTTCCGAGTTTCAGACTATGCCCCGACAGCATTGAAACCAGTGTGTCAATGACTTTCTCTCTTAGTTCAAGAAAATTATTATTCAGCAGCTGATTGCATTTCGAAATACTTCCTTCTGAAATTCCGGCAATAAATGATGCATTCTCATCAGTAACAGAGCCGCTCTTTTGTTTAATATACGTTATGATCTTATTATTAGGAATAACATCAAATCTGATATTCTGACATCTGCCGATTATAGTAGGGAGGAGAGAATTTAATCTCGAAGTAGTAAGTATTATTACGGAATCTTTCGGCGGCTCTTCCAGTATTTTCAATAATGAATTTGCGCTTTGAGTGTTCATCATATCGCACCGGGATATCAGGAATACTTTTTTCTTTCCGGATCTACCCGTCATATAAATTTCTTTCTTCAGTTGTCTGATACTTGAGATCCTAATATCATTTGCTTTGGGAATCGAAACAGTATGATACTTATCATCCGCTTTCAATTCTATTTCGGCGAGATAATTCTCAAAATCTTCCTTCTCAAGTTTTTCCAGCGGATTTGAATCGTCATCCGAATCATTTTTTCCGGCAGGCAGTGCGGTTACAAATCTCAGCATCTGCGACTTAAGTGAGTCAATCTTAATACAGCTTTTGCAGTTATCGCATGCCTCTGACCCGTTCAGGGGACTGTCGCAGTTCAGAAGTTTTGCAAACTCAACCGCAGCAGCATCTTTACCCGTACCTTCATTTCCGTAAAAAATAAAAGCGTGAGACAGCTTACCGCTTTTGAAAAAGTTTTTAAGAATCTCTTTAATTCTTTCCTGTCCTATTATATTTGACCACATATTAAAATGTATTTCCTATTCCGAATTGAAAATTATATTTGTCGCTGAAGTTACTGCCCTTTCCGAATATCCAGTTTGAACCGCCGACCGGACCCGGCTGAGGGTCATAGATCTTGAATCCGATGTCAAATCTTATAGCGCCGATTATTGTGTAATATCTGATGCCCGCTCCTGAGGCAACTGCAATTTCATTCAGTTTAAATTTTCCGATCTCAGACCAGACGTTTCCATAATCTATAAAGGTCGCGAATCCAAGATCCCTGAGATATAAATTCTCTGCAGTAATAAAAGGTTTGATCCTGTACTCGACTGTATTCTCAAAAGTAAAATTTCCGCCGAGCTCTTTATTCGGTACTATGCCAAGCTGCTTTGCTCCCCATCCTCTGATGCTTGAACTTCCTCCTCCGAAATATCTTGTATCTCTCGGAACCCTGTCTTCGGAAAATTCCTGTCCCATAAAAGTAAACGAATTCTCTCCGTATTCTACTATGATACCTGCCAGTAATTTGAATGCAAGGGCAGACGGAACATTTACTTCGCGGTTACTCAGATTTAAATATGCGGAACTAAGATTAGTAAATTTAAAATAACTGAAAGTGGATGTATTGAAAATTCTCCTGATTATACCGGAAAAAAGTCCGCTCTCTTCAAACTCATATGACTGATAACTTCCTCCCGAAGGGAAAATAATGCTGTTTACAGAATTATGAATTGCCGTGAGACCTATCTTTGAGATAAATTCATTATAATCAAATTTACCCAGAACCAGTTCGCTTCCTTCAATCGGGAGATCATCATCAACTACTATTCTGGAATTATCCAGATCCCATCTGGCCAGTAGGCTGTTTATATATGTGTGTTTCGGAAGTTCATAAGTAACGCCGAATGAGTTTTTGAGTCTGCCTATTTTTATACTTTTTTCGAGAACATATTCATAGCCGATATTCCAGTTTCCGGTGATAAAACGGTTTCCAAAAAGAAACGGCTGATAAATTGAATTCACTATATCAAACCTGTTATTTTTAAGTGAATTGAAATAGATCCTTGCGCTGGTTGTCAGCACCCTTCCGCCTCCCAGAAAATTTCTGTCACTGAAAGATAAACCTGTTCCGACATAAAAATAATTCTGAAAATAATAACCGAAAACTTCAGGAGTGATATCATATTTTTTCCCGACGACGGCATTTACGATCAAATCTATCTTACCTGAAGTACTGTTTATGGAGTCGATGTTGATCCTCGGATTTTCCAGAATTGAAAACTTTGAAAGCTTTGATTCGCTATCAATGATCTTACTTTTATCATAGACCTGATCTTCTTTGTAAGTCAGCTCTCTCCTTATATCTTCTTCAGTTACATTGTATTTGTAATTTGTAAATTTAATCAGCGTTTTCCCGAAATCATATTTTCTCTTCGGATCAAAATTTATTATTACATCCACTTTATTGAGAAGGTTATCCTTATTGGTTTCATACTTTAGTACTTCCGGAAAACCTGAGGTTGCTGTTGCATAACCATTGTTGAATAAAATATCCATGATCCTTAATAATTCAAGGTTAACGGTATCTTTGGAATAATATTTTCCTTTTACTATTAAAGATCTTTTATCATTAAAAATCAAAGATTTTACGGAGGCATCTATACTGTCTAATCCTTTATATTCTATTTCGTAATACTTGAATCTGACGTTTTCTTTTACAATGAAATTTTCGATCACTTCCTTATCTTCTCTTATGATCTGCAGATTTGTATCGATCATTGCATTAAAAAATCCGTTATCAAAATAAAATTTTTTAACTCTTTCCACATCCAGCAGATATGTGTTCATATCAAAAATATCTCCGGTTTTTGATGAGAGCAGGCTTATGATCGTGCTTTCTTCAAAAGCATTACTGTTTTCAAATTTAATGTTTATTTCATCTATCTCATAAACTCCTTCAACGGAAGTATTTTCCTGACTATAAGAAAAATGGTAATAAAAAAATGTAATACCCGAAATGAGCAAAAATTTTAAAAAAAATCTCATCGGCAAAAATTAAAGAAAAAGACCCAATAATTTGCATCATTGGGTCTTAAAAATTTATGAACTAATTTAAAAATCTTTAGCTTCTTCATCATAAAAAAAGTCTTCATCCGTAGGATAATCAAGCCAGATCTCTTCTATACTTTCAAAAGGTTCCTCTGTATCCTCAAGATCATTCAGATTATTTATTACTTCATTTGGAGCACCTGATCTGATAGCGTAATCTATCAGCTCAAATTTGTTTGCCGGCCAGGGCGCGTCATCCAGATAAGACGCCAGTTCTAATGTCCATACCATATATTATTTTACCTCCTGATATTTTATTTTATTATTTTATATGTTTCTGTGTTTAAAAAAATTTTTAATCTCTGAGTCTCGGATCCAGCGCATCCCTTAATCCTTCACCGATAAGATTATAAGTTACTACTGCTATAAAGATCATCATACCGGGAAAAATCGCAAGCCACCATGCATTGGAAGCGCCTCTTGCTTCATTCAGCAGTGAACCCCAGGTTACTATCGTTGCGCTTACACCGAATCCGAGAAAACTTAACGCCGCCTCGGTAAGAATTGCTCCTGCAATTGCAAATGCTCCCGATACAAGCACCGGTGCGATTGCATTAGGAATTACATGTCTGAAAATGATCTGTCTGTTCGGCAGACCTATAGAACTTGCAGCCGTTATGTATTCCATACTTCTTACTTTTAAAACTTCTCCTCTGATCAGCTTTGCATCGCCTGTCCATGATGTAATGCCGATAGCCGCCATAATATACCAGATACTCGATCCGTAAATCGCTACTATAGTAATTATCAGAAAGAATACCGGAAGAGTTACCATGATCTCTACAAACCTCATAATGATCAGATCCACTTTGCCTCCGTAAAATCCCGCAAGCGAACCCATTACAATTCCGATCAAAAGAGCAATACCTGCAGCAACAAATCCCACAGAAAGCGAGACCCTAGATCCGTGAATAAGTCCGGCCAGTAAATCCCTGCCGATCGCATCTGTGCCGAGATAATGATCGCCTCCGGGCGATCTCAGATTATTGGCAAGGTCTATTTCACTGGAACCGTAAGGTACCGGAGTCCAAAGTACGCTTTCGAGTTTATTCTGATTGTCAAGTTCCTTCCAGTTTACATTTATCATGTTTGGTTCCCACTTGCTGATACCAATATCATTTAGATAATCCTTTATTACCGGAAAATATGTTTCACCGTTATAGACTGCATAAAGAGGTTTGCTGTTTGCAAGAAAATCCGCAGTTATTGCAATCGTTATCAATATAATAACTATATACATTGATATCATTGCCAGCTTATTTTTTTTATACTGATGCTTTACAAGCGACCAGTAAGAAACTCCGACTTCCTTCTGAGATTCAAGCTGCGATTTGCTTAAACCGTTTCCGGCCGCACCGTTGTTTTCAGTATTAACTGATATTTCTTTTTGATCTGTTTTCTTCATGCTGCTTTTTTAGTAAATGCAATTCTGGGATCTACAAATGAATATAAAATATCAACTAACAATATACCTACTACAGTAAGTAATGATACAAGGACCAGCTCAGCCATTATCAGTGGATAATCTCTGTCTAAAATAGCCTGAAATGCAAGCTGACCAATACCCGGAATGGAAAAGATCGTTTCTATTATGACGCTTCCGCCTATCATTGCAGGAAGTAAACCTCCAATCAATGTAATGATCGGAATTAGTGAATTTCTTAACGCGTGCTTCATTACGACTTTTCTTTCTGAAAGACCTTTTGCTTTTGCAGTTCTGATATAATCCTGTCTGATGACTTCGAGCATTGAACTTCTCATCTGTCTTGATATGAATGCAAAACTTGTCAGACTGGAAATTGTAACCGGAAGGAAAAGATGCATGAATCTGTCTTTTACCTGACCGACGAAACTCAGCGAATCAAAATCTTCCGACCTTATTCCTGCAGTCGGAAATATTTTCAGATACTCTACATTACATAGAAATACTATCGCAAGTGTAGCCACCCAGAAATTCGGCAGTGAATAAAGAATAAACAAAAGTACCGTAGTCGTCCTGTCAAGTAATGAATACTGTCTCGCTGCGCTGTATATCCCAATGGGAATTGCAATTGTATAGATCAGTAAAAATGAAAGCAGGCTGATAGTTATCGTAACAGGCAGCCTTTCAAAAATCTTATCAATTACAGGTCTGTCATCTTTAAATGAATTGCCGAAATCGCCCTGAAGCATATTTCCTATCCAGAGAAAATACTGAATATACAGCGGCTTATCGAGCCCGAACTTCTTTTTATAAAATTCCTTTGCCTGTTCATTCATCAGATTTTTTGAATCCGTCTTCTGTGCTTCCTGTGTCTGTCCGATTTTCATTTCGGTCGGATCTCCCGGCGCTAGTCTGCAGACAAGAAATGTTATCATGGTTATAATGATAAGCGTCGGAATAAAAAGTAAAATTCTTCTGATTACATAATCTGTCATTATAATAAATTATTATTTATAATTGATATACACGCTGTCCGTAAAAATTTACGGACAGCGTATGATTTATTAATTTTGATATCTCTGAGCATTTTCTGGTGTCCACCATTCATTGAGTAAAGGCGAATCAGGATATGCATACCATCTTGTGTTTCTGAATCTGTCACTGTAAATAAATCTGGAAGGCTCTGTCCAGAGAAATGTAGTCGGCTGATCATCATATATTATCTGCTGCCATTTTTTAAGAATCTCCATTCTTTTAGTATCATCAAATTCCATTCTGTTTTGCTCAATGAGTTTATCACTTTCAGGATTTTTGTAACTGATAAAATTACTTCCTTCGCCTTCGGACTGAGATGAATGCCAGATCTGATAGGGATCTTCCGGAGTAACGGACAGCTGCCATGCTGAATAACATGCATCATATTCATGTTTCTTTGTCTTTTCCAAAAATACAGACCATTCATATTCCTGCAGATCCGCCTGAATGCCGAGCTGTCTAAGTGATTCAATTATTACAAGCATTACTTTTTTTCTTTTCGGATTATTATTATTAATGAATGTAAACTTAAAATCCGTTTTCTTTCCGTTAATGACTTTATCAATTATGCCGTCTCCGTCAGTATCTTTCCATCCCGCTTCGGTAAGAAGCTGTTTTGCTTTCTCCGGATTGTAATCGATAATTGGCAGATCGTTATTGTAATACTTGCTCTCTATGAAAACCGGCGACTGAACTTTTGTACCCATCCCGTACACGATCTTATCTATCATAGTCTGCCTGTCTATTGCATAGCTCAGCGCCCACCTGACTTTTTTATCTGAAAACAGCGGGCTTTTATTATTCCAGGCAATAAAAATATAAACAGGTTCAGATACAAGCGCTTTCTTCAGATTAAATTTGGCGGGATCTTTTACATTTTCAACAAAATCAATCGGTGGAATCACAAACATATGATCCACTTCCTTATTCTTTGCCGCTACCAGTGCAGCATTCTGATCCTGTATTATTTTAAAGACAAGCTTGTTTGGAAAATTCGGCACCATGCTTTTATTCCAGTAATTATTATTTCTCTGTAATACTATAGATTGTCCTGTTGTCCATTTTTCCAGTTTATACGGACCGCTGCCCAATACATATTTCGGATCACGCGACACTTCCTGAGAATTCAGGAAATCTGCATATTTCTGCATTTCCGGATATTTTTTCGAATCAAGACTTTTCTGCGCTTCGTCAAGATCTTCCCAGGTAAATTTATCGTTCATTCCGTCTTTATCAAGTACATGCTTTGGTGTAATGGCCATACTTCCCAGTGAATAAACCGCTCTGAAATATGGTCTTGTCATGTTGAATCTGACCTTGTATTTATTTCCATCCACCAGTTCCACATTTTTGAGATCTACAAAATAGTTTCTGAGCGCCTGAGCATCTGTAAAAGGATTCTTTATTGTTTTAACTGTAAAGATTATATCCTCACCAGTCAAAGGAGTACCGTCTGAAAATTTAACATCTTCTTTCAGATCAAATGTATATGACATTTTGTCTTCGCTAATTTCAGGCAATGATTTAGCAATTAGCGGTCTAAGTTCGTAAGTTTCTCTGTTAATATCAAGGAGCGTTTCAAAAATATAAATATAAATTCCGGTTGCGGTAGCATCATTTGTAACGGTCGGATTAAGTTTCTCAGCATCTGCCATTTCCTGTTTTATTACCCAGTCGCCTTCGTCAGCATTTACAGTATCAACAGGCATCAGCTCTGTTAATACCACTTCAGCATTTTCTTTGCTTTCAGTAGTTTCCTTATTTCTTCCGCATGATGAAAATATAAAGGACATTATTATCATCAGGGAAAAAATTCCTGTTATGGTTTTTTTCATAATAAATATTAATTAATAAATTTAAAAATTTTATTCAAAATCATGTTCGAAGTATTCAATGGTTTTTTCAATTCTGACATTTTCGTTGTTCAATGTTTTACTTTCGGATTTTTTTGATATTTTCTCCTTTAACTTTCTTCTGAATTCTTCGGCAGCATTATAACCGTAATGCTTGCATAAATAATTCAACGCAATTACTTCGGCTATCACTGTAATGTTTTTTCCTGGAAATATCGGTAATTTGATCAGCTCAATATCCACATCAAGAATTGCAATCGTCGAATTATCAAGGCCCGTCCTGTCATATGCTTTATCCTTGTCCCAGTCTTCCAGCTCCACTATCACTTCCACTCTTTTCTGATAACGTATAGATCTGATCCCGAATATTGTGCTGACATCAATAATGCCCAATCCTCTGATTTCCATTATATGTTTTGAAATCGCCATTCCCGAACCCATTAAAACGCCTTCGCCTTTTTTGGAAATCACAACGACATCGTCCGCTACAAGTCTATGTCCTCTTTCTATAAGATCCAGCGCAATTTCACTTTTACCTATTCCGGATTTTCCCGAGAAAAAAAGTCCCACTCCGTATACATCTACAAAAGATCCGTGCATTATCACCTGTGTCGAAAACTGATCATCAAGAAAATCACTAATAAAATAAGAAAATCTCGTGGTAGGATATGCTGACCTGAATACAGGGACGTTTTTCATATCCGCAAGTTCTTTCAATTCAGATGGAACCTTATTATTACCGGTTACAATCACACACGGTACTTCAAAAGAAAAAAATCCTTTAAGGGAATTAAGTCTTTCTTCCGGAGACAGCTGTTCCAGATATTTAATTTCGGTATTCCCGAATAGCTGTACCCTGTTATAAGTAAAAAACTTTACATATCCGGCAAGAGCAAGTCCCGGTCTGTGAATATCCTTTTCCGTGATTTTAATTTCAGGATTGATATCTTTAACCGTAACTTTTTCAAGTTTGAATCTGTCTTTAAATTCATTATAAAGAAATTCCACCGTAATAGAATCTTTCTTTATCTCCTTTATATTTTCATACTTTCCCGGCAATATTAAATAGTCTTTTTGATTTCTTTTTTGGAATTATACTTTTCAGCTTTATTTTTACCTTTGTATTTCAAAATCTGAGTCTCGATTTTATTTACCGCCTTATCTATAGATTTTGTAAAATCATCACTGCTTTCTTTTGCAGTGAAGTTCTTATCGCTTATTTTTATTAATATTTCACAATGCTTGATACTGTTAATTGCTTTTTCAAATGAAAGTATGACATCTGCATATATGATCTCTTCATTGTACTTGCTGAGATTTTCAATTTCAGCTTTGATGTACTCCTGTAAAGTTTCGTGAGCTTTAAAATGACGCGATGTAATGTTAATTTTTATCATTTTTACGGTTTTAAAGGTTTAAAATATAAGTGTCGGTTTTTTGCGAATATGCTAAACTCTTTATTTAATTTCAACTATAAATTAAAAATCATTTGGGAATAATTTTATGACACAGAATCACCTTGCATCATATAGTTTAAGTATATTGAAATTAATATAGATTATTTAAAATAAAAGTTTATTCCTTATATAACTGCCTGTTTGTAGGAACCCACCATTCATTTAACAAAGGTGAGTCCGGATAAGCATACCATCTCGCATTTCTGTATCTGTCACTGTAAACATATCTCACCGGTTCGCTCCAGAGAAAAGTTACCGGCTGATCATCATATACCAGCTGCTGCCATTTGCCAAGAATTTCCTTTCTCTTTACATCATCAAAAGTAAGTCTGTTCTCTTCAAGAAGTTTATCGCTCTCAGGATTTTTATAACTGAAATAATTACTTCCTTCCCCGATAGACTGTGAAGAATGCCAGATCTGATAAGGGTCATCGGCAGTTACTGAAAGCTGCCAGCCCGCAAAGCATGCATCATAATTATGCTTTTTGATTTTATCAAGAAATACTGACCATTCATATTCCTGAATATCAGCCTGTATCCCGAGCTGCTTCAGCTGTTCAATAAGAATAAGTATAACCTTTTTACGTTTAGGATTAGTATTGTTTGTAAATGTGAATTTAAAATCTGTTTTCTTTCCGTTAATTACTTTATCAAGTATCCCGTCACCGTCCGTATCTTTCCATCCGGCTTCAGTCAGCAGTGTCTTTGCTTTATTAATGTCATAGGAAATTTCCGGAAGGTCTGTATTTATGAATTTGCTTTTGAAAAATATATGCGACTGTATATTATTTCCCATACCGTAGACTATTTTATCTACGATCGAATTTCTGTCAATCGCATACGCCATTGCCCATCTGACTTTTTTGTCTGAAAATATCGGATGATCATTATTCCATGCAATGTAATTGTATGAAGGTTCGATTACGAGGGATTTTTTTAGATTAAATTTTTCCGGGTCTTTTATATTTTCTACAAAATCTATCGGCTGAATTACCTGCAGCTGATCAACTTCCTTATTTTTTGCAGCTACGACAGCTGCATTCTGATCTTTGATAGTTTTAAATACAATCCTCTGAGGATAGTTGGGAAGTTCAGATTTGTTCCAGTAATTTTCATTCCTTACGAGAGTAATGGACTGACCTGTAATCCATTTTTCAAGTTTATAAGGACCTGATCCGATAACGAATTCCGGGCTTCTTGACATTTCTTCCTTATTAATAATATCGGCGTATTTTTTCATGCCTGCAAATTTTTCCGGATCAAATGACTTTCCCGCTTCATCAAGCATCTCCCATGTAAAATTATCCGTTTCATTGTTTTTATCCAGTACATGTTTCGGAATAATCTCCAGATCGTTTAGAGCGACAACTGCTCTGAAATAGGGCTTTACCATATTAAATCTTACTTTGAATTTATTTCCGTCCACAAGCTCCACGCTTTTTACATCCTGAAAATAATTTCTAAGCGCTTGTGCATCCGTGAAAGGATTCTTTATAACTTTTATCGTAAAAATTATATCTTCGCCTGTAAGCGGCTTACCGTCTGAAAAAGTAACATACTCTTTTAAGTCATAGGTATAAGACAAATGATCTTCGCTGATTTCAGGCATTGCTTTTGCAATGAGAGGTTTGAATTCATAAGTTTCTCTGTCAATTTCGAGAAGATTTTCAAAAATGTATATAATAATACCGGAAGCAGTAGCGTCATTGGTAACTATAGGATTCAGCTTTTCAGCATCGGACATTTCATGTTTAATAATCCAGTCGCCGTAATCGGAGTCGGCAGTATCTATTGGCTGAAGTTCTGTAATGGGAAATTGTTCGGTCTGTCTGTTTTGAGTGGTTTCTTTATTTCTTCCGCAGGAAAATAATAGTAAGGCGGATAACACCATAATTAAAAAAATATTGGTATTTTTCATATTGATATTACAGATTAAATTTTCTTTGATAATTTTTTGATAGTAAATATTCTAATTGATTTATTCAAGTGAATGTAATATTTTAAAAAATGAAGCTTTCTGATGCCGGTGACATTAATTATAAAGACGCAGATATATCAAAAAAAGTTTACTTTTTTATTTTGATATTTTCATTTCTCTGGCTTTTACTAATAATAAGCGCTCCGTTATTGAGCGCTCGCGGCGGGTTTTTGGGGGAAATCTCTTCATATCTGTATTTGTTTTTTTCACCTGTATGCCATCAGGAGGACGCAAGATCATTTTTTATTTTCGGAGAAAAGCTTGGTGTATGCTCAAGGTGTCTGTGGATTTATGCGGGATTTTTTACCGGGACCGCTTTGTATCCTTTAAAATATAATCTCGATAATATAAATACCCCGTCCGTAATTTTTCTGCTGATTGCATCACTGCTGCTCGGACTCGATGTATTGTTCAAATGGAGCGGGATACTGCAAAATTCATTTTTAACAAGATCCGTTACCGGTTTTCTTATAGGTTTTGTATTGCCTTATTATCTTATCCCGGGATTTGTAAGATTTTTTTCTGAAGTAAATCTTTTTTTAAAAAATAAATATATGAGTTAAAAAATATGCATCCGGACAATAAATTATTCCCCGTAATTATCGGTACATTTACAATGACGTTTATTGCTCTTTTTCCTATACTGAATCTGCTGAATCTGTTATGCTGCGCCGGTATTATGGCCGGAGGTTTTGCTGGTGTATTATACTACAGCAGGCAGCTCGCTAAGACAGGTCAGACGATGTCTTCAAAAGACGGCGGGATGATCGGAATACTGAGCGGAGTCTTATCTGCAGTTATTATTAGCGGATTCGGTCTGCTGTTCAGTCTTTTTTCAAATCAGAATCCGATGACTGAAATGATGACCGGTTTTGACAGCTTAGGAATAGATATTCCGCCAATGGCATATGAATATCTCGAAAAATTT
Organism: Ignavibacteria bacterium; assembly: GCA_016716125.1. Taxonomy (GTDB): domain Bacteria; phylum Bacteroidota; class Ignavibacteria; order Tepidaquicellales; family Tepidaquicellaceae; genus UBA2330. The sequence continues at coordinate 167,539 of JADJWZ010000005.1, read as the reverse complement.
TCAAATGAATTCAATGAACACGGTTATTCTCCTACGCTGACAATTATTTCATTTATAACAAATCTCATAATATATCCTCTGTTCGGAGCAATCGGAGCAATTATAGGTGTATCAGTTTTGAAAAAGAAAAGCGCAGTCTGAATTGAGATTCTTATATATAGAAAAAACCGATCCTTCTGAATCCGCGAAGACCCGGATATATCTTTTGCTTGTAATTTTTTTTGTTGTGATAACGACCTATCTGTCACCTTTAAAGCTGATCAGATTTTTTTTCCCGGAAATGTTTAACAGAGCTAGTTCCTGTATATTACTGAACATTACCGGCATTCCATGTATATTCTGCGGGCTTACAAGATCTTTTGAAGAATTAGCCAGTTTTAATCTTTTAAATAGTTTTTATTATAATCCATCATCTGTATTTATCTTTACATTTTTAGCGGTTGTAAGTTTGAGTATTTTTATACTCAGTTTATATAATTATAAAATCCGGATTGTCTCCGGTAAAAAAACTTTAATCGCGGTAACGGTTGTTATTGTAACAGTCTGGATCATGAACATCTTATTTGGTCATCATTGATTATCTGAAATAACATAAAAAATAATTTCAAAAAGTCTTAAAATTTACTCACACAAAATCTATGTTTGAATATTCAGGATCCATGCATATGCATTCTCTTTATTCCGACGGTTCAGGATCGGTAGAGGATATTGTAAAAGCGGCTGTCGAATCCGATCTGGACTTTATAATTCTCACTGATCATAATACTTTAAAAGCTAAGGACAAGGGATATGAAAAGTGGTATAAGAAGACTATGCTGATAGTTGGATATGAAGTAAACGACAGAAAAAACCGGAATCATTACATTGTACTCGGAACTGATAAAATCACCGGCACTTATGAAACACTTCCAGACGGTGACACAGGCAGCAGAATGTCAGCATGCGAATATGTGAAAGCTGTTAATAAGGAAGGCGGTTTCGGATTTATTGCGCATCCGCATGAAGAACGGAACAATCTGCCGGAACATCCGCCGTATCCATGGACTGCCTGGGATTGTGAAGATTTTACCGGCATTGAGATATGGAATCACATGAGTGAATGGGCGGAAGGTCTGAATGAATCGAATAAATTTCAGAGATTCCTTCATCCGTTGAAATCAATAATTGCTCCGCCCGATGAGACATTGAAAGTATGGGATGATCTGAATTTAAAAAGAAAGGTCGTTGCTATAGGCGGAGTAGACGCTCATGCGCATAAGCACAATGTTATGGGAATGGAATTTGAGATCTTTCCGTATAAAGTTTTATTCAAATCAATCAGAACGCATGTATTTCTTAGTGAGGAACTCAAAAAAGGAAACAATTCAAATTATACCGAAAGCCGTGACAAAATACTTGAAGCTCTTGCTAAAGGAAGATCTTTTATTGTTAATAATTATTACGGCAGCGGAAAAGGGTTCAGGTTTTTTGCCGAATATGAGGGAATGTATTACAATACAGGTGATGAAATAAAATTCAGCAAAAAGAAAAACAAGAAAATAATATTCAGGACTCTTATTCCTTCCCGCGCTAAGATAAAAGTTATTCATAACGGTAAATGCATTCATGAATCTGAGGGAATGGAATTTACAGTTGATTCCGATAAAACAGGCGCTTACAGAGTCGAGACTTGGAAAGAAAAAAAAGGATGGATTTTTTCAAATCATATCAGAGTAATACCAGATTAACATCAATTCAGGACAGGTTATATCTGCCGCACGGTGTTCATGAAAAAAGTTGGCTTTTCCCAGCAATTACATAATGCTATTTGCATTTCATTCTGTCTATCGATCAGAATGTTATCTCTGCATTGTTTACCTTTATTCTTAAACATCAAAAATTTATTTTAACACTACTCAGTTTGAAAATAAAAAATCTTAAAAATACCGTTTACAATTCAACCAAATCTATACATTCTAATTGCGGTGTGTTCGGTGTGTATAACAGTCCTGATGCATCTTTTCTGACATATTACGGTCTGCACGCTCTGCAGCACAGGGGTCAGGAAGCGGCAGGGATTGTATCCTGTGAACAATTTCACAACGGCAGCAAAAGCAAATTCAATATTCATAAGGATCTGGGACTTGTACTTAGCGTATTTTCTGATGATAAAATTCTTACCGAAGAACTCAAAGGTACATCTGCTATCGGACACACAAGATACTCAACTACAGGTTCTGGAGATAATAAGAATAACATACAGCCGTTCAAAGTAAATTATAAAGACGGTAACCTCGCATTATCGCATAACGGAAATCTTACCAACACAAAAAATTTAAGGGACAAGCTTCAGAACGAAGGTACTATTTTTCAAACTACTACCGATAGTGAACTAATACTTCATCTCATTGCAAAAAGCAAAGAGAGTGACATTGTAAATAAACTTCTTGACGCTTTTTCGCAGGTCGAAGGAGCATATTCCATCTGCATCTTAACTGACGATAAACTTTTTGCTGTCAGGGATCCTTATGGAGTAAGACCGTTCTGTTTCGGCAAAGTCGATAACAGTTTTATTTTCTCTTCTGAGACATGCGCGCTAGATATTATAAATGCTGAATATATCAGGGAAGTGAATCCGGGTGAAATAATTATGATAGACCGTGAAGTAACGGAGACAGGAATTGAAAAATCATTTCAGACAAGATCAGCTGAAAAATACAAGCACTGTATTTTTGAATATATTTACTTTTCCAGACCGGACAGCACAGTGTTCGGAGAGAAAGTTGACAAGGTAAGGAGAAAGATTGGAAAAAATCTCGCCATAGAAAGTCCTGCACCTGATAGAGAAGCGGATGATGAAAAGAAAATAGGAATCATAAATGTTCCGGACTCATCGAATACAGCTACATTAGGATATTTTAATGAAATGATAAAGCATAACAAAGAAGTTAAGCATGAAATTGGTCTTATCAGAAGTCATTACGTCGGAAGGACTTTCATTCAGCCGGGTAAAGATAAAAGAAAAATGAAAGTAAAAACAAAATTCAATACTGTTAAAGGAGTTATAAACAACAGGAAGCTGGTAGTAGTGGATGATTCCATTGTCAGAGGCACTACGTCAAAGTTACTTGTCGATCTTATAAAAAAAGCAAATCCGAAAGAGATACATCTGAAAATAACTTCACCTCCGATTATTTCACCATGCTATTACGGAATGGATTTTCCTTCAGCAGAAGAGCTGATAGCAAATCAACATGACAGTAATATTGAAAGTATCAGAGAAGAACTCGGTGTAACTTCTTTGTCGTATTTGAGTACTGAAAAATTACTTGAATCTGTTCCTTATACAAGTGAAAAGACTGATTACTGTACAGCCTGCTTTACACGTGATTATCCTATACAGATAGAAGGTCTCGAAGAAATGAAAAAAGAACAATTCGATGATTAACTTTCAAAACCATTAAACTCAAACCAATGAATAAAATCCAAAAGAGTTTTCATAAGTCAAGAAGAAAAGAATTATCCGGACTGATCGGTAAAGATTCCATAGCCGTTATTTTCGGAAATACCTTCAGAAACAAATCCTACGACGGAGATTATTTGTTCAAGCAGTATAAAAATTTTTATTATCTGACGGGATTTACTGAAGCAAATTCTGCACTTTTAATTGCGCCCGGCGGTATAACTCTCAAATCAGGGTCACAGAAAATAAAAACGAAAGAGGTTTTATATGTTCAGCCAAAGGATGAAAAAATGGAAACCTGGAACGGAAAGAGATTAGGATATAATAATGTAAAGAAAGAATTAGGGATTGAATATTCCGAAGTGAATGAAAATATATGCCGTGTACTATCTTATTATGTTCTCAAAAATTACAGAAGAGTATATCTTAATATTGCAGAGATGTTAAAACTTACCGGCGATATGAAAAAAATTATTTCGGATTTTTTAAATAGTCTTAACCGCATCGCTCCTCATACGGAAATAATTGATGTTTCATATATTATAGGAAAAATGCGATCTCTAAAAACAGAATTCGAAACTGAAAAAATTAAAAAAGCTTCGGATATTTCTGTTCAATCCTATAATGAAATTTTAAAAATTCTTAAACCCGGAATGAATGAATTTGAAATTCAGACAGAACTTGAATATTATTACAGACTTAATGGCGGAGAAGAAACTGCATACCACCCCATTGTTGCTTCCGGTGAAAATGCCTGTATACTCCATTATGAAAATAATGATCAGAAATTATTTAAAAATCAGTTGTTACTTATTGATTCAGCTTCAGAATACAATTACTACTGTTCAGATATTACTAGAACTTTTCCTGTCAGCGGAAAATTTACACCGGAACAAAAAGAGATATATGAAATAGTACTTAAAGCTAATAAGGAATGTATAAAAAAAGTGAAACCGGGAGTGAAGTTTTCAGAGATCGGAAAGCAGAGTGAGAAAATACTTGCAGAAGGTCTGAGCAAGATCGGTTTACTTAAAGATAAATCTGAAATAAAAAAATATTCCCTTCATGGAGTCGGACATCATATCGGACTGGATACACACGATGCTGTTTCGTCATCAGTTACGGTAAGTTCGGATACAGATACACTAAAGCCCGGAATGGTTCTAACAATAGAGCCGGGATTGTATTTTACAAAGGATATGAAGGAGATACCGGTAAAATACAGGAGTATGGGTGTAAGGATTGAAGACGTGGTGCTTGTGACAAAAGGAGGGTGTGAAGTTTTGACGAAAGATATGGTGAAGGAGACAGCAGATGTGGAAGAGAAGATGGGTATCACGGATTTGTAATCCGTGAGTAATGCTGTATCACGGATTTGTAATCCGTGAGTAGTTTAAAATGTCAGCTGGATTTAATTTTTGAAAAGTCTGATATTTTGAATAACTCCATTTCCACTCAAAAGGATTTCTAGTTAATCCCGCCCTTACAGGATCCATTAAAATATAATCTATAATTCTGATCAATTCAATTTCATCTCTTACAATATGATCGTAACTCTCCTCCTCCCAAAAAGCGCCGGATCTATTCAAAATTTTATTTGATTGTCTTGAAGTATATCTTTTTAAAGACTGCATTATTCTGAAAAATGGATTTACTAATTTCCCCACTTTCGCCAGAAAATGAAAATGATTTGGCATTAAGCAAAAATTAAGCATATCATATAGTTTTCCGTCAAAATGCAAAAGAGAATCATACACAATTTTTGCTATTCTTTCATCAGCTAAATATTTTTCACCGCATAATGCTTGATTCAGATAATGGTCATAGTATCCGAAATATTTTTTCATTAAAAAGTATCTTTCATTTTCAAAGTTTATACTATCAGCTTTTTTCAAAAGCATTCTTTCTTCCTGAAGAAAATTATTTTTTAACATTTTATTTATCTCTTCCGGTATGGAATCAATTAGCCTCGAAGTAACAAAATAATACTGTCCGCTGATCTGAAAATGCGGGTAGTTCCTCCTGTAATAACTTTTTATATTCATAATTGTCTGTTTAATATTTTGTATATAAAATCACCTTTGCAAAATATTACTTTTAAAATTACAGGTCAAATTGTAATTTTCCGGTTTTGTGAAATTCTTACATAGCGCCGGAATACAATTCCGGCACACCCGCGGAATACAATTCCGCCATACAATTATTCCCCATATCTTAATTTATTCTCACACCTATTTTCCTTATCTTAACTTCCCTAAAATATTATTCATGTATCTAAACCTTAACATCCTTAATCCAGAACAAAAAAAAGCAGTCGAAGAAATCGACGGTCCCAGTATGATCATAGCCGGCGCCGGCAGCGGTAAAACTAGAGTCCTCACTTTCAAAATTGCTTACCTTCTCGAATCCGGTGTCAGCCCTTACGAAATTCTCTCTCTTACTTTTACTAATAAAGCCGCCACAGAGATGAAAGAAAGAATCTCTAAACTTGTTTCCTCTTCCTTTGATAAAATCTGGATGGGTACTTTCCATTCCATCTTTGCAAGACTGCTTAGAATTGAAGCGGACTATCTCGGCTTTAACAGGAACTTCTCAATTTACGACACTGATGACTCTGCTAATCTCATTAAACAGATTATGATTTATCTCTCGCAGCCCACTGATAATCCTACTCCTAAAGCTGTACAGAATTTTATCAGCAATCTTAAAAATAAAATGATCCTGCCAATGGAGTTTTCTTCCGTGGCTAAATCCCTTTATGAAAAAAAAATCGAGTCCATTTATCTTGAATATCAAAAAGCGCTCTTCAAAAATAATGCAATGGATTTTGACGACCTGCTGCTGAAGCCTATCGAACTTTTCAAAAGATATCCCGAACTGCTCGATAAGTATCAGGAAAGATTTAAGTTTATTCTCGTTGACGAATATCAGGATACAAATAAAGCGCAGTACACTATCATAAAACTTCTCGCGGATAAATATAAGAATCTCTCCATCGTCGGAGATGATGCTCAGTCTATATATAAATGGAGAGGTGCGGAAATTCGGAATATATTCGACTTTCAGGACGACTTTAAAGATTGTAAAATTTTCAAACTCGAACAAAACTACCGCTCCACACAGAATATCCTTACTCTGGCCGGAAATGTAATAAAGAATAATAAAAAACAAATGGAGAAAAATCTGTGGACAGAAAATCATGCAGGTGAAAATATTCATCTCATTGAAAATATGACTGACAGAGACGAAGCTGTAAGAATCTGCAGAAATATCTTCGATGAAATGCAGAGGAAAAAAATTAACTTTAAAGACTTCGTTATTTTATACAGGACCAATGTTCAGTCCCGGACGATTGAAGATGCGCTTAGACAAAATAATATTCCTTATTTGATCATCGGCGGAATTAGATTTTACCAGAGAAAGGAAATTAAAGACATACTTGCCTTCTTGAAAATTATTGTAAATCCCAAAGACAATGAATCTCTGCTCAGAGTACTTAATCAAAAAGCCGGAATAGGCAAAACCACTGTCGACAAGATTATCTCAATGGCGGAAAGAGATGGCGTTCAAATTTTTGATGTGCTGAAAAATATTGCTTCCGTTACTGAGCTCAGCTCTAAAGTTAAAAATCTCCTCATCGAAGTAAATAATTACGTTTATAAATATCAATATCTGCAGGAAGAGATTCCTTTGACAGAAATAGTCAACAGCGTTTTGGATGAGATCGGAATTTTAAGAACATTGAGACTTGAGAATACTGTAGAGTCTGAAGAAAGAATCGGTAACATTCAGGAATTACTCTCCGCAGTTGCGGAATTTAGTGATACCGAAGATGAACCAACTCTCGAAATGTTTCTTCAGAAAGTCTCTCTTGTCGCTGATATTGATAATCTCGATAATCAGAAAAATGCCGTCACGCTTATGACAATTCATTCCGCTAAAGGACTGGAGTTTCCCGTCGTGTTTATTACCGGACTTGAAGAAGGTCTCTTTCCCGTCAGCGGCGCTACTATGTATGAGGATGAACTCGAAGAAGAACGCCGTTTGTTTTATGTTGCGATCACAAGGGCAAAATCAAAACTCTATATGTCTTTCGCTAATCAAAGATACCGTTTCGGTACCCCATCGTTTCAGATGAAATCAAGATTCTTAAAAGAAATACCTGAAGATATTTCCAAAAGTATTATTACCTTCGAAGGATTAAAAATTAAAACGGCTTTTCGTTCAGGCGCTGATAAGCACTCCGCTTCCGGTCCGTCTGTAAAATTTAATTCCACGCCGAAGAAAAAATCCACTGCCCGGGAAACTGAAAGTGAGTTTAATGATAATTTTCCTGATATTCAAAAAGGCGTTACCGTAACTCATAATACGTTCGGTAAAGGTACCGTATTGAATACCGTCGGAAAAGGTCTCGATAAAAAAGCTGAAATTTATTTTGATGATGTCGGTATAAAGAAAATTATTCTTAAGTATGCAAAAATGACAGTGCACGAAAGTTAAAATTGTATTTTAAATCCTAACTAAATTTTTATGAATTACTGGCTGCTGAAAACCGAACCATCTGACTATTCTTTCGATGACCTTGTCAGAGATAAAAAAACCGTATGGGACGGCGTCGCGAATAATGCCGCGCTTATCTGTATAAGAAATGCACGGAAAGGTGATAAAGCTTTTATTTATCATACTGGCGACGAAAGACAGATAGTTGGTATTGCAGAAATTATCTCTGATCCGTATCCTGACCCTTCTGAAGATAATCCTAAATTAATGGTGTTTGACTTAAAGCCTGTCAAAAAATTAAACACTCCGGTTACTCTTGCGCAGATCAAATCCATTAAAAAATATCTGGAATTTCCTCTCGTGAAAGAGGGCAGGAAATCCGTTGTAGAAGTGCCTGAGGATTACTGGAAGGATTTTATGAAAATGAGTGAAACAATTTAAACAGATTTATTTATATTCATATAAATTTTTTTATTATGTCTGTATCCATTTCTGTTCAAAACGATTTCGGCGGATGTGGTCAAAAATAATTAAACTTCTTTTTTAATGAGTATATTTTAAATTGTAACAATTCATTAAATGCTTAATACTATGTTTAAATTATCTATATCCATATTTCTCTATATTATAATAATATTTACTTCTGATTATTCTTATTCTCAACTCACAAAAGCCACGATCGGAGTTGATGGTTTTACATGTTCTCTTTGTGCAAAAGGCGTTGAAGAACAGTTTAAAGCTCTCGACTATGTTAAATCAGTTAAAGCTGATTTGAAAAAAACAGAATTTATCATCTCTTTTAAAAATAAACCGGACGTCGATGTCACTGAACTTATAAAAGCCGTTACTGACGGCGGTTTCACCTTAAGGGATATAACGGTAGAAGCTAAAGGCAAAATAAAAAGTAACGGCAGCTCAGGATATATTCTCTCCGCTTTAAATATTCCTGATATTAAATTAAAAAATATTGACAACAGCTTTGACGAAGGTGATAATGTTTCTTTGAAAGGATCTGTAAGTCCTAAAGATTATTCTATTTCAGTTACATCCATTAAGAAACAGTAATATTCTGCTGCACCGGATTCTTCAGCAAATATTCTTTAGCTATTCCTGCCGTATCTTTGATCATTTATATGTTTTTATAATGTCCGGGTTTTTCTGTTTAAAATTCAGAATGTTTTAAATATTATTTTATTAATCAAAAAATTTAATATGAAAACAAAAATTTTATTTTCTGTTCTGATACTGTTTATCTTTTCAGAAATGTTGTTCTCCCAGCCGGAACACCGGATGGGAAATGAAAAGAAAGAGATAAAAGATAAAAATCCTGCCGTCATAATTCCCGGTCTCGGTAATTACTCTCATAAAGTCTCAACTAAAAATAAAAAAGCCCAGCAGTTCTTCGATCAGGGACTGACGCTTGTCTATGCTTTCAATCACAATGAAGCTGCAAGATCATTTACAATGGCAGCTAAGCTTGATCCGGATCTGGCAATGGCTTACTGGGGTATTGCATATGCGCTCGGTCCGAACATCAATATGCCGGCTGATAATGATCAAAGAAAACAGGCGTACCTTGCTATAAATACCGCTATGAAATTATCAAAAAATTCTTCTAAAAAAGAAAAAGATTATATTTATGCGCTGTCTAAAAGATATGCGAAAGGATGTGGATAATGTCGAACAGTCTGTTAAAGATAAAGAGTTTAGTTATGCTATGAAAAATGTTATGACAAAATATCCCAAAGATCTTGATGCAGCCGTTATTTATGCGGAAAGTCTGATGAATCTTAAGCCATGGCAGTACTGGAATGAAGACGGAACGCCTGCCGACGGCACGGAAGAAATTGTCTCGGTTCTCGAATCGGTTATGAAGAAAGATCCGAAACATCCCGGCGCAAACCATTATTATATTCATGCAGTCGAAGCGTCAAATGATCCCGGACGAGCTCTTCCGAGTGCGGAAGTTTTAAAAGATCTGATCCCTTCAGCCGGTCATCTCGTTCATATGCCTGCGCATATTTTTTTCAGGGTGGGAGATTATTCCGGCGCATCGCAGTCTAATCTTACTGCTATCAATACTGATGAAAGTTATATCAGCAAGTATAAACCCGAAGGCATTTATCCGGTAATGTATTACAACCATAATATTAATTTTCTCTCCGTTTCAAAAATGATGGAAGGAAAATATTCAGATGCTGTGTCAGCTGCAAATAAAATCGCGGAAAATGTGAAACCCTTTCTTAAAGATATGATGATGATCGAAGGATTTTATGCAAACCCGATTCTGATTTATATTTCTTTCGGTAAGTGGGATGAAATAATAAACATCCCTGCGCCAGATACTTCTCTTCATCTTTATTCAGCTATCTGTTATTATGCCAAAGCGCTTGCGTATGCTGAGACCGGAAATCTTGAGCTGACAAGGAATTCCCTTAATGAATTTTTACATTTCAAAACTTTAGTTCCAAATGACGCTTATATCGGTCTGACTCCGGCTGACCTTATACTTAATATGATGCAGGATATAATTTTTGCAAAAATTGCTCTTGCAGAAGACAAACCTGACAATGCGTTTAAACTTTTTGAAGACGCAGTCGCTAAGGAAAATAAAATTAACTATAACGAACCGCCTGATTATTATCCGAGCGTAAGACTTATGCTCGGATCAGCGCTTTTTATGAATGAAAAATATGAAGAAGCTGAAAAAGTTTTTCGTGATGAATTGAAAAAATATCCTCACAACGGCAGGGGTTTGTTTGGATTAAAAGAATCATTAACCTCTCAGGGTAAAAACTCTGAAGCTGCAGAAATTGAAATTCAGTTTCAGAAAGCATGGAAAGATGCAGAAGTTCAGCTGAGTATGTCAAACCTGTAAATTTATTTTTTTATATGAATGTTGATATTAAAAAAATAAAAGCCGCTGATACCAGAAATCTCAGACAACTTATACTGAGACCGCATCAGAAAGCCGAAGAACTTATATATGAAGATGATGAGCATACTGATACTGTTCATTTTGGTGCTTATGTTCAGGATGAAATTTGCGGAATCGCTTCTTTGTATAAACATAAGCAAACAGGAATTGATGAAATTCAGTCATGGAGACTAAGAGGTATGGCTACTACCGAAAGCTGCAGAGGAAAAGGTGTCGGAGTTTTGCTGATGGATGAATGTTTAAAGCATATTAAAAATCAAAACGGTGTTTTATTCTGGTGTAACGCCCGCACTACAGCTGAAGGTTTTTATGAAAAATTCGGAATGAAAAGATACGGAGATGAATTTACTCCTGAAGGTCTCGGACCGCATGTTGTAATGATAAAATTTTTATAAATTATTTTTTTAATGACAGATATAATAAAGAAAACCATTAAAATTAAAAACCGTCACGGAGATAATCTGAATACGGATATCCGTTTTCCGTCAAATGCCGATAAAGACAGTAAGCTTCCTGTTGTCATTTTCTTCCACGGCTTTAAAGGATTTAAAGACTGGGGATGCTTTCCGTATATGATGGAAAAAATTACCGCTGAAGGTTTCTGCACAGTCGCATTTAATTTTTCATATAACGGGACAGGGGATGATGAAAAAGATCAAAGCGATTTTACAAGACTCGACCTTTTTGCAAAAAATACTTTTTCCAGAGAATTGAATGACGCCGGATCTTTGATTGATTATCTTTTTGAAAAAGCCGGTGATCTCAATATTGATACAGACAGCGTTACACTGCTTGGTCATTCCCGCGGAGGAGGAACAGCGATCTTAAAGGCAGCCGAAGATAAAAGAATTAACAGGCTGATAGTACTGTCTTCTGTCTGTAACTTTGACAGATACAGCGATGCATTAAAATCCAAATGGAAGGAAACCGGTTACTTCGAAGTATTGAACTCGCGGACAAATCAGGTTATGAGAATGAATTATTCTTTAATCGAAGATCTGGGAAAAAATAAGGAACGGCTCGATATACAAAACGCTATCTCAAAACTCGATATACCAGCTCTGATAATTCACGGCACACAGGATATTACAGTAGATTATTCAAATGCAGAAGACCTCTTCAGCAGAAGTAATAAGGAACTTACTTCATTAAAATTGATCGATAATACCGGTCATACTTTCGGAGCAGTGCATCCTTATGAAGGAAGTTCAAAAGCTCTTGAAGAAGTCATTTCGTTAATCATAAACTTTATAAAGTGAGGGACTCCTGCAAAGTATGAATTTTCTGAAATATTCTGTTACTGTTCTCCCGCTGATCATACTTTTTTTATTTTTCGATAATGCTTTTTCATATCAGCATACAAGTGAAAGTAATTATTATACTTCAGTTGATTCAGTTTATTCAGCCGGATTTGTTGAAAGCGCTGTTCAGAAAAATGATACTAATGAAAAAGAATCAACAGAACATGGTGATAAATTTGCAGAGATATATCTGATCCTGTTTCTCATCATAATCGGCGCTGTCATAGGCAGAAGATTCATTGCAAAAAAACTTAAGCAGCCGGAAGTGCTGGGCGAACTCATAATAGGCGTTCTGCTCGGTTTGATCCTCTATCAGCTCGATAATCCCATTCTTGTTATTCTCAGACATCAGGATGAAATTCAGCATATTATACAGACCAACGTTACCGAAAATATTAAATGGGAAGAATCAATTAAAAAAAACCTTGATGCCGAAGCCTTTAAAGACGGAGGATACGGGGAATTAATTTCGGAAATTCTTATAAGTCCCGACTTTGCAGATAATAATCTTTTCGCTCAGATTATTTTATTGTTCTCAGGATTCGGAGTGCTTGTACTTCTTTTTCTGGTGGGACTTGAAACAAGCTTTGAAGAAATGTTTGAAGTAGGAGGATCAGCTTTGACAGCTGCCCTTATTGGAGTTGTCGCTCCGTTTGTACTCGGATACTTTTCTACAATGTTTCTGTTTCCCGAAGCCGGCGTTAATCTTTATTTGTTCGTCGGCGCTACAATGTGCGCTACCAGTATCGGCATTACTGCGCGCGTATTCAAAGATCTTAAGAGGACAAATACACCCGAAGCAAAATTAGTACTCGGAGCTGCTGTGATAGATGATGTACTCGGATTGATTGTGCTTGCCGTAGTCGCGGGAATTATCGAAAGCGGAGAGTTACAGTTCGGGAATATTTCACTTATTATATTTAAAGCATTTGTTTTTCTCGGTCTGACTTTTTACATCGGCAAAAAATATCTGAGAAAACAGATTAAACTCGCTTCACTCGTTCAGGGAAAAAATATCAGCGTTTTATTTCCATTCGGAATGATGCTGCTTATGGCATGGATAAGCGACAGTATCGGACTTGCAAGTATAGTCGGTGCTTTTGCAGCAGGACTTATTATAAAGGAAGAATATTTTAATGATCTTAATCAGGACACTAAATCTGTTAAAAATGTTATTGAGCCGATTGAAGCGATATTTGCTCCCGTATTCTTTGTCATAATGGGTCTTCAGGTGGATCTGTCCGTGTTTCTTGATTTGAATATTCTTACTGTTTCCTTGGTGCTAACTTTAGTTGCTATTATCGGAAAATTCGGATGCGGGTTATTCGCAAAAGGAATGGATAAAAAAATTATAGGAATAGGTATGGTACCGAGAGGCGAAGTCGGTCTGATTTTTGCAAGTATCGGGAAAAGTATCGGTGTACTTGACAACGCAATGTTTTCAGCAATAATAATTGTAGTAATACTTACAACTTTCATAACTCCGCCTGCGCTCAAATGGGCTTTCGCCCGTTATGATAAAAAAACATCTGCAGCTTAATAAAAATGTATTATGAAAAAATTTATTTCAATAATTGTAACTGTGATTTTAATTTCATCAGGTGTAATTTTTTTTTATGAAATTAATAATTCAAATTCCGGTGATGATAATTATACCGCAGTATCTGATTACAAGAAAAAATTTATTCCAGCTGATGACTGGTTTGAAAGTCAAAGAGCTTTTCCCTTTGATGAAATTCCGCATGAAGAATATCTGAACTCAATTGAGTATGTGAAAAAAAATATGTCAAAGGATTTTCCGGACGGCGCTCCGCAATGGTCGCTTGCAGGTCCTCTGAATATTGAAGGCAGGATAACTACAGTTGAAATTCATCCTGCAAATTCTCAGATAGTCTATACCGGCACTGCAAACGGCGGGCTATGGAAATCAACTGACTTTTGTCAGACTTGGACAAGTGTATTCGACGGACAAAATACTTCTTCAATTGGAACTGTCGTTATAGATCCCGTGAATCCCGAAATTATTTACTGCGGAACCGGAGAACCGAATTCACTTCGGAGTTATTATCCGGGCACAGGAATTTATAAATCCACAGACGGCGGAAATACGTGGAGTTTCTCAGGTCTCGACAGTTCGTTTACAATAGGAAATATTTCCGTCAATCCTTTTAACCCGCAGGAAATTTACGCAGCGGCGGGCGGTTGGACGAGACGAAAAAACAGCCAGCGCGGAGTTTATAAATCCACGGACGGCGGTGCGCAATGGCAGAGGAGTTTCTTCATTTCCGATTCTGTCGGCGCAATTGACGTTGCTGTCGATCCTTCAAATCCATCAAGAGTATATGCAGCGATGTGGGAAAGACAAAGACGTGAAGACTATATAAAATACGGCGGCAGATATTCAGGTTTGTATTTCAGTTCAAACTCAGGATTTAACTGGCAGCAAATGCAGAACGGCTTTCCGGCTAACGATAATAATCTCGGCAGAATTTCGTTTGACATCTCTTCATCAAACCCAAATATAATTTACGCGCTTACTGCAAATACCAGCGGTTCTTCAAGAGGTCTTTATAAAACTTCTAACGGCGGTAATAACTGGAGTCTTATCAATAATTCTGTCGCCGGTTCTTCAAACTATGCATGGTTCAACAGGATCTGCAGAGTAGATCCTTCAAATCCAGATAAGCTTTTCTGCGGTGGGCTTGAAATGGAACTGTCTTATAACGGCGGAACTTCATTCGGTATTCCGGTTTCCGTTCATGTCGATCAGCATGCTGCCGCTTTTTCAAAATCTAATCCGAATTATATTGTGATAGGAAATGACGGCGGGATTGATTATTCCACTGACGGGGGAGCTTCATGGGGTGAAAGCGTTTCTCTGCCTGTCACACAGTTTTATGCAGGTGAAATAGATTTTAATAATCCATCCGTCATCCTCGGAGGTACGCAGGACAATGGAACAATCAGATCAACTTCGACTTTTGGCGTTTGGAACGAGATCTACTTTGGAGATGGATTCTATTGTCTTGTTGATTACACAAATTCACAGAATGTATATGCCTCTTATCAAAATGGCGGACTCGGCAGATCTGTAAACGGCGGCAATTCTTTTTCTTTAGCGACTAACGGACTTGATCTGCAGTATACTAACTGGATGACTCCTTATGTCATGGATAAAAATAATCCGCAGATTTTATACTGCGGCACTTATAAGATCCATAAGACCACTAACGGTATGCAGTCATGGACTGCCATAAGTCCCGACCTTGCAAACGGACATATAAGAAATCTCGGAACTATCACAACTGTAGACGTCGCTAAATCTGACCCGGATGTAATTTATTGCGGCACTGATGATGCAAACGTGTGGAGGACTACTAACGGCGGAACGAACTGGACTAAAATAAATTCCGGACTGCCCTACAGATGGGTTACAAGAGTTACCGTTCATCCTGATTCTGCAAATGTATGTTACGTTACTCTCTCCGGATACAAAGTCGACTCTACTGGATCGCACGTTTTCAGGACTGTTGATTACGGAAATACATGGGCTTCTATTTCGGGAAATTTACCCGACGCTCCTGTTAATGATTTAATCATTGATCCGCAGAATACTAATACTCTTTATATTGCTACAGACATTACCGTAATGTATTCGACAAATCTCGGAACAGTCTGGAATGTCCTGTCTTCAGGCATTCCGTCAAACGTTCCGTGTCATGATCTCACGTTTCATGATCCGACACGAACATTAATTGCATGGACTCACGGCAGAAGCGCATACAAAATTATTCTTCCCGTCACCGGTATAAGTCAGATTGAAACTCAAACACCTGCACATTTTATTCTTGAACAGAATTACCCGAACCCGTTCAATCCGAGCACTGTCATCAAATACAGACTTCAGAATAAAGGACTTGTAATATTAAAAGTGTTTGATGTTTTGGGGAAAGAAATTCTGGAACTTGTTAATGAAAAACAAAACTCAGGCAGCCATTCAGTTACTTTTGACGGAAGTAATTTCGCAGGCGGTGTTTATTTTTACCGTTTGATCTTAAATTCAGAAAGTAATTATAATACAATTTTATCAGAAACTAAAAGTATGCTCCTCATAAAATAATTTGATTAATAAATTATGAATAAAAATTTATTTACATTTATAATTATTTTCATAACTGTCTTCTTTTTTTCATCCTGCAATCTAATGAAGAAAAATGTTATGAACGACGTTTGTGATGATGTTGAGGAAGCTGTAATTTCCAAAAGCAACGGTAAGTATGCTTTGATCACAAAGGAAAATTTTTCAGGCAACGTCAAAATCAAATGACAGAGGCATCAGAAAAATAACCGGCTATACTGAATTCAGATTAACAAGTTATGATCTGAATACAGGCGAGATCATTAAAAGAATTGAGCTTGGTGACATGAGGAAAAATGAATGTGTATTGCTCGGCATTACAGATGGCAGACTTTGGTATAAAAGCATAAACGCAGAACTTGGATTTCATGCAAGGGATCCGGTTACGCTTGATGTAGTGGTTTCGGAAAAAATGATTATAGATGCAAATCCTTTTCTTCAGAATAATATGAGCAGTCCTGAATGGAACAGTATTAAAAAATTTTACGGCTTTGATATTTCAAAAAACATGCCCATGATCTCTGACAATGCCGGATATCTTTATTATATAGATCCGGTCTCTCTAAAAGCTGAAAAAACGTCATCTTCCATAGAGCTAATTAAATTTGAAGAAAGCGTGCTTACTTCATCAGTAAAATTAGACGACAGTAATATGCTTTACTTATCAGGCAATCCTAGAAAACGGTTTGAGATCATGAATAAAATAATGGATGAACCGTCTTTTCTAAACGGAGAGATAATCAAAAGTTCATCCGATGCTTTTCTGCCGGCAGATTATTTATCCGGCGATGCATACAAAGATGCAGCGGCAAAGAAAGATCCGAAAAGATTAAACAGAAAAAATGAACCTGAAAATACTTTTGCAAAAGGCGAGATCATCACAAGTGACAGATGCATTTTCGTATTGAGCCGGACCGATGCGACGGATCAGGCGAAAGTCATTATTTCAAAAGTTAAGATCAACGGCGCTGAATCCGCAGCGCTTCAGTGGGAAACAGTTCTAGATAATATCTACAGAGATCCTGACAAAGGTCTGGACAAATCTGCATTCGATGACGTCTTCTCAAAAGGCAATCCCAATCTTAGCACGATGAGAACCGCTTATGCCGATAATAAACTTGTATTTATATTTATGCTGAAAGCAACATGCATAGATGAAAAATCAGGAAAGGTGTTGTGGTCCAGAGATCTGTGATAAAGAATTTTAAAATAATATGATTTATAAAAACTCAATTCCCCGAAGTATTTTCTTTAGAACTTTATAATATTCGTAATTTGAAATTCGTAATTCGAAATTCGTAATTCCTAATTTGCAATTATTTTATTCTTATAAAAACATACCCGCCTTTCTCTGCGCCCCAGACCAGTTTACCGTCTTTGTCAAAACCTCTGTCCCAGCTGATTATCCTGTCGGCGAAAATTTCCACTTTCGAAGTCGCGTATTCCGCATCGCGAAGTTCGCTCTCGCAATCCTTTTTTTTCGTGCCGCCTTCGTAATGATCTTTACCCATAAGAGTCAGCGTAACCGTGCATCCGTCCCGAAGCGTCAGTGAATCTGGAGAAAGTTCTGTCAGAGGCTCTTCAAGTTTCCATGCGCCGGCAAATCTCATCGGATCGGAAATTGTATAAACAGCGCTTTCAAATCTACCTTCATATGTTCTCGTTACTCTGTAAACTCTCTGTCTGTATGGCTTATCCGGCGACTGTGCGGAAGCCTGCTCTGCATAAAGCCAGTACTCTTCGTTTTCTTTTTCAATGTCCTTCCATATCCTTTTCATATGAAGTCTAATGTCAAAATAATCTGAGTCGCTCTTTGACTGCTCTTCGCTGCTGAATGAACCTTCCATTAAATTTACAAGTGAGTTAATATCAATAGATTTGATCTGTGACTTTACATTATTCGTCAACAGAATTGTCATAAGCGCTGCAAAAAATACCGGCAGCAAACATTTTGCTTTCATAAATTTATTTTGATTTGTTTAATTTGGAATTTTTTGCCAACGACTCTTTTTTAATTTTTTCTTTAAAAGAAATTACCTTTGCATGGATTTTCTTATCTGATATTCCAATGATTTCAGCCGCAAGCAGCGCAGCGTTTCTTGAATTGTTTATCGCTACTGTCGCGACCGGTACGCCGAACGGCATCTGCACTATCGACAGCAGTGAGTCCAGTCCCTGAAGTGATTTCGTAGTAACAGGAACGCCGATCACCGGAACAGGTGAATATGCTGCGCACATTCCCGGCAGATGAGCTGCGCCGCCCGCTCCTGCAATGATAACTTTTATTCCGCGTCTGTAAGCTGACTTCGAATATGACGCCATCAGATCAGGAGTTCTGTGCGCTGATGTGATTTTTACTTCATACGCAATTCCGAACTCATCAAGTATTTCAGCTGCCTGTTGCATGACAGGCATATCAGAATCCGATCCCATTATTATTCCCACCGCCGGCTTTTTTTTCATATGCTTTTTCAGATTCTTTGTATTATTAAAACTGTCAGATCGTCTTTCTGAATACTGTCTCCCGTAAATTTTTTAATATCACCGAGTAATCCATTAAGTAATGCAGTGGAATCTTTTTCAGAATTATTATTCAGATAATATTCAAGATTGTCCAGTCCATACTCTGTGTTGATGCTGTTCATTGCTTCATTCACTCCGTCAGTATAAAATATAAGCTTGTCATCCTTTTTGAAATCTATAACCACTTCATTGTCTTCGGAGGAATTGTCAACGGCGTCCATTGCTCCAAGCGCTATTCCGTGTTTTTTAATCTTAAAAATTTCCCGCGATTCACCGGAAATTTTATATGGAGGAAGATGACCGGCATTAAAAAGTCTGCACTTATTTTTTTCAGTGTCTATAATTGCAAAAATTGATGTTACGAACATTTTTCTGTTCTGCGTTTTCCTTATCATCCTGTTCAGCTTTTCCATTATAAGTTTCGGATTGGAATTATCCTCAAGCAAAAGATGCATACCGCTTCTTAGTCCTGAAAGCAGCAGACCGCTTGCTACGCCGTGTCCCGAGACATCGCATATAAAAAAACCCGTTTCGTTTTCGGATATTTTAAAATAATCAAAATAATCGCCGCCGACTTCGCTCGCCGGGTTTGAGATTCCTGATATTTTAATATGACCTATTACTGCATCATTTTCCGGAAGCATGGAAAGCTGAATCTCCCTGGCGTAATTCAGCTCTTTCTTCATTCTGATGGATTCAAAATTTTTCTTGTAATGGAAATTATACTGACTGAAAAAATTTTTCTGCCGCTTTCTTTCAGATGAGTAAGCAATAAAAAACAGAAATGTGCCTATAAGAATATTAGGTATAAACTCTCCCGGCTCTATTGCATTCTGAAAAACAATTAACAGTATTATCGGTAAGGTTAAGGAAATCATGAAAAGCTGGACAATCTCAGTTCTTGAAAAACTGAATATCAAAACCAGTATTCCCGTGAATACAATATATTCAAAAAATGTATCATCCTCTTCGCCAATCCTTACACCGAAGTTAAGATTTGAGGAATCCTGTTTTACAACTTCTTCTGTTTTATTTTTATTGTCCGATAATTTTTCGGATTCTTCCTGCGGGTAAAAAATATCGAATGATATGAACACAAGCATCTGCGCAATTACAAAAATGTAAACGCTTCTGCGAATGTTACCTGTATTGAAATATTTTTTATAGAATATTCTTAAAGTCAGAAGAACTGCTAAATTGAGAATTGCAATTATGAATGAAGTGTTTACATATTCAACAGATGAAATATTTACCGTCGCCATTATCGCGATTAAAAAGATGAAAATGATCAGTGCGGATTTAAAAAACCTGAGATTCTTCTCGTCTAAAAACAGATTATATGCCTGTTCGCGGGGATGCTGTAGATAAGTATCAAATGATTGTAACAGATTCACTTATGACCAAAGGTTTAATAAATTTTTGATTACTTTAAAAGAAGTAAAAATAATAACGTAACTGATATTGATTTGTTATCGGAGTATCTATTTTTTTTCATCCGGCGGAACGTATTCGTCCGGAAGTTTTATACCGCCTCCGAAAAAAAATCATTCATCTGATCTTCAAATATTTTATCCGTTGCAGGAGAGGTGAGATCCAGTCTGTATTCATTCACGATCATTTTAAAATGATCGAGAAACATTTTGAAACCCTGCTTTGAAACATTATCATAAATTTTCTGCCCGAGTTCGCCTGCCACCGGTGGTTTGTCAAGACCGGGCAGATCCTGTTCGAGTTTAACACAGTGTACTATTCTTTGTTCAGACATTTTGGTTTTTATAATTTTAATTAATCATTTTCGGTTTTTGAAATATCTCTCATTCTGATATCGGCGGTATTATTGATCACGCCTTGTTGTTTAATTTCTTCAACAAACAAATCCCTGTCCACTATTCCGGTATCTACCGGCTTAATCTCTCCGGATACATCACCGAAGTATTTTGCGAACTGCGCTCCGACATAATTGTTTGTCGAAATACTATATGTCCTTTCATCGTCAGCTTCCTCACCGTTTACCTTAATGCTCTTAATGTAATTTCCCTTTGATCCGTCTTCCGAATCATATTCGATGATAAGACCGGATATTATTATTCTGTCGCCTGAACTTCTTTCAGTTGATTTATCCAGACTTTGAAAAATAAAATTTTCAAACATTTCCTTCAGTACTTTTCCGGTTACATTTATTTTTACTATCGTATTCCCAAACGGATTAATTTCCCATACATCTCCGACTGTAATACTTCCTTTAGAAAGATCCTTTCTGATCCCTCCGGAATTAAGAAATGCCATATCGGTTCCTGTTGCTTTTCTGACTGCGTCGGTTTCCCACTGCCCGAGATTGCTTTCATTTGTGTTGCCGCGTTTCCAGTCTGTTTCAAGCATACCTATGACAGTTGAAAGATATCCTTCAATCTCTTCAAGCATTTTATCAACTTTTTCACCGGCGGCTTTGTCATTTATTGAAGAGTCCATAACCGTTTCCGTAAGCCACGCTTTGTACTCTGCTAATGTATCTTTTTTTCTGTCAACTATTAATTCCATCTGACCAAGATATCTTCCGTATGAACCTGCCTGCACTATGACTACTCCATTCTGAATTACAGGTTTGAATAAAGGAGTGTGCGAATGACCGCCTACTATTATATCCACATCTTTATAAAATTTTTCCGCAAGCATTTTATCGTTATCAACGCCGACATGAGTAAGCAGAATTATAACATCGCATTTATTTTTTTTCATGTACTTAATTCCGTCATTCACTACAGAGTCCGCATCGAGCATTTTAATATCGCTGACATTATCAGGTAACGTAAGTGTCATAAGATCAAGCGCTGTCAGACCGATGATCCCGATCTTCACGCCGTTAATTTTTTTTATTGTATATCTGTCTCCGATCGTTTTATTTTTTGTCGATAAAAAAGCATTAGCGCATAGGTAATCAAATTCCGCCAGCATCATAACAGAATCCAGCGAATACTGACCGTAATCAAATTCATGATTTCCCAGTACAAAAGCGTCAAGGTCGTAAAGATTAAGAAGCTCTATCTGCGACTTTCCTCTTGTAATGGTGGATATTGGCGAACCCTGAAAATCATCTCCGCCGTTGAGAAGCAGTGTGTTACTTTTTCTGTTCTTCTTTATATATCCGAGCATACCGGAAGCGCCGCCTACAATATATGAATTATCTGTTCCGGCGACTGTATCTTTTTTGGTGATCTTATACGGCTGATTTCTTGCGTGAAAATCATTCCAGTGAAGTATTGTAACTTCTTTATACCTCTTCTTGTCCTTTCCTCTCTTTGAATCCGATTTCTGTGAAACGGACATTCCGGAAAAAGTAAAAAGAATTAACAGACTTAAAAATATTTTTTTCATTTAATAATGCGGGAGTTAAAATTAACGGACTGTTTTCCAAAAGGAAATTACCAGTCGGGATGACTGGATTTGAACCAGCGACCTCCTCGTCCCGAACGAGGCGCGCTACCGAGCTACGCTACATCCCGATAATCTCTGATTAAGATTTTTTGTGTGTAAATATAATTAATATATAATTTGATTTAAATGTGAATTTTGTATTGTGTTTATATCTTTGAATTTTTTCGTCAGCCGCAATATAATTTATTTACTTAGATTAATATTTAATTTATATATATTTTTAAATCAAAATTATAGTGATGAAAATTTTAAATCAATGAGTTATAAGTTATTCAGATTAAAGATTATTGTTATAAATAAATGTTCATCGGGTATCGCATTTAAATTTCTGACTGTATTCTGTTTATGTGCTGTAAGTTTTTTTTCAAATGATTCATATTCACAAAATAAATCCGGGGATAAGTTTGCCGAATGGACTATGTGGGTTTTATTTCAGACAATACCTTCACCTACTTTTTATCAGGACAGAAAGGAAACCGACTCCCGGCTTCAGTTCGGTTTAAGATGGCAAGTCACTCCGTTTAATTATTCCTTTAACGCAAATAAGTTAGTTTCACCTGTACAGTTCTTCAAAGTAAATCCCGTCAGAAGATACGGCGGCTCGCTTGAATTATTTATGCAGCCCGAATGGGTAACTGCGGATTTCCGGTATTCGGATCTCAGCAGATTTAATCTGACAGCCGGTGTCAGAGGATTTATTCCCGCGACAGAATATGGAGAATATCTTTGCATTTCACTCGGCGGCAAATACAACTTCAGAAAAAATAAGAGTTTCAAAAACGAAGGCTATTATTCTGTCGAAGCCGGACTTTTTACTTTTTTCGGAATACTCGGATTTGTTGCTGATTATAATTTTACTGAACAGAGCAGATATAATTTATCCGTCAATTTAAAATACTATTGAGAACATTATCCCGCATATTGATTTTTATAATGCTTGTAACTTCATTATCCGGCTGCAGGATTTTATTTGATGTTGGTGATAATATAATGAGAAGCTTTTCATCACCTGAAAAAATTAAGAATAGAATTAAAGATCCTATAAGACCGGGTGTGAAATTATCCGCCCTGTGGGTAGGACATGCAACAATACTTTTACAGATAGGCGATAAGGTGATCCTTACGGATCCTTTCCTTACAAACTTTATTGCGGAAATTCAGATGAGAATTAAGGAACCTGGAATTGATATTAATGATCTGAAGCAGTGCGATATCATTTTAATTTCTCATTCGCATTTTGATCATTTAAATCTCGGCAGTCTCGGAATCCTCGAAAAGAAATTTCCGAAAGCTGATCTCATCTTTCCCGAAAACGCAAAAGAATTTATACCGAAGATTGATTTCAATTTACATCCCCTTAAAATACCGGCACATAAAAAAAAGAAATATATTGGCGAAACTAAAATTATTGACGGAGTTGAAATTATTTGCGTCGCGGCATATCACTGGGGCGGCAGATACGGACTCGACGGACTTCTTTGGGGCTATGACGGATTCTGCGGATTTATAATTAAGTATAACGGATACACTGTTTATTTTCCGGGAGATACTGCATATGACGAAGAGTTTTATAAATTCCTCGGAGAGAATTATGAAATTGATCTGGAGTTTATGCCAATCGGACCCTGCTCCGACTGTACGCTGGTTGACAAACCGGACAGACATCTTTATCCGAAAGGAGCTTTGAAAATTCTTGATGACACAAAGGCAAAACTGATGATACCAATGCATTACGGCACTATCGCAGAATTATCTGAACCTGAAGAGCCGAAGAGAGTTCTGGAAGAATTGATCAGAGAACAACCCCAATATAAAGACAGAGTTAAAATTCTGAAGATCGGCGAACAGATTGTTATTGAATGATTTTATAATGAGCATTTATCGGCGCTCGTGCTGCCAGCAATAACCGCTTGAGTTTGAAGTGTTCCGCTTACACTGGGTATTCTTTTTTGTTATCGCCATACAACGGATTATACGAGCAGACGGATCCGGAGGAGGATCTTCCTTACCTATCACAGGAAGAATATTATCCGCGGGTACACATACTTTGCATGAAGTATAATTTCTGTTAACTGCCTCGGAAAGATCAATCGGACTGGCAGAATTTTTTAAATACCTGCATTCAGATGTATGATATTTTTCACCTGTTTTTGTAATGTAAACTGTCTGAGAAAATAAATCAGATTGAAACACTAATATGAATAACGGTAATACAAGAAAAAACTTTTTCATAATAATTACATAGGTATTATTCTGATATCTTAATTCAAAAAATATATTTTATCTTTTGATTAATTAATCGGATGTTAAGTATTCCTTAGGGATTTTATTTTTTAAAAGTAAATAAAATTAGAATGAATAAATACGTTTTTAATCCCGGTCATATCTTTTTCATAAAATTATTTTCTGTTCCAAAATTTTGGAAAGCAAATGAATATTAAACTCTGTTTCAAATAATACCATATCCAATGCATATTTTGCTGTCTTATCGTTAAATAATTTTTATCTGTAATAAAGATTCCGATTTGAGTAATTTGTCATTTCTCATTGGTCTCATAAATATCTTTTAAATTAATTTGAATCCTGTCTTAAAAAATATACTGGGAATTCTTATTCTCCTGATAATCGTATTCATAACAGTCGGCATCCTTTTTAACAATCTCACCAAAAAATCATTTTATGAAGAGTCGGGTACATTCAAAATTAAAGGTATTACGGGAAATGTAAATGTCTATATGACAGACTTTGGCGTTCCGCATATTTATGCTGAAAACGAAGAGGACATGTATTTTACGCTCGGTGTCATTCACGCGCGCGAAAGACTGTGGCAGATGGATCTTATGAGAAGAGTTGCCGAAGGAAAACTTACAGAGATAATGGGAAAGGAAGTTCTCGAATATGATATTCTCTTCCGCACTCTCGGCATCGATAAAAATTCCGGCTATCAATATGACAAACTTTCACCCGTATCCAAATCGCTTCTGAATTCATATTCAGCGGGAGTTAATAATTTTATAGAAAATAATTCGAAACAGCTTCCTCTGGAATTTGATATTCTGAATTACAAACCCGAGCAGTGGAAACCCGAGCATTCACTTATGATAGTGAAGCTGATGGCGTGGGAGCTTAATCTATCTTGGTATACCGATGTTATGTTCGGAGAGATCGTAAAAAAATTCGGTATCGATAATGCAAAGTTTTTCTTTCCTGATTATCCCGAGGACGCTCCTTTCATTGTGAAAGATGATCAACTCAAAATAAAATCCGATACCGTAAAAAAACCGGTGAGTATGCTAAAGTCCGTAGAAAAAAATTACGGAGATATTTCATCTCTCGGAAAAGAATTTTACGCTTCGGCTATGAAGTTCAGGGAATTCATCGGTACGGAAGGCGCGCATGTCGGCAGCAACTCATGGGTGATCTCCGGCAGCAGAACTGAATCCGGCAAACCTCTCTTAGCCAACGATCCGCATCTCGCGCTGCAGGTACCATCCAAGTGGTTTGAAGTAAGTCTTTATAACGAAAAGAAAAAATACAGCGTTTGCGGATTTACAATTCCCGGTGTGCCCGGTGTTGCCATCGGTCACAATGACGTGATCTCATGGGGACTTACTAATCTGATGTGTGACGATTCCGATTTTTATATTCTTAAGAGGGATTCTGTTCCCGGCGGAAATTATATTTACAGAGACAAATCTTTTGCGCTGGACAGCAGCATTGAAAGCATTAAGATCAAAGATGAGAATGATGAATATGTTTTTACTGCTTACACAACTGTGCTTGGTCCCGTTGTATCGGGTCTTTCCAAAACAGGATTCATAAATAATCAGAATTTTGATAAAGTTAATGAAGACGAGATCCTGACTTTTAGATGGACAGGATTTGAATACAGTGATGAGATAGAAACTTTTTACAAACTGAATAACGCCGCAAACTGGAATGAGTTTAAAGATGCATTAAAAACTTTCGGCGCGCCTGCATTGAATTTTGTATATGCAGATACAGCAGGTAATATCGGATACAGATCCGCCGGTTTTATACCGGTTAGAAATTTTACCGAAAGTGAATCTGCGCCTTTCATACCGCTGGGTCCGGATGCGCTGTGGACAAGCTTTGTTCCTTTTGATGAATTGCCGGAGTCAGTCAATCCTGCTGCAGGTTATATTGTAACCGCAAACAATAAGCCAAAGAATAATTATAAATATTATATCTCAAATCTTTATGAGCCGCATTACAGGGCGGAAAGGATCGAACAGCTCATTACCGGCATGCCGCTGACAAATGAGGAAGAATCGAAAAAGATCCAGCGTGATGTGTACAGTATTCAGGCAAAAGAATTTTGCGGGTTTCTGTTCGAGTCGTTCGGCGATTCATCTGATCTTACTCCGGATATAAAATCATATCTTGATATTCTGAAGCAATGGGATTATGAATTCCGACTGCACAGCACGGGAGCCGGGATATTTGCAATGTTTGAAGTTCAGCTTTATAAAAATCTTTATAAGAATGAACTTGGCAGCGAGCTTTTTGAAGATTATCTTTACCTGAAAAATATACCTGTAAGAAATACTTCGAAACTTCTGAAGCTTAGTTCATCTTTTCTTTTTGAGAACAATATCATCAAGCGTCAGATCATCAGAAGAAGTTTTTATGAAGCCGTCTCAGCGCTGATCTCTAAATACGGAAATAATCCCGAAGGATGGAAATGGGATTTAATGCATGATGTATATATGAGGCATCCTCTCGGCATAGTTCCTGAATTCAGCTCAATGCTTAATATCGGTCCGTTCAGCATAGGCGGAAACGGAACCACCGTTAACAATCTCGAATATAGTTTTTCAAAAGCGCTGACAGATCAGAGATTCGAAAGCTATCTCGGTCCTTCAATGAGAATGATAGCAAATATGATTTCCATAAAAAATTATCTTTCGATACTTCCTACCGGACAGTCAGGTCAGCCGATCAGTCCAAACTACGGAGATCAGGCAAGACTCTGGCTTAACGGAGATTATAAAAAAGTAACAACGGATTTTGCCGAACTGAAAAAGGAGAATCTTAAAATGCTCAGCTTTGAACCTGCGGAATAATTAATATTTTTTTACCATCATAATTTTAAATTGATTTCAACTAAAACAAAATACGAAACATACAGACCGAAGAAGTTTCTCGGTCAGAATTTTCTTACAGATGAAAATCTCGCAAAGAAAATTGTAACCTCTCTCGAAATAAAACCCGGTGATACCGTAGTTGAGATCGGTCCGGGTAAAGGCGTTCTGACAAAATATCTCGAACCGCTTACGGATGATTTTTTTGCAGTTGAGCTTGACAGACATATAGTGACTGAGCTTGAACAAAAATACGGAGACCGAATAAATCTTATACATAAGGATTTCCTGAAGGTCAGTATTGAAGATGAAATTTTTTCACAGAGAAAAAATAAAGGGAGGATCAAGATCATCGGTAATATACCATATAACATCACGACTGAGATCGTTTTCCGGATAACGGAAAAAAGGAATATGATATCATCCGCTGTCTTAATGATGCAGAAAGAAGTTGCCCGCAGACTTACTTCATCGCCGGGCACAAAAGATTACGGCATACTTGCTGTGCTTATACAGCTTTACTCTATTCCGAAAATACTTTTTAACGTACCGCCTGAAGCATTTTTTCCGAAGCCGCGGGTTGTATCTTCCGTCGTTAGATTTGATTTTCCGGAAAATATACATAGTGAAATTGATTATAGTCTGCTCAGCGAAGTGGTAAAGAAAAGTTTCGGTAAAAGAAGAAAGACAATGAGAAATTCTTTGAAAGAATTTTTTATCGAGAAAGATATACTTCAGGAAAAAATTGAATTTGATTTTAACAGAAGACCGGAAAGTCTTTCCATAGAAGAGTTTCTTAAGCTGACGGGAGATATTTCCGGGTTATTATCATCTCATAATAATAAAATCACCTCTTAACATCAAAAAAGCTTCTCAGTATTTCGCGGCATTTGTCATCCAATATTCCTCCGGTAACATTACATTTATGATTGAGATCCTTGTTGTTTGTAATGTTCATAACGCTGCCGCATGCGCCGCTTTTGTTGTCAAACGCGCCGAAGAAAAGATTCTCGATTTTGGAAAGGACAATCGCTCCGGCGCACATTGCGCATGGCTCAAGCGTTACATACATGCTGCATCCGACAAGCTGTTTTGACTGAAGATATTCCGCAGATGAAGTGATTGCAAGTATCTCCGCATGAGCTGTCGGGTCTTTCAGCATTTCAGTCTGATTGTGCGATTTGGCGATTATAGAATTCTGAAAAACTATTACGCAGCCGACAGGGATCTCCTGCTGTTCGTATGCGATCTCCGCTTCCCTGTATGCATAGTTCATAAAAAATTCGTGACTGATCATTTTATTATAGGCTTAAAAATTATTTTACGATTAAAGAATCCGTGATTTTTTCGTTAAACATATTATTTAATTTTCTTGCGGCGTCATTTACAGCAAGAAATTTAATGCCGGGTTTTTTTAATTCCCATATCCTGTTTGTATATTCTTCAAAATCTTTTCCTGAAAAGCTGACGGTGTAAAACTTCAGTTTAGTCCCTTTATTTGATTCTCTTTTTATTTCATCAAAAAGTTTGCTTACTTTGTTTTCATCAGCCCTGATCTCTCTGAATAAAGTATCACTGAATACGCGCATATTATTTTTGCTGAATTCAGATTTTATCTTCTCTGCAAACTCTTTCCTATCCTTCGGATAATACAGCACAACACCTGCAGCGTTCGGATAATTAATCGCAACCGATCTTATTCTCTGCTTTATCAGTGACTCTTTCATTTCGGAATTAAAATCCGAAGTAATATCATTATTTCCGCCTATATAGAATTTAATCAGATAATTTTTATTGTTATCCGTTATCATTGACTGATAATCAGCTTTATCATTTTCCATCGGAAGAAAAACGGAAATTTTTTCAGTCGATCTTAAAATTTTTTCTGCATCACCGAAATCTATAAATTCAACGCTGTCAAGCGTTATGCATATTTCCAATACATTTCTTACGGCTTTTTGCGAATAGATAAAATTTAATTTTGCATATTTTGTTCTGTTACTGTCCTTTATCTGAAAGATCTCCATTGCAATATTTTTCGTCTTCGCATCTTCGGTAGTTACTGAAGTAAATCCGTTTTTCTCAAAATATCCTGAAAGATCATAGTTAAGATTTATAGTCTGTATATCAGCCGGAATCAGAATGTTTTCCGCGATTACATATCCGTCATTAGATTTTTTACCGGATTTAGTTTTCCATTCTTCCTTAATTCCGAAAGAATGTAAAATCGAATCGATATCTTTTTTAAAAACATCCGGAGAAATTTCCTTTTTTAAAATTTGCGTGAGATTTGTTTCGTCTTTTTCTTCAGAAAATATTAACAGCAAAGTAAATATGATCAGCATTACTCCGAGAGCTATGATGAGTATTATTTTAAGTTTTTCCTTCCTGTCCATTTTAGTTCATTGAAAATTAACTGATCTCCGTCTGATTATTTGCAGATTCGATCTCAGAAGATACATACGAAATTATCTCTTCTGCATTATCGATTTTTTTAAGACCAGTGACTAATAATAGATCATCTGCATATTCCGGTTTAGTCATTCCGGCAAGCACACAGTCTACACCTTTTACTGAAGATAAAATCAAAACCGTTTTCTGTGAAAGTGATAATTTATGATAAGCCGGATCTAACTTTGAATTTATAAGTCCGTGAATGAATCTGCTCCGCTTTTCAGCTCTGAGTTTATAATAATTTCCTGTTAGATTCAGAAGTCTGTAAACATTTTGTATGTAGTTATTGAAAAGTTCTTTTGCGCCTTCGTCAGTAATATTTTCATCAAAGTAATCAAGAAGCATATTTATCCTGGGAGCAAAGAGCTGTCTGATCAGATCATTAAAATGCTCTATGCTTCCAAAGAATTTCCAGTTCTCATCTATCTGCTTTCCGGTTATCAGACTGCTCTTTAATTTTTTTAGATCTTCTTCAGGAATTTCTTCGCCGCTCAGTTTTTCATTTAAAAGATCTTCTTCCAGTAATTTTACAAGTTTGATCTGCTTTATAAAAACCTTTTCATCTAATTGTTCAGATTTAAAATCAGCGAGCCGGACAAGACCTTTTGAAGTAATGGCATTAAGCGGTCTGTTTATAAGCACTTTCAGATCTTTATCCGCTGCATACTCAAGGACTGTTTTGGTTTTATTCTGCTGATTTTTAATTTTCACTGCGCCGGCTTCAAAAAGATTAAGAGGCAGCTGTATCATTTTAAATCTGTTACTCTTGGAAATTGAATTCGCTATTTCATAAATTCTTTCCAGTGAAGTAAAAGACGGATCGTCTGAATAAGCG
Organism: Ignavibacteria bacterium; assembly: GCA_016716125.1. Classification (GTDB taxonomy): domain Bacteria; phylum Bacteroidota; class Ignavibacteria; order Tepidaquicellales; family Tepidaquicellaceae; genus UBA2330. The sequence goes on along the minus strand of JADJWZ010000005.1, from coordinate 136,871 downwards.
GGAAATGTATTGGATGACACGCCGTAATATTTTATCCTTCCTGTATCGCACTGCTTTTCAAGATATATGAATGCCTTTTCTATTCTGCCGTAATATATTTCAGACGCTTCACTCTTATCCGTATTACTGTGCGCGGCATTTTCAAGATAATATTCCGGATTGTGCAGGAAGGTAATAATCTATGTAAGGAGTATTTAATCTTTCAAACTGTTTTCTAAGCTGATCTTCGAGAAACCCGGGTGAAATGCAGTGCCAGAGCCGGTCGGATTCTTCCACAACTTCTTCAAAGATCTTTCCCTCTTCTTTTAATTTCTTAAGTTCATTTAAAAGAACACCCTGTATATAACCGCCTTTTGTAACAAGTGTAATATCTTCCCTTTTAATTTTATTTTCCGAAATCAGTTCATTCATAACCTTACCGACAAGCGATTCGCTTCCGCCCATAGAATAGTTTGATGAAGTGTCGATCAGATTCACACCTGAAACAAGAGCTTTCCGCAATGAGTCATAATGCTGCTCTATCCCGGTATTTATCCTGTAACATCCGAATCCGATCTTTGAAAATGATTTTGTCATAAAAATTTTAATGAATAAATTACTCATATTATATTCTGTGTTAAAGTCTAAATAAGATTTTTTTATTAATGGAATAAATTTTTAACTTACAGCATAATTTTTTCTATTAAGTTTTGCTCGTTTCCAAATTCCGTTTGGAAATGCCATTTCAAGCGAAACTCCGTTTCGAATAAATCCCTTCAAAAAAAATCTTAAATAAATTTAGATTGTGTAACAGTTAATGATAACAAATCCGTCATAGTCGTCAACGCTTACTCATAATCATTCCTTGTTATAAAAAATTAAACAACTTATCTTAAATCTGCATAAAATTAGTGGAATTAAATATGGGTTACATTCAGTTACCCTCACTTCTTACTAAGTATTTGATTTACTTTTATAAAAAAATTATGGGACATAAAATACTATTACTCTTAATCTTATCAATTTTCTTCTTCAACGAATGCAGGTCTCAATACAATTTGGAATGGGCTGAAAGGACTCCACGCCCTGACAGCAGTACAAATAATATAACTGATCTTACTTTTGACAAATCCGGCAATCTTGTTTTATTGGGTTACAGGTATTCAATTGCAAAAATGGATCAAAACAGTAATTTGATCTGGAATGTAGCTTATCCCTTACCCGGATTTTTTATGTCAGGACAATCTTATGCTGTTAGTGCTGATGATTCTGGAAATGTATATATGACAGGTGAACAATCCCCCTCATTTAATAATAATTTTTTAACCATAAAGTATGATTATAATGGTATTTTTCAATGGTCAAGGACTTATGATAATCCAATGGGATTTAGTGACAGGGCTTATAAACTAATTGTCTATAAAAATAAATATTTATATATTGCCGGCTCTAATTCCTATGGAGACTCCGGTACCGGGAGTTGTAATTTCAAATGGACTATATTTAAATATGATCTGAATGGTAATGAGATCTGGAGATATCAATATTGCGGGTTTTCTCAATATGTTTTAAGTGATTATGCTCCAATACCACAATTAGCAATAGACAGTTCAGGGAATGTAATAATCTCGGGTGATAACGTTGACACTACAAATAATTCATATTCAAATGATTTAAATATCATAAAATTAGACTCAAATGGTATTCAGTTATGGATTAAAACAATTAAAAAACTGTCTTCTTCCGAAACTTTATTAACAGATGTTAATTCAAATATTTATGTAGGTGCTAACGGTATTTTAAAATTTAATTCTAACGGAGATTCGCTTTGGTTTAAACAACTTGATAATTTAAAAGAATTTAATATTGATACAAATCAAAATCTTATCTCAGCAAGATATAATAATATCAATCAATCTTATTATGTAATTATAAATAAAATTGATACTTCGGGTAATGACATTTGGACAGCACAGACACCAAGCGTGTTGTTTCCTGCATCAATATACACCAATCAGAATAATAAAATTTTTTTATCAGCTTATAGTACTGGTAGTGGAAATCAAAAATATTATACATATGTATATAATTCTGACGGCTCACTTTTTTGGAACGGTGAATATGTAAATACTTCAGGCACTGGCTGTAGACCAATAAAAATAATTTCCGACAAAAATGATAATATATATGTGTCCGGAAATGCATATACAGTATATCCTGATATTACAATATTAACTGTGAAATATTCTTTACTTACCGGTAATTCAAATTCAGTTTCTGTATTTCCGGATAAATTCTTTCTTAACCAAAATTATCCAAATCCCTTTAATCCAAAGACAGTTATCAGTTACGAGTTACGAGTTGCGAGTTTTGTAAAAATGATTGTGTATGATGTGCTTGGGAATGAAGTCGCGACTTTGGTAAATGAATACAAATCTGTTGGGAGTTATGAAGTTGAGTTCGACGGAAGTGATTTTTCGAGCGGGATATATTTTTATAGAATTGAAGCGGGTAGTTTTATTCAGACTAAGAAGATGCTGCTTCTTAAGTAATAAAAAATTGTTTATGAGATCTTTTTTAAACTCCTCCGCTTTAAAATTCAGACAGTCTGACCATACATTTTATTGAAAAGTATTTTTCTTTTATTATAATTGCTCTTTAATTTTTATTTCAAAAGGAAATGACGTTCTTAATTTAAACCCCCATTAAAAAAGTCTCAGGATTCATTATCTGAATAGCAGATTTTTCATAGTCCTTTAAATTCCTTGTCAAAAGTATTTTTAAACTATTTTCAACTGCCGTAAAATGCTGAATGGAATCTTCAAAATCTTTGAAGTCAGATGAAATTGCAAGTTCTATGATTTTATCATCGACTGCCAGTACATTAACAAGTCTTTTAAATTTTGCCAGAATCGTCCTTGAGTCAATTACTTTATACTGAGACTGAAGTACGTAATCAATATTGGAAAAGCTTAAAGAAGAGACATAGATCTTTATCTTTCTGGTATCTGCCAGTGAAAATAATTTTTCTGCCACTGTATTAAAAGGTTTCCTGCCGGACAAAAGATCCAGACATATATCTGTGTCAACAAATATCTTTTTCATATATCAATTTTATAAAGAATACTTTTTTAATATATGCTTTTTGTATTCTTTCTTTACATTTAAATTTTTACCGGATTGCAAAACTCCTGAGATACTTTTTACTAAAGGTGTTATTTCGTTAGCATCCGAAGAATTTTTAGAGGTCAGATATTCAAGATATGATTCTATTAGTTTTGAAAGACTGGTGTCTTTTTCTTTAGCATAAATTTTTGCCTGCTCTATTACTTTATTGTTAAGCTTTAATGTAAGTTTTGTATTCATTTGAATTTTTAATACGTATTAAAATATAAATTTACACGTATAATTGCAATATACGTTTTTACAAATTATTTCCTCATAAAACATAGTCATCCTAACTCTAAGTTGAATTTTTCAAATAGTTAATTTATTTTACATACATACTTTATTAAGAAAATAAACCATCCGTGAAAGATTTTGACAAACTCTGGGATTACAATGATCCCGCAGGGACAGAAGCTAAATTCAGGAATTTACTTCAGGAAACAGAAAACTCCGGAGACATTCCGGCTTATCTTCAGCTTCAGACTCAGTTAGCCCGTACGCTCGGACTTCAGATGAAATTTGATGAAGCACATTCACTCCTTGATGAAGTGAAAGATAATCTTACTGAAGATTCAGGCGCAGAGAAAGTCCGTTATCTGCTCGAAAGAGGACGCGTGTTTAATTCGTCCAATCAAAAAGAAAAGTCACGTGATTTATTTCTTAAAGCTTATGAGCTCAGTAAACAGATCAGAGAAGACGGTTATGCAGTTGACGCTGCGCACATGATGGCAATAATTGAATCTCACGGCGAAGCTCTTAAATGGAATGAGACTGCTTTGAAAGACGCAGAAGATTCTGACGATCCAAGGGCTAGGGGATGGCTTGGATCTCTTTACAATAACATCGGCTGGACTTACTTTGATATGAAGGATTATGAAAAAGCGCTGAATATATTTGAAAAATGCAGACAGTGGCATGAAGAAAATAAGAAAGGATACGGATTGGCAATTGCAAAATGGAGCGTTGCAAAAACACTGAGAATGCTTGGTAAGACAGACGAAGCAATGGAAATGCAGCTTTTGCTTTTGAAAGATATTGAAGAGGGGAAAGCTGAAAATGACGGATATGTATTTGAGGAATTGATGGAATGCTGCCTGGTTAAAAATGATAAAGAGAAAGCTAAAGAATTCGCGGGAAAAGCTTATGATATTTTGTCTCAGGACATTTGGTTACAGAAAAATGAAGAGGACAGAATCGTGAGACTAAAGAAGATTGGTAACAGAGAATGATTATCCGGGCAGGACATATTGAAATTTTTGTCAAAGATCCTATCGCGTCTAAGGAGTTTTATGAAAAGACGCTTGGCTTCAGCGTTACGGAAATTCAGCATGATAAATTCGTCTGGATGAAACTAGGAGAAACTGAGTTCCTGCTGAGACCGGGAATGAATAAAAATCAAACTGATGAATATAAAGATTCAAATATCGGAATTGTTATATACACGTATGACCTTATGAATGCGAAAGATGAACTTGAAAGCAGAGGTCTTGTATTCAGTGGTACAGACGGTTCTGACTCGTGCTTTACTTTTAAAGATCCGGACGGTAACTGGTTTCAGCTTACAGATCCGCAGCATCAATAATTTTTTAATTAAATAATTAAATTTAAAAAATGAATTACTCCGAAGAAGAAAAGAAAGCAGCCAAGCAAAATTTATCTGAAATAGACAAAGAGATCGAACTGCTCAGAAAAAAGAGGATTGAACTTAATTCAATTATTGCATCAATGAATGTTTCTGATTATTCTATGAAAGACAGAGACGGAAAGGACGTAAAACTCTCTGAAATGTTTGGTGATAAAAGTCATCTGATACTAATTCACAATATGGGAAAGGGATGCTCCTACTGCACGATGTGGGCTGACGGTTTTAAAGACACTTATAAGGAGATTGAAAAGAAAGCTTCATTTGTTTTAGTAAGTCCGGACAGTCCGGAAGTGCATAAGCAATTTGCAGATTCGAGAGGATGGAATTACAAAACTTACTCTGCCGCCGGAACGGAATTTATTTTTGACATGGGTTACGAAATAAGAAAAGATGATAAAAAGTATTACTGGCCCGGTGTATCCGTGTTTGAAAAGAAAGAAGACGGCAGTATTGTGAGAGTTGCAAAAGATGAATTTGGTCCGGGAGATTTTTACTGTAACATCTGGCATTTTATTGACCTGCTTCCGAATGAAGACATTACTGTTGATTCATAACAGTTGAACATTAATTTATATTAAATAAATATTTTAAATATAATTGTCTTCTGATCTGAAATTATTTAAAACTAAAAATTTAATCTGATGTCATTAAAAAATCCTTTGATCAATTTATATTCCGGTCAGTACGATATAATGGTTGACTGGGTAAACGGATGCATAAATCCACTTTCGAATGAAGATTTTAAACTGGAATTATCGCCGGGAAAAAGCACAGGTATATGGATATTGGGGCATCTTGTAGTCTGCGATGATGACTTTTCAGAATACATGGGAAAGGGGAAAATTCTTTATCCTGAACTTATAGAATTATTCGGACAAGGCAGCAAACCCGCGCCAGCCGAAAATTATCCGGCTGTTTCCGTTTTAAAAGAGTATTGGAATAATGTCTGTGAAAAGAACAGAAAAGTTTATCCTGAATTAAATGACAGTGAACTTGACAAACCTCATGCACTTGTAAAAAATATTGATGATGATTATTTCAAGACAAAGAAAGGCGTGATCGTTCACTGGCAGTTACATCAGATGTATCATGGCGGTCAGCTGGGGATATTAGTTTCACGCGCCGGAAAAAGTAAATATTAATCTGTATTTAATTTGACAAAATTCATTTCCGCCTGGAAGCAATATTTTTCATATCGATATACAAAAGCTGAATTTATTTTTACAGTTATTTTTCTGATACTCACGCTAAGTACATTCAGCAGATTTCTTCTGTTTAATGAATCAAGACAAGGCGCTGTAATTGATGATCCGGTATTAAATTATTTTCAGGCAATTGATCTGAACGGACTGTTGTTTTTTGCAATTTATTCATCTCTGCTGATAGCTCTGATATCTTTCAGCTTCGATCCGGATACTCTGCTGACGGGACTTCAAGCATATATACTTCTTGTTCTTTTCAGAATGTCCGCAATGTATCTGATTCCGCTGGAGCCGCCGTTCGGATGTATTGATCTTCAGGATCCTGTTGTATTTGTTCTCGGTACAGGAAAAAAAATAGTTAAGGATCTGTTTTTTTCGGGACATACCTCGACTGCATTTTTGCTTTTTCAGACAACAAATAATAAATATCTGAAGATATATTTTCTGCTTGCTACTGTAATTGTAGGCGCGTCAGTTATTCTTCAGAAAGCTCATTACACAATTGATGTCTATGCCGGATTGATCTTTTCATTTGCGTCATTTCAGATCGTAAAAAAATTAAGAACTAAATACGCTCCTTCAAATAAACTAAAATGAAAGAAAGAAAAAAATATTCGTCCGGTGTGATCTGGGAAGACATTGTCGGATACAGCCGGGCTGTAAAAATTGATGACAGGATTCTCATCTCCGGAACAACGTCAATTGTCGATGGTAACCTTGTAGGCAAAGGAGATATATATCTTCAGACAAAAACAATAATTGAAAAGATTGATAGTGTTTTGAAGCAGGCGGGAAGCGGACTTCAAGATATAATAAGACTTCGCGTCTATGTAACGGACATCAAAAAGTGGGAGGAAGCAGGCAGAGCGTTAGGCGAAGCATTTCGGGAAATAAAACCGGCGCAGACGCTTGTCAGTATCAGCGCGCTGGTGGATCCGGATATGCTTGTTGAAATTGAAGCTGAAGCTGTAATTGGTTAAATATAAATTAGAGAAGTTGAGATCGGGTTACATCCCGGAATATTTAATGCCTCTGATAATACATAGAAATAAATATTTTGCAAACGTAACTTACAACTAAATTTAAAAAACGTCAGGAGGATTTAATTATGTTACCACCCATTAATTTCAAAAAATGGATTGAAGAAAATCGTCATCTTATGAAACCGCCCGTCGGCAATAAATGCGTTTACGACGGCGACTTCATAGTAATGGTAGTCGGCGGTCCGAATTCAAGGAAGGACTATCACTTTCAGGACGGACCCGAATTTTTTTATCAGCTGGAAGGAGACATTCAGGTAGGAATAGTTGAAGACGGAAAAGAGAAAATCTATGACATCAGGGAAGGGGAAATTTTTTATGTACCGCCGAAAACCCCGCACTCTCCGAGAAGACCTGCTGATACGGTAGGACTTGTGGTGGAAAGAAAAAGAACTGAAAGTGAACTTGACGGTTTTCAGTGGTATTGTGAAAATTGTCATGAGAAACTTCATGAGAAATTTTTTAAACTCACAGACATTGTATCTCAGCTTCCACCTCTGCTTAAGGAGTTTTATGATTCTGAAGAATTAAGAACCTGTAAAAACTGCGGAGCGGTGATGCAGCCGCCTGTAAAAATTAATTAGGAATTAAGAATTTGGAATTAGGATTTTATCTTATTTTTTTAAATATTTAGAATATATTAATTTGGAGTCTGGTTCGTAATGATTCAAAATTAAAAATAGGTTTGAAAGGATGAACAATGAAAGAGAATATAATTTTAGATAAATCCTATCATTTTGCAAAAAGAATTGTAAAGTTATACATACATTTAAAGAAAGACTCGAAAGAATTTGAATTATCAAAACAAATTTTAAAAAGCGGAACATCTATTGGTGCAAATGTTGAAGAAGCGATTGGAGGATATTCCAGAAAGGATTTTGCTTCAAAACTTGGAATTGCATATAAAGAAGCCAGGGAAACCAAATATTGGCTGCGTTTATTACATGATACAAATATTATTGATTCAAATGTTTATAGTTCTATGGAAGAAGATTGTGAAGAGCTTTTAAAAATTATTGGTTCAATATTAAAAACTATTAGAAATCAAAATTCCTAATTCCTAATTCTAAATTGAAAATTGACTTACATACTCACATTTTACCAAAAGACTGGCCTGACCTGAAGGAAAAGTACGGCTACGGCGGATTTGTACAGCTTGATCATTTCAAACCCTGCTGCGCCAAGATGATGATCGATGGAAAAGTATTTCGTGAAATACATGACAACTGCTGGGATCCAAAAGTCAGAGTTGAAGATTGTGACAAGACTGATGTGAATGTACAGGTGCTTTCGACAGTTCCTGTAATGTTCAGCTACTGGGCAAAGCCGAAGGATACTCTTGACCTTTCCAAATATTTGAATGATCATATCGCATCAGTCATTAATGATTATCCCGACAGATTCCTCGGACTCGGAACACTGCCAATGCAGTCGCCCGGACTTGCCGTTAGGGAAATGGAAAGATGTATTAAAGATCTTAACCTTTCGGGGATAGAGATCGGTTCACACATAAATGAATGGAATCTTGATAATGAAAATCTTTTTCCAATCTATGAAGCTGCTGAGGAATTAGGCGCGGCAATATTTGTTCATCCGTGGGATATGATGGGAAAAGAAAAGATGCAGAAATACTGGCTGCCGTGGCTTGTCGGTATGCCGGCTGAAACTTCACTTGCGATATGCTCAATAATCTTCGGAGGTGTGTTTGAAAAATTTAAAAAACTCAAAATCTGCTTTTCTCACGGAGGCGGTTCGTTTCCGTTTACAATTGGTAGGATCGAACACGGATTTAATGTAAGACCTGACTTAGTTGCCGTTGATAATAAAGTTAATCCGAAAGAATACATTGGAAAATTTTGGCTCGACTCGCTAGTACATGATGAAACTGCTTTGAAATATTTAGTTGATCTGGTTGGTGATGAAAAAATTGTTCTCGGTTCGGATTATCCGTTCCCGCTGGGAGAGCATCAACCGGGAAAGCTGATAGAGTCTATGAGTATGTTAAGCGCGGAGTCAAAAGAGAGATTGCTTTGGAAGAATGCGGCGGAGTTTTTGGGAGCAGAAAATTTCAAATGACATAATTCAAATTACAAATATTTCTGTTAATTTTCTTTTGATCTGCAAAATTAAAGCGCTAAATTAATTAATCAATGTTTTATGTTAAAAAAGTTGATTAAAAATATTTAACCTACGATTTGAACCTTTAAACGTAGATTAGAAATATTTAATCTACTTTTGTACAAGCTAAATTAAAGTAAATCAATTTTAAAAATGTCCAAAGAAAAAAAAATCTACGATACTTTGCATTTGGTGGGAGTAGATATAATTATAAATTACAAATTGCAAATTACAAATAATGAACTTTTTAAAAATATTTCTGTCATTTCCGAATGCTCTTATCGGGAATCCAATCCGCAGAGCATTATGGTCTAAGCGAAGAATATGAATTATAATTTAATGGAATACTCCATAATATTTAACTAAACAAACCCCGAAGGGGTAGCATTTTATAGAAAAGAACAACAAATTAAAAAATCCCGAAGGGATGATATTTTATTTGAACACAAATTGGGAATTTTAATTTGTAGTATAAATTATTAGATTTATGCAGATAATGTTGATATGTATTTAAAGAAGCGGAAAGAAAATGAAAGAAAGTTTGATCATTTATAATGAACAAAATATATTAAGAGAAATACATGAGAAATTTCCAATAGATAAAGGTCATCAAAAAATTTAATTATGGTAATCACAAACAAATCCGTAGCTGATAAAATATTAGAGTACCTTCATCAAAAAAATTTCACTTGTGCAATTAGTGGATTGGTCAGAGATCAGACTTATGGACGGAGAATTTGATGATAAGATTTTGAATTAATAAAAGATATACTTTGCAGATTAGCTCTTGCAAATGTAAGAGCTTTCGGGCTAATGTGGAAAGATTGTGAAGAATTTATGATCAAGTTAGGATATAAAGTGAATATAAAAGCTCAGGCAATATAAAATCCTACTTTATATATTGCTAATTGCTGCGAACCGGGAATTTCAACCTAACTACTATTTATATCATTATTTTTTTACCTACCCTAGTATAATAGGAGTTTTTAAATTTTGAAGAGTCATTTTAATAAGCTATGAATCCTATCGAAATCATTGGTCAGCTTGACGCAAATTCCGCTGTATTTAAAAGTCTCCTATACAGCGTTCCGGAAAAATTAATTCTCTGGAAGTCATCCGAAAGCAGATGGTCGCTGCTGGAAATAGTTTGTCATCTTTATGACGAAGAGAAAGAAGATTTTCGTCCTAGACTTGCAAAGATAATTGCAGGTGATCACAACTGGGATCCGATCGATCCCGAAGGATGGGTATTGTTAAGAAAATATTCTGAAAAAGATTTTGAAATTGTCTTAAAGGATTTTCTGTATGAACGAAGCGTATCAGTTGAATGGCTGAAGAGTCTTGAGTCACAAAACTGGAGTATGAAAGCTTTTCATCCGGAGTTCGGCGAGTTCTCGGCGATTAATATGCTTTCGGAATGGCTTGCTCACGATCTGCTGCATATCAAACAAATTATAAAACTGAAGTTTGATTTCTTAAACGAATCTCTGAATCCGCATTTTATTTCTTATGCCGGAAAATGGTAATAGCTGAGGTTTTTTACTTAAAATTGCTTTCCAAATTGTGTAAATTGTTTCACAATAGTTTACAAGTTCAATAGAAGATTTACAGTTTATCTCTCCCCAAAAAAATATTAAAGCAAAACAATGGAGACGCGTATCAAAAAATATTATCTCTTTTTTATTTTTTTACTTCTTACTCTTATTTCTCATCAGATCATTTCCGAAAGATCAATCACAAATAATGAATTTAAAAGAATTGAAATTCAGGAATCCATTCTTTCCGGAAATATGGAACCGCCGTATCAATACAGAATTATGGAACCTCTTTCCGGATATATACTTGAACCGATAGTTTCAGTCTTTGTTGACGGTAAAGTAAAAAGACATGTTTTTTCGCATAAAATAGTTTTGTTCATTACGATATTCGGGATATTTTATTTTATGTATAAATATTTGAATTTATTTTTTTCAGACTTTGTAAGTGTGTTGGGGTTGTTTTTATTACAGATATTAATTCCGCTCGGTATTACAAGTGTATGGGAATCCGGAGATTATTTCAGTCTTTTATTTTTTCTGATTGCAATGATGCTCATTTTCAAAAGGAAGGAAAAATATATTCCTGTTCTCATTGCAATTGCAACGCTGAACAGGGATCAGTCGGTTTTCATTACGGTTTTTCTTGCAGCGTTTTTAATAGACAGAAAGGTATTATTTGAGAAAAAAAATATTCTTCTGTTATTTGCTTGTGTTGCCGGTTTCGCTTTGTCATACTTTTCAATGAGAATTTACTTTGGATTCAAAATAAATCCATACACAATAAGTCATGAAACATCTACAAATATGACCCATTGGTTTTCTATTGCGATGCTCTGGAGTAAACAGGTTTTCATATATGCGATTTTCTCCATCCTTGCATTTAAGAAAAGCCCCGCCTTTTTTAAATGGTCATTCATTTCTTTAATCGTCTATGTCGTTTTCTTTTTCTTCAATAGCATCATGTCCCAGCTTGCAAAATTTTTACCGGCATATCTGATTATGATACCAATGACATTACAGCTTCTCTCCGGGGAACGAATGAAATATTTTACTGAAGATAACTCTGACAAATTAAAACCGGGTACTTAGTTATTTTTTCTCAAAAGGATTTGTCGCCCATACTGTAACTTCTGGTATCATTCCTCTGTCATCCATTTCAAGAATTGATTTTATTGTGTGAGCTATTTCCACTCCGGTTAATTTATTCGGAACATCCTGTCTTTCTTTTCTTTCTGTGTTTGCAAAAGCAGTTGTAACTTCGCTTGGATTTACAAGCATTACTCTGATATTAAAAGGTCGTAGCTCCGCCTGCCAGCATTCTGTCATTCCTCTTAACGCGAATTTCGATGAACTGTAAATTGTACCTCTCGCAAATCCTTTCAGAGCAGCCGTTGAGGCGATGTTTATGATATTTCCGTAATTCTGTTTCTTAAAAATTTCTGCAGCATGCTTTGCCATTAGCGCTGCGCCGAATACATTTACTGAATATACTTTTAAAAATGCTTCTGCCGTAAGATTTTCCACTTCAGGAAATTCGCCGATCCCTGCATTATTGATCAGGCAGTCTAAACCCCCGAGTTCTTTTTTAATTATTTCAAATGTTTTCACAATATCTTTTTCATCAGAAGCATCAGCGTGAATTGCAAGCGCACCTGTTTCTCCGGCAACTTTATTCAGTTTCTCTTTATCTCTGCCGGTAATAGCGATCTTAGCTCCGCTCTGCGATAGCAGAACTGCAGCAGCTTTGCCAATACCTGAACTGCCACCTGTGATGAGTATTCTTGATTCTTTTAATTTCATGAGTTTTGATTAAGTTTATTTAAAATAGGAAAATTTATGTCCGCTTTTAAGCTGAATTAGAAATTCATACATAAGTTTAACTGCATTCTGCATATCGTCTTTGTGAACTGTTTCAACCGTAGTGTGCATATATTTCACAGCGACACCGAGCAGAGCGGACGCCACACCTTCTGATGAATATGCAAAGGCATCCGTGTCGGTGCCTGAATTATATGAGACCGCTTCAAACTGAAAAGGAATCTTCTTTTTCTTTGCAACACTTATCAGCATTTTAAGAAGTTCATTATGAATGGAAGGTCCGTAAGTAAGCGTTGGTCCTTTGCCGCAGGCTAGATCGCCGTCAGTAATTTTATTATACAGAGGCGACTGAGTATCGTGACTAACATCAGTTATAATAGCCACGTCCGGTTTTATCTTTCTGGATATCATTTCAGCGCCTTTCAGTCCGACCTCCTCCTGCACGGCATTTACAAAATATAATCCGTAATTTATTTTATGCTTTTTCTCCTTCAGCATTCTCGCCACTTCAGCGATTATGAATCCGCCTATCCTGTTATCCATTGCTCTCGCCACATAATAATTTTTATTCAGTGTCATGAATTCATCTTCAAAAGTAACAACCGAACCCGTATGAATGCCAAGCGCTTCGACTTCCTTTTTTGATTTACAGCCGCAGTCAAGAATGATATTATTAATTTCAGGATGATCTTCTTTTTTTTTCCGGACATGAATTGCCGGCCAGCCGAATACTGCTTTAACAAAACCTTTGTCAGTATGAATATTCACGCGTTTGGAAGGAGCTATCTGATGATCCGAGCCGCCGTTTGTTATTACATAAATATATCCGTCATCATTAATGTAATTTACAAACCAGGATATTTCGTCAGCGTGCGCTTCGACCACTACTTTGTATTCCGCATCCGGATTTATCACTCCTACTACAGTACCGTATACATCGGAAAAGTGTGTATCTATATACGGAGTAATATAATCAAGCCAGAGCTTCTGTCCGGGTACTTCAAAACCTACCGGTGATGCAATGTTCAGATAATTTTTTAAAAACTCAAAACTTTCTTTTCTCAAAATAATATTTTTATTTAATTAATGTATCTGTTCCGTCATTCCGGCCGATTATAATTGTGTCAGCAACGCCAATGAATAAACCTGTTTCCACTATACCTGTGATCTGTTTCAGCTCAGTATCAAGTGCATGTGGATCTTCTATTTTTTTAAATGAAGATCGAAGATAAGATTTCCGCTGTCTGTTTTAAAAACCATCTCCTTTCATTCGCACGGCAGCATTATATTTATTCAGAATTTCGAAAACTCTTTTGTATCCGAATGGAATTACTTCTACAGGCAATGGAAATTTACCAAGCTGTCCGACTAATTTTTCCGAATCAATAATCCAGACATTTTTTTTAGAATTCAGAGCAACGATTTTTTCATAAAGCAACGCTCCGCCTCCGCCTTTAATACCGTTAAAAGATCTGTCCGCTTCGTCAGCGCCGTCAATGTTTATATCAATAATTCCCGCATCATCTATTGATACCGGTTCCATCCCGAATGATCGGGCGAGATCTGTTGATGCATTCGATGTCGAAACGGATTTTATTTTTAAACCGTCCTTTACTCTTTCGCCTAATTTTTTAATTGCAAAAAATACGGTGGAACCTGTGCCGAGTCCTACAGTCATACCGTCTTCTACCTCCTCCACAGCTTTTTCGGCGGCAAGTTTTTTCTCTGTATCCTTTTGGTTCATCTTAGACTGTTAAAAAATATTAAAATACTGTGTATGCAATTGACAATAAAAACATTACAGTAGAAAAAATGAGCGTGTACATTCTGACCATATGTTTTTTAATGTTACAAATTTTACAAATATAATTTTTTTAATCAATACTCTTAATGTATTAATGTATTATGTATTAATGTATTAATTTTATTTAAGATGGAATTAACATAAAACAATTTAATTTTATAACTTAATGAATGTCCGGAGAACCGGAATAAGACAGGAGTGGTAAAATAATATTTAAATTAAAAAATCATTTTGGATTAATAACTTTATTTGCGCACAGGCATTCTGCATAACTATCGACTGTAAAATTTCCGAAACCGCAAATGTTGTAATACCAGGTACTTCTGTCTTTATCTGTCATTGATTCATTGCTGCATGTATAGAAATTTATATAGCTTTCCCTGTATGAACTGTCATCAGCGATCTTCATGGCTAAGTTAAGCATTGCATCAATATATACCGAATTTTCATTATAGGTATCATTAAAATTATATTCAAATAACCACTGAGGCGTTTCATTCGCATCCAAATTGTTTTCCTTTATATTCTTAAGATAATATGTTTCATAATTAAGCAGACTGAAATCTGTTTTTTGGTAACTAAAAATCTGATAGGCCGGATTATTATCGTAAACAGGACTTATGGACGGCGTGATATGAATGAATGACACAGGATTATTTCCTTCATAAAATATTCTGAAGTCATCTCTGTGGAAATGTCCCGCGAAATGAGATACTATAATTTCGGAATAGTCTTTTATCAGTCTGATAAACTCAATGCAGTATTTTTCTTTCCAGGCCGGTATTATCTTTTCCCTGCAGTCGCCTATTCCGTGGATCGTGCCGTAAATATCAATGCCCGGCGGAATATGATAGGAAAGCATTAGTTTAATTCCGTCGGTTCTGCATTTCCGAAATACATTTTCCAGCCATTCGAGCTGAACGATTCCCGGATCCGTCAGAGTATCTCCGCAAAGATTTTTATAGTTAGAAGAAAAGAAAACCGTATTGAGAATCAGCATCTTGAATTTACTTTCATCACTTACGTTCGACGGAAAATTTACAAGACAATATCCGCCTTTGGAAAAGTCAGTTTTGAATGAATCGTTGTTTTCTGATATGTTTACGATCGGTTCCCATACTTCTGAAAGCATATTCAGAAATTTTCCCTGAGGATCGATCATATAATCACCGCAGAATGAATCATCATTTCCGACCATCGGGAATATCTGTGTATCGGGATAAAATTTTGTGATGTATGATGTTAAAAATCTTATGGTCTTTTCAATGAAAGTAAACAACGAATCCTGATTTCTTAATTCGGAAAACTTTTCATAATTTTCATTGAAATCATGTCCCATAAAATCACCAGTTATAATAATAAAGTCGGGCTCAGTAATTCTTTCCTTCATTTCTTCCATTACGGATTTCAATAACGGGAAATTCGAATCACTTCCATAATTACTGACACTCTTAATTTCCGACCCGGAAAAAATATTTTCCCATGAGGAATGATCTGACATTATTAGTTCATCGACAATTGAGGAATCATAAAACGGATCGAAGTGTATATCGGAGAAATTCAGGAATTTATTTTCAGGCGGATCCTTATGCAAAGATGCGCCGGTGAAACAGAAACAGAGCAGCAGAATAAGTTGAAGTTTTTTCATTGTTAAAAAATTAAAACAGCTGTTTATAGAAAATTAATTTTGAAAATAAAAATTAAATGTTCAAAGTTTTAAGCGAACAAGTTAGCAAATATAATCATAATGATTTTTTGATAAAACAACTGGTTATCTTTTACAAAATTATTGATAATATTTGTTCCTCTGAATTATATAAATAAGAAGGGGTAAAATAATTTAATATTTTACCCCAATGAAATTAAGTTTGAAAAAATTCTTACTGTTTAACTTTCTTTTTTGATTTGCTTAATGATTTAGCTTTACCGTTTCCGTTCAGATGAATTTCAGGTAATGAAAGTATCGGTCTGTTTTTGAAATCCGGAAGTACAACCGGTTTCTTTTTAAGCTGATCGAGTGCGATCTCAATTGCCTTATCAAGCTGGGGATCTCTTCCTTTTGCAAAGTCTTCCGGTGACATTTCCACTTCGACATCGGGATCCGTTCCGTAATTCTCCACCTTCCAGCCGACATCTTTCATGTAAGTTGCGTATTCCGGCTGTGTAGTCATTGTTCCGTCAGCCAGCATAAGTCTCGGATTGATCCCAATAACGCCGCCCCAGGTTCTTTTACCGACGAGAGTGCCGAGTTTCATCTGCTTGAAGTTATGACTGAAGATATCGCCGTCTGATCCTGCATGCTCATCAGTCACAGCAACGATCGGACCTGCAACGCTGTGGCTTGGATAAGTTCCGACGCTTCCCCATCTTGAAAGATCATATCCGTATTGTTTTCTGGAAAGTTTTTCGAGAAGGAGCTGCGAAACGTGACCTCCTCTGTTATCCCGCAGATCAACTACGAGACCGTTTTTTGCGGCTTCATGAATGTAGTATCTGTGAAATTCCGAAAATCCGTTGGGACCCATATCAGGTATGTGTAAGTATCCGAGTTTGCCTTTTGATTTTTTATGAACATACTCTTTGTTCTTTTCTACCCATTCCCTGTATCGCGCTTCCGTGTCTGTTGCAATAGTCCTTACTTCGAAATTTCTGAGCTTTCCTGTAGCAGCATTTTTTACAGTAATGCTAACAACATTTTTAACCTGATTTACAAGCAGCTCGCCCGGTGAAACTTCTCTCTTCAGCACTTCACCGTTTATAGAAATAAGATAATCCCCTTCATTGATCTCCGTTCCCGGTGATTTCAGCGGAGAATTCTTTTTCCATGAATCACCCTTTACAATATGCTTTATCATGTATGCGTTTTCTTTTTCATCAAATTCAAAATCCGCTCCGAGTTTTCCGATTTTATAAACAGGTGAAAGTCTGTAATCACCGCCGATTTCATAAGCGTGTGAAGTACCGAGCTCTCCCTGCATTTCCCAAATGAGATCTGAAAATTCTGATCTCGAAGCCACTTTTTCGAGAAGCGGCAAATATCTTTTATAAATTGTATCCCAGTTTATACCTGACATATCAGGAGTCCAGAAATGTTCTTTCTGCAGTCTCCAAGCTTCGGTATACATTTGCTTCCATTCGCTTATCGGGTCAATGCTGACTTTCACTCTTGAGAGATCAAGCCAGTCATTTTTTCTGCTTCTGTGATGATGCGGTTCTTTTTCCGAATCATGATCTGAATAATCGGAAAGGACAGTGGAATTTATATAAAGTTTATTGTCCTGTCTGTAAACTACCGTACTCCCGTCCATTGATACTTTAAAGCTTTTTATGTTTTTGGCTACGTGTTCATTTTTCTGATTCGTAAAATTATACAGATCAAGTGATTCATCAGACGGATGCTGCTCCCAGTACCAGTGATGCAGCGAACCTTTTATTGGTTCTCTGCTGTATAGCAATCCGTCTTTCACCGCAGTGATCTGGAAATAATTTTTTTCCGGAAGAGGAAATGAAATAATTCTTTCTTCAATTCCGTCAAGATCTATATTAACAGCAAGACTATCCGTCTTGCCGTCTTTTGATTTTTTGCTTTTACGCTTTTCCGGAAATAATTTTTCATATTCCGGAGTAAAAGGAGATGGCGTTTCTTTTTTTAAAGTTATAAGATAAGGTCTTACTCCAAGTGAAAATCCAAGCTGAAAATAACTCGTGTCATAAACAGGATTATATTCTCTCTGTGATAAAAAATAAATAAACCTACCGTCAGGATCAAACGTCGGCTGATAATCTCTGAATCCGGTTGGCGTGATCTGAACGGACTTCCCTGTCTCAAGACTGTATAAATGCAGAGATGCAAGATATTCAGCGTCTGACATACTGTACACGATCCATTTTCCGTCAGGGGAAAAACAAAAATCCTCTATCCGTTCAAATTTACTTCTCGCAATTTTTTTAAAACTTTTGTCATCCATATCGATCAGGTATAATTCATACCTGTTATTTGAAACCGCTAATTTATTTTCTTTTGGCGAGACTTTCAGATTAGCGATGATCCCTGCGCTGAAAAAATCCATTCTCTTAACTTCTTTTAAACCATCTTTGCTGCTGTGTATTTCAATTGTTTCGCTTCCGTTCTCATCTGAAACCGTAACTATATTTTTATTGTCATGCATCCATTGAGTATACCTATATCTGACTCCGTACTGCTTTCCAACCTGTAACACCGGACCGTCCCAGTTTGAAAATACGAAAGACTTTCCTCTTGTAGTTACTGTCGATGAGGTACCGTCCGGACTGATATTATATGATTCAAGATATTTCACAGCGTCGGAAAACTTTCTCTGTCTCTGAATTTTCGGACTGTAATATTTTATTTCGATCATGTTTTCGACACCTGATTCAATATTATAACTAAAAATATCAGCGCCGCAGTGGTAGACTATATTTTTCCCGTCGGTGTTTGCATTTCTCACGTAATATTGTGTATTAGAGGAATGACTTTTAATATTCTTACCTTCAATATCGCATGAATAAAGTTTTCCCAGTCCTTCATGGTCGGAGATAAAAAATATTCTGTCTCCCACCCACAAAGGACTTGCAAGGTTTCCTTTTATTTTGCTTAGGAATTTTTCGAATTTTCCTTTTCCTTTTTTATCAATCCAAAAAACACCGGCAGTACCGCCTTTATATCTTTTCCATCTTGCCGGATCCATTGTATTTCTGCCAATCAGCACGCCTCCGTGCGGACCGAAAGAAACATTATTTCCTCTTCCGTAAGGAAATTTAACGGGAAGACCTCCGTCTGCTGATACACTGTACAGCATATTTTTTCCTGATAACGGCTGTCCTGTATCTGAAGAAAAAATTACGTTCCGGCTGTCGGGAGTCCATCCTTTTACTTTTGTTAAACCTCCGATAAAGGTGAGTCTTTTATTTGCTCCTCCATCTGACGGGATAATATAAACATCATTTTCACCTTCTTCTTTTCCGGTAAATGCAATGAATTTTCCGTCGGGTGAAATATATGGGTTTGAAACTTCGCCTGAATTTGAAGTCAGTCTTCGCGCAATGCCTCCGGATAGATCTGCTTCCCAGAGATCATCTTCACTTACAAAGACAACTTTATCTCCGCACACTGCGGGAAATCTTTTATAACCTGTATCGTTCATTTATTTATTATTTGAAATTAAAATAAAAAGAATTGAATACGATTCATTCCTTTAAAGGTTTACACAACTTAACTTTTTTGATAATTATTTTCTATAAAATTTTTAATATTAATTAACTAAACCTTATCCGGTACATTTGATCAGACTTTGAAAAAAAAACTGTAATTTTATTCACCTTTAAAATTTGCGTTTACTTCGGATTTAAAAATATGAATTTTAATTCCGTAAATAATTATTCCAATTACATACTTGAATTCAAAACTACCATCTACCGGGACTACTATTTTTTCCGTAATGTCTGCCTTAGCGGCAGAGCATAATGCTGTTAACCTTTCTCAGGGATTTCCTGATTTTCCTGTTGATCCTTTGCTTTACGAATTAGTTTATAAAGCATCGAAAGACGGATTTAATCAATACGCTCCGATGCCGGGCATCAAATCGCTGAGAGAAGGGATTTCAAATGTGATCTCGGAAATATACGCAGTTTACAAGAATCCTGTGACTGAGATCACAATTACTTCAGGCGCTACTGAAGCTCTTTTTGCAGCCGTCAGTGTCGCAGTAAACCGCGGGGATGAAGTAATAATTTTCGATCCGGCTTATGATTCATATGAACCGGCTGTAATTCTCAACGGCGGAATTCCGGTTAGAATACCTTTAACATTTCCTGATTTTAAAATGGACAGGGAAAAAATTCTTTCCGCGGTTAATAAAAAAACAAAGCTGATAATTCTGAACTCTCCCAATAATCCCGCCGGAACGGTTATTTCACAAAGTGATTTTTTATTTATAAAAGAAATCGTTTTGAAAAATGATCTTTATATTCTTAGTGATGAAGTATATGAGCATATTGTGTTCGACGGTCTTAAGCACCATTCGGTATTGGAAGACGATGAATTATTTAAAAGATCTTTTGCGGTATCTTCATTCGGAAAAACATTTCATATAACCGGATGGAAGGTCGGATACTGCGTTGCGCCTGAAGAGCTTACATCTGAATTCCGGAAGATACATCAGTATCTGACTTTTTCTACATCTACTCCATTTCAAATTGCTTTGTCGCAGTATATAACTGATATCTCCAGGATACGCAGTCTTAAAAATTTTTATTCTGAAAAAAGAGACTACTTCCGCTCTCTTCTCACGAAAAACGGATTAAAACCGTTTTCCTCCGAAGCCACTTACTTCCAGCTTCTTGACTATTCCGGAATCTCTGACGAATACGATTTCGACTTTGCAGTGAGTCTCACTAAAGATTTCGGCGTAGCTTCCATTCCCCTTTCTGTCTTTTATAAAAATAAAACCGACAACAAAGTCCTTCGCTTCTGCTTCGCAAAAGAAAATGAAACTCTCGAAAAAGCAGTTTCTGCTCTTGGCAAACTTGTCTGATTTAATAATTCTAAATTAGTAAATCAGCTATTCCAAGTATGAAAATTTTTTCTACTCTTCCCAGATATGAAAACGCATTCCGTAAGGATCAGCGAACATCTTACTCTTATCATTGTATTCCTGCGTTACCTTACATCCTTCTTTTTCCAGCAGCTCCTGCGCAGCGGTAACGCTTTCCACCTTGAACTCAAAAAATGTGAATCCGCTTTCACTCTTTTCCATATAAAAATTTATTCCGTCCTTTAAAAAATGTGTTTCCGTTTCTGAATGTTTTTCCTTTTGCATTCCGAGTACGTTCTCATAAAACTCAACGGCTTTGTCATAATCTTTAACCTGCACCGCTATGTGCGGACTAAATGTAAATTTCATAGTATTATTTTATTTTTTATTTAAAATAATTTAAAAATATTTTAAATAAAATGACGCTGTGATTTTTAATAAATATTTTTTACTTTATGAGAATCATAGTCCGGGACTGTCTGAAATTACCTGACTCCAGTGTGTAAAAATATACACCTCCCGCTAATTCCGTTCCGGCTGTTACGGAATTGAATTCCGTTTCATATTCACCTGAAGTCTGAAACTGATTTACAAGTGTCGCTACTTCACGGCCGAGTGAATTATATATTTTCATCTTTACATTTCCGGAGACAGGTATTGTATATTTTATTTTTGTAACGGGATTAAAAGGATTCGGAAAATTCTGGGAAAGCATATATCTGTCTGCAATTATGCTGCTGTTACTTGGAGCATTTGTTATTATAGGATCTGCGCTTTTAAATATTCCGTTATTATAAGTTAAACCGTAAAGATAATCTGCATTATCAAAAATGAAACTGTTAATCAATGCTCCCGGAGTTAAACCTGTATTATGGATATTCCAGGTATTTCCGTTGTCTGTTGTTTCATAAATACTTCCGTTGAGAGATACAAAAATATCACCTTGCCTGTTCACTTCCATTGCGCTGATACCTGATCCTGACCATCCCCCGTCCTGAATAATACTCCATGTAATTCCTGCGTCGGAAGATTTATGTATTTGCCCGTCCGAAATTAAATACAGATCATTTCCTGAAACTTTAAAATTGTCAGGGAAAAAGAATTGTTCAAGAGTTCTTTCTGTCCAGCTGTTCCCGTAGTCTGTACTAACAAGCAATCTTGTCGGAAAACTTCTCAGAGAAGCTAAATAAATTTTACCGTCAGCATCCGTTTTTAATAAATTAAAAAAATTTGATTCCGGCTGAAATATTTTTATCCAGTTGTTACCGTTATCCGAAGATCTGTACAATTTTACTGAGTCTGAAAAATTAGGGTGAGCTGATAAAGCGAATATATTTCCGCCGGGAGAATTTGAAATACTATTTATATTGGAGCCTGATTCAATTCCGTTGTTTGATAAATTCCATGTAAGACCGTTATCCGCCGTTCTGAAGATCCCGTGATTTCTTAGTCCTGTAATGATTTCACCGTTATGACATCTGTGAAGTATATTTGAAAATACCGAAGGTAGATCACCGTTCCTTCTTACCCAGCTCAGTCCGTTATCTGAAGAATAATGTATTCCCGTTCCGGATGCTGTCATTATTGAATTCACGTCCGGAGATGTAAGTGAATTAAAAACCGGTACTGTTAAATTTTTATTTTTTTCAGACCATGAAATTCCGTTGTTATCGGAAAAATAAATTCCTAAAGACGATATTAAAAATACTGAACTTCCTCCGGAATAAATTGAATTTATTCTGTTCTCAGAATGGCTTTCGAATATCTGTGTCCAGCTGTTCCCCTGATCAGTAGATTTAAAAATCCTGCCTTCGGAAGTTCCTGCAAAATAATTATTCTGAACATCCTTATATAATTTGCTGAAATTTAAATCCGTTACCCCGTTGTTTATTTCCGTCCAGCTTAGGCCGTTATTGGTCGTTTTAAAAATTCCCGAACCCGGTAAAGCGGCAATTAAATTTCCTCCGTCTGTCAATACTCCCGATACGTTTAATGACGGAAGGTTTCCGTTTATATTCGTCCAGCTTGACGCGTTGTCAGTGGAAAAAAATATTCCGTTTTGTGTCGCGGAGAAAATATTTCCGGAAGAGTTAAATGCGTAATCTCTTGATAAAAGCGATGTTCCGTTATATGTGAATGCGTTGAAATTATTTCCGCCGTTGAATGAAATGTGATTGTTAATTAAAATCAAACCCTGCGGACTGACTCTGACAATTATCACCGTAGCCCAGAGTCCGCTGTGCGGAGCAATGCTGATCGGATTGAAATTCCAGCTCTGACCGGAGTTTGCCGTCCACCATAATCCGCCAGTACTTTTACCTAAATAAACTGTCCCGGAATTGCTTACATCCATACATAAATTGGAATTCACCGAACCCTGCTCTGACCGGATCCACTCTTCGCCGTTGTCTGTAGAAATATATAAGCCGTCATTTCTCAGTGCGGCAAGATTTCCGTTTGGAAGTTTCTTCATTTCTAAAACTGTTCCTCCGTAAGGTCCGCTCAAATGCCTCCAGTAGTTTTGTCCGTTAGATAACGATACGGAAAATAAAGATAATGTGATTATGAAGATTAAAATTTTCATGATCGTAATTTTAAATTTATAATTATATAAAATTATCTCTAATTATATTTATTTACAAACAAAAATTCCTCTAAACGTAGAACTCTTAATCTATTTTTTATAGATCTTCAGATCCCTGAATTTAAAATATGAAAATCCTGGAGAGATTGTATTTATTGAATATTTAAAAAACTGGTTTACTTTTGGCGAAGCGATTGTAATATCAGCATACTGTTCGTTAGGAAGTATGTTCAGCGAAACAGCGTTGTAAATTACAAAAACGCCTGGTCCCGACTCATATAAAATTGTCATTGGCTCCGTCGAACTGTTATTTTCCCCTGAATAATAAAATGTTAATCTGGCACTGTCCCTGTCCGTGAAATTTAAAGTGTTGCCCGTTATGCTGAGTGATTTTGTCGCACTGCCTGAACTTATTCCCGACCGAATCTCCGGAAACTTCCGCTAACAAAACTTCACCTGTGTTCGGAGGAGGAGTTACTGTATCGTCACTACTGCATCCGGAATATATCGAACAAGAAATTAAGATCAGTATTGCGGTGTGTAAATAAATTGTGTGTGTGTTTTTCATTAGTTTTTAATTGTAAGATAACAAAAATATGTATTTATATTTAAAGTATCTACTCTTTGAATCCGGTTTTATCTTTTTGAAATGAGCATCTTTGTTTCGTTTTGTGATTTAAAATATTTAAAATTTTAAATTTCAATTAAGATGAATTTTTAAATTCATTTTTTTATATTGATAATCTTAGAAAGTAATTCATGGTATTAAATTAATTTCTTTTAATAAAATTATTTCTTTTATTAAACCCTGTTAATGAACAGAAAAGAATTTCTCAGACTTTCCGGTTCTTCAATTGCCCTCGGAGCTGTAGGTTCAGTCTTTCCGTCGATTCTTAAAAATGAAACCGTTCTTGCCAACATTGACAAGTATGAACATATAGTAGTACTGATGCTTGAGAACAGATCATTTGATAATATGCTTGGTTATCTTTACTCTCCCGGGGAAGTTCCGCCGGGCGATTACTTCAACGGCGTAGCCGGAAAAAATTTATCAAATCCTCTGAATATAAATCCATCCGATACCGTTTATTCAAACGACAGTGTTAAAGTTTATCAGGATACGATAATGACAAATCCGAGTCCTGATCCCGGAGAGGAATATCCTCACGTGAATACACAGCTCTTCGGAACTATACTTCCGGATTCAAACAAATACAAACATATATCCCAGATGCAGCCGCCTTACAATGAGCCTTTTCCTGTACCTGATACTGCATCTATGAACGGATTTGTAACTGATTATATTTATTACTTTAAATTATTTTTCGGAAGATATCCAAAGGACGATGAATATAAGATCATCATGGGCTGCTTTCCGCCAACTGCCGTTCCTGTAATAAGTAAACTCGCAAAGGAGTTTGCCGTCTGTGATAACTGGTTCTGTTCTGTGCCGACACAGACTTACTGCAACAGATCATTTTTTAACTCTGCCGCTTCATGGGGTTATGTAAACAATTCTCCCTCGGAAAGATGGGTTAATAATGCCGGAGTCACTGTTTACAACCGCCTGCAGGATATGAATGTACCGTGGAAAGTTTATTTCGATGTACTTGATTTAATTCCCGCTACTCTTCTGCTTCATTTACCGAGACTTATAAAACATCTTGATCACTTCTGTACTTTTGATAAATTTCTGTCAGACGTAAAGAACGGCAATCTGCCGAAATATTCTTTTGTCGAGCCGAGAATGCATTGGTTTCATAATGATGAGCATCCCCCTGATGAAGGCAGTATGCAGAATACAAATTTTCCGGCGCCGTCAAATGTACTCGCGGGAGAACAGCTGATACACACTGTTTATAATGCAATAAAAAATTCCAATAGTAAAACAAACAATTATCAGAATACTCTGCTGATCATTACTTATGATGAGCACGGCGGATGTTATGATCACGTGCCGCCTGTAAAAGTTACTCCGCCTTATTTAAATATTCCCGTACCTTACACACACGGAAACGAAATGGGATTTAATTTTGACAGAAGCGGTCTGAGAGTTCCTGCCGTGCTGGTCTCAGCTTATTTTAAAAAGAATACGATCATTCATGAGCAACTTGAACATACTTCCGTAATTAAAACTCTTAAAGAAAAATACGGATTTGATTATCTGACAAACAGAGACGAGTTCAACCCGACTACGCTGAATAATCTTTTTAATCTCAGTAATCCGCGTGACAGAAGCGACTGGCCTGAAACTCATCCGAGACCTTACAGTTATTTTGGTGACAGGGAATATTTTAATAACGAAAAGTTAACCGGTTTTCAGAGAGGTCTTGTCGGCATTGCAATGAAACATGCCGGAATAAATCAGCCTGTTCCTGAAACTATAGGCGGCGCGCTTGAGATGCTTCAAAGAGTTAAGGAAATAATGTTTCCCGGATTTTGCTTTTAGAATATGAAAAAAATTATAATATATACTGCTTTACTTTTCTGCCTGCAGATAACTGATAATTCATTCGCGCAGATTATAAAGTTTATCGAAACTTTTGAATCCCCTGACGCTGAAAGCCGCGGATGGAAATTCATCAATCATGACGGTAACATGGTAGAATATCCGGTGCTTAGCGGTTCTTTTACTTTTACTGACGCCGGTTATCTTTATCCGCATGCCGGAAATTATTTTATTAATTATAATTCGCTCAATGCAAATGATGACCGTCTGATCGATGAATGGGTAATTTCTCCGCAGGTAAAAATTGACAAGTATGACCGGCTTTCATTCTGGTGCGGTGCCGTGGATAAAAGTTATAAAGATACTCTCAGGGTTTTAATCTCTGTCACGGAAAATAATATTCAGGATTTCGTTGAGATTGACAGATTCAAAGTAGACGGACCATCGACCTTATGGCATAATAAAACATACGATCTTTCTTCTTATGCAGGTAAGACTATATACTTTGCCGTTAACTATTATCTCAAAGACGGAAGTGCGCTTGGCGTTAGTTCCGATAATGTGTGGATAGATCATTTCATTGTGGAAAATTTAATCGGTCCCGATGTGATCGTAGAAAAGTATGAACTTGATCAGAATTATCCGAACCCGTTTAATCCTTCGACAAATATTATTTTCAGTCTTCAGTATGATTCGGATGTCAGCATCACAATTTATGACGCATTGGGAAAGCAGACGGAAACGTTCATAAACCGGAATTTCAAATCCGGAAGATATAAAGTATTCTGGAACGGAGCTAATTATTCAAGCGGAGTTTATTTCTATAAGATCAGAGCTGTTTCGGGTAATAACTCTTTTGAAGATACTAAGCAGATGATACTTGTAAAATAATTCCGGTAACTTTTAAATGGTTACCGGTTTATAATTTTTAGTTTTACCATAAATAACTTTTCCGGAATTTTAAATTCTTTTACTCCGTGTATTTCCGGAACAGTATCGTTAATATCCTCGGTACAAGTGTCCTGTCTTCATTATCAAAATATTCATTTACTTCCGTAATTTTCAGCCCATACTTTTTTGCCGGTATTATAAAGTCTGTAATGTTATGATTAAAACAGGTTACCATTTTCATTCCTTCTTCGGATTCAAATCCTGCTTTCGTTCCGTTATACTGCCTGTATGGATGCAGCTCTCCTGCAAAAAGGTAACCGCCGGGATTTAATGCATTCGCAGATTCTTTAAATACATGATCAAGATCTTCTATATGTTCCAGCACTAGACTAAAGCTGACAAGATCATATTTTTGCGTAACAAATTTCCATTCCTTCTTAATATCCAAATTCAGAAAATTTACTTTCGGGGAATTTATTTTCCGCTTCGCTTTCTCAAGCATTCCCGCAGATATATCAACTGCCGTAATTTTCTTTGCGCGCTTTACAAACCATTCAGTATTCTTTCCCGTACCGCATCCGATCTCGAGACATGTTTCAAAGTTAATATTGTCCAGTTCGTTTCTGAGCGCTATTCTTTCAAGATCTCTTGTCTTATTAAAATCAGTGTCGTATTGATTCGCCCAGAGATCATAAGCTTTTTTTGGATCCATATGAATTATTAAAAATAGTTTTATTGAATGTTCTTAGTTATCTCTTTTGTTTAAATGAAACTTGCCTGAACGGAATTGCATTTTCAAACCGGTAAAAACTTCAGCCGATATTTTCATCCAGCTCTAGTTTCAATATTCTCGATCTTATTGCGCCTTTAGTCCTTCCGGATTTCTTTGCAATGGTTTCGATCGCTTCACCCCTGCTGTACATTTCCCTGAGTTCATTATCAAGCTTCTTAGACCAGGGCAGATATGCAGAACGGTGTCTCTCCCTGATCCTGTCAAATGATTTCACATTATGAATCGAATTATTATGATCATCAGAAAATTCACCGAAATCCGGTTTTTCAAATGGGATTTTACCGTCTTTGTATTTATCCTTATTACTGTTATTACTTTTCTTAAGATCAGGCTTTATAATAAAAATGTCAGGAGATTCCTTAAAACCTTTTGGGACCAGACATTCGTGAATTGTTAGTTTCTTCCTTGTTCTTGTAACTGCTACATAAAGTAAATTTATTTCTTCATTCAGCTTTGACGAACTTAACCCTTCCGATTTTAATTCATTTGCTTTCTCCGCAATTTTTTCCTCTGTCATAAAATCATTTACAAGCCGGACATCATCGTACTCCATTCCCTTGCATCTGTGAATGGTCGAAAAAATAATTTCGGCAGTATCTTTTTCATCATCGTTTACATGCATTGCTTTAATTCTTCTGATTATTTTCGGAAGTTCGTTGCCGTACTTCTTTACTATTTCGACAAGCATTGACAGCTGCATATCTTCCGTCTTTTCAATATACTGATGCAGCTCGCTCATGCTTTTCATCGTTTTTAAAAGCTTGTCTCTGATAAGTTTTCTCTTTCCGTTATATAAATGCAGCACATCATAGAGCGATGCTCCTTCATCGGCATATGTATAAGAATTTATATTACCTTCGAAGTACAGCCGTTTGTATTTATTATTTTCAGTTACTGTTTCTATCGCTTTTATCAGAAGACCGAGATTTGTTCTTCCTAATATTGCAGTTACTTTGCCGCGATCATCATCTGCTGCTGCTTTCTCACCGGATATCGGCGTATTCGTAAATGATTTCAGAAGATCCTTTCTTTTCAGTACTGACATAGCCAGATCAGCAATGTCCTGTCCGAATCGAAAACTCTTCGTAAGTCCGTATGTTGTGAAGTCCGTTTTCTCAAGAGAATTTACAGCGTATCTCCATCCGTAAATCTGCTGATGCGTATCGCCGACAATGACTTTCACAGCATCCTGTTTCATAAAAACGTCAAGCATTACAGCTGAAGCATCCTGCCCTTCGTCAAAAAGTATATAATCAAATTCGAGCTTCGGTTCAGACAGCTGAAATTTTTTCAAATAAAAATCATGCGTAATCTCAATCTCCGAATTATTCATCTTCGCAAGAAGAAGTCTTGTATGATTCTCAATGAATCCATAATGTTTCATCACAAAGGTCATTGCTTCTTTATCGGAAACTGTTTCCTTGTAATTCAGCTCACTGACTTTTTTAACGGTGCTGTTACAGAAGTAGGAAAGGAATTTAAGAATGTGATTTGCCGCAATAAATTCACCGTGCTGCTCTCCCGGACTTTTAAGCCGGAGTATTTCTATTACGTCGTGAGATTTGAATCCGAGAGCGCGGACTTTGTAATTGTATTTATATACGATCTGCCTGAAAGCAAGCGAGTGAGCGGTTTCCACTTTAACATTTTGAAGTCCCTTTTCTGCAAATTTCTTTACCGCTTCATTTCTTACTGATCTGTTAAATGCGAGATAAAGAATTCTGCTGCTCTGCGGACGGGTTTTTGCATATTCAATGATTGTTGTGGTCTTGCCTGAACCCGCGACGGCATTGATCTTTATATTGCCTGTTGAGCTGATGATAGCTTTTTGTTCTTCTGTTAATTTCATATTTTCATTTAAGTTAATATTCCGTTCTGAAAAATATTCGCCGTTACATTATTTCCTATAAATCATTTTTAAAATTCCGGGTCGCTTTAAGATGCTTACGAACCGCATCAAAGTTAAATATTCTGATAAAAAATATCAAAGCAGTATATTATTTTATTAAGTGAATTTTATTTTAAATAAATTTCAGCCCAAACTTAAAAGTATATTGTCTTTTAATTTAAAGTTTTTTGAAATGCGGAAGAGGACCGGACAAAAGAACCCGGCGACCGGCAGATTTTTCAGAGCTTCTTTGAAATAAGAGTTGAACCGTCTAAAGGAATTGTCAGCTTAGTTCCATACGGAGTCAACGATCAGCTAAAGTGGAAAGATTTTGAATCTTCGGATAATGTCAGACCACCGGATAAAACTCCGGACTCACCTGCTGAATGGGTGTTTACTATGACTTGCAAATTTAAAAAAGCAGTGAAAGAAAAAATTTATTTATTCAGAAAAGACGAATACATCCAGACCAGTTTTTCCTGCTCTCTTATATAATCACTCATAAGCGCATTCGTGCCTTCATCTCCGGCTTCATCTGATAAGTCAAGAAGCTCTCTCTGTATGCCGATCAAGACTTTGAAAGAACTAAGAATATTCTGAACCGACTTCATTCCGTCGGATACTTGTGAGCTTTCTTTTATTTCTGATTCTTTCGAATAAACTGAATGCCGGGTGATCCGGGTGAATAACCCAGTAAGAATTCTTTCGGCGATCTCATCGATCTTTAGAAAAAGATTGTTATAAAGCTCTTCGAATTTCAAATGAAGTTCAAAGAATTTATCTCCTTTTATATTCCAGTGATAACCTCTTGTGTTCTGATAAAATACTGAATAGTTTGCAAGCAGTACATTCAACTTATCGGCGAGCTCTTTTGATTTTTTGCTGTCGAGTCCTATGGCGCTTAGATTTTTCATGGTGGTTTTTTGCTTAAGATTAAATGGAGTTATAAATTAAAATTATATATGTCTGCAAATAAACTCAAATATTAATCTTCATTAACATGGAAGAATAATGAGTACATGCATTGCACTTAAATTAGCCTTCAAAATCAGTATTTTTGGGATGTAATCAGCGGAATAAAGTTAAATGATTTTAATTCGCACTGAACTTATGAAGCAATTACAAAATTCTTCAGCCGGAAATACCGGCACTTTTTATTAATTTAAATAAATGATATTGGAAATTCACTTTGATAAAACCCTTACAGGCACCGGCTTTGATGACGCCGTTTTAAAAGTCACCGAAGAGCTTAAAAAAGAAGGTTTCGGAGTGCTTACCGAAATTGATGTTAAAGATACACTAAAGAAAAAAATTGACGCCGATATAAGCAATTACAGGATCCTCGGCGCATGCAATCCCGCTTTTGCGCATAAAGCGATACTTGCAGAAAATAAAATAGGAGTTTTCCTGCCGTGTAATGTAATAGTGCGGGAAACCGATAACGGCGATATTGAAATTTCGGCTGTAGATCCGGTAGCTTCAATGTCAGCAGTTGAGAATGAAAGTCTCGGAAGTCTTGCTAACGAAGTGAGAGATAAACTTATGAAAGTAATAGAGCAGGTATAGCAGCCGGTTTTCAGTTTGATCCGGGCTTACTTTTTTTCAAAAAGGTATTCATGATATTCGCCTGTGATATTGAATCCGGTTTTTATATAACACTCTATAGCAGCTTTATTATCGATATGGACATTCAGTCCGATGTGATCAGTTGTTTCAAAAAGATCACTGCATAGTACCGAAGTCAGTTTACGGCAGATTGATTTTCCCCTGTGAAACGGATGTGTGGTAATATTTCCAAGCGCGGCAACTTTAAATTCCGGTGAGTATACATGTATTCCCGCAGCTCCGGTTAATTTACCGTCAGAATAATATCCGAAATATTTTCCGGTCTCAAGCATTCTCATATCAAACCAGTTTCCCGGATAAGCATCCGCATAAAATTTCTGAATCTCTTCAATGTCTTCAGACATTAAACTTCTTATGTTATCCCTTTCACTCATTTCCTGAAAATTATTTTTCACTAAACACATTTTATAATGTCTGCCGAAATCCTCAGCCTTGTATTCATTTGAAAAAATTATTTCCAGACCGGGCGAAAGATGAGCATAAATCTTATCCGGAAGTTCAGCTGAAATTTCTTTAAGCAGTTCCTTCATATTTTTTAAATCGCCGTCACAGACTGCAAGCAGTACGGGAAGATCCGTGCCGGTATAAAGAAATGCAATTTCAAGAATTTTATTTTCACCTGTTTTTTCTGTAAGAGCATACCATTTTGTATGCTTAAAAAAGAATTCATCAAGGTCCCCGATCGGATAAATATTCAGGCAGGTGTTTTTTCTGAAGAAAGATTCTATAACTTTTTTATCTGAAAGTGTTATTATTTTTTTCACGTTAAATTCATACGTAAGATATTACAAATCATAAGACTAATCAGTTTTATATTCTGAAAAATTTTTCCCGGGAAAATAAGATTGAATTAAAAATTAAAAATCAATTTAGTTAACTTGTAAAAATAATAAAACCGATTAAAAAATGGAAAAAGAAGATTTAAAAAAATACTGCGAATTGATAGTAAAAGCGGGTGTCAATTTATATGAAGGACAAAATCTTGCATAGGTTGCGGGATCAGAAATGCGGATTTCGCACTGATGCTTGCAGATACAGCTTATGAATACGGAGCAGGTTATGTTGATATAATTTTTAATTCAAATGAACTTACAAGAAGCCGTGTTGACCATGCAAAGAAAGCGGCAAATATTAATTTTATGCCGAACTATCCTATAAGCAGAGGTTTTGAACAAATTGCAAATGACTGGGCTTTTATAAGGATTGATAACCTTGAGGAAATTAATGTGCTGAAATCGCTTGATGCAAATATTCTGAGCACTATAACAAAAAACGAACAGAGCGCGCTAAAGGCAATGTCTAAAGCAATTGCATCGGCAAAGATTGCATGGTGTATAGTTGCCGCTCCGGGATTGAACTGGGCTGCGAAAGTTTTTGACTCAGAGCCGTACAGCGAACTCGAAAATAAACTATGGGAAAGTCTCACCAAAATTCTCAGGCTAGACAAGCCAAACCCGGTAAAGGAGTGGAAAAATCTGGGGAAAAAACTTGTCAAAAGAGGAAATCTTACGGGTCTGAAAATTGACAAGCTTGTCTTCACAGGTCCCGATACCGATCTCGAGATCGGTCTTACTCCGAATGCAGTATGGAGAGGCGGATTGGTAAAGGCTCAGAACGGAAGAGAATTCATTCCGAATTTACCTACTGAAGAAGTATTTACATGTCCTGATTTCAGCCGGACAAACGGTAAAGTAAAAGTTACGAAACCTGTGAAGGTACTTGAGAATTTACTCACCGGCATATGGTTTGAGTTTAAAGACGGAAAAGTTGTTGATTTCGGCACAGATGATAACAGGGAAATTCTTGAAAAATATTTTGAAATAGATGATGGCGCTTCATATCTCGGTGAGGTTGCGCTGGTTGATATTAATTCCAAGTCTACAAATCCGGTTTGATCTTAAACAGTATTCTGTATGATGAAAATGCAGCCTGCCACATCGCTCTGGGAAGAGGTATTCCGATGTGTTTTTCAAATAAGGATGAGATCATTACTCCTGCAGATATGAAATTAAATAAATGCAACGAATCCGTTGTTCATACTGACTTTATGATCGGATCAGAATTTATAAATGTAAAAGCAACAGATTATGACGGAATAGAGCATCAGATAATTAAAGACGGGTTGTTTGTAATTTAAAAAAGATCTTTGAAATTTTTTTAATTTAAAACAGTAACTCTGGTCCCTTTCTTAAATCCGGAACCGGATTCCCTTAATGTGATCACGCCTGCATCTCCTTTGTAATATAGTTTGGCGAGATAATCTTCATTCACGTCTTTATCATCGGAAAAAACAAAGTCATTCAGGTACTGCATTTTTCCGTTAGGTTCCTTCAAAGCCCAGTGAATATGAGCGGGGAAATCGCCTTCAGGATATTTTCCCGGTCTTACTGTATTTATATAATACTTACCTTCTTTATCCGTCATGCACCAGCCGTGCAGTCTGCCTTGCCATTTTTGGAGATCCCGTTTCACTTCCGCTTTTGGAATATAAGCCGCCTGCATCAGTATGATATGCGTAAATTAAAATTCCGGGATAAGGAGTTATGCTGTCTGATTTAAATATACGGCCTTCGATTCTGATCCTTTGTCCGGGTTCATTTTCTTTATAGATCAGCATTTCGTTTCCGGGATTAGAAGGTGCGTTTATAAAATTACAGCCGATATCAGCGTCCGGACTGTCACAGGTATCTTTAGCAGATTTACCTGAGTATTCATTTCCCGGTTTATCAAATTTATTTACGCAGAAAAAATTTAACAAAGCAAATAATATAAATATTGTTTTCATAAGTCAGAATTTATTTTACGAAATTGCCCTTAATAGCGCAGCCGGAAAATTTTTTGCTGTCATTCAGAGCTATCGAAACACTGTACTCATAAGTTTTATCAGACATATTATCGGAGCAGTTTTCTTTTTTAACAGATATGTTCAGAGTAGTCCTTTGAATATTATTGTAACCGAAATATTTTATCATACCGTCTTCTTCTTTCGGGTCGTTATAAAAAAAGAAATACGACTTGTTTTCCGAAGGAATGAAGAGCTCCATCATGTTTTCGCTTTTCGAGATTTGAAGTGACCAGTTTGGTTCGTTACCCAGACACCAGAAGTCATAGGGAATGCAGGTATTCCTGAAGTTTTTTCCTTCCACAGATATTACTTCCTTTATGATCAATATTTTGAAATATTTTTCCGGATTCCGCGCATTAATGTTTACAGAGTCGCTTGTGTATCCCTTTACAGAAGCGAATGCGGAAGCGTATATATTTTCAGTAGGAAATAATTTTTTATAATTTGCGGACAGAGCTCCCGTTTCATCATTTATATAATACAATGAGTCGGGATTATTGCAGTCTCTGAAGGATCTTTCTGTTGAATTTATTTTTATCAGTCCTTCAATTAATCTGAGCGCCGTATCGGAATTTTCAACTGCGATATTTTTACCGGCAGATTTGTCAGTATCCTGCTCAGCCGTCCTGACATTGTTTTCTTCGAATGCATCTTTGTAAAGTACTTTGTTGATCCGGTCAATCCCGAAAGAAAAACAATTATGATCAATATCAGAATTTTCAGAAACATATTAAAAGGATTTATGAGATTAAAAAATTTATTCGTCCTTTGACATAGCATTTGCTTTGTGAATAACTCTCTGCGGAAATGGTATTACAATGTTATTCTTCGCGAGCTCTTTAAATATATCAAACCTTAAATTACTTTTCGTCCCTTCTATTCTTAGGAGATTATTGCTCCAGAAAATAATCGTGAACAAAAGCGCTGAATCTCCGAAATCCGAAAATCTTATTAAAGGATAGTACAAGTCGTCGTCTAAAACGTCATCATTATTTTTAGCGCAGTCAAGAAGTATCTTTTCAACAAACCTGACATCGGAAGAATAGTCCACCGAAACTTCGAGTTTAAAAAGAGTCGGCGTATTATTGTGTGTCCAGTTCGTTACATTGTCTTCTATAAATTTATGATTCGGTATTATCAATACTTTGTCATCTCTTGAAATAGCTATAGCTGTCCTTAATGAAATTTCCTGAATTTTCACAACTATTCCTCCACTTCCACTATATCATCAACCTTGATAGTTCCTTCTATGAGAATAATAATTCCGCTGATAAAATCCTTAAACATTCTGTAATCCGAGACCGATACCGACTAATAACGCCGCCGAACTTGCAATAAGAAATGTTATGTCTACTTTAATCGCTTTAAGACAGAACACTAAAGCTATTACCCACACAATATATTTAATCAGTTGAATTATGGAATGATGTCTTCCGTCAAGTTTGTGTTTCGAAGTCATTGTTCTTTTCAGAACAACTGAAATTAGTTTTATTGCAAAAATCGTAAAGACAATAATAAATGCAACAAGGACCAAATTCCATACGGTTATTATATAGGATTCAGAAGTTATTAATTCCTTGTTTAGTATATCAATCATTATTTATTTTTTTTCTTCTTTAAAATTAAACGATGGACTCTTAAAATCTTCCGGCAGATAAATTTCCGGGATTGTAATATGATTTCCGTCTCTAAGTGAATTATACTGCGGCGACATTATCTCTATTACTTTTCACCGCACATATACTGAATATGGCAATTAACAATAATGACCGAAAAGATGATCTTACCTTTTCTCATGTGTAAATAATTTGATGCTTATATTTAATTTTGTAATTGTACTGAACTAAACATTTTCTTCACCGCAGCATTTTCCGCTGATCTGAACAGGAGGACATTTCACTGATCCGTAACTGCAGAATACACAGCAGTCTCCTTTTAACGGCTTTATGATTTCTTTACAGTTACTGCATTCGTAATACCACTCGCATGAGTTTTCACTCATCTTTTCCCTTTTTACAAAACCGCAGACAGGACATTTTATTTCTGAATATAATAATAATACTTTCTCCATATGCTGTAAATATCTTACATTTATAGATCTTCAAAATGCTTCCTTAGTCTCTCTGCTGTTTTTTTGCCGGCTTCGGATTCAATCTGTTCATAACTGTTTTTTAACATGTCTTTAATATTTTCCACGGAGCCGAATTTAGTCAAGAGTTTTTGAACCGTCTTGTCGCCTATACCTTCTATATCGGAAAGCTCCGAGGTCAGAGTTCTTTTGCTTAAGTCTTTGTGATAAGTTACGGCAAATCTGTGAGCCCGTCTCTTATCCTCTGTAAAAGTCTTAACCCGCTTGAGGTTTTAGGAATGTTGTGCGGCATTGATTCTCCCGGGAGATAGACTTCTTCCAGACGTTTTGCCAGACCGATAATATTCTGATCTTTTACGCCGAGGTCTTCAAGAACTTTTACCGCTGATGACAACTGACCTTTTCCACCGTCTATAATAATCAAATCAGGAACCGATCCGAAGCTGAGATCTTCCTTTGAATTTTCTGCGGGTGAATCTGAATTACCGTCGGAATTCTTTTCGCTGATTTTTTTATATCTTCTGTAGATCACTTCTCTCATAGCTAGAAAATCATCCGGTGTTCCGGTCTCATCAGTTACATAATTAATTTTGAATTTTCTGTAATCTGATTTTTTCGGACGGCCTTCTGCAAACACTACCATTGAAGCCACAGTATCCGTTCCCTGAATATGGGAAATGTCATAGCATTCAATTCTCCTCGGAATTCTGGTAAGATTCAGATCCTTTTTTAACGAATCAAGTGAAGGCGGAATGAATTCTCTTTTAAGTCTGGTGAGTATAAGTTCGTCGAGCATTAACCTCGCGTTTTTTCTCACCATAAAAAGCAGTTTATACTTGTCTCCGATCTTTGGAATTACCATATCTACTTTTCCGCTTTTTCTTTTTTCCAGCCAGTCTTTTACAGCGCTTTGATTTTCCGGCTCTGTCATAAGATGAATTTCATCGGAATAAATTCTGATTTGGAATAGTAGTTATGGAGCTGTTCTATAATTTCAGCAGATGTTTGTCTTCTACGTTAGTTAGAAAATAATGCGTCTTTCCGATTACCTTTCCGTCGCGGATCTTGAGAACCATACCGCAGCAATCGTTATCCGTTTTTTCAAAAGCAATAACGTCTTTGTCAATGATCTCATCATCCACAATTTTCTGTTTGGATGAATATACTTCTATCGCATTGATTCTGTCTCTTATCTGCTTTGCTTTTTCAAACTGCATCTTTTCGGAATAATCCTGCATTTTTACAGTAAGGTCTTTTATAAGAGATTTCGTTTTTCCGTTAAGAAGTTTTGATACCTGATCTATTGTAAAATTATATTCTTCTTTACTGACATATCCGACACAGGGACCTTCGCATTTTTGAATATGGTAGTCAAGACAAAGGTTAAACTTATTTTTGGAAATAGCATCTTCCGTGAGATTGAGACTGCAGGATCTTATCATGAAAATATTTCTTACGGTCTTCAGAGCAAATCTCATATTTCTGACGTCTGTATAAGGTCCGAAATATTTCGACCCGTCCGATCTTTTTCCGCGTGGGGAAAATTCTCGGGAACGATTCGTTTGTAATTACTATATAAGGATATGATTTGTCATCTTTGAAATTTATGTTATATCTCGGCTTATGAGTTCTGATGAGATTCTGCTCGAGATAAGAGCTTCCACTTCATTGTCCGTTGAGATAAGCTCTATGTCGCTGATCTTTCTAATCATCGCGCTGATCATCGGAGAAACCGGTTTAGACTGAAAATACTGCTTGACCCTGTTTTTCAAAACCGCCGCTTTTCCAATATACAATAGCTTTCCTGCGGAATCCCTGAATTGATATACTCCCGGAGAAGAGGGAAGTGAATTTAACTTTTCTTTTTTAAGAGTCGGATTAAGATCTTTGTCATCTATAAATTCTATTTTTTCTTTTTTATCATCCATATTCTTACCAAATCAAAAGCTGAATAATTTTATTTTGCAGATGACATATAATATTCATTTTTTTTTCTGTGTAAATTCAATAAGAATATTGTTCGCGGATTTCGGATGAAGAAAAGCTATCAGCATATTATCAGCGCTATCCTGGTGTTTCATTAATAAGTCTGATCCCGTCTTCTTTAAGTTTTAATAGTGATCCCGCTATGTCATTCACTTCGAAGGATACGTGATGAATACCTTCGCCTTTTTTCAATATATTTTGAGATAGGCGATTCCGGATCCGTGCCTTCGAGCAGTTCTATATCGCAGTTTTCAAGATGGAATTTTCTGACATTTACTTTCTGTTCCTCGACATATTCCGCTGCCAAGCGGTTATACCGAATATCTTTCAAATACTTTTTACAGATTCCTCAAGAGACTTCACTGCAATTCCTAAGTGCGCAAGTTTCATATACTGCCTGTTTACATTATTTAATTTTTATAAAAACTGATCCATTCCTTTTCTTCTCAGATAATCGACTACATCCTTTACTTTCTGCGCTTCGCCTTTTTTACAGATAAGCAGACCGTTTTCCGTATTAATAATCAGCAAATCTTCCACGCCGATTGTAGCAACTATTTTCAAGTCGTTGATTATCAGGCAATTTTAGAATGGTGTGTTACTGTCATACCTTTTCTGACATTTCCTTCCGGATCTTTTTCTTTGATGTTATAAACTTCATCCCATGCGCCGACATCATTCCATCCAAAATGACTTCTGATAATAAAGACTTTTTTCGGATTTCTCCATTACGCCGTAATCCATTGATATGCTTTTCAGTTTGGAATATTCATCTTCGAGAATTTTCGGAAAAGTT
Source organism: Ignavibacteria bacterium (assembly GCA_016716125.1). Lineage (GTDB taxonomy): Bacteria > Bacteroidota > Ignavibacteria > Tepidaquicellales > Tepidaquicellaceae > UBA2330. Next base: position 98,058 of record JADJWZ010000005.1, on the reverse strand, counting down.
GTTGACAGAATATTATCTGAAAGTCTGTTTAAAGATTTATGAAGTTCAGGCATATAGTTTTTAATTTCTTCGATCATGGTATCTGTTCTGAAAATAAACATGCCGCTGTTCCAGAGAAAGTCTCCGCTTTCAAGAAAAGCTTTTGCAACTTCAAGGTTAGGCTTTTCGGCAAATGTTTTTACTTTGAAAACTCTTTCTGCAGCGACATTGTTAAGACTTTCTGTTTCTACGTCGGTGTAAATATCTGAATCATACTGAATATATCCGTAACCGGTTTCCGGCTTATCAGATGAATGCCGAGAGTAACTATTCCTCCGTTATCGTTTACAAATTTCAATCCGCTTTTGATAACTCTGTGAAATTCATCAACGTCATCGATAAGATGATCAGCAGCTACTACAAGCACATTTGCTTTCGGCTGAAACCTGTTTATAAAAACACAGGAAAGTCCGATACATGGCGCGGTATTTCTGCCTACGGGCTCGCAGATAATATTTTCATCGGGAATTTTCGGAAGCTGCCTTTTAACTTCCTGTTTATAAATTACATTTGTTACTACAAAAATATGTGTGTTTTTAAAAACATCATCGAGTCTTTTATAAGCAAGCTGAAGCAGAGTATCGTTATCGTCCGTGATTTTAAGAAATTGTTTCGGAACTTTGTAATTTCCTTTCGGCCAGAATCTTGTACCGACTCCGCCGGCCATTATTACAGCATAATTTATCATTTTATAAAAAGTAAGATTATTAATTTTTTTGATATTGCTGAATATCTTCACAGGATCATTCAGATAAGAAATAAACACATCCTGATCGTCTACCTCCTTATCAATAATGATCGCTTTCATATTATAAATAATATAACGATATATTTCTCAGTATCTTCCGAAACAGGATTTATTCTGTAGCTTTGTATAAATTTCAGAAATACATATCCGGCTTCTGCAAGCTGAACCAACTTATCTAACTTAAGTTCCTTTGCAATTAATACTGTCTCTTTAAGATTTGTCAGCGCAGAAGTTAGGCTTCTCAGCGCTTCGTATATCCGGAACTCGCCTTCTATTTTATAAAGACTCTTGAAGTTTTCATCAGTATCCTTAATTAGTTTTTTAAGACTTACTAATTTTTCCTTTTGAAGATCATCAGAATATTTTTCATTAAGTCTGTCAGCAAGCTGATTCTTAATTTCTTTGTTCTTTAAATATTCTTCTCTCATTAAATTTTCCTCAATGAGACTTTTTCTTATATTCTCGATTGACTTCAGAATATTCTTATAGCCGAAATAGTCTTCGCCCTTTATCAGATTTGAAACAAGCGTAAGTCCGAGTTTATATAAGTTCAAAGTGCTTTCGGTAATATCGTATTTTCCGTTTGCTATTTTTTCAAAAGAAAGTCTGATCGCCTGATAGATATTGGAAATAATTTCGAGTGACATTTCTTTTGAAGAATATTCAAGGTCACTGCTAATATTAGTAATGTTTGAAATAATATTCGCTCTTTCTTCTTCGTTGTCAATCTTAGCGGTGATGATATAAATAAGACTGTCAAATTCAGAATTCAGTTTACCGTTAAGTGATTTAATTTCCATTTCAAAATTTACAAATTCCTCATTTGCAGTCTGATCCGGATTATGATCTTCTTCGGAAACAATTGAAACATCTGATTCACCGGAATGCTGAATACTGCTGTCTAGGAGTTTTTCTTTAAGTTCTCTTTCGTATTTATTGAGTTCATTCTGAATATCCTCATCGAGTTTATATTCTTCGATATTTGCAATTGATTTTTCTTCTTGCGAATCCGGGATCTCATCGTTTTCTGTTTCTGATTTACCGGGAAAAGTTTTTTTAATGGTAAAGGATTCATCGCCTTCGATGTAATTCAAATCTGCCGGAGGTCCGGCGGGGGGCGGTGTTTTTCGATCAGCATGGGTTGCTGCGCCGGAATTCAATTCCGGCTGATCGGACGGAACAGCAGACGCGGCGGTTTCTGCGGACTCAGTCTGAGGAGTATTCTCGAGCTCCGGCTGGACATGTTTTTGCTTGTTACCTGTATCGTCTGCAGATATTTCAGGTGGTTTGCCTGCTTCGGGTTTTTCTGTTTGAAATAACGAGTTCGGAATTTCATCTTCGGGATCCGCTGCCTCCGGCTCATACATACCGGAATTCAATTCCGGTAATACACCTCCATCTCCCATCTCCATTTTCTCCGGCAACACAAATGCCGCATTATCATCCTCTTCCTCCGTCCTGAGCAGCTCCATATAATTCTGCCTGAATTTTACCAGCTCCTCATCTTCTTCTCCGTCCTCTCCTTCTCTTGCTTCTGCTTCACTCTCATCCATTTTCTTTAACTCCGCTTCTATATCAATTGCATCTTCCGTCTTTTCACTCTCTTCTGCCGCGCTGTCTAAATTAAAACTTACTTTATCATTGCCATCCGAGATCACCTCACCTTCCGCGAAAAATATTTCATCAGTTCCTTACCCAGATATTCCGTATCATCGTTTGCATTCTGTGTAAGATTGTCAAATGTTATTACATCGTCTTCCAGTTTCTTTAAAATATATATAAGATACTTTCCTGTATTTCCAAACTCTTTAATGTGGTGAAGTATATACAAATCCCTCATGAGATTTTCCGATCTCAGAAGCCGTTCCGAAATTTTTCTGATTGTTGATATGTGTTCCTGTCTGACGTTTTGTTTCCATAAGTCATTGACAGTTCTTTTGAATATAAATGTTAAATAATCTTTCTTTAGAGTTTCCTGCATTATTTTTTATATATTCTTTTTACCCTGGATGAAATGTTGCACGTTATTTCATATGAAATTGTATCTGTAAGCGCGGCAAGTATATGCGCCGGATAATTTCTGCCAAATAATTCCGCTTCGTCATTTATATTTATTTTATCTTTCATTCCAATGTCTGCCATTATCCAGTCCATACAGACCGTCCCTGCTACTTTGTATAATTTTCCGTTAATAAATATTTTCGACAGATTACTTAATGATCTCGGATAACCGTCTCCGTAACCCGCCGGTATTGATGCAATTCGCGTACGCCTGTTTGTGTAAAACGTTCTGCCGTAAGATATGCTTTCTCCTTTATTGAGCTCCTTGATAAATTTAATTTTAGATTTAAGTGACATTACCGGTTCAATCCCAATTCTGTGTTTTACTTTCTTCTCGTCCGGATAAAATCCATATAAAGATATTCCCGGTCTTACCATGTTAAAATATCCGTCATTGAAATTTAATATACCGCCGGTATTGCTTATATGTCTGAGTTCAAATTTCAAAATACTTTCTTCTATTTCTTTAACAACTTCTTTGAATTTTCTTAACTGAAGCTCCGAGTATCTGTTGCCCGGTATTTCGCTTGTTGCAAAATGAGAATAAATTCCTTTTACATTAATGTTTTTTAATTTGGAAATTTCTGCCGCTGTATCATAAGCGTCCTCAGTCTTAATTCCGGTTCTGTTAATTCCCGTATCTACCTGTATGTGTATCACAGGTTTTCTGTTTAATTTCTTACCAACATCATTCAGCATTTTCGCAGACCGGAGGTCAGCTACGGAAAACTCTATATTCCTTCCGGCTAAGTTTTGTGTCAGTTCGTTTTTTTCGGTGATTAATCCCAGACACAGTATCGGAACCTTATGAAGTTTTTTCGAATCAAGGTAATTTCTTAACGATGCTGTTTCTGTGTAATCCGCTGTACCGAGATAATCAGTGCCTAACCGGGAAAGCGTTTCAGCCATTTCGTTCATTCCGTGACCGTAAGCGTTTGCTTTTACTATCGAACAAATTTTAGTATCCCTTTTCTTACTTCGGGCATACTCTCTTATTTTTTTAAAATTATTTGTGAAAATTTTCAGATCTATTTCAGCAAAAGTGTCGCTGAAATTTTTATCATCGGACTTCAGATTCATTTGTCAAAGTAAAAAAACTATTCGCTAAAAAGAATTTATTTATTTGTCTATTCAATATCCCTTTTAAACTTTTTTCAATTTTTTTAAAATTATTTTAAAATCAAACTTGAAAATAATTTTGAGTTTGTTTAATATATACCAAGGAAAATAAGAACAAAAACCCTGTTAACATATTGTTAATAACTTTTTTCTATGGGTTTTTGCGGAACTTGCTGGCAAGCCTGACTAACCGCTTATTAACAGAAAATGTTAGTAAGTTTCCTCTGGTATCTTAACTTCTATACTTATAAGGGCTTTAACTGCTTCCATCTTTATTGGTAATTTTGTTAATATTCTTATTTTTGCGATTTGAACCTGCCGGTCCATATAAAGTAAAATGTTAATCGGCAATGATTTGTTAATAATTTTTAATATTCTTAGGTGTGATAAAATTCTCTGCTGCCGGATCCCAAAAAAATAAAAACTCTGACACTAAAACAGTAACCGAAAATTCTATACCTTCCGAAACCTCTGCAAAGACTGAGCTGATTTGGAAAAAATTTCTGGAACTGCTTTCTGATAGTCTTAAAGCCGGCGAAATTAATACCTGGTTTTCCGTTATAGTTCCTAAAAGTTTTAAGGATAATGTTCTCACCATTTCTGTTCCAAGCGAAGATTATTACAGTCTGATAGAAAGCAGATATAACAAAATTATTTCCTCAATTACAGAATCTCTCCTCGGTCCCGAGGGTAAGCTTAATTATGAAATTTCTCAATATGGTCTTTTCGGAGAAAATGAATCCGAAAACCAAAAAGTGAATATTAATAAATCCGCCGAAGAAAAATCTTTATTCGAAAACATAAGCGTTAATGCCGATGAGCTGACTTCTGATCCGTACAATAATTTTTCAAGCAACTTAAATCAAAAACATCTCTTCGAAAATTTTATTAAAGGTGAAAGCAATGAACTTGCAGTTGCAGCAGCTTATGCAATTTCCAATAACCCTGTAAAACTTACAATCCGTTTTTTGTTTACGGCGGTGTTGGTCTCGGAAAGACTCACCTTATTCAGGCGATTGGAAACGAAATTTTAAAAAAGAATCCGGATATGAAAGTTTATTATACTACCGCTCCGGATTTTACAACGCAATTTACAAATAACATCGCTCAGAACAGGATCGATTTTTCTTCCAACAGAAACGGGACTAAAAAACTTGACTCGTTTTATAAATCCCTTGACGTTCTTATACTTGACGATGTGCAGTATCTCAGCGGAAAAGAGAAAACGCAGGATTTTATGTATCAGATATTTAATACCTTATACAACGACAAAAAACATATAATTTTTTCCAGCGATAAACCGATCAACCAGATCAAAGGCGTAGAAGAAAGACTTATGTCGAGATTTCAATGGGGAATAACAACTGATATACAGGCGCCGAACTGGGAAATGAGGGTGGCTATCATTCAGAAAAAATTAACAGAAGCCGGCATTGAAGCTCCGGAAGAAGTTGTTCACTTTATTGCTTCAAATGTTAAAGACAGCATACGGACCATAGAAGGATGTATTGTAGGAATTATTGCCGACAGCGTATTAAGATATAACGGAGAGATTAATCTGGAGATTGCTGAAAATGTAATTGGAAGAGTCGTCGGTACCGTAAGGCGCGCAAAGAATATTTCAATTGAAAATATTATTTATACTGTAGCAAATTATTACAAAATTTCTGAGAACCAAATTTGTCCAGAAAGCGCAAAAGGAAATTGCCTTTGCAAGACAGGTCGCAATGCATCTTGCAAAAGAACTTACTCCCCTGACACTTGAATCCATCGGACTTAATTTCGGGGGAAAGATCACGCAACCGTTCTGTATGCAAACAACATCATCTCTAACCTCATTAAGAAAGACACTGACGTTTTAAACCAGATCCTTGAGATCAAAGACCATCTTAAGAATCTCTGATCTTAATTCTAACATAGTAATATATTAAATTTCATTATGTCCGCATAGTATTATTTTATTACTAATGATTCAGTTCGATTATTATATCTTGATCTGATCTTGTCAGTATTATATCAGTAACTTATTAATAAATTGTAATTACTGACATTTTTATTTAAAATTTTACTCTCTTTTATCTTCAGTTGTTAATATTTTTTATTTAAGCTATTTTTATTAACAAGTTATCAGACAATTTTATGGCTGATACATTGAGGTTTATTAATTACTGACACTATTAACACCACTGCTACTGCTACTAATCTTTTATATATATAATTAATAATGATAGAGAAGTTATTTATTAAGAACTACCTCATAATAAAAGAAGCTGAAATAAACTTTACCGGCGGTTTGAATATTTTAACGGGAGAGACCGGCGCAGGTAAGTCTATTATTCTTGATGCCCTGTCGCTGCTCCTCGGAGAGAGAGCTGACCATTCTAAAATAAAGAAGAGCGATGATAAGTTGATAGTAGAAGGTCAGTTCAATTTTACCGGAAATAAAACCGTAAGTCAACTTTTTAATGAATTATTTCCCGAAGAGGACTTTTCCGGATATCTTATATTGAGAAGGGAGATAAATAATAAAGGGATCAACAGATGTTTTATTAACGACACTCCTGTTAATATTTCAGATATGAAAAAATTCGGTGATGCCGTGATTGATATCCACTCTCAAAACGAGCATCAGTCTCTTCTTAATAAAGAAACATTTGAATATTCTCGATAATTATATTTCTGACCAGAAAAGTATAAGTGAGTATGAAAAGGATTTTCTTGAATTTAAAAATATGATATCTGATTATACTGACCTGATATCAAAAAAAGATGATATTATCAGCAGAAGAAAATTTTTAGATCATGAATTAAAAGAGATAAATAATATAAATATCAGTGAAGGCGAAGACACAGAGATAGAGTCAGAATTAATCAAACTTGAAAATTCAGAAGAAATATCTTCGGCGCTGAATTTTTCTTTACAGTCGCTTCATGAAAATGAAGTTAATGCAATGTTTCTGGTAAGTTCGGCGATAAAGGAATTAAAAAGAATTTCTGCGTTTGATAAAAACTATGAAAAATTAACCGAAGATCTTGAAAGTTCATATATAATCATTAAGGAAACCTCTTCTTCTTTATCTGATTACAGCAATAATTTGAATTTTGATCCGCTCAGAATAGAATTTTTAAGGAACAGGATATCTGAAATTAACCGACTCAAAAGAAAATATGAACTGGATCTGACGGGTATAATCAAAAAAACTGAAGATATTCAAAAGGAATTTACTTTTGCGGAAAACTTTGATTTCGAAATTGAAAAACTGGAAAAGGAAATATCCGGAAAAAGAGGAAATTTATTTTTAATTGCTGAACGGATTTCAGCCGGCAGAATTAAAAAATCCAAAGAACTTGAAAAAAATATTAATAAGCTGTTAACCGATATTGGACTTGAATCTGCGGTATTTAAGGTAGAAATAAAAAACACTGTTTCAGATACTGAAAATTTTTATTCCGTTAAAAAAGGCAAAGAATTTTTTCAGCTTACAGCAACAGGAATAAACGAAATTGAATTTTTAATCAAGACAAACAAAGGCATGGATTTTTCACCGCTGAGAAAATCAGCGTCCGGAGGCGAGATTTCGAGGATAATGCTTGCAATAAAAACAGTTTTTTCGGAAAAAGACAACATCGGAATTCTTGTCTTCGATGAAATTGACGCAGGAATAAGCGGGAGGATTGCGCAGAAAGTAGGCGTTACACTTAAAAAACTCGCTTCATCTCATCAGATCATCTGCATTACTCATCTGCCCCAAATAGCGGCAATGAGTGACAGGCATTTCAATGTTAGTAAATCAGACAAAGATAAGGAAACCTCCGCACTCATAAGGATTTTATCGGTAAGTGAAAAAATAGAAGAGGTAGCTAAGCTTTTAAGCGGAGAGAAGATTACAGAATCATCAATAAACAGCGCAAAAGAACTTATTTCCGTCACCGGTTAACTCCCCATAAGAATCCCTATTGAAAAAAAATACCTTCACATAAATATTCTTTTACATAAAAAAACCTTCACATAAATAAAACTTATGTGAAGGTCAATTAAAGGAAGAACAAATATGAAAGAACGTAGCTTGCTGGCGCAAGCAATAGACATAACACTATCAGTATTTAAAAGTTTCCGAGATTTTAAAAATTTTTAAAAAAAATAAAATTTTTTTTGAGTTTATATTTCGGTAAGAAATTCTGCAAACTCTTCTACAGAAATATTACCTAAGTAATGATTCAGATCCGTCTCTGACAGCATTTCATATATTTCTTTTTCATCATATTTTATTCCTATAATTTTTTTCTCAACAGTCTCAAGCTCTCCGTGTCCCAGAAAATCCCCGAATATCCTGAATTCCGATATCCTGCCGTCTTTCACATGCAGTCTTGCATCTATCATTCCGAAGACGAATCTCTTTTTTTTTTGAATATTAAATTCAGGTGACCTTCCGTAATTCCAGTCCCAAGTCCTGTATTTTTTTTCCGAAAGCTTTCTTACTTCTTCTGAATCTTTTTCAGTAAGTCTGTAATATTCTATCTTATCCGCAGTACCGAAAATAGATTCTGTAATTTTATCTTTGAATTCGTAAATGTTCATTTTATTACCAGTTAACTCAGAAATATTGGCGACTCGGCTCCGGACAGATTTAATTCCTTTGCTTTCTATTTTATCAGTCTGGACGTTTAACGCTTTTACAACGTCATCAAGATTTGTATCAAAGAGAAGTGTTCCGTGACTGAACATGGATTTTGTATCTGTAAACTGAGCATTGCCGGATATCTTTCTTCCGGCTGCTGTTATATCATTTCTTCCGTTAAGTTCAGCATCAATGCCAAGCTCCCGAAGGACTTTTACTACAGGATCAGTAAATAATTTAAAATTATGAATGCTTTTATTTGAATGTCTCGTCATAAAGCTGAAGTTGAGATTTCCGTGATCGTGATACACGGCTCCTCCTCCTGAAATTCTTCTTATCACATGTACATTGCTGGATTTTATATAATCGGCATTTATTTCTTCAACTGTATTTTGATGTTTGCCGATTATCACAGAAGGTTCGTTTATATAAAAAAGAAGATAATCGTTTTCCATATCCAGATTCCTTACGCAGTATTCCTCAAGCGCGAGGTTTACTGCAGGATCTGTAATATTGTTGTTATCTATTAAAAGCATTTAAAACTGAATTTAAATTTACTGAGTAATATTATTCGGGTTTGAAATTTTCTCACGGCATTCTGCATCCCAGGCTTTTATTTCTGTATTTGTAACATTACCCATTTCGGATTCGCTGTATTTGGTTTTGATTTTTGATAACATACACTTGCAGAAACTTTTCATGCTTTCCTGTTTTATCATGTCATCCTTTACCTGAGGTTTATATTTATCATAACAGTTTTTTACAAAGACCGAATCCATTTCCGCAGACCATTCGTGAAAATCGGGATCTTTATGGCTTTGTTCATTCAGATATATTAACAGCGCTCCGGCGGCAAATATACCGGCTATTAAGTACAGCCAGAGTCTCTCCTTTTTAGGTTTATCTTTTTTTGTCAAATTAAAATTTTTTCCAATATTGTAAATATGTAATGATTTTTAAATACACATTATAATACTATTGAAATGTTTTTCTAAACGTAACCGGATTTACAATGTTTTAAATTCTTCCTTTTTACTTAAGTTGAATTTTTGTTATTTGTAAAAAATTAAAAACGTAAAAAATTAAATGATACCTGAATTTAAAAATCTGAATCAACAGGAAGCAGAATTAATGTTTGACGCCCCGGCTTTAGTTACATTGCTTATTGCCGGCGCAGACGGTAACATTGAAGATAAACAAACAGACTGGGGATCAAAGATCGTTCACTTCCGGGCTAAGGATGAAGAAGGAATTTTACAGGGTTATTATACTGAAGTTGAAAAAACTTTTAAAGATACACTTAGCCTGTTCATAGAAACTTTTCCGGATAATATTGAAGAAAGAGGTGAACTTATAAAAAAAGAACTCTCAAAGCTAAACGAAATTCTGCCGAAACTTAACCGCAATTTTGCAAAATTGTTTTATGAAGATATGAGAAGTATGTCAAAGCAGATTGCAAAAATTACCGGAGGCATATGGGGTTACGGGTCCATCAGCGCTGAAGAGCAAAAGTATCTCGACCTGGAGATAATTAATCCTGTTGAATAAAATCAATCTGAACAAAATTTACACTATTCTGAAAAGCGATTCCGGTTCAACAAGTAAACATACAGAAAGATCTGTTATATAAAAAAATTTCCGGTTACCGTACTCGATGGACGGTAACCGGATTTTAATTTTCAAAGATCAGAACAACCGGAAAATATTTATTTTATAAGAATAAGTATTTTTGTTGCATTGAACTTAACTGAAGCCAATCTGTAATTCCTCAGGTAGCAATTTATTAATGACAGAACTTTTGTATGATCTCCTGATTTGATTTCTCATCCGCGTTAGCAGCCTCATCTTTGCAGAAAAAATTTAAATAAAAATTATATACAGCGTAGCTGTGATATTTTCTATTTATACTTGGTTCGTTCTTCTTAATTATTTTATCGGTTTATGTTTGCAGAAAAAATTATTATATGTATCAGTCCATATAATCTAATATGGATCAATCATTAACAATCACCAGCTGCCCTTTCATTTGCACGGGAACGCCCGGAAATTTACCTGTTAAATATATTTTATAAAGCAGAACTAACAAAAAAATGAAGTCAGAATATTCTAATTTAACCCGGAGTATTTAAACTAAAGAATACAGAACATTAAAAGATGAAAACGGGAAAATAAAACAATAAATACAAGGTGTGATAAAATAAAACAGCAACACTTTGAAATGAAAGAGTGAAATCAAATGAAGTATTCTTAATATGAAATGAAAAGGCAGAGAAATTAAACAAAGGACTGTTCATACTCTACAAATAGATGGAAAAACTTAATAAAGAGTTGTGATAACGGAAAATAGAAGGTGAGAAGTGTAAAAAGAAAAGAGAATATGAAATAAAGAAAGGTGGATGCGAAGCGAAGAGTTGTGAATGCAAAGCGAAGAGAGGTGAACATGAAGCGAAGAGAGGTGTAAGTGAAGAAATCTTCAGTGAACGCGAAGAAATGAAAGGTGAACGCGAAGAAATGAAAGGTGAACACGAAGAAATGCCAGGTGAACGCGAAGAAATGCCAGGTGAATGCGAAGAAATGTCAGGTGAACGCGGAGAAATGAGAAGTGAACGCGGAGAAATGAGAGGTGAACGCGAAGAAATGCCAAGTGAACGCGAAGAAATGCCAGGTGAATGCGAAGAAATGTCAGGTGAACGCGGAGAAATTTTCTGAAAATGTAAAAAAAAATTAAAAAGTGAAAAATATTTCACAAAAACCGGATCAGCGGCTTTAAATTACAAAAAGTAAATAAGAATAGTTGAAATAATTTTCAATAAATTGAAATATACAGTAACTAAGCCGGAAAAAATTTCCGGTCAGCGCCGACTCCGGAACCCGGAAATCACCGGACTGCCTTGCGGGAATAAAAGTAGAGACGCCCAATTGGGCGTTTCTACTCAATATACAGAAATATTTTTTAGCAGTTAATAACGGTAATAATTCCACACATCAGACACACCCTCCCCTGCAAAAATAAATTAATTCTAAACTTTGTTATTAATCCTTTTAATTATTTAACAAATTAAACCTTAATTAAAAGGAATGGTAATTGCACATCAAATTATTGTCGACGTGAATTCGCATGGGAATCGCTTTGGAAAAGCTTAAGCCGTTTGTATTGATATCTTTAAGATAATACTTATGCTGTTCCCCTCTTAAGTTTTCATATGTAAATATTTTACGGATAATCCGAAAAGTTCTTTCTCTGATAATCTTTCGGGATTTTAATTATATGAAAAAATCAATAATAGTAAGTTTTATTCTGCCGTTTATTCAGTGGTATGCGTTAATGATTTTATTTGCTATATCAATTGATTACTTCCTTCACCGGTTTCAGATAATTTCAGTGGGTTACTATTTTGGATACGCAGGTACTTTTACAATTTTGATATCGTTTGTGTATTCGATGAGAAAGCGTAAGCTGATTAAATCCGGTTCTCCTAAAAAACTTTTGGCATTTCACGAATACGCCGCCTGGGCTGGCTCTGTAATGATACTCGTTCATGCCGGAATACATTTCAATGCAATTCTTCCATGGCTTGCAATTCTTATGCTTTTAATTTCCGTAGCGAGCGGATTAACCGGAAAATATCTTTTAAAGAAAGCGAGTGAAAAACTAAAAGATAAAAGACAGGATTTGATAAGTACTGGAATCTCCAAAGAAGATGCTGACAGAAAACTATTTCTTGATACTGTCTCGGTTGATTTAATGAAAAAATGGCGGGTAGTACATTTGCCCATTACCATAATTCTCGGGATCCTTGTCCTGATTCATATTATAACTATAATAATGTTCAGCAAATGAATAAGGTGATAATAATTGCGTTAACAGCTTTATGCGTGTGGCTGGTATATGAATATCCGCACGCAATGATTAATCCCGGAGATCTTGTCGAAGGTCATCAAAAGCTGAAAGAAAATTGTCTTTCATGTCATAAACCTTTTTGGGGTATCGAATCAGACAAATGTACCGACTGTCACAAATTGGAAAACATTGGAAAGGACACATTAAATATAACCGGCATTTCGGAAGACAAACAAAAAAAATTATTTCATCAGTATCTTTCGGAACAGAAATGCGCTTCATGTCACACGGATCACGCAGGTTTAAACGCCGGAATTTCCATGAGATTTGATCATGAATTATTGACAGAAACAATTTTAAATCAATGTGTCAACTGTCACAACAAACTTTCGGATAACATTCATAAAAATTTATCATCAGACTGCAGCAAATGCCATCAGACAAAAGGATGGAAGTCAGATGTTTTATTTAATCACGAAATGATAAACGCAGATGAAAAGAACAACTGTGTTTCCTGTCATGTGCAGCCGGATGATTCATTTCACAGCATGATAAAGGATAACTGTAACAAATGCCACGGCACGGTCAAATGGACTCCATCCACATTTAACCATTCAAATTTTTTCATACTTGACAAAGATCATAATACTAAATGTATTACATGTCATACAAATAATAATTTAAGTTCTTATACCTGTTACGGCTGTCACGAGCATTCCGTGAATAATATTATGGATGAACACAGAGAAGAAGGTATTTCCAGTATTGATGACTGCGTATCCTGTCACAAAAGCGCAGACGAAGATGATATGAAAATGGACGGAAAAAAGGGTAAAGAATTTAACAAAAACGAAAAAGGAAATACAAAGGAATCTGACAAACGAAATGACAATGAAGGTGAAAAAGAAAACAATGAAGAAGAAGATGATGATTAAAACCATCTGAGAAAAACAATTCAGATATATTTTTGAATTTAAAGTTTTTTATTCTGCGCTAATTTTGTACAGATATTCAGCCGGTAAAAAATTATAGGTAACAGAATGAACTGATAGAATTTGCAGAGGTATAAATTTTTTACCGGAATTAGGTCTATACTTTAAATTATAAAATCATGAAACAGTTTATACTATTGGTTTCATTGATTTTGCTTAGCTCGTTTACTTTACGAGACAATTATAAAGAACAGCCATCCTTAGCCGATCCAAACAATCCCCTAAGCCTGACATGTCCCGATTACTTTCCAAAAAAGCAAAACGTCAGTGAATCCATAAATGGATTAATTAAAAAAATCAATTTACAATTTGAATCTCGAAACAACAGTTTCACTTCAAACGCGCAGATAGCAAAAGATCAGTCTGATGGGAATCTTTCGGAGATAAATCCTTTCATTATCAGCGTTATGCCCGGAATGAATGAAATCAACGCAAGCCGAAGCTTGGATTTACAAGTAGAGTTCGCTATGAATATGAATTCATCTACTATCAACAGCTCAAACATAAAGGTTTACGGATTCGAATCGGGATCGATCCCTGCGGTAATTTCTTACAACAATGCAAACCGGACAGCAACAATAAATCCCGTCAGCGATTTTAAAACCGGTGAAAAGATACAGGTTAATCTTTTATCCGGAATACAGACTACTGACAATGTAAACATAACGCCGTTCATGTGGACATTCCTTGCAGAAGCATTATCCGGCACCGGCATTTTCTCGAAAACTTCCTCTGTAGATATGATGTACCCATATGGCATGCTTAAAATTTCCGACGGCGATCTGGACTCAGACGGTGATGTTGATGCAGTTGCATTGGATTCCACAAATTTAGTAATCTTAAAAAATAACGGTAACGCTGAATTTACAATTTCACAAACATTAATTTCCGGTTGTTTTGATTTTACACTCGGGGATTTTGACGGAGACGGAGACATTGATATTTTAAAAAACAGCGGTCCGCTGGAATTATTTTCCAATGACGGAAACGGAAATTTTGCTTACACATCATCTTCACCGGGCGGTGGTTCCTACGCAGACCTGGGTGATCTGGACGGTGACGGGGATCTTGATATAATTCTAATGAGCGGAGTTACTGTAAGATGGTATCTTAATGATGGTAACGGGAGTTTTACTGAACGCTTAAAAATTTTTGAGGATATAAGCGGATTTCCACTGTTTTTATTAAATCTGACGCTCGGTGATCTGGATAATGATGGTGATCTGGATATGACAGTAGTAGTCATTCAGATCCATACACCGCAATATACCGATTGTATAACTTATCTTAATGACGGGAATGCTAACTTTATATACAGTAATACATTAAGTACCTGGTTCATTTATTCAGTACATTCTGATCTGGACGGTGACGGGGATCTGGATATTCTGGGTAAAGATGATTTATATTTTAATAACGGTACAGGAATATTTACATATGCGCCATTTTCTTCCGGAACAAATTCAATAGTACTTCCCGGAGATTATGACGGGGACGGTGATATTGACGCATTATTTCCTGATGAAAATTCAAACTTTGTAAAACTTTTTAAAAACAATTCTGCAGGTGAACTCAGCTTTTTTGCAAATTCATTTTCCGGCGTAAGTCCTTTCAACGGTACTTCGGCGGATTTTGATGGTGACGGAGACATTGATCTGGTAATATTTAATATGGGAGGAGATGCAACGGGATCGAATGTTTCTGTTTTGCGTAATGACTATGACTGTAATAATCCGGTTTTAAGTATTTCTGGAAGTTCAACTATTACAGTAGGATCAGAGAACAATATTTATGTGAGCTCTGCAGACAGCGGTTACTGGGATATTTCAAATTATGATAATACACAGGCATCAATACCTCCGAATTCCATTGGAGATACAGTAGCAGTTTCAGCAGGTGACAATTTAGGTCATTTTGTACTTTACTTTAATGCCCATAGAGAATGCGGCCCTGATACTCTGCTTTCCTATCATGTTTATGTTGATAATCCTTTACCTGTTGAACTGGCAGCGTTTACCTCATCAGTTTCGGGAAGAAATGTTTCTCTCATCTGGACTACTTCCGCCGAGCTCAACAACTCCGGCTTTGATATCGAGAGAGCATCAGACATTGAAAATAATATTGTATGGAATAAGGCGGGTTTCGTAACCGGAAACGGTACTTCGAATCAGCCGAACCAATATTCATTCACAGACAGAAATCTTGAATCAGGAAATTATAAATACAGATTGAAACAGATTGACTTCAACGGCAGCTTTAAATACCTCGAACTTGCCGAAGTTGTGAGTATCGGCGTTCCGGATAAATATGATCTCTCGCAGAACTATCCGAATCCGTTCAATCCGGTAACGGCTATAAATTATGATCTGCCAATTGACGGAATAGTAACGATCAAAGTATTTGATATACTCGGAAGAGAGATGAAGACTTTAACTAATGAAATGAAGAATGCGGGATATTATAAATTAACATTCAATGTATCGGATCTCTCAAGCAGCGCTTATTTCTATAGAATAACTGCAGGAGATGTTGTTGCGGTGAAGAAATTTGTAGTGTTGAAATAATTATTAATTAAAAAATTGCAGTAAGCGCGAAAATGCTTACTGCAATTTTTCTTTGAGATGTTCTTAATTTTTTTTGAATTTAAATTTTAAAAATATCATGAAAAGATTATTTATAATATTTTCGCTTATAATTCTTGGAATGTTAACTGCCGGGAATTATATAAAGGAAGAACAGAATTTATCCGGAAAAGAAAATTCTAATTTTGTAAATAATAATAGTAATACAATATCTGAGACCGGTAACTTTACTTACCTGCCGGGAGATTTTTTTAATGACCGGATTGAGAACCAGAAGAATTTACAAATAAACAGCGAAGGTTTTTTAAAGTACGGTATTGCTTCCGGGCTTAAAGTATTTGCCTCCGATGGTTTGGCATTTTTTACTCAACCCCGGATAGTAAGCTTATCTCCTCCTCAAAATGCTGTTAACGTAAACAAGGCAGCTGACATCAAAGTCATTTTTGATCAGGATATAAATTCTGCAACACTCAACAATGATAACATTAAGGTTTCCGGAATGCAAACCGGCTGTATAATGCCCTCTTTATCTTATAATAACTCGATCAGAGAACTTACGATCGATCCTGATATTGATTTCAAAGCAGGTGAATATATAACCGTAATTCTTAAGTCAGGAATTAAGAATTTTTCAGGAGATTCTTTGAGTCCATATTCATTTGGATTCACTATTGAAGCAACTCAGGGTATTGCTGATTTCTCACCGAATTTTTTAATTCAGGATTCATCTTTGCAGTATATGTGTATGGGGGATATAGACAGAGACGGTGATATGGACATACTGGCTTCTTTTATCAGACATGATGGAGAATATAGAGCTATTAATGTATACAAAAGAAATGCTGATGGATATTATTACGAAACATACAGATTTTTTGAACAACTACCTCGTCCGGAGAACACAACCATTCAAATAGAATTGAATGACATGGACAATGACGGATATTTAGATGCAGTTATATTGACAGACGGGATAGGGAATTCTTTTAAAATTTTTTATAATAATGGATTCGGACAGTTTATTAATCCTACAACTATTGATTTTATTGAAGGTTATAGAAATTATTTTATTTTCGATTTTGATAATGACGGGGACAATGATATTCTTCATGAAAATTATCCTATCGAAGTAGTTATTTATTCTAATATTGGAAATCATCAGTTCGACAGAGTATATCTGGGCTTGAATGAATCTGAAGATTTAGAATTCCGGACTTGCTGTGATTTTGATAATGACGGAGACATTGATATCATCAACAGAAGAGAAATATTATTGAATAACGGTAACCTTTCATTTTCCAGATTATTGAATTCAGCGCCTTACGGAATTGCCGGAGATATGAAAGATTTTGATAACGACGGAGATCTGGATATGATCACTTCAAACGCATCTCAGATATATCTTCACAGGAATAATGGCAACGGAATATTCTCTGATTCAACATTGATCAGTTCCGGAGATTATTCATATTTGAATATTGCCGGGGATTTCACAGCTGACGGAAGTTTTGATCTTCTAATGTATGATAATTCAGTAAATAAAAATGCCATATTCAAAAATAACGGTTCGGGATATTTTACTTTTTTATCATATACAGACAGCCTGGCATTTTCTCCTTTGTTTTCAAATGACATTGATTCCGACGGTGATATTGACCTGATAGGGAAAAAGAATAATTTTCTTTATGCTCTTTTGAATGAACCAAATAATTATTTACCACCGACTGTAATACCGGAAAATAACTCTGTCAATGTAAATGTAAATCCAGAGATAACAGTTTTTTTCAGGCAGGATATGAATGCTTCAACAATAAATAATTCTAATATAAAGATATTCAGTTCTCAATCAGGTCTGATAAATTGCCTGATTTCTTATGATGCCCTTCAAAGAAAAGCTACGATTGATCCTGTAGAAAATTTCAAGCCCGGTGATAAGATACAGGTAACACTATCATCAGGAATTCAATCTTCAGATAATACACCATTGAAACCCTATACATGGACTTTTATTATTCAGGCTTTAACAGGAACAGGAGTTTTTACTATGTCTTCAATAATAGATACTTCCTTTTTTGATGACCGGATAATTTCAATTTACTCCGCGGATATTGATTCTGACGGAGATCCGGATCTTATAACCAGTGGCTCTGAAATATTGATGTTTAAAAATAATGGAAATGCTGAATTTTCTTTATCGCAAACGATTGAAATAGCAAACACAGAAATTTTGACCGGTGATTTTGACGGAGATGGAGATCCGGATATTTTATGTATTTCAGGGATACTTTTACTTATTAAAAATGATGGGAACGGCAACTTTATCAATTCATATACTTCAACCGGCGGTGGCTCTAATGGATCTTCGGGAGATATAGATGAAGACGGTGATCTGGATGTTGTAATGCTTTCACAAAATAAACTAAAATATTATCTGAATGATGGCAGCGGAATATTTTCAGAACGTTCGATCACATTCACTGATATAAGCGGGTTTCCTATTTTCCTCTTGAGTTTAAATCTGGGTGATATGGATAATGACGGTGATCTGGATTTTACTTTAATGATTGTTCAAATTCACGGTTATCAGTATTCGGATCTTATGACTTTATATAACGACGGGAATGCAAATTTCGGTAATGCGTCAAGACTTAGTGCATATTTTGTTAATTCGAAAGCTGCTGATCTGGATGGTGATAAAGATCTCGATATTTTGAGTAATAGTTATTTATATTTTAATAATGGAATCGGAGTATTTTCAAGGGTAACTTTCCCTACTTCGACAAATTCTGATATTTTACCAGCAGATTATGATGCAGACGGAGATATAGATGCTGTGTTTACAGATGAAAACTCTGATAATGTAAAAGTCTATAAAAACAATTCCTTTGGTACGCTTGAATTATTTTCAAGCTATCCAGCCGGAAGTAAACCATTTATGGGTACAACGGCTGACTTTGATCTTGACGGTGATATCGATTTAATAATCGCAAATGAAAGTGGTGATTCGTTTGAATCCAATATCTCTATTTTACTAAATGATTACAAACCCCGGTATTCAATTACAGGTAACTCAAATATTCTTGTTGGCTCAGAGAATAATATTTATGTGAGTTCTGCTGACAGCGGTTACTGGGATATTTCTAATTATGATAATACACAGGCATCAATACCTCCGAATTCCGCTGGAGATACAGTGGCAGTATATGCAGGTAACAATCCAGGTCATTTTGTACTTTACTTTAACGCCTATAGAGAATCCGGCATTGATACTCTGCTTTCCTATCATGTGTATGTAGATTCTCCTTTTCCTGTTGAACTGGCAGCGTTTACCTCATCAGTTTCGGGAAGAAATGTTTCTCTCATCTGGACTACTTCCGCCGAGCTCAACAACTCCGGCTTTGATATCGAGAGAGCATCAGACATTGATAATAATATAGTATGGAATAAGGCGGGCTTCGTTACCGGAAACGGAACTTCGAATCAGCCGAACCAATATTCATTCACAGACAGAAATCTTACGACAGGCAATTATAAATACAGATTAAAGCAGATTGACTTCAACGGTAGTTATGAATACTTCGGGCTTGCTGAAGAAGTAAGTATCGGTATTCCGGATAAGTATGATCTTTCGCAGAACTATCCTAATCCGTTCAATCCGGTAACGACAATCAACTACGATCTTCCCGCTGACGGAATTGTAATGATCAAAGTTTATGACATACTCGGACGTGAACTGAAAACACTCGTGAATGAGATGAAGACAGCCGGATATCATAAGATACAATTCAATGCCGCGGACCTTGCTAGCGGAGCGTATTTCTATAGGATGACTGCAGGGGATTTTACTGCGGTGAAGAAATTTGTAGTGATGAAGTAATTTAATGTTATTCATTCCTGCAAGTTCTCTCTGCTTCCGTTCATTGCATTTGCAGGAATGAATACTCAATGAAAAAGTAATTGATCTGACGATCTTTTTTTAAAAATAAATAAAATCAATCATGAAACAGTTTATACTATTGGTTTCATTGATTTTAATTAGCTCGTTAGCGATACGAGACAATTATAAAGAACAGCCAAACTTAGCCGATCCAATCAATCCCCTAAGCCTGGCATGTCCCGATTACCTGCCTGCTGAGAATAAAATCAGTGAAAAACCAAACGGAGTAATTCCGGAAGCATTTCTGAATGACGCGGATCAGAACTGGTATTCCGCCGCGGTAGAAAATATTATGAAAGAAGAATACAGCATTTCATACAGCGAAGAAATAAAAGCATATCAGTCGCCCAACAGGGCAAACAATTTACAATTCACATATCATACAAACGGATTCACTGCAAAACCGCGCGAGACAAAGATACCGCTGTTTGATGTGAATGACAGAATGCTTTCTGAAAAAGAGAAGAAGTATGAAGTGATGGAAGACTGGAGTGTCATATTTGGAATTAAGAATGAAGAATTTGGAATTAAGAATGAAGAATTTACTTTATTTGGAAATAAAACTTCAATCGAAAATGAAAATATCAGGATCGATTATACGAACACTAAAGAAGGTATGCGGCAGGATTTTATTGTTAAGGAAAAAATTTCCGGAGATGAAAAAAATCTTCAGCTTTTGATGAATGTTAGTACGGATCTGAAGATGGACGTAAACAAAGATGCAGTAACATTTCGATCCGGCAAAGACGGAAAAGACAAGATGATGTATGCATCTTTGAAAGCGTGGGATGCAAGGGGCAAGACGCTTGATGCTTACTTTGAGAAAAACGATGAGAAGCAGTTTGCGATAGTGGTTGATGATAGTGATGCCGAGTATCCCGTTACTGTGGATCCGTTGTCGAGTACGCCTGACTGGACAAAAGGCGGCTGGTACACGAGTATGCGGCATATTGTTATGGCGGATGCAGGTGACATAAATCTTGATGGTTATTCGGATATATTAATCAGCAGCCCAGGTGAACATACATCATTATATGCAGGATACGTTGCAGTATACTTTGGCTCTTTAAACGGATTGTCAAATGATTACAAATGGCAATTTAAAAAATTGGGAAGCGCTGTTACGGAATTTGCCCGTTCGGTTTCCGGAAATTGCGACATTAACGGAGATGGTTTTGGAGATATCATAGTCGGAGAACCCAAATATGCAAACGGACAAACCGATGAAGGTAGGATATATGTATTCTATGGTTCACAGGATGGTCTCCCGGATTCTGCCGACTGGGTTTATGAGAGCAATGTAGAATGGGCAAGATTAGGTTACAGTGTTTCAACAGCAGGAGATTATAACGGAGACGGTTATGATGATGTAATAGTTGGTGCGCCCGGTTATCCGAACAACTATTTAAGCGCTCATGGAAGAGTGATGATTTTTCTCGGCTCGGCAAACGGACTTTCCAATGATCCCGTTTATTCATTCATAAACTGGCTTGATGGATATACAGGAATGGGAGATGTTGTATCCTGTGCAGGTGACATTAATGGTGACGGTTACTCGGATGTAATAGCCGGTGAACCTTACTGGCCACCACCACCTTCGAGACCCGGAGATATTCAGTATGAATCAAACGGAAGATTCTGGGTATCATTCGGATCACCATCAGGAGCTAATATAAATTCAGGAAGAATTGGAGAGGATAATTATTCTTTGTTCGGCTATTCCGTATCATCAGCAGGTGATGTGAACAGCGATGGATTTGATGACGTAATAGTCGGGTCCCCGAATTTCACCGGAGCAACCGGCATTAATGGAAAAACCTACCTCTATTACGGCTCTCTGAACGGCTTGATAGATGCATGGTCATTAGACAATCAGGACCCCGGATTCGGAACATCTGTATCAGATGCAGGAGATGTGAACTTTGATGGTTACGATGATGTGATTATCGGCGCTCATTATACTGCATGGGATAATATGTCAGATACATCAAATTCTTCAGCTTATGTTTTCTATGGATCACAAAATGGAATTAACAATTCCAACTACTGGAAATATCAAATGAATGAATTTTTATTTGCAGTAGTTTCATCAGCAGGAGATGTTAATGCTGACGGTTATTCGGATATACTGGTCGGCGGATTAAAATTTGAAGAACCATACTTAAATGAATTATGGCCATGGTATTATGCATTTTTTGGAGGGCCGACAACATTAAGGATTGAAGCCGACTGGGTAGCTCCGGATGAAGGCGGGGATTATTTTATCGGAAAATCAGTATCCTCAGCCGGAGATGTGAATGGTGACGGATTCGACGATTTCATTATTGGTATACCAATCGATAATAACTCTCAGGCGAGTGTGGGCAAGGCTCATTTGTATTATGGTGGTCTGTCACTTCCGGGTCAAATTCCAAACTGGACTGCATCAGGCGGAAGAGAATTTGGAAGCGTTGTATCAGGTGCCGGCGATTTCAATAATGACGGATTTGATGATTTAATAATTGCTGATCCTGCTTATAATGATGGCGGTCGAATAGGAAAGGTTTATTTGTATCTCGGTTCTCCGGAGGGATTAAACAACGTACCATCCTGGACAAAAACTTCACCGGGAACAGGCGGATCTTTCGGATCGTCAATTTCTGATGCCGGGGATGTTAATGGAGATGGATATTCTGATTTCATCATTGGAACAGGAGATTGCCAGTTATATAACTCAAGATATGTTGGTGCTTATGTCTATTTGGGAAATTCTTCAGGAATTCCGGACAACGAACCTTCGTGGACAGCATCATCAATATTACCTCTTGAAGGTTTTGGAAAATCAGTATCAAATGCCGGAGATGTAAATGGGGATGGATATGATGATATTATTGTGAGTGCATATAAATATATTGAATATTATACAGGCGGTGAAACATTTTTATATTTTGGTAAGCAGCAAAAATCAGTTTATGAACCACCGGACTGGCACATCCAATCTGATTTTGGATTTGGCTTTGCTGTTTCAGATGCAGGAGATATTAATGCTGATGGATTTGACGATATTATGGTAAGTGCGATAAATGAAAATGATTTCAATGGCAGAGTTTATTTTTTCAGGGGATCTTCTGATGGTCCACAATTAATCGCCGACTGGCAAATTACAGGTATTACTCATTCACTTTTTGGGACTGAAATTGCTTGTGCGGGTGATTATAACCGGGATGGTTTCTCAGATATACTCATCGGAGAAATTCATGGTTATGCTTACTTGTTCTTTGGTTCCGGTATGGGTATAGGGCAATCAATGGAATCCAGATTTAAGGTAAGCAATATACAGTCTCTCTCAGGAGCAATGGACATAAATGGAGATAACAACAGCGATGTAATAATCGGCGGCTTGTTTTATAAACCCAATATTCAGGATAGCCGCTGGACTGCAGGATTGTATTTGGGTAAGAATAACAAGCTTGTAGTATTTCCAAAAAGGTCAGTCAGTTTGCAAAATGAACAGAGCTGTATCAACTGTTTTTATAGAACAGCTGCAGGGATTCCTGTTGAAGATTTTAAAATAGTTTTTGAAGTCAAAGGAGCAAACAAAGATACGGCTGAAATCACGACAAATGAATTGGGTAAAGCAACTTATTGTTTTACCGGGATAAATTGGGGAATAGATACAATTATTGTTAAAGCCGGCAATGTTGTTGATACTGCATTTGTTATTTGGGATTTCCCATCTCCCGTTGAAATTCAATCATTCATTTCTTCTATAAGCGAAAGAAACGTCATACTCTCCTGGAGCACATCCTCTGAACTCAACAACTCCGGATTCGAGATCCAGAGAGCGGTTGAAAATGAAAAATTGAAAATTGAAAACTGGAGTAAGATCGGATTCATTGAAGGTAACGGTACTTCGAATGAATCGCATAACTATTCATTCACCGACAGAAATCTTGAATCAGGAAATTATAAATACAGATTAAAGCAGATCGACTTCAACGGCAACTTCGAATACTTCGAACTTGCGGAAGAAGTAAGTATCGGCATTCCGGAAAAATATGCTCTTTCGCAGAACTATCCGAATCCGTTCAACCCGGTAACGACAATAAACTACGATCTGCCCGCTGATGGAATTGTAACTATCAAAGTTTATGACATAATCGGACGAGAAATGAAAACCCTTGTGAATGAGATGAAGACAGCCGGATATCATAAGATACAATTCAATGCTGCGGACCTTGCGAGCGGAGCGTATTTCTATCAGATGAAGGCGGGAGATTTTGTTGCGGTGAAGAAATTTGTAGTGCTTAAATAATAAATTAAAAAGCAGCAGATTGTGCCTGATGAAATAAGTTATATTAAAGACTCATTTCAGAGAGGAATATAAAGATAAACAAAGTGACAAATTCAATAATACGAATGCCGTCTTTTTACAGACGGCATTTTTTATTTAAAGAGAAAGCTCCGGAAAAACTTTGACAATTCTATGACAACTGAAATTATGAGATTACATAAATTGGAACAGGTAGTAAGAAGATGATTACGAATAAATAATTCAACGGACGGATTATTTTTAATGTTTTTAAATAAATATAATAAGAAATCCTAACTCAAAGAAGAAAATGAAAACCAAAAAATTAATTTTCTGTACCGCATTAATTATTATAAGCATCGTTGCATTAGAGGCGTGCCAGACATATTATTTCCGTTCAAACTATAAAGAGGCGAACGAACTAATACATAAGACAAAAAACATTAGAGCCAAACCATTTCTCAAAGCCCATTTTAAAAACGGAGATGTGTGTATCCTTCGTAATTCCTGGAAAGTTGACACAGTTCAGAATACAGTTTCAGGAACAGGGACGCTTTATGATTTTAACCGTGAAATAACATTTCAGGGAAATGTTGAAATATCAATAGACAGCATTGCGATCTTTGAAACAAATAAAAAAATATCGGGCTCAGAATCAGGAAGATTAGCGGGACTGTATATTCTTGCCGGACTTGATGTTGCAATAGGAATCTACTGTATAACCAATCCAAAAGCATGCTACGGTTCATGTCCCACTTTTTATAGAAATGAAAATGACAACTTTCATTTTGCCGATGCCGAAGGATTTTCAAGCGCAATATCACCTTCAATGGAATACGCTGACATTGATGCGCTTAACAACAGACTTTTAACAGACCGTGAGTTTTCCATTACAATGAAAAATGAAGCTCTTGAAACTCACTGTGTCAGGGATGTGAAACTTTTCGCATATCCGAGAAATGAAGGTGAGCGCATCTATCATTCTTCCGATGATGACTTTTATCTGTGTGAAAATATTTATCCTGTCAGTAATGCGAATGGAACCGAAGGAGACATAACGGATTTGATCAGGAATGAAGACATGCTTGAGCGATTCAGCGCTTCCGATGAAAATAATCTCAGCAGCAAAGAAGAAATAACCTTAAATTTCGATAGCGCAGGTAAAGACATTAACCCCGGACTTGTCATTCATTTTCGTCAGACTCTGATGACAACATATTTTATTTACAGCGCAATGGGATATATGGGAGATGAGATCGGAGATTTTTTTGCAAAGATCGAAGTCAGCAATGAGACCATAAACAAACTGAACGGAGGAATCAAAAAAGAACTTGGCGGCATTGATGTATATGTCTGGAATGAGGATAAAAGCAAATGGTATAAGTCGGGAAGTTTATTCGAGACAGGACCAATCGCAGTAAACAAACAATTACTTCCCCTGAAAAGTAATACTAACAGTTCAAATATTAGAGTAAAGCTTGTTATGAATAAAGGATTATGGCGAATAGATTATGCGGCGCTTACAAACATAAAAGATAAAATAAAACCGCTTGAAATATCTCCAAACCTGATTTTAAATAAAGGTAAAGCAGACGACGCAGCGCTCGCTTCGATAAATAATCCCGGTAAACTCCTGATCTCAATGCCGGGCAGCGAATATAAATTCTATTTTAATCTGCCTGAGCAGAATAAAGATTATGAGTTGTTTCTTTATTCAAAAGGATATTATATCGAATGGATGCGTGAACAATGGATAAAAGACAAGAATTTAATAAAGCTGAATCAGATGATAGAGCATCCTTTAAATTATCTGAAATCAGAAGCAAAAGATTATAAGATCTATGAAGCTACAATGGAACAGGAATTCTGGAATTCAAAAATCGATACAAAAACTTTTTCTTATCATGAAAACTAAACTTGCTGCTACAGTTATTGCGGCATTAATGTTAAGCAGCTGTTCTTATTCGCCTGATTATTTACCGGAATCAGAGGAGATAGACGTGAACCAGTATGGTTCTTACATTTCACTTTACCGAAATGAGAAAGAAACAATAAGGGGAGAACTGATCGCGGTTGACAGTATAAAATTTATAGTACTGAGCAAACCTGAAGACAGTCCGGTAAAAACAATTAAAATAATTCCGGTTAAAGAAGTCAGCAAGTATTATCTGAAATACGCCGATGGTGTAAGTTACGGCGGAGCCATTCCGCTTTTTACCCTAGCTTCGCTGGTGCACGGGTATATGGCAGTGATAACTTTACCGATTAATCTATTAGTGACAATTGCAATTGCTTCAAGCGGCGAATCTGCATTTACTTACGGAGACGAGGAAATTAAAATAACGGATCTGAAAATGTTTGCAAGATTTCCGCAGGGTCTGCCGCCGGGTATTGAAGTTAGAGGTATAAAATGATAATTTTATCTGTTTTGTAGACGGTATTTCATTTAACAAAAAATAATTATTAAACAAAAGGAGAATTAAAAATGAAAAACGTTATCAGGTTTTTTGCAGTTTTGATAGTGTTAATTAATTACCAAGATTCATTTTCACAAAATTACAAAGGAACATTATCGGAATTATTTTTCGGAAGACAGCCAAGCGCAAGAGCTGAAGCGATGGGAAGAGGTTTTGTTTCTGTTACCGGAGATGCTCTTTCTTATTTCTATAATCCTGCAGGAACGGCTTCGCTGCAAGGTCTCAGTCTGAGCGGAAGCTTCACGGGCAAATATTATCTTTTAGATTCAGCAAAGTATAATTTCTTTTCAGCTTCATATAAAATAATGGATTACGGAACTGTAGGCTTCAGCCGTGACTATTTTACTTACGGACATGAAGTTGTTATTACAGATGAGTTCGGAAATATAACCGGAAGTTACGAACCATATGTTACGAATTACCGGCTGACATTATCTTCGGAAGTAATTAAAGAATTTTATGTCGGATTAAATCTGAATCTGCTGAAGAACAATACCGGAAGTGAAGTATCGGTTGGAAATGAAAGAAGTAATAACGGAGATGTATTTTATTTTGATCTTGGAGTCATCAAGTCATTTAACATAAAATCAGGTAAGCTGAACCATTTGCTTAACGCCGGTTCAAGTCTCATCAATGTGAATTCTGCATCTTTCTCATCAGTTGACGCATCTCAGAAAGACAAGCTGCCGGTTATATTCAGAATAGGAGCTTCGTATGATCTTTCAATTGACGATAAGAATATTATTTCAAAACTTAATTCATATAATATTCTTTTGAATCTTGAGTATATGGATCTTTTTAATTCAAAATATTTCGCCGGTTTTCATTCAGGCATGGAGTTTACTTTTCTCGAAATACTTTCTCTGAGGGGAGGATATTACACTCAGAAAATAACAGAAGAATGCAGTAACTGTAAAGACAAAATTAACGAATTCACTTACGGATTAGGTTTGAACATTCCTGTCAGACAATTGTCTGAAAATAAAATTCCTCTTGAAGTGAAATTTGATTATGTAAATTTAAAACAGCCTACTACAGTAAATGATTTTGATGACTGGAAAAATTTTCAGACATTTACATTTACAGCGGGCTGGATATTCTGAATATTTATTTATTACTAAACCGAAAGATGTATAGTCAAAACACCTTTTAACAGGTGTTGGTGTAAGTCATACTTTTTTTATAAAATAAATTTTATATTCAGAGAGGAATACAACTGGAATATTGATTATGTCATCTGTTTTTCCGGTCAAAAAATTATTGTCAGTTATTGTCTGAACTTAGCTCGTAAGCTTTGTAATTAATTTCTGCGGAAATGGATACGGATAATCACGGAAAGTATTTTTATTATACAGTATCGCTGATATTTCTGATAACAGGATTATTGGGGATAAACAGACTTATAACCAAAGCCGATCTCCCGTTTCGCTATAACTTCACAGATGATAAAATTATATCTGCCGAACATTATAAAAAAATAATGCCGGGAGATGTATTACAGTCTGTTGACGGTATCCGCCTTGAAAGTATGTATCAGCTTGAAAACATACTGGATTCAAAATCTGCAGGTAATGAAACAGATCTCAATATATTAACGGCCGGTAATACTGTTATAAATCTTCAAGTTCAATTAGTACGGTTTTACAGAGAATATAATTTCATACTGATCAGCTTACTTATCGGACTTTCATTCTGGATCACCTCTGTGTTTTTGATCAGAAAAAAATCCGGGGACAGAGCTGTCAGAACATTATTCTGGGTCTTTTTACTTTTTTCACTTGCAACCATGACATCCCCCGGAAAATATTTTACAGATAATGACTGGATTGCTTATATAATCAGGGCTTCTCACGTATCTTCATATTTTCTCGGCGGAATAGCGTTTCTGCAGTTTACATTTCTTTTTCCGGTTATAAGGATAAAGAGATTTAATAAATATTTCACCTTTCTTTATATAATATCATTTTTGTTTTGTATTTTACTGATCTCGGTTCGGATTAATTCGATTACCGATATAAATTCAGAGATGGTTTTAATCATGGGAACACTCTGGAAAATAACTGAAGCCGTATTGCTGATGTCTGTTATTTCAGGCACGGTAAATTTATTTTTATGCTGCCGGAAAATAAGTGACACCTCAGAGAGGAAAAAAGCAGAATGGATTTTCTGGGGATTAGCCGTCGGAGTGTTTCCGTTCATGCTTCTTTGGCTGCTGCCGAGACTGCTGGGATTTGAAGAACTTTTTCAGGAGGAATTTCTTCTGGCTTTTTTAATTTTTGTGCCGGCTTTTTTCGCAAGAGCAATTATTAAATATCAAGTTTTTGAAATAGATTTATTTATAAAAAAAAGTATTCTCTATACCGCATTAACTTTTATAATTATAATTATTTATTTAGCTGCAAATGAAATTATAAAACTAATTGCCGGCGATTTTATAAAAGGATACGAAGACATTGTTTCGGTGCTAATGATTTTTTTTGCTATAATAATTTTTAACCCGATACAAAATAAATTAAGAAATTATATTGACATAATTTTTTACAGAGAAGGTTATGATTTTGAGAAAGCAGTAATTAATTTTTCGGCAGGGTTGAATGACCAGATCACAATATACGGCTTAAGCAGGTATGTTATATCGGCGGTTGAAAAAATAATCCCTGTCAGGAAGATTGCTTTTGCTGCAGCCACTGAAAACAGAAAAAATATAAAAGTTCTTTCGCAAAATAATTTCGAAACTCTCAGCTCAGAAATATCAGATTTAATATTGAAAGAGAAGAATACCGGTCATAATAAAGTATTTGCCGTTAAGGATAAAACAGAGCCGGGACTGGAGACAGACTATTCAAAGTCAGAAATATTGACAGGCCGGAATGTAAGCATAATAATTCCTTTTACAATTGAGCCGGAAAATATTTCGGCAGCAATAATACTCGGTGACAAAATATCCGGTCACCGTTATATGAAAGAAGATATTGAATTACTGAACATATTAGTTTCCAATGTAAAGCTTGCGTATAAAAAACTGCAGCTTCAGGAAAAAGTTGAGCTTGAAAAGCTTGAAATATCGCGACTTGAAAAATTTAATAAGAATATGATCTATTATGTATCAAGCGTTTCACATGATCTTAAAACCCCTCTTACTTCAATCAAGATGTTCACGGAAATTTTAAGGGAACAGGATAATTATAAAAAAGGAAATACAAACGAATATCTGGAAATTATTGAAGGTGAAACAGACCGTCTCACAAGACTTATCAACAATGTTCTGAATTATTCGAAAATTGTAAACGGAATTAAAGAATACTCATTTATAAGAATAAATCTTAAAGACTGTATTACGGAATCTTTAAAGATAATGGAATATCAGTTTATGATGGAAAATTTCAAATCGGAAATATTTCTTCAGGATAATATATTTATTGAAGCGGATAAGGATGCAGTAAAAGAGGCGGTGATAAATATATTATCAAACGCTATTAAATATTCTCCTGAGAAAAAGATTATAAGGATCTCTTCTGAAACAATAAATAATTATGCTGTAATAAAAGTTAAAGATGAAGGAATAGGAATATCAAAGGAGGATATAAAAAATATATTCAATCCATTTGTCCGGCTGAAAAACTCTGACATAAAACACACAGACGGTGCGGGAATCGGATTGAGCATTATAAAAAACATTATGGATTCACACAAAGGAAAGACAGAAGTTGTAAGCGAATTAGGGAAAGGAACTTCATTTAATTTATACTTTCCATTGAAGAAAGCTGACCGGGAAATTTCAGTTCAATTAAATTAATTGTAAAAATACATTATTATCATTTCAGCATGAATAAAATACTGATCATAGAAGACGATCCGGCTGTATCCAAAGGTTTGGAAATTAGTCTGAGGAAAGAAAATTATGAAACCCTGATTTCTTCCGACGGTGAAAAAGGATTTCTTACGGCATTAAAAATTAAACCTGAGCTGATACTGCTGGATATAATGCTGCCCGGCAAAAATGGTTTTGATATCTGCAAAGATCTCCGGCTCAGCGGGTACAACTTCCCCATAATAATGCTTTCTGACAAAGCCGAAGAAGCGGATAAAGTGATAGGTCTTGAGCTCGGCGCTGATGATTATGTTACTAAACCATTCAGTATCAGAGAACTTGTTGCAAGAATTAAAGCTATACTGCGAAGAAGATCTGTTATAAAAAATGATTTTGACATATTTAAATTTGATGATGTCACACTTGATTTCGCAAAGATGGAAGCAGTAAAAGGTGATCAAAAAATTGAAATGTCATTGAAAGAATATGAGATCATGAAATATTTTATCGGACATGAAGGCAATGTTGTTTCACGGAACGATCTTCTAAATGAAGTTTGGGGATACGACAATTTTCCGACTACAAGAACGGTTGATAATTACATTCTGATGCTGCGGAAAAAAATTGAAACAAACCCCTCCAGTCCGAAACATATTATAACTTACCATTCAGCTGGATATAAGTTTGTAAAATAAAATCCCCCGGAAATTCACTCACATATAATCAATCTCCATTCATTACAACTCTATACATATTTTACTTTCGTAAGATATTTGAACTGAGCGTAACATTTAATTTTATACAGATTTAATAATTGAATCAAATTGATTCTTAAAATAAATTCATAATTACAAAAACGGACAATTGTGTATTTTGTAAAATAATTAATTTTGATGATGGATAATTTTATAACTGTCCGGGGCGGTATTACTGCTCCGGTTTTTTATGTACACATTACTACTTTTTTAAAAAGGAGTAACTATAATTGAAAACAAGTGGATCACTAATTTTATTATAAATTAAGCCATCACATTTTTTACAAAACTGTGACAATTGAACAAATCCTTATATATAAATTTATATAGATTTAATAAATAAGATAATGAGATCTTTTTTTTTTAAATCGTTTTAAAAAATTTTTATAAACTTAATTTAAATCCGCTTTTGCGGAGAAGGAGTAATAAGATGAAAAAGCCATTAAAGTTTATTTTTACAATCTTATTCATGATATTCACTTCCATTAACTTCACAAATGCTCAGGAAATACCGGTAACGATCTTACATACAAACGACAGTCACTCGCACCTTGACGCTACCGGACCAAAGACCTTTAATCTTGAAGGGACGATCGGAGGAATAGCAAAAGCTGCTACAGTAATAGGAATGGTAAAGCAGACAGAACAAAACGTTCTTACTCTTCATGCAGGAGATTTCTCTGTCGGAGATTTTTTCTTTAATGCATATTTCGGTGTTCCCGAGCTGCAGATAATGAAGCAGATAGGATTTGACGCTTTGACAGTTGGTAATCATGAATTTGATTTCGGACCGTCAACGCTGAATGATGTTTTGACCGCAGGATTTTCAAACGGATCTTTTCCGGTGTTATCTGCAAACCTTGATCTGACGGGTTATCCGCAGCTGTCGGAATTTATACAGCCGTATACTATTAAAAAATTCGGAGATCTAAAAGTCGGTATTTTCGGAATGACAATTCCGGCACCGCTCAGCAATGCCTATCCGGTTATTATAAAAGAGGATGTTGCAGAAACAGCTTATGCTACAGTTCTTGAACTGCAGAATCAGGGAGCTGATGTAATAGTTTTTCTTTCACATCTCGGCTCTGCCATAGATGAGCAGATAGCGGCAAACGTTCCCGGAATACATTTCATTATCGGAGGTCATGACCATATAGCAATACAGCAGCCGGTAATCATAATGAATCCAAAAAACAAACCGGTTTATTTGTGTCAGGCAGGTCCATATTATCAAAACATCGGCAAACTCAAATTTACTTTTGAGAATGATGTGGTTACATTTAATGAATATACTCTTATACCCGTTGATAAAAACGTTCCGGCAGTTCCGGAAATTAAAGCTGTAGTGGACGAACTTAAAACAGGTATCACAGCGCAGTTCGGCGATGTATTTCATACTATCGACGGCATCGCTTTGAGAGATTTAGAAACAGCAAATGCTCCGGACAGCAGAACAAAGGATACTCCTATGGGAAATCTTATCACAGATTCTTACAGGAAGAAAACACACACAAAAATCGGAATCACTGCAAACGGACTTGTAGCTAAGAAAATTTACCGCGGGGTTATAACAAGCGCTGATGTATTCAGATCAGTCAGTTACGGATATGACACAGCTTCCGGTCTGAATTTTAAACTTGCGACATTTGATATAAGAGGATCTGAACTCATTAAAGGTCTGGAAATCGGTTTATCTATGATAGGTATAGACAATGATTTTTTTGTGCAGGTATCCGGAATGAAATTCAAATACGATATTCAAAAACCTGCCGGTGAAAGAGTTATACTTTCATCAGTCCGAATAAATAATTCTCCGCTGCATCCGAATAAAAAATATTCTGTCACTGTAAATGAAGGATTACTGGGAATATTAATTTCACTCGGAGGAGTGGAAGTTGAAAATATACAGATACTTCAGGTTACAGAATATGAAGGACTCAAAGAGTATGTGAGAAAATTGAGATTACTGTATTATAGAACCGAAGGCAGAATTAAGGAAGTAAATCAGGGAGACGCAAATGAAATAACTGTTGACGGGGATGTGAATGAATTAAAATACGAACTGAAGAACAATTATCCGAATCCATTCAACCCTTCGACGACGATTTTTTACAGTCTTGCTGCCGGCGGATTCACAACGCTAAAAATTTATGATCTGCTCGGAAGGGAAGTAACGACTCTTGTTAATACAAAACAGGATGCAGGCAGCTATTCAATTAAATGGAATGCATCTGCTTTTTCAAGCGGAGTATATTTTTATAAATTACAGTCCGAAGGATTTGTTCAGACAAAAAGAATGATCCTGACAAAGTAATTTTATTGAACAAAGAGAGGAATGTAAAAAACGTTCATAGGATCTCACTCACTAATGCTGAGTGAGATCTTTTAATTTTAAATTAATGTTTCATTTAATTTTTGACAAAGTCATGACAATTAGAAAAAGTAATTTTATTAATTTTAAGTAAATTAATCAAGGAGAAGTTAAAATGAATCAATACAAAGTAAATCTAATAATATCCATTCTATTCCTTTTCGCGGGTAACACTGTTAATGCTCAGTCTGACTCAGTCAATACATATTATCCGGATGAAATCTCAATCGAATATATTTCGGGATCAATGCAAACCATTGTTGAAAATAAAACAGTGAGAGTCCCTATTCTGATAGACTTAGATGGAATTAAAAAGATAAGATTTTTAAATGACAGCCTGATAAGTCTTTCTTTAGGACAGAAATCAGAACAGCAGCTGAACATTAATAAAATAAACGGTATAAGTATTAAAAGCGAAAAAAACATAGGTCCCAGTATGTTGTCCGGTGCATTAGTCGGATTATTGGCCGGCACGATTACCGGGGTAGCAATTGGTTCAGCCAACGAAGAATCTTCTTCAGGTTATTTAAGTGGCTTCGAAACAGTTGGTGGCGGAATGATCGGCGCGGGTTCGGGAATTCTTATCGGCTTAATAGTAGGCGGATTAGTCGGCAGCAGCAGTTACGATTATAAGATGTATAAACTGAATAATAAAGCTGATAAGAAAAAACAGATTGAAAGAATTCTGAAAATTGATAAAAAAAGAAAACTCAGTGAACAATAGTATATTTTTATAAATTCTACTGACTATTGTCATCACATACTTTCATGAATATTATTTTACAGTCCATTCATTTCAGTAACAGTTAGCTGAGATCAGCAACTGTGAAGTTACTATACAGCATCAGGCGCATCTGTAAATTTTTTGAATTTCCCCGTTAGCCGTCCTGTAAAAAAGCAGTAGTAAAACAATCATCTTTACGGGATCGGGAATTACTTACACAAATCTCTTTCTTATCATGCTTTTTCCGGTTTTAAAAATAATTGTCAGGTTCATTCAGAAATTGATAACTTTTTCCGGACTGATAATTTTAACAATCTCCTTTAATATTTTAAATGCCTGCGCATCAGACTTGGGATCATCTGACTGCGTAGTAAATACTATTACCGTTAGATCATCTTCCGGCAGATATCCGAATGCGCCGCTGTATCCGTTGAAGCTGGGATTCTGAGCATACCATCCGTTGGCGACAACGAAACCCGAAGCAAAATACAGATCAGGATTTTTTGCTCCTTCAGGTCTGCTTACAAGTCTTTCAAACGATGCGGGAGTAAGAAGACTTCCCTTTCCGAATGCACGGGCGAATCTGATCAGATCATTCAAATTTGAATACAAAGGTCCCGAATCCCCTGTCCATGAAGGATTCCAGTAAGTAGCGTCTTCGTAAATTCCGCGATCGGAACTGAATGCATGAAGCACAGGAGACGGAAGTTCCTGATTAACGCTGTAACCGGTATTCTGAAGATTAAGCGGACTGAAAATATATTCTTCATAAAGCTCAGGCATTTTTTTTCCGGTAGCGCGCTCGATTACTTTTCCCAGTATGGTAAATTCCGTGTGTGAATATTTTTGATCTGTGCCCGGCGTGAAATTCAGTTCACCGCCGCCGACTGAATAAGCAATAATTTCCTCTCTGCTGAAATTTCTGAACGGCTCTTTCGTAACCAGATCAACAAAATCTTTATTTAGAACATAATCTTTATAACCGGCGGTATTTTTAATAAGCATTAAAGGCGTGACTTTATCCGCAGCGAGCAGCTCCGGCATCCATTTAGAAATTTTTTCATCAATATCAATTTCACCTTTTTCAGAAAGTATCATCAGCAGAGTGCCGAAGAATATTTCAGACACTCCGCCTATCCGTATATGCATATCCGCTGAAGCCGGAACGGAAGTCATTGATTCACCGAGCGCAATGGTCAGAATTTCTTCATCACCTTTTTTTATACCGGTGATTAATGACTTCACCTTGGTTTCTTCTTTAAGCTCCGTTATTTTTTTTAACAAAACATCCCTGTCGGCGGAAGTCTGTCCTGAGATATTTGTATTAAAAGAAATTTGTATCACAAATATTGCAGCAATTAAGAGATGTATGTTTTTTTTCATACTATAGGAATTTAATAAGTTAAAAAATATGTAAGTGAAAGTTGCCCGTTATACGGGATCATTACAACTCTGATTTTAAACCGTTATTATCTATCATATAAAATTTTCCATTCTCAAACCAAAGCGCAAACATAACTCCTTTCTTCGTATTTTCATTATGATCAAGATCTATCGCTATCACTTTGCCGTTATAAAGATGTTTTATGCTGTCAACTATCGTGTGACCGGCTATCATTTTTGATGAATTGAATACGCTGAGAGTTTTCTCTACATCTTCCTGAGTTTCTGTTTCTTTTATAATACCTCTGTACCAGAGCGGACCGCCGCTTCCGATAAAAATATCTTTAGAAGTTTTACCGCCAGGAAAAGTTTTATCTATCGATAATCTTATGTTAACGTTTATGTCGGTCAGAGAAAAAGTATCCGCAGGAAAATCTTTGCTTATACCGGCGTGAACGAATAAATAATCTCCGATTTTTTCAACTGCGTTTTTACTTCTCAGCCATTTCCCGAGTTCGGTATTCTTTGCAAACCATTTATCATAACTAAGTTTTAATGAATCCGCGTTAGAAAAATATTTTGCTCTGACATATCTCAGATCTCCTCTGAGTACCATCATTTCGTGATTGCCGAGAATGAAATGAACTTTCCCTCCGCTCTGTTCAGCTTCGTATTCAAGTTTATAAATTAGCCATAGACATTCAGTAACATTTAAACCTCTGTCAAAAAAATCACCAACGAGAACCAGATGTCCGTTTCCGAATGTCCATTCAAAATTTTCATTGATAACCCCCGCTCCTTTTAATATTAAATAAAATCCTTTGAAGTTACCTTCGATATCGGAAAGTATCAGCATCTTTTCGGGAAGATCATAAACATCATTTTCGGTGTTCACGGATTCTTTCAGACGGAAATTGAACTGATCACCTTTCTCATCGACGTAACAGGATAAGATGTCTTCAGCTCCAATGGTCTTTACTGAAGTTTTAAAATCATTACTTCCCGGTATGACTGAGTAACTCTTTATATTTCCCTCTTCATAGACAATTACAGGACCGTCACTGCTGAATTCTGAGGAATCACTTTCATCAATTACTCTATGCTGCAGATTGTTTTGATAAAAGGATAACGAGTTCCGGTTTGATTCAGGAAGAGTAAAATTTAAACCGGCTGACGAAAATACGGTCAGATATAAAAAAATATATTTCAGGATATTTTTATAATTCATTTTTTATTTTCCAAAAACAACAAAACTTCGCAGGCGGTAACTTGTGATTTACCAGCTGTTAAAAAATTTTGCTAATGAAAATTAATTTATAAATTCTTAAGATATTCATAAGTGTTTTTCTGAGAACAGATATCTATACCGGTATTATCTTTTCTATATAAATTAATCTGCCCGGCATCGATGATCCTTGCCTTTACATTGTCACTGAGCTGAATTTCCATCAGATCCATTATTTCTTTTTTCAGACTCTTGTCATAAACGGGAAAAGCGGTCTCTATCCTTCTGCTGAGATTTCGTTTCATCCAGTCAGCCGATGATAAATATATTTTCTCATCCCCGTTATTATGAAACACATACACTCTGCTGTGCTCAAGGAATCTGTCGACTATACTGACTGCGGATATGTTCTCACTTAAACCTTTTACACCCGGTATCAGACAGCAGACACCTCTGACAATAACATTTATTTTAACGCCTGCATCACCTGCTTCATAAAGTTTTTCTATCATCTTTTTATCTTCCAGACTGTTGAGTTTGATCAAAATAGAAGCATCTTTGCCTTTTGACGCATTCTTTATTTCATTCTTGATCAGTTTCAAAAATTCCTTTTTCATATTAAACTGAGCGACAAGGATATGACTGAACTCAGGATTTTTCAGTCTGCCTTCGAGATATTTAAAAAGGTCTGATATCTCGCTTGTTATATTTTCATCTGAAGTAAAAAATCCGAAGTCGGTGTATATATTTGAAGTGTTCTCATTAAAGTTACCAGTGGAGAGATAGCAGTATTTTTTCAGAGAATTATTTTCTTTTCTTTTGATAAGCGCGAGTTTTGCATGTACTTTCAGACCGGGAATACTGTAAATAATTTCTGCGCCGGCTTTTTTTAAAACTTCAGCATATTCCATATTAAGCTCTTCATCGAAGCGGGCTTTTATTTCAACAAAGACAGTGACTTTAATTCCGTTATCCAGAGCATTCAGCAAAGCCCTGACAATGGCTGAGTTTTTTGCAGCGCGGTATAAAGTAATTTTAATTTCTTTTACATTTTCATCAGAGGAAGCGGTCTCAAAAAATTTTAGCACCTGATCAAATGACTGATATGGATAATGCAGAAGAATATCTTTATTTCTTACGGCGTCAAAAACATTATTATACGAGTCTGTTACTTTATTCTTAAGCGGTCGGAGTTTTTCATATTCAAGTTCTTTAATATAATGGTGAGGCAGATTGAAGAAGTCGCTGAAATTATGATACCTAGCTCCTGCGACAAGATCTTCTTTCTTTAGGGACAATGACTCCGTAAGAAATTTCAGAAATCCCACTGAGATATTCTCATCATACAAAAACCTGCTCGGAGCGCCGGTAACTCTTTTGCTTAAATTCTTTTTAATCTTCTCAGGCAGACTTCCGGTAAATTCGTCATCAATATAAAGCTCCGCATCACGTGTAAGCTTGACGGAAACGGTTTCTTCAATTTTATAATCTTTAAAAATCTTACCTAGGGAAAACCTGATAATGTCATCAAGAAAAATAATATTTATTTCATTCGGGTCAGAAGGAAGTACTATAAATCTCGGAAGTTTATCTGTCGGTATATCTACAATTGCATTTACGAATCTTTTTTTTGAACTCTTACTCTTAGTCTTTTCCTTTGTCTTATTTTTAGTCTTATTAACTGAGGTCATTCTGACGGCGAGATAAAGGGCGCCTGTCTTAAGGAAAGGGCTGATCTTTTTTTTGACCAGCGCCATCGGGCTTATGTGAGGCTGCACTCTTTCATAAAAAAATTCACTTGCAAACTTTTTCTGATCTTCATTGAGTTCGGTTTCATTTTTAATAAAAATATTGTGAACGTTTAAAGCGGGTATGATTTCCTCATTAAAAATTTTGCCGAATTGGATCTGAAGTTCGTTTACTTTTTTATGAATTTCCTTAAGCAGCTCTTCCGGATCAAAGTCCAGTTCTTTACGGGATTTTTTTTTCAGATCAAGAAGAGCTCTTAATGAAGCCACTCTTACTCTGAAAAATTCCTCAAGATTGGAAGAGAATATCGCGAGAAATTTAACTCTTTCCAGCAGCGGTACATTTTTATCCTGCGCCTCCTGTAAAACCCTGTGATTGAATGAAAGCCAGCTCAGCTCACGGTTAAAGAGTTTGTTTTTGTTCATTTAAGATTTTATAAATAAAGCGGATATGGATTTTAAATTACTATAAAAACCCCGCCGGTAGTTTCACACTATTTATAAAGTGAAAATTCAGAGCGGGGTTAACATTTGAAATCTGAAAAGTCTGATGATCAATTTTAAAAATTGTTACTTCAAAGTTTAAAGTAAAAAAATTTTATTTTGTTAAGATCATTTTTTTTGTTGAAACGAATTCACCGGCATTGATAGTGTAAAAATAAACGCCGGAGGCAAACCCTTCAGCTTTAAATTCTGCAGAGTAGCTTCCTTTCTGCTGAACTTCATTAACCAGGACAGCGACCTGTTTGCCGAGTTCATCGGTAACTGTAATTTTCACAAACTCTTGTCTGGGCAGATAGTAAGTAATATTAGTCAAAGGATTAAACGGATTCGGATAATTCTGCATCAGATTATAATTATCAGCGGTCTCATTGTTTTGATTATTAACGGAAGTTGCCTTTCCGAGCTTAAGGACATAGAGACCTGTAGAGATATCACTTGCAATAATATTTCCCGAAGGAAGATACGGATAAACATTCCAGCATCCCTGAAAAGCAGTGCTGTTAGCTCCAGGATAAGTATCATAATGTCCGACTTCAAAAGGCAGTAACGGATCGGAAATATCATATACGATCACGCCGGCTCTGTAATGTGCAAGATAAAGCGAGTCTCCTTTAATGTATGCATTGTGAACCATTGACGCGCCGTCATAAGGAGTAATTTCCGAAAGGCGGATCTGATTTGAAAAATCCGAAATGTCCCAGAGTATGGCATGATTGGTGCCGCCTTCATCGGTAGTTACTAAAATTCTTCTGTCGTCGGTTGTCCATGCATTATGAGTTACAGCGGAAGGGTAAGTAAACTCA
Organism: Ignavibacteria bacterium; assembly: GCA_016716125.1. GTDB lineage: Bacteria > Bacteroidota > Ignavibacteria > Tepidaquicellales > Tepidaquicellaceae > UBA2330. The sequence continues at coordinate 58,028 of JADJWZ010000005.1, read as the reverse complement.
CGAATAAATTTTATAGAATCTTTATTTCTCGCATCAAGAAAAACCATATATCCTGCGCTAATTGCGGCAGCATAAATAGTGTCATTTTTAATGAAGGAGTCATGTACATATCTCGTTCCCCACTGACCTCTCTTCACAGGATTTTCGGGGTCAAGCAGATCGAGAATAAAAACGCCTCCGTTATTATAATTTCCTCCGTTAAGATAAAGGAATCTTCCGTCCTGAGAAATGGAATGAGATCTTGTATAACCTGCGAAGGTATAATTTCTTACAAAACTAATGGAATCGGGAAGATACTGAAGGTCAACAATCTGAACACCGGCGCCGCCTTCGGATACTATATACAGGTAGTGAGAATAAGTTTTCATTTCCCTGTAATTATAAAATGATCCCGGACCCGGGATTGTGCCTTTATTTGTAATGTTCGAGGGATTTGTAACATCGTAAACTGTTGTGCCTGCATAGTGTCCGATGATCGCATATTCCCTTCCCCCGGCGACATAACCCCAGCATGCCGCATAATGCCAGCCTGAGGGAGTACCGCCTGAAGTGAATTCATTAGCTCCTCCGAGTTTCTGCATGTTAGTAACTGACTGTGAAAAGCATACTGAAAAAGAAGTAAGAAGTAAAAAAAGCGTAACTATTTTTTTCATGATTTATATTTAGAGATTCTGTGATAATTTTTTACAATATAAAAGTATTGATCCGTAAATAAAACTATAAATATGTAATATTCTCAGGTAGTTTTTTATTTTAAAATACGGTCAACGATAAAAAATATACTTATAAATATTTTGATATTAAAATATCTATTGTTTATTTTCAATAAAGCAGGAGAAAAATAGTCAGAACAAATTAAGAACATTAAAGCAACCAAATATGATAACCGCCAGCCTCATTGTTCAGAAAATCGTTATTCAGTTAAGAAAAGATATAACGAGCGGAATTTTGAAAGAAGGATTCCATATTACGGAAGCATCGGTAGCGAGAAATTTAAAAGCAAGCCGTGTCCCCGTTAGAGAAGCTTTCAGAATTTTAGAAAGCGAAGGTTATATTGAGATCATTCATAACAGAGGTAGTTTTGTTAAAAAGATTCTCAGGAGTAACATTATTGAAAACACTGACATATATACACTTCTTGCTCCGTATATCCTCAGAAAAGCAATTCCTAAATATACAAAGAGCGTTTATAAAAAAGCTCATGCTATACTTGACAAGATAGAAAACTGCGAAGAGTATTGTGAGTCGAGTTATCTTATATGGGATTTTACAAAAGTTATTTATTCGCCGGCGAAACTGGAAATGTCAATGAAAATAATAAATGACATATACGGTCAGAGTATCAGACTGCTTAATGAATTTTTCGAAAGCGAGCAGAATGCAAAATTCAAGATTGAAGTTCACAGGAAATTTTTAATACTTTGTGAAGAAAAAAAAGGTGAAGAGGCAATAGAATTATGGATAAATTTTATTAACGAGGTGAAGGAAATTCTGCTGGTTGGAAGGCCTGATTAAGAGGTAAAAAAATCATTTTAATGTTTTTTTACCAAATGCTATGGAACGTGAATTTATGATTTCAGAATAATTTATCTACCGCATCGGAAATTTTTTCCGTGCCGATGATCTCTGCTTTGAATTTCTTTAAATTAATATTCTTCAGATTTCCTTTTGGAATAATGATCTTTTTGAAACCAAGTTTTGCTGCTTCTGTAATTCTTCTGTCAGCATAAGAAATAGTTCTTACCTCTCCCGACAATCCAATTTCACCAAGCAGTACAGTTTCCGAATCTACAGGAATATCCCTGAAAGATGAATAAATACTCATAGCAACCGCAAGGTCAGTTGCCGGCTCTTCTATTTTAATGCCTCCCGCAATATTAATAAAAATATCCGATTTATTTAGAAAGATACCAAGTTTTTTTTCCAGAACGGCAACTATAATATTTAGCTTTTTATAATCAAATCCCATTGAAGTACGCTGAGGTATGCCGTAGTTTGATGAAGTTACAAGCGCCTGAACTTCAATAAGTATTGGCCTTGTACCTTCTACAGAAGAAGAGATCACACAGCCGGATGCGCCGTAATTTCTTTGTGAAAGAAATACTTCACTCGGATTTAAAACCTCCTTAAGTCCGGCGTCAGTCATTTCAAAAATTCCGATCTCATTTGTGGACCCGAATCTGTTTTTAATTCCTCTGAGGATCCTGAAAGAATGAGTTCTTTCTCCTTCGAACTGTAAGACCACGTCCACCATATGTTCTAATACTTTCGGTCCGGCTATCATTCCTTCCTTTGTAATATGACCGACAATGAAAACGGAAAAATTATTCTTCTTGGCGAGATACATGAGCAAAGCGGTAGATTCGCGCAGCTGAGAAACGGTTCCCGGAGCGCTTTCTATCTCAGGTCTGAATACAGTCTGAATGGAATCCACTATAACAATATCCGGTATCTCTTTTTCTATAACGGCCTGAATTATGTCGAGATTTGTTTCGGAGAGTATGTAAAAATTTCCGAGATTATAGTTAAGTCTGTCTGAACGGAGTTTGATCTGCGCTGCGGATTCTTCTCCGCTGACGTAAAGGATTTTTTTATTGCTGATCTTTTCGGCAAGCTGCAGCATAAGTGTTGACTTGCCAATCCCGGGATCTCCTCCGATAAGAATTACCGAACTGTCCACTATACCGCCGCCGAGAACACGGTCAAGTTCAGAAATGTGAGTCAGTGTCCTTGTTTCGTTTACAGAATCAATTTCGGTGATAAGTCTGTACGAGCCGTTATTAATTTTTACATTTTTAAGACCGGGTTTATTCCGGTCGCCGGTGCTCTGGATCTCTTCCACTAAGGTATTCCAGTTATCGCAATCCGGACACTTTCCGCTCCATCTGACGGAAGAGTAACCGCAGTTTTGACACACATACTTTGTCTTTACTTTTGACATACCGCGCGAAGTTTAAATTTTAAAAACTTTAATTGGTAATTTGGATTTTGTTTCGGATATCGAACATATTGAAATGGTAAATTTGATCCGGCTTCAATTATAATTTTAAAATTATTATTGAAATACTTTTTAAAATAATTAAAATCAATTTTATATAAAACAATATTATAAAATTTCGAAGGAAAAATTGTGTACGAAAACAAATTGTACAAATATTATTTAAAAAATTGTCACAAGTGGTTTTAATAAATGTCTAACCATATAAATATTCTTAATTAAAATTTATATAAAATGAAAAACTTAGTATTAATTTTGGCTGTTATATTTATCGCAATATCAGGCGCATCAGCTAACATTTTAAATGTACCGTCTCAGTATTCTACAATTCAGTCTGCAATAAACGCGTCAGTAAACGGTGATACCGTGCTGGTTCAGCCGGGCACATACCCGGAAAACATTATTTTCAGAGGAAAGAGAATAGTCCTGACAAGTCTTTATTATCAAAATCGTGATCTGAACTTCATTCAAACTACGATTATCAACGGCGGCAGTCCTGTTCATCCTGATACCGGAAGCTGCGTGATAATTTGTAATAATGAAGATTCAACTACTGTTCTGCAGGGCTTCACTTTGACAGGCGGTACGGGAACGAGATGGATGGACGAACATGGTGCCGGTATTTTCAGGGAAGGCGGAGGTATTCTGGTTCAATATTCCAAACCTGTGATTCAGAATAATGTTATTACCGGTAACTCAGCAGTTACTGGCGGAGTCATAAGCACAGGCGGCGGCGGAGTCAGGATTGGCGACAGTTATCCGCGTTTTTACAATAACATTGTTACAAATAATACTGCAAGATACGGCGCAGGCGTAGTGCTGAATTATACAGGCGGCGAATATAAGAATAATATTGTATTCAATAATTACGGTTCGATGGATTTCGGAGCGGGCTCAGGTATCTGGGTGAACGGATTTTTTACAAGATTAATTACTGTGATAAATAACACCATTATAAATAATTCAGCAGTCACCGGAAATCCGGGTATTTACGGCAACGGAGGCGTGGTCGCTGCTTTCAGGAACAATATAATCTGGGGTAACAGATCTCCGAATAATGTTCAGATTGCCAGCGGAAATTTTACTGTCAGATATTGCAATGTGCAGGGCGGATACAATGGAGCAGGAAACATAAATGAGAATCCTGAATTCGATACAACAAACTATTTTCTAAGAGCGGGATCTCCATGCGCCGACAGGGGCGACTCAAGCGCAATTTATAATGATCTTCCGGATCAGAATAATCCGGCAATTGCCAGATGGCCGTCCAGAGGCACGCTCCGAAATGATATAGGTGCTTACGGCGGACCGGGAAGTCTAAATATTGCAAACACAGTAGTCGGAATTTCTAATGTAAATGCAATTAACTTACCGTCGGCATTCAGCCTTAAACAGAATTTTCCGAATCCGTTTAATCCGAAAACAATTATCAATTACGAATTACAAACTACCGGCAATGTTACATTGAAAGTGTATAATATTTTAGGAAATTCAACAGAGACATTAGTCAGTGAAAAACAAAACGCCGGAAGTTATTCAGTGGAATTTGACGGAAGTAAATATCCGAGCGGAGTTTATTTTTATAGTCTGGAATCGGGAGATGCAATACAAGTGAAGCGGATGATGCTTTTAAAGTAAGGATTTGTAAGAGTGAAAAAGTTTTGGATTCCGGAGTCAGGTGTCGCAGCAGTTAACTAAACCTGACAGGTTTTCATGAATTCAGGATCGGATTTTGAATTCAGGATAAACCTGTCAGGTTTAGCATAATAGTCCTGAACCGGCTGTTAAATATTAAATCTTTTATTCTGTTCCGGATTCATCTTCCGGAATTGTCTCCGTCTCGGCATCGGTACTGTCAATCTTATTAATGTTTTTTCTAATATTTATTGACCTCACCACCGCCTCTATCTCATTCTTATACTGATCGAAATACTGCTTTCTTACAGAAGCTCTTAATGATAATTTTTCAGTGCCAATAGTATTAAATATATAAAATCTGTATTCGGTAAATCCCGCAAGCGTCTTCGGCTCCTTTACAAATCCGCTCAGCGTAGTATCATTCATCGGAAATTCAGCCGTGAAATCTTCAGTATTATAATCCTTCAGATCACTGTCAAGAAAAATGAACATTGTCATCGTGCCCGGCTGCTCTGCGGTTGTATCCGTTAATACCACTCCTTTGAAATCTTTCTCATTCTTGTTTATATCTCTTTGATCCGTCAGTTTCCAGTTGTTTGGAAAATACATCCCGAGTCCGATATCCTGTTCGCTGAAATTATTCCTGAGTGAATCCGGTATTACATAATTTGATATAAGTGTATCCGGCGCTGAAACAGTTGAATCAGTATCTAATTCCTCAGCCAGTCGTCTGAGTGAATCAAGTTCCCGGTTGAGTGCAGATTCCGTTAATGTATCATCATCTCTTTTCCTTTCCGGCGGTCTGCTGACTCTCGGCGGCTGTATAACTCTTCTTGGAGTGATCTCTCTCTCATTTTTATTTTCTTCAGCCGGTATTTCTTCAACCTTAGGTTTATTTGGATCTTCCACATTCTGAAGCATGATCTTCGGATCAGGCAGATCCTGTAATACGATCAGTCTCTGCTGCTCTTCCGGCTTTTCATCTTTTGATCTCTTGCCTATTGTATAAAAGGCAAGCGCAGCAACGGACAGATGAAGTATGACCGCAATGACAATTCCGATAGTCAGATTTTTTCTGATAAGCTGACGTAACGAATCAAACGGATTTTCAAATCCGGTATCGTCTAATTCAAGTTCAGGATCCTGCGGAAAATTAGAATAATCCGGCGGCTGTATAAGATCAACTACTTCCGGATTCGGAATTAATTTTATCTTGCCGTCTTTAGAACTGCCGGAAAGTTCCTCCGTTATATCTTTTATCTCAGGATCGAGCTCAATGGTTATTTCAATGTTATGCTTTTTATTATCAGAATCAGTAAGAATTAAGACTCTGTTGCTTTGTGTCTGAAGCGATGTCCTTTTATCTTTGGCTACCGAATCTATCTTAACTGATTTATCAGTTTCTATCCTTACCTTCAGAAGATTCTCGTTGACTGGACTTACTTTGAATTTGCTTTCACCTTCGTCTTCATCGTCCCCTGTTTCTTTTAATATGTTGTCATTTAATTTACTGCTATCCGTGAGTTCTTCTTCAGCGTTTTTGGTTTGATCCTTTGTAGAATTTTCATCAATTGTAATGTGTATTTCCACCTCCTGCTGAGCAAGGTCTAATCTTGGATTAAGATAAATTTCATTGTTCTGTATATCGGCATTCTTATTAGTTTCCTTCAGTGCAGAATTTATCTTTATACCTTTTTTTGTGACAACGGTTATCTTCAGATAATTTTCATCTATCAGACTTATCTGGTAATTGCTTACCTTTGGCTTATTAGTCGCAGCTGTTGATTTAACTGGCTTTACAGGAAGTTCAGATGAAGGTTCTTTAACTTCATCTTTTTTTGAAACAGCGCTTCCATCATGATCCTCTGCCGGTTTATCTGATTCTGATCCTGCCGATTCTTTTGATTCTAATTTATCTGGATCTTTATCCTTATGATTTTCTGAAGGTTTCTTGTCCTGAGGTGAATTTGAATCCGGATTGTTTATATTATCTGACATTAATTTATGAAAAATCTGTGTAATTTAGAAAACTTAACTATAACAATAAATTCAATTAACTATAAAACAAAGTATTTTATTTTTATATTCAGTTCTGTTTGTTAAGCTTTATCTTGTATTTAACTAATAAAATTAAGTTCCGCACGCTCACGTTAATGTTTTTTGTATAATTCTTTTCACGGTTTAATCTGAACTAAATTTATTTCAATTAAGTTGTCTGAATTACAATTAAAAATTTATATTTATTTAAATTATTCTCTGTTATTTAAATCCTGTAAATTTATCCTATGGAACACAGTTACTATTCCGAAAATTTAAATTTAATTTAAATATGCTCGTTAAAAGTCTGAAGTTCAGAGATTCGGAACTTGCAGTTGCCGGTGAACAGATCAAAATTCTCAACGGATCTGCCGGTAATACCTTTTCCTCCTATCTCAGAAACAGCGGAATTGAAAAACTTACTTCCGGAAAAGTTGAGATCCTTCAGGTTAATATCGGCAAGATGTGTAATCAAACCTGTACTCACTGTCATGTCGACGCCGGTCCCGACAGAAAAGAAATTATGACAAGGGAAACTATGCTTATAATTCTTGAAAAACTTTCGGATACCGATATTAAAACAATCGATATAACAGGCGGAGCTCCTGAACTGAATCCGGAATTCAGATGGTTTGTGACCGAACTCAGAAATCTTGATCTCAGAATAATTGTAAGATGTAATCTCACAATTATTCTTTCAAATCCGAAATACTATGACCTGCCTGAATTTTACAAAGAAAATGGTATTGAAGTAATCTCCTCATTGCCCTGTTATCAAAAAAGCAATACAGACAAACAGCGGGGCGAAGGTGTTTTTGAAAAATCCATTTCAGCGCTGAAGATGCTGAATGAAACAGGATACGGAATTTCCGGCTCAGATCTCATACTTAATCTTGTTTATAATCCGGTAGGCGCAATTCTTCCCTCATCTCAAAGTTCTTTGGAAATTGAATATAAAAAGGAGCTGTTCGAAAATCACGGAATAGTATTCAACAGTCTTTATACAATTACAAATATGCCTGTCAGCAGATTTCTTGAATATCTTATTGATTCGGGAAACTATGAAAGCTATATGGAGAAACTTATCGATTCCTTTAATCCCGCCGCCGCTGAAAATGTAATGTGTACCAATACTGTTTCCGTCGGCTGGGACGGATATCTTTATGACTGCGATTTTAATCAGATGCTCGAAATGAAAGTTATGAACAGTGAAAAAGAACATATAAGGGATTTTGATCTCTCCTATCTTGACAGCAGGGAAATCATCACAGGGCAGCACTGTTTTGGATGTACAGCCGGCTCGGGATCGAGCTGCGGTGGAGCGGTTACTTAGTTTTACTGATTTCATTTCGAATCTTTTTATAAAATAATACTCTGATAAAATGTTTTTGACAATTCAGTTTCAAAATTTTAGGAAAATTATTTTCAGGAATTAATTTTATTAATATGTCTGAAAACATTTTAATTATCGGTAACGGAATTACCGGCGTCACGGCTGCAAGGCATATCAGAAAAATGAGCGGTAATAATATTTTCGTAATTTCATCCGAGTCAGAATATTTTTTTTCGAGAACCGCTCTTATGTATGTATATATGGGTCATGAAAAATTCGAAGACATCAAGCCGTATGAAAACAGTTTCTGGAAAAAAAATAATATTGAACTTATCTTTGACCATGTGACGCAGATCAACACTGAACGGAAACAGGTGAGTCTTAAACGCGGTAATGTTATCAATTATGACAAACTTATTATTGCTACCGGCTCGCTTCCGAACAAATGCGGCTGGAAAGGTCAGGATCTTCAAGGTGTGCAGGGTTTGTATTCTCTTCAGGATCTGAAGCTGCTCGAAAGTAATACACGTAAAATTAAAAAAGCTGTAATCGTCGGAGGCGGACTGATCGGCATTGAACTTTCCGAAATGCTTTTGTCAAGAAATATTGAAGTTACCATGCTCGTCAGAGAATCCGGATATTGGAGTAATATCCTGCCTGAAGAAGAATCTCAAATGATCAGCAGACACATCAGACAGCATCATATTGATCTGCGGCTTTCGACAGAAGCGGCAGAGTTTATCGGCGATGAAAACGGAAGAGTAAAAAGCGTTGTTACAAAAACCGGTGAACATATAGAGTGTCAGTTTATTGGTCTTACTGCAGGTGTTAGTCCGAATATTGATCTTGTAAAAAATTCCGGAATAAATTATAACTGCGGAATTTTGGTAAACGAATATCTCGAAACAAATATCAAAGATGTATATGCAGCAGGTGACTGCGCTGAATTTCAAAATGCTCTACCGTTCAGAAAAAATATTGAACAGGTCTGGTACACGGGAAGAATGCAGGCGGAAGCTCTCGCTCGAACTGTCTGCGGAAACAAAACAGAATATTCTCCCGGTGTCTGGTTTAACTCCGCTAAATTTCTCGATATTGAATATCAGGTTTATGGTCTTGTTAATATGAATATTCCCGGAGAAAAAAATCTTTACTTTGAAAATGAAGAAGGAAATAAATCAATAAGAATTGTCTATACTGATGAATCTGTGATTGGTTTTAATCTTATGGGAATCAGATACAGACAGGAAGTATGTGTAAAATGGATATGGGAAAAATACTCTATTGAAAAAGTCCTTGAAAATCTCAGCGAAGCGAATTTTGATCCTGAGTTTTTCAGACAATACGAAAACGATTTGATTAAAAAATATAACAGCCTGAATCCCGGTAAAAATGTTTCTCACGGAAAAAAACGTAAACTTGTTCACTCATTATTTAATAACTCTGCGCAAAGTTATTGACACAAAATATTTTAAATATTGATCCTCCTTCAGGAAATAATTTTACAGCTTTAAAGAAGACAGGTCTTGCAATGTTCTCAGTTGGTATGCTTTTCTTTCTTATCAGCTTTACTTCGGTCACAGAATTCAGCCCGCTGTTATTTTTTACATTAAGTATTGTTCTTCCGTCCGCAGGCGCTCTGATTTTCTTTTTCGCTCAGTTGAAAAGCTCTCTCCCGGGTGTTAAGAAAAACGGAATACAATTCATGTCTGCAACTAACCGCGGTCTGATTGGATGGACAACTGCCGTATTCCTGACAGGTATGTACATTCTCATTTACTGGTTTCCCGAACTTCTCGAAAACCTTATAAGAATTTTTGATCCGCTCAGCTTTGCTCTGAACGGAAATCCATCTAATCAATGGTTTCTCTACGGCACGCTTTATACTATAGCTGTACTCGTAATGGGTGTGAGAATGTTAATTCATAACCGGCACAGTAAATATCAGATCATCAGAACTTTATCCGTAATGTTCGTCCAGCTTACGCTCGCATATCTTATTCCAATGTTCATTCAAAATGGATTTTTCTTTTCTTACTTCTGGCCTTTGAAACAGGAATACCTTTTTCCGTCGAGTTATGAATATCTCACTGCGTCCGGCGGTATCGGAATGTTCATGTTCTTCTGGGCTGCAGTGATGTCTTTTATTGCGACGCCTGTGCTCACTTACTTTTACGGGAAAAGATGGTACTGCTCCTGGGTTTGCGGCTGCGGAGCATTAGCTGAAACTCTCGGCGATCCGTACAGACATAATTCCGATAAATCCCTGACAAGCTGGAAAATTGAAAGATGGATGGTGCATTCGGTACTTGTAGTTATTATAGTTATCACCGCATTACTGTGGATTGATAATGCGAACGAAAATTTTATATTCGGTGAATTTGTTCACAGCGCAAATAAATGGTACGGATTTTTTATCAGCGCAATGTTTGCAGGTGTGATTGGCGTAGGGTTTTATCCGCTTATGGGCAGCAGAGTATGGTGCAGATTCGGATGTCCGATGGCTGCCATTCTCGGAATACTTCAGAAATATTTTTCAAGATTCAGAATTACTGTAAACGGCGGTCAGTGTATATCCTGCGGGAACTGTTCCACTTTCTGTGAAATGGGAATAGATGTTAAGTCTTATGCGCAGCGCGGCCAAAATGTAATAAGAGCCTCATGCGTCGGATGCGGCATCTGTTCCGAAGTGTGTCCCAGAGGCGTACTCCGACTTGAAAACGGTCCTCCGAAAGATAGATTTGAATTGAATAAAGAATACTTAAGATAAATTAAATGAAAAACTTTTTTACATTAGCTTCTCTCCTGTTAATAATATTGTTTAATTCGTGTTCGGAAAAAAATCCCGAACCTCAGGTAATGACTCCCGAAGCAAAATTTGATTTCACTATCGCGGATAGTTTTTTTAAAAAATATGTCATAGGAGGTAAAGTAGATTACAAAGCCGTTATAGAAGACGATGCCCTGAAAGAATTTATTCAGCAGGTAAAAGATACGGAACCTTACAACATTGAAGAAGGCAACGAGAGACTTGCGTTCTGGATCAACGTCTACAACGCCTTTACGATTAAGCTCATCACAGATCACTATCCGCTGGAATCAATTCTCGATATCGAACATAAAGCAAACGAAAACCCGTGGTCAATTAAATTTATCGAAATGAAAGGCGGCAGGAAATTCAGTCTCGATGAAATTGAAAAAGAAATTATTATTCCGCATTATAAAGATCCGAGAGTTCACTATGCGCTTGTCTGCGCCGCTGTAAGTTGTCCTGAAATTATTCCGGAAGCATACCTTCCCGCTAAGCTTGACAATCAGCTTAACACACAAGCGTCAATTTTTCTTGATGATCAGGATAAAAATTATCTCGATAAAAAAGAGAACTCACTTCATATCTCCGAAATATATAAATGGTATGCCTCGGATTTTGTAAATAAAGATACGACGGTTATAAAGCATATTCTGAAATACATAAACGAAGGCGATAAGGATTTTATTGTTAATAATAATACCGATGATATAAATTATTATGACTATTCCTGGAAGCTGAATGATGTTAAATAAAATAACTGATCCGGTTGCTTTAAAAATTTTAATCGGAATAATCTTCGTTCTCAAGCTTACGGTATCGTTTAATACAGCTCTCTTTGAAGATGAAGCGATATACTGGAACTGGTCTCTGTCTCCTGATCCTTCATATTCATTCACAACTCTGATCGCTATTAAATTATTTACAATGATTCCCGGGTATCTGAATGAATTCACAGTCAGACTGCCGGCGCTGCTGACAAATTTTGTTATACTTTTCTTTTTTATAAAAACCGGACGTCTCCTCGGCTTTGCTGAAAACAGAATTTTGCTCACTGCTTTATTTTTGTTCAGTATTCCTTTCGTAACTATTTATACTTCCTTTATTTCGCCGGATACTATGCTGCTGATGTTTTCAGTTATATCTGTATATTTCTCTGTCAGAGTTATTAAAATCGGTTCTTACTTAGATTGGATTTTATGCGGTGTTTCATTCGGACTTATGATACTCAGTAAATATACCGGCGCAGTGTTTGTATCAGCATTTGCAATATTTATTCTCTATAAAAGAAATGATCTCAAAGGATTTTCTACTGGAAAGTTCATCGCTTTTATTTCTGCATTATTACTTGTTATCACTCCGTTGCTGTTATGGAATTTTATATATGAACCTGTGTGGCTTAACCATTATTTAATCTCTGACGCCGATTACTCAGGTAATAATTTTGCCGGCAGAATACAAAATTTTATACTGTCACAGGCGGCAATACTTCTGCCTGCAGCGTTTGTAATGTTTATGTTTATTATAGTCTCTCAAATTCTTAATCAAAAAAGATCAACTGAGGAAAATTATCTTCTCTTCTCCGGAATATTTATTTTAATTTCATTTGCGGTCTTATCCTTAACAGGTAAATCAAAAGGGAACTGGGCATTCACTGCATTCATTCCCCTTGTTTATTGTTTTCTTTTTGTCAGAAAAAATATTTTCTCCGGTATAGTATTAACACTAATGGTTGGCTTAAATCTGTTATTGCTTATAATACTGAATTTAAATTCAGCGCAGATAAAATCTTTAGCTGATAATGAATTCGGAAAATATATTAACAGTACTTTCCGTGATTACTGGCAGGGGCATACCGCTCTTTCAACAAACGACAGAAGCTGGGAAGAACGTATTTTGAAAATGAAAAACCGGCGAAGCAGTATTCATGAGATTGAAAAAGTAATTTTATCTATTGAACCGGATTATGATTTTATCGCAAGCGATAACTTTACTCTTAGTCCGCTGCTGAAATTCTATTTAAGAAAAAATAATGTGTATTTACTGGGTGACCTTCGTTTTAAATATATTAATTCAGCTGAAGTAAATAAAAATCTCATGGGTAAAGATGCCATCGTCATTACTTACGGGAATTCAGACATTGGTTATTTGCAAAAAAATTTTGAAGAATTAAAAGAGATCAGGATTATGCGATTTGTTTTATCGGATGAATTAACAGAGGAGTTCAGAATTATTCACGGTAAAAATTATAAACCTGAAAGTGTATATAAATGAATGAAGTCTATGTGCTGATACCGGCAATCAATGAGGAGAAATCAATTTCAAAAGTTATAGAAAATATTCCTGTTGGTTTTGTTAAAGAGGTCATTGTAGTTGATAACGGTTCGGAAGATAATACAGTATCCGCTGCGGAAAAATCCGGCGCCGTGGTTTTATTGGAACCTGTCAGAGGATACGGCGCCGCATGTCTTAAAGGTCTTGAATATATTTTCGGGAAATGCGACGACGGAGATGTTGTTGTTTTTCTCGACGGAGATTATTCCGATTACCCTGAAGAGATGAAAACCATAGCAGGTCCGGTTCTTAATGAAAAATATGATCTGGTTATAGGCTCGAGAATTCTCGGCAGAGGTCTCGGATTGACTGAAAAAAATTCACTGCTTCCTCAGGCGATATTCGGAAACCGGCTGTCGGCGGCTCTTATAAAATTTTTCTGGAAATATGAATTCACCGACCTTGGTCCGTTCAGAGCGGTAAAAGCCTGCTCTCTGAAAAAAATGAAAATGAATGATATGAATTACGGATGGACAGTAGAAATGCAGATAAAAGCCGCAAAGCTGAAAATGAAATGTAAAGAAGTGCCTGTCAGCTACAGGAGGCGGATCGGTATATCCAAAGTTACAGGTACAGTCAGCGGAAGCGTTAAAGCCGGTGTGAAAATTCTTTATACAATATTCAGATCATTGTAATTTAAGTTAGAGTTTAATCTTTGTTTAATCCCAATGATGTTTTATTATAATTTATATTCCGAATAAAAGCGTTGAATTTTTTTAAAGATAAATATAACATTCTCGGCATTGTAATTTATTTGGCAATGCTGTTGTCTTTTTATATTCCGGGTGTATCACGTGAAGATAGTGTATTGGTTTATATGGCAGTGTTTTCAGTTTGTTTTGTTGTGTATTGGGTTTTGTATAAGAGAAACAGGGAAATGGACATTGGAGTAAGGGAGGTTTTGTATGCCGCAATTGTATTGCGGCTGCTGCTTATCGCGACGGAGCCGGTAACTTCCGATGATTACTACAGATATCTTTGGGACGGTAAAGTTCAGAATGCCGGGCTGGATCCGTTTCTTTATTCGCCGCTTGAGCTGACAGAACTTCATGATGATGTCGTCTATCCGAATATCACTTTTCCTGAAATTAAAACTATCTATCCGCCGGTATCACAGGTAATTTTTTTAGCAGCTTATTTTATTTCACCCGGGAGTTCCGCCGGTCTGAAATTCATATATCTGATATTTGATATCGGAGTTATGCTGTTTATATTCCTTTCGCTGAAAGAATTAAAAATGAGATCCGGGCTCTTGATCCTTTATGCATTTTCACCCCTGATTCTTTTAGAGATTTTCCTAAATGCGCATATTGATGTCATCCTGATTTTTTTTCTATCCGGATGTGTATATTTTACAATAAAAAAAAATCCGGCTCTCTCGCTTCTTATGCTAGGGTTTTCCGTTTTAAGTAAAACTTACACTCTTATATTTTTGCCGGTTGTACTGCTGTACTTTTTCAGATATGATAAATCAATTAACCGTATTGCAAAAAATTTTATTTTCTTTCTCTTTCCTTTTCTGATTATATACTTTTACAGGCATGGTATTCTGAATATATTTTCTGTGATGGAAAATTATATGAAGCACTGGTATTCAAATAATCTTATCTATAAAATTATTCTTTATCTGTCAGAACTAACAGGTGTCAATGATCATTCGGTTACACGAATTATCATGTTCGCTCTGTTTGTGATCTCATATTGCATTCTGCTGATAATGAATATTGATCTTATTAAAAAGTTTACGTTCATCGCTATCTTCTATTTTCTTTTTTCACATACCGTACATCCCTGGTATCTATGCATTCTCGTAATGCTGCTTCCTCTTTATCTCAGCTATGCCTCATTCGTCTGGACGGGAATTATCTTTCTGACCAACTTTACTGTATATAATTATCTTAAATCCGGTGTCTGGGAAGATGTGTATTGCATACTTTTTATGGAATATATACTATTAATATTTTTTCTAAGTATTGATTTAAAAAAATTAAAAAACATTTCTTATAAAGAACCCGAAAGAAGTATATCTGTATGAAAAATGCTCTCATAATTTTTGCAAGAAATCCGGTAATTGGTAATGTCAAAAAAAGACTTGCAGCGGAAGCGGGAATTGATATAGCTTTCGAAATTTACGTAAAGCTTTTATATCATACTTACAAATGCACAAAAGAGATTTCATGTGAAAAATTTTTATACCTGACTGATTTCAAAGATTTGGATCTCTTCGATGAAAATTACCGGCAGGAATTACAAAGCGGTAAGGACCTGGGTGAGAAAATGAAAAATGCCTTCAATGATCTTCTGAGATCAGGCTTTGAAAAAATATTACTTATCGGAACAGACTGTCCGGGACTGAATGCTGATATTCTGAATCAGGCTTTTGATAAACTTGACGAAGCTGAATTTGTGCTGGGTCCGGCAAAAGACGGCGGGTATTATCTCCTCGGTCTGAAAGAGAATTCGGAAACTCTGTTTGAAAATATTAACTGGAGTTCAAATGAAGTCCTTAAGCAGACTGTGGAAAAGATTAAAAAGCTGAATAAAAATTATTATCTTCTCGAAGTACTTTCCGACATTGACAATCTCTCGGATCTGAATGAGACAGGATTTGCATGATAAATAAAATACGATATTTTGTTTTCAGAAGAATGCTTTTATTTCCGCGCGGCCCGTGTGTATCACATTTCTGTTGCTCTCTGCCCTGCCGTCGTAATTAAAAGTCGCCTGCAGATTTTTGCTGATGCTGTAATCAAATAATATTCTCCATAATATACTGCTCCCGACCGGTCTTCCGTTTGTAAGCTCATATGGAAATGCCGCATCAGGATTGTTGAGCTTAATGTTGTCCCTTTCCACTTCCGCTCTTATTCTTCCCGATAATGTAAACGAATAAATAATTCTGAACAGTATTCTGTTAATATCCGCCTGCAGAGGTACAGCCGGATAATCATCTGTAGCTTGTGAAAAATTCAGAACAAACCCGCTCTCGATTTCCGGAATAGGTCTGTATGAGAAATCTCCGGATATGCCTTCCGATTTTATATTCCTGTTTCTGACGGAGTTTGCCGGCGCATCATTTCTGTCCACTCTGTTTAAATATTCAAACAGCGTTGTTATGTCATTAGTCAGTCCAAGCTTAAGCTTTACGGATTTTTGAATTCCGAAAAATCTTTCGTTGCCGCTGACAAACTGATTCATATTTCTCTGCTGAATAAATCTCAGCTTTAACGAGTAAGCTGTATTGAATTCAAAAAAATTAATGTCCTGCTGAATAAGACTAGTCCCCAATAAAGTATTCGAATCATTCTGAAATGTGCTGAACTTTAAAAAATATATATCTTCCGGATTTGGAGATTTACTTTTTTCTTCTACCCTTAAATATGTTTCTGCAGTTGTATTACGCAGTAACTCTGAAAATACGTTGTTGCCTGTAACGGTGAAAAATCTCGACGGTTTTATATTGAATCTGACTGAAGAGTTAAGCGCTGTCACAGGAAATAATTCACTCGTCGGCTGATTAATTCGTATATAATTTCCGTCGTCAAAATTTGTCAGCTGAAATTCATTCTCATCCTTTAATCCGTTTGCATTCAGATCACCCAGATAAACATAATTTCCTTCGCCTACCCGCACTTCGACAAAGATCCTTTCTACACGCGCCTGTCTCTCGCTTGTCGTGTTGTAATAAAAGTCCGACAGTAGCGAACCGCTCAGCGGATCAAGTCTCGTCTGCCAATTAACAAGTAGGGAATTATTATTAGTGTTTGTTTCCGATACGAACGCGTTGTCAAAATCTTTTTTCCTGTGGGTTAGCTCGAGAAAGGTCGATACCCACTGCACACCGCTGTATCTCAATCCGTATGTCTGGGTAAAAGTCTGCGACTCTTTCTGAAGGACTCCGTTGACAGGAAGATTATCTTTCCTTAATCCGAATTCCGTATATAGATTCACATCAAACAAATTATTCAGTATCAGCTTCGGCTTTACTTCATAAAATGAAAAACTTCCTGATTGTAGACTGTCCCCTGTCAGCCCCTGCACCTTGTTTCTCCTGTTTTCCTGAATAAAATCCAGACGGAATTCCATATTCGGATTGTCAAATGAAAATCCTCCAAAATATTTTTTATAACCCGCGGTCGCAAACTGTCTTAACCAGTTGCTGTTTATATTTATATAAGTGTTATCAGATTTTATAAATTCAATGTTATAAAGCACATCAGGAATATCCTTTGTTTCATCCCTCATAATGAATTCTGCAGATGATCTCAGAGCGTCAAATCCGTCTCCTCTTAAGAGCTGACCGAACTGTGCGTTAAACCTTATATATTCAACCGGTGAAACAATCAGTGACGCCTCTCTCAGATCTTCCGTAAGTTTATTGGAATCCTGTATATCATATTGTCTGTAAAACTCAACAGGATTGTATCTTTCAACCGGAGCAAATATTTTGTTTACAATTTTACTCTTTAGTTTAAGCTCCAGTGAATTTAGCTTCGCTCCTAGAAATTTAAAATTTTGTTTACTTAAACCCAGTATTCCGAAAAATGCAAGGCCCGAGTTATTGTTATCGTCAATGTCTGAAAATTTATTTGCGTCAAGCGTTGATACAGCGGTTTCCAGATCCAGCGTAAATTCACGTCTGGGGGAGGACTCATACTTTACTTTTATGTCACCGATCTGATATGCATTCGGCAGCGGTATAAAAACTATAGTATCAAAATTTCCCTGCGCAAGTCCGTTGAAATTATACTCGAGCGAACTCTTCTGCAGATAATTTCCTTTTCCCTGTCCGACAAAAGAAAATGTAACCTGATATACTGCATTGGTATCATTTGGTAAATATTTATAGACTGTTATGTTTTCCGAATTTATAAGAGTATCTGATTTTATATATAGTCCCTTTCCAAGTCCGGTTGCAGTATCACGGCCGACAAATTCAACACCTGACTTTACTGCTTTGAATCTGTCATCACCTGCCCGGGTGAGAATTTCTTTATCTGCATCCGTCAGCGAGAAATCAATCGTCTTATCTTCGTTGTCATTTTCATTCACATATGAAAATCCGACTCTTAATTTATTGTTAAGAAGATTCAGATTGTTTGCTCCGGTGATAAGGGTCCTTGAATATTTTCTGTCAGTATATTCAAAATCAACTATCACTCTTGATGCGGATGTTATGATCCTCCTGTTTGTAAAAGTGATCGTCCCGATGCCGTAATCAATAATATAATCAGCCTGCTCGCCGCGGATCATTTCAATTCCGTCAAGATATACTTTTTCAGTGCCGGATAGAACAAGTATGTTTATCTCGTTGTCATTTCCAATCAGATAATAAGGTCCCTGTATGCCGTCTCTTCCGTTAAAAGAATTTGTATTATACTTTCCTCTCTGCACAGCACCGCTCAGCAGTATATTTCCAAGTCCGTTTCCGTAAACTCCGTATCCCTTCGCTCCCTGTATCTTTCTTGAAAAGTTTGAAAACTCAGTATTTAAAAAATCTATTTTTATATCTCCTATTGTCCCCGTGAAATCCTGTCCCTTCAATTCTATAAAAACATTATCAAGCTCCTGAAGCTTCTGTGTGTTTCCTTCCGGCTGTATAGGCGTCGACTCATCAGTAAGCGCTGCATTAATTTCTATGTCGCTGGTAAGTTTTCCGTTCAGCTGCAGGCGGAATCCGGAGTTTAGCGAAAGATCCCGGTTTGAACCTATCGTAACTCCTCTGAACAAACTTCCTGATTTCTGCAGATCAGTTCCTTCAAATAAACTGCCCATGAAATCTTTGGTCTGCGTAGCTATCATTATAGAATCGCCTGTGACTGTATCCCTCTCCGTGATGATCTCAAAATTAGAATACTCTTCCTTTATGTCGTAAGGAAATACATCGTAATCCGTCTTCAAAGAATATATCTGAAAAGTGTCAAGCTCGTATTTGCTGAATAGTTCTTTGCTGAGTGTTATGATCCCCTGACGGTGATCAAGTTTGTAGTCGCTAACAGGAGTCAGTACTTTGTTTTGAAGTGTAAGAATTTCCGAAAATGGAATTATGAATTTCTCGGGAAGAGTTATCAGTGTATCCCTGTTTCCTATCTGCGTAATAATTGTTTTATAATTCGGATTCTGCTGTGAATACAGACAGGTTGCGAGAAAAAGCAGCGGTAAAAGAATTATAAATTTTTTGATTAACATTACTCTGTTTAAATTAACCGTATCTCTGATTAAAGATTAAAACTGTATGCAGTTTAATTTTATTTCATAAAATAAATTACGGTCTTCAGATAAATTATTTCTGCTGTTAAATTAATAAATGTATAATCAAAAAATTATTTAATTAAAAAAATAAGTTTAATATTTTCCGCGTCAGTATATTCCCGTTTCATCAGTATCACCGAGATTTCTGTCAGCTCCTTTTTCGGATTCGGTTATCATCAGAGATACTGAATTCGTCCTGAATCCCTCATCTTCGTATTGAATCTCGATCGGTATATTTTCAGTTAGTGCAGTCTTAGCGCCGGGTGAAGTGGTGCTTTTCGAATATTCAAAACTCAGCCTTCCCGTCATTGACTTTTTTATTTTACCCAGCTCGCCGGACATTCCGGTTGAAACCGAATAAGATGAAAATCCGCCGAGACATACATCCTGCACCGGTCCGTTGTCCATTGAAAGTCCGAAACACTTTTTCTTAAATAACATTAAGAGGAAAAAGATTATAAATACGGCTATAAGCGCGATCAGTCCTATCAACACGAATAATCTCCATGGTCCGTATCTCATCCGAATCTCCAGCGGGATCTTTGTGATTATTTTTTTATCCTTCAGTACAGGCTGAAAAATTTCCGGAACAGACTGCAGCGCAAAGAGTTCTCTAAAACGGTTTACGTAATTCTCATCCAGTAAAATATCTACCTGTGATACTTCAAGTATCAGATCCCCGCCGATCGTAAAATCCTCTTTGAAAATTGTATTGAAAGAAAAGTTAGGCGTGATCTCCGGCAGATTGAATATTACGGAAAATCCCGTTACCTCTCCTTCCGGCGAAACGTTGCTGACTGTGGACGGCGAAATGGTCTGCGTACCGAGTGATTTTACGGAATAGTCGGATGATGTAAAATTATCTAGTCCGACGCTGAGTTTTGCGCTCTTTATTATATAAGGATATAGATTTGATTTCAGCGTGAGATCGTTGAAAGTCTCCTGAACTTTCTCGCCTTCTTCAAATCCTTTTCCTCTGAGTGACGATCCGTCGAAATAAATTTTACCGTCGGTAATTTTACTCTGTGTGATCTGCGGCTTCAGCAATATTGTTCCGATGTCGAGCGGCTTTAACGTAATAGCTTTTTCTTTTATACCGCTTCTTCTTAGTATAGTATCATAACTTTCCAGCTCGGGCTGTGACAAACGGGTTTTCGAATATACGATCCCGTATGCAACGTATCCCTTTGCCGTATCGCTTCCGTCAACAGCTCTTTCCGGTATTGGATACAAAAGTATTTTCTGAATATTTGCATCCGATCTCAGCTTCTTATAAAACTCAAGCGTGTTGGAATAAGACGAATCTCCGCTTCCGCTATTATCATTTATGTTATCCGTGATAAGCCATATCACTGCAGAGTTTCCTTCGACTGCGGCAATTCCCTTGTCAAGCGCTTCTATCAGATCCGTCGTTCCCGTGAGATTATCATTTCCTCTCATCGGTATGAATTTAATAAATATTTTATCAAGTATCATTTCATCTGCGCCTGCGCTGAACAGCATTTTTGGCGAACTGATCGCGCGCTTCTCATCGGTCTTTGTGAAAAGGTATATTCCGGTTTTATCACTTCCCTTTACGGAATTTTTTATTAAAGCTTTACTGAAAATTTTGAAACTGCTCTCCGGATTATTGTAATAAGGAAGCATGCTTCCCGAATTGTCAAATAAAAATATGAACTGATTACCCGGCTGGGAATTTGCGAACGAAGCCGCTGTAAGAAATATTATTAATAAAAATTTTCTGAAATTGATCATTGATCAGATATGTATATTTAATTTATCGTTTGTAAAAGATTCAAGTATACCCTTTCTCGTTAGTATGAAAATCTCATTCCCGGATATCACAGATGAATTTATAAATTCCGATTCGTTTAACTTATCGGAAGATATGGCATATCCTTCCGCTTCCTGAAACCTGTTTAGATTGCTGAATACTATCTTGTTGCTTTTTGAGATCACTATTACATTTCTGCTGATGCTTTCAATACGGTTCTCATATTCATCTTCGAATTCATAAATCTTGAGACCCGTTGACTTGAATAATTTCCAGCCCTCCATCGTTCCCGTAAAAATATTATCTCCGAATCCTCCGATGGAATTAATATAATTACTTTTTATTCCGGTTGTTTTGAAATTACCGGAGTTCACAGGAAGATCTGTATAGTAAAGTTCATAATCAATTGTTGTAATATATATCCTGTTACCCGAATAAAAAAGAAAAGAATTTTCATCCGTCTTTATATTCAGTTCTGTCATAACTTCCGTCCTTTTTTCAATGTCAAATATCAGCAGTTTTGAATCAGTCAGTATAAATGCAGTCTTCCCGGCAATGCATATCCTGTCGCTTATATAACTGCTGACTTTAAATTCATACCGAAAGAAAATTCCTGAATTTTTTTCTTTTCCGGCATTTTCTTTGTTTTCAACATTTATAAAATTAAGTCCGGCTGTCTGAAGCGAAGGATCATAGTCTGTAAACAGAATAAAATTCTTATAGCGGTTCAGATTGCTCCAGATAAAAACTCCGTCGCCGGATTCATATATCTCTTCTGAATCGAAAATTTTTTCATCCGTTTTTCCGTAACGGAAAATTTTCTTAAGTGAATTTAAGTAAACACAATTTGAATAAACCAGCCCGGTCTTTTCAAATACCTGTTCCTTAATGCGCTCTTTGTGTTCAGTATATCCCGTGAACCTGTCTGTAAAATAAACATGACCGGTGCACGAACTCAGTATTATATATCTGTTATTAAAAAGCACACTGTTAAAAAAATCATCTTTAAGATTTATCCTGAATGACTGACTGAAACCCTTTTCAATACCTTCCGGAAAATTCAGACTGCTCTCATAAAAATTATTCAGACCGCTGCCGCCTTTATAAAAACAGTCAACTTTTTGCCTGAGTATCTGATCCTCATAAGTTTCTTCAATGTGTTCAATTTCAATTTTATTCAGCTCTTCGCTGAGATCAATTACAATCCTTTCTTTCTCCGGAACAGTTTTGCCGGAATTGTCCTGTTTGGGTTTGTCTTTTTCGTCATCAAAATCTATTATGATCGGCTCAGTCATTCTTGTTGTTAATTATTTTATATGAATTTTCAGAAAGAATTATCTCTCCGGATCCTGCTCTTTTTAATCTGTCATTTATCGCAGCGCCAAGTCCCGTGTTTTCAATCTCACTGTATAACAGCATGTCAAATCCCGATTCATCAAGCCTCCGGAGATCTGAATAAAGATTGAAAGCAATTTCTTTAGTGTCCTGATAATTACTGAAATCAAGTATTCCCGTTTGGAGTCCGGTAACGCCTCCAGCAATTTCCGGTTCATTACATTTATATAAAGGAGTAGCGGGAGCGTAATGTATCTTCAGCAATCCCGGAGAAATATTTCCGGGTGAGTCCGGATCCGTAAAGTCATTTGTGATCTTATCATTTATTTTACCTGTCACTTTCTCAATATCTTCTTTCGTAATATAGCCGAGTCTTAAAATTCTGATCCCGCCATTTAAAAAACTGATGACGGTGGATTCGATTCCAATTTCACATTTCCCGCCGTCAAGTATGTAATTTATTTTGCCGTTCATTTCTTTTAAAACTTCCTCCGCAGTGGTGGGTGATATCCTGCCCGACCTGTTTGCGGACGGTGCGGCGACCGGAGTTCCTGCAAGTCTTAACACTTCCCTGAAAATATGATTTGACGGAATTCTAAGTCCGACGCTGTCATTACCTGCGGTTACAAGATCAGAGATAACATTTTTTTTCTTAAGTACAAATGTAACAGGTCCCGGAGAAAATTTTTCCGCAAGGTCATATACTTTATCAGGAATATCAGAGCTGTATTTCTCTATGTCACTAACATCACGAATATGAACTATGACAGGATTAAATACAGGTCTGTCTTTCGATTCAAAGATCTTTATAACAGCTTCGTCATTTAATGCATCAGCTCCGAGTCCGTAAACAGTTTCAGTCGGAAGACCGGTGATGTTTCCTTTGCGGATCTCTTCAGCCGCAGTTTCAATGTCCGTAATTATTTTCGTCATACGCGGTTTCCGGAATACATTGCAGCTTCAAGTCTTGACACCCTTTTTCGTAATTCAAATCCTCTGCTGAAAAGCTGAATTATCACAGCTGTGAAAAGTAAAAAAACGGACAGGATAACAGTAAGAAACCGGAAGATCATAATGAACATATTCTGCAAAGGTATATAAACAGAATTCTCAAGCATTTTACTTTCCTCTTTTGAATATTTGCTTTCATCAATTTTATCCGAAGAGAAAAATTTTTTTATTTTTTCTATCTGAAGTTCGATCTGTTTTGATTTGAATATGAGTTCGTCAATTCTGTTGTCAAAGGACTGAACATATGATTTTTTGAAACCTGTCTTTTCAATTGTCTTCTCAGACAAAGATTCGAAAACAGGACGGGTCAGCGAACCGCCTAAAAGTGTAAAAATAAATATTAAAAGGCTAAGTACATAAAAAGCGATATATGTATTTTTCATTAGTCAAAATAACCTTTCTCGCAAAAAAAATATATGTGAATATCGGTTATCGGGTATATTTTATTCTTAACTCCGGTTAAAAAGTAAATTGATAGCAAATTGCCGGAGCTTGCTCATACAAATTACATAAAATTTCTATAAGCGTACTTTCAGCCTCAACTGAAAAATTACAAATTCCTTTCTTCTTTAGAAATTGTTAAATATATTGTCTGTTCACGAAACATGAACACAAGAAATTATTGAACATAAAAAATCAAATAATATAATTAACTGAGCGAATTTACCAAGGCATTCTGATTCCAAGATAAAGTATTTCTTATGCTAGCTGTTTAACTTCCTTTCCCAAATTTAAAAAATTATATATCGTAATAAGTTTTTAATTTGATTAATTTTACAAAATAAATTTTTTATCAGTCACCGGCAGAGAAGTCAGAATTTAATTAACATTGAATCAGATTTGATAAGAATAAATAAAGCTGGACAGGATTGAACAGAGCCGTAAAAGTCATTATACCGGCGTCGGGAAGCGGAGTGAGATTCGGAGGTAAAACACCGAAGCAGTTTCTGAAATTGAACGGTAAAGAAATACTGACTCATACTGTAAAAAAATTTCATGATGTAAAAGCTATTGATGAAATAATTATTGCAGCGGCTCCTGAAAATTTTATTCGGATCTGTTCAATAATAAGAAAAAACAATTTTACAAAAGTAAAAAAAGTTGTCGAAGGCGGAAAGCGCAGACAGGACTCGGTGTATAACGCTTTGATAAATCTTGACTGCGGAAAGAAAGACATTATTCTGATTCATGACGCCGTCAGACCGCTTGTTTCGGTAAAGCTGATTAGGGAAGTAATAAACGCCGCAGATAAATTCGGCTGCGTAATTCCGGGCATTGCTGTCAGTGATACTTTAAAAAGGACGGATAAAAATTTTTTCGTAAAAGATACAGTGGACAGAAATGGTGTCGTAACTGTACAGACTCCGCAGGCTTTCGGATTTGAAATACTGCAGAAATGTTTTTTGAGATCGTATAAGGATGGATTTACCGGAACCGATGAGTCTTCGATAGTTGAGAAGTACGGATATAAAGTGAAGGTGATACCGGGTGATAAAAGAAATGTGAAGATAACGGAGAAAAAGGATATGGAAGAGGTGAAGAGGTATATGGGTGGTGAATGGTAATGGATGTTAACCGTTTTAACGGTTATTTCAACAAAGACGGAAACGTGAATATTACAACAGCAAAATGAAAAAAACGGGATCGGTCGTACTGGAAACTTTTGAAAGCGGAATTCTGAAAGGCAATCCTCTCAAAGATCCGTTTATAAGAGACTTTCCTGTCTATCTTCCGCCTTCATATTTTTCATCTCCCAATAAAAGATTTCCGGTTGCATTTCTTATCTCCGGATTTACAGGCAAAGGTATTTCGCATCTTAACTTTTCTTTTCTTTCCGAAAATATTCATCAGCGGCTTGACCGGCTTATCTCTTCCGGAAAAATGAAAGAGATGATAGTTGTAATGCCGGACTGCATTACAAAATACGGCGGCAGTCAGTTTATTAATTCGTCCGCTACAGGAAAGTATGAAGATTATATTATCCGCGAGCTCGTTCCGTTCATCGATTCGAAATACCGCACATTACCTGAAAGCAACAGCCGCGCTGTCTGCGGAAAATCCAGCGGCGGTTACGGAGCGGTAATTCTCGCAATGAGAAATCCGGAAGTATTCGGACTGATGTGCTCCACTGCCGGCGATATGGCTTTTGAATACTGTTACATGCCGGACTTTCCGAAAGCTCTGATTGGATTTGAACAGTTCGGAAAAGGCCATAAAGGAGTTGAGAATTTCATTAAGAAAAAACTTAATTTCGATCTGCCCAAGCCAAAGAACTATCACGATATGCTGAACACCATTGGTATGGCAAGCTGTTACTCTCCGAATCCGAAAGCGGTGAAATCAAAAGGTTATAATTTTGATCTGCCGTATGATGTGAATACAGGTGAAGTGGATTTAAAAGTTTTTAATAAATGGCTTAGTCACGATCCTGTAAGACTTGTAAAAAAATATTCAGCTGCTTTGAAAAAACTTAAGCTGATCTATCTCGATGCCGGAAACAGAGATGAATTCAATCTGCACGTCGGCGCCAGAATTTTTTGCGACAAACTGAAAAAAAATAATATAAAATATATACATGAAGAATTTAACGACGGACATATGAATATTCCTTATAGATTCGACAGAACCTTTGAAGTAATTTCTAAGCACATAAAAAATTAATTTCAAATTTTATTATATTGCATGGAACCTGTTGTAATCTCTACATGGAAACACGGACTCGCTGCCAATGAAGAAGCGTACAGGATCCTTAAAGACGGAGGAAATTCTCTTGACGCTGTTGAGATGGGCGTGAAAATTTCCGAAGATGATCCCGAAGTTCTGAGCGTCGGTTTCGGCGGACTTCCGGACTGCGAAGGAAGCGTTACATTAGACGCAGCTATTATGGACTGGCGCGCTAGGATTGGCTCAGTCATCAGTCTAGAGAATATTAAGAATCCAATAAGTCTTGCAAGGCTTATACTGGAAAATACCGAACACACAATACTTGCGGGCGACGGGGCGTATGACTTTGCGCTGAAAAACGGATTCAGACCGGAAAGTCTCCTGACGGAAAATTCCATCAGAAGATTTCATGAATGGAAAGCGTCCGGCGGCAGAAAAGCTGAAGAGATTCATACAGATGATTTTCTTTTAAAAAAAGAGATCATAGATAAAATTAATACAGACGGAAATCACGATACTGTAGGAATGGTAGCAATTGATAAGGACGGACACGTTTCTGCATCATGCACTACCAGCGGAATGGCATGGAAACTCAAAGGAAGAGTAGGCGACAGTCCGATCGTCGGATCGGGACTTTATGTGGACGGAGAGATCGGCGGAGCTGTTTCCACGGGAAGAGGCGAAGAATGTGTCAGAGCCTGCGGAAGTTTTTTGATAGTGGAAATGATGAGAAACGGAAAGTCCCCGACCGAAGCATGCCGGCTCGCATGTGAAAGAGTTTATAAATTGAATAAGCTTTCCGATATAAACAGGGACCATATCTATCAGGTTGGATTTGTAGCTTTGAATATAAAAGGAGAATACGGCGCCTTCAGCGTAAGAGAAGGATTTCAGTATGCGGTTTTTAAAAATGACGACAATTCACTCAATGAAAGTGATTATTTTATAAATGAAAAATTTATTATTGAAGATTTGTGATTAAATTAGTTCAGGAAAAAAATGAAAACATTTTGCAGGATAAATATACAGTAATTAAGAACGGTCTGGTTCTTACGCTGGATAAAAATTCTTCCGCAGGTTACTTTACTATAATATTGAAAAACGGGAAGATATTTTTAACAGACTTTGAAAATAAATTCAGCGAAAAGGAATTCGTATCAAAAAATCCCGAAGCCGTAATAATTGATGCAAAGGACAAACTTGTAATGCCGGGATTTTTTAATTCCGCTTTGAACTCTTCATTCTCACTCTGCAGCCGGTTTCTGGATAAATGCAGTTATGAAAATTTGAGAACATGGCATTCGCTCACACTTGTTGAAAATTTTATTTCTGATGATTTTAATTCAGGCATCATGTCTGAACTTCTGAATATCAGTCATAAACAAGCTCTGAAAAACGGTGAAGTGTTTATAAGCGAATGCAGCAGCTGTATCTCAGAAAGTGTCTTTGACAGGGTGTTTGCAGGCAATCAAAAAATTAAGCAATACTTTGACCTCAGAACTTATGATCAGAATATTCTTTCTTCGGATCAATCAGATACCGGTACAATAAATTCTGTATCAATGGGATTGATACCCGATGAACAGATAAATAATTATTCCCTTTCATCAATTAAAAAATCACTGGCTCAGTCCGGCGCTAAGTTTTTTATCGAAGCGTCGGTTTCACAAAATGTAATAGAATCAGCTAAGAAAATTTTCGGGAAGCCGTTTATTACGATATTGTCAGATATGGATCTGATAAACTCTTCTACAGTCGTTTATAATCCGACTCAGATAAATCAGATAGAGCTCGACATTCTGAAAAAGAAAAACGCTTCTGTTCTGATCTCGCCTTCTGACTATCTGAATCTTGCGGGAAGGAAAATAGATATTGATGAGCTGTTATTTTCCGGTCTTAATATAATTATCGGAACGGGTTATACCGGAAAGAATATTCTCACTGAATTGAAAATATTGTCAAACATAATTCCAAAAAGTTCTCTTTTGTATGAATCAGTAATTAAAATGGCTGTAAAAAATCCTTCTTTGCTTTTCGGATTATCCAATGTTACCGGATCTGTCGAAAGAAATAAATCTGCAGATCTGATATTCTTTTCTATTGATGATATTCGCAATACTCTTTCAATGCCCGAAATTACCGGTGAAAGCATAAGTGAATTTATAATTCAAAATCTTACCGTAAAGGATATCTCCGATGTGCTGATAAAGGGCGAACACGTTGTAATGGAAAACAGACTTGCCGGTGTTAATGAACATGAGCTGAAAATAAAATCTCTGGCTATTTCGGATAAACTTTATAAAGCCGGAATGTACAGCGAATATAAAGAGAAATATCTGATGAGAGAAAGAGTGGATAAAATTTCTCTTGGAGGGAACAGCAGGGAAGAAACGGATAAATTGCTTGTAAAGCCTGAAATATTTGTTGATATGACTGAGACCGGAACATACGAAGGCGAAGGAGAATTTTCAATTATTGGAAAGAAAGAAGAAGAGTTTGAAAAGAAAAGAGAAAATACCGATGACACTGCTGATGAAACAATTAACTTTGTGGACATTAAGGAAACAGGCGCAGATATAGACATTTTAACTGAGTCTGATAAATTACAGCAGCAGCCGCAAATTTTAAAGCATTTTAAAAAATCCGGAGTTAAAGATAACACGCAGGTTAAGGAGTCTGCAGTTGATACTGAAGTTTCAAGTATTACCGATATACAAATAAATATCAGACCTGCTGAGATTACAGACAATATTAAAATTGATGAGATTGAAGAAATTGACAAAGAAAAAATCACCGGCTTTGAAGAAAAATCAATTGATGATCAAAAGCCGGCTTTCAAAAAGGGAAAACTGAAATTCGGTTTCGGTGATAAAGATTAATATCAGCGCATAATGATACTTGCTACTCTATTATATATACAAAATGACAAAGGTGAATATCTTCTGATGGAAAGACAGAAAAATCCGAACAAAGGTCTGATCTCTCCGCCGGGAGGAAAAGTGGAAACAGGTTCAGCAGAGTCACCGGTCTTTTGCGCAATAAGGGAAGCAAAGGAAGAATGCAACATCGATTCCGGCAGCAATGACTGGAAACTCGCTGGTATTGTGACAGAGAAGGAATATCCTCATATCGGAAACGTTATGATCTTTCTGATGAAATATTTACCAAGGATCTCAGATATTCCCGCTGACTGTATTGAAGGAAATTTTTTACTCATTCACCCCGATAATTTTAATAGTCATAACATTCCCGAAACAGACAAAAAATTTATATGGAGCAGAATATTTGAAGATAATCCCGAACCGTTTTTTATATCACTTGACTGCACAGAATTTCCGGATATTAAGGAAATAAATACTTAAATCTGAAATTTTAAAATTACTCATAAGGTTTAACAAACCGTGCATTAAGTTTTAAATTTAAATAAAAAAGGAAATATTTTGAAAAAAGTTGTTACTGAAGCAGTAACTAAACTTCCGGATACACAAAATCAAACCGATGTCAGAGAGATACCGATTGATAAAGTAGGTGTAAAAAACCTTAAATATCCGTTTGCAGTCAGAGATAAAGATAATGAACTTCAGCACACAATTGCCACAGTTTCAATGACCGTTGATCTTCCGAAAGAGTTTAAGGGAACGCATATGAGCAGGTTTGTCGAAATACTTCAGTGTGAATCGCGTGAGATCCATGTAGATTCAATTGATACACTCCTTGTAGAAATGCAGAAGAGACTGAATTCAAATTCATCACACATTGAAATAGAATTCCCGTATTTCAAAATGAAAAAAGCGCCGGTCACGGGAAAGCCTTCTCTTATAGACTATTCCGTAAAGTTTCATGCCGTCAGATCCGGTAAGAAAAAAGATTTTGTTCTGACTGTTAAAGTACCGGTTACAACTCTTTGCCCGTGCTCAAAAAACATTTCAAAATATGGAGCTCATAATCAGAGAGGTGAAGTTACAATATCAGTCAGATTCCGCAATACTGTATGGATTGAAGAGATCATTAATGTTGCAGAATCAAGCGCGAGCTGCGAACTGTTTTCACTTCTCAAAAGGGAAGATGAAAGATATGTAACCGAAAGAGCTTATGAGAATCCCGTGTTTGTAGAAGATCTGGTCCGTAATGTTGTATTAAAGCTTAAAAAGATGAAAAACATAATATGGTACAGCGTCGAAGCCGAGAATTTCGAAAGCATCCATAACCATAATGCTTACGCGCATATTGAATCCCATAAAAATTTTATGAACGGATTAGACAGTGATCATATTATAAGAAGATACTGAAAAGACAATTACAAATTACGAATTACGAATTACGAATAATGCTTTAAATTCATTAATTCTTTATTCCAAATTTCGTGTTACTAAAAGGTGTTGAAATTCCTAATTCGTAATTCCTAATTCTAAATTGCATTTATTGTCTTTGTATAAAAAATCAAAATGAGTATATTTTTAAATAATAAAACAGGAGTAATAAAGTTGAAATTAATGAAAAAAACAGTGTTTTTTGTTGCCTTATTGATGATAATTCCTTTAATAACGGGAATGGGTTTTAATGAATCCGGTTCATCAGCCCCGGGTGTCAAAGCAAGCGCAAATAAAAGATCTTTCAGCCCCGGAGAGTCCGGAGTTTTAAACATTTCTTTTAAGACAGGTTCAAAAGTAAAGATCCCGAAAGAGCCGGGTGTTACGATGGAACTTACATCAGGCGGAATAGAAGGTAACGGATTTCAGGATTATTCCGGCGGAGACGGCGAATATATCAGCAACTCAAAAGTAAAATATAATTTCAGAGTTCCGGATAATGCAGCCAGCGGATCCACGATCACAATTACCGGAAAAGTTAAATTCGGATACTGCACAGTAACGGACGGCGTCTGCAAAATGGCGAATCAAAATTTTACCGCCAGGATAAAAGTAAAATAGTATTTTACTTTAAAATAAATGAGAGGCGAATACTATTTTTTTTCCGATGTACATCTTGGACTGGAATCCCCGGAAAAAGAAAAGCTGAAAGAATCCAAACTTACAGAATTCCTGCAGAGCATTCGGGAAGATGCAAAAGAGATCTTCATAGTAGGAGATCTTTTTGATTGTTGGATAGAATATAAATACGTAGTGCCGAAAGGTTATTACAGGCTGTTCACAAAGATCTCCGAACTTACGGAGAGCGGTGTGAAGATAAATTATATCGCGGGAAATCATGATTTTTGGAAAGGCGAATTTTTTAAAGATGAATTCGGAATAGAGATCTGTCATACGCACATAGAAAAAGAGATTGACGGAAAGAAATTTTTCATACATCACGGTGACGGTTTTGCGCATAATGACACCGGATACAGAATTCTCAAAAAAATTCTGAGAAATAAAATTAGTCAGAAACTATATTCGATGATACATCCGAATATTGGAATCAGACTTGCAAAAGGAACGTCCGAAACTTCGAGAAAGCATACGAGCGTTAAGGACTATTCCGAAAAAGACGGCTTAAAAGACCGGGCATTTGAAATGCTTGAATCCGGTTTTGATTTTGTAATAATGGGACACAGACATAAGCCGAAAATGCTGGAACATGCAAACGGTTATTACATCAATCTCGGCGACTGGATTGATAATTTTTCATACGGAGTATTTAGAGACGGAAAGTTTGAGCTTAAGACATATTACGACACGAATAAGTTATAAATTAATCTGAAAAAAAAATTTGGACAACAATAAATATTCCGAAGAAGAATTAGATAAATACTTTTCGGATAAAAAATACAGACAGAAGAAAGTAAAGCGAAAAAACACTTTCAGCGGTTTTCTGTATTCGGCATTATTAATTTTTATAGGAGTAGTAATTGCCGGATGCGCTTACCTTTTTTATCTTTCCAAAACACTTCCGTCACTTGCCGAACTTGAGAATCCTAAACTTGAAGAAGCGACTAAAATATATTCCGTTGACGGTGAACTTATAGACAAGTTCTTTCTTAAAAACAGAACTAAGGTTACTCTCGATAATATTCCCAAGGACATGGTCAACGCTTTAATTGCGATCGAAGACAAGAAGTTTTATGACCACTGGGGAGTCGATGTAGACAGAATTTTCAAAGCGTTCATAAAAAATATACTGAGCGGAAGTCTTACAAGAGAGGGAGCTTCCACTATTACTCAGCAGCTTGCGAGAAATCTCTACAAGGATATTGGAACGGAAATTTCATTTAACAGAAAACTCCGCGAAGCATTGACCGCTGTGCAGATAGAAAGAACTTATACAAAAGAAGAAATTCTTGCTTACTATCTTAACACTGTTTATTTTGGAAAAGGAGCGTACGGAGTGGAAGCTGCTGCGCAGACTTATTTTAATAAGACCGCCAAAGAACTTACGCTTGACGAATGCGCTCTGCTTGTAGGTGTTTTAAAATCACCTGCGAATTATGATCCCGTTGATAAACCCGATAACGCCATTGCCAGAAGGAATCTTGTTTTAAACGAAATGTATGCAGAAGATTTTATATCTAAAGAAAATCTCGATATAGCCGTTAACGATCCGCTGAAAATTTCTCTCAAAAAAGATTACGCGGTTTTCAATTCGCCTGCGCCTCAGTTTACTGAATATATAAGGCAGTTAATGGAAGGCATAGCTGAGAAACACGGATACGATCTTTACAGGGACGGTCTTAAAGTGTATACTACACTTGATTCAAGATTTCAGAAGCATGCAACAGATGCAGTTGTAAAGCAGCTCAGCACATTTCAAAAATCATTTAACGGATACTGGAACTGGAATTCACCCGGGAGAAAAGAAATTCTTAGTGACGCAATTTCAAGAAACATCAGATTTTCAGAAGAATATAAAAAAGCAAAGACAGAGGAAGAAAGAAAAAAAATCGCTGACAGATTAAAGGGCGATAAGAAATTTATCGACTCTGTAAAAATTCTCACTTCGACTGTACAGGTAGGATTCGTTGTAATGAATCCGAAGACCGGAGAAATAAAAGCTATGGTAGGTTCAAATCCTACTTCCATCTTTAAGTACGGTTTGAATCATGTTACGCAGATTAAGCGTCAGCCGGGATCTTCATTCAAACCATTTGTATATGCTGAGGCGATCATAAAAGGATATTCACCGGGATATAAGATCTCAAACGCTCCTCTTGTAGTAAACACAGGCGGAACGACATGGTCACCAAAAGGCGGCGGAACGGGCGGCAGCATTTCGCTTCGTGACGCGCTTGCAAAATCAGTTAACGTAGTCGCAGCCAGGACATCAATGGAAATTGCTCCGATCTCAGATGTAATAAAGCTTGCTCACAAAATGGGAATAAATTCCGAACTGCCGAACGTGATATCACTTTCACTCGGCGCGGGAGAAGTAACTCCGCTCGAGATAACCAATGCTTTCGGAACGTTTGCAAACGAAGGTATATGGGTAGAACCTATAGCAATTCTCAAAATAGAAGACAGGAACGGAAAAGTAATAGAGGAATTTCATCCGCAGACAAGGGAAGCAATGAGTGAAGAATCAGCGTATATTATGAGCGATATGATGCAGGGAGTTATAGACTACGGAACGGCTACCAGCGTAAGACAATTTTTTCAGAGACCGGCGGCAGGAAAGACCGGAACTTCACAGAGCTATACAGATGCATGGTTTATCGGATTCACTCCGCAGTTCGTCGCTGGTGTCTGGCTCGGTTTTGATGATGCGAGAGTTAAGTTCGGAGGTTCATACGGACAGGGAGGTACTGCAGCAGCTCCGATATGGGGAAGATTTATGGGTAAACTTTATTCAGATGATCAGTTTGATTTTCCGATAGCATATTTCCTTATGCCTGAGACAGTAGAGGAAGCGGCGGTCTGCACAGTTACGGGAATGAGAAGCAACGGTTCGTGTCCGGCTGTGACTGATCTTGCCATTAAAAAGAACAGCTCAAAAAAATGTAATATTTATCATTACAGCGCGCCAGAAGAAACTACAGGAGAAACAGCGGATCCGCCTGCAGGCAGCGTCGGCTTTTAAAAATTATTTAAATAAAATTAATCAGAAAGGAAAACCCAATTTGTCAGACTCGTTACAAAGGACTCTTTGCATCATTAAGCCCGATGCAGTAAAGAAAAAAGTTCAGGGCGGTATAATCCAGAAAATACTCGATGCAGGATTTAATATTCGCGGAATGAAAATGATCAGACTGGATGAATCCACTGCTCAGAAATTTTATGAAGTTCATAAAGAAAGACCTTTCTACGGTGAGCTGGTATCATTCATGATCTCAGGACCAGTAGTTGTAATAGCTCTTGAAAAAGAAAATGCAGTGGCGGATTACAGAAAACTTATCGGCGCAACGGATCCGGCTGAAGCAGAAGAAGGAACTATCAGAAAAATATTTGCAGATTCAAAATCTGAAAATGCAGTTCATGGTTCTGATTCGGAAGAGAACGGAAAAATTGAAACCGGATTCTTTTTTACTGATAAAGAATTGTTCTGAAAATAAATTAATTAATAAATAATAAAACAAAACATGAAACAAAAAATCAGGATTACCAATTATTTCCTTCTGCTTTTTTTATTCTCCTCAGTATTTTTTTCATTCAGAAATTATGAGGATAATAAAGGTTCAAACAATTATTTCAAACTTGATCCCAGTCTGACAGCGATAGATTATTTTCCAAACACCGTAATTTTCAAGCTGAAAGAATCAAACAGAAATTCATCAGGTATTGCAAATATTGACAACATTAAAATCACAAACGCTCTTGAGAGACTCGGCTCTGCCGGAGTTACCAAGATGTTTGCAGATGCGGTAAAGCCGCTGAATGAAGCAACTGCTTCAGGCGAGAAATATTCAGATCTTTCGCTGATCTATATTTTTAATTTCAGTAACGGCGTAAGCTTAGAGGATGCTGTAAATGAAATATACAATACCGGCGAAGTGGAATATGCGCAGCCGAAATATATTCAGCAGGTATATGCAACTGAATTTACACCCAACGATCCGTCGCTTGGTCAGCAGTATTATATTAACCGGATCAGCGCGCCGGCTGCATGGGACATTCAGCGCGGAGATACAAATGTCGTGATCGGAATCGTAGATTCCGGAATTGACTGGGACCATCCTGATCTTGCTGCAAATGTAAAAATTAATTATGCCGATCCTATAAACGGAATAGATGACGACAGTGACGGATATGTTGATAATTACAGAGGATGGGATTTCGGAGGAGCGGATTATAATAATGTAGTCGGTGACAATGATCCGATGATAATGGGCGGAAATAACAATCACGGTTCACACGTGTCCGGAGACGCTTCAGCAGTTACAAACAACGGCATCGGTGTCGCAGGTCCGGGATTCAACTGTAAATTAATGGGAGTAAAAACTTCCGCTGACAATGACACTAGAGGACCCGGAGGAACAGGTCTGATCATCAGAGGATATGAAGGAATTAAATTTGCAGCTGATATGGGCTGCGCTGTTATCAACTGCTCATGGGGGGGCGGCGGCGGCGGTCAGTTCGAACAGGACGTAATTACTTACGCAACTATTAATAAAAATTCTCTCGTAGTATGCGCTGCAGGTAATAATTCTTCAAGCGCTACATTTTATCCCGCAGGTTATAAATATGTTTTAAACATTGCATCGACAAATTCAAATGACGTGAGATCTTCTTTTTCAAATCACGGTGTCTCAATTGACGCATGCGCTCCGGGATCCAGTATTTACAGTACTGTTTATAATAATTCTTATGCAATTTTTGACGGAACATCTATGGCTTCTCCTATAGCTGCAGGTGTAGCAGGAATTGTCAAATCACAGTTTCCGACTTATACAGCTTTACAGGTCGGAGAAAAAGTCAGAGTGACAAGCGATAATATAAACGCTCAGAATCCGTCTTACATTGACAGACTCGGAAAAGGCAGAGTAAATATGCACAGAGCCCTGACAGTAAATTCACCGGCTGTGAGATTAAATTCTTTTACCGTAACAGACGGCAATAATAATGTACCGCAGCCGAATGATACAATGAACATTACAGGAAATTTTGTAAATTATCTTGATGCGACTTCAAACGTTACTGCCGAGATAACAACTACAAATGTTAATGTTACTTTGTTATCAGGAAATTCAACACTCGGAGCGATTCAGACATTAAACAGTGTAAATAACGGATCAAACCCTTACAGAGTAAGAATTAATTCAAACGCTTCTGCAAACAGCAAGGTTGATTTTAAGATCACATATACCGACGGAGCTTATACAGACTTTGAATATTTTACAGTAGTGGTGAATCCGAGTTATTTTAATATGAGCGTGAATAAAATTGTAACGACTATAAACAGCCGCGGTAATTTCGGATTCAATGATTATTCAAGCAACACACAAGGTGACGGATTTAAATTTGATATGGGCAGCAATCTTTTATTTGAAGGCGGACTTATCTGCGCAGTATCTTCGACCAAAGTTTCTGACTGCGTAAGGTCAGGAGATCAGGCTGTTCAGAGTCAGGATTATACAAGCGTAATTCCGTTTCAGGTAACTGAGCCGGGTATTATTTCAAATCAGGACGGTAATGCAAAATACAACGACGATGCTGCAGGCGTGAATAAGATCGGCATTGAAGTTACATTCAGCAGTTATTCATTTATTGCTGCAGCTGACGAGGATTATGTTATTATGAAATATAAAATTAAAAATACAACCGCATCGCCTGTAACTAATTTTTACGCAGGACTTTTTGCGGACTGGGATGTCGGCGCGAGCGGAGCTCTTAACCGAGCAAGCTGGGACGCCGCTAATCAGCTTGGTTATGTATGGAGAACGGATAACAATCCCGGCACATACGTCGGCATCGCTTTACTCTCGGCAAATAATCCGGGATACTGGGCGATCGATAATGAACAGAATATTACAGGTAATCCATGGAATATATATGACGGATTTACTGATGCGGAAAAATTTCAGTCAATGTCTTCAGGCATCGGCAGACCGGATGCAGGCGGAGCTAACGGAAGAGACGTAGCGCATGTAGTGGGAAGCGGTCCGTATTCCATCGATGCAAATTCCGAAATTACAGTTACATACGCTCTCGTAGCCGGAACAGATCTAGCTGATCTTCAGGCAAACACCGTTGCCGCAAAACTTAAATACAATACAGTGCTCGGCATTACAAATTACAGCTCTGTAACTCCTGAGAGATACTCGCTGTCACAGAATTTTCCTAATCCTTTCAATCCCGCTACAAAGATCAGTTTCGGATTGGCAAGATCAGGATATACAAGTCTGAAAATCTATGACGCTCTCGGAAAAGAAGTCTCAAACTTAGTGAATACAGTATTACAGTCAGGAACTTATGAAGTGGACTTCAACGCTGCTTCTTTAAACAGCGGAGTTTATTTTTATAAACTGCAGACTGACGGATTTACGGAGACGAAGAAAATGCTTCTCGTAAAATAACTTTGTAAAAGCAAAGTAAGTTTAGTTTATTAAACTGCCGGTTAAGAAATTGACCGGCAGTTTTTTTTTATAAAAAGTGTAAAGACGTTTCATGAAATATATATTGACTTTTGAATAAATTGTCAATATGTTTTAAAAAATATGAATACGGAAGATGATATGAATAAAACTAATAGCGTATTTTCATCAATACAATTTCGTTTAGATAACTCCCCAAAACTTTCTTTAAAATAATGTTTACCCCAATAATACTTTTATGAAAACATTCATAAAGATATTCATACTTTTAATATTCTTATATACAACTCATACAAAAGCTCAGGTGACGCAGGAATGGGTAGCGACTTACAACGGGACTGGGACAGGATCATTTTACGCAGTTAAAAATGCAATAGATAATTTGGGAAATTTAATAGTTGCAGGTGTAAGTGAAGTTATGTCAACAGATTATCTTATTTTAAAATACAATTCATCAGGAATTCTGATCTGGTCAAGAACATATAACGGCACAGAGAATGGCACAGACAGACTGAAAGATATGGTTCTGGATGATTCAGGAAATGTATATGTGACCGGATCAAGCAATGAAGGTATATCTAACGGCTACACTAACTGGTTAACAATCAAGTATAATCCAGCCGGAGAAATGAAATGGAAAAAAAGTCTTGACTGGACATTACATAAAGAGGATGTACCTTTTTGTATTACGCTTGATAAAGACAGAAATATACTTGTAGCCGGATACGGTTGGTCACCGCCTTCAAACCTGCAGAATTTTGATATGGTTGTAGCAAAGTACAGCAATAATGGTGAAGAGCTTTGGACAAGGTCATTTGATTCTCCGCCGTTTCATTCTGACTGGGGATATTCAGTTGTAACAGATGATTCTTGCGGAGTCTATCTTTCGGGATATTCTTTTCCATCGAAAATTGCAACAGTGAAATACAATACAGAAGGTAAACAAATTTGGGTGAGAGAATATCCGAGAAATAGCAGTGAATATGCGATTCCGTTATATTCAAAAATTGACGGACAAAACAATATAATAGTAAACGGATATTATCAATTAGCCGGACAGTCAAATTTTGTAACACTGAAATATGACAGAAACGGAAACCTGTTGTGGGACAGGATTTTTGATAGTCCTGTAGGAGGTCAAGATATTTGTAAATCAATGTCGCTAGATGAATATTCTAATATATATATTGTAGGAAGAACTAGAACTTTAGAAAATTGGCACGATGTTTTAATAATAAAGTATTCTGCATATGGAGATACTGTTTGGACAAGGAATTATGATGATGGCAATTCAGAATTTGATCAGGCAAATTCAATTGCTATTGATGGTTTAGGTAATGTATATCTTGCAGGTGAGACTTATATTTCCAACTATATTTTTTTAACAATTAAATATAATTCAAAAGGTGACTTAATTTGGGCAAAAAAATATTTTAATTCTGGAAGCAGTTCATTTTCAACAATTTGCATAGACAAATTTAACAATATATTTGTAAGTGGAAGCAGTTTATTTTCAACAAATGTTACTGATCTGATTTCTATAAAATATTCCCAGCTTACAAATTTAGATTTAAAAAATACTTCTAAAAATCAAAACTTTAATTTTTATATTTTTCCAAATCCGTTCAACCCGAATACTACTATAAATTACGAATTAAATAGTTCCGGCAATGTTAATATTTCAGTTTATGATATTACAGGAAAAATAATATCAGAAATTGTTAATCAGGAACAGGGGCCCGGGAAATATGAAGTTGTCTTTTCATCTATTGCTGAAGGAAAAAATTTAAACAGTGGTATTTATTTCTGCAGGTTAACAATAAACAATAGATATTCTGAAACCATCAAATTACTATTATTAAAGTAAGAATATGAAATTTATCACAGCTCCATAATTTAAACTATAATATAAACAAGGGCAGACTTTCCTTGGTTTAAAGCCGGTTAAGAAATTGACCGGCAGTTTTTTTTCATTATATAAAAGAGTTCAAGATGTATCAGGCGATTATTCCTTTACACAAACCCTCCGTCTTTATCCTTACGGCTTCCTCTCCCACGGCTGCGTGATCCCGATCTTAAATTCATCCGCTCCGGTATTCACCGCTTCAGCGACGCCTTCACTGATCTCTTCATCCGTCAGCCATCTCGAATTCCCATTTTCAATTTTAAATCCGAGTATGATCTTTTTATAATTTACATATCTGAAATTTGAGAACGCCGCGCCAATGTCCGAAGAAATATTCTCAGGATCATAGTAAGCGCTTCCGAGTATGTGAAAATAATCAGAACTGATCTCCTGTGAATTCAATATCTCTCCGATTATTATATTCGATTTCTCTGCATACGAATGTATCCAGCTCACAACAGTTTTAACAGGTCCTTTGGAAATGACTGCTGAATTTATTTTCTCCGTTAAAATATCTGTGTCCGAGTAGTTGAGTATTAATGGGTTTAATCTATGAGGAAAATCTGAAGCTGCGGATATTTTTTTAAAAGATGATTGGTGTCTTGCGATGACGGAAACAGTTTCATACTTCGAAAGGAATTTTATTACTGCGCCGCTCAGCATTCCCGTTCCGCCCGTGATCAGAATGTGAGACATGAATATTTTGCTTTAAAAATCTTTAAGACATCCCGATACCAGTCTCCCCGGACTGTACGAAAACAAACTCTTTCTGCCTGACTCAAAGACTCTAAGACTCAAAGAATACTGTTTTTAAAATTATAACTTTGAGCCTTCGGGTCTTGGAGGTAATTTCAATGTTTTCGGACATGCTGCCTGATTGGGATCGTAAACTATGAAATGAAACTTCTGATACTAAAGATATTCCATCAGATCTTCTTCACTCGTGATAAGCACATCACGCGCATTCGATCCGTTCTTAGGTCCGACAATGCCCGCTTCCTCAAGCTGATCCACGATCCTTGCAGCTCTCGCATAACCGAGCTTAAGTCTTCTCTGTAAAGTGGAAGCCGAACACTGCTGCAGTTTAAAAATTAATTTCGCGGCTTCTCCGAAGAGTTCATCTCTGTCCTCTTCGCTGCCGTAAGCAATGGTCTTTCTTTCTATGATGGAAGGCAGCAGATACGGTTTTGAAAATCCGTCCTGCGCTTCGATAAACTCAGCAACCTTTTCACACTCTTCAGTAGTGATATATGCATTCTGAATCCTGATAGGTTTGGATGAAGCGGATGAAAGGTAAAGCATATCACCGTTTCTCAGAAGCTGATCAGCTCCGCCCATATCTAAAATAGTTCTTGAGTCTATCTTCGATGCGACCTGATAAGCGATCCTTACAGGGAAGTTTGCTTTGATCACGCCAGTGATGACATCTACCGACGGTCTCTGAGTCGCAACTATCAAATGAATTCCGACCGCTCTCGCCATCTGCGCGATCCGCGCTATCGGTTCTTCAATCTCCCTTTTTGCAGTTATCATCAGATCCGCAAGCTCGTCAATGATCACAACTATATAAGGCATTTTCTTATGGCGTATCACATCATTGTCTTTAAGATTTCCCTGCTTATATTTTTCATTATACGCTTCGATATTTCTTACTCCTGCGTTTGCAAGTTTGTCATATCTGTTCTCCATTTCACTCTCAACGCTTTTTAAAACAGATACTGCATTTGCAGGACTCGTTACTATGCTTTCGTTTATATCTCCGGACGTTGCAAGGAAATGTCTTTTGAGTTTTGAATAAAGACTCAGTTCAATTTTTTTCGGATCAATCATTACAAATTTCAGATCGGACGGATGAAGCTTATACAGAAGACTTGCGATTATAGTATTTATGCCGACGCTTTTTCCTGAACCTGTCGCTCCCGCAATCAGCAGATGCGGCATCTTTGCAAGGTCGTCTATGAATACTTCACCGTCAATGGTCTTTCCGAATGCTACAGGTAAGTGTTTGTTGCTGTCATGAAATTTCTGCGAAGTGAATAAACTCCTGATCCTGACAAGCTGAGCTTTCTTGTTCGGTATCTCAACGCCTACCGTTCCTTTTCCGGGAATAGGAATTATCATCCGGATTCCTTTCGCCTTCATCGCAAGCGCAATGTCATCCTGAAGCGATTCGATCTTCGAAAGCTTTACATCGGCAGCCGGAACAAGTTCATAAAGAGTTACTACCGGACCGGGCGTAGCAAATACTTTTTCAACTTCAATTCCGAACTTCAGCAGTTTCGCCTGAAGCAGTCTTCCGTTTTCCGTCAGCTCTTCATTCGGTATCACATCAAACTCTTCCTTGGTCGGCTCCTGTAAAATTTCGATCACAGGATATTTATAATTCTCAAGTTTCTCTTCTTTAAAATCTTCTTCCTTCTTGCTTTGAAGACTTTCCACTTCATTTGAATTCTCAGGATTTACATCAAGCTCATCAGCGTTTGACTTTATAACCGGAGCAGCCACAAGTACAGGTTCAGCCGTTTCGGGTTTCAGCTTTCTTGTTTTGATAACGATCTGCGAAGGATCATCCTGTTTCGGTCTGTTGATCTCCGTTTCTTTAATAAGCCCGATCTCGCCCGCAGCTTTGATCTCTTCTTTCTTTAAATATTTATTTTTAAGAATTCTCTCTCTCTCTTTCTTTAACGCTTCTTCAAGTTCGCTGTCTTCCGCCGGAACGTCTTCCGGAATTCCCGCTTTATTCTTAATTTCTTTCTGCGTTACCTGCTCGACTTTTTCCTTTTTAAATTTTTCAATAACGCCTTCAAAGAATAATTTAAATCTCACCATTGTCTTAATGATATTTCCGTCTATCAGAAGAAATGACAGAAGAATTATCGAGACAGCAAAAAATACCGTTGCGCCTACGCTTCCCAGCGTGTGATAAAATATTGATGCGAAATAATCTCCGGTAGTTCCGCTAAGCTTTGGTGAAAAAAACTCCGGTCCGGAAAATATTCTGAGCAATGCAAACATAGATGCCGTCATCATCATTAGTAACGATGCGTAAATGCTGAACTGAACGGTTCTGCTTAAGGATTTTTTTGATACGAGAGTTACGCCGAATGCAATGAATATTACTGAAATTATCAGAGAGAAATAACCGAAGAAATAATTTACAAGAAAATCAGAAAGGTATGCGCCGGCAATTCCGAGCCAGTTGTAAGTGACAAACGCAGTTGAATAGGATTCTTTTTTGAATATGCTTAAAAAGCTGAGACGCTCGAGAGTCGCCTGGTCTTTATCGGAATATGAAAGTATTGACAGGCATATCATAATTCCGAATATTGAAATAAGAAAACCTAAAAGCTGTTTTTTAAAATCTTCGGAAATAGTGATATCTTCTTTTGAAGATCCGGCTGTCCCCTTTTTGGTTCCGGCTGTCTTCTTAGGTAAGCGGGATGTTTTGCTTTGCTTCATTTCTAAAAATTAAATTAGAAAATTTTACTCGCCTATTTTTCTTTGACTTCCTCTTTCTTCGGACCTATGTTTACGCGTTTCATTTTAGACTTCTGACTGGTTTCGCCTTCAAACATTTCCTTGAACTTCACCACTCCGTTCCTGAATAAAGGAATGAACGGATATGAATCGATCTTTGATGCAATTTCAAGATCAGCGCCGAATCCAATTGAAGTGAGATATTTACCGTGCTCAGACATATTGAACATTCTCAGAATCTTTTCCTCAGAAGGTACGTTGAGCAGCATTGCAAGATCATTGCACAGATTTAACGCAGCGATCTCTGAATCTTTCATTTCAAGATTCCTTCCTTCGCTGAGTTTGCTGAGTATCATTCCGGCGCACACTGCATCTTCAAGACAAAAGTCGTTTAGCTTTCCTGCGCATATAATTGTAAAATCCTCGTCTATCGAATTAACATAATCCACAACTGCGGATATATTCAGAAAACTAGCAAGCACGCAGTTCTTCGCAAACTTAGATTTGATAATGGCAAGCGTTCCGTTAGTCGTGCTGAAAATAAGCGAATGATCTTTAATTACTTCAGGCGTATATTCGACCGGTGAATTACCAAGCTTGAATCCGTCCACGACTTTTCCGTTTCTCTCTCCGCACAGCATTGAATTCTTTGAACCCTTTGCAACCCTAACTGCTGTTGCAATGCTTTCCGTCGGTACTATCTCTTTTGCTCCGTTCGCCAGCGCTATGGTCATAGTAGTGGTTGCGCGCAGCACGTCTAATATAATTACGTTCCTGTCTTTCAGAATCAGATCATCCTGAATGAACGACTGCGTTAATAGAATATTTATACTTTTCATTTTACTGTTTTGTAACCCTTTCGGTGTAACTCTTTAATTAATTTTATCCGGTCTAAACATTTTTCATTGCAAGAACGGTGTCTTAGTAATGGTTGCTTTGATTCTTTTATCTCTTACTGAAATTTCTACCGGTGTTCCGGTTTTGTTAAATCCTTTTTTAATGTAAGCCATGCCGATATTTTTATTAAGCATCGGCGAGAGACTTCCGCTTGTTACGATACCGATCTTTTCATCTCCGGAAAATACTTCCTGCCCGTGTCTCGCCGGCATTCTGTCTTCCACTATGAATCCCACTAATTTCTTTTCGGGATTTTCTTTTGCATGTAATATCGCTTCCTTTCCGTTGAAATCTCCTTTGTCGGTTTTAGTGATCCATCCGAGTCCCGCTTCTATCGTATTATTCGTCTCATCCATATCATTGCCGTAAAGTCTGAATGCGTATTCAAGTCTGAGCGTATCTCTCGCACCGAGACCGACAGGTTTGATGTTGAATTCCTTTCCCGCTTCCATTATCGCATTCCAGAGAGCTTCGGATTTTTCAATGTCTGATGATGAATATATTTCAAAGCAAATTTTCTCACCGGTATAACCTGTGTGTGAGATCACTGCATCCTGTCCGGCTATTTTGCCTTCGGCGAATTTGTAATAATCCATTTGGGAAAGATCAATGTCGGTCAGCTTCTGAAGTATGTTCATCGAATTTTTCCCCTGAACAGCGAGCAGTGAAGTTTCATCGGAAATGTTTTTTAAAGTAACATCGCCTGAAAGATTTTCTTCCATCCATTTTATATCCTTATCAATATTCGAAGCGTTTATCACAAGCATGTAATGATCACCGAAATTGTAAACTAATAAGTCATCAACTATGCCGCCGTCTTTCAGACACATTGCTGAATACTGCACATCGCCTTTCTCAAGTTTCGAAACATCATTGGTCGTGATCCTCTGAACAAAATCAAACGCATCTTTTCCTCTCACTTCGACTTCACCCATATGCGACACGTCAAATATTCCCGCTGATTCGCGGACTGCTTTATGTTCGGCGATAATGCCTTCATACTGCACAGGCATTTCAAATCCCGCAAACTCCACTAACTTAC
Organism: Ignavibacteria bacterium; assembly: GCA_016716125.1. Taxonomy (GTDB): domain Bacteria; phylum Bacteroidota; class Ignavibacteria; order Tepidaquicellales; family Tepidaquicellaceae; genus UBA2330. Next base: position 13,060 of record JADJWZ010000005.1, on the reverse strand, counting down.
CGCCGAGACTTTTGTGAATATTATAAAAAGCTGTTTTCTTCAAGTAATGTTTTTATTAAAAATTTTCTCAATTCTTCTGCAGCTTATCCCAGTCGCTCAGAAATTTTTCAAGTCCGATATCAGTCAGCGGATGCTTTGCAAGCTGTTCAATAACTTTAAAAGGCATCGTTGTAATTTCAGCGCCGAGCAGACAGCTTTCGACAAAATGTATCGGATGTCTTACTGACGCAACGAGAACCTGTGTCTGATAATTATAATTTCCGTAGATCTGAACTATCTGACCGATCAGCTCCATTCCGTTCTGCGAAATGTCATCAAGTCTTCCGACGAAAGGACTGATAATATAAGCTCCGGCTTTTGCGGCAAGCACCGCCTGAGATGCTGAGAAACAAAGGGTTACATTGGTTCTGATATTTTCTTCGCTGAAAACCTTAACGGCTTTCAGACCTTCTTTTATCAATGGCACTTTCACGACAATGTTCTTATGAATTTTCGCAAGCTCTCTTCCTTCTTTCAGCATGTCATCGCAGTTTGTCGAAACCACTTCAGCGCTGATATCACCGTCCACCATTGCGCAGATCTTTTCGAGCATTGATCTGAAATCCTTATGACCTTCCTTTGAAACAAGAGACGGATTAGTAGTAACGCCGTCGAGAATTCCCATAGCGGCTGCTTCGCGGATCTCGTCAAGATTAGCCGTGTCAATAAATATTTTCATACTCTTTTATAAATTGGATAAATTGTATTAAATGGATAAATTTTTTTCAGTTAAAATTCTTACAGGATTACTTTATGAAACGTATGTTAAGTGCAGTAAAATAGTTATTATAATGTATTATAAAAAGTGAGATTATTTTGGAGATGGGTAATAAATCTATTATTAACATAGTTATTGAAATTACTTCCGTAATAAATTAATTTGCAACTGCGCTGTGCATAACCTAATTCTATACACTTAGGGAATTCAACCAAATTAGTAAGATACAATCGCCTTTGGATAAAATGTATAAAAAATAAACGCAACAGAGCACTGAGTAAAGCTCCACTAAGCCAGGATTTACGCATTAATGAAGGTTTTTATTGCGAGTAATTAATTTAGCGGCTACACAATATGAACAAACTAAATTTCAAAATATCTTTTCCGACAGACAAGGGATTCTGGGGCAGACAATGCAAACAATGCAACAAATACTTCAAAATTGATGGAGACAAAGTAAAACCTGAATTTTATTGTCCATATTGTGGAGAGCTTCAACCAAATGATAATCTCTGGACAAAACAACAAACACAGGAAGTCAGTCAAATAGCGGCTTCGGTTGGCAAACGCTATATTGAGGATGAACTTGAAAAAATGTCCAAAAATGCCTTTGGAAATAGTAAACTCATAAAGTACACATCTGGACAAAAAACAATTCCCAAAACCTTATTAACGAGACATGTTGAAAAACCGGTAGATACGGAAATTGAATGTCCAAGATGTAAACTTAAATTTCAGATTTATGGAATATTTGGTTACTGTCCAAGTTGTAAAGAAGAAAGTCTGCTAATTTATGAGACAAATCTTCAAATCATCATTCAAGAGATAAATAACACACAGGACAAGACTAGAACTTTAAGGCATGCTTACAATGATGTAGTCTCAACTTTTGAAGCATATTGTAAACTAGTTGTAAAAAGCAATGGATTGGAAAGTTCAAATTTTCAAAACTTAAAAGACACGAAAGAACTTTTCAAAAAGTATAATCTTAACATTTACAACGACATTAAGGATAACGACAAAGTAACAATTAAACGTGTATTCGAAAAACGGCATGCATATCAACATGCTCAGGGACAAATTACCGAGAAGTATATTAAAAATATCCCGCAGGACAGACACCTCTTAAATACAAAGGCAGAATTAAGTATTTCTGAGTTAACGGAAGGGATTGAAATACTAAAAAAAATTTTGAGAATAATTACAAACAAGTACAGCAGCTAACAAGTATTGCCGAAAGCGGGGCTGAAGGCACCGAGTGGACTTTTGAGCAAAATTCAAATCTATTCTTCTATTGAAATTTTGTACTGTAAATCCCCGACTTCGGCAATACCCAAAACGTTGGTGGCAATTCTAACAGACATAATAGTGGTATGACAGTGCAACATTAAGTCAAGAAAATAAAAGTGCATTGAAATAGAAAACTGTTTTAAAAAGATATAAATATGAAACAACACTTCGTTTATTTTTACGGTAGCACAAAAATTATTTCAGGACACAACTCTCAAAATGAAGAGTCTATTCGCAAACGAAATCAGATAATAGGTTACGAAGGAATTGATGTTAATCCAGAACTCGTAGAATATGGAGAGATATGTTTTAATAAAGTAAACAATGATGGAAGTAAGGGTGAAACAGGAACTATGTTCCCAAAGAATATAACAATTGTTCCTTTCAGGTATATCAACAATGAAGACTTGAGAGTTAGAAATTTAGAAGATGTAATCACTGCAAATGAATACTATATAAAAGCAGAAAGCATTGGTTTTCCTTTTATGATGCTAAAATCTGCAACTAACGAGGGTTACAGCAATTTAGGAAAAGGAAATGATTTGCCATTTGTGAAAGAAATAGAAATAGATTTCAAAAATAAATGGTGCTGCTTTGGACATTACTATCTATATCTTTTAAAAAAAGCATTGTATAATAAAGGGTATTCCTCAAACGAAGTCACACCAGAGGACAAAATAGGTAATTTGAATAATGAGTTATTTATAAAAACTGATGGGACAAAGCTTGTAATTCACGCAAATGCAGGATTGTAATATTTATATGCACACTTCACTTGACGGTTTTTTGGCAGGACTTAGAGGAATAAATCTATTATCAATACAGTAAAAGTTCCTTTGCTAATTTATTATATTATTTTTTAAAGCTATCACAAAATATTATTGAATTTACCGCGGTAATAAATTAATTTGCAACTGCGCATGGGACAATGATTTATAAACATGTGAGTAATGAGCAAATTAGAAAGATACAATCGCCTTTAGATAAAGTTTTATAAAAAATAAACTCAACAGAACATTGCGTAAAACAGCTTTCACGCAGTCGAGATTAACGCATAAATGTAGGTATTTATTGCGTATATTTATTTTTATGCGAAACTCTTTGGGCGACATTGCAACCTCAAACTTTTCGGCAGGACATCGGGAAATTTGAGTAAAACTAACATGACTTTTACGACCGACTTTACGACTAAAAATTTTACCTTTGTACAAATTAACAGACGATAATAATGCTTACCAAAGAACATATAAAAGAAGTAAAAACAAGCGGCAACGGTGGTATTGGTCAGCTTGTGAAGTCCTATCGCGACAGTGGTTCTATCAGCTTCATTCTTGAAAATTTGGGACAACTTCCAAACGACTTTGACGGCAGTTTCCTGCCCGACTTACTTCAACACAAAAGTTCTAATGTTCGCTTGTGGACTGTAAAAACCATTGGTAAACTTTCCAATGACGACCATTTAATGCTTTTAAAAAAGGTTATTCAAACCGAGGCAGACACAACTGTAAGACGAGAGGCGGTTTCTTCAATCGGACGAATGAGAAGCCCTAAAGCAAAAAAATATCTTTTTGAAATTCTCAATGACAATGACCCAAAAGTAGTTTGCCAAGCAATCAGAGGACTTTTAGTTTTCAGAGGGGACAAAGATGTTGAAGAAAACTTACAGCCGCTTATCAATCATCAAAACGAAATGGTGAAGACAGTAATTTACAAGGAGTTTTTTGCTACACAAAAATCTCCTTCTAATCAACCTCACACCGAAAGTTTTGATTACTTGAAAAATGTAATAGTAAATGGCGATACCATTGAAACAATGAAGTTACTACAAGATGAAAGCGTGCATCTCACTTTTACTTCACCACCATACTACAACGCAAGAGATTATTCCATTTATCCAAGCTACAAACATTATCTTGAATTTTTGAGAGATGTTTTTCAGCAAGTTCACCGCATTACAAAAGAAGGACGATATTTAATCGTGAACACTTCACCGATTATCATTCCGCGAGTTAGTCGTTCTCATTCAAGCAAGCGTTACCCAATTCCATTTGACATTCATCCATACTTGATGGAAATGGGTTGGGAATTTATTGACGACATTGTTTGGATGAAACCAGAAGCATCAGTTAAAAATCGTATCGGAGGTTTTCAGCAACATAGAAAACCACTTGGCTACAAGCCAAACAGTGTGACAGAATATTTAATGGTGTATCGAAAATCCACTGAAAAACTTTTGGATTGGAACATTCGTCAATACGATTGGACAACCGTAAAGGAAAGTAAAGTTGCAGACGGTTTTGAAACAACAAATGTTTGGAAGATTGACCCTTGTTTTGACAAAGTTCATTCAGCAGTTTTCCCAGTTGAATTGTGCAAGCGAGTTATTCAATATTATTCTTTCAAGCATGACTTGGTGTTTGACCCATTTGGGGGTAGCGGCACAGTCGGCAAGACAGCAAAAAGTTTAGACCGATATTTTTTCTTGACGGAAAAAAACGAAAATTATTTTGGCTATATGCAATCCCAAAAATCAAATGATATGTTTGATGAGCAACCAACCAAATTTTTATCACTCAAAGAATTTCATCAAACAATAAAGTAGATATGCCATTAAATATTTCCGCCAAGAAAAGTATAATCAAAAAAGTCATTACCAACACAGATTATCGTGATGAGGTATTAATAATCATTGACGAAATATTTTTGAATTTCTGTATTGAGTTTTTCAAACAAGTTGTTCATGCAAAGATTGACCACTTAGGAGAAGAAGGAGATTGGTATAAAAAAGTTTTTCTCAATTCTGATTTACCGAAAGAGCAAATCGCAATCAATTCAGGATTGAATATGAAATCAATCACGAATGCTTACAATACTTCCAAGAAGGAAGTTGTTATCAAAGCATCGGGCGAAAATTATGACAGATTATTTCAAACCATTAATGGTTTGGTTGATAATGATAAAGAATTGCAAGTAAAACTTGCTATAAAATTTAAAGATGTCAGCGTTGAATTAACAGTAACAGAAAGTTTAATCGTGATTAACACAATGGCTGTTAAGCGAGCAGAAATCAGAGGTGGAATGTGGAGTGCTGTTGGAAAGCAAGTTGAAAACCTTTAATGGAAACACTTTGCAGATTGTTCAATGTTCCTTTTGAATCTTATGTCCAACAAGACAATCCACTAAGTTTTAGAGAAGTTGATTTTTATGTTTTATCAGCGGACAAGAAAAAACTTAGAACAGAAGTTAAACTTATGGGCAAAGGAAATCCTGAAAGTGCTGATGCAATTTTTGCAAGAGAACCTGCAATATTTTTAGCAGACAAACTTTCAAACAAGAATAAAGAACAAGCCGATAATTTAGGAGTGCAATGGATTGAATTAAGAACTGATAACGGATACAAAAGATTTCTTGAAGTGCTTCGTGCATTGAATGTTCCTCACAGCGAATTTGACGAAGACATCAACGAAAGATTGGACAAAATTCTAACAGAGATTTATGGTGAATGAACCAACACATTTTCGTAGCGAGAGTAGAGTATACACATAACAAAGGGTTTGCTGTAAAAGGGGTTCCGTACTTTGCAGATGTATTTTTGCAAGTCGGGAGTTCAGTTCTCCGAATGTAGTTTAGTGCTAAAACTCCCGCTTTCACAAATCCCCCCGAACCATCAGCGATCATTGCACTACACCCAAATAATCAACAGACAGACAAGTAAAAAAAAAATATGAGAAAAGTAATTGCAGCATTTAATATGACGCTTGACGGTGTTTGCGACCATACGGCGGGAATTGCTGACGAAGGACTTCATCAACATTACTCTGATTTGATAGATAATGGAGGTGTGATATTATACGGGCTGACAACTTACCGGCTCATGCAATTCTGGCAAACGCTGCTGCAAGATCCTTCAGGTGAAAAATCAATGAATGACTTTGCAGTTTCAATAGATAAAATTCAAAAACTTGTTTTTTCCAATACGTTAAAAGACACAGGATGGAACAGTGCAGAACTTGCAAAAGACCACTTGGCGAAGAGGTATTGGAACTCAGACAACAGGCAGGGAAGGACATTCTTGTCGGAAGCCGGAGTTTGATTATTCAGGCTTTTAAACAGTGATCTTATTGACGAATTACAAATTTGCATTCACCCTGTCATCGAAGGGAAAGGGCTGCTGTTATTTGACCAGATCAGGGACAGGATCATGTTGAAACTCATTAAGACAAAAGTACTAAACTCCGGTGCAATTGTACTTTATTATGAACCGGCACGGTAGTAAACTATGATCCGATGACACGGGTTTTGCGTCAGTCGGGGTTGCAAATTTGGAGCTTTGTGCTTATATTTAGTTCAGTTCAGTGCAGGCAGACAGTTTTGTGCTCCGAACCCCGCCACTGCGCCGGGCGATAAAACGTTACCTGACATATAAAATAAATTAACTAATGAGAAAAGAAAACTGGCCGGAATTATCATTCGAAGAAGCAAAACAGACTTATGAAACAATCCATCTGTGGACGCAGATAGCAGGAAAGGTAAAATTAGCTAAACTCCCCTGGATCAATCATTCGTGGCATGTTACTCTGTTCGTAACACCATTCGGATTGACTACCGGTGACATTCCGGATCACGACAAACACTTTCAGATTAATTTTGATTTTCTGCAGCATCGCTTACAGATCATAACCAGCAATAAAGAAGAAAAGGTCTTTGACCTGAGATCTCTTTCTGTAGCCTCCTGCTACAAACATACTTTGACAAGTTTAAAAGAATTTGGGATTGACTGTAAAATAAATCCAATTCCCAATGAAATGGAAAATCCGATCCCTCTGCATCTGGATGAGCATCATGTCACCTATGATCCCAAGCATGCTGCCGGTTTACATCAGGCGCTTTTAAAAGCCAGCGAAGTTTTTACGAAATTCAGAGCGGAATTTATTGGAAAATGCAGCCCCGTTCATTTCTTTTGGGGAGGTTTTGATTTAGCTGTAACACGATTTTCCGGAAGAGAACTCTCAAACTTTGCTGGACTTTCTCCATAGTACATATGAAATTGCGGCAGATCTTTCAGGATGGGACAGAAAAGTTTAGAAAAGAAAAAAAAGCGGCAGGTAACAATGCATATATCATACTTATACTGACTAACTAAAAATATTATTGAAAAATGAAAATAATTATTTAAATACTTTTTGTTATCACAGAATTTTGTGTTAAAAATCACCGCCTTCGCCAAGCCCCAAAACGTTATGCGTCATGCTTGATCGACATCGGAATTTCAAATTGACGAAAGAAAACTGACAGAAATGAAATTTAACTTTGACAACTAAAAATAAACGGGGCCGCTGAAAACCGATTAGAGTAAGCACAAAATTAAAATTAAATCAAAATGAAAAAATTGTTGCTCTGTTTAATGTTGCTGGCTATACTGCTGAACAATACAGCCAGGTAATTAAAGAACTTAAAGCTTCTGGAAAATTGAAAGATCCAGCATATATTAATCGTGTAGTGGCTCAACAAGCTGATGGTTTGTTAATAATAGATGTATGGGAGTCAGAGGAAGCATTAAATGAATTTGCTGAAACGCTTGTACCCATTCTTATAAAGAACGGAGTTACGCCGGCACAACCTACCTTGCTTCCATTAGTCGATATTACTGCGTATGTGGGTGCGGACGGGATTAGCTGAACAACCCCGGCAATGAAACAGCAACAGATATTTTAGAAAACACTTGATAAAATAAATTTTAAAGAATTGTTTGACAAATGGTATCAATTGACACTTTCAGAAAATTGGCATTATCGTTTCCGGAAGTAATCGAAGAACCTCACTTTGAAAAAAACTCTTTCAGAGTGAAAAAGAAAATCTTTGCTACTTATGACGACATAAAAAAAAGAGCTTGTATCAAACTGTCAGAAATTGACCAAAATATATTTTCTTCTGCTGACAAGACAAGCATCTATCCGGTTGACAACAAATGGGGAAAACATGGCTGGACATTCATCGAAATGAAAAAGTGAATAAGGACTTATTTATTGATGCTTTGAAAACAGCATACTGAGAAATAGAACCTAAAAAAATTACTGACCAAATCAGACCAAATCGCAATGAATAGACAAGAACAACTTTACAAATCAATATGATAGAATCATACTGACATAAAATTGAAAATTATGAAAAAGGAAATTGCAGCATTCAATATGACACTTGGGTTTCAAAAGAAAACACAAAAGACACCTAAACAGGAATTACAATTAGCGGAAAAATTCATACTTATAGATACAAACTAAAAAAACATTATTGAAAAATGAAAATAAATATTTTAATACTTTTTGTTATCGCAGCATTTTCCACCTGCTTCTCACAGGATAAATTAGCGGAGCTGGATAAAGACCTTACTTCTGTTAACTATCCTTTTGAGGTCAAAATTCATCCGTTGAGATCGCAGGGACAAGACCTGATAATGGCTTATATAGATGTGTTGTCACCAGATCCCAATGGAAAAACCGTACTGCTCATGCACGGCAAAAATTTCAATTTGGCTTACTGGGAGCAGACGATAAATGAACTGAGTAAAGAAGGCTATCGCGTGATCGCGGCTGACCAGATCGGCTTTGGAAAATCCACCAAACCTGCAAACTATCAATACAGTTTTCAGCAGGCGCTCATAATACCAAATCAATTCTCGACAGTCTGAAAATCAATAAAATTATTCTATTGGGACATTCTATGGGCGGAATGCTTGCCGCAAGATTTGCATTATCCTATCCTGAAATGACGGATAAACTCATTCTGGAAAACCCGATCGGTCTGGAGGATTACAAAGTTCTGACAAGCTATCAAACCATTGACGCTAACTATCAGAGTGAATTGAAAAATACTGTGGAAAGCTATCGCAATTACCAGTTGAAATATTATTACGATAATACCTGGAAGCCTGAATATGATCCCTGGCTTAACCTTTTTAGCGGGCTGGACACTGCACGAAGACTACCCCATTATCGCGTGGAATGCAGCCCTGACTACCGATATGATATTTACGCAGCCTGTAGTATATGAATTCGAAAACATTAAATGTCCGACACTGCTTATCATAGGAACGCGTGACAGGACAGCGATAGGCAGAGATAGAGCCCCGAAAGACATACAGTTGAAAATGGGGCTTTACAATGAATTAGGAAAGAAAACACAAAAAGCTATACCGAACTCTACCTTGGTAGAACTGGACAACGTAGGACATCTTCCCCATATAGAATCTTTTGACAGATTTATAAAGCCGCTGACTGAATTTTTACAAAAGTAGATATATGAAATTGCCGTTTACCACAAAGTCACGAAGGTACTGTATTAAAATGCAACACAAATCAACATAACTTATGTTGATGCTTTTGTTTTAGCCATGTTTGTAATGTACATCAAAGACTTGATTTTTTTCCATAGTGTATAAATTAAGATCAAAAGTTTTCTGGCAACTGCGACCAAGGCAATTTTCTTATTGTTCTTTGAAATACATAATCTTTTATAAACTCGTTTTAAATGTTCATTCCATCTGGCAGCTGATAAAGCCGGTAAGTAAACAGCAGCTCTGATATATTTATTACCTTTTTTTGAAATTGGAGTTTTTCCTTTAAAGGTACCTGAGTCATTTTGACGCGGTTCATAACCTGCATAACTTGTTAGCTGTCTTTGATTTTCAATCATGCAGAATCCGTTTGTTTCGCTAATTACTGTAACGGCTGTTATAAATCCTATTCCTTGTGCTGTTGTTATATTTTTTACCCGGTCATCAAGATCTTTATCAGATTTAACCAGTTCTTTTATTTGTTCCTTAATGAGTTTTATCTGTTTTTCGAAAAAGCTATTTGCTTTTTTATTCTGTTCACAGTTTGAGTATTTGCATCGTGCGAATATTCTTTTTGCGTGAAGTTTGTTTTTCAGCTGACTCTTCATTTCTGTAGTGCTGACGAGTTCCCAGTTAGTTCTTTAAGTTCTTTATATAAAGCAGAGGGAGCTTCCCACTGTTTAAGAGTTTTTTCAATTCCGTACTGCGCTATACCGGCGGAATCAAGACTATCTGTTTTAGATTTGTTATCTAAAGTCTTAAAAAAATTTTTCATTTTGTTAGGTAAAATAACTGAAACAGAATATTTATTTTCATTTAAAAAATAAGCCAGGTTTTCATAGTAAACACCTGTAGCTTCAACAACAAACCATATAGGTATATTTTTATCTTCCGATCTGAAGACATCAATGTTGTTAACTAAATTAATAAGCTTTTTAAATCCTTTAACATCATTGGAAAAAGTATAGGATTTACTATATTTCTTAACTAATGCATCGTCTTGAGTTCCAAAACAAACTGTAACTGAATCTTTAGAGATGTCGATGCCGGTGACTTTTTTAATGAGTTTCATAATTAATTTAAAAGTTTAATTTTAAAAGCAGGAATTCAATAAATAATTAGGCAAGGCTTCTTCATATTCTTATCTCGCTGTCTTATACAGGATTGCTGATCCAAAAATTCAGCATCCTTAAGTACTGTTCAGAATCTAAGAAGCTATGGGGAATGGGAGGAATACCTTCGTGACGATATACTATTAATTGTTGTCTACTCTAATAGTTATCTAGACACCAAACGCCTTCCCATTCCTTTAGCCTAATATTTATCTTGCCTTTATTTTACTTACTTTTTTTATCAAAAAAAATTAACATCAACATACGAGACACTAAATAAAATGTAATAAAAATAGAATGCTTTGTGCCTTTGGGACTTAGTGGTAAATTTATATTTCTAGTTTTGAGACAAACTCTGCTTCAGGCGTGGGAACGTAATCGGCTATGTTAAAACGACTGGTAAGTATGACGGAAAATAAAAACCCGAAAGATTAATTTAAACAAATATTAATATCATGAAAAAATTACAATTCAAAGTAAGCATCAACGCACCTGTGACAAAGATTTATGATTTAATGCTTGGCATCAACAGTAAATCAACTTATGATCAATGGACTTCTCTATTTAACCCGACATCTACCTATGAAGGAAGCTGGGACAAGGGAAGTAAAATTCTGTTTATCGGAGTAGATGAGAAAGGAGAAAAGGGAGGTATGGTTTCCAGGATAGCTGAAAACATTCCCAACCAGCTTTGTTTCGATTCAGCATTACGGTCTTTTGCAAGCTGGAATGGAGATTACGGAAGGTCCGGAAGTGGAAAAATGGGCAAACGGATTTGAAAACTACACCTTCGCAGAAATCAACGGGACTACAACCGTTACTGTTGACTTAGACACCACAGAAGATTTTGTAGATTTTATGAACCAGACTTACCCGAAAGCACTCGACAAGCTGAAAGAAATTTGTGAAAAATAACAGTTTCAAGAATCTTAAAATAAAGAAACAAACACAGCCTGTAACATAGGCTTGTCATTATGGCGGCTGAAGTGCTTTTATGAAACATGCGCAAGGTTGAGCACTAAGTATTCTATTGAACTTTTGTTCTAAAAATCTGCCACTAAGCAAAGCCGATAACTTTGTAACCCATTTTAAAAGACGACAATGAACAGACCTTTAATCATAAAATTTCTAAGCGGATTAATCAATATTGTGACTTGTTTGGTTACAGTAATAATTGTGCTATACCTACAAGACTGGTTTGGAAAAGGAGATACTTATGCATTTATTTTATGGACTGTTCCTTTAGCCGCAGGACTTAGTGTTTCTGGCCAGACAATCCTAAATATATTTCGGACACATCCTTTTTTGCTAAAACTGTTTTTTATTATCCTAACCGCCGGGATATGTTCCTTTATTTGGGTATATTGTTTGGCATTCATATTTGGACCCTGGATCGGTGCATATAGTTTTCCTATTCTTTATTTATGGATAATCGGTTCAATACTTCAACTTCTATTTCTTGACTGGCGTTTACCAAAAAGGACAGATAAACAAAAGATTTCAAAAACTATAATTATATTGCTTTCATTTCCACTTACTATAATTGTTGTGATTATCGGAATGTATTTATATTTTTTTGCAAGTTCATACCTGACACGACCTGAAAAGGAAACTTATTTAATTCCTGAAGGATATATTGGAACTGTTCTTGTCATCTTCAATCAGTCAGATGGAGAAAAACCCGAATATGAAGACGGCAGACGAATTTACAGAATACCGCCGAGTGGAGTTTTATTTACCCAACTTAAAGACGAACAGGGAATATTAAATCAAGAATACTTTTACATATCGCCAAACGGCCAAAGACTAAAACTCGGAGCACTGCACACAAGAGATTTTAATGAAGAGTCGACTATTTTAAAAAACACAAACGAACCTCCTCGTGACAGTTTAGCAGTATTCAATCCCGATAAAGGGAAAATTTGGCGGTTCAGACAACATGAACGTCAAAGTGTATTTAAAACTATTTGTAGGGACATATAATGATTTGAAGAATTTAAAGGTCTTTAGTAACGACTATATTGACAGTTTACAGAATGCGAACAGAAAGTAAAAACGTCTTATACAGCAGCTTAGTGGTAGGAGACTTTTATCGTTGATGACAGACAAAGGCTTCGATTCACCATGACTTGACAAACCGCAAACCGTCAGTGCTCAGCTCAAAGAAGATTCACATTACAAACATCCCCGCAGACTGGATCCAAGTGCACATTGATTGATACGCTGCTTCCGCACAAATTTTTCTATAAATTATTAAATTATTATTGAATTTCCCGAGGTAATAAAATTAATTTGCATTTTAATAGATGGCAATGATTTATACACATGTAAGTAATGAGCAAAAGACTCAAAAAAAGAAATTGAAAAAGCACTTAAAATAAAAGCAGAGTATGAAAACGAAAAATAAAAATTTAATTAATCTTGAAGAGTTCAAAGAAAAAAACTATGGTAAACGGGGGTCAAAAGAGCGTGATGAACTTGAAGCCGGTTACGAATCCTTCAAAATTGGTGCATTGATTCACGACACTCGCATAGAAATGGGAATGACACAGGAACAATTAGCAGAAA
>JADJWZ010000004.1 GCA_016716125.1 Ignavibacteria bacterium | reverse complement strand
TAAATTAAAAAGAAAGAAGTCTCCGACCCTCAGCGGAGACTTCATCTTATTAAATTATAACAGGGGTAAAACAATTTTGACCTGTTAATTTTGGTTTGGTATAATCAAAGAACAAATCGTTTTCATTTATTGTGTAAAGCTTTAATTCAAAATTTATTCTGAAACACAGCTATCTTTAATGTCTTTGCACCTGCCGAACCGCAGTCTATATAAACCACATACATTCCGCTCGCTACAAATTTCCCTTCATTATTCTGCAGATCCCATTTCTCAAGCGAGTTCTTCGGATAAGAGGAATTCCTTTCGATCTTTTTCACGGGCGAGCCGTCAAGACTGTAAATGTAAATTGTGCATACAGAAGGCAGATGAGAGAAGTAAATGAATTTTTCTCCGGCGTCATTGTATTCAAGCTCCGAGAAACCGTAGTAAGGATTCGGGAATGCTTTGATATTATTTACTTCAGACGCTGCTATCTGCTGATCATTGAACGTAGTTCCGTTTACAGTCCATGAATATTTCACGGGATATCCCGGCACAAAGTTCGCTCTCGAAATTCTGTAAGGATAAACTGTTAGCGCATCTCCGGCAGACCAGGTCTGCAATACTCCGTTCACACTCTTCACTCTCGGCAGCCATGCATACATTATGTCCAATGATGGAAACCCGAATGCCGGACTTGATGCGCCGGGATTTATATTCTGTCCTGATCTTGACATATACTGCTGCTCAGGTGTTTCGCTGTAATCAGAAGCGAAGATATAGTGAACTGATATTTCCCGAGCGGCGAATCATCGGGATCCACAGTCCGTTAGCATCAGCATCTACAAATCCGATATTTGCCGTCTGCGGTTTCCGCCTGAGGAATCGAGTTCATCAGCTGCATAAACGCTGAACGGAATATTTACAATTCCCGCAAATGGAGTGCTTGCAAAACCTGAATCTGTAAGCAGCACATTTACAGCCGGAGAATAACGGTAAGCTTTTGAAGTTTCACCGAAAACATTTTAATTTTTCTCAACGGACCGCCGGTTAAAGCGTGTTGTTCAGCCGGGTGAAAAAATTTTCCGTTTGCAGAGATTCTTGATCGATAATGATTAAATGAACCCTGCGTCGGAAAACTCATGCCGAGACTGCGGCTGTTGAACTGGCGGTTGGTAATTACTTTTGCTGTCTTTATCGCATTTGTATCCGGAGCTGTGAACCATTCCTTTCCTTCGGGTACATAAGTCCATCCTTTCTGAATGCTGGTTTTGCGGACATTTAGATTAATGTTATCATTCGGATCTCTTACTATGCCTGAGTCACGGATAATCTATGAATGAAAAATAATCCATCAGATGACTTTGCCGTATCCTGTGTTCCGAAAAATCTTCCGTATTCTGATAAAGCACAATGCTGCTGCCGTTCATAATTTCTTGTAAGAGTCCAGTTTAAAATATTATTTACGCCGGTTCCGAATACTGATGTGTAAGTTGCGTTCAGCAGTTTCACCGGATCAATAATTATCGGCATCACGCCGAGGTCTCTCTGATCGGTAAGTATTGTGTCTCCCAATGAATAATTTATCTGCGTACCGGATGAGATATTCTGCGGTACGACTTTGAGAATTTTCTTGGGCGATTCAAGAACTTTCGGCAGAGTATAAGGTCCGCCGGACGGATCATAGTAATAAGCAGTAACTGCAAATTTATATTCAGTGCCGTTTATAAAATTCCTGTTGCTAATTGTATCTTTGTTAAGTTCAATGAAACGCGAAATTCCGTTGTCGCTTCCTTTCTGAACAATTCCGTATAAAAATCCCTGCTGCTCTTCATAATAAACACTGTCTTTTATATCCTTAATGCCGTCCTTAATATCAAAGGTCTTTATCAGTACAGTATCATCTTCAGACGGATTAACTGAATAAGAATTTATCTGATAAATATTGTATCCCTGAAAATTAAAATATGTATCAGAAAATTTATTTAAATATTTAACTCTCTCGGCGGAGTCATTCCAGGATATAGATACATTTCCGTTTCCCGATGAGTAATGCTCAGCGGCAGGAGGTTTTGCCGAAACGCTGATATCAAAATTGTTATCAAAATATTTCTGCAGTCTTGACGAAACTAATTTCAGCGATCTTATACTCGCCAGATTACTTACTGACCGTGAAATTATCTGTGCGAATACAATGGTCTGAGTATCACCGGGATTCACTGTTGAAGGTCCTGAACACTGCAAAGATCTTCTGTCACCTCCATCCAGAATATACCATCCCTCTCCTGTAGAGGGATCCCCTGAAAATGCAAATTTCGTGATCTGATTTGTTGTCGGGTTAACCCATGGTGTGCCGTCACGCCTGATTCCCTGGAGATTATAATAAGACTCTCTGTAATTTGAAGGATCTCCTAAGCTGGGATTTCCTCCCGTGTATAACATAAAAGCAGTCATTCCGAGATCTTTATAACCGGGTTTGATCATAAGATTATTGCTCAAAAGCGGACTGTAATATTTCACTGTATCTCCCACGCTTGGAACTGTCTGTCCTTTAAGTAAAAGAAATCCGACAGCAGGCGGAGCGCTGCCGTAAAATCCATCGTTATTGGTAAAGTTATAAGTATATCCGAGATTTAAATTTGTATCGCAAGCTGCTGCATCATCATTTGGCATACCGAGATCATCATCCGTCCATATCGCCATATAACATTTTGTCCAGGGTAGATTTCCTTTGTTTATGATCCTTAACTCTGAGATAATTATATCATTTAAAAAACTGTAGCTCTTAATAAATGAGAAATTCGTCTGAAGTATCTGCGCTTTAAGCGGAGCTGTTCTTCCGGCATAGTTATTATGAGCTTCAGGATATCCGTCAGTATAAGAATAAAACATAGTCTGATCTCCCATGATAAAAGGTTTTCTGTTCTCATCTGCTATAAGCTCCCCTGGCTGACAGGCCAGTTCTGATAATCATCTGAGGCAGTATCACCTTTATTAATTTTATAAATTCTATATAGCGGATCGTCTATTCCCTGCGGATTTCCGTTTGCGTCCACGTAACCGGGACGATATTCATAATCATATTCGGCAATTGCCATAAGTGTGTCATCTCCTACCACAGCTCCGATCCATAACCCGGAAGCGTATCTTGCAAGAAGTCCGGAACCTTTGGGCCATTCAAAACCTGAATTACCTGTAACCGGATCACGGTTGAAGCTGCCGTTGTTTCTGAACCATGTATTAATATTATTAACGTCCATTTGTTTGAACTGACGGCAGTGACATCCGAACTGCCGTTGTTATCGTTACTATTTTTTTTCGGATCGCGGTCGCTGAATCCGAATGCGTGAATAATTATCACACACAAAGAAATAAATACAGGTAATCTGAATCGTCTCATATAATTTTTAACAGCTTATTATTTTTGTGAATTAATTTCATAACGAAAATACTGATCGGGCAATATGAAAGCAAAGATTTTTTTTTGTGTTTTGATGTGTTGAATGGAGGGAAAAATGGTGGTGTGAGGTAAGTGGGGAGATAAGAAGATTTGTTTTTAAACGGCATTATACGTTTTTCCTGAATTTGACTTTGGAAAGGAAATCGGGTTTGTGTGAAATACTGACTTTTATTTAGGTTACTTTACAGAGTTAAAAAGTATAATTTTGTAATGTATTAAAAAATGATTCAATAAATTATGAAAGAGATCAAGCTGATTGAGATTCTTAAAGGACTTAATCAGGGAGAACAAAAGCGGCTCTCTGAATTTATACGTTCTCCTTTTTTCAATAAAAATCCGGTGGTAACAGCTTTGCATGATTACATTATGAAAAGCATTAATTCCTCCGACCCTGCCGACCTTGACAAAACTTCGGTCTGGAACAGCATTTTCCCGGGACAGAAATTCAATGATCAGAAACTAAGAACGCACTTCTCTAATCTGAAAAAACTTTGCGAAAATTTTATTGCAATTAGTTCCGGCGAGAATAATCTTATACATAATAATATTTTACAGCTGGAATTTTACGGTCA
Source organism: Ignavibacteria bacterium (assembly GCA_016716125.1). Taxonomy (GTDB): domain Bacteria; phylum Bacteroidota; class Ignavibacteria; order Tepidaquicellales; family Tepidaquicellaceae; genus UBA2330. The sequence goes on along the minus strand of JADJWZ010000004.1, from coordinate 255,221 downwards.
GAGAAATTTGACTAAAAATTTTAACACGGTATTGAATGAACTTAACGATCATTTCGAAAATGAATTTAACCGTAACTTCGATTTCTATGCAAACTATCTGAGCTTTGAAAGATCCGTTCTCAGTCAGAAAGGAAAAAATATTGAAAAGGATATAGACTGGATCTATTTCGGAATGTCGGATAATATCGACAGGTATTTCATTTCCGCAAAGCTCGAACTCATAAACTCGCTTCTCAGCCGCAAGTATCACGTCCTCGGAAGCATTGCGCCTAAAATCAAATTTATTGATGAAGTCGTTTCTTTTATCGAAGAGAATACTTCTACCTTTGAAAAAAAAGACCCGCTGATATTTTCGGAATATCTCGTGCTTAAGATGATGACATCTGAAAACGGCGACAGGTATTTCAATAAACTGCTTTCCTATGTTTTTAAAAATATTAACAAATACAATCATACCGAACTTGAACTTGTATATTTCTCTCTTATAAATTACGGATTCAATAAGATCGCAATGGGTGAGAAAATTTATCTAAAAAAAATATTCAATGTATATTCTACTTTCGAATCAAACGGTTTCTATCTTCACAAGCAAAAGCGCAAGAAAAATATTCTGTCGATCCATTATAACAGATATAATAATTATCTGAAATATGTCGGCATTCTTCTGAAGGCGAGAACAAAGGACGTAAACGAAAAGGCGATACTTATGTCAGAACTTAAAAAGAATATCAATGTCATCGGAAGAGACTGGCTGCTCGAAAAAGCAAAGGAAATAAAATGAAACATTAAGTGTGTGTAAGTCTTCTGCCTGCCTCTAAGACTCAAAGGCTCAAAGAATATTGTTTTTAAAAATTTTAACTTCGAGCCTTCGAGCCTTGGAGGTAATTTCTTAATATTTGCAGACATGTTTTATTTTAAGCGTCTCCAACGTTGGCTTTTGGGATCTCTCAAAAGAAAGAATGTAAAAGACAGCTTAATTTTAATTTGAATACCTAAACTAACAGACTAATGTAAACTATAAAAAATTTTTTCATTAATTTTTAATTTCAATTACTTCTCGATTTCAATATATTGAACATACTTCAACTTAATTTATATGTCCGAATTTATTCACTTACATAATCATTCACACTATTCGCTGCTCGATGCGATATCATCCATCGACGGGCTGGTGAATGCGGCTGTTGAGAATAAAATGTCCGCAGTTGCGCTTACTGATCACGGCGTTATGTACGGCATAATGGAATTTTATAAAAAAGCAAAAGCCAAGGGGATCAAGCCTGTCATCGGCTGCGAAGTTTACGTTGCGCAGTCAGGTTCGAGATTTGACAAAGGGAAAAAAAATGTAAAAGCTCTTGAAGAAATTGAAACACAGGACCTTGAAAATTCAGACGGTCTTACTTCGGCAAATATAAATTACGCTCATCTCATCCTTCTTGCAAAAAATGAGACAGGTTACAGAAATCTCATTAAGCTTGTTTCCATCGGACATACGGAAGGTTATTATTACAAACCGCGTATAGATCTTGAAGTGCTCGGCAAATACAGCGAAGGTCTCATCGCCACTTCCGCCTGCGCCGGCGGTGTGATATCATGTTACATTACAAGAGATGATCTGAAGACCGCTGAAAAAATGACAGGCGTTTACAAGGATATTTTCGGTGAGGATTTTTATCTCGAAATTCAGGATCACGGTATCTCCGCTGAAATGAAAGTGATGAAGGAAATGCCGGCGCTTGCGAAAAAATTCGATATAAAACTCATTGCAACCAATGACGTCCATTACATAAAAAAAGAACATGCAATCGCTCACAATATTTATCTGAACCTCAGCGCAAAGCAGTCCGCAAAGTCTTTCAGAAATAACGGACAGAATGAAGTGCTGACCAATCTCAGATACGGCACGGATCAGATCTATTTTAAATCCGGCAGGGAAATGTGCGAACTCTTCAGAGACTTTCCCGAAGCAATAAGATCCACGCTTGAAGTTACGGAGAAATGCAATCTGGAATTAGACACGGATAAAAATTTCATGCCGAATTACAGAATACCCGATGAGGAAAAAAAGGCAAGGACCTTTGATGATTATCTTGAAAAGATCTCTTATGAAGGAATGAAAAAAATGTTTCCGGAAGGTTCTGATGCAGCGGAGAAGAGACTTCGCTATGAACTTGAAGTCATTAAGAAAATGAACTTCTCCGGATACTTTCTTATAGTGCAGGATTTTATCAGTTATGCAAAAAGCATCGGCATACTTGTCGGTCCGGGCAGGGGAAGCGCTGCGGGAAGTCTTGTCTGTTACTGCATCGGCATTACAAATGTAAATCCGCTTGACTACGATCTTCTCTTTGAAAGATTTCTGAATCCCGAAAGAATTTCAATGCCCGATATAGACATTGATTTTCAGGATGATAAAAGAGATGAAGTGATCCGTTATGCAAAGGAGAAATACGGAAGCGATTCCGTAGCACAGATAGTTACGTTTAACAAGCTCGCTCCGAGAGGTGTTCTGAAAGATGTCGGACGCGTATTGAATTTTCCGTTTCAGGAAATTAATGATCTTACAAAAAGCATTCCGATAATATTCGGCAAAGTAAAAAAACTGTCCGAATGTTATAACGAGGAAGTTGATTTCAAAAAATATTTTCTGACAGGGGACGCTGCGCAGAAGGAAGAAAAGAAAAAACTTTTTGATTACTGTATCGTGCTGGAAAATCTCAACAAGAATTCCTCCATACACGCTTCCGGCGTAGTGATAGCTCCGGGCAGCGTTACAGATTACGTGCCGCTCTCAAAAGTTACGGGAGAGGATAATGTCTTCTGCACTCAGTATGATATGAATCAGCTTGAAGATGCAGGGCTTATTAAAATTGATTTCCTCGGATTAAAAGAACTTAAAGTAATCAGAAGAATTCTCGATATCATAAATGAAAAGTACGGTAAGAAATTAACCGTCGATGATATACCTCTCGATGATAAGGAAACGTATGAACTCTTTTCCGCCGGCTCTACTATAGGCATATTTCAGTTCTCAAAAAGCAAGATGCGCGAGTATCTTTCAAAGCTAAAGCCGAAAAATATAAACGACCTTGCGGCAATGAATGCGCTTTACCGTCCGGGACCGATGGATGTGATACCGGATTTTATTGATAAGAGGAACGGCGTCAAACCTATTACTTATCTTCATCCGAAACTTGAACTTACACTGAAGGAAACTTACGGAATTATTGTTTATCAGGAGCAGGTAATGCAGATAGCGCGGGACATTGCGGGATTCAGTCTTGCGGAAGCAGATAACATGAGAAAGGCGATGGGGAAAAAGATCAAGGAGAAAATGATGGAGATCAAACAGAAATTCATCAGCGGAGCGATTAAAAATAATGTTGACAGAAATATTGCAAACGAGATCTTTAACTTAATTCTAAAATTTGCAGACTACGGTTTTAATAAATCACACGGAGTAGCTTACTCCATACTTGCGTTTTACACGGCGTATCTTAAAACGCACTATCCCGCTGAGTTTTTCTCTGTCTCAATGGCCTGCAGAAAAGATGATGAAACAGAACTGCAGCAGCTTGCAAACGAGTGCAAGAAAATGAAAATTAACCTGCGCGCTCCCGATGTGAATGAAAGTGAAATGGATTTTGCAATTAAATATCCTGAAGATGAAACGGGTAAAGCTGAAATACTATACGGACTAAACGCACTGAAAAATGTCGGAGGGAAAGCCGCTCAGAATATTATTGACGAAAGAAATGCCGGCGGCAGATATCTGAATTTCCTCGATCTGCTGAAGAGAGTTGACCTCAGACTTGTAAATAAAAAAGCGATCGAGAGTCTGATATTTTCGGGAGCGTTTGACAGCATTGAGCCTGTAAGAAGAAAGCTGTTCCTGAATATTGAAAGAGCGACAATGTATGCGCAGAGATACAGTTCAAGCGAAGCGGCGAACGGACAGGAAGGTCTCTTCGGTGATTCATCTTCGGTTCCTTCAATTGAAGATATCATAGTCGAGCATTATGAAGAATTTCCGGAATCGGAGAAATACAATAAGGAAAAATATGCGATCGGATTTTACATTACCGGACATCCGCTTTCCAAGTATGAAAAGGACATCGGGAATTTTATTGATCTGACATTCGGTGATGATCCGAATGAAGTGGATTTTAAAAAGTTAAAGACTGCGGTAATGTGCGGCGTTATAAATGATATGCAGGAGAAGCAGTCAAAGCGCGGAAATAAATTTGCGGTATTTAATCTCGTTGATTTTTACGGAACAGGCGAGTGCGTGGCGTTCAGTCAGTTGTTCGATAAGAAAGCACACCTGTTTAAGAATGACATGCCGGTAATTGTAAAAGGAATACCGGAAGAGAACGGTGATAAAATAAAATTAATAGTCGAAGAGATCTACGGCATTGATACATTCATAGAGATATTCACCCGAAATCTCGTGATAAATCTGGATGAGAATGATACTGATCTGAACAGGATAATTTCGATAAGGGATATGGTCGTAAATAATGAAGGAAATTCCAAACTGTTCTTTAACGTTACAGGCAGTTCACAATCGAGAGCTTTTGTCTCGAAAGAATTTAAAATAAAAGCAACAAAGGAATTAATTTCCAACTTGAAATTATTAGTTGGAGAAAATAATTTAAAACTAAATTAATATTTTAATAAATAAAACAGAAAGGAAATTATAATGAAACCAATTGAATTCACAGATGACAATTTCGATGCTGAAGTTTTAAAATCTGATATACCCGTACTCGTTGATTTCTGGGCAGTATGGTGCGGACCATGTAAGATGATCGCTCCTGTTGTCGAAGAGCTTGCAGTTGAGTTTGAAGGAAAATTCAAGATCGGAAAACTCGATGTTGATAATAATCAAAACGTATCCATGAAATACGGAATAAGAAGCATTCCGACTTTATTGATTTTCAAAAACGGAGAAATAGCCGACCAGATAGTCGGAGTCATTCCGAAAGTAAAGATCGCTGAAAAATTAAACTCGCTTTTAAAAGAGCCGGTTAATTAAAAATAAAATCAGAATTATTTCATACCGGGATTTTACAATTCAGTGAAATCCCGTTTTTATTTTAAACTAAACAATATATTATGAAAAACCCAAAAATCTTTATGGATTTATTTAAGCTGAAAATTATTCTTCTTATGCTGACTTTGTTTGCCATAACATTTTACTCATGCGGTAAGGATGAAAGCAAATCCGGGAATGAAACAGGCGAAAAGGATAAAGTCGCGGATGAAAAAAAAGAAAATACTGAAGGTACTTCTTCCGGTGATATGGATCTCTCGGATGACTTTATGATTTCTTTTAAACTGGAGGGGGCTATGAACGGTGATATGACAATGTACAGAAGCGGTAAGAAACTTAAGCAGATCATTAACACTGAAATAATGGGTACGCCAAGTAAAAATCAGGTATATATTATTGATAATTTTGTGTTCACAGTTACGGAAATCAAAGGGAAGAGAATGGGTGTGAAAACAAACATTCAGGATTACAATAAAAAGAAACAGACTGCTGAGACTATTACAGATCCTGAAGAGTTCGAATCATATCTTGCCGATAAAAAAATTGTTGGATCGGAAAATATATTAGGCAAGAACTGTGATATCTATGATACAGGTAACGATACACAGCTTTCTATTTTTGATAAAATGTATGTACTAAGGATAAAATCACCTCAGTTTATGGCGACTGCAACTGAATTTGAAACTAACCCGGATTTTTCATCAAATGAATTTGAAATTCCGTCTGATGTAAATTTCAGAAGTATAAACTCCGACATGAAAGGCATGGAACAGATTGATTCTATAATGAATGAAGCGAAAAAATATGTGAAGTAATAAATTTTTTCCGGACTTTGAATTTTACAGTAATGTGTAATTTTCAAAGTCCGGATTTTTATTTCCGTGATCACTCTCCAATTATCTTTACAAGAACTCTCTTTTTTCTTTTCCCGTCAAACTCACCGTAGAAAATTTGTTCCCACGGTCCGAAATCGAGTCTGCCGTTCGTCACAGCTACAACAGCTTCTCTTCCCATGATCGTCCTTTTCAAATGCGCATCGGCGTTATCTTCAAATGAATTATGAAGATACTGTGAATGCGGCTTTTCAGGCGCAAGTCCTTCCAGCCACTTTTCAAGATCCTGATGCAGTCCGGATTCATCGTCATTAATGAAGATGCTTGAAGTAATGTGCATTGCATTGCAGAGAAGCAGACCTTCCTTTATTCCGCTTTCTGTCAGGCATTGCTGTATTTCAGAAGTGATATTTATGAGCTCCCTTCTTTTACCTGTTTCAAACCAAAGCTCTTTCCTGTAATGTTTCATTTCTTAACCGCCTTTTTAAACTTATACATAATCGGAACATTTTCTAAGAAGTTATTCAGTTCTTCCTGCGAAAGTCTTTTTCTTTCAGTAAGATCAGGTTTGTAAAAATCTTTCCATGGATCAGTGGAGCAGTAGATATTTCCGTCTTCATCCATAGTAACCGACTCTACGGCTATACCGAGTATTTTATTGATGTCTTTATGACCGGGAATCATGAGATCCATTTCTTCGAGATCTGTATTAATAATATTAAATTCTTCATCAAAAGTTATATAAAACATCCTTCTTGTATTTCTGTCAACGCCTATTAAATTATAATCATCGACTGCATACAAACCGCAGATAGTGCTGATCTTTTCTTCGCGGGTATTAATTGTCTTTACAAGTTCCTTTGTCTTCCTGTCAATAATATAGATCATAGTGCTGTCAGTAAAAGTATCCGCAGAGTCCTGAAGATTTTCGAGACCGAGATATAAATAATTTTCCGTAAGCGCTATTCCTTCGAAACTGACATTGTCATACGTATATCTGTAAACCTCTTTAGGTAATTTAAGACGTCTGATAGTCAGCACCGTGTCAAATGTCAGAATGTCTTTATTATATGTCAGTTCGTAAACGCCTTCCTTATTCTTATAAATTTCAGGATCGTAGGAACTGTATTCATGTCCTTCGATCGATAAGTAAATTTTACTGTTTGCGCTGTCATAGTAAATATCTTCCATATCGACTTTCTTGAATTTATCAAAGAGAGTCTGCACTTCAGCAGAATATTTTATATCAGTGATCTCAAGTTCGGGAGGATTTACATTTTCATTTACGCGGATACGGTTGATCTTTCCGATATCATCACACGCTACAAAAGTCTTGTATCCGTTTTCCGAGCCGGCGTAAGTCATGCCGGAAGTCTGATCAGTTCTGTTACCTGAAGCGTCTTTCATCCAAACGGGATAATTCCCTACGCTCAGCATTCCTTCGGAAGATTCATGATATACGTTCAAGAAAATTATAATGGCGATCAACGGGCCGAAGATTCTTATTAATTCTTTCACTAAAGTTGTTTGATAAAGAAATATTTTGTCACAGTTATGATAAACACCAATAAGCGCCGGCGGGTTCACTTATTTCCCCCGAAAAAAATTGAATGTGATTCTAAGGATTATATAATTCCTGCAGGTTTGGATATCCGGACTGAAATTTAAAATGATGACAATTAAACTTACATTCAACTTAATCAATACAGTCAAGTAATGAAATTTATAAATTAATCTGATAACGATCTTAAAAACTGAGAGGAAATGCACTTTTGGGGAACGAATGGAAAATTTGCCTGTCTAATATAGTAAAGGGGTGAACTAACGAAAAATGAAATTTAAATATTCTCTCATAATAAGGATAAGTAAAATTAACGAATATGAAAAAGTAATGAAGTAATCTGAAAATAATGCAAAGTTTGCAGATTCTGATAAAAAGAAACATCAATACAGTGAAAAGTAAGCTTGAAATAAAATGAAGAATGATGAATGTGATGCGAAGAGCGGGAGAAATTAAACAAAGGACTGCAAATACTGAATAAAGCGACGGGGAAACTTAATAAAGAGTTCTGATAACGGAATAAAGAAAAGAAGAAGTTGTAAAATGAAAAGTGAAAATGAAATAAAGAATAGTGAACGTCAAACAAAGAAAGATGAACGTCAAACAAAGAGAAGTGAACGTCAAACAAAGAGAAGTGAACGTCAAACAAAGAGATGTGTAAGTGAAATTTTTTTCAGTGAAAGTCAAACAATGAAGGGTGAACGTCAAACAATGCCAGGTGAATGTCAAACAATGCCGGGTGAAAGTCAAACAATGCCAGGTGAACGTCAAACAATGCCAGGTGAACGTCAAACAATGCCAAGTGAATGTCAAACAATGCCAAGTGAATATCAAACAATGCCGAGTGAGTGTCAAACAATGCCGGGTGAATGTCAAACAATGAACGGTGAATGTCAAACAATGCCGGGTGAACGTCAAACAATGAAGTGTGAACGTCAAACAATGACAAGTGAACGTCAAACAATGACAGGTGAATGTCAAACAATGACTTGTGAATGTAAAATTATTTTCTGAAAATGGAAATAAATTTCAAAAAGTGAAAAATATTTCACAAATAAACGGAACAGAGGAAATAAAAAATATAAAAAAATGAGATCAACTGAAAAAAATTTCAAAAAAAAGAAATAAATTTCAGTAAACAGAAATAAACAGAAACAAGCCGGGACATTTTCAAATGAGGATTCCGGAAACGGGAAATCCGCAGACAATATTCTGAATAATCTGAGATGCTGATTTCTATGCGGACCTAATCAGGGGCTTGGGCGGGAGGGAAAAAAAATTAATTCTTACCTGAACTTTACAGGTTCGCCTGAAAAAGTAGAGACGCCCAAATTGGGCGTCTCTACGAATGGTTGTTTTAAATTCATCAATTTAATAATTTTATGATTAATAGTTTTAATTCTAATGAAATTAGTATTTTTCACCGGAATGGCCAAAAATTCTTTACAGGTTCGCCGGAAAACGTAGAGACGCCCAATTTGGGCGTCTCTACATATGGTTGTTTTAAAATCAATTCTGACTCATATTTTATTTTAAATTAAAATTCAAATACGTAAATTATAATTAATAAATATAATTAAATTATGGAAATGGAATTATCAAAAAGAATAACGATCAATCCTGAAGTCATGGTTGGAAAGCCCACCATAAGAGGGATGAGAATTACAGTTGAACAAATCCTCAATTCTTTAGCATCTAATATATCGGTTAAGGACTTAATGGAAGATTATCCTGAACTGGAATTAGATGATATTAAAGCAGCGCTCTTGTATGCAGCTAAATTAGTAGAAGAAGAAAAGGTCTATAATATTGGAGCTTAATGGCTAAGAGTGATCTTAAGTTTTTAGTTGATGTCGGAGTTGGTAAGAAAGTCGAAACTTTCTTATATGAATCCGGACATGATATCAAAAGTATCAGACAAATTGATCACAGAATGAAAGACTCACAGATCTTGAAACTTGCCAATGAGGAAAAAAGGACTATTATAACCATGGACAAAGATTTTGGTGAACTTGTATTTAATTCCGGGATGAGCCACTATGGTGTCTTGCTTTTAAGACTTGATGATTCTGATGGTGAAGAAAAAGTCGAAATAATAAAAGAGATCTTTACAAAATATGAAAGCAGCATAAGAAGTAATTTTTGTGTATACCAAAATTCGAGGCTTCGGATAAAGAAGGTTAAATAAATTTTTATTAGGAAAAAAAATTACAATTCCCATTTGCCAGGATCCTCAAAAGAGCACGTCTCCAATTGGGTGATTGGGAACGAGGAAAATCTGATGTAAATAATGTTGTAAATTTTAAAGTAATGAATGTAGATCATTATAAAATAGATGAAGGAACGGAATTCAACAATATCAGGGCATTAAAGAGCTATTTTAACCGATGGAAGGATAGAAGATGAAGAATTCTTGTTTAAAATTAATAATTTTTATATTTACAGTTACAAATATATATTTATATATTTTATTCTATCAACCATTTGATTATACAATTTGGATTCCAATTTTTATTTTAAATAAAGACTTTTATCGGGTAGTTATACCATTATTTCTAAACATCTTATTATTTATAATAACTATCTATTATATGACTTTAGAATTATTTAACAATTTTAAATTATTTTACAATTTTGGAATGATTCTATGTTATTTAAACTTGTCTATAGGTTATTATTGGATAATGGTGTTTTTGGCTCTTATATTAGAAGCATACAATTAAAAATTATTATTCCTACCGATCATATTAAGAATTTAGTTTTAATCTTTTAAGTTTACAAAAAATAAAATATTTAAATTAAAATATTTCTTGTGAAGTTTTCCAATTTTTATTTCATAATTATAATACATTCTTTATTAAATGTCTTATTAACTTTTATGTATTTTAGAAAAATAAATTTCTTAATCAAGTTAGACATTGTCGTAAAAGTATTTTTGGAAAAAGTTACCATTATTTTTATTTCAGGTTTTTTTATTTGTACATTGATTATATTGACATTTGATATACTTAAGTTTAATGAATTTATTAATTTTTGGTTTGTACTAAGCTTTATTAATCTAATTATCAGTTATTTATCAATTATTAAGTGAATACGTTTACGGATTCGATTTATGTACTGCTTTTAATTGGAAAAGGAATTTCATATAATACCGTTACGACTAACGGGACACAATATACTTACCATGCTAACGGAAACATGACCTCCGATGCTTTGAACAAAAACAGCATAATAAAATATGATCACAGAAATCTCATCAAAAGCAAATCAGAATTGAAAATAAAAAAAAATTAGTTCTTATCTGAACTTTACAGGTTCGCAGAAAACGTAGAGACGCCCAATTTGGGCGTCTCTACTACGTATGGTTGTTTTAAAATCAACAATTTAATAATTTTATGATTAATAGTTTTATTTCTAATGAAATTAGTATTTTTCACCGGAATGGTCAAAAATTCTTTACAAGTTCGCCGGAAAACGTAGAGACGCCCAAATTGGGCGTCTCTACTACGTATGGTTGTTTTAAAATCAACAATTTAATAATTTTATGATTAATAGTTTTAATTCTAATGGAATTAGAATTTTTACCCGAAAGGGCAAAAATTCAGCCAGGAATAATTTGAATTAGGATCCGGAACGTATATTTTTCCAATTAACGAAAATCTCTATTCTTTCTTTTACGATTTATTTCAACATAACCGACACAGCCGTTTCCACACACGCCTCCGGATAATAAATTCGGATTGTTAATAAAAACTCAAATGCTTATCTTTTCAATTCTTAAAACCGGTAAAAAACAATATTAAATTAAATTATGACTATAAAAACAGGGGATATGATCCCGGAATTTTCATTGAATTCATTTTCACATACAGACGAACTTAAAAAATATTCCATAAGCGATTTCAAAGGAAAGAAAAACGTATTGCTCGTATTTTTTCCTATGGCTTTTACGGGAGTCTGCTCAGAGCAGAACTGCACTATCTCCGACTCGCTTGGTGATTTTGCATCAAAAGATCTTGAAGTGTTTGGAATAAGTACAGACGGTACTTTTGTACAGAAGGAATTTGCAAAAACAAAAGGCATCAAATATCCATTGCTTTCGGATTATAACAGGGAAGTCATAACAAAGTTAGGACTTGTGCACGATGTATTTGCTCACGAGCAGAAAGAAACAGCAAAGAGAGCTGTAGTGCTGATCAATAAAGAAGGTGAAATTACATATATGGAGATCACCGAAAACCCCGGAGTTCAGGTTAAATTTGACAAGCTGAAAGAAGCTGTTGAGGCTTTAGGTTAAATTAATAATTCCTATGCTGAGTATGTCTTCAGTTCTCCGCTTTTCAATGTTCAATAATCATTTGTCTTATCCGCTTTGAAGATCATCAGGGATATAAATGATTTTAATTTTGACCGGAAGACTGCTGTAACAGTCGGTACTTTTGACGGTGTTCATCTCGGACACAGGAAGATCATAGATAAAATAAATTCAGTAAAGACTTCAAAAAATTACCGAAGCGTTCTTATCACATTTGAGCCTCATCCGCAGATTGTTTTAAAAAACCGCGGGAAAGATATTAAGATACTTACCACTCTTGATGAAAAGCTTGAGATATTCAGAGATCTCGGTATTGACATAACTTACGTGATCAATTTCACAAAAGAATTTTCAGAAACAAAAGCTGAGGAATTTTATGTGAATTATCTCATAAAGAAGATAGGTATGAGTGATCTGATCCTTGGTTATGATCATATGTTCGGAAAGAACAGGGAAGGTAACTTTGATACGCTGACTGAGCTTTCAAAAGAATATGATTTTAATATTGACAAAGTGGAAGAGTATAAACCAGAAGGGGAGCATGTCAGCAGCACGGCGATAAGACATTTGCTCGAATCCGGCGAAACAATAAAAGCCGCGGCGCTTCTCGGGAGAGAATATACTCTGAGCGGTGAAGTAGTCGAAGGAAAAAAATTAGGAAGAGAGCTGGGATATCCCACTGCGAACATTAAACCGGACAGCGAATTTAAACTGATCCCTGCGATAGGAGTATATGCGGTCACAGCGGAAACGGACGGGACTGAATATTTCGGAATGATGAGCATTGGTAAAAATCCGACGGTAACTGATGATGAATCGATCAAGATAGAAGTAAACCTGTTTGACTTTGACAGGGAAATATACAGAAGTAAGATCAAGATAAAGTTTACAGAGTATATCCGTGATGAAAAGAAATTTGACAGTGTGAATGAACTAAAAGATCAGATGGCGAATGACAAATTAAAAACAGAAGAAATATTTTCAAGATTAAAAATTAATTAATAAAAAATCAAATAAACAGAAATGCCTTTATCAAAAGAAAAGAAGCAGGAGTTAGTAACAAAATTCGGAAGTTCCGATAAGGATTCCGGAAAGCCTGAAGTTCAGGTTGCAATTCTCACAAAGAGGATCAATGAACTGTCAGCAGATCATTTCAACAAACATAAAAAAGACAATCACTCAAGAAGAGGATTGCTTAAGATGGTCGGTAAGAGAAGAAAACTTTTAAGATATCTGGAGAACAAAGATGTTCAGAGATACAGAACTATCATAAAAGAATTAGAGATAAGAAAATAATATATTGAATAAATGACAATTACAAAAAGTATAGAAATTGGCGGGAGAACGTTAACACTTGAGTCGGGAAAGCTTGCGAAACAGGCTAACGGAGCGGTATGGGTTTCAGTTGGTGATAATTATGTTCTGTGTACAGTAACCGCAGCAGACACAGCAAAGCCCGGTCAGGATTTTTTCCCGCTGACAGTTGATTACAGGGAAAAGACAGCGTCAGCCGGAAAGATTCCCGGAGGATTTTTTAAAAGGGAAGGAAGACCTACTGAGAAAGAAATACTTTCTTCAAGACTGATAGACAGACCGATAAGACCAATGTTTCCTGAAGGTTTTTTTAATGAAGTTCAGCTTTTATGTTCTGTGTATTCATCAGACGGAGAAAACGATACTGACGTGTTAGCCGCTACAGGAGGTTCCGCTGCATTACTTATCTCTGACATTCCATTTGACACGCCGATCTCTGAAGTCAGAGTAACGCGGATCAATGGTGAGTTCATAGTAAATCCTACTCACAAGCAGATCGAAGAAGGTGATTTTGATATCACCATCGCCGGAACGGTTGATTCGATAATGATGGTGGAAGGGGAAGCCAGAGAGATCTCCGAATCTGAAATTATAGATGCAATTAAATTCGGACATAAATTCATTGCAGAGCTTTGCACATTCCAGCTTGAGTTTGCCGCTGAATGCGGAAAAGCCAAAAGAGAACTTCTTCCGGAAGAAGATGATTCTGAAATTACAGCGGAAGTAACAGCTCTTTGCGCCGATGATATTAAAACCGTAACGCATACTGTATTAACAAAAGAAGAAAGAAGTCTTAAGAACAGGGAGATCTTTGATAAAGCTGTAACCGCGCTTACGGAAAAATATCCTGAGCAGGAAAAAAAGATCGGAAATATTATTCATGATATACAGTATGATATACTGAGAGCAATGGCGCTTGACGAAAGCAAAAGACTTGACGGAAGAGGGTTTACGGATATCAGGGACATTACCTGTGAAGTCGGCATTTTACCGAGGACGCACGGTTCAGCGCTTTTTACAAGAGGTCAGACGCAGAGTCTTACGACAGTAACGCTTGGCACAAAAAGAGATGAGCAGATGATAGAAGGTTTGAAAGAAATGACAACCAAAAGATTTATGTTGCATTATAACTTCCCTCCGTTCAGTACGGGAGAAGTCGGCGGCAGACCCGGACCGGGAAGAAGAGAGATCGGTCACGGAAATCTTGCTGAAAGATCGCTTAAAAGTTTACTGCCAAATGACGAGGATTTTCCTTATTCAATAAGAATAGTTTCAGACATACTTGAATCAAACGGTTCATCTTCAATGGCAACTGTCTGCGCGGGTTCGCTTGCGTTAATGGATGCCGGCGTGAAATTAAAAAAACCTGTTGCGGGAATTGCAATGGGACTTATTAAAGAAAATGATAAGGTCGCCATACTTTCTGATATACTCGGTGACGAGGATCACTTCGGAGACATGGATTTCAAAGTTGCAGGTACAGCCGACGGCATTACGGCAATTCAGATGGACATTAAGATAAGAGGAATTTCTTTTGAAGTAATGGAGAGAGCGCTTAATCAGGCAAAGGAAGGAAGACTTCATATTCTGAATGTAATGAGCGGAACACTGACGACGGCAAGAGAATCCATTTCAAGATATGCACCGCACCTTTATTCTATGATGGTTCCGAGAGATATGATAGGAGCAGTGATCGGACCGGGAGGAAAGACTATCAGAAGCATTATAGCTGAATCCGGAGCGGAGATCGATATAGATGATGAAGGTAAAGTAACGATTGCGGCAGTGGATCATACTCAGGCGGAGATCGCAAGAAAAATGATCGCAGGACTTACGGAAGTTCCGGAAATAGGAAAGATCTACGACGGCACTGTGAAAGGCATAAAAGATTTCGGAGCGTTTGTAGAAATACTTCCGGGTAAAGAAGGACTTCTTCACATTTCTGAAATTGACAACAAGAGAGTTCTCAAAGTAGAGGATGTTTTAAAATTCGGACAGAAGGTTCAGGTGAAACTGCTTGGAATAGATGATTCCGGAAAATTAAAATTAAGCAGAAAGATCTTATTACCTAAAGAACCTGCGCCGGTTAAACCAAAGGAAAACGCATAATGAAATTTGAAATAGACAAGCAGGAAGACAAGACAATATTCAAACTGGAAGCTAAATCGCTTGATCAGAGTATAGCGGCTCAATTGAAGACAGAGCTGGTATTTCTGCAGAAAGAGATCACTAATCAGTTCATCATTGATCTTAAAGACGTTACAAAGTGTGACAGCTCTGGATTATCCGTGCTTCTTTTTTCAGAAAGAATAGAAAGGGATAAGAACAGAAAACTCATGCTGATAAATGTAAATAAAAACGTCGAAGATCTTATGAAGATCGCAAGACTTGACAGAGTCTTTGAAATAAAATAACATTCCTATCTTTACTATATAAAAACTTCTCATTGGGTAAAACCGGTGAGGAGTTTTTTTTATGTTAAACAAATTCTTTATGTCTGCCTCTTAGACTCATAGGTTCAAAGAATATTGTTTTTAAAAATTTTAACTTTAGCAAGGGTATTTCAAAGGCGGTTATGACTTCCGCAATTTTTCAAGGGGTCTTAAAAAGTTTGAAGATTAAAAATTATAGTAAAGTTTGTCCGCAGCCACTTGTATTATTGGGCATTTAAATTAGAGATACGCTGCCCTTTGCTTTCTTTCTTTTGAGAGAACAAAAGAAAAAACAAAAAAAAATCTCCGCTGTTGCAAAATTGCCATTCATTGCAATGCTATAAAATTTCCAACTTAAAATTTGCTGGCGCAAATTTCTCAAACAAGGAAATTTTATAAACGCAATTGCTTATGAATTCTTTCGGCAATTTTGCAAAGGCGGTCATGCTAGATAGTATAGTTATAGATTAAATAAAAATATAGTTAAGTAAATTTTAAAAACGCAATTGCTTATGAATTCTTTCGGCAATTTTTCAAAGGCGGTTATGCTAAAAAGTTTTGAAGATTAAAAATTATAGTAATTAGTTTGTCCGCAGCCACTTGTATTATTGGGCATTTAAATTAGAGATACGCTGCCCTTTGCTTTCTTTCTTTTGAGAGAACAAAAGAAAGAAACAAAGAAAATTCTCCGCTGTTGCAAAATTGCCGGAATTCATTGCACAATTGCTATAAAATTTCCAACTCAAAATTTGCTGGCGCAAATTTCTCGGACAGGGAAATTTTATTGACGCAATTGCTTATGAATTCTTTCGGCAATTTTTCAAAGGCGGTTATGCTAAAAGTTTTGAAGAATATTATTTTTAATAATTTTAACTTTGAGCCTTGGAGACTTTGAGGTAGTTTCAAATGTTTTCGGACATGCTTCTCAATGGATACAAGCGGGGGTACAGCGGTCAAACTTTTAAACTTTATTTAAATAATAATCTGCTTATTATTACCCAATATTATTAAATGGAAAATTATAAAAAGATCTGCAGGGTATCAGAAATTTATAACAGGAAAGGCAGACGGTTTGAACTCGATGACGAAAATGAGATAGCCGTATTTAAAGCGGACGGGGAGATCTATGTAGTGGATAATATTTGTCCTCACAATCACACTTCGCAGATGTATGACGGTTATATAGAAGAGGGGTATATTTCATGTCCGGTTCACGGATTCAGATTCAACATAAAGACAGGTGAGCAGCCGACTCAGCAGGGCTGCAGGCTCAGGATTTTTGAATATAAGACTGAAGGCGATTATTTATTTGTGAAAATACCAGAAGAAAAGCGATTTGATTTTAAATTTGATACTGATCTTAAAAAAAATGATGCTGATGCTGAATGACAGAATTTCAATTTCAATAAAGCAAATGTGCGCGGAGGCGGGATTTATAAAAACAGGTTTTTCCGGGTATGAAGTACTTAAGGAAGAATCCGGCTTTCTGAGAATGTGGCTGGATAAAGGATTGAACGCAGGGATGCAGTGGATGCATAACAGCTTTGAAAAAAGGAGAGACCCGTCTCTTATCCTTGAAGATGTACGCAGCGTAATTTCGCTTGCATATTTTTATGACACTCCGGCTGAGCATGATGAAAATATCCGGATACCAAAGATCTCGAGATACGCCTGGGGAAAAAAGGATTATCATAAGATACTGAAAAAGAAGCTTAAGCATCTGTGCAATGAAATTGAAAAGCTTGAGACCGGGATCAGAACAAAATCTTATATAGACGACGGACCAGTGATGGATAAAGTCTGGGCTCAGAGATCCGGTTTAGGATGGATTGGAAAAAATACAAACGTATTAAATAAAGATTTCGGAAGTTATTTTTTTATAGCGACGATATTTATAAACAGAGAACTGAATTATGATAAGCCGGTTGAGGATCTTTGCGGCTCGTGCAATTTATGCATTGAAGCCTGTCCGACGGGAGCGCTTTTTAAAGATTATAATCTGGATTCAAACCTGTGTATATCTTATCAGACCATTGAAAACAGGGAAGATATTCCCGCAGATTTAAATCTTAACGGATGGATCTTCGGCTGTGATATTTGTCAGGAAGTATGTCCGTTCACGAGAAACAAATTTTTTACCAATGATGAAAACTTTTATCCGTCGCCGAAGCATTTCAATAAAACATATGACGAACTAATCAGCTTAAGCGAAGATGATTTTAATAATACTTTTAACGGAACGCCTGTGAAGAGAACCAAATACAGGGGATGGCTGAGAAATTTAAAAAAAGCCGGAGAAGAAATTGTCTGAAATAAATTATTATATAAAAATTAATATAAGATCATGACGGAACAAATCACAAAAGAAATTTCCAGAACTTTAATAGAAGACATATCGCCTGATGAACTTGAATATTTCGATGAACTTTCCGATGCGCATTTTAAAAGAGACGTAACAGATAAGGACGCGCAGCTCGGATTCGGGTTTGTGGAATTCGGAGAACTGGCGACGCCTGCAGTAATGACGCTTGTTTCCGGGATTGTAACTTATCTTATGACTGATGTTGTAAAAGTCGCAAAGGATCAGATGAATGATTCGATCAAGGAAAAGCTGAAAGGATTTTTTTCCAAAAAGAAAAAACAGCCGGAAGATAATCTTACATTGTCGAAGGAGCAGCTTGAGAAGATAACGGGACTGATAGATAATAAGCTCAGGGAAATTGATGTAAATGAAAAGACAGCTTTAAAGATACGTGACTCTCTGATATCTTCCTTTGTATTAGGAAAGTAATATTTTGGATAATAAGAAAAAAACTCTGACTTACGGCGAAGTATTTGAATACCCGCCTGAGACGGATAATATATTCCGGTTGTTTCTGCTTGCAGTTACAGGCATTACAATAATTATAGGTAATTACATCCCTTCCTTTTTATTTGAAACAGAATCTTCCCCTTTATCAATAATTCCTCTAACGGAATTTTATGATGTTGATAAAGTATTCAGCACCTCTCCCGATGAATTTTACAGTAACGCATTGCTGTTCATCAAACCGATCGCAATTCAGTTTTGCTTCGTGATATTTATATTCGGTTTATCATATTTTATTTACAGAAGAAAACCGGCTAAGATCATCAGACAAAACAATCTGACTTTGATCTCAGATACTGAAGTCATTGAAACGCTGAATACGCTTAAGAAAAAATCCGGCATAACATTAAATTTAAATTATTATGTGAACGGGAATATAAAGGATTTCAGCGCGCAGGTATTCGGAGCTGGAAATAAGATTTACCTCAAGGCAGGCAGGGGACTTGTGAAAATTATGTTAAAGAAAAATTATGACATGTTTGAAAATATTATACTTCACGAATTTTCACATATAAAAAACAAAGACATTGGAAAGACATACTTTGCCGGATCATTTTTAAAAACACCTTTCCTCATTACGCTGATCACTGCATCTGCTGTTATGTTTTACGCCCTGATAAAAAGTATTACAGGCAGGATTATCAGCAATGATTATACCGTGTTAAGTCTGATCGGTAAAATATCCATTTACCTGAATCTGTTTCTTCAGGTAGCCGTGCTGCTTATTTTACTGTATGTGATATTCAGGATGCTGATACGAAGCCGTGAATATTATGCAGACCTGAGAGCAGCTTCATTAAAATCTACTGATACGATGATCAGTTATTTTAAAAAAGCCGGTGAGAGAGTTACCGTGCAGAATTTGTTTGATAAGTTATCCGGTTTTCATCCGTCGATAAAATTAAGATATGAAACGCTTGCCGATCCTGTAAAGATATTCAGACCATCTGAGAAATTATTATTTATTAACACATTAGTCTCATATATATTCTTTGCTGGAGCGTTTATTTACGGGCTCTCATTACTTCTGATGATATTTACTGTGACTGGATATTCGATGCTTTTTCTGCTGAAAGGTTTTCTGAATGAGTATGTTCATCTGATGCTTGTATATATTGAACTGATATTCGGCACAATATTCATGGCGCTGTTTTTACTATTTTGCGGAAGCTTAATACGAAAATCATTTTTCTTTCAGATCGATAAAATTCACATATTCAATAAATATGCAGAAAACAAAATTTCCGTACTGCCTGCGATCATCAGACTTTCACTGACAGCATCACTTGGAATAGTCTGCGGATACATGCTGCTGCCTTTGTATGGATTCAATGTGCTTCATTTTAAAAATTTATTATCCGTGCCGTTTGTATTTGTAATTACTTTCGCCGGATTTTTTGTGATAAATTATTTTCACTATTTCTGGATGGACAGTAAGATCAATAATGAATACAAAGTAGATTACTCTGTACCGGTATTGCTGAAATTATTTGAAGGAATATTAATTGTGATCATATTTCTCTCAGCTATCTTATTTTTTCAATTCTTTACCACTCTTCTTTTCACCTGAAAAAATTCCGTCTGAAACAAATGCGTTTTATATCCGAACAACAACCTGTCCGCCAAATTACAAACCAATTTAATATAAGGAGTAAAGAAATGAAAAAACTATTTACATATTTATTGCTGTCATCAGCAATGATAATGTCGCTGTCGGTTTCAGTGTTAAAAGCTGACGGAGCAGATGGTGATAAATCAACTGATCTGAGCGAACAAATCGTTCAGGAAATTAGGGAAGCGCTTGAAACACCGTACCTGAAATATGAGACCAAAGATCTCACGGGGAAAGTTACGGTTTATACAGTTGTTGATAAAAACGGAAGGATAATGTTTGCCGGATTAAAAGGTTTAAATGAAGACCTCATCTCAAATGTTAATTCAAAGCTTAATTCGCTAAATCTCTGGACAAGTCCTGATTATGTCAACAAGGTTTTTAAGTACGACATAAATTACAGGAATTAAATAATTTTTAACAACCCTCAAACCCTGTAGAACATAGTTTTACGGGGTTTTTTATTTTCAAAAAAGCATACAAAGGATTTTTCTATGTACACGATATTTTTTTCCAGTTAAGCCTGCAAAATATTTTTGGTATTAAAATCAGAACATACATCCCGGAGGGATGTGATATTGGTAGCAATCTATGATTCGAATTTCATTTCAGTCCCGTCAGGGACGAAATATTTTGCTACCAATATAGAGTCCCTACGGGACTAAAACCTTTATTGTCATTTTGCTACCAATATAGAGTCCCTACGGGACTAAAACCTTAACTGTCATTTTGCTACCAATATAGAGTCCCTACGGGACTAAAACCTTAACTGTCATTTTGCTACCAATATAGAGTCCCTACGGGACTAAAACCTTTACTCTCATTTTGCTACCAATATATAGTCCCTACAGGACTAAAACCTTTACTCTCATTTTGTTACCAATATGGAGTCCTTACAGGACTTAGTTTTAAAAATATAAAACAAATTCACTTTTATCTTGTTTAATTGCATACTATTAAAATTGGCGTGTACAGAGAGGATTTTCCTAAGCTTCAAATTATTATATACTTTAAAATTAAGTATTAGTATTTTGCTGATTAAAAAATCAGAGAACATTGAAGCTGCTATCGGTCTTATCTTTAATAATAATTCTTGCCTGCACAGGTACTGTTCATTCTCAGGATAAAATAGACTTGAAGTCAGTCTGGTCAGGATCATTATCCGGCGAAGGACTTTATCAGAGCGGAAATACGAGAAAGTTTTACATTCATTCCAGAGGAGAGATCATCAGAGCTGATGATATACTTGAGACAATACTTTTTGCCGGATTCGGATACGGAGAGAACCGCGGAAGAAAGGATGACAATGAAATTACAGGATCTTTTACCGCAGATCTTTTTTATAAAAACAAATTTTCACCATTTATACTGCAGTATCTTAATTACAATTTTGCAAAGGGAATAGATTTGAGATCACAAACAGGTGCAGGCGTGAAGTATATACCTGTGGAGAATCAGAATCACAGAACCTCAATTTCACTCGCATTAATTTATGACAATCAAAAGCTTGCAAGCAAGCCGGGTAATTACGACCAGGAAAATATCAGATTATCATTCAGATTCAAAACGAAGCAAAAACTTATTGAGGAAAGATTAATGTTAAATCTTACTGCATTCTATCAGCCGGTAGTTAACAATTTCTCAAGATCGAATTTCAGAGTGGAAACCGGATTATCCGCTCCATTAATAAAAGGTTTTTCATTGCTTGCAAATTATTTATATACTTTTGAAGATGTTGTATCAGTAGGGAGAATGAGAGCTGACAATAAACTCACGTTCGGATTAATAGTCAGTTTCGGACAATAATATCTTTAGTAATATTTTTCAGATCAGCGCAGCCGCAGAGAGCCATAGCAAGATCCAGTTCTTTTCTGAGAATATTCAGCGCATCCGTAACGCCGTTTTCTCCGTTATAAGCAAGACCCCATATAACAGGTCTTCCGATCAGCACTGCATCAGCGCCGAGCGCAATTGATTTTAAAATGTCTGTTCCTCTCCTGATCCCGCCGTCGAGATAAATTTCAGTTTTACCTTTGACTGCATCAGCCACTTCCGGCAGCACATCGATCGTAGCTCTGCATGTATCAAGCTGTCTTCCGCCGTGATTGGAGACGACAATTCCTTCGACGTTATGTTCGGCTGCGAGTATTGCATCTTCACGGCAGGCAATTCCTTTTAAGATAAGCGGAAGTTTTGTAACGGACCTGATCCAGCTGATATCTTTCCAGTTCAGTGACGCATCTAAATTTTCCTTAACATAACTTGCAAGACCTGAATCATTTTTATTTACTATAAGATCTTCTTTAAAATACTTTTCAAGATTTTTAACTGTGAGACCTGAAGGCAGATCAAATTTATTTTTTACATCTCTGACTCTTTGCCCTAATAAAGGAGCGTCGACGGTAATCACAATCGCTTTCACACAGGCTGCTTCCGCCCGTTTTATCAGATCGCGGGTAATTTCCCTGTCTTTAAAAACATACAACTGAAACCACACCGGACCTGAAGCTGCTTCCGTAACTTCTTCAACGGTTGAATTTGAAAGAGTGCTTAATATCATAACAGTACCGGCTTTTCCTGCGGCTTTCGCTGTTGCAATTTCACCGTCCGGATAAGCCATTTTATGAAATGCAGTCGGAGCAATTAAAAAAGGAACGGAGGTTTTATGACCAAGTACAGTAGCGGACATATCTCTTTTACTTACATCGACAAGCACTCTGTATTTAAGAAAAATCTTATTGAAAGCGTTACAGTTTTCTTTCAGTGTGATCTCATCATCCGCTCCGCTTGAATAGTAATCAAATGCATGAGGATGAAGTTTTTCCTTTGCAATGATTTCGATGTCTGATATAGTAATAGGATTAGAATTCAAATCTTAATTTTAGCAATTTTTATAACAGTAAATTTCAATAAGGAAAATCTGTTCTCGTCAGAGTCACGGAAGAGCACCGTAGACTTTGACGAGGGAAATGAATAATCTATCAATGAACTAAGATCAATTTCCTTTATCGGCTTCAATTTCTGCTCTTGCCGCTGCAAGTCTTGCAATAGGCACTCTGAACGGGGAGCAGCTTACATATTCAAGTCCAAGATCATTACAGAATTTTATGGAATCAGGCTCTCCGCCGTGTTCACCGCAAATACCAAGTTTTATATCAGGACGCGTCTCTCTGCCTTTTCTGACTGCAAACTCCATAAGCATTCCCACACCATCCACGTCAATTGATTCAAAAGGATCGCGCTTAAGAATTTCCTTTTCCCTGTATTCCGGAAGAAATGAAGCTGCATCATCTCTTGAAATTCCGAAGGTCATCTGTGTAAGATCGTTTGTTCCGAAAGAAAAGAACTCGGCATACTTTGCGATTTTACCTGCTACGAGAGCAGCTCTCGGTATTTCGATCATTGTGCCGACCTTATATTTGAATTTAATTTTCTTTTCTTTCATTACCATGTCCGCTGTATCTCTGATAATTTTTTCCTGCTCAGTAAATTCTTTTTCATGTCCGATAAGCGGGATCATTATTTCCGGATAAACTTTTTTACCTTCCTTCAGAACGGCGGCGGCGGCTTCAAATATAGCTCTTGCCTGCATTTCCGTTATCTCCGGAAAAGAAATACCAAGTCTGCACCCTCTGTGACCGAGCATGGGGTTAAATTCTCTTAAAGCGTTAAGCTTGTATTTTATTTCATCAACTCTGGTACCGATGAGCTCGGCAAGTTTTGTGATCTCAATTTCAGTATGCGGAAGGAATTCATGCAGAGGCGGATCAAGAGTCCTTATTGTAACCGGCAGACCGTCCATCTCACGGAATATTTCAGTAAAGTCTTTTCTCTGATAGGGGAGAATTTTATTAAGAGCTTTTTTCCTTCCTTCAGTACTGTATGCAAGTATCATCTCTCTGACAGCATTTATCCTGTCACCGCCGAAGAACATATGTTCAGTCCGGCAAAGTCCGATACCTTCAGCTCCAAATGCAATCGCATTTTCACACTGATCCGGCTGATCGGCATTTGTTCTGATCTTAAGTCTTCTGTATTTATCAGCCCATTTCATAAAGGCGGAATAATATCCGAAAGGTTTTGAATCTTTTGGTTTAAGAGTTTTGTCAATAAGCACCTGCAGAATTTCTGAAGGCTTTGCCTGAAGTTTTCCTACGATCACTTCACCTGTCGATCCGTCTATTGAAATAAAATCACCTTCATTTACAACATGGGGTTTTCCTTTCACAGTAATAGTTTTCAGAAGGTAATCAATATCAATAGTGCCGCATCCGGCGACGCAGACTTTTCCCATTTGTCTTGCAACAAGCGCAGCGTGAGAAGTCATCCCTCCTCTTGAAGTAAGTATTCCTTCTGCTGCATTCATACCTCTGATATCTTCCGGTGAAGTTTCAATTCTGACGAGTATTACCTGTTCACCTCTTGCGTGTGCATTCACTGCATCAAAGGAATTAAAATAAACTCTGCCGCATGCTGCGCCGGGACCTGCGTTAAGACCAGTTGCAAGAAGTCTTCCGTTTTTGACGGCTTCCAGTTTTTCAGAAGTGCTGAATATCGGTCTGAGAAGCTGATTGAGCTGTTCGGGATCCACTCTCGTT
This sequence comes from Ignavibacteria bacterium, assembly GCA_016716125.1. GTDB lineage: Bacteria > Bacteroidota > Ignavibacteria > Tepidaquicellales > Tepidaquicellaceae > UBA2330. Next base: position 230,631 of record JADJWZ010000004.1, on the reverse strand, counting down.
ACAGCGGTCTTTTCATCAATGAGTTTTTCTTTTACCATATCCACCGCAATCTTAACTGATGCATAACCCGTCCTTTTACCGGCGCGGCACTGAAGCATATAAAGGACTTCATCCTGCATTGTGAATTCTATATCCATCATATCTTTGTAATGCTTCTCGAGAATTCTTCTGACTTTATCAAGCTGTGCATAGATCTTCGGCTTAGCTTTTTTAAGTTCGGAGATCGGAAGAGGGGTACGGATACCGGCTACCACATCTTCTCCCTGCGCATTCATAAGATACTCTCCGTAAAATTCATCTTCACCGTTTGACGGATTTCTGGTAAATGCAACACCGGTTCCTGAAGTATCTCCGAGGTTACCATACACCATTGCCTGAATATTTACTGCAGTTCCCCATTCAACCGGTATGTTATTTAGTTTTCTGTAAACATTTGCCCTGTCATTGCTCCATGATCTGAATACAGCGCCGACAGCTCCCCAGAGCTGTTCCATCGGATCGTCCGGAAAGTTTCTTCCCGTATCTTTTTTAATTTCCTGTTTGAATTCAATAACAAGTTCTTTAAGATCATTAACTGAAAAGTCCAGATCGTTTTCTATATTATTCTTTGCTTTTTTTCTTTCAATGATTTCCTCAAAAGGATCTATTTGATTTTTATCTTTTGGCTTGAGATCGAGTACGACGTCGCCGTACATTTGCACAAACCTTCTGTATGAATCATATACAAATCTTTCATTTCCTGTTTTTTCGATAAGCCCGGCTACACTAGCGTCGTTCAGACCGAGATTAAGAACAGTATCCATCATACCGGGCATTGAAGCTCTTGCACCGGATCTGACGCTCAGCAGCAATGGATTTTTATGATCTCCGAATTTACTTTTTAAATCCCTTTCAATTTTTTTCAAAGCAAGTTCTACCTGTTGCTTAAGTTCGGCAGGATATTTTTTTCCGTTTTTATAATAATAGTTGCAAACTTCCGTAGTGATTGTAAAGCCCGGAGGGACAGGAAGTTTAATGTTTGTCATCTCCGCAAGATTAGCTCCTTTTCCGCCAAGCAGAGATTTCATTTCCGCTTTGCCGTCAGCTTTTCCGTTTCCGAAATAGTATACGTATTTTTTTGACATGATTAAATATTTAATGAGAATTGTGTTAATACTCATCAATATAATCATTTAAAAAACTTAATTTTATTCTGATATACTTGCATATACAGAAAAATTTAAATACTGATAAGCAGGATTCATATTGCAATAATATTTCTGTCTGAAGTAATTTTACATTAATCTCACATCAATTACATAATTTAAAAGCATACTTAAAAATATTATATTGACGGAAACAATTTTAAAAAAACAGATCTTGGTAAATATAAAACTTATCACTCACTTTATCATTTTCCGATAATTCTTGGATACAATTCCGATCATAGAAAAAAAGCATGATCCTTATGAAGCGCTGAGAATTCCGGAGTTCAGGAATTTTACACTGGCAAGGTTATGCATCACAATTGCGTCGCAGATGCAGGCGGTAATAGTGGGCTGGCAAATATATGAAATTACTAAGGATCCTTTATCACTCGGACTTATCGGACTTGCCGAGGCGATACCTTCTATAATGACTCTGTTATTTGCAGGTCATATCACAGATACAAATGACAGAAAAAAAATCGTGCTTGGCTCTGTTTTTCTGATGTCATTTTGTTCGGTGCTTCTGTTAATTGTTTCAACTGACGGTATAGAATATCTTAACTCAAATAAAGTAATTGCAATATACAGTATAATATTTTTAAGCGGGATCGGCAGGGGATTTTCGGCTCCATCTTTTTTTGCATTCGTAGCGCAGCTTGTTCCGAAGAAAACACTGCCCAATGCAATCACGTGGAACACTTCCACATGGCAGACCGGCGCTGTATCAGGTCCGGCTTTAGGAGGATTACTGTATGGATTTATCGGCGGAGTTCAGACTTATTCGCTGATAGTGGTATTCTGGATAATTGCTATTATGTTAATAATGACTGTTAAAAAGAAACCGATACCGGAAATAATCGGTCTTCAGTCTTTAAAGGAAAAACTAACTTCAGGATTAAAATTTGTATTTGAGAAAAAAATAATACTCGGAGCAATATCACTTGATCTGTTTGCAGTGCTTTTCGGCGGAGCTGTAGCGCTGCTCCCAATTTTTGCGGGAGAAATTTTATTTGTCGGACCGCAGGGACTGGGAATGCTCAGAGCTGCACCTTCGGTCGGAGCCGTTACAATGGCACTGATCATGACACGCAGACCAATTACGGGAAATGCAGGGAGGAATTTAATTATAGGTATTTTCGGGTTTGGTATCTGTATAATAATTTTCGGATTATCAAAAGTTTTATACTCTCTTTAGTCGTGCTTTGTCTGAGCGGAGCATTTGACAGTCTGAGCGTAGTGGTAAGAAGTACAATAATACAGCTTCTCACTCCCGACAATATGAAAGGCAGGGTTTCGGCAGTGAACAGTATTTTTATAGGTTCATCAAATGAGATCGGAGCTTTCGAATCCGGAGTAGCTGCGAAAATATTAGGGACTGTGCCTTCCGTTATATTCGGCGGAGTTATGACTTTAATTATAGTAACAATAGTTACGTTAACTTCCCCGCGGCTAAGAAAATTAAAACTATGATCCTAAAGATCCCTGTTCTTCTTCTTCAGTTTTCAAATCACCTTCCGACGGTTTAAGCTTGGCGGCATTTTCTTCAAATGAATCTGTAAAATAATTGAACACATCTTTATCTTCGAGTATCACGGGCATACGGCTGTGTATTTTTTTCATAAAGCTGCTCGGAGAAGTTGTAATAAGAGTAAACTCATTTATATTCTCTTTATTCTTCCAGAACAGTCCCGGCACCATAAATACATTTCTGCCCGGAACAGTTATTTTTGTTTTAACTTTTTTCTTACCGCCTTTATCCTGCCATTCATAAAATCCAAACATTGGGATCAGTATCCGGTTTTTGTCAAAGGTTCTTTTCCAGAAAGGTTTTGTCTGAATTGTGTCATCTCTTGAGTTAAAGATCAGAGGCGATTTTTTTTCCGGATCAAATCTCACTCCCCACTTCATTTTAGTGAGAAATTTTTCTCCGTTGTCATAAGCAATCACCGGAACGTCATGTGTGAGGATTGCATCATAATCCCGCTTCTGCCTTTTGGTCTCTTCGAGTTCTTTTTCTATTTTCTCCTCAAGATCTTCTTCTTCTTTGTAGATCTCACCGAGAAGTTTAATTTTAATATCCTCATTATAAGTTTTCTCAATTATCTTTCGGAGACTTGAAAGCTTTCCGGATGTAATGAATTGTCTGCACATGATCTTATCATTTAATTTATGTAGAAAAAAGTAATTGGAATTTTACTGACAAAATAAACTGAATTGAATTATTATACAATTAAAAATACTTTGGAACAAATTATAATAAATTGGAAATTCGTTTTACTTTGAACGGCGGGGAATATGTAAGTAAACTTTCTGACCCGCGTGAAATTTCAATTCCGCTGGATTTTTACGGAAGTCAGCCAAATACATATGATGTCGAAAAAGCTTCCGCAAAACCATATGTATCAGGTGAATTCATCGGTGACACAAGATCAGGAGGCGGATGTAACTTTGAAGAGCACAGACTTATCCCGCACTGCAACGGCACTCATACGGAATGTGTCGGCCATATTTCTTTCGATAGAATTTCAATTGACAAAACACTTAAAGATATTTTAATTCCTTCCACTCTGATCACAGTCATTCCTGAAAGGTCAGATGATACCTATGACACTTACATTCCGGAAAAGAATAAAGAAGATTATTTAATAACTGAAAGAGTATTAAGAGAAAAAATAATTAATCATAATAATGGTTTTCTTGACGGATTAATAATCAGAACAGTTCCTAATAGTAAGGATAAAATGTCAAGGAGATATATGACAGATCAGCCTGCGTTTTTTTCAATTGAAGCAATGAGATTTATTTCAGAGCTGAATGTAAAACATCTGATACTGGATCTGCCTTCAATTGACAGGTCATTTGATGAGGGAAAACTCACGGCACACCATATATACTGGAATGTTCCTTTGGAAAGTCATGAAGTAAATGCTGATGAACATTCACTAAAGACAATTACAGAAATGGCTTTTATAAAAGATGAAATTAAAGACGGAGAGTATTTACTAAATATACAAATTCCGGGATTTGTATCGGACGCATCGCCGAGCAGGTTATTTTTGTTTGAAATAAATAAAAAGTCAGATTAAGCTGAGATAAAAATTATGAATACAGTAAAAATACTATCATGAATTTTTCAAATGAAAATTCCTATGCAGCAGAAGCTGATGCAAAAGATCCTTTAAGACATTTCAGAAAAAAGTTTTTTATACCCAAACAAGCAGACGGAAGTGATGTAATTTATCTGGCGGGAAATTCACTCGGTCTGCAGCCGCAGACGGTAAGGGAATATCTGGAGCAGGAGCTAAAGGACTGGGCTGAGTTTGCAGTCGAAGGACATACAAAGGCGAAGAATCCATGGCTGCCTTATCATGAATTTCTTACTTCACAGACTGCGAAAATAATCGGAGCTAAGAATGAGGAAGTGGTTAATATGAATTCACTCACGACAAATCTTCATCTGCTGTTTGTGTCATTTTACAGACCTGAGAAAAATAAGCATAAGATTCTTATTGAATCAAATTCATTTCCATCTGATTATTATGCCGTGGAGTCGCAGATAAAATATCACGGTTACGATGTTGCGGAATCGCTTATTGAGATCAAGCCGAGAGAGGGTGAAGATATAGTCAGGACGGAAGACATTGAAGAACTGATCGAAAGAGAAGGAGATGAAATTGCAGTAATCTGGATGGCGGGCGTGAATTATTATTCCGGTCAGGCATTTGAGATGGGAAAAATTGTTAAAGCCGGACATAAAAAAAATTGTATAGTAGGATTTGACCTGGCGCATGCTGCGGGAAATATTGAACTGAAGCTGCATGAATGGAATGCTGACTTTGCTGTTTGGTGTAATTACAAATATATGAACGGCGGACCCGGCGCTATTGGCGGTGCATTTGTAAATGAAAGACACCTTAATGACCGGTCGATCCCTAAATTTTTAGGATGGTGGGGCCATGATAAGAAGTCAAGATTTCTCATGGATCATAAGTATATTCCGATACCGACTGTCGAGAGCTGGCAGCTCAGTAATCCTCCGATTTTACAGCTTGCGTCTTTAAAAGCGTCGCTGGATATTTTTGAAGAAGCAGGAATGAGTGCGCTCAGAAAGAAGAGTGAAATGCTGACTTCTTATATGGAGTATCTTATTAAGGGAGAAATTAATAATGGAATACAAATAATTACGCCGGCTGAAAAAAACGAGAGGGGATGTCAGCTATCTCTGAGGATAGCCGGAAACGGGAAGGAAAAATTCAACAGGCTTTTGGATAAAGGAGTGATCTGCGACTGGCGCGAACCGGATGTAATAAGGGCGGCTCCTGTGCCTTTGTATAATAGTTTTGGAGATGTGAAGAGGTTTGTCGGGATTTTGTCGGAAGGTTGATTGGATTTTGCAGAACGGATATTTTTTTTGAAACTGGTAGGGTATTCTAAACCTGACAGGTTTTTTAGGATAATTTATGTAAATTTGGAAGAGGAGGAAACCTGTCAGGTTTTGTGTAGATATGGAGATCACGAATAGAAATGATGTACTTTTAAGAGGATACTACTATCACATTTACAATGGATGTAATAATTCGGAAAGAATGTTTTTTCAGAATAGAAATTACCCATTCTTTTTGGAGAAAGTAATGAAGCATTTAAATGATTTCGTAAAAATTTATTCATATTGTCTTTTACCTGATCACTTTCATTTTTTGCTGTATATAAAGGAGCTGAATATTTTAATTAGTGAAAACAAAAGAAGAAGCGTATCACAGGCGTTTTCTAATTTATTCAATTCTTACAGTAAAGCAATAAATTTACAGGAAGGCAGATCCGGGAATTTATTTAACAGACCATTTAAAAGAATTCTGATCAACAGCGAAAAGCAATTAAAAGATATGATTTGTTATATACATAAAAATCCACTGCATCATGGATTAGAAACAGATTACAAATTTTATCAGTGGAGTTCATACAGAGGTATTCTAGAAAGCGAAGGTTCTCAGACTCCTTATAATGAAGTTTTAGATATGTTTTCCGGTTTAGATAAATTCAAAGAGTCACACAGTGAAGCGCCGGATGTTTTAGTCAAAAAGTTTGAGCTATAAAGCAAAACCTGTCAGGTTTATAAAAAAAATCTTCATGCTTTCCCAAATTTCTATTACCTGACACGTTTAACAACCAAATACCAAGATCATTAAACTTTCAGTTGATAATTTTTCATGTACTGTTGTTTCAATTTCAGTAGCTATTCTTAACTTTAATTCTCCGGTCATTTTCATAAACTCCTTTTATAAAAATTCAATTTTTATATTTTTCTCAACTTGTTTAAACTCTTTATCATTTGTTATAAGTATACCCTTCCTGTTCTCTGTAAGAGCTGCAGCAAAGCAATCAGCATAAGACATTTTATTAAAAGCTTTAATTCTGCCGGAGCTCAGCGTTAATTCTATATTGGCTTCAACAATTATTAAAGGTAAAGTTTTAATAGTTCGCAAAATCACATCTCCCGTATTGCTTCCTCCGTTCTTAAAAAATGATAATAAATCTATCCAAGATTAATTACACAGAGGAAAGCATCAAGCTCTTTATCATTTATTTCCTCCGGGTAGTCTGCAACTTTTTCCGAGTTCGGTTCGCCATCGAGATATGATATCAAAGCGCTGCTGTCGAATACATACCGCTTCATAAATTCTTTTCTTTTTTCTTGTCATTTAATAATGATTTCAAAGCTATGCCCTTTGTTCCGCCGATACCAATAAGACTTTTAAAATATCTTTTATCAAGAGGCTGCAGTATCACTTTATCGCCCATTTCAATAAATCCCACTTTTGATCCTTTTTTTAAACCAAGTTTTTTTCTGATCTTTGACGGTACAACAATTTGACCTTTGATTGTTAATGAGGAAGTTTCCATAATATTTTTTAATCAATTTACCAATGTTTAAAAAGTAATTCAATATAACAGTTGGTTTACTTTATTAAAATGGATTACAATAAAATAAAGTATAGACATTTAAAATTTACATTTAAATTTGAATTCTAAAAAAACATCTTGCATCATGAAAAATATCACAATCGTCGGAGCCGGACTTGCAGGCTCGCTGCTTTCAGTTTATCTGGCTAAAAAAGGTTATGATGTAAATATATTTGAACGCCGTCCCGACATGCGTAAGTCCGATACCGGCGGCGGTAAATCAATTAATCTAGCTCTCTCAACTAGAGGTATTCATGCGCTTAAAGAAGTCGGACTTTATGAGGAAATTAAAAAAATTTCCATACCGATGTTCGGCAGAATGATCCACTCTCTTAACGGTGAATTAACTTTTCAAAGATACGGCAAAGATGATTCCGAATACATTAACGCTGTATCCAGAGGAGAACTTAATAAAAAACTTCTTGATCTCGCAGATAAGTATTCCAATGTAAAACTATATTTCAATGAAAGATGCAGCGGCGCTGATTTCAATAATACCAGCCTGTCTTTTCAGAATGAACTGACAGGTGAAAGTGAAACGGTTTCTTCAGACGCAGTCATTGCAACTGACGGAGCAACGTCCGCAGTACGGCTTGAAATGATGAAGATCCCGAGATTTAATTTCTCTCAGGAATATGAAAATTACGGGTATAAAGAACTTATAATCCCCGCGGGTGAGAACGGCAGTTTCAGGATGGAAAAAAACGCTTTGCATATCTGGCCGAGAGGTTCGTTCATGCTGATCGCTCTTCCGAATCTTGACGGGAGCTATACATGTACTCTGTTTCTGGCTTATGACCAGTCGCTTGGAGGAAATAACAGTTTTGAATTTATTAATTCCGAAGCTAAACTTATTGAATTCTTTAAAACTAATTTTGAAGATGCTTTTACAATGATCCCTGATCTTGTAGATGAATTTTTTACAAATCCTACAGGGACTCTGATGACAGTCAAATGCTTCCCCTGGATTGCCGGAAAAAATACCGTGCTCCTCGGCGATTCCGCTCATGCAATCGTACCTTTCTTCGGACAGGGTATGAATGCAGCTTTTGAAGACTGTGTTTATCTGAATGAATGTCTCGGCGATTCCGGAAATGACTATAACAAAGTATTCAAAGAATTTGAAAAGCTAAGAAAAATTAATTCAGACGCTATAGCAGATCTCGCTCAGGAAAATTTTGTTGAAATGAGAGACCTTGTTGCCGATCCTGTATTTCAGCTGAAGAAAAAAATTGAATCCGAATTATATAAAATCTATCCGGACACTTTCATCCCAAAATATACAATGGTAACTTTCATGAGAATTCCTTATTCGACTGCACTCAGCAGAGGAAGAATTCAGGAGGAAATACTCTCAGAGCTCAGCAACGGAATCAGCGATGTAAAAGACCTTGATCTGATAAAAGCAGAAGTCTTATCAAAGAAAAACTTACGGAGTTGAACTGATTTAACCTCATCTTACCAAATCTATTCTAAAATGAATTCTAGCTCCTTCACACAAATATTTTTATATCCCTAATATTTTTTCTCACAAAACCTGCTTTTTACAATTTGACTTAACCGTTTTCAACCAATATTTTTGACTGAGATTATTTAAAAACTTTAAATGATTTTAAAAGAAAGGAGGTTTACAGTTAGTAAAAAATTATTTACACCGGAAGTTTGAAATTCTTACTCTCAATACTTTTGTGATATTTGGGGTTTATGTCTTCAGTTTACCTGAGTATTTGTATTTAATATTAATATGAATCTTTAAAGCTATATCTGTTATTTTCCTTTAGACTATTATTTGACTTCAGAACTGATTCGAAACATTTGATACGATTTTATAAACTTTAAAACTTATGACTATGAAAAAGATACTTATGACAGCGGTTATTGCTTTAATGCTATTTATGGCAATTCAGAAAAATGCTTTTAGTTATCTAATAACTATTCAGCATCCTTCCATGTGTCCCGATGATCCATCTTTTCTGATCTATCCGAATTCTTCCATCGTGTGCGAATTCAGCATAGAGTCACATCATCCGGGTGACATTGACACAATTGTTTACACAATATTTATTGAACAGCGCGGAGTAGTTCTTGAACTCGGACAGGGGATTGCTGTTGCAAGGGAGACTGTACTCAGACATATAAATATTCAGAACTTCACTCTCCTTTGTTTTAATGAACCTGCAATTATCAGAATTCATGCAGTGAGATATAACGGGTACGGGGCTGTATTCAAGCAAAACAGCTACATCATTTCATATAAAAGCGGCAGCTCATGCAACTTTTCAGCTCTTACAAACGGAAACGCCGGGCTTATGAATCAGGGCATCGCCACTTTCTTCAGACGCAATCCATGCTCTGCTGTGTCTAGCGGAAATTATGTCACTAAACAATATAAGGTGTCATTTATACTTAATGGAAATTTCAATCTTAATGACTCTATACCGGTAATTCAGGAATCACATACGCTTGGATATAACGGCGCATTGCCAAATTATCAAATCAGAAGCTCATTTATCGAATATATGACAAATTCTGAAATCAAATTTTCGACTTTTGTGTATGATCTCTTTGACATTGCAGGTCAGTATATCGGATGGGTTCCCTGCCGGATAAATGAAGCTGCTGTCGTTTATAAGTGGATTAAGAAACCTGTGATCTTGAATCTTACTCAGTTTCCCGTTCCGTTGACTCCGCTTAACAGCACCGGCATTATCAGATGCAATATGTTTTCGGGAAATGAATTGTCTTATGAATGGAAAGATTCCAATGATGTGAATAATGCGTTCAGTATTACACCGTATGGAAACGTCGCTCTGGTCAACTGGCATTCGCCGTCAGATAAATTATTGTATTCCAAAAATTCAGATCTTGCTCCGCAATATGAAGTCTATTGCAGAGCTTTTAACGCTGTCGGTTATTCCGAATGGAAAAGAATCAGAATTTATTATACTCAGCAAAATACTCAGTGTCCCGTTACTGATTTCATTGATTCAATAACAGGCAATATTACGGACAACTCCGTTTTACCTTCATCAAAATATTTCTACGGAAAAACTATCAGAGATAATTATATGCTTATGAATCCGATGCTTCCGGAATCTGACCGTATTGAATTTACTCTGAGAGAAAACGGGAATGATGCATCTGAATTTGATGAAGTCAGATTGTTTCAGGCTGAGACTGCGTCTGAATATAAAATAGCGGTTACTAATGAAGGCGAAATAATTTCATACGATGACGGCTTTCAAAAATCTTCAGTTACTTTAAATGACAATCTCGATCTGTCAGATGAATTACAAGATCATGATGACAATTTTGCAGCTCTGAAAAAAAATGATAAACTCTCCGTTACTACTGAACTGGCAGGGAATAATCTTTACCTGATACTGATTCCGATTATTCCCGTAAATAAAGATAAGCCGGCAGGGAAAATTATTCTCTCCGAAAGATCTGAAATTGAATTTTTCAGCAGAGATAATGAAAATGTAATTTGCATAAAACTTCCTGATCCATATGATCAATACTTGACCATTGTTCTATCTCAGGACATTTCAATAAATCAAATCTTAATTACAAAAAATACCGGCAAAGTTAAAGTGCAGGAGCTTCAGCCGGAAAAAGCTTTGCATAATATTCTCGGTGACATTACTGAATTTATTTTAAAGGAAGACGAAAAAAAAATTCCCATAGACAGTCTTAACTACACTGATTTTTCATTTAAAAATATTATCAGAGAAAACAGAACTGTCAGATTTATTCTGAAAACTACGGGCAATTCAGGATTGACAGACATCCCACATATTGAATCCGGCAAAGTAAAATCTGATGAACATTCCGAAACTGAATTTAAACTTTATAATAATCATCCGAATCCTTTTAACCCGCTTACTCTGATCAGATACAGGATTCCGAATTCAGGTCACGTAAAAATTAAAATATATGATGTGCTTGGAAATGAATCTGATGTACTCGTCAATGAAGTTAAAGACGCAGGTATGCATTCGGTGTATTTTAATGGAAGTAAATTCCCAAGCGGAGTATATTTTTATAAATTAGAGTCAGGAAATTATGTTGATATAAAAAAAATGATCCTTTTGAAATAATTTCAATCTTTATAATTTTAATAACATCAAGATCCGGCTTAATTATCAGCCGGATTTTTTATGCGCTATGTCAATGCCTTCAATATTCAATACTTCGAATAAATACATTTAAATAAAAACGAAAATAAGCTAAATTCCAAAAAGCCAATTTAAACGATCAATGTTTCAGGAGTTTGTAGAGAAAAAAATTAAGAAAGAATCTGACCGGCTTAAATTTACCGGGGTCATTTCAAAAGAATTAATCAGTAAAAGCGACGTATCGGATTTTACAAAAAACTATCTGTTGTTTTATCTGACAGATGAAACCACTTCTGAAGATATTTCTTCAATGGTCGTCAAGTCCAACAAACTGTATTTCAATTACGCGCTTCGTCCCAAATGGACATTGATAAACTTTCTTTTTAATAATTTCGAATCAAGATCACCGTCAGAGATTCTTAAAAAATTAAATCTTTTCCCGTTTTATAAATATTATACTGAAGCTGTCTCGGATTTTATAAATGATAACTCAATGATATTTATTACTAAAGCGGAGATCGAGAATATTATCGACAGAACCAATCTGGCGATCCATAAAAAACTTACTGTCGACATTACTGGTCAGAAAATAAAAAATGTATTCCTTCAGTTATTCATCATTAATGATTTTAAAGAAGACAGTTACAATCTTGATTCAGCGGTACCGTTTTCATTTATCAAAATATTTCTGGCTGATAAAAATTATCCCGATCTGATTTCAAAGTTCAATGTTCTTAAAGATACAGGCGATGAAGATAATGTTCAGCTGAAAGATATTATAAAAGTCCTTACGGGTAAATTATCAGCTGACGAAAATATTCCTGCAGAAACTCCAAAGCCGGAAATTAAAGAGAATGTAAAACCCGAAGTTGTAAAACCTGAAGTTGTAAAACCTGAAGTTGCAAAACCTGAAGTTGTAAAACCCGAAGAACCGACTCTAAGAAAAAATATCACTGAAGAAAATAAAGATGTAAAAGAAACGGATATTGGCAATAAGGATAGACAGAATGTTGATGAGACGAAGCGTCATAAGAAAGAGGAAACATCAGTATCAGAGGGATTTATAATTAAAAGAAAAATAGATACTCAGAAGACGGTCAAAAATACTCCGGCTGAAAAACCCATAACTGAAGAAAAATCTGAAAGCGATAATTATAAATCTGATGATAAAACTTTAACTATTACGGAACAGACGAATGCTAATACGGATAAACTAACAGATTCAAAAGAATCAATTAAACACAAAAACATTGACTTCAAAGAATTATTCAGTGAGAAAGAGCTTGATTCAATTTTAAACAGGGTATATGATTCCAATATAATTTATCGTCAGAGATCTTTTGAAAAGCTGAATACATATAAGACATGGTTCGAAGCGTTTAATCATCTGAAGGAAATTTTCAAAAATAACAAAGTGGATATTTATCACAAAGATGTACTCAAATTTGTGGATGTACTTAATGAACACTTTCACGAAAGGGAGTAAACTTGTTTTTAGACAGAGCGAAGATATATATAAAATCCGGAGACGGAGGTAACGGCTGCGTAAGTTTCAGACGGGAAAAATATGTACCCAAAGGAGGACCAAACGGCGGAGACGGAGGAAAAGGAGGTGATATTGTATTCAAAGCCACTTCACAGCTTTCTACGTTAATTGACTTCAGATACAAAGCGCATATTAGAGCTAAGCGGGGAGAGCACGGACAGGGCGGATTAAAGACCGGAAAGCACGGTGAGGATGAAGTTATACTTGTTCCGTGCGGAAGTATAGTAAAAGACGCCGATACAGGTGAAGAGCTTGCTGAACTTCTGGAAAATGAAGATGAAGTAATTTTATTAAAAGGAGGAAAAGGCGGTAAAGGAAATAATCATTTCAAGACTTCGACAAACCGCGCTCCGAGAATGGCGCAGGACGGCGAGCCGGGTGAAGAGAAAAATATCATAATAGAATTAAAACTAATAGCAGATGTAGGTCTTGTGGGATTTCCAAACGCAGGCAAGTCCACGCTCATTTCAAAAATCTCAGCCGCGCGTCCAAAGGTAGCTGACTATCCGTTCACTACTCTTGTTCCAAACCTCGGTATAGTGAGGTATAAGGAATACGACTCTTTTGTAGTTGCTGATATTCCCGGTATTATAGAAGGAGCTTCCGACGGCAAAGGTCTCGGCATTCAGTTCCTCAGACATATCGAACGAACTGGAATTCTTCTGATACTTCTCGACTCGACCAAACTCGAAAAAGCAAAACTGAAAAAAGATCTATTGGTAGATTATACTGTCCTTATGAAAGAGCTGAAAAATTTCGAAGCGGATCTTACTGATAAACCGAGAATTATCTGCTTTACAAAAGTTGATTCAATTACGGAAGAATTAAGAAAGAAACTTGTAAAATTAAAAACAAAGGAAGAGAAAATCCTTATCTCTTCTTTTACTGATGAAAACATTGAAGAGCTCAAAGACCTAATGTGGAGTAAGATAAGCGTATTAAGGGAAGAGGCGGAATTAATAAAAAGAGAAAAAATTAATAAACAGGAAAAGTATAAATGAAAAAACCAACAGTCCTTATTTCCAATGATGACGGTATTGAATCCGAAGGTATCAAAGCTCTCTGGAGAGAGATCAGAAAGTTTGCTGACGTTATTGTCGTTGCGCCGAATACGCAGCAGAGCGCAGTAGGACATTCGATTACTGTTTCAAATCCGATAAGAGTAAATAAAAATCTGATAGATAAAAATTTTTACGGATATGCTGTGGAAGGTTCACCAGCGGATTCTGTAAAACTTGCCATAAGAAATCTTCTTAAAGGAAAAAAAATAGATCTGCTTTTATCCGGAATAAATCACGGGGCTAATACAGCGATAAACATTATTTATTCTGGAACGGTATCAGCAGCGACTGAAGGAACTATACTCGGTATTCCTTCGATCGCATTTTCACTTGCAAGTTTTACTGACAGGGATTTTTCCGTCGCGGCAAAATTTGCTTCCGTAATTTCAAAAATGGTTTTGAAGAAAGGACTTCCTAAAGGTACTCTACTGAATGTCAACATTCCCGCAAAGCCTGCCGGTAAAATTAAAGGAGTTCTCGTAACCAAGCAGGGAAAATCTTACTGGGATGATTATTATGACTCGCGAATTGATCCGAATAAAAGAGAATATTTCTGGCTGACGGGAAAGATGGCAAGTCTCGATAAGTCAATTGAATTTGATCAGAAAGCAATGGAAGAAGATTATATTACTGTTACTCCGATTCAGTATGATCTTACTGATCATAAAATGCTGGAAGATTTGAAAGACTGGAAATTAAAATTATAAGGGGCTGAAATTTTCCAGCCCCAAAATTAAGTATTTTTTAACCTTTTGCTATTTCTTTTTTAAGCCAATCGGTAGTAACGGATTTTGGTCTGATCAGCGAAGAACCCATTGCTCTCGCGACTATCATCTGAGACGAAAATCCGAGGATCCTGGAAACGCCGAAGAGCACAGTATAAAAATCATATTCTGTTAATCCGTAATGATACAAAGTCGATCCGCTAACTGCATCAACATTAGGCCATGGATCTTTTGCTTTGCCTTGTTCCATAAGAAGATCCGGAACTATCTCAAAAAGCTGAGCTACCATTTTGAAAATTTCGTCATCAGGAAAATGCTTTTTACCGAAATCATGAAAAGCTGTAAATCTCGGATCGGTAATTCTCAAAACAGCGTGACCGTATCCGACTACCAGACCGCCGCTGTCAAGTAAATTCTTACAATATTTTCTCACTTCATCATCAGTAGGTGAATGTCCTATATCTTCTTTCATTTTCATAATAAATCTAAGACAGTTCTGATTAGCTAGCCCGTGTAACGGTCCTGCCAAGCCGTTTAGCGCTCCGGCAATTGAGTAATATGCATCTGACAACGCAGATGAAATAACGAGACATGTAAATGCGCTGACATTTCCGCCTTCATGATCCGAGTGAAGTACAAGATAAAGTCTCAATAATTCTGCAAATGTTCCTTCTTTATCTTCAATGCCGAGCATCTTTGCGAAATTTCCCGCCCAGTCAAGATTGTGATCCGGCGGTATCATATCACCTTTTTAAATTTTTTTCTGTAGATAAAGGCAGCGATCTGCGGCACTCTTGCAATTATATTTAGGCAATCTTCATACATCGGTTCCCAAATCTTGTCTTTGCTGATCCCTTTGTTGTAGGCAGTTCTGAATTCGGATTCCTTTTCCATACAGTTTATTGCTGTGCTGAACATTGCCATTGGGTGTGAATCTTCGGGCATAGCATTTAAAACATCCCAAACGTAAGCAGGGACATCGCTTCTTGAGTTTAGATCATTCTGAAGATCTTTGAGCTCTTCTGCATTTGGCAGATTGCCTGTTAAAAGCAGGTAAAAAATTTCTTCCGGTAATTTCTCGGTTAATTCAAGAATCGGAATTCCGCGTATTACAAGGCCGGTCTGCAATCCAACTTCAGATGTATCACAAATCAATCCTTTGATCCCTCTCATTCCGCCGTAAAGCTGTTCAATAGCAACATCACCTATTTTTTTTGAACCGTGATTTTTTGATATGGATTTCGCTTCTTCTCTTAATGCGGGTATCTGTGAAGATAATTTTTCTTTCAGTAATTTTGACATATTTGATAAATTTTATTATTCAATAACAAATATAAACCATTTGATTTTAAGTAAAAAGATAAGAATTGAGTTGTGAGAGGTTTATTTAAAAAATATTATACAAATTTATTAATTATGAAGAATTATTATTTGAATTTGCTTTCAATGGCATTTTTCGCCGCGGTTGGTGTTGCTCCATCCACCAACCGCTTAAAGAACTTAAGAACAGAATTAATATTGAATTTGCTTTCAATGGCATTTTAATTCAAATTGAATTAGTTTCTATTAAATAGTAATTTATAAAAATTTTTTAAAATATTTACAGCGATGTCAAAGATTATTTACCATGGCCATTCCTTTGTTGAAATAAATCAAAATGATACAGTAATTTATATAGATCCGTTTATAACAGGAAACCCGTTATGCGATATTAATGCTGATCAGGTAAAATGCGATTATATAATTCTTACTCACGGACATGCGGATCATTTCGGGGACACGCTTGAGATCGCCTCGGATAAAAATGTAAAAGTAATTGCAACTGCAGAATTATCTTATTATCTCGAAGCAAAAGGAATTTCAACTCACGCAATGAATCTCGGAGGATCGTTTGAATTTCCGTTCGGAATAGTTAAACTAACGCTGGCTCATCATTCTTCATCAACACCTGACGGCGCTTACGCCGGAGATCCTGCAGGCATTATCATAAATCTCGGCGGAAAAACTTTTTTCCATGCCGGGGATACAGCTTTGTTTTATGATATGAAACTGATAGGAGAAATTAATAAAATAGATTTTGCATGTCTTCCTGTCGGGGATAATTTTACAATGGGAATTGACGATGCAGTGAAAGCTGCTGAATTTCTGAATGCCAAAACTGTCATACCTGTGCATTATAATACTTTTGAAGTAATAAAAGCAGATGCAGATGACTTTAAAAGAAAAATAGAATCAATAGGCAGAAAATGTATTGTTATAAATCCGGGTGATTCAGTTGAACTGTAATTAAATCCATTTCGGAATCACTTAAGTTAACCGCAATTAATTTGACAAAAATAATTTCAATTTCAAATCAGAAAGGCGGAGTAGGTAAGACTACAACCGCAATAAATCTATCTGCAGCGATAGCAGTTTACGGAAAGAAAGTGCTGCTTATAGACGCTGATCCTCAGGCAAATGCCACTTCCGGTTTAGGACTTGATACTTCTCCTGACGGCAGCTCTACATATGAAATTTTCATTTCAGAAAAAAATATTACCGAATGTATTAAAGATTCACGGATTCAGAATCTAAAGATTATCTGTTCGAACATTAATCTCGTTGCAGCCGAGCTTGAACTTGTTGACCTCCCATCGAGAGAAAGCATACTGAAGAATAAATTAAGAATTTTTATAAATGAAAATCCGGATGACTTTGATTATGTAATAATTGATTGTCCTCCTTCGCTCGGACTGATAACAGTCAATGCTC
The DNA here is from genome assembly GCA_016716125.1 of Ignavibacteria bacterium. GTDB lineage: Bacteria > Bacteroidota > Ignavibacteria > Tepidaquicellales > Tepidaquicellaceae > UBA2330. The sequence continues at coordinate 213,282 of JADJWZ010000004.1, read as the reverse complement.
TGAACGCCGCTGATTCGCTGCTTATTCCCGTTCAGTGCGAATATTATGCGCTCGAAGGTTTGTCACAGCTCCTTAATACAATTAAAAACGTAAAAAACATTTTCAATCCTGAACTGAATATTGAAGGTTATCTGCTTACAATGTTTGATTCCAGACTAAAGCTTTCAAATCAGATAGAATCCGAGTTAAGAAAATTTTTCGGTGAAAAAGTTTTCGGCACAAAAATATTCAGAAATGTTAAGATCGGAGAAGCTCCGAGTTACGGCAAGCCAATAATTGTATATGAACCTGCATCTACCGGAGCATTAAACTATATGGAACTCGGCAGGGAATTTCTTTCACGGAATGGCTTTGAAACCGATGATGCTTCGGAAATTAAAGATATAAAAATCAGCGAATCATAATAATTTTTTAAATATTTAAAAAATGGAAAATAAACCGCAAGCGCTCGGAAAAGGGCTTTCCGCAATTTTTGATGAAAAGAAAATTGATATATCTTTTACTGAAGAGAATTCGAAAAAAAATTCCGCAGAGATCAGCGTTTCAGTGATACAGACAAATCCTTTTCAGCCGCGTGAGGATTTTGATGAAGAAAAACTGAACGAACTTGCGGATTCCATCAGCCAGAAAGGGATAATTCAGCCGATCACTGTAAGAAGAACCGATACCGGATTCAAACTTATCTCGGGTGAGAGACGATTAAGAGCTGCAAAGATGCTGGGACTGGAGAAGATCCCGGTATATTATTATGAAGCAAGTGATGAGACAGATGAAAATATGCTTGAACTCGCATTGATCGAAAATCTTCAGAGAGAAGATCTGAATCCTATGGAATTATCCGACTCATATAATAAACTGATTGAAGTATATAATCTTACGCAGGAAAAAAATTGCAGAGAAAGTTTCAAAAAACAGAAGTACTGTGGCGAACTTTCTCAGGCTGCAGAGACTTCCCGTCGAAATTAAGATCTCCCTGAGAAAAAATGAAATTACCGAAGCTCATGCGAGGATGCTTCTGCGGATCGATAATGAAGATGATCAGATCACACTCTGGAAAAGAATAATAAATGAAAATATCACCGTTAAGAATCTTCAGGAAATTACTAAGGGCAGTGTTAAGAAACCCAGAGCAAAGAAAATGAAACTTGGAGAAATATATGATCCATATATTCAAAGCGTTGAAGATAATCTCCGGAATTTTTTCGGAACAAAAGTATCTGTTAAAAGAAAATCAAAATATTCAGGAGAAATTATTATTGAATATTTTTCAAATGATGATCTCGAAAGAATAATGGATAAATGCGATGAATAAATATTTTATCAGCTTAAATTAACTTTATATTAAATTGAAAAAAATTTTGTTTTCCGAATCAGCGGCAAAACCTGTCGGACCTTATTCTCAGGCGGTAGGATATGGTGATCTGATCTTTACTTCAGGTCAGATCGCTTTTGATGTAAACGGTAAACTGGCTTCAGAGAATGTCGAAGGACAAACTGAAAAGGTTATTGATAATCTCAGATCTATATTATCTGATAACGGATCTTCGCTTGATAATGTGATCAAAACTTCCGTCTTTCTGAAAGATATGAATGACTTTGTGAAAATGAATGAAGTGTATTCAAAGCACTTCGGAAATTCTCTTCCTGCAAGAAGCACGGTTGAAGTTTCCAGACTTCCGAAAGATGTTCTTGTGGAAATAGAAGTGATAGCTTTTAAAAATAAATGAATGAATCTTTGAACCCATTACATAAAAAATCCTGTCCCGGTGAACTTCAGTTTACAATCGGCATAGTGATCAAATCAGATATAAGGACTGTCTGGAATAATGTATGCAAAGCCGATAAAGTTAAGAAATATTTTACAACGGATGCAAGAAGGGATCTTGACAGCAGCGGAGACGTCCTGTGGATATGGGGCAATGAAGCTGCGATGATAAAAATGATAGAAGTATTCCCGGAAGAGAAACTAATATTTGAATGGAACGGCTCTAACGTAGATTACAGGATCAGAACTGAGTTTATTTTTAAATCGGAAAACGGAAAAGTAACTTTAAAGATAAAGGAAAAAGGCTGGGAGATCAATAAAGAAGGAATAAGCAGTTCATATCTTAACTGCAGCGGCTGGACGGAATTTCTCAGCGCTTTAAAAGTCTTTACCGAATATGATATATCCTATTTGAAATAATTTGAAATAAAAAATCCGCTGAATGCGGATTCTTTATAAAACTTATTTAGCTGAAAATTATTTACCGAGTTTGTTAATGTGTTTTGCGATCTTAGATTTTTGATTTGCAGCTTTATTCTTATGTATTATACCTTTTACTGCGGCTCTGTCTAATACTGCTGTAGTCTTTTTAAATTCAGTTTCAGCCTCGGCTTTCACATCTTTTACCATGACTCTCTTTACTGAACCTTTAATCAAAGCTTTATACTTCTTGTTTCTTTCGGTTTTTTTAACAGTCTGTCTTGCTCTTTTTTGCGCTGATTTGTGTCTTAATGGCATTTATAAATTTTAAATTTTTTCAAAATACTCAATTCACAGTGTAAAATCAAAGCATAAGAAAAGTTCTTTCAGAAAAACTAATTACAATTAAGATTATCAAGCCCGTAATTTTATTTGGTTAACGCAGAATTATTTCTTTTCTTTTTACTGAAGTGATGATAAAACAAATAAAACAATGGATCAAGATATATTATAAATATTGCCAGCCGTACGTTAACAAAAGATATGAAAAGGGATATTACAAAAATTATTATAGGTATATAGGAAAGTAATTTGAATTTAGTTTTGCTATCTTCGCTAATGTTATCAGTTGCAATGTTTTGCTTTGAAAAAACATAATTCAGCTGTATTGTAAGAATGGAACTTATGAGTATCAGATTTAAAATATAAATTAAAAAGGTGAATTCTGAATTTGGGTATTTCATTAATACACCAACTGTAAAAGGTATCAGTCCTGTCAGCATCAGAAAAATAATATTCAGAATAATTATTGTTCTGTCCACATTCATAATGTATTTAAACTGTATCTGATGTCTGAGCCAGAAGGTCCCGAGTACAAAAAAACTGAGTATATAAGCTTCTACCGCAGGTATTAGATTAAAAAAAACATTCGGAAGATCAGAATGCATTTTGTTCATAGGTATATGTTCCGGAGTCTTCAGCTCAAGAATAATGATTGTCATGACGATCGCAAATATACCGTCTGTCAATGCTTCTACTCTGTGTTTGGGAAGTAAGCTTTCGTCTATCATGTTTTTATGCTGTATCAGTTTGATAATTACTCTTAGGAAAATATATTGTATATTTAAAAAACAGGTTAATGACTAAATTATTTATTACACGATATTTAAATAAAATAAATTTATATGGGAAATAAAATAACTCTAAATAAAACAAATTCTAATGAAAAAAAAATTATTCTGAATGTTCCTGATAATCCCGTTATTCCTTATATAGAAGGAGACGGAATTGGTCCTGAAATCTGGAGAACAGCGAGATATGTATTTGACAGCGCAGTTGAAAAAGCTTATAAAGGCAAAAGAAAAGTTGAATGGATGGAAGTATTTGCCGGAGAAAAATCCTACAACAAATTTAACAACTGGCTTCCTGAGGAAACACTTGACGCTTTCAGGGATTATCTTGTCGGAATTAAAGGACCGCTTACAACTCCTATTGGAAAAGGCATCCGTTCCATTAATGTAGCACTGAGACAGAAACTTGATCTGTATGTTTGTCTCAGACCTGTAAAATATTACGGCGGAATAGAAACACCGGTAAGGCGGCCGGAGAATGTAGATATGGTAATTTTCCGTGAGAATACAGAAGATATTTATTCGGGTATTGAGTTTATGGCAGGTTCGGATGAAAGCAAAGCCATGCTGGATTTTTTAAGGGATAATTTTCCTGAAAGATTTGAAAAGATCAGATTCGGTACACTAAAAAAAGTTAATGAATTTCATACATCTGGTAACATTCCTCATGACGACGAGCCGGAAGTCGGGATTGGAATAAAGGTCATTTCTAAAACAGGTTCTGTGAGACTTATGAAAGCTGCATTGAATTACGCTCTGGAAAATAAAAGAAAATCTATAACGATTATTCACAAGGGTAATATTATGAAGTATACATCCGGCGCATTCAGAAACTGGTGTTATGAAACCGCTGATAGACAGTACAGAGATGAAGTATATACAATGTTGCAGTATGAGAGTACAGCTGAGAAAAAAGGAAAAGAAGCAGCCGAAGCGGAGAAAAAAGAAGAGCTTGCAAAAGGTAAACTGCTGATAAAAGATTCAATAGCTGATAATGCTCTGCAGAAAGTATTAACAGATCCGCAGGATTTTGATGTGCTTGCTTCTGCAAATCTTGACGGTGATTATTTGTCAGACGCTATTGCCGCAGAAGTGGGCGGGATCGGAATTGCCCCGGGCGGAAATATAAACTATGTAACCGGCAATGCAATATTTGAAGCTACTCACGGAACAGCTCCTGCATTTGCCGGACTCGATAAAGTAAACCCTTCTTCACTGATATTATCCGGCATGATGATGTTTGAATATATCGGATGGAAAGAAGTTTCGAATTATATTGAAAACGGTATCAGAGGCGCTATCGAAAGCAAAGCAGTAACTTTTGATTTTGCATGGCAGATGGTGGGGGCAAGGGAAGTGAAATGCTCGGAATTCGGACAAGAGATCGTAAACTTTTTTGACTGAAACTGATTTTGGTCCGGTATATTCCGGAATTTTTAAATTTAATTTTACAACTGAATTATTTAATTTTAACACTAAAACAGAAAGGAAAAAAATGATTAAAAAATTATTAGTAATATTATTCATCTTCAGCGGTTTTTTATTTTTTCAAAATGATATACATGCTCAGGATGATCCTACAGAATCAAAAACAGAAAGTACCGACAAACAATCTAAATCAAAAGATGAAAGCTCTGTTAATCCTTCAGTAACAAAGGAAGAAAGTTCTGAAACACCTGCCGGAATTAAAATGGAAGACGGAATTTTATACGGAAAAGATTACGACCCGGGAATGACAGTAGTCGAATATTCAACGCTGATGAGTAATCCGTCTGAATATGCAGGAAAGATTGTCATTGTAAAAGGTAACGTGAGCGATGTATGTCAGAAAGCCGGATGCTGGATTATTTTATCCGACGGTACGAATAACACAAGAGTTACGACTCTTCATACTTTCGTCGTCCCGAAAGATATCTCAGGAAGTCAGGCAGTTGTTATCGGTAAATTTATAGAAGCAGAATTATCAGAAGACATGGCAAAACATTATAATGAAGAGTCTGTTAATAAAAAAGATGATTCTGAGATTAAAGGTTCTTCAAAGGTTTATGAAATAGAAGCCGACGGAATTAAAGTTCTTAATACCGCCGGTAATAATTAATTTTAAGATCCATAAACTTTAAATTCAGTAAAGCCCGTAAAAGCGGGCTTTATTTTTTAGCAGATTAAATATGAATAAAGATAAACTCTGGAATATAACCTCAACTGAAAAAGGATTTTCCGGCGACTGGATCGACGTTAATCTTGATAAAATAATTTTACCCGATAAGAACGAAATTATTTTTGAGGCGATTAATTTTCACAGGAACGGCGCAGGCATTGCGGCTCAGAATACTGAAGGTAAATATGTGCTTGTAAAAAATTACAGATATATAAATGACTTTGAAAGCTGGGAAATACCGGCGGGTACAATACATCCGGATATGGAACCTTCGGAATGCATTATGGAAGAATTAAAAGAGGAAGCTGGCTGTGAAGTGGATATTGAAAATCTGAAATATCATGGATTTTATTTTCCTTCCATCGGCTCGAGCAATCAGAAATTCCATTGCTTTACCGGAAAGAATGTGCATCAGGTTACAGATGAAATTGATGCAAATGAAATTATTGAAACAGGCTGGTTTGATAAAGATGAAATTCTTAAAATGATATCGGGTGGAGTAATTAAAGACGGATTCAGCATAACACTTCTGATGAGAAGCATTTTTATGGTTCAATGAAAGATGATTTCATTTTTTCAAAGTCTTCTTCTTTTGGGAGTATCATTACCATACTGATAACGGATATTAATACGCCAATGGAAGCGTAAAGAATATTCCCGTTTACAAATAAATTAGTAGTAATGCAAAACAGAGCTCCGAAGTCAAGCATCATAAAAGGAATTACGTGAGCGTTAAAATATTTTGTAGTGAAATTTGAAAGATCTGTTTTGTCTAATATAATTTTTTTTACATAAAAAGACAGAGGTATAGTCAGAAGAAGCTGCAGCAGGGAGATCAGGTTTACGAATTCAAAATTTTCAATATAATTACTGTCTGCGACAAAAAGTCCCGCGAGATAAATTACAATTATACCGACAGTAATTGCTATGCCGAGAATTTTTGTTCTTCTGACAACAATAATAAATTCAACCTGTTTTACAAGCAGACTTTTTTTTGGATCAAATGTCAAAATAGTTTTAAAGTTTATAAAATTGTTTGTGTTCCAAATTAACATTATTTTTGCAAAATGAAAAGTAAAGACAGCATAGGCAATATTGATATTATATCTGATGATGAAAATGTGTCAGCTGATTACATTTCACTGATCAGACCAAAAAAATTCAGGGATTTCATAGGACAGGAAAAAGTTAAAAACAATCTGAAAGTATTTATAGAAAGTTCTGTAAAGTTAAATGAAACACTTGATCATATACTTTTTACGGGACCTCCCGGACTCGGCAAGACTACACTGGCAAACATTGTTTCAAATGAGCTTCAGACAAATATTGTTTCCACTTCAGGTCCGGTTATTGAAAGACCGGGAGATCTCGCAGGTATGCTGACAAAACTTAAGAGGAATGAAATTCTTTTTATAGATGAAATACACAGAATTCCGAAAGTCGTTGAAGAGTTTCTGTATTCTGCTATGGAGGAATTCAAACTTGACATAATGATAGATCAGGGACCGGCGGCAAGAAGCATTCCGATAAAGCTGGAAAAATTCACGCTCGTAGGTGCAACTACAAGGCAGGGACTGCTTTCATCACCGATGCTTGACAGATTTGGAATAAACTGTCATCTTGATTATTATCAAACAGAAAATTTAATAGATATTGTAAAAAGATCAGCAAAGATCCTCAACATAAAAATTACTGAAGAAGGCGCGGTGGAAATTGCCAAGAGAAGCAGGGCTACTCCAAGGATCGCAAACAGACTTCTCAGGAGAACGAGGGATTTTGCGGTGGTAAAGGGAGACGGTTCGATTGGTAAAGAAATCGCTGACATTGCTTTATCTTCACTTGATGTGGATGAATTCGGTTTGGATAAAATGGATAAGAAAATTCTTGAAACGATTATATTCAAATTCAACGGCGGACCGGTCGGGCTTTCAACAATAGCGGCTTCTATAGGAGAAGATCCCGGTACAATTGAAGATGTTTACGAACCTTTTCTTATGATAGAGGGTTTCATCAAACGCACTCCAAAAGGAAGGGAAGCTACAGATCTTGCTTACAGACATCTTAAAGTAACCGGTAAAAGAAAAATGAAAGACGAAAACGGTTTGTTCCAATAATTTATTCAGGCATTAAAAAATTTTTATGAATCAAAGAAATAAAATTTTAAAAGAAGTTCTTATAATAACATTAGTAAGTCTTATTATTGGACTCATTGTAAACTCTGTAAACCCTAAAGGAATACCGCTTGTAAGAGATGACAGCGACAGATTCAAAATTGACAGCGCTTCGGTACAGGGCAGTGAAAATAAACAGGTGGAAAAAGTTAAGACAAAGGAAGGTTTTGTTAAACCGCAGAATATCCCTGTCGAAACTGCTAAAAAGCTGTTTGATGAGAATGTGATTTTCATAGACGGCAGGGAAGATTTTGAATTTAAAGAAGGACATATAAAAGGAGCGATAAATATTCCTTACAAGGAATTTTATCCGAAGTCTCCGGAAGAAAAGCAGAAAATGCTCGGTGATATTGGTAAAGAAAAAACAATAGTATCCTACTGCGGCGGAGATGACTGTGAGATAAGCATAGATAATGCATATGAAATGGCGAAGATCGGGTATGATGACGTGAAGATCTATATCGGCGGATACCGCGAGTGGAATGAACTTGGTTATCCTGTTAATAAATAAAAATTTCTGATGAATAAAATTCTCACAAATAAATATTTTCTGTTTTTACTCCGGCTAATACTCGGCGTTGTTTTTATATATGCATCACTTGATAAACTTTATAATCAGGAGGAATTTTCAAGAGCGATCTACAATTACAAATTCTTTCCGGAAATATTTATCAATATATTTGCTATCGTTGTGCCGTATCTGGAAATTATCTGCGGAATATTAATTATCACCGGAATTTATTTAAGGGGAAGTTCTCTTATAATTACATTGATGCTGTTTTTTTTTATTATCGCGCTGACTCAGGCATATATCCGCGGACTTGACATAAGCTGCGGATGTTTTTCACTTGAAACTGTAAGTAATAAAAGTGATATTTTACAAAGAATAATTGAAGATATACTGCTAATCATCGCTTCAATTATAGTTTTCATACAAAGTATAAAATCAAAAACCATAAACAATAAGGAGAAAGTAAATGAGTAATTTCATTCAAACCAAAACTGCAAAGACAGTTTATTTCGTATTCGGAATTTTAGCTATTTCTGCTGTAATGTTTTTTCTTATGAACAATTCCAAAATTGCAGCTTCAGCCGGTACTTCAAAAATAGTATTTGAAACTGAAGTACATGATTTTGGTAAAGTTGCTCAGGGTCCTCAGCTTGAATATACTTTCAAGTTTTCAAACAAAGGAAAAGGAACACTTTTGGTAGAGAAAGTACAAACATCATGCGGATGCACGGGAGCTACAACCGGCGGAAAGACTGAATATTCTAAAGGCGAAAACGGAGAGATTAAAGTAACTTTTAATACACAGGGAAGACAGGGCAGACAGGAAAAACAGATCATGGTATTTACAAATGATCCTGAACATCCACAGGTCGCTTTGAGAATTTCCTGTGACATTGATGCAAGCGCTCAGTAATATTTAAACTGAATTTACTTATGCAGGAATTGTTATTCAATTCCTGCTTTTTTTTTTTAAAATATACAAATAAATTAAAATGAAATTTTTAATAACTTTTGTTTTTACAGTATCATTTTTTTTAAACGGTATTGCACAGCAGGATCATTCTGGTTTATTCACTCTGAATATTTCAAAAACAAATAATCCTGACAGGACTGTTACGGAATATGTAAACGACGGAATTATTCTCAATATAAATAAGGATATTCTAAAAAATATTAATGATTCTAAAAGCTTTAAGCTGAATTTTCAGGTCCCGGTTTCAAGATCTGTTTCAGTGAATGTGGAGCTTGAAAGATTTGACATACTCTCACCTGATGCTGTACTTATAAACAAAAGCGCATCGGGTGAAAAGACATTTTCCGGAAATGATCTTATTTTGTCTTATAAAGGAAAGATCACCGGAGCTGAAAATTCTTTAGTATCGCTTTCAATTTATAACGGCAAAATGATCGGACTTATGAAATCGAAAAATGATACTTACGTATTCGGCAATCTTACCGATCTTAATAATAATGAAACGGAAGATTATATATTATATCAGATGAGTAAGCTAAAGAGTAAAAACGGAGTATTCTGCGGTTCGGATATTTTCGGTGTGCCGGGTGAGATCACTAACCGCATTCAGAAATTAAACGCGCAGCCTTTTGATGCAGGTACATCGGCATTACTTACTGCAGACATTGCAGTGGATGTAGATTATTTTACATATATCGTTTACGATACTTCAGTGGCAAATGCATCAGCTTATGCTCTTTCACTTATGTCAGCAGCTTCAGCAGTTTATGCAAAGGATATGAACATAAGACTTTTTGTAAGTTATCTCAGAGTATGGACTACGCAGGATCCTTACACTTCAGATGACGGCGGAACTCTGCTTGATCAGTTCAGATTTGAATGGATCGCCACACAGGGCGGAGTACAAAGGACAGTCGCTCATCTTATTAGCAGAAGGAGCAGCATTAATGTCGGAGGTATCGCTTACGTGAATGTATTATGCAATCCGTCATTCGGATATGGTCTGAGTTCAGTGCAGGGAAACATCGGACAGCTGCCGAATTATTCATACGACGTAGTAGTCGTAGCTCATGAGATCGGACATAATTTCGGTTCGCCGCATACACATTCATGCTCTTGGGTTGGAGGACCGATCGATACATGTTATTTTACTGAAGGCGGATGTTATAGCGGAAATCCAATTCCTGCAGTCGGTACGATAATGAGTTATTGCGATACTGAAGGCGGCACTGTGATTATGGATTTCGGAACACAGCCTGAAGCTCTGATCAGAAATTCCGCTGAAGCGGCATTCTGTATTTCACCTTCGGCAAATCCGGTGTATGTAGGATTTCCAAACGGCAAAGAAATTTTCAGAACGCTTGTAAATACAAAGATCTTCTGGGGAACGTCAATAACGGGAAATGTGAATCTTGAATATACTACTGATAACGGAAGCAACTGGGTCACTATTGCAAATAATATTTCAGCGCAGCTCAGGGAATATAACTGGACTATACCTTATATAGCTTATACAAATCAGGCAAGAGTCAGAGTCATAAACTCCGTAAATCCACAGGAAGCCGACACCAGTGACGCTGCATTTTCAATAATACTGGCATACAATACTTTTAACTCCCTTAACCCGCCGTCATTATCCAGAATAGAAACAAACGCGAATAATTCAAATACGGTAAGATTTGACTGGAACAAAACAGGAACTCATCCAACGTTAAAATATAAATTTAAAATCAGAAGAATTGGAGCGGGAGCTGTAGAATATATATTTGATTCTGATAATTTCGGAGTGGATACTGTCTTAAATATGAGAAATAGTATGCTTGATTCACTTGCTGCGCTAATGATATTAACCGGTGATTCAGTAACATCTACTTGGAAAGCGTGGGCGTATAATGGATTTGATTCCGCGCAGTCTGCAAACAGTATGCTTCTTACATTAAGAAGAGTGACAGTTGGAATAAATCAAATATCATCATTTGTTCCGGATAAATTCGATCTCGGAAATAATTATCCTAATCCTTTTAATCCCGTTACCAAAATAAAATTTGACGTAGCGAATACGCAGCAGGTAAAGATTTCCGTATATGACAATCTCGGTAAAAAAATCGCAGAGCTTGTAAATGATAAACTGCAGCCCGGCGTTTACGAAACGAACTTCAGCGGCGCAGATCTTTCAAGCGGCGTATATTTTTACAGAATGGAGACGGATAATTTTGTAATGACTAAGAGAATGCTGCTGATCAAATAAGTTAAAATTCGATTGACGGGTTAAGTGTAAAATGTAAATTCTAAGTAAAATATAAAAACCTGCGAAAGCGGGTTTTTTTATATAGGTAAATTTAATGTTAATTTTCCTGTTTGAGAAAAATAATAATCTATAATAATCATTTAAAATTTGTTTAAACTAACACCCACTTTACTTTGTCCTAAAATCAGATTCATTTCCCATCTTAAGATTATTCCATACTCTGTAAAACAGGATTTTCTTATTTTGTAATAATTACTAAATTTTCTGATACGTTTGAAATCTTACAGTAAAGCAATGCCCGGAAGAGATTTTTATCTTAATGATGCATTGACTGTTTCAAAAGATCTTCTCGGAATGCTGCTTGTAAGAAAAATTGGGAAAAAAGTACGCTGCAGTCAGAATAGTTGAAACTGAGGCATACATTGGTGAACACGATCCCGCTTGTCATGCTTTCGGAAAAGTAACAAACAGAAACAGCGTGATGTACGGACAGGAGGGAAGGGCTTACGTTTATTTTATCTACGGAAATTATTATTGCTTTAACGCTGTATGCGGAAAGGAAGGCGTCGGAAATGCAGTTCTGATAAGAGCCGGAGAACCTGCAGAGGGGATTGAAATTATGAGACGGAACAGACCTGATGTAAAAAGCGATATTGAACTTACAAACGGTCCGTCGAAATTATGCATGGCCCTGAACATTGACAAAAAATTAAACGGCGCAGATATTACTGATCCTGACAGTAAAGTTTTTATAACAGGAGACAGTGGAATAAAAGATTTTGAAGTAAATGTTTCACGAAGGATCGGTCTTAATAAAGGAGAAGATTTTCCATACAGGTTTTTTATTAAGGATAATCCGTATGTTACAAAACATAAGTTCAACAAAGAAATAATTAACAATTAAAAACTTTTTATGAGAATTAAATTTTGCGGCGCCGACAGGACAGTAACAGGTTCACAGCATCTTCTTGAGATAAACGGTAAAAAAATACTTCTTGACTGCGGGCTTTTTCAGGGTAAGCGTGAAGAGGCGTATGACATTAACAGAAACTTTCTGTTTGATCCGAAAGAACTTCACAGCGTCATACTTTCACATGCGCATATTGATCATTCCGGAAACCTGCCTTCATTGTTTGCAAAAGGATTCACAGGAATTATTTACTGCACTTCCGCTACGAGAGATCTCTGCTCTATAATGCTTTTAGACAGCGCGCACATTCAGGTTAAAGACACTGAGTATGTGAATAAAAGAAGAGCTAAGAAAAATCAGCCGCTGTTTAAACCGCTTTACAGGATAAATGACGCTAAGAATGTTTTGAGAAATTTTAAGACAGTGTCTTACAGAAAAAAGTTCTTCATAGACGGATTCAGTGAGAAACTGGAAGTAGAGTTTTTTGACGCAGGTCATATCCTCGGTTCGGCAATGATGGTGCTGACAATTCAGGAAAAAAATAAAAAATTCAAATTCGCATTCACGGGAGACATAGGTAGACCGGGATTGCCGATACTTAAAGATCCTGAATTTATTGGTGATGTAGATTATATAATTTCAGAATCGACATACGGAGGAAGGATACATGACAAAGCGAATATGATGCATGATCAGCTTTTGAGTGTACTGAAGGAAGCGGTTTCAAGAGGAGGAAAAATAATTATTCCGGCATTCAGCGTTGGGAGGACTCAGGAAATAATTTACGCAATATCGGGTTTATTCAACGACGGATTGATCGAAAAATTTCCGGTTTTTATTGACAGTCCTCTTTCTACAAAAGCGACTGATATATTCAAAATACATCCGGAATGTTATGACGATGAATTTTCGGAAATGATTTTAAACGGAGAGGAAATATTTGAACTGCCGCAGCTTAGATATGTACAGGATGTCGAGGAGTCAAAGAGACTTAACAGTCTTGAAGGACCGTGTCTGATTATTTCAGCGTCAGGAATGGCGGAATCAGGAAGAGTGCTTCATCATTTGAAGAATAATATAGAAGATCCGAAATCCACTATACTTATTGTAGGATTTATGGCGGAGCACACACTCGGAAGAAGACTGGTGGATGCAAGGGATAAGGAAAACAGCGTAGTTAAAATTTTCGGCGATGAATATTTTGTTCATTCAAAGATCGTAGTATTGAATTCATTTTCCGCTCATGCTGACAGAAGCGAGCTGCTGGAATATTTTGATAAGTTTAATAAAAATCAAATGCAGAAGATCTTTCTCGTTCACGGAGAAATAGATCAGCAGGAAGCTTTTAAAGACGGGCTGAAAAGTTTAAATTTCAAAGACATTGAGATCCCTGTCAAAGGTCAGGAATTTGAAATATAACTTTAAATATTATTTTTAAAAAAATTATTTAAACAGGAACTATAACAGCGATTAATTTTTTGTAAAATTCTTTGAATTAAGGAACAACATATGATGTCCGCAGTCAGATATTGCTTTATTCTTAATATGTAAAGTAAATAATAAAATTATTTTACATAAAATTTAAAAACTAAAACATGAAATACATTTTAATATTTCTTTCAATATTTATTTACTTAACAGGGTTTACTCAGACTGATCCCGGAAAATTTAACAGTATAAGCAGCAAATCCGGAAAGATGTTTAATGATGGTTCAATAACAGGGTTTGTATATGACAGACAAAGTAAGACGCCGCTTGAAGGAGTAACGATACAAATATTTAATAAAACGGATTCAGTTTTAGCCGGAGGAGCTTCAACCGATGCAGAAGGTTTTTTTGAAATATCGGATATCTCTCAGGGAAGTTACACATTAAATGTAAATCTCACCGGGTATAATAAATATTCTTTGAAAATGGATCTAACCGAACCTGATTCTAAAAATAAAAAAATAGATACGGTATATCTGAATTCCGGAACGGTGACGGATGAAATTTCCGTAGAAGCTGATAAACCTTTTATGGAACTTAAGGGAGAAAAGAAAATTTTTAACGTTGCGGAAAACATGAGCGTTAAAGGGGGAACGGCAATTGACATTTTAAAAAACCTTCCGTCCGTTACAGTTGATATAGACAATAATGTAAGTCTGCGCGGTAATTCAAGCATAAAATATTTTATAAACGGAAGACCTGTTACAGGAAACATCGCAAGAATACTTGAGCAGCTTCCTTCAGATCAGGTGAATTCAGTGGAAGTAATAACTAACCCTTCTGCAAAATTTGACGCTGAAGGTTCAACGGGTGTTATTAATCTTGTATTAAAAGATTTTGATGACGGCGGTTTAAACGGACAGCTGGATATGAGCAGCGGGTCAATGGATAATTACGGGACGGGATTGAACCTGAATTATAAAACAAAAGATTACAAAGTATCCGGTTCTTATGATATGAGGATAAGAACCAGATTTTTTAATGCTGCAATTGACAGGGATAATTTTTTCAGCACAGATGAAGCGTTTACGAATCAAACCAGCGACGGAAGAATGAGAATGGAAGGAAATAATGCAAAGTTTGAATTTGAATATTATCCTTCCCTGAAAGACGTTTTGAATTTTAACGTCCGCTATGGAAAAGGAAACAGAAACAGAGGCGATACAGATAATCTGCAGATCTTCGATGCTTCCAATTCACTGTTACAGGTATATAAGTCAACCGGAAATGAAATTGAAAATAACGAAGAATATTCGTTTGGGTTAAATTACTTCAGGTCAATCGAAAAATCTATTCATACAATTACCGGAGATATTAGTTATTCCTCAGACAAAGAATACGAGAATGAAAATAAACAAACAGATTATACACTGCCGGCAAATTTAGAAACACTTTTTTCAAGGATTGACGGAAGTGAGTTAAACAAACAGTTCAATGCTCAGATAGATTATCAGAAAAAATTTTCCAAGACTTCAGGATTCGAATCCGGAATAAAATTTAATAACAGGAATACCGATACAGATAATTTAAATTATAATAAGAATAATTCTACCGGAGCATATGAACTTGATACTGCTCTTACAGATGATTTTTTATACAATGAAAATATCAGCGCTGCTTATCTGATCTACACGGGTGAAGCAGGAGATCTAAGTTACAATCTTGGTCTGAGAGGTGAGAACTGGAATTACAGTATTGATCAGTATTTATTTAATTCAAATACATCCAGAAATATCTCAGATATTTTCCCGAGCGCAGGAGTAGCTTATAAATTTTCACTGACTGATCAGGTGGGAGTTAACTATTCACGTAAAGTCAGAAGACCCGGATACAGGCAATTGTCACCGGTTACAAGAGTTTTTAGTCCGGTATTTTATTCGAAAGGTAATCCTGATCTTAAACCGGAATACATCAATGCATTTGAACTTAATTATTCTAAATTTTTCAATTCATTTTCCGTAATACCTTCATTGTTTTATAATCACAAGTCGGATGCAATAACAAGAACAAGCGAACTCATTGACAGTAACATTGTACTGAATACTTCAGTGAATGCTAACTCTGAAGTAACATACGGCGGGGAGCTGCTAGTAAACGGAGCTTTCTCAAAAGCCATTAACCTGAATGCGAGCTTAAGTTATTATCATCAGGATATAAACTCTGACTCTCTTGGAAATAATTCAAACAACACTTTCTCCGGAAGAATATTTTCGAATATTTCTCTTCCTTTTGACGCCGGGATCCAGCTGACTTATTTTTATTCCGGAAAATCAATTACTCCGCAGGGTACAATGGATCCTATAAATTCATTCGATGTTGCTTTAAGAAAAGACTTCTTAGATGACAAGCTGAATCTGAACTTAAAATTTTCAGATATTTTTAATACGGCAAAATTTTCCGGAACATCCAACACAGAATTATATTCACAGACTTTTTCAAGAGCAAGAGTATCGAGATTGGTTACATTATCATTATCATATAAATTCGGATCGGACAACAGCAAACAGGACAGAAAGAAAAGAAGACAGCAGGATGAAAATTCTCCGGAACCGGAAATGGACTTTTAGCAGTATAGTTTAATAATTAATTGTAAAAAGAATGATTTCAGAATAACCTTCTGAAATCATTCTCTTCTGAGTTTTCATCAATCTCTGCATCTTCAGGTTCTTTCCCGTCATCATAATCATCGTCTTCATAATCTTCATTTTCCCATTCATATGTCTGCGGAGGATCATTTTTCCTGAAAATAAATGAACAGACTATTCCGGTAAGAGCTCCGAATAAATGAGATTCAAAAGATATCTCCGGCTTGACAGGCAATACGCCCCAGACCATTCCGCCATAAAGAAACACTACAAGCAGTGAAAGAGCCATTGAGCTTTTATCTTTTCTGAATAACCCGCTGAAAAAAAGAAACGCTGCGAATCCATAAACGAGACCGCTTGCTCCAATATGATAAGAACTTCTTGCAAACAGCCATACCATAAGTCCATCCACTATATAAATTATAATGAATACTTTCACCGCAGAAGTTCTGTAAAAATACAGAATTCCAAACAGTAGAATAAAAAGTGAAAATGAATTTGAGATCAGATGTGAAAAATCAGCATGTACAAGCGGAGCTGTAAGAATTCCGGCAAGTCCGGAAAGTGTTCTGGGCAGAACTCCAAACATTGCAAACTCTTTACCGGCAGACCATTGAATAAACTGAATTATCCACAAAAGTAAAACAAAAGATCCGCTGAAAAAGAATGAAGAGAGAATCTTTGATTTTTCGGATTTCATTTCATCCTTATCATCCGTTGTAATGTATTCGTTATTATCATTCATATTGAAGTGCAAATATAGTCACATTAATTTTTATATAAACTGTAAATTTGACTTAAAAGAATCAGATAAATAATCAGACTTAGAGCAAACACAGATTTTTTTGTATTCTAATTACAGTTCAATTATCTTATAATTAACAAATTTTATTAACTTAATTTAACCGAAGATGAAATACTTTATCCAGTTAATTTTAATTCTTATTCTTATGAACGCAAACAATATTAATGCAGAAATTATTGAGGAAAATTATGAATATAATATCGGTGATAAGACATATCAGGGTTTTGTTGCATATGATAATTCAGTTGAAGGTATTAAACCCGGAGTTCTTATTGTACATCAATGGAAAGGTCTCGGCGAATATGAAAAAATGCGCGCAAGGATGCTGGCGGAGCTTGGCTATGTGGCGTTTGCAGTGGATATTTACGGTAAAGATGTAAGACCTGTGAGCGCTGAGGAATCAGGTCAGGAAGCGGGAAAATATTATGCTGACAGAAATTTATTCAGAGAGAGAGTAAACGGCGGCTTAAGTGAATTACTTAAAATGTCCAATGTTGACAAAAGCAAAATCGCTGCAATCGGTTACTGCTTTGGCGGCGCAGGTGTGCTTGAGCTTGCAAGAAGCGGAGCTGATATTAACGGCGTAATCAGTTTTCACGGATCATTGAAATCCGGAAATCCTGATGATGCGAAAAATATTAAAACGAAAGTACTTATTCAACATGGCGCTGTAGATCCGAATGTTCCTGAAAGTGATGTCTCCGCTTTCAAAAAGGAAATGGAAGATGCAGGTAAAGATTATGTGCTGACTGAATACGGCGGCGCAGTTCATTCTTTTACAAGTAAAAACGCAGGCAATGATCCGTCCAAAGGATCGGCTTATAATGAGAATGCTGATAAAAGATCATGGGAAGCTATGAAAGTATTTTTCAAAGAAATATTCAACTGAAAATAATATTTCATAACTATGATCTCCGTTAAGGATCTTACAAAAAAATACGAAGGCTTCACTGCATTAAATAATATTTCTTTTGAAATCAATAAAGGAGAGATCTGCGGATATATCGGTACGAACGGCGCAGGGAAATCCACTACCGTAAAAATACTTTCCGGAATTCTCGGATTTGACAAAGGAACTGTATTAATAAACGATACCGATGTTTCAAAGGATCCGGTTTATGTAAAAAGTATTACAGGATATGTCCCTGAAAGCGCTGATCTTTTTAATTCACTTTCGCCGGTCGAATTCTTTAACTTCGCAGGCAAGGTCAGGGATATGTGTGATGAATTAATTTCAAAAAGAATTAATTCATTTGCAGAGTTGTTCGGTTATACTGATCTGTTGAATGATTCCATCGGTAACCTTTCAAAAGGAAATAAGCAGAAAGTATTGATAACATCGGCGCTGATGCACGATCCGCCGGTTATTTTTCTTGATGAACCGCTCAACGGGCTGGATACAAATTCAATATTTATATTTCATGATCTGATAAAATTTCTTGCTTCTAAAGGCAGAACAATTCTTTACTGTTCGCATCACCTTAATATTATTGAGAAGATCTCGACGAAGATAGTATTGATAAATAAAGGAAACATTGATCTGGATATAAAAACATCTGAACTGAAAACACTTGATAATTTTTCTGACCTTGAAAAACTTTTCAGAGATATTAACGCTGAAGAATCACAGGAATCAAAGAAATTTAATTTTGAAGATCTCTTTAATTAAATATCTGATACTTCTGTTAATATTAAATGAAACTGCATCTGCGCAGATAAACTCAGTAATGTCTGATTCTGTTTACAAAACAAATATTTTCCAGACCAATTTGTATGATGATTTAAATTCTTCAAACTTAACTTCGATTTTAAATTACGGAAATTCAACCGGGAGATTTGGTTTTAATCTGAGCAATACTTTTCTTTCAAATGTTTCCAAGCTAAACAGAAATTTTTTCCGGGATTACAATAATCTCAAGCTCCTTCTGTATTATAATGTAATAGAAAATCTTGATGCCGGTGTTGGATATCAGAATAAATTTTTTACTGATGACAGAAATATCCAGACAAATCAGAATAAGAGCAGTTACATATATGCAAACGCAGACGCAAGGATCCGTAACAGTATTTTTTTAAACAGTAAATTAGGATTTAAAACGGAAGATCAGATAGGAGAATTCAATTCCGGACCGAGCGGCTTATTTGAAGCTCAGGCAATAAATTATGATATGAATGATTATCTTACAAACGGCAGGCTGATATTATTCTATGAAAATCTTGATCAGAAAATAAATCATAATTATGAACTGAACGCTGATATCTATAAAAGATTTGCTGCGCTTTCCGATAATAAAGGTATGATAAGATACTACAATCAGAAAAATGATTTTTATTTCCCTGCTTCTCCGGGGATCTCACAGATGTTTGGAGTAAGAAACAATATTGAGAAACGCAGTGAAAATTTTATATATGTCGGTGACATTTTAAACTACGGTTTTTCCCGGGATGTAATGCTTTCGCTGGGGGGAAGTTTTCAAAACAGAAATATCACGAGAGAATATAAATACAAGCCGCCTTCATCTACAATACTTTTTGAAAATACTTATGATAACAGGATCATTGAAAACAATCTTGAAGTTTATACCAATCTGAATTATGTCTGGGAAGATCTGTATTCTCAGCTTAGAATCATACTGAATGAAAGATCTGAAAACCATTCACTTATAAACACAGCCGGACTGACTGCAGCCCAGATCAGCGAGCTTGAAAAGGCGGAAAAAAATAAAAACAATAACAGCAGAAGGACTTCATTGCTTTTGAATGTTTATTATCCGGTATCCAACACAAATTCATTTGCTTTCACGGGATCCACTTCTCTTTTGAAATACGATACTGACTTTCAGCAGAATTATGATGACAGGGACGAAACTGAATCAATAATTGCTGCGTCCCACATATTCAATAATCTTTATAATTTTGACGTTGAGACAAAGTTTGAATTTATTGAATCAAAACTCAGCTATATATTTTCGCAAAGAAGCGCAAATAATTACAGGAACAGAATATACAGACTCAGCTCTTACAGTAATTTCAGACCGGCTGAAAGATTTTTGACAAAAAATTACTTTCAGGTTTCTGCAAATTATACAGTGTATGATTATGAAGACCTGATCTCTCAGATCCAGAGCTTTTCTTACAGACAGCTGAGTATCAGAGATTCGAGTTCTTATAATTTCGGAAAAGGATTTAAACTTAATTTTGCAGGAGAGCTAAAATTTTATGAGCAGGGAGAATTTTTGAATAATTCGTTTTCGGTTAAGCCCATCGCTTTTTATGCGGAGCAGTTTTATATGCCTGAGTTAAATTATCTGTTCAAAAATTTAATCAATTTCGGAATAGGATATAAATTTTTTTCACAGCACAGATATAATTATGACGAAAGTGAAAAGGTTTTGTCAAATATATATAAATCATACGGTCCGTTAGGAAGGGCTGAAATTTTTATGAACAATAACTCTGTGATAAATTTTATATTAGGGCTTGATAAAATAGAATATGTCAATCCTTCACAGTCAAATTCCTCAGTAAATTTCCAACTCAATATATTATGGAATATGTGAAAAATCTTTTATATTTTGTAAATAAGAATTAATTTAAAGAATACAGATTGCATAAAGAAATACTTACTCTCAAAAGCGAAAGAAATGAAATAATGAAGTTTGAAAATTTACTTGACCAGGTAAATGAGAAATTCGGTCTTGAAGAGGAAAAATTCATTAACCTGAAAATTGCATGCTCTGAAGCTCTGATAAATGCTATAGTTCATGGGAATAAAGAGAGCTATTATAAAAAAGTTTATACCGAAATTGTTTACAATTCAGATCAGATCATGGTAAGGATCATAGACGAGGGGAAAGGTTTTATTCTTTCCAGTGTACCGGACCCGACTTCAGATGATAACTTACTTAAAGAAAGCGGAAGAGGTATTTTTATAATCAAATCACTAGTGGATAACTTTATCTGTAACTCGACGGAAACCGGAACGGAGTTTGTTCTGAAATGCTATAAACAAAAAGATCCCGTCTGAAACTTTACAGACAGGATCTTATATAAAAATTGAAGTAGTAATTATTTCTTATTTAACTCATCAAGTACATTCATCACTTCTTTGACAGCCTTAGCTGAATCTTTAAGCAGTGTCGTTTCATCTTCATTAAGTTTCAGTTCGATAATTTTTTCTATACCGTTTTTACCAAGTACCACAGGCACGCCGAGATATATATCATTCATTCCGTATTCTCCCTGAAGCCATGCGCAGACCGGGAAAATTCTTTTCTGATCTCTGACAATTGATTCGACCATCTGAGCTGCAGCAGCGCCCGGCGCATACCATGCTGATGTTCCCATAAGTGCGACAAGTTCACCGCCGCCTTTTTTGGTTCTGTCGACGATCGCGTCAAGCTTAACGCTGTCTATTAATTCTGTAACAGGAATGCCGCTGACAGTGGTATATCTTGGAAGCGGCACCATTGTATCTCCATGACCGCCGAGAAGCATTGCGGAAATATCCTTTGGCGAACAGTCCAGCGCTTCTGCGAGAAAAGCTCTGTATCTTGCCGTGTCAAGTATTCCCGCCATTCCCATTACTTTTGAAGACGGAATATTTGCAGTGAGATAAGCGCAGTAAGTCATTACATCCAGAGGATTGGAAACTACTATTATAATTGCATCGGGAGAATGTTTGATGACATTTTCTGTAACTGATTTTACAATTGCTGCATTTGTGGAGATAAGATCATCCCTGCTCATGCCGGGTTTTCTCGGAAGACCTGAGGTGATCACTACAACTCCGGATCCGGCGGTTTTTGTATAATCATTTGTTACTCCGGTTACTCTTGTATCATAATTGTTTATTCCCGAAGTCTGCCAAATATCAAGGGATTTTCCCTCTGCAATACCTTCTTTAATATCCAGAAGGATCACTTCATTTGATAATTCTTTCTGAGCTATTACGTTCGCGCAGGTAGCTCCTACATTTCCCGCGCCGACTACTGTGATTTTCATATATTCTGAATTTATTTATTTATAAAAAATAAAGAGGTTATTCCGATCTCTCAGAATAACCTCTTTAAAACTGTTGTTAAAATTTATCAGGCAGTTTCATTTGGAATTACATTTAAGGTCTTTTTGCCTTTTTTGGTTGTGAAGTTTACTTTCCCGTCTATTAAAGAGAATATTGTATAATCTTTACCAAGACCAACATTCGCACCGGGTAAAAATTTCGTGCCTCTTTGTCTGACAAGAATGTTACCGGCTATGACCGCTTCTCCGCCGTATTTTTTTACTCCGAGTCTTTTTGATTGTGAGTCTCTTCCGTTCTTTGAACTTCCGAGTCCTTTTTTATGTGCCATTTCTGATTCCCTGGTTTATTGTTTAAAATTTATTTACTGTTTTTACTGAAATAAAATGAAATTATACGATCTTATTAATTGTGATCTGTGTATAATTCTGTCTGTGACCTCTTCTTACTTTATATCCTTTTCTTCTTTTCTTCTTGAATACTATTACTTTATCATCCTTTACATGGCCGGTGATCGTAGCTTCCACTGTCATTTCCAGCTTGGGAGCGCCGATCTCGAAAGTTTTATCGTCAGGTGAAAACATTAACACATCACTGAATGTAACTTTTGAACCGATCTCATCTTTCATCTTCGGAATGAACACCTGCTGATTTTCCTGAACTCTGTACTGATGTCCTTTTATGTTAACTATTGCAAACATTTTGATATTATTTTTGATTAATTATTTTATCTCTGCATTTGTGGAGCTAAGCGGGATCGAACCGCTGACCTTCTGAATGCCATTCAGACGCTCTACCAAACTGAGCTATAGCCCCGCGTTAGCTTTTTAATGACTTGCAAGATAATAAAACTGAATTGTAATTTCAAACCATATGTCAGAGTCCGGGAATATTGAATTATTAAGTTTTATTTTAAAATCAATCGCTGAGAATAATTCTTGTATTATGAATGCAAGCAATGGTTGAAAAATTATACTTAAAGTATTCTGCTGACATTATATAACGAAAATTATAAATTATACCAACTATAACATTAAATTAAATTAATCATAAAATTTTTGTTCAATGTCATTTGTTAAAAAAATCAGAATATTAAATTTTAGGAATCTTGAAGACGTCGAAATTGATGTCAGACCTATAACTCTTTTGTTTGGGAAAAACGGATCTGGAAAAGTTCTTTTATGAAAGCAATGATGTTTTTAGCTAAAAATATTTATCCAACAAATAAAGGAAAGACAATTTACAAAATAAATAAAAATCGACTTTTTTTTTTTTTAAAATTTATTAAAAAAAAAAGATTTTTTTATAACGCCTTTCCTATGAAAATGGACTTTCCCGAAAATATATGTTTATTTCAGATAAATTATATTCATTGGAGTTTTATCAGGAAAATTTAAAAAAATGCCTGACAAGCTATTTTTATAATAATGGGAGAGTTGAATTTGAATCAGGAGATATAATTAAAGAAGATATAGATCGTTTATCGGAAAATCCTGAAATTTTTATAAAGATATTAGAATCCGATAACATTTTGAAGTCATTGCCATCTCTTTATAATTTATTTTGTAGTAATGAATTTACTAAAATTACTGATTTATTTTCATCAACAGATTTTAATTTAAAATTTAGATTTCCTTTAAAAGTGATCCATATGGATTTAATTTAGACGAAATTAATATTTTTGATTATAATGATAATCAGCTTAAATTAGAATTTGGGAATAGACATGATAACGATATTAAATATTACGCATACCAAACAGTAATTCTTAAAAATGATGATAAATTTTCTAATAGATATAACTATATGCTTACTCAAAGACAATACTTAGAAGATCAGTTAAGCGGTAATTACCCAACTGAAATAATTTATCCAGAAATAAACATTAAACATTTTCCAAGTATTAATGAACGCTTAAAACCGTATCACTCAGTTATTAAAACATCAAAATCTTATATAATTAATGGAAAAAAAAGTATGCGGAAAAATCAGTAGAAATTAAAGAAGAATATGCATTAAATAATATGGATGAGTTTAGACTATATCACTATGGGGTTTTGAAATTCTTTTACGAATCAAATATATTGTTGCCGTCGATTTTAAATAGCTTTTTTGATTTCACACATATTCCTGTAGTTAGGGAAGTTCCCAAAAAATATTTTCACTTAGATAACGGGGAATTTTCAAAAAGTGATTATTATGGAATATTGAATGAATTTTATAATACGCAATCATCACATAAAATAGATAAAGATGATTCGAAGAAAACATTAAAAAATAAGAAAAGTATAAGTTCTGGTTATAAATCAAATTTAATTATTGAAAGTAATTATAATATAACTTACCTATCAACTACTAGGTCAGATTTATTCTCTCTTTGTAATAAGTACTTGAAAAAAAATGAATTTTTATTGAAATGGTGTTTAAAAATTGATGTGACTTAGGATTACTTTTACTTTTTAGCCAGGAAGATAAATTAAATTCATTTTTGAGCAAAGCGGACTTATTCAGGTATTTCCCATATTGTTTAATTTTAAATAATTCAAATTTTAATGATAACATTATGGTAAAAAGAAATCAACTTATTTGAATATGAATTTAATAAAAAGAAATTGCAGAAATCATTTTATTGAGCCTCACTTGATCTTGCATCCTAAACTTCGGTCAGAAATGTCCAATTTTTCAGAAAAATATTTGGGTTGTTTTTTGTAAATCAAAATGAAAAAATGAACAAAACATTCCGAATTTTTATGACAAAAATTGAAAAAAAAGAGATGAGGGGTGGGGTTGAAAGTTGATACCTATCAAAACGTAACAGAAAAACAAATATAAATTCGGAAAATTTACAAAAAAAGAACTTAATGAAAATGAAAAACATAATAATAAATTCTTATTAATATCTGATCTTAAAGGAATTAAGCATTTTTATGAATTTAGATTTCATCCAACAGAAATCGAAGAAATGAAAATTTCTGAAAACGGACTATTCGAAAAGAACTGGCCAGATGGATTTTTTGATGATTCAATAAATCTTTCGATGGAATTGTTAGATTCTATTAGGAAAAGGACGAATAATTAATGTACTTACAGGATTTTGTAATTTCACCAGAAATTTTTAAGAAGTTTGGAAACTTATCCAATTATAATGTTGTATTATTTAGAAAATTTAAAATTAAAAAAACATATTTGATCAAGATTTAAGTTAATGAGCTTAAATAAATAAAATTAAAAAAACATTTGTTAAAAAAAAAATTTTTTTTTTATGATATAAAAAAATTTAAAATTTCAATAAACTGGGGGTTCTGGTTAAAAGCGTTGAAAATATCAAGGAATTACTAATGATAAAATTAGAACTATAATCAATTTAGCTTTAATTTCGGATCATAAAATTGTTAATACCGAAAATGAAAAATTAATTGCGTTAATGAATAGAAATGATAGTTTTTCTAAAGTGGAATTATTAAGCAGTTAGAAGTACAAAACCAAACGGTGAGAAAGAATTAAAGGTCGGGGTCTGTTTGGTAATTTGAAGAATATTTATTGCCATATTTAGCAGATACAAAATCTGTTAAAGTTAGTGATAGATATTTAAGAACAAAGACAGCAACTAATAATTTAATTAAAATTTTAAATTTGTTGGAAATCTAAGAACTTTAATAATTTATACAATTCAGAAGGAAGACACAACAAATTCAAAGTTTTATTAATATGGAAGAATTCAAAATGAAGATCAAAGATATTTTTAATAAAACTGTGAATCCAGAATTTGAAGATGCAACGGAACATGAAAGATCACTGATAACTGATGAATTCGAGATAATTTTTGAACCTGGATTTGTTTTAAATGAATAATAAAAGGTCTAAAAAAAAAAGGGGGTGAGTTTTAAATAAAAAAAAAAAAAAAATAATTAGTTTCCATAGGAAAATGAAAACAATTATAATAATAACAGCTCTTACTTTATCATTAACCAACACCTTATTCTCTCAATGGACAATGATCAGAAATGTATCCGGAGAGGAGTTATACTGCGTGGATTTTGTAAATTCCAATACCGGATATGCAGCTGGCTCCATTCCATTCAGCAGTTCTTTAGTTATAAAAACAACAGACGGCGGTTATTCTTGGAATTATGTATATGTGCCAATAGACGGAGACAGAATAGAGTGCATTGATTTTCTTAATGCAAATCTTGGCTGGGCGGGAACTTACAATGGAATATTACTTAAAACAACAAACGGCGGTATCAACTGGACTTCCAGGCAGATCATTACCGGAGTTGATTCTCGAATTTTAAAAATGAAGTTCACAGATGAAAATCGTGGCTTTATAAGTACTGAAAGAGGTTATTACTATATAAGCAGCGGCGGGAATGCGTATTCTCCTATAGTATTAAATTACCCTCCTTATTTTGGACAGGATATGTATTTCTTTAATTCCACGACAGGATATGTAAGTTCTGCGGCTGATCTTTTTAAAACTACTAACGGCGGAGTTTCTTATTCTAATATTTTTAATCATAACACAGGTGAAAAAATCTCATCAATAAATTTTATAAACCAAAACACCGGCTGGGCAATTGGCAATCATCGTCTTGTCATGAAGACAATAAACGGCGGCGTGAACTGGAATTTGATCAGTATGGACAGCATTCAGGAAGATTGTCATGATTTAGTTAATACTGCTGATTTTGCAAATGAAAATGTCGGATATTATGTAGGGCTGACATTCTGCGGAGGAATATGGGGTACTTCGGAATCACAGCTTTTCAGAAAAACAACTGACGGCGGAATGACCTGGAATAGGGTTACATATTATACAGGACTTTCTGCAATTGAGGATTTTCAGTTTATTGACAGCTTAAAAGCTGTAATGGTAGGATATCATGGCGCAGTTTATAGAAATAATTTTGCAGGACTTACCGGAATTGATAATTTTGAGTTAAGTATTCCCGAAAAATTTTCACTTTCCCAAAACTATCCAAATCCCTTCAATCCAAAAACTGTTATTAGTTATGAGTTGCAGGTCCCTGGTTTTGCAAAGTTAATTGTTTATAACGTTCTTGGAAATGAAGTTGCGGTGCTTGTAAATGAAAAACTTAATGCGGGAAAATATTCGGTAGATTTTGACGGAAATGGTTTTTCAAGCGGAGTTTATTTTTATAAACTGGAGGCGGGTGAATTTTCTGAGACGAAGCGAATGATTCTTTTGAAATAAAAAATTTGAGGTCAAGGCAACAAACTAAAAAAATATACATTAAGATAATTTTAGGAAATATTTATTCTAAAATAATAGTATGTTAAAAGGAGTGTAGGATCTGTTCAATTTGTTTTTAACAATTGAAATTAAACTAACGGGAATTTTTTATCCCTTCTATTACTTTCAACGAATCCTGCACAGCTTTATTCGTCGGATCAAGCTCCAGCGTTTTCTTTAACGGCTCTTCAGCTTCTGCATACCTACCGTTTTCCATTAGATACATGCCGAGATTGAATTGGGCATCCTTATAACCCGGGTAATGCATAATCGCTTTTTTAAGATCCTCTTCATATTTAACCGAATTATTTAAAAGCGAATAACCGTAAGCTCTTAAGAAATATGCCTCTGCATATTTCGGCTCCAGTTCTATAACTTTATTCGCGCTGCTCACAATCTCATTGCCGTCTTTCTTACTTAAATTTCTTAAAGCTAATGACATTAAATAATTCGCATCCTTCGATATTACATAAGTCGTATCCGGTATGAATTTATATACTTCCATGACTTCCTGCGGAGAATTTTCAGGCGTTTTAAATAATGCCTTCTGATTTACCGGTCTGTACCATTCCCTTAAAAAAGCAATATAAGAGACTCCTCTTTCTTTAAGATACTCAGTCATTATCTGACTGTAATTTTTTTCAATCAGTCTTTCATTCAAATAAGGAGTAACAAGTCCAGCCACATCAATAAGTTTTCTTCCGGTATAAAAACCGATAGCGCCTATGTCGTGAACTCCCAGTATGTCATCCTCTTTCGTATTCTCTTTCAGCCACATTGCGGTCTTCACCTGTCTGTCATAAATGTATTTGCACTGCTCAGCATAAAAATTTTTGAATGTCTCGTAATCTCCAATACTGCGGAAAAATATTATTCCGGCAAATATTATAAATACAAATCTGAGTATAAAAGCATTTTTTAAATATTTGTTGATAAATATTAAAAACTCCCTGTAACCTGATACTGTAAGTAATATGAAAAACGGAACAAGCGGCATAATATATCTTCCGAATCTGTTCACTTCCGGAAGCTTTATCATATACAGCAACAGAAAAAATGTGAAGAATAATATATACAAAGAATTTTCTGAAATTCTTCTTTTATATAAATCATATATAAATTTTATAATTGCAGCTGCAAATCCCGCTATATATAAAGAATAACTTAATGAACTGAAAAATGGAAATACTTTATCCGTAATATATGAAAGTTTCTTTTCCGCATCAGAAAAATATGCGATCTTTGCCGAATATGTATTCGGAAATAAAGAACCGGCTATTATTAAATTCATGAGAAAGTAAGCGCCGGAAATTAAAATAAATATTCCCGTCATCTTCAGTAAAATGTCCTTCGAATATATCCTTTTTATTTCTTCATTTTTAAAATAAAATAATGCCAGTATCAGATCGAACGCTACCGCTGCAATAAACGCAACTCCGTCAGGCCTCGACCAGATAATTAACCCGAGTATTACCGCAAGTGAATAAGTCTTTCTCTGTTTATAAAAATATGCTGCAAGCAAAAGTATGAAAACATACATTGTAGTTTCCATTCCTGACAGTGAAATTAAGTTCATCATCCTGTCTAATATGAATAATCCCGCGCATATCAGCGATGCCAGAAGGTCTTTGCTGAAATCCTTCATACTTAGTTTGAATATTATCAGCGAAGATAATGCAAAAAATAATATACCGAGAAAATAACTAAGCAGCATTTCATTATTCGTAATAAAAAAACCAATGGCAACGATGAAAGTATATAAAGGAGATGTAGATCCCGCAGTTACCATCTCGTCTTTAAAATATGAAAAGCTGAAATATTCAGAAAGGTTTTTGGCAAACTGCAGATGTATCCAGCCGTCATCAAGCGGGAAGCTGTTGTATCCGTTAACATTCAGCGCATTTGAATAATAATTGTATGCCAGAATAACCGGCAGCGCAATCAGTATAAAGTATATTAAATATTTGAGATATCCGCTTAATTCAGTCTGCTTGTCGAATCCTGAATAACTCTGAACAGATTCATTCTTCTTCCTGATTTGCTGAAGAGATTTGGTTTTTTTCATGGCGATAAAATAATTAAACGTGTATGTAAATTCAATTTTAATAAAGAGGTTTTTGGGAAAGTTCAAGACTAATGGTGTAATCCAGTAATCTTATAATCCCTTAATCATGGTTCAACACTTTTGAATTTTATTTACATTACTCGAAGAATTTATTTTAAATAAATTTGCACTGGATATTTTAATCTGCTTTGAATTCTTTATGGATCTTAAATTTTTAAAAGGTGTCGGAGAAAAAAGGGCTGAAGCTTTTTCAAAAATCGGCATTTCTTCACTTGACGACTTTCTGAACTTTATCCCGCGGATATATCTCAAAAAAATTAATGTCCGTGAAATTCCTCTCAATATTAATGAGAATGTTATTGTCTCCGGTAAAGTTATTGACCTCGAACATCCAAGAAAAAGTAATCAGCCGTTTAAGGTTGTTCTCAAAGATAATACCGGGTCAGTTGCAGTACCTATTTTCGGCGCTTCCGAGTTCAGGTCCAGACAGTTCAGGTTAAATGATTATTTTGTTTTCTGGATCAAAATTGATAAAGAAAATTATTCTTCCGTTCCGAGAATTTCATACAGGGATCACATAAAGATCATTCCGTCAGATCCGGTGGATATGGATTTTTTGAAATTTGATCTTATTCCAGTATATGAGCTTTCCGGAGTTTTGAAAAAAACATGGATTAAACCTCTTTTTCTTTCCAAAATTGTCTTTAACGCTTTCAGTACTTTGCTCAAATCTAATCCTGATTATATTGAAGAAACTTTACCTGATGATATTATAAAACGATATAAACTATCCGGTAAAAAAGAAGCTGTGCTTAGAATTAATTTCCCGCTTGAGTTTTCTGATATTGAATTTTCAAGAAAAAGACTTTCGTTTGAAGAATTGTTTTATCTCGAATTGATTCTCGCCTTAAAAAAAATGTCTCTTCAAAACGAAAAAAAAGGTATCAGATTCGATAAAGATATTTACACTATTACTGATAAATTTAAATCCATTTTGAAATTTGAACTTACTGATGCGCAGAAAAAAGTAATGAATGAAATTTATCTCGATATGAATTCCGATAAATGCATGAACCGGCTTCTGCAGGGTGATGTAGGCAGCGGAAAAACTATTGTTGCTGTTTATTCAATGCTAATTGCAGTCGAAAACGGTTATCAGGCTGCGCTGATGTGTCCGACTGAATTGTTAGCTGAACAGCATTTTAAAACTATCTCCGAATTCCTCAAACCTTTGGATATTAATGTCTGCCTTCTGGTCGGAGGTCAGAAGAAAAAACTTAGAGATGAACTTCTGACGAATATTGAATCCGGTAAAACAAATATTATAATCGGAACTCATGCGCTTATTCAGGAAAATGTACAGTATAAAAATATTGGTTTCGTTGTGATTGATGAACAGCATAAGTTCGGAGTTATGCAGAGAGCAAAGCTTAAAGAAAAAGGTATGAATCCTGATGTGCTTGTTATGACAGCAACACCAATTCCAAGAACTCTCTCTATGACTTTATACGGTGATCTTGATATCTCTGTAATTGATGAACTTCCAAAAAACAGAATTCCTGTTAAGACGGCATTAAGAACTGATACTGATAAACCGGCTATTTATTCCTTTGTAAGAACTGAAATTAAAAAAGGAAGACAGGTTTATATCATCTTCCCCATTATTGACGAATCTGAAAAACTTGATCTGAAGTCAGCTGAAGAAAATTATCAGTTGTTAAAAAAAGAAATATTCCCCGACCTGAAAGTCGGAATGGTTCACGGCAGAATGCTGTGGTATGAGAAAGATGAAGAGACTGAAAAATTCAGAGATGGTGATTTAAATATTCTTGTTTCCACTACAGTAATAGAAGTAGGAATTGATATTCCGAATGCAACTATCATGATTATTGAGGAAGCGCAGAGGTTTGGACTCTCTCAGCTGCATCAGCTAAGAGGAAGGGTAGGAAGAGGCGCTGATCAGTCTTACTGTATACTTATTGCAAAAGATCTTTCAGAAGATTCTTCAAAGCGGCTGAATATACTCTGCAGCTCTAATGATGGTTTTAAAATTGCTGAAGCTGATATGGATATCAGAGGTCCCGGTGAATTCTTCGGTATACGGCAGTCCGGTATGCTTAATTTTTCCTGTACTGATCTTAAAAAAGATAAGGATGTCCTGGAAATTGCCAGGAGCATTGCATTTAAGATCATAAATGAAGATCCTCATTTGAGGAAAAAAGAACACGAAGTCATTAAAAAAACTTTTCTCAAAAATCATAAGGATTCGCTTTATCTTACTGACATTGCTTAAAATTTAGTTTTGTGTTTTCTATTATATTCAAATAAATTATTTTTGATAAATTCATACGTTTCCCAGCATATATAACTTGAAAAGTAAATCAACTAAAATAGAAGTAATCATCCCTTTATTGACAGTGTTATCAGACGCTGTTTCAATATTCTGCGCATTTTTGTTATCATACTGGTTAAGGTTTTTTAGTCCTTTTACAAACATCTTTCCTGTAACAAAAGGTATCCCGGAAATTTCCGGATATATTGAGTTTTCCCTGATCGTTATTCCTATCTGGATTATCATTTTCCAATCGAGAAAAATGTACAGATTAAAAAGAACTGTTTTTGTGATGGATGAATTATTTGTAATAATCAAATGCATCTCCATTGGCGTTCTTATTGCTATGGGTCTGGTCTTTATACTTAAAGGCGATTTCCCATATTCAAGACTTGTATTTTCACTCGTTTGGTTTATATCAATTATTTTTGTTACTGTCGGAAGATATTTTATGCTTAAGATTGAAAAGAACCTTTATAATAAAAATAAAGGCGTTAGTAATGTGGCAGTACTCGGGACAAATCTGATGGCTGAAAAGATATATGAGAACTTTTCTGAACATAAATTTACAGGTTATAATGTTACCGGATATTTTTCAATTGATGAAAATGTTAACGGAAATATGAAAGGTAAAAAGCATCTCGGAAATTATACGTTAATTCCTGAGCTCATATCGAAACTGAACATTGAAAAAATATTTATATCCATTCCTTCCGCAAGTCATGATACTTTATATAATCTTTTTAAAATTTGTGAGGGCAAGAATATTGAATTTATGTATGCGCCTGATTTCATTGATATGATGACAAGCAGACTGCGTATTGAAGAAGTTGACGGCATTCCTTTTATGAAACTGAAATCCATGCCGATGAACGTATGGAACAGATTTACAAAAAGGGTTTTTGATATTATCGTTTCTTCACTTGCTTTAATTTCCCTTTTCCCGGTAATGCTGATCCTTGGTATTCTTGTTAAATTTACTTCAAAAGGTCCGTTGTTTTATAATCAGGAACGTGTAGGTCTGGACGGACAGAAATTTATTATGCTGAAATTCAGATCCATGAAAATTGATGCTGAGAAAACAGGACCACAGATGACGACCAGAGATGATGACAGATATACTTCTATCGGAAGAACTCTACGGAAATACAGTCTTGACGAACTGCCGCAGTTTTATAATGTTCTTATCGGCAATATGAGCATCGTAGGTCCGCGTCCCGAAAGAGAGTTTTTTATAAATTCAATGAAGCATTCAATTCAGAAGTATCTTGAAAGACACCGTGTAAAAGGCGGTATGACAGGATGGGCTCAGGTCAGCGGTCTGAGAGGAACCGATTCTTCCATGCAGACAAGAATTGATTATGATATTTATTACATTGAAAATTGGTCAATAGCTTTCGATATTAAGATTATTTTTAAAACTATTAAAGAAGTTCTCTTTTCAAAAGAAGCGTTTTAATTTTATGATAATTGCAGTAATTTATTTCATTCATGTAATCTTTGCCGTTTATGCTTTCTCCAAGTCATATCAAAACGACGGATTGCTGCAGGCGTTTCTGAATTTAGGCTTCATAATTACTTTGTTCGCTGTTTCACTGACCGTTTGTGAGTTGTTAGTCGGTCTGTTCATATCCGATACTGGTTATAATATGACTTTACCCGTTAATCCCGTTCTGCTTTTCTTTCTAAAAATTTCCGGTTTTTATGCTCAGCAGGGAAATAACATTACTCTTACTCCTAAAGATACTGTAACTCTGATTCTAGTTAGCTTTCTTGAATTATCATTCTACAGATTCTATTTTAAAAAAACAGAGATCACAAAGATCGCGTGAATTATTCATCATTTAAATTTTAAATTGTCCTTAAAAAATTTAGCAATACTGGTTCTGATATTTTCTTCGCTGATCACTTTATCATTCATTAGTTTGAAAGATAATTCCGGCAATAATATTTCCGGGTCAAGAGATATACGTCTGCAGTTTGTAACTTATAACGGATATGGAAATAATCTTTATATTGATAATGTCCTTACAGGTGAAAGAATTTCCAATGATGTTACAGTAACTTCTATTGTAAATATTCCTCCTGATACGGTTTATTCAGTCCTCAATTCAGGAATCGACACAGTTTCTCCGGTTGTTTCAGTCGCAAATATCGGAAACAATAATTCATCAGATTCTTTGCGTGTTTATTTAAATATTAATCCGGGTAATTATTTTAAGGATACTTCAGTCTCCGGGCTTAGTCCCGGACAGACTCTATTCATAAGATTTCCTGAATTCAGTTATTCAATCGGAACACCTTATTTTATTAAAGCCTATGTCTCTGATCAGGCGGATTCCAATTATATAAATGATACGCTATACCAGTATAATATTAGTCTTCCCGGTTTCAGAAGAAATGTTTTGTATGAAGAGTTTACATCAAACGCCAGTCCCGCCTGCGCAAATAATAATTCTTTTCTGAATGTTTTTTCTAACAATAATATTCAGTCTGTAAATACTATAGTGTATCACACAGGTATTCTGGGGAATGATACTTTCTATACTTACAATCCCGAACAGAATGACGCAAGAAGAAGATTTTATTTCATCGCAGGAGTTCCCACTACATTTGTTGACGGTATATTACCTGTATCTATCCCGTACGGAGACAGCGTAAATTTATATACCCCTTATATCAGAAGATATAACAGAGGTACTCCGGTTTCAATTACTGTTTCTGATCAATTCACAGGTGACTCCGTCAGATCTACTATTAATGTAAATGTTATTTCACCTCTGCTAAAAGGTGATTACAGACTCAGGATAAATGCGGTTGAAAGATATAAAACAAATGTAAATGCCTTAAACGGAGAAACAGAATTCTATGATATATTCAGAAAAATGTATCCGGATACTGCCGGCTTTACAGTATCGCTTATACCTGGAAATTATGAATATATTTACACCTATTATAAAGATCCCGAATGGAATGATACTATGCTTTACACTTCTGTTTTCATTCAGGATGACAACTTCAGGGAAATTTTAAATTCCGCAAAGAGCAGGGAGATTGTGATCAATCCGGTGAATCCGCCTCCGGCTCTTCCGTATTCGAATAAAGCTGATCTCTTTAATAATAATTTTGCTGATCTGATAAATTATAACTTTCCGGTAACAGGAACTGATTCTATTTTTTCGGCGCTGAATGTTGAACTTTTTGAAGCGGTATTTCCTCCTCTTAACTGGAAGATTTTCAACCGCGATGGATTTATTACATTTGATCAGTACATTGGAGCAAACGGACCTACTATCAGCGGACTGCGGTCAGCTTATATTAATCTTTTCAATTACAATATTATAGGTCAGAGAGATTCGATGTATTCAAAAGTTTATGACGGACTTATACAGACTGATTCAATTGAATTTGATTATGCATATGCTCAGTATAATTCCTCAAACATAGATAGTCTTATCGTAAAAATATCCACTGACGGCGGGCTGACTTTTCCAATTGAAATTTTCCGCAAAGGCGGTCTTCAGCTAGCAACCGCTCCGCAGACCAGCTCTAGTTTTGTTCCTCAGAATAATACCCAGTGGAGAAGATTTTCTTTCCAGCTTCAGAATATTGTATCTGTAAATAACGGATACGAAAATATTCCCTCCGGTTTCAGACTCAGTCAGAATTACCCGAATCCATTCAATCCCGAAACAAAAATCACTTTCGATCTTCCGGTTTCCGGAAATGTTTCAATCAAAGTTTATGATATTACAGGTAAAGAAATTTATGTGATCATAGATAAATTTGTATCCGCCGGCGCACACACTGTTGATTTCAATCCTTTAGAAAAAGGTCTGACTTTATCCAGCGGTGTATATTTTTACAAATTTAACTCTTCAGGATATACGGACACAAAAAGAATGGTCCTGCTGAAATGATCTGAGCATTTTTGTATAATATTTTCCTCAGTTTATTCCTTTAATCTCCAGTTTCTGATACTATGACATACATCATTCCGAATGATATATAATATTTTTATATTAATGTGAAATAAAAATACTTATACTTATGTTTTAGATAATGAAGGAGGTAAAATCAAATGAAATATCCAATAAAATACATACTCACTGCGTGCATTTTCGCTTTACTTATCTTAGCTAATCCTCAGAGATCTTATTCTCAAATTACAGACGCTGATATTTCCGGTTTGAATTATGTTCTCGAAGAAGAAAAATTAGCTTATGATTTTTACAGCGAGATGTACAGGAAATATAATAAGAAGGTTTTTGAAAATATTATGAACAACGAGAAAGTTCATATGGAAATGGTTCAAAATCTTATGAATGATTTAAATATTGAGATAAGTTCTTCCATGCAAAATTCAGGCGAGTTTTCTGACAGAACTATTCAGGTGCTGTACAATGATTTCATCACTGCAGGAAATTATTCTTTCTCAGATGCTCTCAGAGCTGCAGCTATGATAGAAGAGACTGATATCAGTGATGTCAGAACTCAGTATTCTAAAGCAGGGGATGAAAGAATTAAAGCATTATATGACTGTCTTGATATTAGTTCGCAGAATCATCTCAGATCTTTAGTCAAAAGCCTTGTAGATGAAGATATAAATTATACTCCTAAAGTACTTTCAAAAGAAGTATATAATTCGATCATATCTTCTGAAGATAAACCTGAAGATTGTTTTAAATAATTGTGAGAAATTTGATTAATCATTTTATAACAGGTTTGTGCTTTGTGTATTTCAAAAATATTGTAAAAAAATATATTTGGAAAAATATATCTGTTTAATTTTTCAGCTTCCGCGGTATGTAGTAAATCCAAAAGGACTTATAAGGAGAGGTATGTGATAATGTCTGTCATCATTTATTTTAAAAGTAATTTCTGCATATGGGTAAAAAGTATCAGCTCCGTTTTTAAAAAAGAAATCACCTGTTTCAAATTTTAATTTATACAATCCAAACTGCAGTGAATCCCTTTCATTTAAAAGATCAGTTATTCTGCCGTCTTCGTTTGTAATTCCTTCTGCAATCATTTTCCATAAAGTATTATCCAAAAAAAATAATTCAGCCTTTACACCGGTAGCCGGCTTACCGGTAGATGTATCAAGTACGTGTGTTGTGATCAGACTCATAATAATTTTTTAATCTTAATTTTGTGATCTTAAATTGTTCCTCTGCAGCTGTTCTGAGCTCAGTTTCCGGATCGTTATTTATTCTTTCTTTGATTATTCCGAGCATTTCTTCAGCGCTTTTTCCCGTTGCAAAAACTATAAATATGAAACCGAATTTTTTTTCATACAATTGATTGTAATGAGAAAGTTCCGATAAAGTCTCATCAGTTGCCGATAAAGCGCCCGCCTGTTCATCCACGGACAGATCTTTTGAAACAGAAAATTTTTCCTTTAAAGAATTCATGTCGCCTATTTTCGGATGATGATCAAACGCTTCAAGCCAGTCGGACTTTTCCAGTGAGTACCAGATCCTTTCAGCATCTTTCATAATATCTTCAGTTGTTTCAAACCTCTGATTTCTCATCATTTCTTTTACCCATCTATCAGAACCGCAGCACTTTTTTAAAATATCTTTCATTTCGATGTTATGTCAGGTGTTCCGAAAATTCTTAGTCTGCTTACTCCGCCGTCAGGAAATATATTTAAACGAATGTGAGTTACGCTTCCCGTTTCACTCAGCTCACTTTCAAATAAATTCTCAGTGTCTCCCTTCAAAGATGTTTTGTTTAAAATTTCATTCCACTTAACTTCAGTAGAAGTAATCTCATCATCAGGAATATCATGATTGTAACATCCTTCTATCGAACATTTATCAGGGTAATTTCCTTTGAATAAATTTGTATCGACAATAATTCTTCTGACCTTTCCCGCTCCATTCAGCTTTACAATTATCCAGTCATATCCCGGAATTCTTTTTCTCCTTGTCTCCCAGCCGTCACCCATCACTTTGCTTTTTCCCGGAGCAATAAGATTATCCATTGAACCGAAGAACATATCATTGCAAACCAATACTTTTCCTCCGTTTATCAGAGCAG
Source organism: Ignavibacteria bacterium (assembly GCA_016716125.1). Taxonomy (GTDB): domain Bacteria; phylum Bacteroidota; class Ignavibacteria; order Tepidaquicellales; family Tepidaquicellaceae; genus UBA2330. The sequence goes on along the minus strand of JADJWZ010000004.1, from coordinate 175,402 downwards.
CTAAATCTGTAAGTTCACCCTTCTTCAATTCAGTACTGTCCGGCTTAACAATACCGTAAACTCTGAATCTAGCTACTCCTCCGTCAGGATAAATATTTAAACGAACGGTATTATAAATATTCTCATCATTAACGGAAAAGATATTCTGCGAACCCGGAGAAAGAGGTGACTTATTCAAAATATATTTCCAGTCCTTTTTCGCTAAACTATCCGGATTTGAATAACATGCTTCCGCTGAAGCATAAGGCGGATGATTTCCGAGAAAGTAACTTGTGTCAATATCCAGACCTTTTATGATTCCTCTGAGTCCGAGTCTGATAATACACCAGTCATTTCCCGGAGTTCTTTTTCTTTTCGATTCCCAGCCGTCCATCCATTTACCGTTCTCGGTGTATTTATCAGGAATGAAAACCGGCAGTTCCGTCTTAAGAAGATTTTCTTTCGGCGCAAAAAAATCATCACTGGCTACTTCCGCTTTTCCTCCGAATTTCTCTGAAGCAAGATCAACAAGTCCGTTAAAGACAGTAAGCTTATTTCCGTTCATATTAATTTAAAATGTTTCTTTCAGTATTATTTTACCGTAAAGTTTATCAATGATTTTACCATTGTCGTAAATTTTATTTCCTCTTAAATAAGTAGCAATTACTTTCCCTTTTAATTTTTCCCCTTCATAAGGAGTCAGTTTGTTTTTATGAAATAATATTTTACTGTCCACAGTGAAAGTTTTATCAGGATCAAAAATTATTATATCAGCGTCAAATCCTTTTTCAATTTTCCCTTTTACTTTCTCCATTCCAATAAGCTTCGCCGGTCCTGCGCTCATAAGCTTCGATATATCCGGAATGCTGAATCCTCTTTTCTCAGATTCAGTCCAGACTGCGGATAAACCTAATTGTATTCCCGATATTCCGCCCCAGGCTTTTTTAAAATTTCCTTCAGTAGTAAATTTCATATCATCAGGACACGGAGAATGATCGCTGACTATCATATCTATCACTCCGTCTTTAACAGCTTTCCATAATTTTTCCCTGTTATCATTATCCCTTATCGGCGGAGTGCATTTAAAAACTGTATTCTTTTCAGGAATATTTTCAGAATGAAAATACAGATAATGCGGACATGTCTCAACTGTTATTTTTAATCCGTCTTCCTTTGCTTTTATTATCAAATCAACTGCATCAGCACAAGACAAATGTACAATATGAATATGACTGTCATATTTTTCTGATAATCTTATCAGTATTTTAATAGCCTCACATTCCATCTCTCCCGGTCTGCTTTTTAAAAAAGAACTGAATGAAAATTCATTACCAATATTATTCTCCTTCTCTCTTTCAGACTTTTCTGCATGTACAAGCAAAGGAACCTTTGAAAATTTATTTAACTCATAAATTATTTTCTCAAGATCACTTTCATTCACGTGTCTGAATTCATCAAGCCCGGAATCTATCATAAATGATTTGAATCCCAAAACTCCGCAACCATGAAGTGAATTCAGTTCAGATATATTGTCAGGCACAGCCCCGCCGTAAAATCCTGCGTCAGTAAAAAGTTTTCCTTCCGCAGCTCGGATCTTTTTTTCAAATGAATTTTTATCTGTCGTTACAGGCGAACTGTTCAGAGGCATGTCAACTATCATTGTGATGCCGCCGGCTGCAGCTGATTTTGTTAATGATTCAAATCCTTCCCAGTCTTCCCTTCCAGGCTCATTTACATGAACATGAGTGTCAATAAGCGACGGCATAACGGTCAGTTCACCATAATCTTCTATTACATATTCTCCTGAAGTATTATAATCAAGAATATCCGAGATCTTACCGTTCTCAATTAATACTACTGCGCTTCTGATCTCATTATCTATGAGAACATTTCTGCTCCGTATTCCAAATTTCATTCGCTAAAATAATTTCAAATAAATTTAATAACAAACCATTTGATTTCTGTTAATAGTTAATAGTTAATAGTTAATAGTTAATAGTTAATAGTTAATAGTTAATAGTTAATAGTTAATAGTTAATAGTTAATAGTTGATAATTGAAAATTGAAAATTGAAAATTGAAAATTGAAAATTGATAAAGCTATTTATATTTCGGTATTCATTAAAAAATTATTAACTGTTATATTTAAAAAAAAATTAAATATGAAATCTGTTCTCAAAAAAAACAACTATGGTAAATCAGCCGTTCGTGTTTTGAAAGTAAAACGTAACGGACTGATACATGATATAACGGAAGTAAGTATTAATGTTCAGCTGAAAGGCGACTTCGATGACGTTCATCTTAAAGGTGATAACAGTAAAGTACTTCCCACCGATACAATTAAAAATACAGTGTATGTACTTGCAAAAGAAAACCCTATGAATTCCATTGAAGAATTTTGTCTTTACCTTGGAAATTATTTTCTGGACAACAATATTCAGATTTCTGAAGTCAGGGTTAAAGCTGTTGAAAAGATCTGGAAGCGGATAAATATTCATGATTCTTCTGAAAAAGAAATTAATCAGCATCACCCTCATAATCACTCGTTCATAAGTCCGGGTAATGAAACCAGAAACTGCAGCTTGAAAATCAGCAGAGATGATTATAAAATAAAATCCGGCTTGAATAATCTGCTTGTATTAAAAACTACAAATTCCGGCTTCGAAGGGTTCATTAAAGATAAATACACTACATTACTGGAAACAAAGGACAGAATATTTTCAACGAGTATAAAAGCTGAATGGAAATATTTTGAATATGACATTGATTTCAGATCAATACATGATACGGTAAGAAATTTACTTCTAAAAACTTTCGCAGAGCACAGCAGTCTTTCTGTTCAGCAGACTTTATATGAATGCGGAAAAAAAGTAACCGAACAATGTCCGGAAGTAAAAGAAATTTTTATATCAATGCCGAATAAACATTATCTTAAGTTTGATCTCGACAGGTTTGATCTTGATAATTTTAATGAGATCTTTATTCCGACTGATGAACCGTTCGGACTTATTGAGGGAATTATAAAAAATGTTAAAGACGAAAAAAGTTAATGACAAAAACTTAATTTATTTCATAAGATATATAACTAACTAAATTTTACAGATTAAAAAAATCTACTAATGCCTCTTTCCCTTTCTGACATCGAACAAATGGAATACATAGGGTAATAAAGCATTGAGATAATCTTTTACACCTGCAGGTGAGCCGGGAAATGTCAGTATTAGTGTATTGCCTTTGAATCCTGCTGCTCCGTCTGACATCATTGAATAAGGAGTTTTATTCTGACCAAATGACCTCGCAGATTCCATGATTCCTGACAGATCTTTATCTAGCATTTTCCTGACTGTCTCTCCGGTAATGTCTCTTGCTGACGCCCCGGTTCCGCCGGTCGTAATGATCAAATCATTTCCGTCTTTTATTTCTTTTATAATATTTTTAGTAAGTAGTTTCTCATCATCAGGTACAGTCAGATGCTTATTAATTTTTATTCCGTATGACTTCAGCTTATCCATAATGATCATTCCCGAGATGTCTTTTGATTTTCCTGAAAATACTGAATCCGATACCACAATTACGGACGCTTTCAAATTCACCGCGCTGCTGATTAAAACATCGGACTTACCGCCACTCTTACCGGTAAGTGAAATTTCGCCGATGATAATATTCTTATCAATCGGCTTCAGCATATCATAGACCGTGAGCGCGCAGACTGATACTCCGTACAATGCTTCCATCTCACAGCCGGTTTTGTATATAGTTTTTACTTCAATATTTATTTCTATAATATTATTCTTTCTTACAAAAAAATTTATATCAGTATATTCAACAGGTATCGGATGGCAATGAGGAAGATTAAGACTTGTATTCTTCACCGCTAATAATCCCGCTGTCCGCGCTGATGCAAAAACATCTCCTTTCGGAACCGCATTTTCCTTTATCGCTTTTATACTTACACCGGAAACTTTCAATATAGCTTTAGCGGTAGCTGTCCTTAATGTATTTATCTTATTTGTAATGTCTATCATTTTTCTTTATCTGATTAATTAAAAACATCTTTCTTCCAGACAGGAACTTCCTTTTTAATTCTCTTTACCGTCATATCAACAGCTTCAGACGTTCTGCTTCTGTGAGCTGAAATTCCTGAAACATAGAATGATATTTCACCCGCTTTGATGTTACCAATGCCGTGAATTATTTCCAGTCCGGTCAGTTCGTATTCATTAATTATTTCTTCTCTGATCTCTCCTATAATTTTTTCCGCCATTTCAGTGTAAGCTGAATACAGCAGGCTCTTTACTACACGGTCATTTAAAATATCGCTCCTCACTCTTCCGATAAAAATAAACTGCGCGCCTGAATCCGTAAAGTGTTCATTACTTTTAAGTCCGGCTAATATTTTTTCCGGCTCTATTTTCCTTTCAGTTAAATATTTATATTTTTTTTCCATCAGTGAAAATAGATTACTTAATTTTAAATTTAATCAGCGGTTTAATTTCAGAATTTAATTTTTCTGTAATCATTACTTAGCATATTTATGATCAGCATTTCATTGCTCATTACAACTCCGCAGCCTGTAATGATCTTGATCGCCTCAGCAGACATCAGCATTGCAGCCATTCCCGGAACGGGTCCGGTCACTCCCTGCTCTTCACAGCTTTTTAAATTAACATCTGAATTAATTTCCGGAAATAATTTTCTGAGATCAGCTCCGCCGTTGAAGTTAAATACTGAAACCTGCAGTTCAAATTTATTTACGGCTCCCCATATTAAGGGCTTTTTCTTTTCAAGGCAGAGATCATTGATTATATACCTCGATCGTAAATTATCGGTCGCATCGGCAATGATATCAAATTCCCTGATGATATTACCTCCGTTTGATTTTCCTAAGCTTGTATTGAATACTCTGAATTTGGTTTCGGAATTTAACTTGATCAGATTTTCCAGCGCAGCTTCAGATTTGTACATTCCTGTCTGAGCTTCATTATAAAGAACCTGTCTGTGCAGATTGGAAATATCCACTTTATCGAAATCAACTATGCCGATCTTACCTATTCCCGCTGCGCAAAGATATGACAGCAGCGGACATCCGATCCCGCCCGCTCCGATCACTAATACGGAAGCTTCTTTTAATTTTTTTTGTCCGTCAGCTCCTATTTCCTTAAGTCTGATCTGTCTTTCATATCTTTCTGTCTTATTTGTTTCGCTCAAATTCATCTAAAAATAATATGCTGCGCTGAATCCAAGTGAAATATCAAATATATCTGATTTCGATTTGTCATCCATAAATGTATAACGAGTTTTAAAATAAAGATTGACGGCAATAATTTCTGTTGCAGGAAGCAGTATGCCAAAAGACAATTGCGGGAAATAACCTTTCTTATCGAAGTCCGTGAAATATCCGCCGCCTGCGGAAAGGATTACCGCTGCAATATCTCCCGCTACCAGAGGGATGTCGAAGTTGTATGAAAGTCTTAAATGATTTACACGTGTCTCTCTGAAAATAAGCGAATACTCAGCTGCAAATCTTCCGAATGGAAATTTCCCTACCGAAAATTCCTTTGTGATGCCTGCATAAAATCTTTTATTCTCGATAAGAAAGATTGGATTTAAAGGGAAAAGAATTGCCAAAAGACTTATGTTTTCAATTGCAGTCTGATGACTGTCCTGTGGGAAATTCAGATAAGGGTTTTCAGAAATTAATCTGCTACCGGATTGCTGAGCTGACAAAGTACCTGAACTGACAATGCTAAAAAGGATTGTAAGAAATATTAACTTAAACAATCCTGATTTTTTATTTCGCATTGAAAATATTCTCATGACAATTTTAAAATATTTACTTTATCAGGATCATTCTTCTCACTGCCTCAAATCCTCCCGCTGTCAGTTTATAAAAATACACACCGCTCGGGAAATTACTTCCATCGAATTCAACCGAATACTTTCCCGGATTCTGACTCTCGTTTATTAGCGTCGTTAATTCATTTCCGGTCACATCAAACACTTTCAGTGTAACATCATTGAACATTGATAATTGATAACTGATTATTGTCTTCGGGTTAAACGGATTCGGATAATTCTGAGAAAGGAAATATCCATCGGGAGTTTCGTGATAATTTGAATTTATTCCCGTCAGATTTCCGAGTGAGCCGTTTGAATTTATATTCTGCGCATAGATCCCGCCGCCGTCCTGCCTTCTGTCGCTCCATGCCAGCATGCTCATACCAGAGGAATTTATAACTCCGGTGAGTCTTAACTTCTCCGAACTCACGCTGCTCAGATAATGTATGTATCCGCCCCAACCGATATTCCCGTTTCTGTCTGAACTGAAATACCTTATCTGATTATTCGCTGATCCGAATATAGATTCATTAAAAGAAAAAACTATTGAAGTGTCTCTTGTTAAGACCAATAATCTTTCCATGGAATTTTGTCCGAACGGCAAAAATTCTCTTCCGTCATTTCCCCATTGCCTGTCACCTGATGCTGATAATTTTTGTCCGTATACTGCGAACTGACTCTGGTTGGAATTCGCCATTCTGAAAATTAAATAAGTCTCGCCTGTTGCAGACATGTGCGAAGCCCATGCGTCGAATTTATTATTGCCTGCAGACTGTGATGCTTCCGAGCCATTCAGCGGAAAATTTCTTACGCCTGCGGAAGAAATATGCTGAACATAAGAGCTTTGAAGATTTGATAAATTTCTGTCATCCTGCCAGACATAAAGCGCTCCGTTATTTCCGTCGCTGAATATCTTTGGTACAAAAAATCCTAAAACTCCACCGAGCGAATAAACAGTATCCTGCCACACTGTAGCAGCGCCTGAAGATATTTTTCTGCTGTAGAGACGGTAGTTTCCCGGATTAATGAAAGGGCCGGTATAGCCGCTCCATAATGCAATGACTGAGCCGTTATCAGATCTTACGAGAGACGGAAAAGTATAATTTTCCGAAGCTCCGCCTTCGAAGTAAACGGGATCTGCGCCCCAGAGCTTTGCTCCTGCAGGAGATAATTTCTGAAATGCAATTTTATTCGGTGATGAACTATAAACCCAGGTGATCACAAAATTGGAATCTGACGTCTGTATCACTTTCGGATTTGCCTGATATGTGCCGGCATCGCCTGCCAGAGCAACTCCGTTATTTCCCCAGAGAAAATTTCCCGACGGACTGATCCTGTAAGCGAAAGGATTTATTGAAGAGCCGTTCCTAGTATCGGTAAATACTATGACTGCATTATCCGCGTTATCAGTGATCATATCCCAGTCAACAAGCGATGAACTCTGCGGATTACCGCTGATAAGAATTCCGTCATTCTGAAACTGCTTTACTCCGGATGAATTTAATTTCTGAAGATACACCGCATAACTTCCGGATCTGTTATCAAACCAGCTTATATAACATCCTCCGTCGGAAGTTAATGAAATTTTCGGCAGCGCCTGATCGCCGTTTAGATCACTGACCATAAGGTTTACAGTAGAGTCGGAAGACCACTGAGAATAGATCTCCGTAGTGAACAAAACAGAAAGCAGAAATAAAACTGTTTGAAATTTTTTCATATAAAATTTGATTTGTGGAAATTAGCTATAATAGAATTCAATTTCTATTATCTGCAAATGACATTTCTCCGAAACAAAAAAACCCGCTAACGCAGGCATTGTATGTTTCCTTACAGAAAAAATTTATCAGATGAAAATACGAACTAAAATTTCCAGACTTCTTTAACTCTAACAAAGATTGTATCTTTCATTAATCCAAGGTACGGATTTTTTTTATCTCTCGAATCTGATAACCATTCAGCATTGACTGATGTTGAATCAGAAGTATTCTGCATCAGATAAATTGTTTTGTCATAAAGTCCGTATTGTTTTATGAAAGTCTTTAACCCTGTTGTAATTTCATTAAACAAAAATCTCTGCTCAGTAATGAACTTAGCTGACTCCACTTTTCTCCTGATATTATCATAATTATTTATGAAGAAGATCCAGATGTCATCTTTATTAAGTATATCGATGTCTGCTGATTTCGATCTCATATCATCAAGCAGTTTAATTGTATTCCTGACAGCGCTGTATGAGTCATTATAGACAAGCGCGTCTTTGATAGCAAGATATTGTTTGAAGAATTCATTGAATTTAACCCTTACATTCTGAGGCGCCAGTCCTGATCCGTCAAATACAATTTCGGTTTCTGTATTTGTTTTGATCTCAGGCATTTGCCGTATCTCAAACCTGCTTTTCACTGTATCGCTTTTGACAGTCGAATCTGCGGGTGAATAATATATTCCCGCCTGCAGACTGCCGGCAAGAAAAATAAAGCATAATATATTCAGAAAAGTTTTTTTCATCATTCAAATTATACTTTAATATAATGAATTCAAAATTTTATTTTAATACAGTCATACCTGACCGCAGCTTTCAAAAAAAAAGGCAGAGTTACGGATAATTCCGAAGCTCTGCCTTTTATGAATACTTTAATTTAATTTAGATTCTTTACTTCAGTAAAATCATCTGCTTTGTCTCAGAAAAATCTCCTGTTATTAATTTATAAAAATAAACACCGCTGGAGAAATTACTGCCGTCAAAATTAACTGAATACGTTCCAGGGTTTTGCTTCTCATTCACCAATGTCATTACTTCATTTCCTAGAACATCATATACTGACAAATTAACATTACCGGATACAGAGATCTGATAATTGATATTTGTATTCGGATTGAATGGATTGGGATAATTCTGACTTAATGAAAATTTTTCCGGAACGGCATTAGAGATATTTGAAAGACCAACAAGTCCTCCCGGAATGTATTCGGAAATATACTGAAAGTTAGATCCGGATGCCACAACTCTGATAAGATTTCCGGAAGCGCTGTCCATTTCATTTACACCGGTAGCATTTGTTACGAGATAGTTTCCGTTACCAAGGAGATATGCGCCTCTTAATCCCGTAACAGCTGACATCGAGCGGATGTAATTCCCGGACGAATCAAATTGAATAAGTCCTGACGGCGAGCTGAATCCGCACACAGAGATATTTCCGTTTGGCATTCTTAATATCTGCTGAGGGAATGTAAGATTCGTACTGACTATGAAGTTTGATATAAATGTTCCGTTGAGATCGTAACTGGTAACATCGTTAGGACCGGATGAATTTGTGACAAGAATATCATTACTTCTGTAATGAATATCAAACGGACTGTTAAGCGTACCTGCAGGAATAAAACTTCCGATGTGATTACCGCTCATATCAAATTCCTGAATAGTATTCTGATTTACGCCGCTGCCAACTGTAGCCAGAAGATTACGATTTGGTCTGAAAGCTATTCCTCTCATGTTATCAACTATAGTAACATTTACTCCTCCGGACGGCGCGAAGTGACTAATATAAAATCCGCTTGTATCAAACTTCTGCACAAGATCAGCAATCTGATCTGAGACTAAAATAAAATTGTCATGAGTCTGCAACGCATGTTTAGGACTTAGAAGCTGAGGATTGCTGTGTGAAATAAAAGCAGTATCAATAATATCACCGTTTTCCGGATTGAAAGCCCATACTCTGTCAAATGTCCAGTCGGTTATAAGGAGAAATTTTTCAATTCCCCGAGTACTCTGTTCAAGCTCATACCGATAAAGACCGTTTGTATTATCCGTGATATTACCATTGGGATAAATTATCAGAGAGGCAGAAAAGTCAAATCTTTTTTCCGCTTCTTCAAAAAATACTGTGAAAGAGTTATCATAGATATCAGCCGGATTGGTTATAACTGAATAAACAACATTTCCGTTTTCAATTCCCTTAGCGTCTATCATAACTTTATCTGCAGTAAGAATTGTGACAGGCAGATTTTTCTGAGAGGCGAGATGATGTGCAGATGATACTAAATTTGCATCCTTTTCGGCAGCAGTAATAAGCTCCGTGAAAGTCATCTTTGGTCCGGCAAACAAACTTCCTGTTAAAGTAAAAATAAAAACTGCTGTAAATACATGTAATGCTTTTTTCATAATATGAAGATTTAATTAATAAAAAATTTTTAAAAAACTGCCGGTAAAATATTTTCATATAAACCGGCTTTGAAATAATATTAACAATATAAATAAAATCTTTTTTATATTCATTTACTGTTTATGACAAGGGTTTTTAAAAAAGACCGCAGAAGTTGTTTAGGAAAGTTGTTACTGAAGTTGTAAAAACAGCAGATTCATTTTCCGGAATATCAAGGACTGTAAACTATGCCTTGAAATTTTCCCTTATTAAACCTAATTTGCTAAGCTTTGAAATGAATATATATTGGTGGGTTTGTCGAACCCACTTTTTTTTTATAAAAATGGAAACTGAGATTAGGAATATCGCCGAAGATTACTTTAGCAGATCTGATTATAAAATAATTGATTACATACTGAGAGGCGAGAAGGGGACCAAGGTTCTGGAAATTTTTGTAGATAACAGAAATGGAATCAACATTGATGAGCTGGTTAAAATAAATCATGAACTTGATGATCTGATTGAAGAAAAAATAGAGTTGGTTGATATCTCGAAACTTCAGATCTCATCTCCCGGAGCTGAAAGATCTTTTAAGTATATATGGCAGCTTGAAAAACACATTGGCAGGGATATTGAGATCAGATTAGACGGCGATACGGAAATTACGGGTAAGCTAACTTTGGTAACAGAAAATGACAGCAAGATCGGAATTGAAATACAGGTAAAAGAAAAAGGAAAAAAAAATCAAACGGAATACAGAGAAATAAATTTCGGTGATATACTGGAATCGAAAATCAAATTAAAATTTAAATAAATAAATTAAGAATCAAATAAAATGAAATCGGATATTGTAGATGCCTTTTCACAAATGGCAAAAGAGAAGAATATCGACCGTGATATACTTTCAAGTGTGATAAAGGATTCGTTTAAGAAAATGATGGAGAAGAAATACGGACTCGAAGCTAACTTTGATGTAGTAGTTAATATGGATAAAGGCGTGATCGAAATATTTCTTTATAAGATAGTAGTGGAAGAAGTAACTGATCACGGTAAAGAAATTGACATCGAAACCGCCAAAGAAAAATCCGGCGAGAGTTTTGAGATAGGAGATGACTTTGCGGAAGAGATACCGATTGAAGATTTCGGAAGAAGAATGGTAATAAATCTAAAACAGAATCTGAATCAGAAGATCAGAGAGATCGAAAAAGAAATTACCTATAATGCATATAAAGATCAGGTCGGAGAGATAATTGTCGGTGAAATATATCAGATAAAGCCGACTTCGATTTTATTAATTCATAACAGCAATGAAATTATTTTCCCGAAGGGCGAACAGATCCCGAAAGAAAAATATAAAAAAGGCGACACTACAAGAGCGATTATAAAAAGTATTGAAAAAAGACAATCGGGTCCGCCGCTTATAATAGTTTCCAGAGCGGATGAACAGTTCCTTGATAAATTATTTGAACTTGAGATACCAGAGATTTATGACGGTATCATAGAAATAAAAGGCATTGCAAGAGAGCCGGGTGAAAGAGCTAAGATCTCCGTTATTTCAAATGACGACAGAGTCGATGCAGTGGGCGCATGCGTAGGAATGAAAGGTATCAGGATTCATTCAATTGTCAGAGAGCTGAGCAATGAAAATATTGATGTAATAAATTACACGGAAGATCCTGCTCTTTATATAGCAAGAGCGCTTTCTCCCGCAAAGCTGAATGATATAGATCTTGATAATGAAAATAAAATCGCCAAGATATATGCTGACGAAGATCAGATAAGTCTTATCATCGGAAAAAGCGGACAGAATATTAAGCTTGCATCCAGACTTACAGGTTACCAGATAGATGTAGTCAGAGAAACTGTAAAAGACGAAGAGGAAGAGGATATAGAAGAGGAACTTGAAGAAGATACTGATGAAGATTTGGAGGAAGAAATTGATGATGCCGCTGATGCTGATGAGGATACTGAAAAAGCGGATAATGAAGAAGACGAAACTGAAGACGAAACTGAAGACGAAGCTGAAGACGAAGCTGATGATGAATCTGATGATGAATCTGATGATGAAGAGAAAAATGAAGAGAACGATGAAGAGAAAAATGAAGAGAACGATGAAGAGAAAAATGAAGAGAACGATGAAGAGAAAAATGAAGAGAGCGATGAAGATGAAGAGAAAGATAAAAAAGAAAATAGTGATGAAGATATAGAAGAGGATGAAAATGCAGATGGCAATAAAGTAGAAAAAACGGATACGAATGGTTAGTATTAAAAACCGGATAATAATTTCCAGAAAATATTCAGTTAATTATTAAATTTTAACCGGCAAAAATTTTTAATAACATATGAAAAAAGTAATAGCATTAGTAAGAGAGATCAAAGTTTCAAAGGACGTCATACTTGATTATCTCAAATCTATAGGGGTTGAGGATGCATCAATCAATACAGCTCTTAATGATGAGATAGTGGGGAAGGTGTATTCTAATTTCAGAAAAGAGATTGAGCTTGAAGATAAGAAAATGGAGAAGTCGGTGAAGTTTGTGGAAAAATTTCATGTAGAACTTTCTGACGCCCAGGAAAAAATTGATAAAGAGAACGAAGAGAAAAGATTACTTGAAGAGCAGGAGAGATTAAGAAAATTAATCGAAGAGGAACAGAAAACAAAAGAGGAAGAAAGAAAAAAGCAGGAGTTGATAGCTTACCGTGACAGAGCGAAGACAATAAAGGATCAGGAGCAAAAGGAAAAAGATAAGAGAATTGCGAAAAAAGCTGCTTCAGCCGCACCGAAATTCACAAAGAAAACTCCGGATAAACCTGCAGCAGACTCAGATGTCAAAAAGAACAAAATTATAAAACCGGGTGAAAGACCGAAACATGTTTCATCTGATGAAAAGACAAAACCGGCCGGTTCAGATAATAAATCTAATATTTCATCAACAGAAGATAAGCCTAAAACACCTGCTGTACAGCAGGGTTTTGTAAGGACTGGAGATGCTCAGAAGACATTTAAAAAACCTTTCGACAGAAATCGTAAAAAGCTTACTGAAAAGATCACCATAGATCAGGTAATCAGGGAAAAGAAGAAACAGAAGTCAACTCAGAAACCTGAAGCAGCCGGTGGTGATAAAAAAGAAGTAAAGAAAGAAGTTTTTGTAAAAAGGAATCTGACTGACAAACTTCATGAAGACAGAAAATTCAGAGATAAAAAAGACAGGGATAAGAAAAAATTTGAAACCGAATCTGAAAGAAAAAGAAGAATAAAATCTGAAAAAGGACACAGGGAAAAAGATGCAACTCAGAAAGAAATTGACGAAGCGATCAGAGAAACATATGCAAAGATAGAAGGTGATGCAGGTTCATCGGCAAGGAGTATTGCAAGGAAGAGAAAGAAAAAGGAAAGGATCGAAGAGGAAAAAAAGATCCTGGAATTAAAAGAAGCCACTAAAAATGTTATTAAGGTAAACGAATTTCTTTCCACTGCTGAGCTTGCAAACCTGATGGGAATTGATTCCAATGAAATTATAAAAAATTGTTTTAAGCTCGGTATAATGGTTTCGATAAATCAGAGACTTGAAAAAGATATTATTGAGCTGATCTCAAGTGATTTCGGATTTAAGATTGAATTCACAAAAGAGTATGAAGAAGATATTATTGAAGAACAGCCGGACAGACCTGAAGATCTTACCGACAGAGCTCCTGTCGTTACTATCATGGGCCACGTGGATCACGGTAAGACATCCTTGCTGGATTACATAAGAAAGACAAATGTAGTAGCAGGAGAAGCAGGCGGTATTACACAGCATATAGGAGCTTATAAAGTACTGATGGATTCGGGTAAGGAGATCAGTTTTCTTGATACGCCGGGTCACGAAGCGTTTACGGCAATGAGAGCCAGAGGTGGACAGGCGGCGGATATTGTAGTGCTTGTCGTAGCTGCGGATGATAATGTAATGCCGCAGACAATTGAAGCAATCAATCACGCAAGAGCCGCAAATGTACCTATTGTAATTGCAATAAATAAAGTAGATAAGGCGGATTCAAATGCTGACAGGATCAGACAGCAGTTATCTGAAAAAGACGTGCTTGTGGAAGAATGGGGCGGCAAATATCAGTCTGTAGAAATTTCAGCAAAGATGGGAATGAATATAGATAAGCTTTTAGAAAAAATACTTGTAGAAGCGGAATTACTCGAATTAAAAACCAATTTATCTAAAACAGCAAGAGGCGTTGTACTCGAGGCAAAACTTGACAAGGGAAGAGGTCCGATTGCAACAGTGCTGGTTCAGAAAGGTGTATTGAGAATAGGTGATTCATTTATAGCAGGAATATACAGCGGCAGAGTAAGAGCTATGTTTGATGAGAGAGAACATGTTTTAGAAACTGCAGCATCCTCATCTCCTGTAGTAGTGCTTGGGTTTGACGGAGTACCGCAGGCAGGCGATACTTTTGTAGTCCTTGATAATGACAGGGACACGAAAAGTCTGTCGATGAAAAGACAGCAGCTCAAGCGCGAACAGGATTTCAGACAGGTTAAGTTTGTAACGCTTGATGATATTTCCAGACAGATCCAGGAAGGCAAGCAGGTAGAGCTTAAAATAATCCTTAAGGCGGATACTGACGGTTCGGCGGAAGCGCTTGCTGATTCTCTTCATAAGCTTACCACCGGCGAGACAAGGGTCTCTGTGATCCATAAAGCGGTCGGCACTATCAGCGAATCGGATATATTGCTTGCTGAAGCATCCGGCGCTATTGTGATCGGATTTAATGTAAGACCGAATCTTAAGGCGAGAAAACTTGCAGAGAAAAATAAAATAGATATAAGATTATATACTATTATATACAATCTCATTGATGAAATAAAAGCTGCTCTTGAGGGAATGCTGGCACCGGATATTTCTGAGGAAGTTACGGCTACGGTGGAAGTGCGGCAGATATTCAAAGTACCTAAGATCGGAAACATCGCCGGATGTTATGTTCAGGACGGCAAAATAAACAGGAATAACAAGGTCAGACTTCTAAGGGATGGATTCCAGATTTTCAACGGAGGGATCTCATCGCTTAAAAGAGAAAAGGATGACGTAAGGGAAGTGGAGTCAGGCTACGAGTGCGGTATAGGTTTAGAAAATTTCAATGACATCAAAATAGGTGATATTATCGAAGCGTTTAAAATTGTTGAAACCAAAAGAAAACTTGTTACGCCTCAGTAGTTAATTTTAAAAACGCGGATTTTATAAATGTCAGTAAGAACGGAAAAAGTAGCGCAGGAAATAAAGAATAAGCTAAGTCAGGCAATGTCCAAAGATCTTTCAGAGATCAGCGGATTAGGTCTTGTTACAGTGGCAAAGGTTGTTGTGACCCCGGATCTAAAAATTGCGAAAATATATCTGAGTTTTCTGGGAAATAAAATCCCGGTGGAAGAATGTCTTGAGAAACTGGAAGGAAAAAAGAAGCACATAAGGTTTTTACTTGCAAAGCTGATCATACTTAAATATATGCCTGAGCTGCAGTTTTTTCACGATGACACAATCGAGTATGCAGATAAGATCCAGAAACTGCTGAACGAAATACATGTAAAGGATAAAGATCAGGATCAATCCCAATAAAATCATTAAATGAATTCTGATTCAACCGGTAACGCCATCACTGAATTTTCAAACAGAATTATTTTAGCCGACAAACCGCTTGACCTCACAAGCGCTGATGTAGTTAGAATATTTAAAAGAGAGTTTTCCATAAAAAAGATCGGTCATTCCGGTACTTTGGATCCGCGCGCGACAGGACTTTTAATCCTTTGCACGGATAAAAAGACAAAAGATATAAACGACATTATAATTCTTGATAAGGAATATGAAGGAACAATAAGAATAGGAGCTGTTACAAAAAGTTTTGATACTGAAACGGCTGAAGAAATTATAACTGATGAAATTAGCATAACTGATAATGATATCGAAAGAGTCAGAAAGACATTCATCGGAGAGATAGAGCAGACACCGCCTATGTATTCAGCCATCAAGCTTAACGGAAAACCGCTTTACAAACTGGCGAGGAAGGGAAAGGAAGTAATAAGAGAGCCGAGAAAAATTATTGTATCCGAATTTGATGTAAAAAGAATCAATGAAACGGAATTGTATTTCCGGATCAGCAGCAGCAAAGGGACATATATAAGGACAATTGCAAATGACTTCGGGGAAAGGCTCGGAACCGGCGGATATCTAAAGACATTGAGAAGGACAAGGATCGGAAACTATGGATTAAGCGGATTAACAGAAGACCTGAATGGAATAAAGTACAGATTGATATGATCTTCAGGTATTGTTAGAAAAAAGTTAAGTAAATTTAAATAATGAGATAAACAGGATTTTTAAATTAAATTAATAACTTTTAATTCTTTAATTTGTGAATCCAATTTCGTAATTTTGTAAAGTTTTAAAAAGGATACAGAGAGATGGCAGAGTGGTTGAATGCGGCGGTCTTGAAAACCGTTGTGGCCTTACGGTCACCGGGGGTTCGAATCCCTCTCTCTCTGCAATAAATAGTGTTAATGTGAAATATTGATTTAATATATATTTTAAAAAGTCCGTAGCAGAATATTAATATTCAGTACGGACTTTTTTAAATTTTATAAACTTTTAAAATATTTAAATGAAAAAAATTGGATTTTATTTTCTGATATTACTAATTCCGGTATTAATAACCGGATGTTCAGGTATAAAGGATACAATGGAAAATGCTCAAAGACTGAAGTTTAAACTGGGTAAAGTAGACGGATTAAATATAGCGGGAGTCAGGCTGAACAATATAAGTTCACTGAATGATCTGAATATTCTGGACGGAGGAAAATTAATTGCTGCATTTGCATCGGGACAGCTGCCGACAAAATTCACCGTAAATCTTATCGCAAAAAATCCGGACACTTATCCCGGCGGTACGAAAGAAACATCCTCACTTATAAAAAGTCTTGACTGGAGACTATTAATTGATAATAAGGAAATCATTACAGGTGAGATTGATAAAACTATTGAAGTTCCGGGGGTAGGTAAGTCAACTACGATCCCAATCCCTGTTACAATAGATCTTTTCCGTATCTTTGCAGATAAGAGCTATGAAAATATACTGAACCTTGCGCTTGCAATAGGAGGAAAGTCCGGTTCGAGTTCTAGACTTACATTAAAAATCAAACCGACTATAGATACATTTCTGGGAGGTATTTCATATCCCGGAGAGATCGACGTGATTGATAAAGAGTTCAGATAAGATTTAAAAGAAAGGTGCGGATTAATTCAGGTTAAATCTAAACTATTCAGGAAGAATTAATATAAATTTTCTCTGAATTCAGAATGAACACTCTTATTGACAAAGATGTATAAATTTTCATTTTGAGTTTATCATTATCTTTTAAGAACCCATCAGTAATATTGTCTTTATCTGATTCTAATATATATACAACTGCCTGTTTATGATAAGAAGTATATACCACGTTCGAATAGGAAAACGAAAGTGAAAATACAATAAAAACAGCAGCTAAAATTTTTCTTAAATTCATTTTGTAAAATTATAGACAGAACAGATAAATCTGCTTACAGGAAATTAATCAATTTAATTGAATATGAAAATGTGTTTAACTAATTTAACTAAAATTTTTATTTGATATCAGGATTAATATTAGGTATAATATTAGGTTTCATTGTTTCAATACCGCCTCTGGGACCGACTTATTTTCAGATAATACAACAGGGATTAAAGAATCAGATCAAAAACGGAATAGCAATAGGGGCCGGAGCGGGATTTATCGACATGATCTATATATTAGTTTCATTCGGAGGAGTCGCGCTGATATCAAGTCTGCTTCCCGAAAATATTCTGAATTACTTTTCGGAAAATTCCGATATATTGAAACTGATACTGGCATTATGCGGAAGTTTATTTGTAATCATTTACGGATTAAAAATTATATTTACAAAGCAGGATTTTTCACAGCATCTGGCTGAACCGGAAAAACCGAAATTCAAAAAAAAGTTTGATAAGGTTGAAAAAGTATTCAAGAAAACTGAATCCCGAATTGATAAAATATTACGTACAAAAGTTCTCGAAAAGCATCATAGTAATATTACTATGAGTTTTATAGCGGGCATAGTGTCTTGCCTTTCATCACCCACTTTACCTGCTTCATGGTTCGCGATTGTCAGTTATCTGAAAAGTTACGGCTTGATTGATTCTAATTTTATCACCGGATTATTTCTTGCGATCGGAGTATTTGCAGGGACTACATTCTGGTTTTATTTACTTGTTAAATTCGTTTCAAAAAATTCACTTAAAATAAATCCTGCGACATTAAAAATTCTGAACAATGTAATGGGAATGTTGTTGGTAATTATTGGTGTAAGTATATTAATTAAATTGTATTTTAGCGGAATTTGAATTTTGTTATTTTAAATTAAACTACACGGAAATTTAATTTCCAATCAATGGACGATCTCTTAAAACCTGTCAAGAATATCTGCACATTTTGTCAGATGCCGATAAAAAATGATACAGAAGCGATATTCTGTAATTCATGCAGCTCGCCATATCACAGAGACTGTTGGGCTGAAAACAAAGGCTGCGCAGTGTACGGGTGCGGAGAAAAGATCAGGGATGAAAACGATGAAGTGACGATAAGAGAAGCCATTATTAATATTGAATACCTTATTAACAGGAATCAGTTTTCGGAAGCGATCTTTGAAGGCAAGCAGTATCTGAAACTTGACAGAAGAAATTCCGAATTAAAAAATCTTTACAACAAAGCAGTTGCGCTGATCAATAACAAGATCAATCTAATGAGCAGCGGAGACGAGGCGTTCGGCAACAAAGATTACAGGGCGGCGGAGATCTATTATAAAAATGTAATAAAATATACTGATGAGACCGAGACGAATTTCGTTAATACAAGACTTGATGTAATCAGAGAAAAAATTCCTGAGCAGAAACGCAGAAGACTTTATACTAATATTCTGATAATAGTAATTATAATTGCAATACTTTCAGCGCTGGGTTATCTGGGATATTACACTTTTATTTTAAAAGAGGACAGGGATTATGCAGAACTTGTAAAGACTGACAAAGCAAATGATCTCAGAACAATGGAGAAGATGATAGGAAAGTATGAGACCTTTCTCAGAAATTATTCAGACGGAAAAAATAAATTTAGAGCTTTAGACAGGATAAATAATTATTCATTTCAGATATCAAGTATTTATTATAAAGATGACTGGAAGCTTGCTCTAAAGTATTATAATAAAATTAAAAGCACTCTGGATCCGGAAGATTCAAAAATTTTATTTAATAATATATATAATGTTGCTTACGGAGAATATTCGCAAAAAATATCAAACGGGAAAAAACTGAACGGACTGGGAAAATTCAGTGAAGCACTTAATGAACTTAATAATGCAAAACTGATACTGACAGTGTTTCCTGAAACAACAATGTACAGGGACATAAATATTCTGGAAGCAAACATTAGTTTGTTAAACAAGAAGATCGCATCAGTTGTGAAATATAATGAACTTGAAAGAGAAATCAGGGAGCAGGATAAAATGCTTGTTAATTTAAGTTCGTCAGGAAATCCGGGATCCATTACGAGGATTATTTCAGCAAGAGTAATGGAGATAAAGGATGACGGGATATACCTTTGCAGAGAGCCGGATACGAGGACAATAGTCGCTATAAAAAATATAGACGGAGATTATACCGTTGGACAGGCGATACTTGTTAACACGGAAAGAAAAGGAGACTATAATTATAAGGACTTTGGAAAAGAAATTAATCTGGCACTGTATGAAGTAATTTCAGAAGATGTTGAAGAAAATCTATACAGCAATGATGAAAGACAATCTATACTTGAGAGAATAAATAATCTTCGTAATCAGAAAGTGAAAATAGACAGTTTGTTTAAACTGAGTTTACTGTGATTTAAGGAATTTATAATTAATACTTACATACAACCTATATACACAGTCAAAAAAAAGCTTATCTAATATCAAAATATGAGTTGATTTAAAATGTTAATTTTGATATTTTTAACGTCCTTTGCTATAATTGATAAGAAATTTATTGGGTTATACGGGTAGGTAGCGAAGTGGTTAAACGCAACAGACTGTAAATCTGTCGACTCAGGTCTTCGGAGGTTCGAATCCTTCCCTACCCACTTAATAAAATTCCCGGGGATAATTCATCTGGCAGGATTTTCCCGTTTACATTTTTCACAGAGTCAAAGGAGATTTGGAAAGACGTTGAAGAGACAAAGTTGTATAAAATTAAAAAGGAAAAAATTTAAGCGGGAGTAACTCAGTTGGTAGAGTCACAGCCTTCCAAGCTGTTGGTCGCGAGTTCGAGTCTCGTCTCCCGCTCAGCAAACTGAAAAGCTGATGTAGCTCAGTTGGTAGAGCACATCCTTGGTAAGGATGAGGTCACCGGTTCAATCCCGGTCATCAGCTCTGAATCAATAAAGAAAATAAAAGTTTAATAACATTCCTGAAAAAAAATATCTGTATATTACCATATTACCAATAGAGAGAATCGAAAACATTTCAGCTGACAAATTTAATTATAAAATCAAATCAGCATTTAGAATATTAAATTAGATCATCAATAATTTTAGTAAAAAAATAAAATGGCAAAAGAAGGATCAAGAGTAAAGATAAAACTCGTAAGTATAGAGGGACCTCATAAGGGAAAATCTGTATATGTATCATTCAAGAACAGAGTAAATACCAAGGAGAGAATTGAGTTAAAAAAATATTGTAAGTGGACCAGGCAGCATATTCTTCACAGGGAATCTAAATGATCATCTCTGTCAGGCTAACTGCGGGTGTAGCTCAATTGGTAGAGTAGCGGTCTCCAAAACCGTTGGTTGGGGGTTCGAGTCCCTCCTCCCGTGCAAATTGCAGTTTAAAATTTTATTCAAAAATGCAAAAAAAATGCAAATTATATGAAAGATAAGATAATAAATTTTTTCGAGGATATATATAAGGAGATGAAGAAAGTTTCCTGGCCTAAGAAAGAGGAGCTTATAGATTCTACTAAAGTAGTGGTGGTTACCATGCTTTTATCAGCAGCACTTGTGTATCTGATAGATAAAGGCATCAGCGAACTGTTGAAAGCGATATTTTAATAATACATATATAAATGGCAGAGGAAAAAAAGTTAAACGACAAGTCTGAAGAAATATTATCTGAAGAAGAACAGGATGCAGAAGTAAAGCCGGAAGAGCAGGCTGAAGAGGAATCGGAGATCTTTAAATGGTATGCAGTAAGGATCATATCCGGACATGAAAATAAAGTAAAGGCATATCTTGATAATGAAATCAGAAATGAAAAATTACATGACAGGATAAACAATGTTCTAATTCCTCTGGAAAAAGTATTTGAAGTTAAAGGCGGAAAGAAGAAAGTAAAATTCAAGAATTTTTTACCCGGTTACATACTCATTGAAGCTGATCTGGATGACAAGATCAGGGATTTCATTTCCAAAACGCCGTCAATAATAAACATGGTGGGATCCAAAAGCGTGAAAGGAACTAAGCTTGAACCGATCCCATTAAAGTATGATGAAGTAAAGAGAATCAAGTCTATCCTAAATGAGGAAGGTGAAAAAGAAAAACTTGATATTCAGCTGAATGTAGGAGATCCTGTAAAAGTAACCAGCGGACCTTTTAATAATTTCAGCGGAAATATACTGGAAGTAAATCTGGAAAAGTTTAAAGTGAAAGTCATGGTAAGCATATTCGGAAGAAAGACTCCTATTGAGCTTGAATTAACACAGGTAGAAAAAGAAAAATAAATTTTTAATAATTATATATAATGGCAAAAAAGATAACAGGTTTTATAAAATTACAGATACCGGCGGGAGCTGCAACAATGGCGCCTCCGGTCGGACCTGCCCTCGGACAGAGAGGCGTAAACGGAATGGAGTTCTGCAAACAATTCAATGCAAGGACACAGGATAAAAAGGGATATCTTATTCCTGTAGTGATAACGGTATTTTCAGATAAATCATTTACATTTATCACTAAGACACCACCTGCTGCTGTGCTTCTGCTTAAAGCTCTGGGAATTGAAAAGGGATCCGGTATTCCGAATAAAAATAAAGTCGGTAAAGTTACTCAGCAGCAACTGAGAGAAATCGCTGAGACAAAAATGCCAGATCTTAATGTTCATGATGTGGAAGCGGCAATGAGAATGATAGCAGGTACTGCCAGAAGTATGGGGTTATCGGTAGAGAAATAATACCGGTTAATTTTTGAACTTCAGTAAACAAACACAAGTAAAATATTAAATATAAATTTTTTAATTTTTAAAAATGAAATTAACAAAAAAGCAAAAAGACATTCTGAAGAAAGTTGATATAGAAAAGGAATATGATCTTAAGACCGGAGTTACAGAACTTAAGAAAACAGCTTCTGCAAAATTTGATGAATCAGTTGATGTAGCGGTAAGATTAGGTGTAGATCCTAAACATGCGGATCAGGTTGTAAGAGGAACCGTCTCTTTGCCGCACGGAACAGGTAAAACCGTAAGAGTGCTTGTTATAGCAAAGCCGGAAAAGCATGATGAAGCAAGAGAAGCGGGAGCAGATCACGTCGGGTATGAGGATTATGTAAAAAAAATACAGGAAGGCTGGACTGACATTGATGTAATTATTGCTGCGCCGGACACAATGGCTGAGTTAGGAAAAATAGGAAAGATACTCGGACCGAGAGGACTTATGCCAAATCCAAAAAGCGGAACAGTAACTCCGAACATTGGTCAGGCGGTTAAAGATGTCAAAGCGGGAAAGATTGATTTCAGAGTTGACAAGACAGGTATTGTTCATTCAATAGTTGGAAAAGTTTCATTTGATGAAAGCAAACTTACGGAAAATATTACAGCATTTATTGATACAATTATAAAATTGAAACCGGCTGCGGCAAAAGGTACTTATGTAAAAAGCATAACATTGTCGACGACAATGGGACCCGGAATAAAGATTGATAAAAATCAGGGTATGGTTAAGAAAGCGGCATAAAAAAAAGAATTTACGCACTCAACAAACATATAATTTGTTTACCAGCTTCGGGTAGACAAAACAGATCTAAACAATTACTTTAAAAAGCTAAATTATGAAAAAAGAACAGAAAGTAGAGTCAATCAGGGATATCAAAGAAATGCTTGATTCCTCTGAGGCTATATACTTTACTGATTTCACCGGATTGACTGTCGAGGAAGTGAATGAATTAAGAAGTGAATTTTTTAAATCCGGACTTAAGTATAAGGTATTGAAAAATACTTTAACGGTCAGGGCTTTAAAGGAGACAGACAAATATTCAACTCATTTCGAAAAGCTCGATGAAATGCTGAACGGACCGACGGGAATTGTATTTGCAAAAGAAAACCCCGTAGCGCCGGCAAAAATCCTGAAGAAATTTTTTGACAAAATTGAGAGACCAAAGCTCAAGATTGCAATAGTAGAGAATGAAGCATATGATTCGAAACAGCTCAATACACTGGCTTCGCTTCCGACAAAAGAAGAAGTGATAGCGTCAATCCTCGGTTCACTTGATTCACCAATAAGCGGTATAGTTGGTTCGATCAATGCAGTGATGAGGGATCTTTCCAGTGTAATAGAGGAAGCTGCAAAGAAACGCGCAGCTTAAAAAATAATTATTAATAAACTAAAAAATTAAAAAGAGGTAAAATCAAAATGTCAGTAGAAGAAATTGCAGATAAAATCGGAGAGTTAACATTAACTCAGGCTTCAGAATTAAAGAAAATTCTGGAAGACAGATTCGGAGTAACAGCAGCAGCGCCTGTAATGATGGGAGGAGCGCCGACAGCTGCGGCAGCTCCGGTAGAAGAGCAGACTGAATTTACAGTTATACTTGCTGAAGCAGGATCTCAGAAGATCAACGTGATCAAAGCTGTAAAGAATGCAACAGGACTCGGACTTACGGAAGCTAAATCACTTGTTGAAAGCGCACCGAAACCAATTAAAGAAAACATTTCAAAAGCAGATGCGGATAAGCTAAAGGCAGACCTTGAAGCAGTAGGCGCAAAAGTCGAAGTAAAATAATTCTTTGACTGTTCTGTTTTATAAAAATTATATTAAAAAAACCATAATAGTCCCGGCAATACTCATGCCGGGATTATTTATTAAAATATTCCGGAGGTAAAAATTTGGCAACTATGGATTTAAATCTGAAACTGAATAAGTTAAACAGCAAAAATGACAGACTGACGTTTGCTAAAACGTCCATCACGCATGATCCGCCGGATCTTTTGAATGTACAGGTGCAGTCTTATAAAGATTTTCTGCAGGAAGATGTACCCGCAAGCAGAAGGAAATCACAGGGTCTTCAGAAAGTATTTGAAGACAACTTTCCTATCAGCGATTCAAGAGAGACAGCGTTACTTGAGTTTGTCGATTATTATCTGGAGAAACCTCATTACTCCGTTATCGAATGTCAGGAACAGGGATTAACGTATGCGGTACAGGTAAAGGCGAGATTAAGATTGTCAACAAAACCGAATGCAGCCGCAAAAGAGTATAACTACACAATTGAAAATGACGTGTATCTCGGAAATCTTCCTTACATGACACCGAGAGGCAGCTTTATTATTAACGGCGCAGAGCGGGCAATCGTAAGTCAGCTTCACAGATCACCGGGCGTAGTATTCGGAGAATCAACTCATGCAAACGGTACAAAACTTTACTCAGCAAGGGTCATTCCTTTCAGAGGTTCATGGGTGGAATTTACCACAGATATTAATAATCTGCTTTACGCTTATGTGGACAGAAAGAAAAAGTTTTATTTTTCAACACTGCTGAAAGCGCTTGGGTTTACGGAACATGTGAATATGCTTGAACTTTTTGATCTTGTGGAAACAGTAAAAGTGAATGATAAAAATTATCTTGATTATACCGGAAGGATAGTACTTGAAAATGTAGTCAACAAAGATACAGGTGATGATATTGGAATTAATGCCAACAGCGTTTTATCCGACGAACAGCTTGTCTCAATTACGAATGCAAAGATCAAAGAACTTAAGCTATTGAAAACCGATCCGACAGACGGAGAGATGGTAATTTATACTACAATTATAAATGATGAAGACGAGACGGATGTATTATTAGAAAAGCTGCCGGCGGACACTTCACCAAAAGACAAGAAAGCTGCAGCGGCATTATTAGAATCCGAAGCTGAAAGCGCAAGAAGTTATATTGAAAAATTATTTTTCAATACAAAGAAATATGATCTCGGTGAAGTCGGAAGATACAAGATCAATTATAAATTAGGCACGAACATTGATCCGCACATTACGATACTTACTCAGGAAGATCTTGTGAATATAATTAATTATATCAGGGATCTTGTTGACGGCAGGAAAGATGTGGATGACATTGACCATCTTGGTAACAGAAGAGTCAGGACAGTGAATGAGCAGTTATCAGCGCAGTTCTCACTAGGACTTTCGAGAATGTCGAGAACCATCAGGGACAAGATGAGCATACATGATGAAGAAAATTTAACTCCTTCGAAACTGATAAGCGCAAGACCTATTACCAGCGCGCTTGCATCATTTTTCGGAACAAGTCAGCTTTCACAGTTTATGGATCAGACTAATCCGCTTGCAGAGATGACTCACAAGAGAAGGATCAGCGCACTGGGACCGGGCGGACTTTCAAGAGAACGCGCAGGATTTGAAGTAAGGGACGTTCACTATACCCATTACGGCAGGTTGTGTCCGATTGAAACGCCGGAAGGACCGAACATTGGTTTGATATCATCGCTTTGCATTCATTCTAGAATCAATGAACTTGGATTCATTGAGACGCCTTACAGAAAAGTTGAGAGCGGAAGAGTCACAGACAAGATCGAATATTTATCAGCAGAGATTGAGAATTTTTATAAGATAGCTCAGGCAAATGCGCCGATTGATGATAAGGGAAAATTCCAGAATGATAAAGTAAAAGGAAGATTCAAAGGTGATTTCCCATTACTGCATCCGAATGAAATAGATTATATGGATGTGGCGACAAATCAGATCGTTAGCGCTGCAGCAGCATTGATCCCGTTCCTCGAACATGATGATGCAAACAGAGCGCTGATGGGAAGTAATATGCAGAGACAGGCAGTACCGCTTCTCAGACCGGAATCACCGGTTGTCGGAACCGGATTCGAAGAGATCATCGCGAGAGATTCGAGGACATTACTGACTGCAGAAGCAGACGGAACAGTTGAATATGTAAGCGGAGACAAGATCATTGTTAAATACAATATCAAAGAAGATTCCGATGAGAGTTTACTAAGCTTTGATGACAGAAAATTAGTTGTATATAATTTAATAAAATTCCTGAGAACCAATCAGGACACATCTATAAATCAGAGACCGATTGTAAAAGAAGGTCAGAAGATAAAGAAAGGCGATATACTTGCAGATGGTTCATCGACTGAGAAAGGCGAACTCGCGCTTGGAAGAAATGTGCTTGTTGCGTTTATGCCGTGGAGAGGTTATAACTATGAAGATGCGATTGTCATCAGTGAAAAATTAGTTGCAGATGACGTTTATACATCGATACACATTGAAGAATTCAGTCTTGAAGTAAGAGATACAAAGAGAGGCGAAGAGGAGCTTACAAAAGAAATTCCCAACGTCAGCGAAGAAGCCACAAAAGATCTGGATGAAAACGGAATAGTAAGAGTCGGCGCAGAAGTAAAAGAAAATGACATATTGATCGGAAAAGTAACTCCAAAAGGAGAGACTGAACCGACGCCGGAAGAAAAATTATTAAGAGCTATCTTTGGTGATAAAGCGGGAGACGTTAAGGATGCTTCACTTAAAGCGACTCCGGGACTGAAAGGTATTATTATAAACAACAAACTTTTCTCAAGAAAGACAAGAGACACGGAAAGCAAAAGAGATGAGAAAAGAAAGATAGATAAATTTGAAGCTGAGAGAAAGAAAGAGATCAAAGATCTTAATCACAAGATAGCTGAAAAGTTTGACATACTCCTTGAGGGAAAAACCTCAAAAGGTATGAAAGACAGAAAAGGAAATATCTTAGTCAAGAGCGGATCAGCATTCAAGAAAAGCGCATTGATGAATCTTATCGAAAACGACGGATATGTACTTGCTGACTTTGATTATGATGCGGACTGGTCGGACAGTAACAGAGCAAACTCACTGATTCCGGACATTTACAGAAATTATACATTCAAGCAGAATGAAATAGAAGAGAGATACAAGAGATTAAAAGACAAGGTGAAATTAGGAGATGAACTTCCGACAGGCGTTGTAAAGCTTGCGAAAGTATATGTTGCGAAGAAAAGAAAATTATCAGTAGGCGATAAGATGGCGGGAAGACACGGTAACAAAGGAGTCGTTGCCAAGCTTGTGCCTCAGGAAGACATGCCGTTCTTACCGGACGGAACGCCTGTGGATATAGTATTGAATCCGCTGGGAGTACCGTCGAGAATGAATCTCGGACAGCTTTACGAAACAGCGCTCGGCTGGGCTGCAAAGGAAATGGGTGTGAAATTCGCGACGCCGATCTTTGACGGAGCGACAGTTGCTGAGATAGTGGATATGCTTAAGAAAGCAGGACTGGATGAAAATTCGAGAACGCATCTTTATGACGGTATGACGGGAGAGAAATTCGATCAGAGAGTCACATGCGGATATATTTATATGTTAAAACTTTCCCACCTTGTGGATGACAAGATACACGCAAGGTCAATCGGGCCATACTCGCTGATTACACAGCAACCGCTCGGCGGAAAAGCGCAATTCGGCGGACAGAGATTCGGAGAGATGGAATGCTGGGCATTGCAGGGATACGGAGCTGCTAATATATTACAGGAGATGCTCACTTACAAAAGTGACGACGTAACCGGCAGAAGCAAAGTATATGAAGCTATTATTAAAGGCGAAAATTTACCTGAGCCGGGAATACCTGAATCATTTAATGTATTGCTGAAAGAGCTTCAGGGATTGTGTTTGGATATAAATCTTGAAGAGTAATTTTCAAATAATAAGTGATTTGGTTCTTTATTTATGATTAGCTGAAGTTTCCTTTAGGAAAATAAATTTCCGAAACTTTAGTATTTATCAATACAGTCCGGTTTTCTGAAACGAAGGCGGAAAGTTAAGTGTAATGGTAAGATCATTTAGAAGTAGGCTTTCACCAGTTTTGCTCTTATATATATAACATTGAGATCGAAGACAACAAAATTATATTGACGAAAAATGCAGATTAAATTTGAGAGATTGAAATGAATTTATACTTAAGATTATGAAAAGGTTTTTTGGAATATTGATATTGTTTTGTTTAGCAGCGGGATGGGGTGAGGTGCAGCCGCAGTCTATTACATGGCAAAAGACTTATGGCGAAGGAAACATTGATTATGGATATTCAATAGTACAGACTCCGGATGAGGGTTATATTGCAGTTGGGAGGAAAAGAATAAATACAACAAATTATATGTTCGCAATGAGATTAGATAATTACGGAGATACAATTTGGACAAAAACTTATCCAGGTTTTTTAGCATATTCAATAAAAGAATCCTTTAATAATACATATATAATTTGCGGCTCAAGTTTTATAAAAATTGATATAAACGGAAATATTATCTGGGCAAAATCTCAAAACTTTCCATATCCTATTAATTTTATTTCTGCTCCCGATCGAGGATTTTATTTGATTTCTTATATTGATACCTTAGATAGTACCTTTCCTCAGTTAATTAAATTAGATTCATTAGGAAATTTTATTTGGTCTAAATTTTATATTCAAGGTATAGCTAACGGTTATTTTAATGATCTGACTTTTAATTCAAGCGGAAATATAATTTTAACAGGAGATTATTCTGCAATGCTACCTTTATCTTTTAAGCTTTTTGTTATGCAAACTGATTTATATGGGAATCAAATATTTTTTAAGGGATACGATTCTTTATCTCGTTCATACTTACAATCAGATATAAACAACGGCTATTTTTTATGTGGAAACACTTACGGATATGTGAACTATATTTCTAAATGTGACTCAAGCGGGAAAATTGTCTGGCTTAAAAAATATGATAATGGACCCCCTGAATATAGTTTGAGCAATTCCTTTATAAAAACAAAGAATGTTGTTTTTTACCCCACATTACAAACCGGAAATTTTAATTATTTTGTTAAACTTTTAAAAACCGACTCAATTGGTAATGAACTATGGAGGAATCTATATGGATTCAATGATAATGACGATGGGAAATGTATTATACAAACTAAGGATTCTGGATACGCAGTAATAGGGATTAGAGATAACTTTAATTTAGGTGACATTTATATTATTAAAACTGATAAATTGTGAAATTTACATTAACAATAAAATATTAAATTTAAATCTATATGTAAGATTTTACCCTGTAAGTTCAATATTTAATGGTGATTCGCACGGGATATTACAAACTAAATATTCTCTATTGTCAAAAGATAATACAGTAACAAGAAGAGGTGATAACTCTGGCCAAAATCCTCTTCGTTATTTAACAGGATTAGATGGATACGCCTTAAACAACAGAGGTCCTTATGGTGGATATTTTGAACTAATACCTGATCTATCAGGAAATCAATATAGTAAGTGGTTACTATTGGGAAATGATGCTTCTCATAATAATGATTTAGATGGTTTGTTTGGGTATGGAAAATATATTTTTGAAATTTATACTACATCAAATAGTGGATATTCTTTCGATTCAATTTGTGCAATTCCCATAGATTGGAATGATTTCAATTATAATTATATTACTGGATCAGGTGGTTCTCAGGATTTATTTTTAAAGATTTATTCGCTTTCACCATTAAGTATTACTTTTCAATGGGGAGCTACTATTGAAGGAGATGAATTACCTTTATTTGGAACCGGCAGCCCACCTTATGACGGAAGCATAGTTTATAAACAATATCATAGGTTTGATACAATTACAAATCAATGGACGGGTTATAATTTAAATAATGAACATCCTCCTTCTAGAGGAAGCTCAGTTACAGATGAAAATTATTTGATATTTCCAATAGACGGAAGAGAACTTCCCAGTCCTTATACAATCCCTTATCATCCAAATTCAGGTGATTTATTTGGTAATGTTTTTGTTGATGATACTATAGCAACAAAAAATATTCTTTTAGATACTATAACTAATATTACTGTAAAAAAGAAAGCTGCTATGATAATCAAATCCGGAAATACATTTAATATGATCACTCCTTCTTTCGGATATAATAATTTAATAGTTGAAGACACTGCAACATTAGTTCTGAACAGCAATGGAAAAATAAAAGTAAACTACCCCAACCGAATCACCTTAAAATATCAAAGCAATCTGACTTTTCATCCTAACTCAGAAATGCGATTTATAAACGGAGGATCATTCTGCAACGAAGGCGGAAAGGTCAGAGGTCCGGGAAATTTCATTTTTGAAAAAGGATTACACGGCTTTTGTCCGGGAATTGATAATATCTTTCTTGTCAAAGACAGCACGAAAATCATCCTCGAAGACAGCGCAGTAGTGATACTACCAAATAATTACAATTTACATCTTAGAGGAAATACGACTTCTTTGATAATGAAACCGGGATCAAAGATGATGTTCGGTGAGAACTCCGGAATTGTCTGCGACAGCGGAGCGAAGCTTATTGCGAATAATGCAGTCTTTACTCCCGACTCTACAAAAAAGGAACGGTATTCTTTAAAGCACCGCTCGCAGGATACAATAAAAACGCCTAATTAAAAACGCGGACTTTGGAATAATATTATGAATAAAAATGATGATGAAGGAACGGAGATTCCTTATTCAACTGAAATCTCCGGCTGCTCTTTTATCAATCAGACGAGTCATGTTTTGAATAACGCAATATATGCAGCGGGAAGCAGTATAATTTTAAATTTTAATAATGGATAATACAATTTCTTCAAACATACTGACAAAAGGTTTTGATCACGGAATATATGCGGAGCTTTGCGACGGAGGATATTTTAACATTATAGGAAATACGATCAGTAATTCCGGAACGGCTGACTTATTTAACAGCTCACCGTTCGTTTCTCAAAACACGTAACGGAATCAATATTCGGAGTCGGAATTTTATAAGCGGATCATGGTAAGTTTGAATATAACATCATAAATGATTTTATTATACTTATTACTCTTTACTGTCTTCGCCTGATCTGTTGAAAAGTTTTAACAGTTCATAAATGATAACATATGTCTTTCATACTCATCGGTTCCAAACATGCATCCCGTAATCTCAGGCGGCTCCACATAGGACTCGGCGATAATCATTTTAGGATCTCCTTCAGGCGCGGGGATTTTCTGAAGATGAATCCTATCCGAATATGGCTTTTGGATACAACAGATTCACTTTAACAAATAACGATTATTATATAAACGGAACAATCCTACCGGTTCCGATACTTTTGATGTAAGGGAAAATTGGGAACGCTTTCCGACCTTAATAAAATTAATTAGAAATTCAGACGGGTTACTTTAACCTTATGATGACAATTCGTCCGGTCGAGATCAGTAAACAATTAACCTTTATGACATTGGATTCGGATTGATACTGTATTCTTTCAGGAATCAGATGATCGGGCTTAGCTCAGGAGCTTATCTGGAAGCTTATCAGAAAGAACATTCGGGAGAGACAACAATAAATTAAAAGAATTTGATTCCCAAAAGGCAGTCTGCGTTCAGTAGAGATTATTATTGTATGAAAACTCAACGGTTTCAGAATACGGCGCGCTTCAGATTTACTTCTAACATTTAATGATACTTCATACAGGAGTCACAGAGAAACCTATGGAAGATTTCATAATAAGACAAAAGTGAAACAGAATAATTGAAGAAGGATAGCGATTACCAATTTATCTGAATAATAAACATCTAAAGGAATGCTGGTATCAAAAAGAAAACCAGAGGGAGATTTAAGCGGATCGGAATGAAAATCGAATGGAAACAGACAAGAATAAACGATAAGCGCCTGATAAATAAGAGGTTTAACATATTATCAAAAATACTCCCGAAAGTTTTATATTGTCACAGAACTAACCTAATCCATTTAATCCGGTTACAAAGATTACATTCAGTATTCCCGTGTCGGGTATCAAAGTATATGACATCACCGGAAAGGAAATAAAGACGCTTGTTAATGAGTTCAGAAATGCGGGGACTTATGATACGGAATTCAACGGCGCAGATATTTCGAGCGGAGTGTATAAAATGGAACGGCAATTTTCCGAAATAAAAAAATCTGATTAAAAAGAAAATTAAATAAGAGGTTAAAATGGCTTTTAAAACAGAGCACAAGAGAAAAAGATTTTCGAAAATTACTATAAATCTTGCGTCAACGGATGCGATTATCTCGAGATCATTTGGTGAAGTATTAAAGCCGGAAACTATTAATTACAGGACATTCAAACCGGATAAAGACGGTTTGTTCTGTGAGAAAATATTCGGTCCGGTCAGAGACTGGGAATGTCACTGCGGAAAATATAAAGGCATAAGATATAAAGGAATAGTCTGCGACAGATGCGGAGTGGAAATTAATCTTAAGAATGTCAGAAGAGAAAGAATGGGGCATATTACTTTAAGCGTGCCAGTAGTTCATATCTGGTATTTCAGATCACTTCCGACAAAGATAGGATACGTACTTGGAATTTCCTCCAAAGAACTTGAGAGGATAATTTATTATGAAACCTATGTAGTGATAAATCCGGGTAAGTCGAGTTATAAAAAGATGCAGCTTATCACGGAGGATGAATATAATGAAGTGCTTGACACAATGACAGAAGATGAGCATAATATGGACGATGATGATCCGAAAAAATTCGTTGCAGGTCAGGGCGGAGAAGCTGTAAAGGAACTGCTGAAAAGCATTAATACAGAAGAAGAGATCGCAAGACTGAGAGCTGAACTGAAAAACGATCCGTCTGCACTGAAAAAGATGGAGAATATAAAGAGACTCAGAATACTTGAAGCATTCAGGATCAAACCTGGCGGAAAGCCGAACAAACCTGAGTGGATGGTGCTTGACGTAGTGCCGGTAATACCCCCGGAGCTGAGACCTCTTGTACCTCTTGAAGGCGGAAGATTTGCAACAAGTGATCTGAATGATCTTTACAGAAGAGTTATTATCAGAAACAACAGATTAAAAAGACTTATAGATATAAAAGCGCCTGAGGTTATTTTAAGAAATGAAAAGAGAATGCTTCAGGAAGCTGTGGATGCATTGCTTGATAATTCGAGAAGAGTAACAGCGGTCAAAGCTGAGAACAGAGCTTTGAAATCGTTGTCGGATATACTTAAAGGTAAGCAGGGAAGATTCAGACAGAATCTGCTTGGTAAGAGAGTTGACTATTCCGGCAGAACTGTAATTGTAGTCGGACCTGAATTAAAACTTCACCAGTGCGGACTTCCGAAAGACATGGCGCTTGAGTTATTCAAGCCGTTTGTAATAAGAAGACTTATTGACAGGGATTATGTAAAGACTGTAAAGAGCGCGAAAAAATTAATTGATAAAAGAACGCCGGAAGTATGGGACATACTTGAGAATGTGATTAACGGACATCCGGTACTTCTGAACAGAGCGCCGACACTTCACAGATTAAGTATTCAGGCGTTTCAGCCGGTGCTTATAGAAGGTAAGGCGATCACTCTTCATCCGTTTGTTTGTATAGCATTCAACGCTGACTTTGACGGCGATCAGATGGCGGTACACGTACCGCTTTCATACGAGGCGCAGCTTGAAGCGCAGATCATGATGCTATCATCACATAATATTCTTTCGCCGCAAAACGGAGCTCCGATCACTATTCCGAATCAGGAATTGATATTAGGATGTTATTATCTTACAAAAGAACTTCCGGGCGATCTAGGAGAAGGAAAAATATTTTCTTCATCAGATGAAGTCATGCTGGCATTTGACAATAAAAAAGTCGGAATGCATGCAAGGATAAAAGTAAGAATAAAAGGCGAGATAATTGAGACAACTGTTGGCCGTGTAATATTCAACAAGATAGTTCCGGAGAAGATATCATTTATCAATGAACTTCTAAAAAAGAAAAAGATCATTGAAATGATAAATATGATTTATAATAAAGTTGGAAATTTAGAAACATCCGTATTCTTAGATAATTTAAAAGAGATCGGATTTAAGTATGCTACCTTAGGAGGATTGTCCGTAAACATAGATGATATTGAAGTACCGAAGACTAAGGATAAGATCATAGAAGAGGCATTTTTAAGAGTAGACAAAATTGAAAAATCAAAAGCAAAAGGTATTATTTCCGAGAATGAAAGATATAATAAAGTAATTGATATCTGGACACACGTTCGGGATGAAGTAAAAAGAGACCTGATGCTTAACCTCACAAAGTCAAAGCAGGGATTTAATTCTCTTCACATGATGATAGACTCCGGCGCAAGAGGTTCGGCGGAACAGGTCAGTCAGCTTGCCGGAATGAGAGGACTTATGCAGAAACCTCAAAAGTCACTAACAGGTCAGGCGGGAGAGATCATTGAGAATCCGATCATTGCAAATTTCAAAGAAGGATTATCAATTCTTGAATACTTTATCTCTACACACGGCGCGAGAAAAGGTCTGGCAGATACAGCTCTGAAAACTGCAGACGCAGGTTATCTTACAAGAAGACTTGTAGATGTGGCGCAGGATGTTATTATTATTGATGTAGATTGTAAAACAATCAGAGGTGTAATAACGGAAGCTCTTAAGGAAGGCGAGGATGTAAAAGAAACTCTTTCAGAAAGAATCCTCGGAAGAGTTGCAGTAAATGATGTAGTGAATCCGCTTACAAAGAAAGTAATTATAAAAGCAGGTGAGTTAATTACAGACGAGCTTGCAAACTTAGTGGCTGAAACTCCTATCACACAGGTAGAAATAAGATCTGTGCTGACATGCGAACTTAAAAGAGGAGTCTGCGCAAAATGCTACGGTAAGAATCTTGCAACAGGTAAGATGGTGGAAGTCGGAGAAGCGGTTGGTATCGTTGCCGCTCAGTCAATCGGTGAGCCGGGAACACAGCTTACACTGAGGACATTCCACATCGGAGGAACGGCAAGTAAGATAATTTCACAGTCTCAGATCACAACAAAGTTCGAAGGTAAAGTTAAATTTGAAAATATAAAGATCGTAGAATATAAAGGCGGAGCAAGTACTGAGTATGTATCACTCAGCCGGAACGGACTGATAAATATTATTGATGATAACGGATCGCAGTTAGCAAGATATACAGTGCCTTACGGAACACATCTTAAAGTGAAAGATAAAGAGAAGGTTCCGAAAAATGCAATTTTATATGAATGGGATCCATACAACTCTGTCATAGTTGCAGAGGATGACGGTATCGTCAATTACTTTGAAATGGAAGAAGGCAAGCAGTATGATATTTCAAAAGATGAACAGACAGGATTTTTACAGAAGATAGTTATTGAATCAAGAGACAAGACAAAGTCACCGACGATTCAGATCCTGAATCCGAAAAATGAAAAATTGTTAAGTTCGTATCTGATACCTGCTAAAGCTTCATTGCTTGTTGACAACGGCGCTGAAGTAAAAGCGGGAACGATCATTGTAAAAATTCCCAGAGAATCAGGTAAGACAAGAGATATTACCGGAGGTCTTCCGAGGGTTACAGAATTATTTGAAGCAAGAAGTCCAAGCGATCCTGCGAAAGTAGCGGAGATCAACGGAACTGTTGAGATCGGTAAGATATCCAGAGGAAGCAGGGAAGTCCGGATCATCAGTAAAGACGGAAGTAAAGTAATTGATTATAAAATACCTATCGGGAAACATATTCTTGTAAGACACGGAGATATTGTGAAATCAGGTGAGCCGCTAACAGGCGGAGCATATGATCCGGTTGACATTCTGAAGATCAAAGGTGTTGCTGAAGTTCAGGAATATCTTGTAAATGAGATCCAGGAAGTTTACAGAATACAGGGTGTGAAAATTAATGATAAGCATATTGAAGTCATAGTGAGACAGATGCTTCAGAAAGTGAAAGTTACAGATACCGGTGATACAAATTTCCTTGAAGGTGATGTAGTGAATAAAATATTATTCGCCGAGAGAAATGAAGAGCTTAAAGGAATGGTCGTAGTAACGGACACAAACGGATATGATAAAGTACATGAAAATCAGGTGTTCAGCAAAAAAGAAGCAAAAGAGATGAACGCAGCGCTAAAGAAAAAAGATAAACCTGTATTTAAGGTTAGGGATGCTATTCCCGCTACAGCGGAGCCGGTGCTTTTAGGAATAACGCAGACTTCACTGACTACAGAAAGCTTTATTTCAGCGGCATCATTTCAGGAGACAACGAAAGTACTTACGGATGCAGCGATAAGAGGTAAAGTGGATCATCTGCTCGGATTGAAAGAGAATGTTATAATCGGTCAGCTGATACCAGCCGGAACAGGACTCAGGAAATATAAGGAAATTCTTGTTACTGAAAAAAGTGAATATGAAGAAGAAGAAGAGACGCCGAAGAAAAAGACAAAGAAGAAAAAGACAGAAGAAGTAGAGTCATAATTTCTTCAAATATTTTTATAAAGAAGACCACTCTCCGGAAACAGGGAGTGGTTTTTTTTTGGATTTTTATAGACTGATTAAACAGTGCGGTAAAAACATGACAGGTTTTATCTGCGGATATGTTCGCACTTTGTAAATTTTGAAAACCTGTCAGGTTTAGTTAGAAAATGCAGCGCTCGAATTTACGTCAGATATAAATATGTAAATCCCATTTTTATATTCAAACATCCCGAATTATATTTCCGCTTACCCACCTATTCATTAATTCTGTATATAAATACTTTAAATATTACTACAAAATACCAAAAATCGATTTGACATTAATATTATTTTACGTATTTTTGTATACTAGTGGAGTAAAGTGGAGTAAAGTGGGGAATATTGAAAATCATTGATTTTCAACCAATTTCCCTAATAATGTTAAGAAAACATTATTTTTCTTTTCTTCAAAATACATAAGTTATTTATAAATTAAAATTCTACAATGTTTCAGGGACATTCAGTCTGTAATTTAGATGCCAAATCCCGTTTAATTTTGCCCGCAAAATTCAGGAAATATATTAAGCCTGAAGCGGACAATAAACTCGTTTTGACTAAAGGTATGGATGACTGTCTTCTTGTCTATCCGCAGGATGAATGGGAAAAAGTTAAACAGGTTATGCTGAATTTTAATCCTTTCAACGGCGAGGAAAGAAATTTCACAAGAGTGTTTCTGTACTATGCAAATGAATGCGAGCTTGATTCTCAAAACAGGATACTGATCCCAACTGATCTGATTCAGTTAGCCGGATTAAAAAAAGAAGTGATCGTTCTCGGTCTTTTGGATAAAATGGAAATATGGGATCCTGATAAAAAGAAAAATTATGATAATTCAATAACCAGTACTTATGAAGAGATAGCGGAGAAAGTTTCTGAAATAGTAATTACAAGAACCAATAATAAAAGTTAGAAATAAAATCAGATATTCATGAATAAAAGAATGTGAAGTTTAAGTTTATAACTAAAAATGAATGAAGAAAACTTTCACATTCCCGTTCTTTCAAATAAAGCTGTAGAATATCTTATAAATGAAAATATTGAAAATCATATTCTCGTTGACGGAACTCTGGGCGGAGGCGGATACACAAAACTAATCTTCGGGCATTCGTCATTCAGAGGAAAAGTAATTTCAATAGATAAAGATGAATACGCGCTCAGTCATGCGATGCAGATTCTAAATGAATTTGCGGACAGAATAATTTTTGTCAACGGAAATTTTGCTGATATAAAAGAAATTATTTCAGCCGCCGGATTCGATTATATTTCAGGAATCGTACTGGATCTCGGACTTTCATCTTTTCAGCTCAATGAAGAAGACGGATTCAGTTTTATGAAAGATACTCCGCTTGATATGAGAGCATTTAAAAAAGATGAGCTTACAGCTTCTGAGATATTGAATTCTTACAGTAAGGATGAGCTCACTGAACTTTTCGGGAATTATGGTGAGATAGGAAATGCAGGAAGATTATCGGATGCAATTTATAAAAACAGAAAAGTAAAAAAAATTGCAACTACGTTTGATCTGGTAAATATAGTTACTCATGAATACAGTCTCGGAAATAAAAACAAGATAGATTTTCTTGCAAAGATCTTTCAGTCTCTCAGAATAGAGGTAAACAGCGAACTGAAAAATCTTGAAAAGGCGCTGGCGGATTCAACAGATTTATTAATACCGGGTGGAAGAATTGTTACTGTATCTTATCATTCTCTTGAAGACAGAATTATAAAAAATTTTTTCAGGGAAAAAAAGAAAACTTCAGAGAAAACAGATGACCCGTTTTTTGATAAAGATATTGATCCTGTCCTTCGAATACTGACTAAAAAACCGGAAGCGCCTTCCCGGGAAGAAATAAGAAAAAACTCCAGATCCAGAAGCGCAAAATTAAGAGCAGCAGAAAAAATCTAAACTAATATAAAATATGAAAAAGCCAAACAAAAAAATCTCAATTTTCTATTTTCTAATCTGTCTTTTCATTACCTCTTTAATTCTTGTAATTTACATCAACAACATTATTCAGGTAAATCAGATAATGGTGAGAAACAATGAACTGAAAGAAGATCTCAGAAAAGCAATTCAGAAGAATGAGCAGCTACTTACAGAAACTGAGAAACTTTCGTCTTTTGAAAGAATAAATTCACTGGCTAATGAAAAACTGGATTTAACTTTCAGAGAAAGTTCAGCTTCAGATAATAAAAATATAACAATTAAAAAATCAGAATTGAAATAATTTTACCAAATTTTTGTGCAGTATAAACTTTATAAATCACCCGGTAAGGATCTCATTCAGAGAAGAAAGATAAATGTGATATTACTTTTATTCTCTATGCTTTTTGTTGCAATATTTGTAAAGTTGTTAACGGTTCAGATCATTGATACAGAAAAATATAAAATCGCCGCAAGAAAGCAGTACGAAAATAAAATTGTCCTCCCTCCGTACAGAGGTTTGATATTTGACAGAAATATGAATGTACTTGTGTCAAACTCCTATGAATATTCAGTTGCAGCAGATCCTAATATGATCGATGATCCGGAAAAAGCTGCACAGTTTTTTTCGGAAAAATTCGGAAGAGATAAAAATGAATATATATCAAAACTTAAATCGATAAACACTTCATTCATTTACCTCGAAAGAAGAATTGAAGATAGTAAAACATCCGGTCTGGATACTCTGAATATGAACGGAATAATAGTTCTCAAAGAACCTAAAAGAGTTTATAACTACAACCGGCTGGCTTCTCAGATACTTGGGTTTACCAATATAGACAATATAGGTCAGATGGGAATCGAACTTTCTATGGAAAGAGAACTTGCAGGCAGGGAAGGATTTGTAATAATGCAGAGAGACGGGAAAGGTAATAACAGACCGTCGCTGGAGTTTCCGAGAAAGGAACCGGAGAACGGAAACAATCTCGTTCTGACACTTGATATTAACATTCAGAGAATAGCTGAAGAAGAACTTGCCGAAGGTGTAAACAAATTTAATGCGGACGGCGGGAAAGTAATTGTTATGTCAGTAAAGACGGGTGAGATACTTGGAATGAGTTCATACCCTACTTATGATCCGAATAAAATTTCCACTTCCGATACAGCCGGTATGAAGAATGCAGTTTTGTCAGATATTTATGAACCCGGATCTACTTTTAAAATAGTGGCAGCTGCAGCCGCATTAGAAGAAAAGCTGGAAGATAAAAATTCCATTATTGCTACGGAAAGCGGCAGCGAAATTACGGGTACGAAAATAAAAGATGTTCACGGCTCATCAAGTATGAGTTTCCAGCAGGTGATAGAGCAGTCAAGTAATGTCGGATTCAGCAAAATTGCACTGAAGATCGGACCAGAAAAGTTTTATAAATACGCCAGGGATTTCGGGTTTGGCATTAGCTCCGGCATTGAACTTCCGGGTGAGAACAAAGGTCTCCTGAAAAAACCAATTGAGTTTTCAGGTGTTTCACTTCCCTATATGTCGATTGGCTATGAAGTTATGGTCAATGCCATACAGATCGCAAATGCTTATTCAGCCATTGCAAATAAAGGTGTAATGATGAAATCTTATATCATTAAAAAAGAAACCGAATCAAACGGTAAAGTTATTTTTGAAAATAAACCTACTGTGTTAAGACAAGTCATTTCTGAAAATACTGCGAAGACACTCTGTCTGCTTCTTACAGGTGTAGTAGAGCGCGGAACCGGTGTCGACGCAAAGATCGAAGGAGTGCAGGTCGCGGGTAAGACAGGAACTTCACAAAGACTGGTAAACGGAGTCTATACTAGCAACTCACATAATTCTTCGTTTGCAGGTTTTTTTCCTGCCGATGATCCTAAAGTAATAATTATGGTAATCCTTAATAATCCTAAGTCAGGAGAATATTACGGAGGTAAGGTCGCTGCTCCGATTTTCAAAAATATTGCAACTAAGATCCTGAATATTCATGGAGTAACAGATTTCCAGACAATTGAATTTTATAATTCGGCATCAGCAAATATTAATATTAATTCAGCGGAAACTGAAATAAAAGAAATAAATGCTAATAGTATTTTAATTCCTAATTTTGTGAATCTTAGACTTGAAGATGCAAAGGATATTTTATTTGAAAAAAATATGAGATATGAAATTATTGAAAATAATTCCGAACCGAATACAGAAACCGGTTCAAAAATAGTTGAGTCTCAGTTTCCCGAAGCAAATCAAAATATTAATCCGGTTGATATTCCGGTCATAAAACTTGCAGTTAAGGATGCAAATGTTTCAGATGACAGACTGGTAACTGTGCCGGATGTGAAAGATCTTAGTCTCAGAAAAGCGATTAACATTTTGTTATCGGAAGGTCTTGATATGGAAATTATAGGAAGCGGAAAAGTAACAGGACAGACTCCGGGCTCAGGGACAAGGCTGCTTCACGGTTCCAGAGTTATTTTGTATTGCAGGGATTAAAATGAAATTATCTGAATTATCGAAAAAGCTTTCTGAACGTTCTTTGAAATATAAATTTGCTTTTCCGGAAGATACTGAAATTACAGGCATCAGTTATGATTCGAGAAATCTAAATCCCGGAAATATTTTTTTTGCTGTCAAAGGTCTTCAGAGCGACGGAAATAAGTTTGTAAATGAAGCGATTGCAAAAGGAGCTGTTCTCGTTTTCACGAAAGAAGCATCTGATTCATTTGAGAAAATTCCTGTAATCAGCGTGAAAGAGATCAGAAAATTTATGGCAGTGGTCAGCGGAATATTTTACGGCGATCCGTCTTCAAAGCTGAAACTGATAGGAATAACCGGAACTAACGGAAAGACTACGACTTCTTATTTGATTCATTCGATGCTGAGTGAAGCCGGATACAAAACAGGTCTTATAGGAACGATAGAATACAGGATCGGCGATAAGAAATTTGAATCAAAACTTACAACACCTGACTCAGTTGAATTAAACATGATACTGAATGAAATGGTGACGGAAAATATCGAATACTGTGTAATGGAAGTTTCATCAATCGCATTATCAATGGACAGAGTTTATGGATTAAAATTTGACACAGCGGTCTTTACTAATTTAACCAGTGAGCATCTGGATTTTCATAAAGATATGGGATCTTATTTATCCGCAAAGAAAATTTTATTTGATTCCCTTTCTGAAAGATCTTTTGCATTGTCAAACAGAGACGATGAATACGGAGAGCGGATCACGAATGATACTAAGGCGGAAAAAATATTTTATGTAATTGATGCGTCAATTAAAAATAGTAAAGATATTAAAGCGGAAAATGTAAAGCTTGATATGAACGGTATTAAGTTTGATTTAACAAGATTGGGAGAAAGTACAGAAATATGTTGCGGGCTCGCGGGAAGATTTAATGTATATAATGCGCTTGCGTCGGCCGGAACTGTTTTGAATTACGGAGTAGATTTGAATTGTATAAAGACCGTTTTGTCAAAGTTCGAAGGTGTGCCCGGAAGATTTCAGAAATTACCAATGCCGAACGGAGCCTTATCGGTAGTTGATTATTCTCATACTTCGGATTCACTGAAAAATGCGATCGAAGCGGCAAGAGAAATTATTGATGATGAAGGAAAAGGCGGATCGCTTATTACAATATTCGGATGCGGAGGAAATAAGGATAGAACCAAAAGGCCTGTGATGGGAAAATTTGCAACGGAATTATCAGACTATACAATAATAACATCAGACAATCCGAGATTTGAAGAACCTCTGGAAATAATAAAAGAAATTGAATCAGGGATAAATGCCGGTAAAAAGTATGAAGTCATTGAAAACAGGGAAGAAGCAATTAAAAAGGGAATTGAAATTTCTTCCCGAGGTGATATTATTTTAATCTGCGGAAAAGGTCATGAGACATATCAGGAAGTAAAAGGAGTAAGAAGTCATTTTGACGACAAAGAAATAGTATCGAAATATATGAATCAGACTAGCGGGGATGCTGAAGCTTAAAGATCTGCTGTCAGTTGATCATTCAGAAAGCAATTTAAGCGGACTGAATACGGATGAAAAATTTTCAGGCGTATCAATTGATTCGCGAAAGGTCAGAAAGAATGAAATATTTTTTGCAGTTAAAGGTGAGAATTTTGATGCGCATGAATTTCTGAAGGATGTTTTTGAAAAAGGAATAAAGCTTGCTGTAGTAAATAAGAAGTGGTACAATAAAAATAAAAGTAAGTATAAAGGAAAATCATTGATAGCAGTTGAAGATACAATTCAGGCGCTTGGTCAGTTTGCTTCCGCGCACAGAAGCAGATTCAGCATACCCGTGTTTTGCATCGGCGGCAGTAACGGCAAGACTACTACAAAAGATCTTGTGTCTGCGGTCTTATCAAAAAAATTTAATGTGCTGAGTACTGCAGGCAATCTGAATAATCATATTGGTCTTCCGCTTACACTGCTTAAGTTAAAGAATTCTCATGACATTGCAGTGCTGGAAGTCGGCTGCAGTCATTTTAAAGAAGTGGAATATCTTATGAACATCGCTAGACCTGAATTCGGAATGGTAACAAATATCGGCAAGGAGCATCTCGAGTTTTTTAAAGATCTGAACGGTGTTGCGAAAGCTGAATTTGAGTTGTATGATTATCTTGAAAAAAATTCCGGAATAGTATTTATGAATTTCGATGACAAATTCATAAGGAACAAAGCAATGAAAATTAAAAAAGCAAAAGTGATTTCTTATTCATATGATTTTAAAACAGATGTAACCGGAACATTTGAAGGATATAATAAAAATTATCAACCAGTGATTAATGTACATTATAATTCTAAATCATTCACAGCGACAATTTCGACATTCGGAAAACATTCAATTTATAATGGTCTTGCAGCAGTAACTGCAGGACTTGCATTTAAAGTGAATGTTAATTCTATAAAAAAAGCTTTAAAGAATTTCAAACAAAACTCTTCAAAGAGAATGGAAATTATTGATCACAAAGGAATTAAGTTTATAAATGATTCTTACAACAGCAATCCGGAATCAGTAAAAATGGGTCTGGAAACTTTACTTGGCTATAAGAATAAAGGAGAAAAATACGCTGTACTTTCTGATATGCTTGAACTCGGAAAGGGCAGTAAGGAAGAACATTCGGAGATAGGCAGGTATGCGAGAAAAATCGGAATTAAGAATTTATTCACATACGGAAAATATTCTCTGAACACATTTAAAAGCGCAGGTAAAATTAAAAACAATTTTTACTTTAATGACAAGTCTGATCTATCCGAAATGCTCAAAAGAAATTTGAGATCAGGAGATGTTGTGTACGTGAAAGGTTCCAGAGGTATGAAGATGGAAGAGGTTATAAATAATATAATTCAAAATTGAATTAACATGCTGTATAAATTAGCGGAATATATAAACGCAGTCTTTGATCCGCCGGGATTTGATATATTCAGATTTATTACTTTCAGATCGGCTCTGTCCGCTATTACAGCTTTGTTAATCAGTTTTATTTTTGGTCCGAAGATCATTAAGATACTAAAGAGTAAGCAGATCGGAGAAGCGAGAAAGGAAGACGGTCCGCAGTTTCACTGGTCAAAAGCCGGTACTCCTACAATGGGAGGATTTATTATTTTACTTTCCGTTGTGATCCCGGTACTGCTTTGGGGCGATCTCGGAAATATTTATGTGATAATAATTTTATTTGTAACGATTGCGCTTGGACTTGTCGGATTCGTTGATGACTATCTTAAGGTGGTTAAGAAATATCAAAAAGGACTTGCCGAGAGATATAAAATGCTTGGTCAGATAACTGTTGGTCTGATAGTAGGACTTGCAATTTATTACCTGCCTCAGTTCGAAGGAATTAATTCTGTAACTACTATTCCGTTTCTGAAAGATTTTGAATTTGATTTCTCATATGCATACATACCGATAGTGGTTTTTATAATAACCGCTACTTCAAATGCCGTAAATTTCACTGACGGACTTGACGGACTTGCAGTAGGAACTGTCGGGATAGTTGCACTTACACTTGGTATAATAGCTTATGTTTCCGGAAATATCGAAACCTCAAAGTATCTGAATATTATATATCTCCGCGGAAACGGCGAACTTGCAATATACTGCACTGCGCTTGTCGGCGCTGCTCTTGGATTTCTATGGTATAATTTTTTTCCGGCGCAGGTATTTATGGGAGATACCGGTTCTCTTGCGCTCGGAGGAG
This sequence comes from Ignavibacteria bacterium, assembly GCA_016716125.1. Classification (GTDB taxonomy): domain Bacteria; phylum Bacteroidota; class Ignavibacteria; order Tepidaquicellales; family Tepidaquicellaceae; genus UBA2330. The sequence continues at coordinate 130,640 of JADJWZ010000004.1, read as the reverse complement.
CTGTCGGCACATTATGTGTACTTGTGAAAAAAGAATTTATGCTGCCAATACTCGGAGGAATATTTTTTGTCGAAGCATTATCAGTGATCATGCAGAGATATTATTTTAAGTATACCAGAAAAAAATTCGGCGCGGGAAAAAGAATTTTCAGAATGGCTCCGATCCATCATCATTTTGAAATGCAGGGAATCCCTGAGCCGAAGATCGTAATAAGATTTTATATAGTCGCAGTGATCCTGGCTATTATGACTTTAGCATCATTAAAAATCAGATAATGGATCCGGACAGCAGTTCTTTTACAATACTGGGAGCGGGAAGAAGCGGCATTGCCGCGGCTGCTTTGCTTAAGAAAAATGGATTTAAAGTTTTTCTCAGTGAAGAATTTCCGGAGGAGAGATTAAAGTATTTCAGAAAGGACATTCTTGCAGATGGAAAAATTGAATTTGAAACCGGCGGACATTCGGATAAAATTTTTGAGAATGATATATTCATTGTCAGTCCCGGAATTTCTCCGGAAAGCGAAGTTATTAAAAAGGCGACTGCTCTTGGTAAGAAAATATATTCGGAAATTGAGATCGCATTCCGATTCTGCAAATGTCCGGTAATAGCGATAACGGGAACAAACGGAAAGACCACTACAGCCGTATTGACCGGTGAAATATTTAAGAATGCAGGATACGATACAAAAGTCTGCGGTAATGTGGGAGTAGCATTTTCTGAAATAGTGAGCGAACTGAAGAAGGATTCAATAGTAGTGCTGGAGGTCAGCAGCTTTCAGCTTGAGTATACTGAGAAATTCAAACCGGAAGTTTCAGTGATCCTTAATATAACTCCCGATCATATTGACTGGCATAAAAGTTTTAAGAATTATCTGAATGCAAAGGGAAAGATCAGGGAGAATCAAATGCAAACGGATTTGTCAGTGATCAACTTTGATGATAGAATCCTGAAAGAAGATTTAAAAAATACAAATGCTGATAAAGCTTATTTCAGTATTAATGAAGATTTTAGAGAACAGGAAATTATGAAGGGATGTATTTCAGTGGATGGAAAAGTAATTTATTTTGATAAAAACAAAAATGTAAATGAAGTAATAATGAAAACATCGGAAATAAATATAAGAGGAAATCATAATTTATATAATTCGCTTGCAGCGGTAATTTCTGCAAGAGCTTTTAATATAAAAAATGAATTAATACGGGATACTCTGATCTCTTTTAAAGGCGTTGAACACAGAATAGAGTATGTCAGAGAATTGAACGGTGTAAAATATTACAATGATTCTAAAGCGACAAATATTGATTCGATGCTGGTAGCGCTCGAGACTTTTGATAAAAACGTGATCCTGATCTTAGGCGGCAGGGAAAAGGGAAATGACTATTCAGCAGTTGATAAACTGATCTCCAAAAAAGTAAAACTTGTAATTGCAATCGGCGAGACAAGTAAAAAGATCACTGACTATTTTTCCGGAAAAGTCAGATGCGCATCAGCATTGACAATGGAAGATGCTGTCAGAATTTCATTTGAGAATGCAGATGCAGGTGATACTGTACTGCTGTCTCCGGCGTGTAAAAGTTTTGATATGTTTGACAACTATGAACACAGAGGCGCAGAGTATAAAAAATTTGTAAATAAACTTTAAAAATATCAGCGGATAAATTTAATTGGCGCACAAATACAGAATTGACATATGGATTTTGCTTCCGGTTCTTTTACTGATGGGTTTCAGCGTCGTTGCCGTATACAGCGCCAGTTCGACATTTGCGATGGACAAATTTCAGGACAGCAATTATCTGATAAAGCAGCACATGATAAAAATTGTTATGGCGGTCGCTATAATATTTTTTATGGCCAGGTTTGATTACAGAAGTTTTAAGTCCGGCGCAAAGTATTTGCTCTGGATCACTATTATACTTCTGATTTTTACTTTGTTCGCGGGTAATGAATTAAAAGGCGCAAGCAGATGGATCAATCTGGGACCGTTCAGCTTTCAGCCTTCGGAACTTGCCAGATACTGTGTTGTAATTTATATTTCGCTAATGCTTGCAATGAAGAAGGATTATCTTGATCTGCTTTACAGAGGATATCTGCCGGTACTGTTTTATATTCTGCTGGTATCGGGGCTGATATTGCTACAGCCGAATTTGTCAGTATCACTTATAATTTTCACAACATGCATGTCTTTGCTTTTTCTTTCGGGAGCTAAAGTAAAGCATATTTTTTTTACATTAGCTTCACTAATCCCGTTTGTTATAATATTCATTCTTTCAAAAGATTATATAATAAAGAGAATAGTATCATATTCGGAATACAGCTCCGGAGGCGAGTCAAGCTATCAGCTTCAGCAGGCTCTGATCGGATTCGGAAACGGGGGACTGCTCGGAATCGGACCGGGTAATTCAAATCAGAGAGAATACTTTCTGCCGGAAGCGCACGGTGATTTTATTTATTCCGTGATAGGCGAGGAATACGGATTTCTCGGGACTTTCGTGATACTTGTTTTATTTTTCATAATACTTTTGCGCGGATATAAAATTTCAAAAGATACTAAAGATGATTTCGGAAAATATATGGCGTTTGGAATTACAACTATGATCGTGCTGAATGCCGCTGTCAATATGTCTGTAGCGAGCGGTGTATTTCCGACTACGGGAGTAACGCTTCCGTTTGTGAGCTATGGAGGGACGTCTATTCTGTTCAGCGCTTTCGCCGTCGGTATTTTATTAAATATATCCTCATATAGAAATGATATCGATGAGGGAATAACGATTGAATGATGAGATATTTATTTGCGGGCGGAGGAACAGGCGGACATATATTCCCCGCAATTGCAATTGCAGATGAAATTAAATTACTTGATCCCGGAGCCGAAATTTTATTTGTCGGAGCGAAGGGAAGGATTGAAGAAAAAATTGTACCGCAAAATAATTATATGCTTGAAACAATTACGATCACCGGATTCAGCAGAGCAAAAATTTTGAATAATATATCTCTTCCATATAAGGTCATGAGAGCGCTTATTCAAAGTGAACGGATTATCAGAAAATTCAAACCAGATGTTGCTGTCGGAACAGGAGGGTTCGTGTGCGGTCCGGTAATTCTGAAAGCGCGCAGGATGGGAGTGCCTGTTCTAATTCAGGAAGGTAATTCATTTGCCGGAAAGACTATAAAAATGCTTTCCCGGAAAGCTAATAAAGTAGTAATAAATTTTGATGAAACTAAAAATTATCTCAAAAGAAAAGATAACATTATTAAAATATCACATCCTGTTAGAAGTTCTCTGAAAGCCGAAGCCAGAAAAGATTCTTTAAATAAATTCGGATTAAGTGAATCCGGTATGACGCTATTTATTTTCGGAGGAAGTCAGGGCGCAAGAGCAATTAATGATGCGGTAATAAATATTATACCGGGACTATATGAAAGAAATATAAATGTGATATGGCAGACCGGCGAAACAGACTTTGACAGAATAAGCGGAATGTTTGAAGATAAGGCGGACAAGATCAGAATTTATAAATTTATAAATGACATGAGCGCTGCATATTCAGCAAGTGATCTTATTATTTGCAGAGCGGGAATTACGAGTATCATGGAAATTGCTCTGCTGGAGAAAGCGGCAATAATTATTCCTCTTCCCGGTTCAGCCGAAGAGCACCAGGTGAAGAATGCGCTGAGTCTTAAGAAGCTGAATGCTGCTGAAGTTATTTTTCAGCAGGATCTCGGAGAAAAATTACTCCCGGAAATATTGAGAATCACGGGCGATAAAAATATAATGAATGAATTGCAAAAGAAACATAAGCGGTATCTCAGATAAAGGAGCTGCAAAAAAAATAGCAGAGGAAATTATTAAACTTACTAAAGCAGTATAGATAAATTTGAATAAAAGAGTATATAAATATAAACTGGATTTTTATTATAAATCACTGGTGATATATCTTATCACCCTTATAATTTATATTCTGATAAAAGGAAAATTTTTTCAGGAAAGATTTGAGATCGTTGTAAGAAATCCGATTATTTATATAATATCAATATTCATAATATTTTATCTGATACTGCTGATCTTAAATGCGCTGAGAGGAAGAGAGATAATTTTCGAAGAGACAAAACTGATTTTTAAAAACAGATTCGGACAAAGAGAAATACAGATCAATGAAATACTTCAGGTTAGATTTTCCAGAGAGAAAAAAAGAATGAAGGAGGAGAAAAGCGAGTCAAGAATTGTGAAACTGAAATTAGCTAATAGAAGGAGATTACTGAGAATTAAGCTGAGCGACTTTAATAATGAAAAGGAACTGATGTATGAATTCAAAAATATTTCAAAAAAATTATCTCAACATTAATGAATACACCGGAAGATATTTTCAGCGGCATTAAAAATATTCATCTCATCGGAATAAGCGGAATCGGTATGAGCGGGATCGCTGAGTACCTTATACAAAAAAAATACAATGTAACTGGCAGTGACCTGAATCCCGGTCCTTCGGGAAGAAAACTAATGGCTCATGGTGTAAAAGTATTTGAAGGACACAGAGCTGAGAATCTTTCTGAAGATACTGATCTAGTAATTTATACATCCGCTGTGAATGAAGATAATGAGGAATTAAAAAAATCCCGTGAGCTGAATATCAAAGCTGTGAAAAGAGCAGAAGCGCTCGGTAACATAGTTAACGAGATGTTTATGATAGCGGTCTGCGGTACACACGGCAAGACAACTACCACTTCAATGATCGCAAAGATCTTAATAGACAACAAACTTGATCCGACTGTATTTGTAGGCGGCAATCTGGATTTTCTTGACGGCGGTACATCGAGGATCGGAAAAAGCAATATTGCGATAGTGGAAGCGGATGAGTATGACAGAAGTTTTCTGAAATTAAAACCTGACATTACGGTAATAACAAACATAGAAGAAGATCATCTGGATATATACAAAGACATAATTGATATAAAAAATTCTTTCAGAGAATTTTTAATGAACGGAAAAAAAGATCTGAAAATAATTGCCTGCGGTGATGATGTGAATGTAACTGATGTAATAAAGGATTTCCCGAAAAAAATTACATATGGTTTTAAAAAGACGAATGATATTGTAATAGCATTTGCAGGTTATGAGAAATCGAGCATTGCATTTCAAATAGGAAGTGAAAATCTAAGGATAAAAGTATTCGGAAATCATAATATACTTAACTCTACAGCGGCATATATAGCTGCAAATAATTTCGGAATTAAGTCAGAGGGATTCAATGAAAGCATGAAGACATTCACCGGAGTAAAAAGACGAATGGAATTAAAATATGTAAACGGAATAAAAATATATGATGATTATGCGCATCATCCGACTGAAGTAAAAGTAACTCTGGAAGCAATGAGAAGGCTACACGAGGGAAGGATAATCACAGTTTTTCAGCCGCATTTATACACACGGACGAGAGATTTCTACAAAGAATTTGCTGAAGCATTTAAGAATACGGATTTACTTTTACTTACGAAGATCTATCCTGCGAGAGAAGAAAGCATACCCGGAGTTACAAGCGAGCTGATACTGAATGAATTTAATTCGTTTGGAAAAGAAGGAAAATATTTTGAAGATAATGATAAGTTGATATCAGAACTGGAAGGAATATGTAAAGACGGTGATGTAATAATATTTCAGGGGGCGGGAGACATCACTGACATCTGCAGTAAATTCATAAAGCGAATGAAAAAAAATCAAAACTGGACAGTGCCGTTATGAATGCAAAGAGAGCGTTTTTAATATTGACAGTATTATCATTAGGAGTATTAGCTGTATTATCGCTGGATTGGAGAAGCGAAAACAGGATTGAGAAAATTACTGTCACAGGCAATTATACAATATCAAAAGAAGAGATTTTAAGATACGCTCATATCAGTGATACTGCCTCAAGTTCAACGAAGGCAGGCATTGATGTTATACAAAGCAGAATTTCAAAGCATCCTGAAATTAAAAATGTATTTGTAAATATAGTGCATCCGTCTGAATTAAAAATTGAGATAGTTGAAAAAAGACCTGTTGCAATAGTAAGCGGAGAGAATGAAATATATCTGCTGGATGACGGACTTGATGTGTTTCCGTTTAGAAATTTTACCAAGCTGTATGATCTTCCGGTAATTAGCGGAATCCGCAAAGAGGTGAATCCAAAAAGCAGTAACATATTTAATACTGAGGATCTGCGGACAGCATTGTTCATAATATTAAGTTCATATAAAGAGAGTAAAGTATTGTATAATAATATTTCAGAGATCAGAATGTCAGATCCGGAAAAGATAATTGTTTACTTGTCGGAGGATTCGACTCCGATCTATTTCCCACGATATAATGATAAAAAAATTGCTGACAGTGAATATCAGGAAGTCTTATTGAAGAAGCTGAGGATATTTAAAAATTATATTAACCAGTCGCTTGCGGATCATTTTAAAGAAAAGACAAACTATGTGGATCTGAGATTTGATAATCAGATAATTGTAAATTCAAATAACCAATAATGACATCCAGAAGAAAAAAAAGCAAATCACATGAAAAAGATATTATAGTTGGTCTTGATGTAGGTACGACAAAAATATGTGTGATCGTCGCAAGAGTAAAAGATGATAATAACGTTGACATACTCGGTGTAGGAAAAGCGCCTTCATATGGTCTTCACAGAGGGATAGTAGTCAATCCGAACAAAACATCCGAATCTATAAAAGCAGCAATATCTGAAGCGGAACTGAATTCAGGAATAGAAATAAACTCAGTATCAGTAGGGATTGCCGGGCATTACATAAGATGCATACAGTCAAGCGCTGCGATAGGTATCAATAATTCTGACCGTGTGATACAGGAAGAAGATGTCGTAAGGTTACTGGATCAGGCAAAAATAATTAAGCTGCCGAGCGATACAACTATCATTGAAGTAATACCGCAGGAATATATTATAGACGGAAAGGACGGAATTTTTGAAACGCCGATCGGTATGTTCGGTACGAGATTAGAAGCGAAAGTAAATATTATAACCGGTCTTGTTTCATCAATTGATGATTTGTCAAAATGCGTGATGAGCTGCGGCATAGATATAGACGACATAGTACTGGAGCCGATCGCATCCTCTCACTCCGTACTGGATGAGACGGAAAAGAAAGTTGGTGTAGCGATGATAGATATAGGCGGCGGCACGTCTGACATTGCAGTATTTAAAAAAGGTGTTTTAAAATATACGGCGGGAATCGGTATAGCGGGAAACTTAGTAACGAATGATATAGTGGAAGCGCTCGGTATTACTGATGAAGAAGCGGAAAGAATAAAACGCGAATACGGATATGCAACTGTTTCTGAAATACTTAATGATGAAGAAATTATTGTACAGTCTATAAGAGAAATACCAAAGAAGACAAGCAAAAGCATACTGGCGAGAATAATACAGGCGAGGATGCAGGATATATTTGAACTGTCAGCAATTGAAATTCAGAATTCACAGATATCGAAAGAACTTCATGCGGGAGTTGTGATCACGGGAGGCGGTTCACTTGTAAAGGGTACGAAAGAACTTGCAGAGAGTATACTCGGGATGGAAGTAAATCTCGGAATACCAACCGGATTAACCGGAGGACTTATTAAAGAAGTGGAAAGTCCGATATATGCGACAGGCGTGGGACTTGTCCTTTACAGATTTAAGAAAATGAATGACAAAACTATAATTAATGACCTTTTAAAAAACAGAAGGAATAATAGTCTGACAATGAACGGCATTTTTACAAAGGTGAAAGCATGGTTTGATGAACTATAATATGAAAATTATTTACTCAATTTAATTTTAAAAAACCAAAGTGGAAATATTAAGAAGGCATAACACAGAAAATTAAATTTTATAAATATAAATAACTCTTATTAATTAAATAAGAAAGGAAAATTTAAAATGTCAATAAGAATAGTAGATGATTCTAAATCCGGAGCAAAGATCCGGGTCGTCGGAGTCGGCGGCGGCGGCGGAAACGCACTGAATTCAATGGTCAACAAAGGAATCGAAGGAGTAGAGTTCATTGCTATAAACACAGATGCGCAGGTACTGGAAAAGAACAAAGCTGAAACAAAAATTCAGATTGGCAGAAGTCTAACAAAAGGTCTCGGAGCGGGAATGGTAGAGGAGATCGGATATAAAGCAGTCGAAGAGAGCAGGGAAGAAATTGAATCAGCTTTGAAGGGAAGTGATATGGTGTTTGTAACTGCCGGAATGGGCGGCGGTACGGGAACAGGCGGAGCGCCTGCAGTTGCAAGAATTGCAAAAAGTCTCGGCGCGCTTGTAGTTACAATTGTAACAAAGCCGTTTCGGTTTGAAGGTAAGCATAAACTGGAACTGGCTATGAGAGGAATTGAAAAACTGAAAAATGAAGTGGACAGTTTAATCGTGATTCCAAATGAAAACATACTCGGGCTTGTAAGTAAGGAAGCAACAAATAAGCAGGCGTTTGAACTTGCAGACAGAGTGTTATACAATGCAGTGAACGGAATATCAAAGATCATTACGGAAACCGGGGAGATCAATGTGGATTTTGCTGATGTAAAAACCATTATGAAAGATATGGGAGACGCGATGATAGGGACGGGAATTGCATCAGGAAAAGACAGAGCTGAAAAAGCCGCAGAGGATGCATTGCTGAATCCGCTGCTTGATGAAATTAAGATCTCAGGTTCCAAATGTGTGCTGACAAATATCTGCGCGAACGGACTTAAAGTCGGAGAAATTGAAACTATAAATGAGATCATTCAAAAAGCTGCAGGTGAAGATGCAAAATACATAATGGGCTGGGTAGAAGATGAGAACATGCAGGAAGAAATTATGGTCACTATCATAGCTACAGGATTTAATAAAAAAGCTGTTCACGTTAAAACACAGATTGAACAAAGTGAAATTGCTTTTAATGTCAGGACACCGGCTGAAAACTATGACGGATATTCAAACAACAAAGGTAGAATTTCAACAATGCCTTCACATGAAGAGCTAAGAAGGTTTGACGAGCCCGCATATACCAGAAGACAGGTGGAATTAACAGATGATCTGAGCGAGAAGAAAAAGAAATTTGTATCCGATTTTGAAGATGATCTGGATTTTAATGAAATAAATCAGAATGATGATTTTGAAAAGCCGGCTTTTTTAAGAAGGTCAGCGGATTAAATCGTCTAAAAATACATTTAAAAAATTCTTTATATTAGAACAGCAGTCTGAATGTGACTGCTGTTCTTTTTAAAAAGTCTGAGCTATACAAAGCAATTTTAAAATCAGGATTGTGAAAAGCAATTTTCAGAAATGAGCAGTATAAATACAAACACGTAACTTGAAACTACTTTAAGAGAATCATTCGTTTAGTGTCAATGTGATTTCCATTTACTTCAAGCCGGTATAAATAAACCCCGCTCGAAAATCCGCTTCCGTCAAATTCAACTGAATATGCACCTGCATTCTGTTTCTCATTTACTAATGTAGCGACTTCATTCCCCAGAACATCATAAACTTTTAAAGAAACAAAATTGAACATTGATAATTGATAATTGATAATTGTATTCGGGTTGAATGGGTTTGGATAGTTTTGGGATAGTGAAAACTTATCAGGGATTTCGGAAGATAAATCTGAAAAATTAGTAAGGACTCCGCCGGTAGTGGTTTTTAAGATTATTCCGCTGTCACAGACTACCCAGCCGGTGAGAGAATCTGTGAAATAAACAGAGTTATAATTTTTTCCGAGCTGAAATGAAGTTTGATTTATCCAGTTAATTCCGCCGTTTGTTGTTGCCTGAATAACGCTGTTGTCTCCTGCTCCCCAGCCGTTTCTCCTATCTGTAAAATATAGAGAATTGATACTAACTCCGGTTCCCGGGAATTCTGTAATCCAGTTATTTCCCCCATCAGTTGTCCTTAGTATTGTCGGTATAGAGACGATGCTTCTGTATGATAGCCAGCCATATAAAGAATCTATAAAGAATACATCCTTAGCAGGAGGTGAAACTCCGCTACTAAATTGATATATCCAATTTAATCCTCCATTAGAAGTCTTTATGACAGATGCCCCTGAAATGACATTGCTTACACCAATTGTTGCCCATCCTAGTTCAGGATTTAAGAAATAGATTGAATTAATATAGCTTGCATCAATTTGGATTGAATTCCATGAATTCCCTCCGTTAGTGGTTTTATATAAATTTAATACGAATTCTCTCAAAATATCCTCCGGTAAAGCCGATGTTTTCATTAACAAAAATACTGATTTTAAAGAATTTGAAATTGAAGTGTTTAAATTGAGCCAATCATATCCTCCATTAGTTGTTTTAAGAATTAATCCGCTGTCTCCAACAGCGTATCCATTATTAACCGATGGTAAGCTTAGTGAATACAAATTATTTTTTACTCCGCTCTGTTGTAAAAACCAGTTAATACCTCCATTAGTTGTCTTCAAAATTATACCGTTATTTCCTACACACCATCCGGTATTTGAATTTGCTAACTTAATTGAATGCAGATTTGCCGTCGTTCCGCTGAATTGCTGAATCCATCCTGTTTGTGATAAGCAATTTTCAGAAATAAGCAGTATAAATATTGAAAATAAAATATTCTTCAAATTGTAAATAAATGTTGATTGATTTTTCATAAATTTAATTTTCATAACACAATTATTTTAAAAGCACCATACGTTTTGTATCAATTACATTTCCGTTTATTGACAGTGAATAAAAATATATCCCGCTCGGAAAATCACTTCCGTCAAACTCAACTTCATATCTTCCTGCAGGTTTGTTTTCATTTACCAAACTCGCGACCTGATTCCCAAGAATATCATAAACTTTTAAAGAAACAAAATTGAAAATTGATAATTGATAATTGATAATTGTATTTGGGTTGAACGGGTTTGGATAATTCTGCAAAAGAGAATAGTCTTTCGGTATTTCAGAAAAGATCGTTTCTCCGCCGGTTAACTGTGAGTATTTTATTGTGAGAATATCCCGGTCACTTGTTCCTGTAACAAATACACTTCCATTTTTATCGATCTTAAGATCTTGAGCAAAGTCGCCAAATTGACCGGAATAGTCATACCGTTTAACCCATTTTTGATTACCTAAAAAATCGTAACAAACAGTAGCAAAATCATCACCAGTTCCATCCCCATCACTTTGTCCACTTACATATACATTTCCTAAACAATCAAGTTCAATTGAATATGCAATGTCATTGAGTCCATTATGATAAAATGATTGCCAAAGTATCTCACCATCTGGACAATATTTTATTGTTGAGAAATCATAACCATTAACAGATTCTGTACTGTTTCCTGTAACAAAAACATTTCCAATGCTATCTACAATCATAGATCTTGGCTGGTCTTGAAAATTGGAAGAACCATTATATCTTCTGACCCATTGCTCATTACCATTTGGTGAGTATTTGACTGTTGCATAATCATAATAGAACAAGTTACCTATACTGCTTCCAGAAACATAAACATTACCAAAATTGTCTAAGCCAATTGAGGATGCAACATCATTACCATTCATTGGCCCATCATAAAATACAGCCCATAGTTGTAAACCTAATTTATTATATTTTATTGTTATAAAATCTCCATCACTTCTTCCTGTTACATACACATTTAAAGAATCATCAACAGAGATATCAAATCCTTGATTAGAAGAATTTATTCCTCTATTAAAGTTTGCACTCCATATTTGATTTCCTGCTGAATCATATTTTAAAGTAAGGCAGTCAATCCCGCCAATACTATTTTTTGATTCTCCCGTTACATATACATTTCCAATATTGTCAATCGAAAGAGAATAAGATGCATCTCTTGCATTTCCGTTACTAGAATATCTTCTTACCCATTCTAAATCACCTAATGAACTATACTTTAATGTTGTATAATCAATGCCGGTATTTATTCCTGTACTTGATCCGGTTGCATAGATGTTGCCATTACCATCAACGATAAGTTCACTTAATCCATCAGAACCATTCCCCAGTCCATTATAATTCGCAGTCCATTTTTGCACTCCTGAATGATCAAATTTTATTATGATGAAATTTGTGTTTGATCCTGAACCTTCAGTACCTCCGATATAAATACTACCTGATTTGTCAATAGCTATTGAATTTCCCGAACCTGAATCGAATCTTCTATACCATTCCATTGAAACTTGAGAAAACATTAAACTTGAGTACAGGAAAAATTGAGAAACAAACAAGAATAAATAAATATACTTTATCATATGTCAGCTTATATCCGTGCTAACTATATATTTGAAATTCCCTGTAATTCCAGTACCAATCTTTAGGGTTATATTAGACGAAATATCTTTTTTTACAAATAAAGTTAAATTCTTGATATCGATGTTCTGATTTCCATCCCTATAAATACTAGCATCATTACTACCGATTCCAGTCACAATTATAAGATTTTCAATCTCTATAGTTTGGTCATTTGCTTGGTTATTATCAGAAATAAATATTCCTCTCGAATGAGGAGCTGAACTACCAGTATAAGTATTGATAATCTTCGCATTCCTCAAAACATAATTAGAACCGCTTGCAGATCTTTTCACACCATCATTCCCGTTACTCCCTTCTATTTTATTGGAATCTATAACTATTTTTGTGGAACTGTCATTGTGAATGTTTATTCCTTTGGTTTCGCTGATAATTTCATCTACAATAATATTTGCATCAGTTGCCAGATCCAATGATAATCCATTCGTACAATAGATTCTTCTTCCAATCAGATTTAAAATTCCTTCATCAGCAATTACAGCATCTCCGCCGTTAGAGCTTAAGTTTTGTATCTCATCAAAATATAAAGTTAATTCCTGAGTACCTGCAGCGGCATAAGTGGAATAAAAAACCTGTACACCTGTTGCTGTAATTACTGCGACTTCGGTAGCCATGATTTATTTTTTTGATTACTAAATTAAATTTATTAAAAAATAATATTATGAGAAAAATGTGCGGGTATCAGAAAATATCTCATATTTAATTCCTTTTATTTTGACTGAAGAAATGTAAGACGTATGTTTTTTAATAACAAGGATTTTTAAAGTAAAAAATATTTTCTGCATACAGCGGAAGTTTTTGAGATTACTGACATAATGTTTTCCGCTTACACGCAATCTAATTTTTTTCTGTGTAAAATTAAAAGTATTGATGATGCGAATTATTTTATAAATCCTATTTATGAAGATGAATATGATACTGAAGGTGATAATTCTGAAACCGGAAGGATGGCTGTAATTTTTGAAGACAACTTTAATCCGAACGCCGTTTACTATATACCGGCTGAATTTGATTTAAAACAAAATTATCCCAATCCTTTTAATCCTTCTGCGACAATTCGATATAGTATTGCAAATTCTGAATTAGTAAATATGAGTGTATATGATATTAGCGGAAGAGAGGTTTTAAATTTAGTTAATGAATTCAAGAATGCAGGGAGTTATTCGGTAAAATTTAACGGGACTAACTTTGCAAGCGGAGTTTATTTTTACAGGATTGAAGCTGGTGATTTTGTTCAGACGCTGAGTATGATTTTGGTGAAGTAAATTTTTTGCTTTCACAGAGTCAGGACAGTAAATTTGAGTTGTTGGTCACGCTCGCTGCACTCACTAAGACCAACAACGGCGAAAAATTTTTAACTGCGTGATCCTTATCTGCATCTGAAAAGTCTATATTTGCAACTGCAAAGTCCATATTTGCATCTGCCGGATCCATATTTGCATCTGCAAAGTCCATATTTGCATCTGCAAAGTTCATATTTGCATCTGCCGGATCCATATTTGCATCTGCAAAGTTCATATTTGCATCTGCCGGATCCATATTTGCATCTGCAAAGTTCATATTTGCATCTGCAAAGTCCATATTTGCATCTGCAAAGTTCATATTTGCGTCTGCAAAGTTCATATTTGCATCTGCAAAGATCATATTTGCATCTGCAAAGTTCATATTTGCATCTGCAAAGTCCATATCTGCGTCTGCGTAGTTCATATCTGCTTTTGACAAAGACCGAATTTGTATTTGATCATTACAATCCGGCGGGGAGATACATATTATTCTTAGAAATTCAGTTGATCACTGCAAAAGCATTGAGCAGATCTTTAAAACCGGAAGGTGTATCAGCTGAAATTTTTATATAATCAGGAAGCAGGAATTATGAATAACGGGTTGTAAATTACGAGTTACTAAATACGAGTTTACTGCTGTTGACGAAGCATGCCACAAATGAGTTTAATATTCAAAAGCACTTAACTGAAGCTGTAAAAAACATCGAAAATGAACGATCTAAAATTGTTAATAAAGACAAATAAAATATAGAATAGAATGGGGCCTGCAAAAATTTTCGGTTTTTTGAGATAAATGTCATAGTGTTTTCCGTTTGCGGACATTCATTTTTTTCAAAACCGGATACATAATACTAAATTGTATTTTCAAAATACAAGAATTATATTGACAGCACGAAATTGTTCTTAGTAATCTGACTTATGGAGAAAGGTGGAGGGATTAGGCCCTATGATACCTTGGCAACCGTCTTCCTGAACACGGGAACGAAAGGTGCCAATTCCTACTCCGGGATTTCCGGAGACAAGATGAGTCGGAGGATTGCAAACATTATATACCAATATAAATTTTGAAATCTCTTCCGGCTATTGCCTGAAGAGATTTTTTTTATTTAGTCAGATAATTATAGGGCAACAAGATTTACGAATTTATTAATCAAAAAAATTTGAATGACTGACATTAAGGAAATTTTAAAGAACAGGATACTCGTCCTCGACGGAGCAATGGGAACAATGATACAGAGACATACGCTGGAAGAGGAAGACTTCAGAGGAGAAAGATTTAAAGATCATGGACATCTGCTGAAAGGCAACAATGATCTGCTTTCTCTTACGAGACCTGATATTATTAGAAAAATTCATTCGGAATATTTTGAAGCGGGCGCTGATATTGCAGAGACAAATACTTTCAGTTCGACATCAATAGCTCAGGCGGATTATAAACTTGAACATATTGTGTATGAGCTTAACTATGAATCAGCTAAACTTGCAAAGGAAGTGGCTGCTGAATTTACAAAAAGGGAACCTGACAAACCGAGGTTTGTAGCAGGTTCAATGGGACCGACAAACAGAACCGCCTCTCTGTCGCCTGACGTTAATGATCCCGGATTCAGGGCGGTAACATTTGATCAGCTTATGGAATCTTACTATGAGCAGGCGAAAGGACTTATGGACGGCGGCGCGGATATATTATTAGTTGAAACAATATTTGATACTCTGAATGCAAAGGCGGCGTTGTTTGCGATTGAAAAGTTATTTTCAGATACAGGAAAGAAGGTTCCTGTTATGGTATCAGGAACAATAACCGATGCAAGCGGAAGGACATTGTCAGGACAGACGGTGGAAGCCTTTTTATATTCCGTAAATCATCTTGAGCTGCTTAGCATTGGATTTAACTGTGCGCTCGGCGCAAAGCAGCTGCGTCCGCATATTTCCACCATTGCCGAGAAATCCGATCTGCTGATAAGCGCGCATCCGAATGCCGGACTGCCGAATGAGTTTGGTGAATATGACGAGACACCGGAATCAACTGCAAATCAGATAGAAGAATTTCTAAGAGAAGATCTTCTGAATATTGTAGGCGGATGCTGCGGTACAACTCCTGAACATATCAAAGCCATTTATGATGTTACAAAAAAATTCAAGCCGAGAGTACCTCCGGTGATATCTGACATTCCGAGATTCAGCGGACTGGAGCCGCTCGAAGTTTATAAAGGAAGTAATTTTGTGAATGTAGGTGAGCGGACAAATGTTACAGGTTCGGCAAAATTCAAGAAGCTGATCATTGAAGGAAATTATGAGGAAGCGCTGTCAATAGCCAGACATCAGGTGGAAGGCGGAGCGCAGGTCATTGACGTTAACATGGATGAGGGAATGCTTGACTCGGAAGAAGTGATGACAAAATTTTTAAACCTGATCTCATCAGAGCCTGACATTGCAAAGCTGCCGATCATGATTGATTCATCAAAATGGTCTGTCATAGAAGCGGGATTAAAATGCGTTCAGGGAAAAGCAATTGTCAACTCCATTTCATTAAAGGAAGGCGAAGAGAAATTTACAGAGACGGCGAAAAAAGTCAGGATGTACGGAGCTGCAGTGATTGTAATGGCATTTGACGAAAAAGGTCAGGCGGATACATTTGAAAGAAAGATTGAGATCTGTAAAAGAGCGTATGATATTCTTACAGAAAAAATTGGCTTTAAACCTGAGGATATAATTTTCGATCCGAATATACTTACTGTTGCAACGGGAATAGAGGAGCATAATAATTATGCAGTAGATTATATGAACGCTGCAAAATGGATCAAGGAAAATCTTCCCGGTGCTCAGGTGAGCGGCGGTGTCAGTAATATTTCATTTTCATTCAGAGGAAATAATGTAGTAAGAGAAGCGATGCATTCGGCGTTTCTGTATCATGCTATAAAAGCCGGAATGGATATGGGAATTGTGAATCCCGGAATGATAGAACTGTATGAAGAAATTCCGAAGGATCTTTTGGAAAGAGTGGAAGATGTATTGTTAAACAGAAGAGCTGACGCAACGGAAAGACTTGTTGAGTTTGCGGAAAATATAAAGCATAAGGGGAAAGTTCAGGTCAAGGATGAGACATGGAGAAAGATGGATGTGAGAGAACGGCTGACTCATTCTCTTGTAAAAGGCATAGTGGATTACATCGAAGCAGATACAGAGGAAGCGAGAAAGATGTTTGATAAACCGATACAGGTCATCGAAGGACCGCTGATGGACGGAATGAATGTAGTCGGAGATCTTTTTGGGGAGGGGAAAATGTTTCTTCCGCAGGTTGTAAAAAGCGCGAGAGTAATGAAAAAAGCTGTAGGATATTTATTGCCGTTTATTGAAGCTGAAAAAACCGTTGATTCAAAACCCAAGGGAAAAATTCTGATGGCAACTGTAAAAGGGGATGTGCATGACATCGGAAAAAATATTGTAGGCGTAGTGCTTGGATGCAATAATTACGATGTAGTGGATCTTGGTGTGATGGTGCCTTGCGAGAAAATACTTGAAGCCGCAAGAAAAGAGAAAGCTGATGTGATCGGACTCAGCGGACTTATAACTCCTTCTCTTGATGAAATGGTGCACGTTGCCAAAGAGATGGAGCGTGAAGGATTTGATATACCGCTGCTTATCGGAGGAGCAACAACTTCCAAAGTTCATACGGCGGTAAAGATAGAACAGAATTATAAAAGGGGACAGACTATTCATGTGCTTGACGCTTCAAGGTCAGTTCCGGTAGTTGGAAATTTACTGAATGAGAATAAGGATAAATTCGAGAAGGATATAAAGGAAGAATATTCCAAACTTCGCGAGCATCATTTAAAAAATAAGGTGCAGAAATCTTATCTGAGTTATAACAGTGCAAAGCAAAATAAATTTAAGATTGAATTCCGCAAAGAGGAAATAGCAAAACCAAATATGACGGGAGTGAAAGTATTTGAAGATTATTCATTGGAGGAGATCTCGAAATACATAGACTGGACGCCGTTTTTCAGGACATGGGAGCTTGCGGGAAAATATCCGGATATACTTCAGGACAAGATAGTCGGTGAACATGCCGCAAATTTATTTTTAGATAAAAAAGATTAAAGGCAAAAGCTGTGTTCGGAATATGGCCTGCAAATTCCGTCGGAGACGATATAGAAATATATTCAGATGAAAGCAGAAGCGAGGTCATTAAAGTACTTCATACATTAAGGCAGCAGAATGAGAAGAGCGAAGGGCTGCCGAATTTTGCGCTGTCAGATTTCATTGCTCCTAAAGAAACCGGACTTACAGATTACATAGGTGGTTTTGCAGTAACGACCGGAATCGGAATTGAGAAGTGGATAGAAAAATATCAGAATGATCAGGATGATTACAATAAAATAATGATGCAGGCGTTATCGGACAGACTTGCAGAAGCTTTTGCGGAGCTGCTGCATAAAAAAGTAAGAACGGAATTCTGGGGATATGACAAGAGTGAGAATTTAAATTACGAAGAACTTATACTGGAAAAATACAGAGGCATAAGACCTGCGCCGGGTTACCCCGCATGTCCGGATCACACTGAGAAATGGTTATTGTTTGAACTGCTGGAAGCGGAGAAGAATACAGGGATTAAACTTACGGAAAGTCTTGCCATGTATCCTGCATCTTCCGTAAGCGGAATGTACTTTGCGCATCCTGAATCAAAATACTTTGGACTTGGAAAAATAAATAAGGATCAGGCGGAAGATTATGCGAAGAGAAAAGGGATGACGATGGAAGAGACGGAGAGATGGCTGTCACCGATATTAAGTTATAAGTAAACGAAATTTTTAAAAAAGGTATAGATAGATATTTAACCGGAAAGGATGGGGATATTAGAAAGTTCAATTGTTAGAGTATAGGTTATTGATATTTCAGGTGGGAAACGGTTTAAACCGTTATTCCCCAAACAGCGATCTTAATCCAAGGTTCCTATCCCGCTCCCAAACATTGTAAAAGACACAAAAAATTATTTCTATTCTGATTTTTATAAACCTTTCAGCTAATGCTCCGATAATAATTGCTGAGGAACTCATTCGGGATATATTCAGATTTACTTAGATTATTTACAATATTAAAAACCGTATGTTAAAAATATTTATCGTTTCTTCACTATTTTTTATTTCAGGAATTTGTTTTTCCCAGACTACCGGCGAAGTTAGCGGCAGAGTCATTGACCGTTCAAATCAACAGCCGCTTCAGGATGTATCTGTCTCAGTTTTAAAAAATAAAATTGTTATAAGCGGCTCAGTTTCAGATGAAAAAGGTTTTTTTAAAATAGATGAAATTCCTGTCGGGGAATATACAATTAGGTTAAGTCTGGTAGGATTTAATCCGCTCTTCATAGATAATATCGTTGTAAACAGCGGAGCTCCTGCTGATGTGTTTGCAGAGCTGGAAATTGTTTCAACGGAGTTAATTGAAATTACGGAAGAAAGATTCAGAAACCCGAATGATATTTCGAATTCATTTAAAAATCTAAATTATGAAGAGATCCGCAGAGCTCCCGGCGGATTTGAAGATATCGGAAGAGTTGTCCAGACACTACCCGGCGTATCGTTTGTAAATGACGGAAGAAATGATCTCATAGTCAGAGGCGGTTCGCCGAGTGAAAATCTTTTTCTCGTTGATAATTCTGTAGTACCCAATATAAATCACTTCGGCTCTCAGGGTTCGACCGGCGGTCCAATAAGTATTATTAACCTTGAACTGCTGAGAGAAATAAATTTTGTAACAGGCGGATTTTCTGCAAAATACGGAGATAAATTATCATCAATACTTGAACTAAAACTCCGTGAAGGCAGCCGTGAAAAATTTCTTAGTGATATAAATCTCAGCGCAACCGGTTTCGGCGCTGTCTTTGAAGGACCGATCGGATCAGAAAAAAAGGGCTCATGGATTTTTTCAGCAAGAAGAAGTTATCTCGATCTGATCTTTAATGCATCCGGTTTCGGATTCGTGCCCGCCTATTCATCTGCTCAGCTTAAAGCGGTTTATGACTTTAATGATAAAAATTCTCTGACTGTTAATGCTTACGGAAATCTTGATAATGTAAAATTTAATAATGATACCGAAGAGAATATTCAGGATAATGAAACCATTCTCGATAATGATCAGAAAGGATATGTGAATACATTTGAACTCAAATCGCTTATTTCAAAAAAATCCTTTGCATTATTCAATCTCGGAAGGACATATAACAATTTTAAATACCTTGGCAGGGATTCATTGTTCAATGATGTTTTCAGGAATAATTCCAAAAGAAAGCGAAACCACTCTGAAAGCGGAATACTTCCTTTCACCCGATAGAGGTACGCAGCTTGAATTTGGCGCTGCATGGAGATTTGTAAATTTTGAAAATGACATCCTGCGTGATTCCGATACAACTTACTATATTGATCCTGTTTCAGGTGAACGATATGTACTGCCGGCACTCTCTATAAATGACGATAACAGTACGGGTAAAGCTTTTGCATTCGCACAACTGACACATACTTTTTTTGGAAAACTTAAGATCAATGCCGGGTTAAGATATGACTATTTTGCTTTCATAAATAATAAAAATTACATTTCACCAAGAGCTTCTGCTGTATATTCTTTCACAAGAAAATTTAATTTGAGTTTTGCTTACGGCATTTTTTATCAGTCGCCGTCATATGTCTGGCTGATAGCTAATCCTGTGAATAAAAATCTGAATGATATCAGAGCAGATCATTACATAGCAGGCGCCGAGTATCTCCTTTCTTCTGATTTCAGAATTTCACTTGAAGCTTATTACAAAAAATATTCGGATTATCCGGTAAGCTCTCTCCGGCCTTATGTAATACTTGCAAACAGCGGCGGGGATTTTGAACAGCAGGAAGACTTCGGACTTGAACCTCTGATATCGGCGGGTACAGGATATTCAAGAGGAATAGAACTCTTTATACAAAAAGCTTTAACAGAAAATTTTTACGGCACTCTGAATTTGTCTGTTTATGAATCTAAGTATAAAGCTTTAGACGGAATTGAAAGAACAAGTAATTTTGACAATAGATATTTATTTACAATTACAGGCGGATATAAATTCGGGGACGGATGGCAGGCGGGTTCTAAATTCAGATTTGCCGGCGGAAGACCTTACACTCCTATAAATCCGGCGGACGGAACGATGTTAGTTTCAGAATATAATACTGCAAGACTTCCTGATTACACAAGACTGGATGTCAGACTGGATAAAATCTGGAACTTTGCTAAATGGACTCTTGTAACTTACATTGACATACAAAACATTCTGAATAAAAAAAATATCACATCGGTGGAATGGAATAAATATACTAAGATGATTGAAGAAAATGAAAGTATTGGTATCCTGCCTTCTATCGGGATTAATGTTGTCATGTGTTTATTCAAAATATTCATCAATTCAAAAGCAAATTAATTGTTCAATTTACTTAGTCATCAAAAATCTTCGATATTAATTAATAGATCAGATTATTAAAATTTAATTTCCTAATAATATTTAATAAAAAGTGTTAAAAAGCAAAGCCCTTGACATCATTAAGACATTCTCGCCTGAAGAGTTTAAAAGATTTATTGATTTTACCGCATCTCCTTATTTCAATAATATAAAAAGTATTACACGTCTTGTAAAAGAATTAAGCGTTCATTATCCCGGCTTTACTTCTGATGAACTGACTGAAATATCTTTATATGAAAAAGTATACGGTAAGGGTAAATACAGCTACAGCGCTATGAAAAATCTGATGTCAGAACTGATCTCACTATGTGAGAAATTTCTGGTACATGACAGGATAACCAAAGACATTTTAAGGAAAGACGGGAATTCAATTGAGCTTTTAGAAGAGCTGCGTAACAGAGGTCTTGATAATTTATTTAATATCAGAAGTAAGAAATTTGAAAAACTATTTAAAGAACATGTGTTAGAAAACAGCGAGTATTTTATACAGGCGAATAAGCTGGAGATTCTTAAATACAGATTTCATCTCAATAAACACAGATATAATGAACTCATATGGAAAGGGTTTCTAAAAAAATCCACGTTTGAACTCTGCAGCATTTTTCATACGCTTTATATTACGACCGATACCGTACTTCAGTCGGCAGAAACTCTGAAAGGTAATTCAGATGACAGTGTATTTATTAATTTTGTAAAAGAACTTGATCTGGAGTCATTTATAAAAACGATCGATCCTGATGAATCCGAAGAATATTTTTTTCTTTCCCTTTATTCCGGATTAATACTCCTTACATTAAATGATTCTCAAGAACACAGTGAAAAATATTATTATGATCTGAAAAAATCTTTTATTAAGAATATAAAACATTTCTCTTATCTGGATGCATATGACATACTGAAAAGTCTGAGAAGTTACTGCATTACAAGAATGAGAAAGATGAAGCCGGTTTTTACAGACGAACTTTATACTATTGATAAATTACTTGTTGAGACAATTAATTTTTCCGATAGTTCTGTAAAATGGTATATAGGGGAAATTTTCTCCGAAATTGTTCTCCTGAGCATTTACTGTAAAGATTATAAATATGCCGAGGAGTTTATAGAAAAATACAAGGATCAGCTAAGCGAAGATGTAGCAGGGTTTGAAACAGGATTTACAAAAGCTCTTCTGAATCTCGAATATGGAAATACAGATAAAACGCTCGAACTTTTATCAGTAATAAAACCGGTAAATTATTCCATGAAGACGTTAATTAAGAATATATATATCAGAGCTTATTATGATCTGCAGTATTATGAAGAGGGACTTTCAATGCTTGACGCTTATATACATTTTATAAATAAAGATAAAAATATTTCAGAAGACAAAAAGAGAATTGCGGTATTGAAGTATAATATTTATCTGAGATTATACAAAACAAAAATGTCTCCCGGTAAATATTCAGTTTATGATATTAAAAGTCTGAAGAAAGAACTGGATAAATTTTATTTTCTGGTTGAGAAAGACTGGTTTTGAAAAAACTTAAGGAGCTGGAATCTGAAGTAAAATAAATATTGAAGTGAAAGAATAGTAAATTTAGTTTATTTGATTTTCAGCGGGACAGGTTTAAATACGAATACTGTTTAATAAGCAAAATAAATGCGGAACATATTAAAAATATTTTTTTATATGTTCCGCG
Source organism: Ignavibacteria bacterium (assembly GCA_016716125.1). Classification (GTDB taxonomy): domain Bacteria; phylum Bacteroidota; class Ignavibacteria; order Tepidaquicellales; family Tepidaquicellaceae; genus UBA2330. The sequence continues at coordinate 107,890 of JADJWZ010000004.1, read as the reverse complement.
TTTTAAATTAAAAAATTTACTATTTCAGAAGAATTAATTTTTTAGTATCTGAATAATTCGCTGCAGAGTTTTCAGGATCTACATTTAGTTTATAATAGTAAACTCCGCTTGTTAATGAACCTGCGTTTAAAGTAACCGAATAAGCGCCGGCATTCTGAATCTGACTGACTATAGATTCCACTTCCCTTCCTAATGTATTATATAATTTTAAAGTGACATTTCCTTTAACAGGAATATTATATTTAATAGTAGTAGAAGGGTTAAAAGGGTTAGGATAATTTTGCTCTAATGAAAAATCTGAAGGAATTTCTGATCCAACGCTTGCTATACCGGTTAATCCTGTAATTTCAAAAACACCTCTTCCGTGAGTACCTATGCGAATTTTGTTTGCCCCTTGATTATAATCAAGATGCATTGCAACTGTATTCGGAAGTCCTGCGGCAAGTTCCGTCCAGGTGCTGCCGTAATTATTCGAAATAAAAACTCCCACGTCGTTAGCGATTAAATAAATGCTCGTTGGGCTTCCTGGATAATAAATTAACAGATCATTTGCCGGTGAGTCCGGAAGATTGCTGCTGATGTTCGTCCATGAAGCGCCGCCGTTTGTAGATTTAAAAATATTTCCTCCGCCAAATCCGGACATGGAAACTAATATTACATTTGATGAATCGGGATGTAAATAAATTCCGGTTATGGTTTTATTTGGTAATCCGTTTGTAACGTTAGAATATGTGTAACCTCTGTTTGTAGATTTATAAACCTGACTTCCTGAAGTTGCAAACATAACATCTGGCGATGATCTGCAAAGTCCCATTTCTCTTATTGTTCCGGAAGTACCTGTGGAAATTGAAAACCAGCTTGATCCCCAGTTAGTGGTTTTAAAAACTGACTGCCTTGCTGTATAAAATATTCCTGAAGAATCCGGATGAGATATTAACGGAGCAACCCATGATCCTGAACCGGTAAGTCCGCTTGTCGCTGTTGACCAGTTTTCTCCGCCGTCCTGTGATCGCCTTACGCCGTTGTTTTGTGTTTCACCTAATATATATTGAGAATTAGTCAGATGAAAACAAACTTCCCCTCCGTCACCGCCGAAAGCTCCGACCCAGTTTTGAGTGCCAAGAGTCCTTTGAGTTCCGTTATCCTGCGTTCCTCCCATAATGTGCGCGGCATTTGAAGGATCAGAAGCAATTCTGTAAAACTGCGTCAGAGTCAGAGTTGTATTAAGATTAGTCCATGAAGTACCGCGGTCACTCGATTTCCAGATGCCGCCGTCATTTACACTAAGTAACTCATTTGAATTTGTCGGATGAAATTCAAGATTCTGCTGGTCTACGTGTACATTTCCTCCGGCATAACCATTTGTAATATTCTGAAAACTCGTTCCGCCATTGGTCGTTCTCCAGATGTCAATGGATCCTACATATGCGTAATTCGGATCAAACGGATTTATATGCATATAAAAATCGTACCATGCCTGACTGCCGGAAAAGTTAGTGCCTGAAGCTGCAGGTGAAAAATTGTTTCCGCTGTCAGTAGATTTAAAAACTGATATCGTACTTCCTGAATGAGTCGCAGCAAAAAGTATGTTAGGGGATGATTTGCTTACGGCAATATGGTTTCGTGTTGTCGCAGTCACAGTTGAATTTAAATTAAATGTAACACCGCCGTCAGTGGATACTCTGTAACCGGTACCGCTACCTATTGCATAAGCTCTGCTTCCGTCCGGAGAGAAAACCACATCATCGCATCTTCCTGAAACCAACACATTCCATGTTACGCCTCCGTCTGTGCTTCTGAACAATCCTCCGGTTACTCCGAGACTGCTTCTGGTACCAAGAGCTGCAAGCAGTTCGTTACCTGCACCGGGTCTTATAACAATTCTTGAGACGTAAGTAAATGACACACTGCCTATCGGATAATTTACCCATGAGTCTCCTCCGTTAGTAGATTTAAGCAAACCCCTTCCGTAATAAGATGCTCCGCTGTATGTCGCTTCGCCTGTGCCGTAATAAATAATATTCGGATTATTAGGATCGACTGCAATAGAGCCGGAAGACAACGATACTTCATCATTCATCTTGGGAATCCATGTAGTACCGCCGTCAGTGGATTTCCATACACCGCCGAATGCAGCTCCGAGATATATCGTTGACGGATTTACCGGATCATATTTTACTGTTGTAATTCGTGATGAAATATTTCCGTATGTGAAATAGGTACCTGAAGTAGGACCGATGTTTACCCACGTATTTCTTTCCATCAAATAAATATCCTTGCGATTGTCTCAGCAGATCTCTCTGCTTCAGTGAGTTTGAATATGCATTGTCAGGTAATTTATTATCCGGATACATTCTCTGCTCATAAAACCATCTTTCTCTGTTAAAAGAATTTCTGTCCCTGGTTGTTTCCGGAGCATTGTCATAAGGATTTCCGGGGATGAAAAGATCCTGAGCTTTTGAATCTAAAGAAACGGATATAAAAAAAACTGCAAATAATATTTTTATCATAGTTGAATTTTATTTCAGCTAAAATAGTAAATGTATAAACAAAATAAAGTAATTTAAGAATAAAAAAAGTGAACATATGATATATCTGATTTTGTACGAACTGATTACATAAGTGAAATTTCTAATTATAAAGTGCTTTTATTAGAACTCAAATTTGGCTAAATTGGAATCTCCAAAGTAATAAATTTGTAATCCTGATTTTAAAATAATTTTATAAATTTGATATTACGTTTTGTTTTCTTGGTATTGATATTTGGATTCATTTCAAATATCGCTTACCCGCAATTTTTTCCGAGATTTTCTTTAGCCGGCGGTCCTACGGTCGGATGGCAGTATCAGAATGTCGACGATCTTAATGCGCAGATGGTAAGCATTGGTGTTCCGGAATTTCCAAAAGACGGATTTCTCACACTCGGCGGCGGCGGATTTATTGAGCTTCCGATTAAAGGAATCGACTGGCTAAGGATCGGCGGCTCAGGAACAGGTTTTACTTATGAAAGAAATATTACAGATCAGAATAATCTTTCGAAGACTGTTATCTATTCCTTTGGCGCAGGCGGGGTTTCATTTGATTATGTTAAGACTTTAGGCAAAACATTTGATCTGACTTTCGGAGCTTTTTTATCTACCGGAAATCTTACAATTCAGATATATCAGAATACAACGGATTTCGGAAACTGGAATAATATATTTGGTGAAGTCGGATCCGGTGCATCTTCAAATAACATTTCCAGAAAATTAACCAAAAGATTTTATTCCGCACAGCCTCAGATTGGTATAGGTTTCTTTGTTACAAAATATCTTTATGCAAAACTCAATACCGGATATCTCTTCAGTGTAAGTAATGACTGGAAAGTCGATAACGATATCCCGGTAACCAATGCTCCGGAAGGAATCAAAGCGGACGGATTTAATATTAACTTTGGTCTTAACTTCGGATTGTTCACAAAATAAATAAATGAAAAATATTTTAGTAACCGGCGGCGCCGGCTTTATCGGAAGCAATTTTATAAAATACGCATTGCTTAATACCGGATTTAATCTGGTAAATTTTGACAAACTAACCTACGCAGGTAATCTTGAAAATCTTACTGATATTGAATTCAATGACAGGTATAAGTTTGTAAAAGGTGATATCTGCGAAAAAAATGAAGTTGAAAAGGCTGTTCTTGAAAATGAAATTGATACAATAATTAATTTCGCTGCAGAATCTCACGTTGACAGAAGCATTCTCGGAGCAAAAGAGTTTATCAATACAAATGTAATGGGAACTCACGTCCTGCTTGAAGTTTTGAAAGATCATAAACTGGAAAAGTATCTTCAGGTATCCACGGATGAAGTTTACGGTTCACTGCCGGAAGACAAAAAAGAACAATTGTTTACTGAGTCAACGCCAATTACAACAAACAGTCCGTATTCTGCAAGCAAAGCTTCAGCAGATCTTTTGTGCAATGCTTTTCATCATACTTTCGGACTTCCTATCCTTATTACCAGATGTTCAAATAATTACGGACCGTATCAGTTTCCGGAAAAACTTATTCCTCTTATGATCGCCAAAACTCTGAACGGCGATAAACTCCCTGTTTACGGTGACGGGAAAAATGTCAGAGACTGGCTTTATGTGGAAGATCATTGTTCCGCTATAATTAAAGTACTTTCAGATGGCAAAACCGGTGAAGTATATAACATCGGCGGAAACAACGAATGGTACAATATAGATATTGTAAAGCTAATTCTTAAAAAACTCGGCAAGACTGATGAAATGATACAATATGTAAAAGACAGACCGGGACATGACAGAAGATATGCGATCGATTCCTCAAAGATCGCTGATGAACTCGGCTGGAAACCCGCATATGATTTTGAAAACGGGATTACGCTTACAATTGAATGGTATTTAAAGAATGAGGAATGGTGGAGAAAAGTAATGAGCGGCGAATATCAGAAATACTATTCTGAAAATTACAGAGACAAGATTTCCTGAGTTTTTAATTTCAGCACTGCCTTTATAAATTCAAACCCGGCAGCGGTTTTAAAATTGGTTTGAATTTTTTTTTTATAAAAATTATTTTTAACGATATTTAAATTACATATGTCCATAAAAGTAGAAAACTTATCGAAGTATTACGGACAGCAGGCTGCTGTAAATAATATTTCATTTGAAATAAACACCGGCGAGATCGTAGGTTTCCTTGGTCCAAACGGAGCAGGAAAATCCACTACCATGAAAATGATCACAACTTATCTTACTCCGAATAACGGAAAGATATTTGTGAATAATGTCGATACTGAAACCAATTCAATGGAAGTAAGAAGAAAGATCGGTTACCTTCCGGAGCAGAATCCTTTGTATCTCGATATGAATGTTCTTGACTATCTTGAATATGCAGCTGAGCTGGAATCCGTTCCTAAAGCTGATATTCCGAAAGCCATTAAAAAAATGGTGGACGTGTGCGGACTCGGAGAAGTTCAGCATAAAGACATTGGGGAACTGTCAAAAGGATTCAGACAAAGAGTCGGGCTCGCGCAGGCAATGATACATGATCCGGAAGTGCTCATCCTTGACGAACCAACCTCCGGTCTTGATCCCAATCAGATCATCGAGATCAGAAATTTAATTAAAAAACTCGGCAAGGAAAAAACACTGGTCCTTTCAACTCATATAATGCAGGAAGTCGAAGCTACATGCGACAGAGTGCTTATCATTAATAAGGGGGAAATTGTCGCTGACGGTTCACCGGATACACTTCAGTCAAAATTCAAAGGTCAGCTTGATATTACACTGATACTTAAGAAAGATTCAACGGATAAAGCGCTCATTCTGAAAGCTGTTTCATCCATTAAGAATATTGATAAAGCCAGAATTCTCAAAGAAGATGAAAACTCAATTCACTTCAGTCTTACAGGTTTAAAAGGTTCTGATGTAAGAGAAGAAATATTCAAAAAAATAGTATCAATGAATATGGTTTTGCTCGGGCTGCATCAGGAAGAAACTTCGCTTGAAGATATTTTCAGACAATTAACAAAAAATTAAGATATAAATATAAATGAAAAATATATTAACAATATTTAAAAAAGAACTCAGGTCTTATTTCAATTCACCGGTCGCCTATATTGTAATAGTCGTCTTTCTGATAATCACCGGATGGTTCTTTACAAGTAATTTATTTATAAGCGGTGTTGTCACAATGAGAAATGTATTTGATATAATACCTTTTATATTTCTTTTTTTCATACCGGCAATATCCATGAGGACGTTTTCGGAAGAAAAAAAATCAGGTACAATTGAACTTCTGCTTACCAAACCGATCACTGATATGGATATTGTAGTCGGGAAATTTCTGGCAACTTTAACTCTTACGGCTACTGCTCTTGCATTAACATTAATATATGTGGTCAGTCTGACCTTTCTCGGACCAATTGATACAGGTTCAATTATCGGAGCATATATCGGGCTTCTGCTGATGAGCGGGATTTATATCGGCATCGGAATATTCGCATCTTCACTTACTGAAAATCAGGTTGTTGCTTTTATAATTAGTTTCTTAATCGTATTCGGATTATTTCTTCTGAATAAAGTACTTGTTTTTTTACCGCCGGAACTTGCTTCTGTTCTTGAATATATCAGTGTAGATTATCATTTCAGTAATATTGCAAGAGGCGTAATAGATTCAAGAGACATCATTTATTATCTGAGCGGAATTACAATATTCCTCTTACTAACAAGGACATCGCTCGAGAGCAGAAGATGGTCTTAAAATTTTAAATTTAATTTTTGTATTTCCAAAATGAATAAAAAAGAAATTTTAATAAAACTCGCTGTAATAATCGGAATTATAGTAGTTATAAATGTGATCTCGAAAAGAGTTTTCACACGGGTTGACATTACAAAAAACAGCAGCTATACTTTATCACCGATAAGCAAGGATATAGTGTCCGGGCTTGATGATAACCTTCTGATCAAAGCATATTTCAGTGAAAATCTCCCGGCGCCATATAATAATCTCAGAAGACAGGTACAGGATATTCTCGATGACTACAGATCATATTCCAAAGGTAATATGAATTATGAATTTCTTAATCCTACATCAAGCGGTGACGGAGAAGGAAATGAACTGGATCAGGAAGCGCAGAAATTCGGCATTCAGCCGGTGCAGATACAGGCAATGGATAATGACAAACTGGAAGTAAAAAGAGCTTACCTCGGTCTTGCATTGCTTTATGAAGGAAAACAGGAAGTAATACCTGTAGTTCAAAATGCTGATAATCTTGAATATGAAATTACCAGTCTCATCAAAAAAATGACTACCAAGACTAAAAAGAAAGTTGGATTTTTAACAGGGCACGGTGAAGTGGATCTGAGCAAACTCACACAGATCAATGGCGCTCTGAGTCAGCAGTATGATGTAACATCCGTCGATCTGAATACTTCAGCAGAACTCGATCCTGAAATGAAGGTGCTGATTATAATGTCACCGAAAGCTGCATTCAGCGAAAGTGATAAATATAAAATTGACCAGTTTATTTTAAACGGCGGCAATGTTGCTTTTTTAATTGACAGGATCACTCCTGATTTTCAGCAGCAGCAAATGGTGATAGGAAAAGAAGTTAATAATAATCTCGATGACCTTTTACTTAATTACGGAATCAGAATTAATACAGATCTGGTAAGAGATTTGCAGTGCGCTCCTGTTCAGGTTCAGTCTGCAATTGGTTTTCCAATTTCAGTTAACTATCCTTTTTTCCCGGCTATTACTAATATTGCAAGAGACAATCCGGCATTTAAAAATATTAAAAGCGTAGTGCTTACTTATTCCAGTACAATTGATACAAACGTTGCTGCCGGAAAAAACCTTGACATAAATCCTCTGCTTGTTACTTCCGACAGATCTGGTCTGGTTGTGGATTTCTTTTTTCTTAATCTCGAACAGTTTCAGAGTATGACCAAGCAGTCGGCTGATACATTATTTGATAAAAACGGATTTACCGTTGGAGCTACATATGCAGGAATGTTTAAAAGTTTTTATGCAGGGAAAGAAATGCCTTCTGATACTACAGCATCATGGGTTCCGCTTTCGGGAGAAAGACTTAATGATAGCCGGAGCGAAAGCAAGTTAATCGCTATCGGTGACGGTGAATTTGCAAATGAAGAAAACAGACCTCCGAGAGAAAATATTGTTTTCTTTATTAACCTTGTTGATTACCTTATGGATGATGTTGGTCTTGCGGAAATAAGAACAAAAATGTCTTCGGAATCACCAATTCAGGAAACTTCAGATGACACTAAAAAATTTATGAAATGGTTTAATCTAGTATTTCCGCCGGCATTGATCTTAATAATCGGCCTTTATAAGTGGAATCAGAAAAAGCAGAAAAAGAAAAATTTGCAGAAAACGTAAACTAAATTTATCAGAGTTTAATTAAATTTTAATTTTTAAATGAAAAGCACTAGAACATATTTATATATCGGAATATTTGCAGCACTTCTTATAGCTGCATATTTTATTACTTCTGACAGGGGAGAAAAAACTACAAGCTACAAATTAAAAGAAACGAAATTGTTCGAGCTTGATTCTGTAAAAACTGATCGGATAGAAATTGTAAACAACGGCGCTAAAATCGTTTTATCCAAAGCAACCGGTGAATGGAGAATGACAGAGCCGAGAGATTACAGAACAGTTTCATCCCATGTAGAAAATGCAGTTTCAAATCTTGCCAATATGAAACTCGAAAGTATTGTATCAAAAAATCCGGAAAAGCAGGATTCCTACGGATTTGACGAATCAAACAAAGCGGTAATTACAGTATTCGCATCCGGTAATAAAGTGTCTGAATTTCTGCTCGGAAATTCAGCATCCCTGACTGCTTCCTATGTAAAAAAACCCGATTCTGAAAACATCTATATAGCTGAAAATTTTGACAGAAATAATCTTGTAAAACTTGATCCGAATGAATGGCTTGATAAAAATATTTTATCCATTCCAAAACAGTCTGTTAATTCTATTTCCTGGACTATGCCCGGTGAAAGTTTCACTGCTGAAAAAAATGAAGCAGGAAATTTTTATATAGGAACTGATTCCGCCGGAAAGAATTTTGACGGAATACTGAATCTGCTTGAAAGACTTCAGACTACAGGATTCAGTGATACAACTCTGTCCGATCAGACGGAATTCACAAGTAAAGTAATCATTGACACGGGTACGAAAACAGAACTGAACTTTCTAAAGCTCGATACTACGCCGGTAAAATATCTGCTTACAATCTCGGGTGATAAACAAATTTATGAAGTGGAAGAAAGTTATGTGAATAATCTGTTAAAGTCCAGAAAAGATTTACTGCAATAGCAGCTCTTTTAAAATCTTGAATATCTTTTTAAAAATTTTACTGCTAATTTAACTCATGCTGAATTTAATCGGAATAATTGTCGCGAGTTACTTAATTGGATCTATTCCCTTCGCTTTGATCGTTGGGAAAATATTTAAAAGGATTGATATACGCAATTATGGCAGCGGCAATCTCGGATCAACTAATGCATTCAGAGTCCTTGGTATACCTCTCGGTATTCTTGTACAGATGCTTGATATTTCCAAAGGTCTTTTTGCCGTTTTGGTTGTTACAAGAATATTTTACCCGGACCTTCCTTTCGAAAACTATACACCTTTTGAAGATATAACCGTTCTGAAAATTATCTCAGGATTAAGCGCAGTCATCGGACATACATATTCTGTATTCGTAAATTTTAAAGGCGGTAAAGGAATAAATACAGCGCTTGGAATGCTTATCTCTTTAGCGCCGGTTGAAGTCGGTATCAGTGTCGGTTTCTTTATAATAACTCTGCTTGCTTCCGGTTATGTATCACTCGGCTCAATTGTAGCTTCATTCTTTTTTCCCGTAATTATGTTTATCAGAGAAAATATTTTTAAAGTCGACATATACGGATATAATACTTTAATTTTTTTCAGTATCGGTATTTCCATATTACTTATCTATAATCACAGGGATAATATTAAAAGACTTCTTTACGGTAAGGAAAACAGATTTGAAAAACTATGGCTTATCAGGATATTTAAAATCAAAGCTCCGTTTTCCTAACTTTATATAATATGAAGATAGCAGTTCTTGGCGCAGGAGGCTGGGGAACAACTCTCGCTGTTCTTCTGAATTCAAACGGACACAAAGTCACTCTCTGGGAATTCAATCCCCAATACGCTTCCACTCTTATTCAGCACAGGGAAAATTTTTATTACCTGCCCGGAATTAAAATCCCAAACAGAATTGAAATTACGAATGATCTTGAATATGCCGTTAGAAATAAATCAATTATTATAATTGCCGCTCCTACTCAGTTTATAAGAAGCAGTTTTGCAGGTTTAAAAAATTTTAACTTCAAGGATTCACTGATAGTAAGCGTTTCTAAAGGTATCGAGCTTAATACCAATTTTCTTGTATCGGATATTCTGAAGGATATATTCAGTAATCTCAAAAAAGAAAATATACTTTGTCTTTCCGGTCCGTCTCATGCAGAAGAAGTATCAAGGAAAATTCCAACTGCGGTTGTTTGTTCATCCTATGATAAAAAAAAATCCAAAGTAATTCAGAAAGTCTTTTCAAACAGTTACTTCAGAGTATATTCAAATGAAGATCTGATCGGAACCGAAGTATGCGGAGCATTAAAAAATGTAATAGCTATAGCAGCGGGAATATCCGACGGAACCGGATTCGGAGATAATACAAAAGCTGCGATCATGACACGCGGTATGCATGAAATTATGAATCTCGGTCTTAAACTGAATGCAAGAATGGAAACTTTTTTCGGACTTGCCGGAATAGGGGATCTGATAGTAACATGCGGCTCTGAACATTCCCGAAACAGAAGAGTCGGCATGCAGCTCGGGGAAGGGAAAAAACTTAAAGATATACTCTCAGAATCAAAGATGGTTGCTGAAGGTGTTGCCACTACAAAATCAGCTTTTGATCTTTCAGGAAAGCTTAAAATTGAACTCCCGATCACTCATCAGGTTTATGATATTCTTTATAGGAATAAAAAACCTAAGAAAGCTACAAAGCTGCTTATGACTAGAAATTTGAAAGAAGAATTTTAAAATAAAAAAAGCGGATCAAGTTAAGATCCGCTCTAGATTATATCCGGTTTTGGTCTGCAGCTCAAACTCAATATAAATCCGCTTTAGTATTCAGGCGGAATATATACATTCCTGCAAAGTCAGAGTTAAGATGTTTTCATTTCATTTTGCTTTGAAATTCTTTCCAGCCTCATTGATTTCGTCCTGAAAGTTTTATTAAACGGCGCTATGATATATGCTTTAATAATATAAGGCCAGAATCCGCGTTCCTTAAGATGCGGTTCGATTAAGTGGTCAATGCTTTTATGAGCTTCAGGTGTTTCACTCCAGTGTATGCTTGCGCGAAAGTGATGAATTGTATGAAAGCCGTTGTTGAATAGTAAAAAGTTTGTAGTAGGACTTACAAAATTCCGGGAGTGATTATAATCGGATTCTTCGTCTGCGTGTACATGCTGAATATAATTGAATATCAGAACGGAGAAAAGCGCAAACTGCTGCGGAATAATTACATACAATATAGCTTTCTGCCAGTCTATTAATAAAGCAATAATTATGAAAAGTCCGAGAGCGACGTACTGAAATATTGAAAAGAAAAATTTGCCGCGCTTATTGGCATATAAATGTTTCAGATAGACAACAATAGGATTCTGCTGAAAATAACTGCTGATAGTAGGATAGCTGAGCAAAGTAAAAATATTGTTTTTCTCACTTACCCTGTACGTAATGGTGTAATCACCATCCTTATTATTGAATTTATGATGGTTTTTGTTGTGTGTTGGTGTCCATGCAAATATTGGAAAACCGTAAAATAATGTGATCCAGTAATCAGTTACATTATTTAAAAATTTTGATTTCCACATTGGAACGTGATTGTGATTATGAGCAATTACGGCAACTGTTACAGCAAGGTAAAGTGAAAATATATATGTAACAATATGAAATCCGAAATTCCATTGTATGAAGAGCATTGCTGTCGTCATACTTAGAAATAAAAGGGTTTTTAAGTCAGCTTTGTATTTTAGCATATCGGTATAGTTTACTATTTATAAATCTAATCTGTAATAATTAGTTTAGGTATAAAGGTTGTATAGTAAGAAGTTTAATTAGGTTTATTATAATTTAAATAATATAAAATCTTGTTACAATAGTAAGTTATTTAAATATAGCTGATATATAAAGTGTTTTTTAACTTTCCCACTTTATCGTATACTCATATCTCAAATATTCCGAAAATTTATATAAGATAAAAGAGAAAGATATTTTGGTTGAATTATTTTTAAAACCATCGAATTGATAGAGCGGGAATTATGAAACAGTAATAAATCAGTTGAGATTTTTTTGAAAATTTCCATAAAAAAAAGCGGGCTTCTGCAAACCCGCTTCTTTTATTAAAAATTTAAAACGTTATTTTACTAAAGCCATCTTCATTACTTTTGTAAAGCCTTCGGTTTCAAGTTTATAGAAATAAATTCCGCTTGAAAGATTGGATGCGTTAAAACTAACAGTATGATAACCTGCTGTTTTATTTCCGTTTACAAGCGTCGCTACTTCTTTTCCTGAATTATCAAATACTACCAAAGAAACATTTGATTCATTAGGGATCTGGAAATTAATTTTTGTCTCTGGATTAAAAGGATTCGGATAATTCTGACTCAGGTCAAAATTATTCGGTACGCCGACTATTACTTCACCGTTTAAATTGTAATATTCAAAATTACCGTTGTAGTCTATCTGCTTTAATCTGTAAGTGTAAATTCCTGAAGTCAGATTTTTTGTCTGTGTATGTGTAATTTTGCGAAACAGAAGAATTACCGTTACCTGTTACAAAACCGATCTTTTCCCAGGTATTGATTCCGGTCTTTAATCTTTCGACTTCAAATCCGGAATTGTTGATTTCTTCTGTTGTTGCCCAGTTAAGTGTAATATCGCTGCCGTTTATACTTGCAGTAAAACTGCTGAGTTCAACCGGTAAAGCTCCCCAGGTTATTTCATCTGTTCTGTTAGCCACAGTAGTTCTGCCTAATACAAGTAGTTGAAGTACTGGATTTAATACTTCTGCTGAAGAATAAGTAACTCCGCCTGGTACAAGAACATCTGCAGATGCAGATATAACATCTCCTGCTGTAGCACCCGTTACTGTAACATCCGGCGAAACTCCGCTTCCGTCAGTGCTTACCATATATGTACTTAAAGTAGCTGATCCTGTAATTGACAGTAAAATACTGTCAATGGCAACGGGATTTCCCGCAGTATCGAGAGTTTCAATAAAAAAATCATTCGGGTCCACACCTGGTTTTATTTCAAGAGTACTAATCTGTGTCGTAGATCCCCCGTTTAAAATTACATCGGCAATTATAGCTTCTGCTCTGTCTCTGATAAGCTGATCATCCGTACCGGTAATTGCAATTACATTATCTATTACAACTCCGTTACGGAAGTGCCATATTGCAAGCTGTACTGCACAGGCTTCGTTATTATTGTTGGTTAGTTTACCGGGATATGAAGTTTTTGCCGGATAATAATTTCTTGTAATGTAAATGGCTTCAGGTATTGTAGATGAAGAGTCTTTTGCAGTATCTCCAATAGTAATTCCAGTACAAAGATCCAGACAGAAAAATGGAGTATTTGGAACTCCGTCAAGATTAGCAAGTATGACACCAGCAAAACCGGCGGTTGTATCTTCCCCGTCACAAGGTGTAGGTGAAATAGTTACGGTGCGGCCATCTCCTATGCCTGTTAAAATTGCAATACTATTGCCGAACTGTGAAAATGCATTACCTGTAAGACACAAAAACAAAATGGCGCTGAAAAGAATAGATTTTTTCATTTTGGGTTTTTTAATTAATTAATTATTATGAATAATGTTGATTTGGGATATAAAGAATTAAAATTCTTTCAGATTATCCCTGAATTAAAAAATTTGAAAAATATATGTGTAGGGTAAGATTTATACCTCCGTTATAATTGAAATAATTATGTACAAAGTACATAACTTACTCAAAAAATTACTTTGGGGTATAATTTTTAAAAGATAAGTTTGTTACGATAAAACAATGAAGTGCAAATTTATGGCATATATATTGAAATGTCAACTCAAATCTATCAGTGAGCATGTTAAGAAATTTTATTAAAAACGTTCAGACCATAATTATAAATAAGAATCAATTTACGGTTAACGGACATATAAAATGAGATGGGAATATTAAATTAGTAAATTAAAAAAGCCGGAGCTTTTATGATACCGGCTTTTTGCATCAGGGAAACATATATTTCACCAATTCCAGTTACTCTCATTTCAAAACAAAAAGGGAAACCAATTCACTTAACAACTTTAAAGTTGTCTTGTTAGTCTGACAATTTGGGGAGTCAGATAAACAAAAGAATCAATTTCCCTTTTTTATAAATTATGTTAGTAGCGCTATTATATTACTTATACCATTTCTTATTAATGTCTTATTTTATTAAAGACATCTTCATTACTTTGGTGAAATTTCCTGCAGTTAATTTATAGAAATAAACACCGCTTGTTAAGCTTGTTGCATTGAAATTAATCGTATGGAATCCTGCATTCAGATTTCCGTTAACTAATTCCGAAACTTCCTTTCCGCTTATATCAAAAATTTTGAGTGTTACAACTCCGTCAGTCGGGATCTGAAAACTGATCTTAGTAGATGGGTTGAACGGATTCGGATAGTTCTGATTCAAGCTGTATTCATCCGGTGAAGCAATTGTAATTTCATTGCTTAGATTGAAATATTCGAAATTACCGTTGAAGTCAACCTGTTTTAATCTGTAATTATACTGACCTGCATTCAGGTTTCTGTCAGTGTATGAATAATTTTTTGCTTCGTTTGTAGTACCGTTACCGGCTACGTTACCGATTCTCTGCCAGGTTTCTGAAGTTGAAATTTTTCTTTCAATATCAAAACCTGAGTTATTTAATTCGGAAGCTGTTGACCAGTTCAGAGTTATGTCTCTGGAGTTGATTATAGATGAGAATGAAATAAGCTCAACAGGAAGGGCACCCCAGTCAGCAATCGCCTCTCTCTCTCCCATTGCAGGAGCGGCAATAACAAGTCTCTGTTTTCCGGGACAAGTGTAAGTAACGCCTTGTGGCATAACAGCCATAGCGGTAGCAGTAATTGTACCTGTTCCTGTACCAATTACTGTGATATCCTGTGATTCACCGTTAGGCAGTGTTGTGTTTACGGTATTTACGCTTAATGAACCTTCGGATATTGTAAGCTGAATGTTATTTATTGCAATAGGATCTCCGTTCTGATCAAGTGTCTTTATAATAAAGTCATCCGGATTCACAGAAGGTTCTATTGATAAAGTTGTAACGATTGTAGTGATAACACCGTTTACATTTGCGTCAGCAATAATTTCAAGAGCTCTGTCTCTGGTATCATTGTCAGTAACGGTGTTTGCGTTGACTCCGTCAGAAAAATGCCAGATAGCAATCTGTGTTGCCGCTACTTCTCTGTTAAGATTTGATAATTCTCCAACCGGATCCGGATTGTAAGGATAGTAATTGTTTAAAATGTAAACAATTCTCGAATCTGCTACAGCAGAATCTTTGTGGCATTCATCCGGAAAACTGAGTGTTCTTTTGATGTCCACACAATAGAATTTTGTGGAATTTCCGTCTATCGTACCGTTCATTAATCCGGCAAAAGTTTCTCGGGAATTGTTTGTGTAGGGATCGGTAAATGTAACGTTTCTGCCTTCAGCAGTACTTGTTACAATTGCATCGCTTAAGCCATACTGTGAATAAGTCACCGTATTAAGCGCAGCAATAATTAAAAAACTAAAGAAAAGAATTACTCTTTTCATTTTTTTCTCCTTTCGTTTATGTTTATTTTATGTTTTCAAAAAAACCTGTGTAATATTTTTGGGGAAATATTAATTACCGCTTTGGGGAAACAGTAATAAAAACAGATTCTTTTGAGTTATTTAATATTAAATTTAATTAGAAAAAATTTCCCGTAAAAATAAGTATTCTGATTTTAAAAATCAAAATTCTTATTGACCCTCATTTATAAGTTCAAGTGGTTCGCTGTCATTCCAGCTTAAATAATAAGACGGATCATTTACTTCAGATGCAAATTTAGCCAGCTTCAGAGGTCTGAAAGTATCCATCATCACAGCGGTTTCAAGAGTTTCCTTCTTTCCCAGATTAGCTTCGACAGTTCCCGGATGCGGTCCGTGAGGAATTCCGTTTGGATGAAGACTTATAGAAGCGAAATCTATTCCTTTTCTGCTTGCGAAATTACCGTCGACATAATACAGCATTTCATCTGAATCAAGATTGCTGTGATTATATGGGATTGGAACAGCAAGCGGATGATAATCAAGTAGTCTCGGACAAAAAGAACAGATCACAAATCCCGGCGCTGCGAATGTCTGATGTATAGGTGGCGGCATATGTATCTTTCCTGTGATCGGCATAAAATCCTCAATATTAAATATCCATGGAAAGTAATATCCATCCCAGCCTACTATATCAAACGGATGAAATTCATAATGAAATGTTACGACCTTCTCTCCCTTTTTAATTTTCATTCTGAAGTCTCCCTTTTCATCAAAAGTTACCATCTCTTCCGGACATCTGATGTCCCTTTCACAATAAGGGGCATGTTCCATCAGCTGACCGTGTTCATTTCTGTATCTTGAAGGAGTAGAGACAGGACCTGCGGATTCAAAAATCAGATACCGGGCTTGATCAGTTTCATGAACAAGTTTGTAAATTATTCCCCGCGGGATCACAATGTAATCTCCTTCGCGGAATTTCATATAGCCGAGATTCGACTGCAGTGTTCCTTTGCCTTCATGGATAAAAATAATTTCGTCACACAGTGCATTCTTATAAAAATAATCCATCTGATCTTTCACTCTGCAGACACTCATTACAACGTCATTATTATACATTATTGGTTTACGGCCGGAGAAAGCGTCTCCTTCGGTTTTCATAGGTTTAGTCCTGAAGTGATAAGGACGTAATGAAGATTCTTTCCATTCTTCGATCTTAACTATTTCAACTTCCGGTGAAATTTCCTTTATCTTCGCCGGTGAATTAATATGGTATGCATTAGTAGAAATACTGTCAAAGCCGATAGTAGAAAGTAATTCTTCTTTATATAAGGATCCGTCAGGCTGTCTGAATTGTGTGTGTCTCTTCTGAGGTATTTCACCGAGTTTATAATAAAATGGCATTATAGTATTTTTTTGTGATTAAAATAAAATCTTATAACAAAAATAAAATAGTTAAATAATTATGAATTACATTGCGCTGTTTGCTTTGATTTATATTTAAATTATTCATGTATAAAAAATGATCAGGTGTGCATTTCAAATTCAATTTTCTCAAGATATCTTTCCGCATCAATAGCTGCCATACATCCTGTACCTGCGGCAGTTACAGCCTGCCTGTAATAATTGTCCTGCACGTCACCGCATGCGAATACGCCTTCTATATTAGTTTCCATAGTTGATTTTTTAGTTACCAGATAACTGTTTTCATCCATATCAAGAATGCCTTTAAATATTCCGGAGTTCGGTTCGTGACCGATAGCTGTAAAAAACCCTGAACATTCGATTTCTGAAACATCACCTGTTTTAAGATTTTTAACTCTCACACCCAATACAGATTTTTTATTTTCTTCTGTCTTGCCGAGTATTTCTTCAACAACAGTATTCAAAACAAACCGGATCTTTGGGTTTGCTTTCGCCCTGTCGAGCATGATCTTGGAAGCTCTGAATTCTTCCCGTCTGTGAATGAGAATTACTTCGCTGGCATGACGTGTAAGATAATTCGCTTCTTCCATTGCTGTATCGCCGCCGCCTACGACTACTACTTTCATTCCCCTGAAAAAGAAACCGTCACATGTAGCGCAGGAAGAAACACCGTATCCCATGAAATGTTTTTCGCTCTCCAGTCCGAGCCATTTTGCTGAAGCGCCTGTAGAAATTATAACGGTATCTGCAGTATAATTATTACTTTCTTCATCAGTTAATTCAAATGGTCTGACATCAAAATTAACTTTTGTTATATTTCTGTAAATAGATACAGCGCCGAATCTGTGCGCTTGTTTTCTCATAACGTCCATAAGTTCCGGACCCTGAATACCGTGTTCGAATCCCGGATAATTCTCAACTTCAGTAGTAATTGTAAGCTGACCGCCGGGCTGATGTCCTTCGAAAATCAGCGGCTTAAGATCCGCTCTCCCTGAATACAATGCCGCAGTAAGTCCTGCAGGACCGGATCCGATTATAATTACTTTATGATGATTTGGAGGAGATCCGTTTTTTGACAATTCCATTTTTACAATTTGTGATTTAAATTTAAAAAATAATTTTTAACCGATGTGAACGCTGGAAATCTTTCCTCTGAGGTTCTCATTTGACGGATTTAACTCCAGAGACATTTTCCAGTACTTAAGAGCTTTGGTATTATTTTTCATCTTATTATAGATGTCACCCATATGCTCCAGAACCACTGCGCTGTTTGGGTTCACCTCAAGAGATTTTCCTATAAATTCTTCCGCAAGCTTATACTTTTTCATTTTAAAATAAATCCATCCGATTGTATCAAGATATGAAGCATTACCGGGTTCTTTTTCAACAGCTATCTTTGCCATTTTTAGAGCCTTATCAAGTTCGATATCTCTTTCCGAAAGATTGTATGCGTAGTTATTTAAAATAAGCGCATTGTAAGGATCGATCTTCAAAGCTTTCTCATAGGTCTCTACTGATTTGTCATACTGTTTTTGATTATCATAAATAAGCGCAAGTGAAGATAAAGTACTAATATCGCCGGGATTTGAAATTAAAGCTGTCTCATAATATTTTACGGCATCTTTTTCATTGCCGGTACCCTGAAGCACAAGTCCTTTTATAAAATTCAGTCTGAAGTCATCCGGATAAAGCGAAAGCCCTTTATCCAGTATTGATACGGCTTCTTCAGATACTCCCTCCTGATAAAGAGAGAAACCGATATTGACAAATACATCTTTTGCTGTATCAGCAAGCAGAAGCGCTTTGTCAAAATATTCATTATAACCAGTTACATTTTCATCCATCAGTTCAAATACACCGAGATAATAATACGGGATCCATTCTTCGGGATAAGAATTATTTATAACTGTGAAAATATTTTTAGAGATATCTTTTGCGGATTCGTCCTGAGAAATGAGATTGTAATATAATTCGCCGATCTGAACTTTTTCAAGAAAATTTAAAGAATCCTTACCGAGGACTTTGCTGAAATTATCGAAAGCTTTATCATTCTCATTCAGTTTAAAGTAAATTTTAACAAGTTCATTCTGAACTTCCTTCTCATTATGATCAAGTGAAAGGATATTCTCATAAATGATCTTTGCTTTTTCATAATTTTTATTATTCAGATAAAGATTAGCAAGTATTTTTTTCATCTCAGCGTTAAAAGGATCAATCTTCAGCATACTCTCAAGCACATCCGCAGCTTTTTCATATTCCTTATTTTTTATATATATCTCATACATTTTGTTAAGAACATCAAAGTCATAACCGATCTTGCTGGTGATCTTTTCATAGACTGCTAGCGCGTTTGCTGGCATCTGAGTTTCCTGATACAGCCGCGCCAGAGAGTAAAGTCCGTAAGTGTAGTTAGAATCGAGTTTTATTATTCTTTCAAATGCAGCTATGGCTTTTAAAAAATCTTTTTTTATAATGTAAATGTTTGCGCTTGTTTCGAGATAATCCTGATCATCCGGTTTAAGCTTCAATGCATTTTTTATCTCTCTCAGAGATTCATCAAATTTATTGAGTTTGTAATACACCACAGCCAGTGAATAATATATACCCGAAGACTTGTCAAATTTCAGAGCATTTCTGTAATTTTCGACAGCGCCGATATAATCATATTTAAGTTCAAGAGTCTTACCTTCTATAAAATAATTAAGAGCTTTCTCGCTGTCAGAAAATTTTTTTGATTTGTCCTGCTGTGAATATAAATTACCGGATAAAAGGATCAGGCAAAATATGCCGGTGAGAATTTCAAATTTTTTATTTTTTACGGTAAATATTTTCATTAATTCAAAAATAACTTTATTGATTTGAACATACAATTCAGAATTAACATTAACCTGATTTATAGTCATTAATGTTTCAATATTTGTCTTTTATAAATTTAATCCGCGATCCGGAGAGATTCAGATAAAATATTCTTTAACCCGGAAAATCCGCTAAATCTTCGGATTATTGCCTAAAGATTTTAATTAAATACATTCAAAATAAATATCAGAATATTGTGTTATACCTTTTAATAAAATGACTTAAAGTATAAATTACATGAAATTATTTAAAGGCTTTGACAAACTACAGAGCTGATTTACACATACATACGAATTATTCCGACGGCGTACTTTCCCCTTCAAGATTAATTGATCTGGTCAGAAAGCATGACATTTCAGTAATCAGCATAACTGATCATGATAATGTAAGCGGAATTGATGAAGCTATGACATACGGAGCGGTTCACGGGATAAAGATCATTCCCGGAGTGGAGATCAGCGCTGACATTGATGAACAGGAGATCCATATTCTCGGTTATTTTTTTGACCACAAAAATCCTGCTCTCACAGATTTCTTAAAAAATTCCAGACTGAAGAGACTTGAAAGAAATGAAAAGATTGTAAATAAACTCAATAAGCTCGGAAGTAAAATAAATTTTGAGGACATACTGAAAAAGGTCGGCTCGAACTCTTCTCTCGGGAGACCGCATATTGCTATGGAACTTCACGACGAGGGTTTTGTCAAAACATATTATGAAGCTTTTTACAAATATATTGGAGATGATAAGACAGCTTATGTGAGAAAATCAAATCCGGATTCAAAGGAAGTGATCGATCTCATTTCAAAATGCAAAGGTCTTTCCTTTATAGCGCATCCGGGAAAACAGATAAGAGATGAATTATTAATGAAACTTATAGAACAGGGAATTGACGGGATAGAACTGGTGCATCCTTCGCATGATAAAGAGTCGATGAGTTATTTCAACAAAATCATTTCAGAGAAATTTTTACTCTCGAGCGGCGGATCGGATTTTCACGGGGGTATAAAAAACGACTCAAGCAGTCTCGGGAAATATATTATCAGTGAGACAGAAATTATTAATATGAAAAGAAGATTATTCAGTTAAACAAATTATGATCAAAGAAACGGAAGGAAATTTAAATACACAGGGAATAAGGATTGGAATTATAATCAGTAAGTTTAATGAACCTGTTACCGGAAATCTTTTGAAAGGTGTTTTGCAGGCGCTTGAAAACAACGGAGTCGAAGAAAAGAATATTGAAGTTTTTTATGTGCCCGGAGCTTTTGAAATTCCCGCCGTTTTAAAAAAACTCTGCAAAAAAAATACAGACCAGAAAATATTCGACGGATTCATTACGCTTGGCTGCGTCATCAAAGGTGAAACTGCGCACTTTGAATATATCTGCGATAGTGTTACACACGGCATTAACTGCATTACACGGGAATATGAGATCCCTGTCGCTTACTGCGTTCTGACATGTTATACTCCCGTTCAGGCGTTTGAGAGAAGCATGATCCCTCCCGATTCTGAAAACAATAAAGGCTATGAAGCCGCTTTGTCAGTTATCGAAATGATTAATTTAATGAGAAAGATCTGAAGGAAGTTCATTACATGATCGCCGGTAAATTTAAAAGCTACAAATCTGCAGTTGAATACCTGTTCGCGCTCGAAAGAGCAGGCATTAAATACGACCTCACAAACATTACAAAGCTTTTAAGGATCACAGGAAATCCCCATCTGAATTTTAAATCAATTCATGTAGCAGGAACAAACGGCAAAGGTTCTGTCGCTTCAATTTTAAATTCAGCTCTTATCGAGTCAGGCATTCGCACGGGATTATATACTTCACCTCATATCTCAGACTTCAGAGAAAGAATACTTGTAAACGGAAAATTCATTTCAAAAAAATTCATACTGGATTTTGTGAATGTAATGCATAAGGAAATTGAAAAGATCAAACCAAGTTTTTTTGAAGTTACTACAGCAATGGCATTTTCATATTTCAGTAAAATGAAAACAGAATATGCGGTTATAGAAACCGGACTCGGCGGAAGACTGGATTCTACTAACATCATTACACCGGTCTTATCTGTGATCACCGGTATTTCATTAGACCATACCGAATATCTCGGAAACAGTATTTCCTCCATTACCAAAGAGAAAGGCGGGATAATCAAGAAAAGAATTCCTGCCGTAGCCGGGAAACTCACTGCGGTTTCAAAAAAAATACTTTTAGAGATCGCCTTAGAAAAAAGCACATCTGTATTATTTTCTGACAGAAAAAAAATCATTAAAATTACCCGCAGGAAAGAAACCGGGTTTAATTTCAAAATTGAAAAAGACGAGACAGAATATTTTTTCCCGGTTATTGGGGATTATCAGACGGTAAATATTGCGACTGCGTTATGCTGTCTGAAAATTCTGAAAGATAATGAAGGTCCGGATGTAAGCAGGCAAATTTTCAAAAAATCACTTATCAATGTAGTTAGAAATTCTCATTACAAAGGCAGGTTTGAGCTCGTCTCAAAGCATCCGAAAGTAATTACGGATATATCTCACAATCTTCAGGGTATAAATAATATTGAGAGCAATCTGAAGTATTTTAAATTTAAGAAAGCGGTTATAATATTCGGAATGATGAATGATAAGAATTACGCTGACTGTATTAAAGAATTAAAGCGGCTGAAACATCCGGTAATATTTACTAAGCCGGATTACAAAAGAGCTGCTGAGCCGGAAACATTATTCAGCATTACAAAAAAGGACAGTGAAAAAATTCTCACACAGAAAAAACATAAAAGAAGCGTTTGAACTTGCCCGCAGTATGACAAAAAGAAATGATCTGATACTGATAACAGGTTCATTCTTTCTTGTCAGTGATTTTCTGAGATTCTTTAATCAGTTAAAATAGTCGATATAAAATTTTATATTTATCAATATTTTTAAAATCAAATCAATGAATACAGAAGACATCAGGAAAATCGGAATAATAGGATCAGGCACGATGGGCAGGGGAATAGCGATTTGTTCTGCATTGGCGGGATACGAAACTATCATAAATGACATCAGCGCTGAAGCGTTAAATAATTCCAAAACAGCTTTAGAAAAAATACTCTCCGGTTCGGTAGATAAGAAAAAAATAACGGTAGAAGAAAAGAACGGGGCTTTAGGCAGAATCATATTTACTTCTGATTTTGAACTGCTTAAAGATTGTGATTTTATAATTGAAGCCGCGGCGGAAGATGAATTAATCAAGAAAGAAATTTTTTCAAGGCTGGATAGTATTTGCAGATCTGATGCTATACTTTCTACAAACACTTCATCTCTGTCCATCACAAATATATCAACGGCAGTAAAAAATAATACAGGCAGAGTTATTGGGATGCATTTCTTTAACCCTGCTCACATTATGAAACTTGTTGAAATAGTGAAAGGTGATTTTACATCGGATGAAACTTTAAAAACAACAATTGAACTTACATTAAAACTTAATAAAACGCCTGTAGTTGCTAAGGATACGCCGGCGTTTATAGTGAACAGGATCGCCCGTCCGTTTTACGGAGAAGCGCTGAAGATACTTGCTGAAGGAACTTCAGACGCGGAGACAATTGATAAAGTAATGAAAGAGTGCGGAAAATTTGCGATGGGACCTTTTGAATTAATGGATCTGATCGGCATAGATGTAAATTTTTCGGTAACTAAGTCAGTATATGAAGCATTTTTCAATGACCCGAAATACAGACCGAGTTTTATTCAGAAAAAAATGGTAGATGCAAATATGCTCGGCAGAAAGACAGGCAGAGGGTTTTATAATTATCAGAAATGAATAAGACATCTGTAAAAAATAATAACGTTAACTTTGATTCCGGTGATATTGCAGAATTCAGATCGATACTGAATTCATATTCTCTTAAGATCACAAAACCCAGAATAGAAATTATGAAAATTCTGAAATCAAATCACAAACCCCTGACCATTTCAGAAATTTCCGGAAGACTTACAGGTAAAAAAACCGACCTTGTAACAGTATACAGAACACTGAATCTGTTTGAAGAGCTGGGTATAGTAAGTCAGATCGATTTCAAGGATGAATTTAAAAGATATGAGCTGATCTATGACAGACATCACCACCATCATATAGTCTGCAGGAAATGTAAAAAAGTTGAAAATGTAGAGACATGTTTACTGGACGGCATTGAAAAGATACTAATAAAAACCGGATACACAGAAATCACACACTCGCTTGAATTTTTTGGAATTTGCAGAAACTGCAAAACTAAATAAGAAAATTTTTATAAATCTAAAAACAGAAATTGATAAAAGCGATAATCTTTGATCTTGATAACACTCTCGTGGATTTTATGCTGCTGAAAAGAGCGGCTGTCAATGCGGCAGTGAATGCAATGATAGACGCCGGATTGAAATTAACTCCCGATGAGATCCGTAACAGGATAAACAATATTTATGACTCGGAAGGGATTGAGTATCAGCAGGTATTTGATAAACTATTAAAGGAAGCTCTCGGCAACGTGGATTATAAAATTATGTCAGCCGGAATCGTAGCATACAGAAAAGCGAGAGAGGCAGCGCTGAAACCGTATCCGGGCGTGCTGCCGACGCTTATTGAACTTATAAAGATGGGATTAAAACTTGCTGTAGTATCAGACGCGCCTTCGAAAGAAGCCTGGCTAAGATTGTCATATATTAATTTTCATCATTTGTTTGATGTTGTCATTACATATGATGAGACAAGGGAAAGAAAACCTTCCCCTGTTCCATTCAATCTTGCTTTACAGGAGCTCGGCTTAAAAGCTGACGAATGTCTGATGATAGGTGACTGGGCGGAAAGGGATATGGTCGGCGCAAAATCAGTCGGAATGAAAACAGTATTTGCCAGATACGGCGATACTTTTAATACTGTTAATCCGGATTCAGATTATGATATAAATTCCATTACAGAGCTGACGGATATTATTAAAAAAGAAAACGCATAGCACTACAAAATATGATAAGAGGAATCGGCATAGATATTATTGAAGTAAAAAGAATTAGAAAAATCATGGAAGATTACGGCGAAAGATTTATTAAAAGGATACTTACTGAAAATGAAATAAACTACTGCATGAAATTCTCAAAACCGGAGCTGCATCTTGCAGGCAGATTTGCTGCGAAGGAAGCGTATTCAAAAGCTATCGGGACGGGAGTCGGAAAAAGTTACAGCTGGAAAGATATTGAAATAATTAACAATGAAAGGGGAAAACCATTTATCGTACATATAAAGGAATCAGAATATTCCGGATTTAAATTTGAAGTAAGCATTTCGCATACGGAAGAATATGCATGCGCTGCCGTAAGCTGTGAGGACGCTGCTTAAATGAAATACTTATTATTTTTATTTTTAACATTAACTTTGTTTTCATGCGCTTCTTCAGAATATGATATCCGCAAAGATATTATCGGGACATGGATCATTCAGCATCAGAATGCAGGAAACAGCAGCTATGAAAGAATTTATTATCAGTTCATATTTCAGAAAGATTCATTCTTTATTGAGATGGGAGTAGTCGGGGACAACGCAGGCATGAATTCCGAACCATTCAGGGCAAAAGGTCTGTATAAAATTTACGGAGATGTTATAAGTATGAACGGAGTTGCGAAAGCCGAAGGATTTACAAAATACAACGCTGTCTTTGAAGAAAAATTCGATTTCGCGTTTGATCAGAATACGATGGATTTATTCCCTCACGGTAATATGTTTTATAACAGATTCTATCTTATAAGAAGGTTCTGAGTTAAATCAATTCAATCAACCCAGTCACAGATAAATACATTAGTCTCGCCTTTTACTTTACCGTTTCTGTTTGAACAGAATGCTAATTTTTTACCATCCGGAGAAAAAATCGGAAACCCGTCAAATTCATTATAATAAGTAATTCTCTCAAGCCCAGTCCCGTCAATGTTGATTTTAAAAATATCAAAATTTCTTTTATCCTCGTTATTTACGTTGGAACAGAAAAGAATCCTTTGACCGTCGGGAAAAAAGAAAGGAGCAAAGTTAGCCGCGCCGTTATTCGTTACCTGTTTTTTATTTTTTCCGTCGGCATCCATTATCCATATATCAAGCTTCGAAGGTTTGATAAGACCTTCCGAAAGAAGTTTTTTATATTCTTTGATCTCATCATCATTTTCGAATGTTGTCCTTCTGTAAATAATTTTTTTCCCGTCATAAGAATAAAACGGTCCGCCGTCATATCCGGTCTCATCAGTAAGCTGCTTCACATCGCTTCCGTCTGTATTCATAGTATAAATATCTATGTCACCGTTTCTTGTAGAAGTAAAAACAATTTTATCCTCAACGGGAGAAACAGTTGCTTCAGCGTCATAACCTTTTTCGGAAGTTATCTGCTTCAGGTTTGTACCGTCTTCATTTGCAGTAAAGATATCGTAAGTATCATAAAGCGCCCATACATATCCCTGTGAAAAATCCGGTTTATGCGGGCATTCGGCGTTAGCTTCATGAGTTGATGCAAAGACGACTGTTTTGTTATCCGGGAGATAATAAGCGCAGGTAGTTCTGCCTGTCCCTGTACTGACGAGTTTTTTATTACTGCCGTCAGGACTCATTGTGAATATCTGATCACACTTCAGATCGCCGCTTGTCGACTGAAAAGAAAACTTTTTACCGTCAGGAGAAAAATAACATTCGGCGTTCTCACCGCCGAAGGTAAGCTGTCTGATATTTTTTAAATGAACTTCATCCGGCATACGGAGGGTGTCATTTTTGGAATCGGATGTTTGTGAAGTCTGCTTTTCGACCGGTTTGTTGCAGGAGCTTATACAAATTAAAAATAAAGAAAGTAGTGAAATGAAAATTTTAAAGTTCAAATCTTGTAACACTGAATACTCCTTCCTGATGAGTTATTTTATCAATTATCTGATTAAGCTGTCTTAGATTTTGTATGCTGAGGATCAATGTTCCTTCAAACATCGAACTCTTTGTTTTGATGTCAACGCTTTTTATATTGGTATTAAAATTTTTTGAAATTGTCTTTGTAATTTCATTAAGAATTCCCGGTCTGTCTTCGCCGATAATTTTTACACCGCCGGTGAATTCTCCTGAATCCGCTTCATTCCAGTTGATCTGTATAATTCTCTCAGGTTCTTTAAGAAAAAGGTTAAGAATATTCTTACAGGTCTTCCTGTGAATTCTGATCCCTTTCTCCTGACTGATGAAACCGATGACTTCATCACCCGGAATAGGATTGCAGCATTTTGCATATTCATATTTAATCCCTTTAATATTCTGAGATGTGCCGTTACCTATGAATATCCCGTTAGTAGAATTTCTGGCTTCATCAACATACTTGTCAAAATTATCCGCTTCACTGTCTTTTTCAATTTCCGCCGGAGCAGATCTCTGATCAAGCGTTACGATCTTACTTTTATCGGATAAGAAATCAAGTATGATATTAATTTTACTTTCATCGAGTGAAATTGCATGAAAGAAATTGCCTGTGTCTTTATATTTGAATTTATGAACGACTTTAGAAAGGTCTTCATCAGAGAGTTTAACTTTTAATTTTTTTACTTTCTTCTCCCAGAGTTCCTTTCCTTTCTGAATCAGATTTCTTCTTTCGGTATTAAAGAATTTCCGTATATCGGCTTTTGCTTTATGGGTAACGGCAAATTTTTCCCAGTCAATTTTAGGGCTCTGATTTTTTGAAGTAAGTATTTCTATCTGATCACCGCTCTTTAGAAGAGTGTCGAGCGTTACAATTTTACCGTTCACTTTTGCGCCGATGCACTTCATCCCGACCTGTGTATGAATGTCAAATGCAAAATCAATTGCAGTAGCTCCGGCGGGAAGAATTTTCAGTTCTCCTTTTGGAGTAAAGCAGTATATTTCATCCTGATACAAATTGAGTTTAAAACTTTCCATCACCTGAGATGACGTCTCGTCCTTGGAAGAATTTTCAATACTGTCTCTGACAGCTTTCATCCATTCTTCAAGTTTCTTGTCGTTGATATTATTATTCTCTTTATATTTCCAGTGAGCTGCAATACCTTTTTCCGCAACTTCATTCATCTCTTTTGTCCGGATCTGGACTTCGAACATTTTACCTTCTTTACTAATTAGGGTAGTGTGAATGGACTGATAACCGTTCTGCTTCGGAAGCGAGATGTAATCTTTAAATCTCTCCGGAACGGGAATATATATTTCCGAACAGATACCGTAAACTGAGAAGCAGTCATTTTTACTTTCCGTATCAAGCACGATGCGGATAGCGAAGAGGTCAAAAAGTTCTTCGAATGATTTATTTCTGCCGATTATTTTTTTATAAATGCTGTAAAGATGTTTAGCTCTGCCGTAAACTTCAAATTTAAAACCATCTTCATTTAATCTGTCCTTAATTGGTTCAATAAATTTTTTAATAATTTTCTCCCGCTCTCTTTTTTTTGACTGCAGCTTTTTAGCTATTTCGTCATAAGCAGAACGGTTAAGATATTTGAAGGACATATCTTCAAGCTCCGTTTTAACGGAAGAAAGACCGAATCTGTTTGCAAGAGGCGCATATATTTCAAGAGTTTCCTGCGCAAGTCTCATCTGCCTTTCATTAGAGAGGAATTCGAGAGTTCTTAAATTATGAAGTCTGTCAGCGAACTTAATCAGAATGACTCTGATATCAGAAGTCATTGAGAGAAGCATTTTTTTATATGATTCGACCTGCTTCATGGCATAATTTTCAAACATACCTTCTATCTTTGTCGCGCCGTTTACAATGTCGGCGATCTCGTCTCCAAACTCTGCGTGGATATCCGATAAAGTAAAAGGCGTATCTTCTACAACATCATGCAGCAATGCTGAAGCAATTGAAACAGCGTCAAGCGGAATTTCCTGAGCAAGGATAATCGCAACTTCATAAGGATGTGAAAAGAAAGGTTCTCCTGAAGCACGCTTGGCGTTTTTATGAGCTTCATAAGCAAACTTAAACGCCTGTGTGATCAGCTTTTCATTTGAGAGACCTGCCGGTAAATTCTTTTTACTGTGATACAGCAGATCGTCTAATTTCTTTTTATAAAAATTATTAAACATTTAATGTTAGATATCCTTATTCATGTATATTAATAATTTAGCAAAACAAATTGATAAAGTGAATAGCTGAAAAAGCACTTAAATTTTATTTTCTAATACAGGAAATATTGAGAAACGGGAATTATGAGCCGGAATGTGAAGAGAGAGAGTGTGTTAAAGAATAAATAAAATCTTTTAATATATATTATGTACCGAAAATCCTGTCACCGGCATCACCAAGCCCGGGGATGATATAACCTTTTTCGTTCAGCTTTTCATCCAGACTGCATGAAGAAATTTCAATATATTTTTTTTCATTACTCCGAAAACTTTTTTCGATCGCCTCGATTCCTTCAGGAGCGCAGAGAAGGGAGACGACTTTGATTTTTCTTATGCCCATATTCAAAAGACATTCGATCGTAAAAATTACACTGCCGCCGGTTGCGATCATTGGATCAAGAATAATTACGGTGGCATCTTTTTTATTCTTAATTTTAGGAAACCTGAAATAATACTGAACAGGTTTCAAAGTCTTTTCGTCGCGGTAAATACCGATATGACTTGTCAGAATTTCAGGATATAGGTCAGTAAATCCTTTTGTCAGTCCGAGACCTGCCCTGAGGATCGGAAGAAGGACAACGGTTTCATTTACCTTCTTCCCTACGATTTTTTTAAAAGGCGTATTGACGGATTTATTGCCAAGACTGAGAGTAGAAAAAGTTTCAGCTGCAACAACGTATGAGATCTTATCAAGCGATTCCTTGAATTCAGCCTTTGAAGTTTTTTTATCCCTCATAATAGACAGATAATGCTGGACGAGAGGATGAGTTATTATCTTAAGTTTTTTCAAATTTACTTACTGCAAAAGATTCACAAATAATTCCGTAGAAACAATTTGAGTAGTTTTTACGGACTGACTTCCGGCGGAAATTTTCATTGTAAGATCGAGATTTGTACTGGTTTCTTTTTTGATCACGCATCCCTTTGTAATATTGTAAATAATTACTCCCTTCCCGCCTGTTTTAGAATCTTCCACTTTGTAACTCATTTCTTTATCCTTAATTTCTTTTTCAATGAAGTCCACAGCCAGATCAGCGTCGATAGTAAGCAGAGTCTGTTTGTTTTCTTCTTTGACTTCCTTGAGTTTGTAGCTCAGCGAATTTTTCACAGGAAAAATCAGCATCTGAGTCTCATAAGACCTTGTCCATGCAGAATCCACATAAACAGGATTCTCGGGGAACATCTGAAACTGCTGCTGCAGAACGGCTTTGATAGCGTCTCTTCCGAATGAGTCTTTCAGAGTTTCTTTTTGTTCTTTAGTCAGAGTATCGCCGAGAGCTTTAAACATTTTTTCATAAACGCCTTCAAGACCGTAGACATCGGATATTTCACCGTTCTGAGAAACCCTTGCATAAAAATCCTCACCCATTATAGCGTTATACTGAAGGAAATCCGGCTTGGAATATATAGAATCTTTTATGTTTGAATTATAAGACAGACTTACTGAAGAATCAGCCGAAGCAAGATTGGAAATAATGGTGATACTGTCGAAAGTAATTTTGTAGCTTACGATACCGGCAGATGTAATTTCCGTAACTTCTTCCTTATAGTAATAATTAATATCCTGAACTGAAGTTAACTCTTTATCCTGAGTCAAAGGGCTTTTTTCTTTTGAAGTTGTTTTTGCATTCATTCTATAATGGAGTATGTCACCTACTTTAGGTTTAAGCAGCAGATTCACTTTTACACCATTGTCATCTGTAGTAATAAGATCGGAATTAACTGTATCGGAATCTTTTCCTTTCGTCCCGTCATCTTTTTTGTCATCACATCCCTGAAAAATTAAAAATGAAAACATAACGATAAAAAGAGTTGATATAATAGATTTGCTTGATATATTTGGCATTAAATTGTTTTGGTTTGATTTGATTGTAAAAAGTCAAATAATATACCATTAATAGCCTAGAGTTTCAAAGTAAAATTGAGGTGCGGGGTATGATTATTTACCACAAAGACCCAAGGACACTAAGAATATGTTTTAAAAATAAAATGCTTTGTGCCTTGTGGTAAAATTATAATTTTAGTTATATATAAATTTACTCAAAACAAAACATATTAATTCAAGCAATAGGGGAAACAATTTAAAATTTTTTGGAAAATATAATTAAAACTGCGAAAATAGTGCCGTACTTTTTTAAAATTATCCTTAAAAATTAGCAAATTATCATATGCCCTGCCAAAAATATCATTAGCCCTGAAGAATTTATTACAAATTCTACGGACTTTATTTTTAGTCCCACGGAAACTATCACAAGGTCCACGGAAATTACCCCAAGTCCCATAGTATTTTAGTACAGGTCCGTGGATCTTTTCTTTGGTCTTATAAAGTTTTTCATATGTAGTCAGTGAAAAGTTCCACGGCTCCATGGATAAAATTATTGGGACCGGTGATAAAAAATTGGGACTGCGGATAATTATATTGGGTCCATGGATATTTTCCATGGACTTATGGAATGTTTCAAAAAGTCCGTATGCGGGTACCGTGGACCTGTAGTAAAACACTTTGGATGAGCAAATTTTTAACAAAACGCTTAAAACAGCTTGAAAAATGAGTTTTCACCAATTTTCCTTAAGGAAACATTTTATATGAAGAGTCCGGAAAAAGTGTGATTCTTTACCGGGGGAAAGTCAATGATCAATTATCAATGATCAATTATCAATTATCAATTATCAATGATTAATGATCAATGATCAATGATTAATGATCAATGATTAATGATCAATGATTAATGATCAATGATTAATATATTTTTAAACGTCAAATCATTATTTTTTCTACAAAGATGAAATCGCTATGCGGTGAAGTCAATTATCAATTATCAATGATTAATTATCAATGATTAATTATTAATGGTCTATATTAATTTAAAAACAACATATATACACCTGCTCCGGACTGTCCGAAAACAAACTCTTTCTGCTTACCTCTTAGACTCGAAGGCTCAAATAATAGTGTGTTTTAAAAATTTTAACTTTGAGCCTTCGAGCCCTGGAAGTAATTTCAATGAGAATGATAGTTAAAAAAAATATTTACAATTAACATTTGCCGGCTTTGCTGAGCGGACTTAAAACTTTTATGACCGTATAAATAATGCCGCCCGTTTAACAGAAATACTTTTCTAAAGGAATAACAATTCTCAAAAACATTATTAAAACAACTGAACTTAATGGTTGTTCTTCTGAAGCTGTTCTGCATCCCCGTATTTATATAATAGAAATTATATCAAAAACATGACATAAGTCCTTGCACAGAAATATAAATATTTTTAGTATTGTAACGCGCAGGGAAATGAGTTTCAATTGCAGGATAAAAATTGATTTTAAAAATCAACTTCCTTAAATTGAAATAAAAAATTTTTACCGTTATGGAAATTAAGTTTAGGAACATATTATATCCACTTCTCTAAAGTTATATTTACTTTCTTTATCGCGTTCGGGTTTTCACATGATTTAGATTTACAAAGAATAAGTTTAATAAATACAGATACCGGATTTGTCTTGCATGGTGACACAAAGGAAAGGATTGTAAAGAGTTTTGTTCTTGTAAAATAGCAAATAAATTTTTTCTCAAATTAAACATTCCGTTTACGGAAAAAGGAAACAATAATGAAAAAACAATTTATTACTACTTTTATTGTTTTATTAAATATTCTTTTTTGTTTTGAAATCCGCGCTCAGGACATTAGAAATAATTTAAATATTATATCCCCCGGTAATTCAAATTACATTCATCAAAACACAGAAAATAATAATACATGGATCAGTGTTCAGACTCCGTCTTTAACACGTTATATTACAGATGTGTTTTTTATTGATTCACTTTATGGATGGGCTTCCCATGCAGGGGTTGGAATAGGTATATTTAAAACAACAAACAGCGGATATAGCTGGGATTCTGTTCGGTTTAGTCCGGTAGGTGATTTTTTAGCCTCTATTTATTTTCTCGATAGATTAATTGGCTGGACATGCGGATCTGCAGGAAAAATTAGGAAGACAACAGACGGAGGCTTTAATTGGATAAATATGGATTATTCTCAGAATATTGGTTTTTACACAATAAATTTTGAAGATAGCTTAAATGGAATTATTGCCGGAATAAATACAAATTACAAAGCAATTATTTTAAAAACAATTAACGGAGGAAATAACTGGAGTAGTATTTATAATTCAATAACAAACTTTTCAAGCATTCGTGAGCATTTCTGGCTGAATAAAGATACTGCCTGGTTTGGCGGCTATTATACATTTTTAAAAACCACTAATTCCGGAAATAGTTTTGTTGATATGTATCAATATATTCCGCCTCCATATGGAGTTTTGGGAATTTGTTTTATTAATAATGATACAGGGTGGATCTCCGGAAATGACGGTAACGGTCATAATATTTACAAGACTACAAACGGCGGTTACAACTGGGTATTTCAGAATAATCCTGTTTCAGGATTTAGCTTTCCGCAGATAAATGACATTTTGTTTATTTCTCCTGATACAGGCTGGGCTACATCACTTGTGGGATATATTTTAAAAACGACAAACGGCGGAGATGAATGGTTTATAGATAATTCTTCAAATACAGAATTTTCAAAACTTGCTCTGTATAAAAATAAAAAAATCTGGTGCGGAGCGGATTTTGGTGAGATTTGGTATTCACATATTGAAAAAACTACAGGTATTCAGAATAACAATTCATTTGTTTCGGATTTTAATTTGTATCAGAATTATCCAAATCCATTTAATAACAGTACTCAGATCGGATTTGATATCTCCCGGAATAATTACTATAAACTTGAAATTTATAACAACCTTGGTCAAAAGGTAAAAGAAGTATTTGATAAGTTTCTGTCTGCAGGATCTTATAAAATAAATTTTGAATCAGGAAACATCAGCTCCGGAATTTATCAGTATATTCTTTCTTCCCCAAAGGAAAGGTTTGTAAAGAGTTTTGTTCTTGTGAAATAGTAAATTAATTGATTTGAAATAAGTAAATTCATGAAAAGACTTTCTAAAATATATCCGACAAAATCTTTTTTATTTAAGTTTTTATTCAAATTCAAAATATATAACCTCAAAATATTAGTAATTACATATTTAGTAAATTATTTTAAAAGGAGGAAACGTTTTGATTCGAGAAATCGAATCAGATTGCGGATAAAAGCAAAATAAATTTATTAAAAGACTTTTTAATTTTATTAAAATATTGGTAATCTAATGAAATATATTTTTTTAATATTCTTACCTCTAATCATTATTTGTTTTTTTTCAAATAACAATGTTAAAGCCCAATGGGTTTTAGCAGATACAATTACTAATTATAAATCTACAGATTATATTACAACTCCAAATTCAATTGCAATTGATAATGAAAATACGATACATATCGTCTGGCAAAAAAAAGATGTAGAGACAAACGAAAACAGCTGGCGGATATATTATGCAAAAAAACCAGCGAATGGTAATTGGTCACATCCTATTCCAATCAGTGATACCTTATATAGATCAGGTTATGCATCAATTGCTGTTAATGAAAAGATCCAAAAAATTTTTATAACATATGTTAAAGTATATGATAATTTTAGAAGTGAAATCGTTTTGGCAATCCAAAATAGTAATTTATCCTGGCAGAAAATAAATATTGTTAATGATTCCTTACAAAATTCCCAACCGACAATTTCTATTGATAATGATAATATTGTTCATATCACCTGGCTTGGAATGGACTCATTATACATCCACCAAATAAAATACTGCAATTATAATAATAAAATTTGGAAGGTCAATACTTTAGAAGATAATTTTTTTGGAGATCTTTATTATGCAACTCCAAGCCTTTCAATATCTCCTAAAGGATGTATTAACATATTATATTTAAACGTTATAAATGGAAAACCCCGAAATGTTCATGCAAAAATATGTACGGATAAGTGGGAATATGAATTGTTAAATGAATCTATTAATGCTCAGGGAATTCTTAAGATCAGTAAATCAGGTAGATTTAATTATATATATAATTTTACTAAAGATTTTCAATTTCCATTTAAAGTTTACTATACATATAAAGACAATGAAGACTGGACAGAACCTGAATTAATTTCAAATAATTTTGATGGTTACTGTACATCCTATGATGTGGATAATAATAATAAAATTCATATGATGCTGGATAGTTTAGTATGGGCTTTTAAAGCAGGGACTATTTATTATGCGACAAACAAATCCGGAATATGGAATATCTCAAAGGTCTCGCAAGAAAGTAACATGTATTTCAGCAGTTTTAAATTAAATAAAAATGGTATTGGACATGTTATAGCTTCATATGAAGAGTATCCGAATCCAACGGATTTATTTCACTTTGAATCACAGGATAATTTAATTAGTATTAATAATAATTTCACAAATTATATTGACAGTTATAATTTATTTCAGAATTATCCGAATCCATTTAACAGTTCAACAATAATTAAGTTTGAACTACCGGTAAGTCAATTTGTAGAAATTAAAGTTTTCGATAATCTGGGAAAATTAGTCAGTAAGTTAGCAAATAAAGTATTCCCATATGGGATCAATAATGTTAATTTCGTTTCTTCTGATTTGCCATCAGGTGTTTATTTTTACAGCATCAATACTAAAAATTTTTCAACAACAAAAAAATTAATAATTTTAAAATAATTTGAGAGATCGGGAACGGGGGAAAGCCAATTATCATTTATCAATGATCAATGATCAATGATCAATGATCAATATCTTTATAAACGTTTGGACTTTACAGAGAATTTACTTCACCAGCGACAGCTTTTTTGTCTGGTTAAAATTATCCGCCGAGAGCTTGTAAAAATATATTCCGCTTGCAAGTCCGCTGCCGTCAAATACTGCTTTATAATATCCGGCTTCCCTGTATTCATTTACAAGCGTCTTCACTTCGCGTCCGGAATTGTCAAACACTTTTAAAGTAACAAATCCGCTTTCCGAAAGTCTGTAAGAAATATTTGTGACGGGATTGAATGGATTCGGATAGTTCTGCATCAGCTCAGTAGAAGCCGGAATGCCGATCACTACTTCATTCGACAGATCATAAAATTCAAAATTACCGTTGAAGTCGATCTGCTTCAGGCGGTATTTGTATTTTCCGGATGACAGATTTCTATCTTCGAATCTGTAATCATCCTGAGTTAGAATTTCCCTCACGCTCCGTTTAAAAGCCGGTTTTCTTCCATGTATCCTGAGTTTCGTTTTTTACAGTACTTCTCTGTATTTCAAAGCCCGAGTTGTTTTGCTCGGATGAAGTGGACCAGATTAATTTTACTGTGTTTGAATTTACGCTCGAAGTAAATGACGAAAGCTCTACCGGCAAAGGACTGTCGCCGTTGAGGAGAATTGCGGTTTTGTCATTCTCTACTTTCATTACCATATCAATATCACCATCACCATCAAAATCTCCTGAAGCCGATCCGAATGATAAGCTATAATTATAATTTTCTACAGAAAGAGTAAATTCACCAATACCATTATTTTGATAACGTTCTAAATTTCCGATAAAAATTGCACATATATCAATAAACCCATCTCCATTAAAATCAAAATCCAAAGAATTTATAAATGGATTAAAGTTACCGGTATCAGAAAAGGAACCGCTGCCTGCATTAATGAGCTGTAATAATGGTGAACATATATCAACTTTCCCATCTCCATTAAAGTCAAAAGATTTAGAATCACCCATAGAAAAAATTATAGGATTATGTCTACTGCTAAAATGAAAATAAGCATCCTGAACCGTAAAATTTCCATAACCGTCATTTGATAAGTTATTAAAATTTCTACATGCATCATAAAATGTAATACTGTTTCCGCTTATCCAACCGCTTATTGACATTACATCCATACTACCGTCATTATTAAAATCTTCAATTAAAAGATTATCATAATAATCCCCTGTATTTACACATAGTCCTAAGAGACTATAAGATTGTGCAGGATTAAATATCCCGTTTGTATTCATAAGCATCTTTACTTCTGCGGTATTTACAAAATAGGCAATATCAATATATCCGTTACCGCTAAGATCGCCAAAAGCCCAGACACTTCCGGAAAATGTTGAGATATAAGTAAAATTACCCAAGCCGTCATTTAAATAAAAATAAATTGTACCGTTATTACTTAAAAAAATGTCAAGATCACCGTCATTATCTGCATCAAAGAGATCCGGTCTTCCATAATGATTTAGTGTAGTTGATAACGTAAACACTGCACTGCCGTTGTTTTTATAAAACGAATTATTAATGACTAAATCAATGTCACCGTCTCCGTCTAAATCACCTGATCTTATATAACCGCCTGAAGTATTACTTATCTCTGAAGTTTTAGTAAAACTTCCAGTCCCTCCAATTGCTTTTGCTCTGAACTTATACACGAAAGGCGTTATGCTTTCGTTTGAAATAGTCTTTAATCCTGAAGTAAGCGTAACGCTTACTTTTTCACCATTCTTAAATTCATTTACAGGATTTATTGTCAGTGTATTTGAAACAGAATTATAATCTAATGATGCCGTCATAAGTCCTGTTTGATAACCGAATACTTTTACATTAGCATCTAACATTGTTGAGCCGTTCATAGTTGAGCGAATGTGATAACAATGTTTGAAGATTTGACAACGCTGTTAGCGTTCATTGGAGGAGATACATTATTGATAAATTGATTTATAGGATTTGATTTCAGAGTAAACGAACAGGTGAAAGTAAGAATAAAGATTAAGATTAATTTGTTTGGGTTTTTCATAAATACTCCGTTATTTATTTGAGTGAATTTATTTTCTGAATTTACAAGATTTTTATCGGATGA
This sequence comes from Ignavibacteria bacterium, assembly GCA_016716125.1. GTDB lineage: Bacteria > Bacteroidota > Ignavibacteria > Tepidaquicellales > Tepidaquicellaceae > UBA2330. The sequence continues at coordinate 70,258 of JADJWZ010000004.1, read as the reverse complement.
ACAACATGTGATGATCAAAGGCAGTAAATTGATTCTTCATAACTTTTCCTTTTATTATTTATTGAAACTTATTGAAAAGCAATTTTAATAACAAGACATAATTGACAGCCGGCGAGCCGGAAGGTGTCTCAAATCATTACTATTTACCACTATGGTCCGAAGACACTAAGGAAAATATTTTAAATAATAGAATGCTTTGTGCTTTGGTGGCTTTGTGGTAAAAAAATTAATTTTTATAGTTTTGAGACAGACTTTGAAAGCGAGAACGATGTGATAACCGGAAGTATTTGTTTACATCGAAAGTGTTTTAATAAAGACTTCAGCAGTATCTTACAGAACCCCCCTCATTCCCCCCTTTGAAGAGTCTGTCTCAAAACTAGAAATATAAATTTACCACAAAGTCACAAAGGCTCAAAGTATTTTAATTTTAAAACTTTTTCCTTAGTGTCTTTGTGACTTTGTGGTGAAGAAATGTTTTGGGACAGACTCTTGCAAGGGGGGTATATTTTTCTAATGCGTAAAACGATTATAACCGGACAGCACTGATCAAAAATGTCTTATCTAATTTTAAGTGGTTTGAAATTCAAATTATAAAAATATATTTTACCAACTTAATTTATCAGGGCGATTAGCTCAATTGGCTAGAGCACCTCGCTTACACCGAGGGGGTTATAGGTTCGAGTCCTTTATCGCCCACTTTGTTTCAGAAAATAAGTAATCCGGTGTATGACCGGACTACTTATTTCTTTTTAAACCTCTCATAAATTAAAGAAATCTGAAAATTCTCATTGAAAAATTCAAAAGTAAATTAAGTTTTTAATGAAGAATAAATTATTATTTCTTTCTTCCCTTGTTTTAGTTTTTATAATTAATTTATTCGCCGGTAATATTGATCCTTATTATTACACGATACTTATTTATATCGGAATTAATATTATTCTCGCATCAAGTCTTAATCTCATAAACGGATATACAGGTCAGTTCTCTCTGGGACATGCGGGGTTTATGGCTATCGGAGCTTATCTTTCAGTTTCATTCAGCACTTATTTCGCTCCGTTTTTTATTGATACTTTCGGGCAGGGAGTTTTCGGAAATTCAATTTCTTTTATAATCCTTCTTTTTATAGGCGGAATTGCTGCTGCCATTGCCGGCATTATTGTCGGCGTTCCATCACTGAGACTTAAGGGTGATTATCTCGCCATTACTACGCTGGGCTTTGCCGAGATCATCAGGGTTGTTATACAGAGTCTGGATGTAGTCGGCGCTTCGCAGGGATTCAGAGGCGCATACATTTTTGAGAACGGAATGAAGGCTGCAATGATACCCGCAGATATGTCTTCTGTTCCTTATGTATTTTATTCAGTACCCAAATACACTAACTTTTTCTGGACCTTTGCTTTTGTCGTGATAATAATATTCTTTATCAGCAATCTCATGAGCTCTTCTTACGGCAGAGGTTTTCTTGCAGTCAAAGATGATGAGATCGCAGCCGAATCCATGGGAGTCAATACTACAAAATTCAAAGTCATAGCATTTGTCAGCGGCGCTTTCTTCGCGGGAATTGCAGGCGCGCTTTACGGGCACTTTAATCTTTATATTAATCCCGAAGATTTTAACTTTCTGAAATCCGTGGAAATAGTTGTAATGGTCATACTTGGAGGAATGGGCAGTATGGTCGGGGTAATCATTGCCGCTGTTATTTTAACGATACTTCCCGAATTCCTGAGAGGCATTGCGGAATACAGGATGATCATTTATGCGCTGCTGCTTATTATTATGATGCTGCTGAGACCGCAGGGTTTGTTCGGTGTTCAGTTAAGACCAAAGAAAAAAAAATAATTTTCTAAATGAGTTTACTTGAAATACAAAATTGCACAATGAAATTCGGCGGACTTACCTGTGTGGACAGTCTTAATACTCATGTCGGTAAAGACGAACTGGTAGGCATGATCGGTCCGAACGGAGCAGGTAAAACTACTGTATTTAATATTATTACAGGTGTTTATAATCCAACCGGAGGAGATGTCCTTTTCAAAGATAAAAGCGTTGTTCCTTTAAAACCTTATGAAGTAGCTGAGATCGGGATCAGCAGAACATTCCAGAATATACGGCTTTTTCAGAGTCTTAGCGTTCGTGATAATATCAGGGTTTCATTTGTGAAAAGCATCAAAGCCGGATTTTTTATTTCAACATTTCATATCGGTAATTATCTGAAAGAAGAAAAAGAAATTGAAGATAAAATAGATGAACTATTGGACATATTCGGACTGCTTGATGTAAGGGATGAATATGCAGTTTCGCTTCCCTACGGTGAACAAAGAAAAGTCGAGATTGTAAGAGCGCTTGCTACTTCACCGGAATTACTGCTTCTCGATGAGCCGGCTGCCGGAATGAACCCAACTGAGAAGACTGAACTTATGAGTCTGATAAAAATGGTGAAAGATAAATTTAAAATTTCCATTCTTTTGATCGAACATGATATGAAAGTAGTGATGGGAGTCTGCGAAAGAATAATAGTGCTTGATTACGGAAAGAAAATTGCTGAGGGAAATCCTGAAGTCATTAAGAATGATCCGAAAGTAATTGAAGCTTATCTGGGAGAGACGCATCATTGAATATTCTCGAAATTAAAAACTTGTATGTTAATTACGGAGCGATCAAAGCTCTCAAAGGAATTAATCTTACCGTAAAAGACGGTTCAATTGTCACTCTCATCGGCGCAAACGGAGCCGGGAAAACTACATTACTGAGAACGATCTCTTCTCTCTTAAAACCGGAATCGGGAGAAATTATTTATCAGAAAAAAAATGTAACTGATCTTGCTCCGGATAAAATTGTCGCGCTCGGGATATCACAGTCTCCTGAAGGCAGAATGATCTTTTCAAATCTTACTGTAAAGGAAAATCTCGAAATGGGAGCTTATACGAGAAAAGATAAACAAAATTTTCAGGAGGACCTTGATTTCATTTATGAATTTTTCCCCAGATTAAAGGAAAGGCTAAAACAGCTGGGCGGTACGCTTAGCGGAGGCGAGCAGCAGATGCTTGCTATCTCCAGAGCGCTGATGTCAAAACCTAAACTTCTCCTTCTTGATGAACCTTCACTCGGTATCGCTCCGCTTCTGGTAAAATTAATTTTTGAAAAAATTGTTGAATTAAATAAAAAAACAGGAATTACTATCTTGCTGGTAGAACAAAATGCGAATATAGCTTTGTCAATCGCGAATTACGGTTATGTAATGGAAACCGGCGAGATCATTCTCGAAGGTGAAGCGAATTATCTTTCCAATAATGAAGAGGTAAGAAAAGCTTATCTCGGAGAATGATCAATTTCCATTATTAAATATTGACAGACTTTTGTTCAGATAACTTTTTCATACACTATATTTTATTTAATACTTTCTATAAAACAGATTTCAAAAATTTAAAACAAAGACAGTAATGAAATTAGCAGACAGAATGGGTAACCTAGGAACCGAGACAGCGTTTGAAGTCTTGGCAAAAGCAAGAAAGCTCGAAGCGGAAGGTAAGAGCATTATACATCTTGAAATAGGCGAGCCGGATTTTCCGACTCCGGAAAATATATGCAATGCTGCTATAGATTCAATCAGAGCAGGTGATACACATTACACGCCGTCAGCCGGAATTCCCGAAGTCAGAAAATCCATAGCGGATTATATCAGCAGGACAAGAGGTATTGAAGTTCATCCCGATGAAGTAGTAATGACTCCCGGCGCAAAACCTATAATGTTTTATGCTATACTCACTCTAATAAATCCCGGTGATGAAGTGATCTATCCGAATCCCGGTTTTCCGATCTATGAATCCATGATCAAATTTGTCGATGGTGTCCCGGTTCCTCTTAAGCTTGAAGAAGATAAGAACTTTGCATTCGATCCCGAGGATCTGAGAAAACTTATTTCTCCGAAAACCAAAATGCTTATCATCAACACGCCGCAAAATCCTACGGGCGGTATTCTGACTGAGGATGTTATCAGAAAAATTGCAGACATAATTAAAGACAGGGATGACATTATAATATTAAGCGATGAAATATACAGCAGACTTATATTTCAGGGCGAGCATTTCAGCATTACACAGATCCCGGGATTTAAGGACAGGACAATTATACTCGACGGTTTCTCAAAGACTTATGCAATGACAGGATGGAGAGCGGGATACGGCGTTATGAATAAAGAGCTTGCGCAGGTTACGGCTAAGCTGATGACAAACAGTAATTCATGTACAAATGCTGTTGTTCAGAAAGCGTGTATCGAAGCTTATGAAGGACCGCAGGATTCTGTTGATGAAATGAAAAAAGAATTTATGGCAAGGAGAGATATAATAGTGGAGGGACTAAATTCCATTAAAGGATTCAAATGCAATATACCGCTCGGCGCGTTTTATTCATTTCCGAATATAACCGGCACGGGGATGAGTTCGAAAGAGCTCAGCGATCATTTGCTATATAAAGGAGGAGTTGCTGCATTATCCGGAACTGCATTCGGTGAATTCGGCGAGGGCTATCTCAGATTCTCATATGCAAACTCAAGGGAAAACATTAAAGAAGCAATCAGAAGAATTAAAGAAGTGATCTGACTTCAGGATCACGTCTGAGATTCTTTTAATGAAAATAAAATCATATATAATTACGAGCGGATATTGTCCGCTCTTATTATTTTTAAAATATATAATTTAAGTAAACAAAATAAATTTTTGACAGCGGATTTTTTAATAATTGGCAGCGGGATAGCAGGGTTATCACTGGCGTTAAAGTTAAGTAAATTAGGCACTGTAATAGTCATTACTAAAAGCAAAAGACCGAATCAAATACCAACTATGCGCAGGGCGGCATTGCAGCTGTAATGGGCGAAGATGATAATTTCGAAATGCATATCAATGATACTCTTGAATGCGGAGCCGGACTGTGTAATACTGAAGCAGTGAGGAAAATTGTAGAAGAAGGTCCGGGTATGATCAGAGAACTTATGGAAATCGGAGCAAAGTTTTCCAAAGAGAACGGAGCTCTTCTGCTCGGAAAAGAAGGCGGTCATTCAATGAACAGAATTATTCATGCGAAAGATCTTACAGGCAAGGAGATCGAAAGAGCTTTGCTGAATAAAATTTCTAAAAATAATAAGATCAGGTTATTTGAATATTACTTTGCAATAGACCTTCTCACGGAAAAAAATCTTAAGAAAAAACTGAGCAAGGATCTGAGATGTTACGGCATTTATGCATTCAATGTGAAGTCAGGAAAGGTTGATAAAATAATAGCCGGTACAACAATTCTTGCAACCGGCGGCGCAGGTCAGATCTATCTGCATACAACAAATCCTGCAATAGCTACAGGTGATGGTATAGCAATGGGTTACCGCGCAGGCTGTGAAATTTCCAATATGGAATTTATACAGTTTCACCCGACCGCGCTTTATGATCCTGAAAATGACGAAAGAACAGGACAGGTATTTCTAATCTCCGAAGCTGTCCGCGGCGCAGGCGCAGTCCTTAAAACCATTAAGGGAAAAGAATTCATGAAAGCTTATGATAAAAGAGGTTCTCTTGCGCCGAGAGATATTGTAGCAAGAGCAATTGATAACGAGATGAAAAAAAGCGGTGACACGCATGTGCTGCTGGATCTATCAAAGATCGGAATTGAAAGAATCAAAAATGAATTCCCGAATATTTACAAATACTGTCTTACTAAAGGAATAGATATCACGAAGCAAATGATCCCGGTAGTTCCGGCTGCGCATTATACCTGCGGAGGAATTAAGACCGATCTCAACGGTAGGACGAATGTGAAAGATCTTTATGCAAGCGGTGAAGTAACAATGACCGGTGTTCACGGAGCTAACAGACTGGCTTCCAATTCCCTGCTCGAAGCAATGGTTTTTTCAAATGCTATATATACTGACATAAACGGTAAAGTGAATTCTAAAAATTATTCACGAAAAGATCTCTCTGGGATAAAAAAGAATACTTATGACTGGGATGATGACGGAATGGAAAACACGGAAGAGTGGATACTTATTTCCCATAATAAAAAAGAAATAAAAGAAGTAATGAGCGACTATATCGGTATTGTAAGGAATACACTCAGACTTGAACGGGCATACAGAAGAATTGTAATGATGAAAGATGAGATCAAGGATTTTTATGACAAGACAAAAGTAAATGTTGATCTTCTGGAACTCAGAAATCTTGTAACGGTTGCTTTTCTTGTGATCAGTTCAGCCATGAAAAGAAAAGAATCCAGAGGACTTCATTATATGTCGGATTTTCCCGGGAAAGATGATAAGAATTTTTTAAAGGATACAGTAATTTCAAAAATAAATTATAAATTATAAATTTTGCCGGGAATAATTTCATTCCCTTAAAATGATTATAAATCAGTATAATGACATATCTGTCCAAAACATTAGGCATTTTAATAATAGATGAGCTGCTCTTTACTTTCTTTCTTTTGAGAGATCAAAAGAAAGAACCAAAGAAAAATCTCCGCTGTTGAAAAATTGCCGGAATTCATTTCACAATTGCTATAAAATTTCCAACTCAAAATTTGCTGCGCAAATTTCTCAGACAAGGAAATTTTATTGACGCAATTGCTTATGAATTCTTTCGGCAATTTTTCAAAGGCGGTTATACTAATGAGTTTATCAGAAAACTTTAAATTTTATGTAAAATCACACATATAAATTTATTTTAGAAAACGTTTTGGATAACAATGGTATAATGAATATTGAAAAAGAAATTTGTAAGTTATAGAAATGAAATTTATAATTATGAAAAATATTATAGCAACAGTTTTTTTAATGATGTTCCTGCTTTCATCCTGCAGCAAGACCGGTGAAGAAAAAGCTGACACTAATGAAAATACCGATCAAAGTAAAATTTCTTCCGCAGGAATAAAAGAAAGCGGAACTGAGTTTGACGTAAGATATCAATTCCCCAGAAAGATATTTAAAATTGAGAAAGAGGATGTCAACAATGACGGCAGCCGGGAAATATTCGTGTTAAGCGTATTGAAAGATACCGCGGATAAATTCAGCAGTTACTATAACTTCGATATGGTTGAAGTATTTTCTCTCGACAGGGGAAAGGAAAAGTATGTAAAGATACTGACGGACACAGTGGATTATTCGACGGAAATTAATTTTGCAAATCTAAGTGACAGTAAGGAAAAGCTGATATTTATAAAAACAAATACCGGCGGAAACGATCCGATTAATTCGGAAGGAATGTTCGTATATAAGATGCAGGATTCTGCGAATATAGAGATGATGAAATATTTCGAAGCGGGTTCTCCGGAAGTAGCTGATATCGGGGATCAGGGGAATAATGTACTGGTAGTGAAAGATCAGTTCCTCGGTTTAATGCCGCAGGTAAATGCTGTTAGTTTTGTTAAGGAGATCTATACACTGCAGGATAACAATCTGGTACTGAGCAATGAAAAATATCCGGAAATTTATGAAAAGAAGATCAGTGAAGTTACTGAAGAGTATAACGCTCTTAAAAGAAAAGTGGAAACAGGAATGCAGGCAATGGATATGTCTTATCCGCTTTACAGGGAAGCTGCAGAGATCTTTGTGAATTATTATTACAAGGGGGATATAGATGGTTTAAGAAAATTCTGGGAGCTTGAGAAGGATTCACTGAAAAAAAATATTCCGCAGGATGAATATCAGGATCTGAATAATTTTATTTCTAAAGCGCTTCCGACAGTTAAAAATGCCTGAGAATCCTGAAGTATCTGTTGTAATAGTTACATGGAACAGCGGCGGGGAAATTGCGCGGTGTGTAAATTCGGTCATAAAAAATTCAGGAAATATAAATACGGAAATAATCGTTGTTGATAATAACTCTACAGATAATACTAAGGAAAAACTTGAAGAGTTAAATAATTCCAACGGCAATAAAATAACACTCATCTATAACACTGACAACAGAGGATTTACAAAAGCGTGTAATCAGGGATTGAAAATGTCCGGAGGAGAATGTATTTTTTTATTGAACCCTGATACGGAATTAACTGAAGGTTCATTAGATATATTAACTTCAAAATTAAATTCGGAAAAATCTTACGGAGCTGTCTCTCCGAAACTGCTGAATGAAGACGGAACAATTCAGAAGTCGTGCAGGACATTCCCGGAATACGCGGATATGTTTTTTGAAATGATATTGCTGTCTTCATTATTTCCCAAGAGTAAAGTATTCAGCAGATGGAAAATGAATTATTTTGATCACGATTCGGAAAGGGAAGTCGATCAGCCAATGGCTGCGGCATTGCTGATAAAAAAAAGCGCAGCAGAGGAAATTGGTTTTTTTGACGAGAGATATAAAATGTTTTTCAATGATGTAGATATCTGTAAAAAAATAAGTGATAACGGATATAAAATAATATTCTGTCCTGGTGCTGAAGTAATTCATACAAAGGGAGTCAGCATTTACAAAGACAGGGAAAATATGATACGGATATGGAATAAGGATTGCGCAGAATATTTCAGTAAACATCATAAAAATATTATACTGCAAAGTCTGCTTTCAGCAGGTTTGAAACTGACGGGAATTATAAGAATTTTAATATATAAATTAAAAAAATGAAAGCAGCCGTTGCGCAGATAACTTCCGTACTCGGAGATCTTCAGAAAAACATTAAGCATCATCTGGATTATTGTGATGAGGCGATAAAGAAAAATGCGGATATAATAGTATTCCCAGAGCTTTCTCTTACGGGATATTCTCTTAAAGACCTGAATTTTGTGATCTCACAGAATCTGAAAGAGACAAAATTATTAAATGAGCTGAAAAGAAAGAGTAATAAAATATCGATCGTATGCGGACTTGCTGAAGAGAGTGATGAATACGGTATATATAATTCGGGAATATTTATTTCAGAAGGTAAAATAGAATTTTCTCACAGAAAAATTTATCCGCCTACTTACGGACTTTTTGAGGAATTCAGATATTTCTCGAGAGGAAATGAATGCAGCGCTCATGAAACAAAATTTGGTAAACTGGGGTTACTTGTATGCGAAGACATGTGGCATATATCAATTCCATATACTTTAGCTCTTGACGGCGCGAAAATACTGATTGGAATTGCCGCTTCGCCGACGAGACTTTCCGCGGATCATGAAGGTTTTAAAAACTATGAGATCAATTCAGAGCATCACAGGACATTTGCAAGAATGCTGTCATGTTATTTTCTGTTTTCAAACAGAGTCGGATATGAAGACGGAATTAATTTCTGGGGAGGAAGCGAAATTGTGGATCCGTTCGGAAATGTAATAGCTGCATCTAAACTATTTGATGAGGATATAATTTATGCAGATATTGATATGGAAGAAGTGAAAAGAGCAAGACATCAGGCCAGGCATTTTCTTGATGAAGATACGGATCTTACAATTAAAAATCTCAAGAAAATCAGTAAGCCCTGAAAAATTGAATTTTTAAAAGTTTTAAAATTAAGTATTTTCCCTATTCAAAAAAAATGATTACATTAACAGACAGAGAAAAAGAAGTTTTAAGATACGTTGTAGATAATTTTATCTTAAACGCGGCTCCGGTAGGGTCAAGAAGCGTTTCGAAAAAGACTGATCTGAATCTTTCTTCGGCAACTATAAGGAATGTCATGAGCGATCTTGAGGAAATGGAATTTCTTGATACTCCGCATACTTCCGCCGGAAGGATCCCTACGGATAAAGGATACCGATACTATGTGAATTCACTTATGAACCATGAAAATGTTTCTAAAAAAGATGCATATTTATTCAAAGAGTTTTTTAATGATAAGAATCTGAACTTTCTGGATAGTCAGGATATTTTTAACGAAACTTCCAGGCTGCTCGGTAAAATTTCCCATTTGCTTTCGGTGGTCTCTCAGCCGAATATCTCAAAGGGAATTTTTGAAAAGCTTGAATTTGTTAGCGTAGCTTCCGATAAGATCCTGGTAGTGCTGAAAATTAAATCCGGTATCCTAAAGACTGTTATAATGGAGATCACCAGTGAGATACCAAAGTCTAAACTTGAGAAACTTTCAACTTATATAAATGAAAAATTAAGCGGACTTACTCTTGAGCTTATCAGAAAGACATATGTCGAAAGGATCGGAGAATACAGGCATAAAGAACCCGAGTTAATACAGTCATTCATGGATTCATTTGAAAAGCTGTATGCTGATGAAGAAAGCTGCAATAAAATTTACATCGGCGGAACCGGAGATCTTATAATGCAGCCGGAATTTGAAAATCCGAAGAATTTCAAAGAAATTATAAATCTTGCTGAAGATAAAAATTTAGTTATACATATTTTTGATAAGGATGTGTCCGGTGAAAACAAAGTTCAGATCTCTATCGGAGAAGAGAATAAAGATGTGAAATTAAAAAATTACAGTGTGATAACCACTTCATACAACTTTGGCGGCGTAAAAGGGAATATTGGTGTGATCGGACCCAAGAGAATGAATTATGCAAAGATGGTCTCGCTGCTGGAATACACATCAAAATTAATTAATGATAAATCGGTTTAAATTGAATTTAAAAAAAATAATTATGACAAATAAAAACAAACATAATGTAAAAATCAAAGACGCTAAAGCAAACCACGGCGCAAAGGATGCTGAAAAAACGGAGCCGGATGAGAACGGTATATGATAATAATTCATCTGAAGAAATTTCGGCTGAAGCGGAGATTACAAAACTAAAGGACACTCTGCTTAGAAAAGTCGCGGAGTTTGAAAATTATAAAAGAAGAACTGACAGTGAAATTTCTAATTATATAAAATATGCATCTGAAAATTTAATCAGTGAACTCTTACCGGTATATGATGATCTGGGAAGGTCTATTGATTCCATAAACAGAGGAGAGACAAAAGATTTTGATACGCTTAAAAAAGGTGTGATTCTGATTTATGAAAAATTTAAAGGAGTTTTGGAAAGAGAGGGACTGAAAGAAATTAATTCTATTGGAAATGAATTTGATGTTGAACTCAACTCCGCAATGATGCAGATCCCGAGGGATGATGTAAAGCCGAATACAGTGCTGGAAGTAATTGAGAAAGGTTATAAATTAAAAGACAAGGTTATCAGACACGAAAAGGTACTGGTATCGAGCGAACCAAATTAAAAAAAAGGAAAAATTTAAAAATGACTAAAAGAGATTATTACGAAATATTATCCGTCAGCAGAACTTCATCAACGGATGAAATAAAAACTTCATACAGAAAGCTTGCAATGAAATTTCATCCTGATAAAAATCCGGGTGACAGCGAAGCTGAAGAGAAATTCAAAGAGCTTGCAGAAGCTTATGAAATATTGTCAAGTCCGGAAAAGCGGCAGAGATATGATCAGTTCGGTCATCAGGGAGTCAACGGCGGCGGCTATCAGGGCTTTAGCAATATCAACGATATATTCTCGCAATTCGGTGATATCTTCGGCGGCGGCAGAGGCGGCAGCATATTTGACGAATTTTTCGGAGGCGGATCGAGAAGCGCCGGAAGACAAAACAATAACAGGGGAAGCGATCTTAAAATAAATCTGAAACTAACTCTTGAAGAAATTGCCGAAGGCGTTGAAAAGACAGTAAGCATAAAAAAATCAAAAGCTTGCGCGACGTGTCAGGGCACCGGAGCGAAAAGCGAGAGCGGATATTCCAATTGTTCGCACTGCAGCGGAACGGGTGAAGTAAGACATGTATCAAGATCCATATTCGGACAGATCGTAAATGTAAGTATGTGCAGTTACTGTAACGGCGAGGGCAGGATCATTAAGGAAAAATGTCATGACTGCAGAGGAGAAGGACTTGTGAAATCTGAAGTCAAAATCAAGATCAATGTACCCGCCGGCGTGCAGCAGGGTAATTATATTCCGCTCAGAGGTCAGGGCAATGCCGGAAAAAGAGGCGGACAAAGCGGTGATCTGCTTGTGTTCATTGAAGAGGAGCAGCATAAATTTTTTATCAGAGATGAAGATGATATTTTTTATGATCTTGAAGTCAGCATAATCGATGCGATAACCGGGGCTGATATGGTAGTTCCGACACTGGCAGGAAAAGCAAAGCTGACAGTAGAGCCCGGTACAAAATCAGGAAGTCTGCTGAGAATGAAAAATAAGGGAATCAAATCGCTGGACGGTTACAGCAGAGGTGATCAGATCATCAGGGTTAATATTCATATTCCGAAAAAAATAAGTTCGGAAGAAAAAAAGCTTTTACTGGAATTAAGCAAGCTTGAAAATTTCAAACCGCGGTCAGAAAAATTTACTGATGATGATGAAGATTCAGGTAAAGATAAAAAATCACACGGTAAGAAATCCAAAAAAGAGGACAAAGGATTTTTTAAGACGGTGTTCAGTTAAAAGTAAATTCCAAATGTTAAATGTTAAATGTTAAATGATGTTAAATGTTAAATGCTAAATGTTAAATGTAAAATGTTAAATAGTGAAAAAAATGTCAAATGATAATCCATAGAGCTGATTAATATGTCGTAAATTTAAAACTGCGGTTTGTTCAAGTACAGACCGCAGTTTTTTTAGGTATTTTCGAATTATGAATTACGAAATACAAATATTGAATAGGAATTGAACAATGTTCACCATCCTTAATGAAAATTTAAATCTTATCAAAATTTCTTTCAGGTTTTTTCACTGAAATATCTAAAGGATTTTCACAGAAAGAAAATATTCAGATAAATCCTTGTAATTAAAAAATATACTATTTACTTTAAATCAATAAAATTAAAAGGAATTAAATATGAGGTTTTTTCTGACCCCTCCCTCCTTACTCATATTTTGAATTTAATAAACTAAATTTATTAATCAAAAAAAAATAAATCATGGCAACCGAAGTCGCAGTAATTACAGCAGCAACAGGAGCTCAGACATTCTATTCAAATTATGCCGCTGCACGGACAGCAGCTACAGCAGGTGATAAAATTCAGATATGGGCTGATCTGACAAATGAACTGCTCTTATTAAAAGATAAAGTGGATATCTGGATAGCTCCCGGAAGAATCATTCAAATGACAGATTCAGCTCCGATAATTCTTGACAATGACGGAGGATATACAGATGCTGTAGAAGTAAATATATCAGGGAATGGATTTTTGAAAAGTATAAATGAAAAGTACGGATGCGTAAAAATTGTAAATAGGGATTCCATAGTTTCGATAACATGTGATAGTATGGAAAATGAAGGTTATGATCCGACTTCACTTGAAGGTTCTACAATATATATAGAAAATTGCTCAAAATTTTATTTGAACTGCGGCAAAATAATTAATTCAAAACAGAGAGCAATTTTTTTTGAAAATGAGGTTGATGATATTAACATAAAAGCGGGATTAATTCAAAGCGGAGATTATACCGGCGGGGACGCAGTGACAATCCGCGGGAACGGATTTCTATCAGCCAACGAAATAATATGTAATAATGACGGCAGCTGTCTGCTTTTTCAGGGAGGATCATTAATTGCCAATATACTAAAACTTACCACGACAAATATCAGCTCAACTTCTGCCGGAACTGTTAAAATGTCTGGAGGAACAGGTACTCAGGAATTAACTTTATATTTTGATGAGATACAAAACTTAAGCTCTAACGGAGGAGATGCCGTAATTGCTGATGAAGGAATTTTAAATCTGATTGGAAGAAGAATCTATTGTGTGGATGGATTATCATTGGATCTGGCAACTGATGCAAATATTATTGTAGATGAAATTATCAGCGAAACCAAAGGAATAAACATTCACAATGACAGTTCCACAAAAATAGTTATAGATTCTAATAAAATAGAAGGAAGTAACGGGAATGATGGTGTGATAAGGTCTTCTACAGGATCGAATTATGTAGTGAGGAATGCGAAGATAAAGAATACAAGTACTTCAGGAGATTCTGTTTGTATTTATATTGCCTCCGGACAAATTGACAATGATCAAACTATTGAAGTAGAAAGTCTTATCTTAGCAACTGGTAATACCTCATCCGGAAAAACTATTTATAGGCCAGGTACGCACACTATTGATGTTAAGAATCTTGGATTATTTGTTAATAAAGGAATTGATAGAGCTATTATAATATTGAAAATTGGAACAGGTACCGAAGGTAATTATAAGTATATAGTTAGTTCAGATATAAGTTAATAAGTATATGAAGAATAAAATATATTTATTACCTTTATTATTTATGTTAAGTATAAATATCACATTATCACAAACTACGACAGAGTGGGTACAAAGATATTATCAAACTTATAATAGTATTGATGGTGGTAATTCAATAATCACAGATAACAACTTCAATGTTTATGTAACTGGTTCTGATGGTGGCCCTTTTAATTATGATATTGTAACAATAAAATATTCAGCAACAGGTAACCAACATTGGATATCTAGGTATAATGGTCCCGCAAATGGATCTGATGGCGGAGATGTAGTAATTCTTGACAAGGATAGTAATTTAATTGTCGTAGGCAATAGTGAAGGAATCGGAACTGGTAGCGATTATGTAACAATAAAATATTCACTTTTAGGCGAGCAACAATGGTTTGCGAGATATTCAAGTTCAGGAAATGACTGCCCATCTTCTGTTGCAGTAGACAAGTTGGGAAACATATTTGTGACAGGTAAAAGCAGCAATAATTATGCAACAGTAAAATATAATTCTTTCGGGATTCAGCAGTGGGTGACTTTGTATCCTGCTCAGAATTTAAGCGATTTTGCTTGGGCAATCACTGTTGATGATTTCAGTAATGTATATATTGCTGGAGTAAAAGGAGGAGACTATATTACTATAAAATATAATTCTAATGGAATTCAACAATGGGTATCAGTATATGACGGACCTTATAATGGGGATGATTTTGCAAATTCAATAGGACTTGATAGTTCAGGTAATGTTTATGTAAGCGGCAGTATTGAAGATGAATTACATTATGGCGATTATACAACAATTAAATATAATAATTCTGGAAAAGAGCAATGGGTAAGAAGATATGGTGGTTCCGGAAACTTCTTAGATGTAGTTTTTGCAATGAAAGTTGATAGGTCCGGAAATGTATATGTTACTGGTTATACCACAGAATCAGGTCAAGGATATAATATGACAACTATAAAATACAGTACAAATGGTGATAATGTCTGGCATTCAAGTTATAATCATGGGTTAAATGATATTACTTCAGCCATATGTTTAGATAATTTGAATAATGTATATATAACAGGTCGGAGTGATGGTAATGGAACAGGAGATGATTATGTAACGGTCAAATATGATTCCCTCGGAAATCAGAAATGGGAAATGAGGTATGACTATTCAGGTCAGTTTGGAGATTACCCGTCTTCATTAGTTGTTGATAAAAATGGAAGTGTTTTTGTAACTGGATCAAGTGACAGAGATTTTCTTACAATAAAATACTCACAACTAACCGGCGGGGAAACGATCTTTTCTGAAATACCGAAAAACTATTCTCTTTTGCAGAATTATCCAAACCCATTCAACCCAAATACAATTATCAATTATCAATTATCAATGTTCAATTTTGTTTCTTTAAAAGTTTATGATATTCTTGGGAATCAGGTCGCGAGTTTGGTAAATGAAAACAAACCTGCAGGAAGCTATGAAGTTGTGTTTGACGGAAGTGATTTTCCGAGCGGGATATATTTTTATTCACTGTCAATAAACGGAAATGTAATAGATACAAAACGTATGGTACTTTTAAAATAAATTTTTTTAAACTTAATTCTAAAAAATTATGGCAGAACCCAGAACAACAATATTGCACAGAGACGGTTCACTGAGTTATTATGAAAACTATTATGATGCAAGAGCAAACTCAAATACAAATGATGTAATAGTTATATATGCAGACTTAACCTTAGTCCCAAACGAACCAATTAAATTGAAAGATAAAGTTGATATTTGGATATATCCCGGAGTCAGGATATATAATTATTCGGATATGCCAACTATTACAGACAACAGTGTTTCATGTGATTGCAGGATTTATGGGTCTGGTATTATAAAAAATACAAATTCTTTAACATCAAGTATAAATCAAGCTTGCAATTTTTCAAATCAAAATTCAAAAATCGAAATTGAATGTGATTATATCGAAAATGCCGGAACGGATATTTTTAGTTCATGTATTGTATCCTCAGCTGAAGTTTTTAAATTAAAATGTAATTACGTATTTTCAAAAGGTAATGGTGGAATTAACCTTTTGAACAATAATTCTGAAATTGATTTGAAAATAAAAAAAATCGAAACTGGAATGGAAAACAATCTGAATTCAGGATCCACTGCATTAGTTACAAGAGGAAGTGGATTTGTAGAAATTGATGAAA
This sequence comes from Ignavibacteria bacterium, assembly GCA_016716125.1. Taxonomy (GTDB): domain Bacteria; phylum Bacteroidota; class Ignavibacteria; order Tepidaquicellales; family Tepidaquicellaceae; genus UBA2330. Next base: position 53,920 of record JADJWZ010000004.1, on the reverse strand, counting down.
TACTCTGCAGGAATCTTGGACATTGTTTATCCCACAGGGGAGGGACCATTACTGCTAGGATAAAAAAAATGACGACAGTAAATAATCGTTCTGGTAATATATCAACTGTACATTTGAATCAGGGTACGAATGATCAAAAATTGATCTTGTATTTCGATGAGATTCAGAATTTAACGGGCATTGCAAATTCTTTGTCTGCTATCGAGATAAAGCAAGGTACCGGTATTTTCATTGGCAGAAGAATTTTTTCGGATGATAAAGATACAGTAATTATAGGTAAGAATATTAATTCAGATCCTCCACAAAAGTTGTCAATTAGATGCGATGAAATAATTTGTTCTAATCATTTAGCATTGACAATTAATGACAGCGTTCATCAAACTTTTATTCAGGCTAACAGGATTGAAACCAGTTTTATTGCTGTCATTTATTCTGATGGATCCGGGAATTTTGTTTTAAAAAATCCAACCGTAAGAAATACTAGCTCTTCATCTGATGCCATAGGAATCGGTGTCGATACTAATCAAACATTAATTGATCTCAATAATGTAAAAATAGTTGCCGGTAACTCTACCTCAGGAAGGCCAATAAATGTAGGCAACTCAACACAAATGAATGTCTTTAATTATGGGTTATTTTCAAATGCTCCTTTAAATCCGTCACTGACTTTATTAAAAATTGGAACCGACTCGAATTTTTTATTTATTCAAAGCGAAGATTTAACCTAAGCCTATATGAAGACTTTAATTCTTATAATGATTTTTTATCTTTCAATCCTAAATCAGGCAAATTCTCAATTTATTCCGCCTGGTTGGTATATTCAACAAAGCAACGTTTCATCTACGTTGTTATCGGTTGATTTTGTCGATAACTATACAGGCTGGGTAGTTGGAGTAAATGGCTTAATCCTTAAAACTACCAACGGAGGAGAGAATTGGTTTCAACAAGTTAGTGGTACTACAAGGTCTTTAAGGGAATGCAGTTTCGTTTCTTCTGATATCGGTTATGCGTTTGATTCGCTTTCTATGATCCTAAAAACGACTAACTCCGGAGTTAACTGGTTTCAGCAATTTAGCGGCACTTCCAACAAACTAACTTCATCATCAATTGTAAATGATTCAGTCGGATATTTATGTGGTTTGAACAGGACACTGCTTAAAACCACAAACGGAGGAAACAATTGGGTAAATATGAATTTTCCTGATTCATTAAATTTGCATTCGATATATTTCATTAATAATACAACAGGGTGGTTAAGTGCTGAAAAGCCGAATGTTTCTTTTCTTGATACTTCTTTGTTTCTTTTTAAAACAACAAATGGAGGAATGAACTGGGAACTACAATTTAAAACATTTCGGAATTATTCACCCCTAACTCCAATATTTTTTATAGATTCACTTCATGGGTGGACGGTGGTGCAATTTAAGATAGTTGATGCATCATATATTTACAGAACAACTGATGGAGGAAAAAGCTGGTCAGAACTTTATTTAGGTCCTGGCGGAGGCTGGTCAATTTATTTTATCAATGAAAGAAAAGGCTGGGCTGCAGGTAATTCTAATCGCATTCAATACACAACAGACGGAGGTATCAATTGGGTAAGACCCAATACTTTTTCTTCAAGACATTATACATCTATTGTCTTTTCCGATTCGCTAACAGGCTGGGCTGTCAGTGAATTTGGAGTTATCTTAAAAACCACCACAGGCGGTGTCCTCACTAATTTTACAAATATATCATCCGAAATCCCGGATGAATATTCTCTTTCACAAAACTATCCAAACCCATTCAACTCAAATACAATTATCAATTATCAATTATCAATGTTCAATTTTGTTTCTTTGAAAGTTTATGATGTTCTGGGGAATGAAGTCGCGGCTTTGGTGAATGAGAATCAGAATGCTGGAACTTATTCCGTTGAATTTGACGGCAGCGGACTTGCAAGCGGAATATATTTTTACAAGCTCTCCGCGGATAACTTTAATCAGACAAAGAAGTTGTCGCTGGTGAAGTAAATTCTCTCTAAAGTCCAAACGTTTAATAATGAATTGATCATTGATAATTAATCATTGATAATTGTTTTAACCGCGTTATTGTAAAATCTCTGCAGAAAATATTTCTTAAATTTGTATAACCTCTTTAGGTAGAAAATAAAAGAACCCGCAAAATACTTTTTACGGGTTCAATAAATTAATGAAAAATAGTTTCGGTTATTTGATTAATAACATTCGCTTCGTCTGAACAAACTTACCCGCCTCTATCCTGTAAAAATAAACACCGCTCGCAAAGTTAGTCCCGTTAAATTTTACCGAATAGCTCCCGGCATTCTTGAATTCATTAACTAAATTTAAAACCTCTCTTCCGCTAATATCATAAACACTCATATTTACTAATTCAGAATTTGCAATACTATATCGAATTGTCGTAGACGGATTAAAAGGATTGGGATAATTTTGTTTTAAATCAAATTCAGCCGGTATATTGTAAACGGCATTCGGATTAGAATTGTCTTCAAAAATTACTGCTAACCTTCCGCCTGTTGAATTATCTCCTTCAGTATCATATTCATCTTCATAAATTGGATTTATAAAATAATTCGCATCTTCAAAACTTTCATTAACTTCTAACTTTACATAGAAACTATCTTCGTCATTTGGAATGTCTTCTATATAAAAACCTCTTAAAAATTCAGTTTCAATAGAATCATTTGAGTGGATTGTATCTTGAAATAAAATTCTATGAAGCGTATCAGTTCTCTTATTATAAAGTTTAACTGTATACGGAATTTCTGAAATTGAATAATATGAGTTATCCTTTATGTAGCTGGCGGTACTTCCTAATAGAAGTGCGTCCTCTTCATTCAATACAAATGGGGATGATTTTAAATTTTCGTTAAATTCAACAGAATTTAAGATCGGATCTTCTGATTCCTGATCACCCTCGAAAATTCCGCCTTCTAATCCGCCTAAAATATCCTGAATAAAAATTGGTCCAAGCTTGAATGAATATTTAATCGTATCCAGATTAACGACTCCATCAATATTTTCTACATCGAAAGTTTCCGAAGAAGTAAGATTTGTAATTATGAAATTTTGTTTGTCTATTTTGTATACGGAACTTTGCGGTGATAATGTCAGGAGCGATAAGTTATTTCCTAAGCTTCCGGAATATGAACCTGAAATTAGCCTTGAGTCGGTGCCTGAGAAAATGCTTGGCTGACAGAAATAACCGGGGTAATTATATGCATTAACAACCTTCTTAAATTGTCCATTATTTAATGAATAATTTATTAAATAAGATTTAGTATCCTTACTTCCTTCAATGTCCGGATCCGATTGCACACTATTCGAATTATAAATAACAAAATTACTCCATGTGCTTGAGTTGATTCGGTGAACTTTTACAATCGGAAAACGGGTAATGGGTATGTAATAAGTTTGATCATTTTCAAATACTACTAATCTCGATGCATAGTAACTTGCTGCATATGTTATTACAGGTACTCCGCCCATTATTGATATATCCGGGGTATATCTTGAAGAGTAACCATCACCAAAAGAAACGTTAGATTGCACTTCCGGAGAACTACCTTTATAAATATTACCACTGTAAAATCCAAATTCTTCTCTTCTGTAGACAACTTTATCATCCTTCATATATGCAAAATGTACATGATGAGAGCTATAATAATTAAATGGACTTGTTACAGACAAATCTTGAATGCTTCCATTATCCAGTTCATAGTTTTGTGATTGATTTGAATATCTAACCGAAGTGACAATCTTATTCTGGCTTCCATTTGGACGTAAGTGTGGGACAATAATTGTAAATAAACCGGAATTTTGTAAATCGTTTAGATTTGCAAGAATGAAACACTGGGGTTTGCATTCAAAATTAGATGGAGCACTGAATGTGTCAATAAATTCATTTCCATTATTTACATACATTTTCCACTCATAACCGGTTTGCGGGATATTTTGAACTCTAGTGGCAAGTTTTATTTCAACTTTACCGGTTGATGAATTATATCTCTCCCAAACTACTGCAACATTTCTGTTGGCATCAGTTAATGTTATTGGATTATTACTCCCATTATGTCTCATGATACTTAAACTGGCATTCTTATTTCCATCTGAAACAGTATTTGAAAGGCTTTTGTTAACTACTTCTTCCACTTGGTATGACTCACCATAATTGGTTGACTTGCTGTAGAAAATTCCTCCTATGGATTCGTGAATAGTGTGAGTTAAAGTTGATCCGTTGATAGTAGTATCACGAATTGATTTTGACTGTGAAGAATTTGAAATTGCCGAAGTAACATTAGAAAGTTGTTTTGTTTTAAAATGGTTTGAGAACGTATTGCCTGACATATCAAAATAAAAATCCTTGTTAGTTTCCATATTATTGTCATACCATTTATAAAATATTCTCTCATTACTTTGACCTGAGTTCAGTATCGCAGATGTACTTAAAGAACTATTCCCACCGCGCAAATAATTAGTTGAAGGGGTATTGTATGAGCTGCCATCAAACAAAAGTGAAGAGGAAGAGGATTGATTATCAAAATAAGTTGCAAAATTAGTCGTCAATCGCTTTACGTATAAAGAACCGGAGAAAGTCCCTAAAAATATTTGATCACCACTCACCATGAAGATATTACTATTTGCATTTGCAGCCACTTCTGGGACAGTATAATCCACACTCCAATTCACACCAGCGTTAGATGTTTTATATAGATCCTGTTGAATTAAAACGTAGCCAGTGTTTTGATCTATAAATTTCAGACCACCGACTTTATTAATATTATCAACGTCTGATATTTTATAACCACTTCCTATATTTCCATTTTGAAATTCGTAACAATAAGTTCCTTTATTGTTGTTATCAATATATTCAATCCCAATTAGTCGATTTGTGTTTGTTTGACTTGGCAAATAATTAATATATTTAAATTTGTATATACTACTAGTTATTGTTCCAGCATAGTCATTAAAATATTCTCCTCCATTATCAGATCTCGATCCATAAAATCTGATCCAACCTGCTGTTTGATGACCTTCAAACCCGCAAAAGGTTACATAAGAGGCGGAATTATTTTCAAATGTCAAGTCCATAAATTGATAATACCGATCAATTGGCGGTATAACATGTCTTTTATCCACCCAGTTATTACCTCCATTTGTAGTTCGAAAAATTTTAACACCATTTGTTTTATCGTACCTAGTATATGAAAAGTACCCAGTATTGCTATCGTAAAATTTTATGACAGGACAAAGTGAATATTCACCTGGAATATTGTATGGACTTAACTCGTAAACAGTCGTCCAATTATCCCCACCATTTGTCGTTCTAACGATCTTGGAACCATAATAAATAAAACCCAAATCAGAATTTACTCTATCAATGGATATGTTTTCAGAATATGCATAGCCGTTAAAACCATAAATTGAATCCCAGCTAACCCCTTTATCTGATGTTTTTAGAATCTTATATCCAACTGTTCCTCCTACAGCTATCCACCCGGAATTTAGATCGTCAAAATCCATAGTAGCTACAGAACCTATTGATTGATTTTCCCATACCTGAGAAACTCCAAAGTTTGAAAATAGACTTGCCAATACCATAATTAGGGCAAAAGTTGTATTTTCCATAATAATATTTTTAATCACTTCTTTCGAACGGCTCTTACAATTTCCGTATAAGACAAAGAAATTTTCGTATAGAAATAATAGAGATTTTCGTTAGTTGGAAAATATCTGTTCCGGTTCCCTTACACAAATTTTCCTGGCTGAATTTTTCGCCATTCCAGTGAAAAATATCCATTAGAATTAAAACTATTAACCATAAAATTATTTCCATCAAAGCCCTGAACTCTATATAACCTAATAATGTCTGTACTAAAAAAATTTTCAAAGCTTGAACCATTAAGTAAATACACATTGCTAATATCTCTTTTGCAGACATTATTGCTGAATTCACTGTAAGCGTAATAAAAAAAATGTTCGCGGGATTCAAATACTTTTTGCCAGGTACCATAAAATTTATAGATCTTTATAGTGTTTGTCGTATCAATATCCACAAATGATTGAACATAGGAGGGAATACCTGCTTCATCGTAAAATGCAAATAACATTTTTGAGATTGTATCCTGCAATTCATAGGTTGTAAAATCACTTCCCTGCTTTCTTATGATTATATTGTTACATAATAGCCACATATCGGATGAGCTTCGAATTAGTGATTTGTTAATAAAAGTTGTTTTGTTAAAAATTAAATCAATTGGATATTCTTCAAGATAACTTCCGTTCCATTTCTTCATTCCCGGCTGACCTTCCTTTATTAGCAAGCCTGACAAATACACTTCATTGTTACTGATACCTCTTATAGTTGACGAGACAAAGTTCGGGTCTTTATAATAAGTAGCCTGCATATCCATTATTCGTACAAATGTTTGATACAATGGATTAACAATAAAAACCTGGTTTGTATCCATTGACCAAAGTTCACCTGTACTATAAGAGTCACCTACAAGACGGAGAACATCATATTCAAATCTTGCACTGTCAAACTGATAGGGCTCCGGGACAGAGTTACAGTGTAATCTCACCACAGCTCCAGGTAAAAATTAAAGCTGCTGCAAATAATAAAAATATCACCGGAATGGAGTGTATCTTTTTCATTTTAAAAAGATTAAATGGAGTTATATTGTATAAATAAAAATTTCGGGGTTAGAGATTTAATATCTTTAATTAATCATTCGGTTGACTGCCCGTCGCTTGAATTAAAATTAATGTAAAGAAAATTATTTTTCTAATCCCTTTTTGTTGCCGGCGCACATAACATTTCGCTTACCTCCTTTCTGTTCCGATTAAGTATTACGAATTCATTAAACAATTTTAAAAAATTTATGAATAGGTCAACAACTCTTTTGAGGGTAAATAAAATCTGCAAAAGATTTTTTTCATATTGTTCCCTTATAATATAACGCATCATAGAGCTTCTGAATTTTGAATTGAAATTAAATATAAGAATGAAATAATAAATGTTTTTTTCATATCCGTCCTTTAAGATTTTTAATCAGTACATCCTCCCTAATTAAAATTTTCTTTTCATAACATCCTCCGTTGTTAACATATAAAAAACTGTTTATTAAAAATATGACTTAGGTCATAAAAAACCAAAAAACCACAGCGAATTTTCGCAGCGGTTTAGTAAATGTCAGAATCACGGATTAGTACGGATAAAAAGATTACACAGATTTTAAGCTATTGATCAAATTATTAAAACTTTAAACTCGTATCTCAAAATTTGAAACTTACAATTTTTTATTCATCATTTGTTATTTGTAATTGTTCATATCCGCTTCTTTAAAGGTTATTTAAATTTACTTTAATTTTCGTTTGGCGGGAATATCTATTTTCGTTTTGCGAATAATTATGAAAAATAATATTAAGTTAATTTATTCTATATGACTTACCGGTAAATTGATAAAAGATCTGGTTATAAGCGCAGATAAATTCTAATAGGCAGAATAATTATACATTCGAAGACAAAAATATTTCATCAGGAAAATACAAACACCAACTGAAGCAGATCGACTTCAACGGCGGTTATGAATATTTCATGCTGACAGGCGAAGCAGTGATCGGAATTCCTTCATCAACGGAGCTTCAGCAGAACTATCCAAACCCATTCAACCCGAATACAATTATCAATTATCAATGTTCAATTTTGTTTCGATAAAAGTATATGATGTGCTTGGGAATGAAGTAGCGGTTTTAGTAAATGAGAAACAGAATGCAGGTGCATATTCAGTTGAATTTGACGGAAGCGGATTTTCGAGCGGGGTTTATTTTTACCGGCTTGAGACGGCGGAATTCAGAGAAACGAAGAGTATGGTTCTTTTGAAATAAGATCAAATTTAAAACAATCATCAGACAAAGTTTCAACACTTTACAATTTAATAACAATAAAATAACACAGGTTACATTAATTTAACCTCCACTTAATCAGCTTTAGGTAACTTTGGTCATAATTTAAATCAGACAATGACCATATACCTAAAGCTTTTTATAACCTGCCTATTTTTTCTATACACTTCAGATATATATTCTCAGTCAATTTCCGGAAAAGTAACGGAAGATTCAAACTCAGAACCGCTTATCGGTGCAGTTGTAAAAATTGCCGGTACCGGAAACGGTACACTTACAGATATTGACGGAACCTATATTTTAGAATCTCTTAATCCGGGCAATTATGATCTTGAAATTTCATATATCGGATATACTACAGTAAGTATTAAAAATGTAAAAGTAATAAACGGTGAAAATACAAAGATCGATGTTACTTTGAAAGTAGACGGACTTACTACTGAGGAAATAACAATTGAATCAACGCCAACGCTTGCAAATGAACAGTCTCTTCTTAATGAGCAAAAAAATTCATCGAAAATACAGGACGGTATCAGTGAACAGCAGATCAAAAGAGCGCCTGACGCTTCAGCTTCCGATGTACTGAAAAGAGTGATCGGAGTAAATATAGTAGATAATAAATATGTTTTCATAAGGGGAACTTCTGAAAGATACAATAACACCACATTAAATGGAGTAGAGGTACCGAGCTCAGACGCAGATAAGAAATCATTTTCATTTGATCTCTTCCCTTCAAAACTTCTTGAAAATATTATCATTGCGAAATCATTTACTCCGGATCTTCCCGGTAATTTTTCCGGAGGACTGGTTCAGCTCAATACAAAAGATTTTGTAGATCAGATGATCGTAAATTTTGAGACCGGCGGTTCATATCTTAACGGGACTACTTCCAAAGGAAATTATTACAGTTACAATGCCGGACAGGATAAGATACTGTTCTTTAATTCGGGAATGGATGACGGAGGAAGAAGCATCCCTTCGAATTTTCCTCAGGAAAAATTTACCGGAAGGAATAATTACGGTAAAACATTAAAGAATAACTGGATGCAGGAAAACAGGAAGGCGCCAGTTAATGGCGGGTTCCAGTTGTCACTCGGTAACAGATTCAATATTGCAGATAATCCGCTCGGTGTATTGTTCTCCTATACATACAGAAACGGATTTGAGAATTCTGATATTCAGAGAAATGAATACAATTCAGATACATCTACACTTATAAATTACAAAGGAAGATCTTCAAAATACACTGTATTGAACGGCGGTCTTTTTAATGTAAATTACAAAGCAGGCAATAACAACAAATTCAGTTTTAAGAATACATACTCAATTAATTCGGAAGATAATACGCAGTATTATGAAGGAGTATACAGAGTTGTTGCAGATTATGACAGAAAGTTATATGCAACTGATTTTATTGAAAGAAGTCTTCTCTCATCTCAGGTCTCGGGAAGTCATTACATAAGCAATCTGTCTTCACTGAACATAAACTGGAACGCATCTTATTCGGAATCGGAAAGAAACGAACCTGACACAAAGACAACATTTTATCAGAGAGAACTAGGAACTGAAGATCCGTTTTTTACACCGCTCACTACTATTCCTTCAGCAAACGTAGGTCAGAGATTTTATTCTAAGTTAAAAGATATTAAAAGAAATTTCGGTACGGATTTTGAGATGAAATTTCTTAAGTTAGATAAGAGAAATAATTCTAAAATTAAGTTAGGAACTTTTGCTGTCGGGACTGACAGAAATTTCGAAGCGAGAAATTTTGCTCCTGCAAACGCCGGATCTTTTCTGATAGGATTCGAACCGCTCGAAACTATTTTCGGTGAACAGAACATTGATTCATCAAAACTTTATTATGTAGAGATTACTGACAAGAGTGATAAATATTCAGCAGTTGAAAATCTTTACGCGGGATATTTAATGTTTGACATACCGGTGGACAGACTGAGAATAATCGCCGGACTCAGATTCGAATATAATGAGCAAAAGCTGAACGGATTTGTAAGACAGACAGGTGAACCAATAGATGTAAATCACAGGAATAACGATTATCTGCCTTCAGTAAATCTGACTTATTCTCTTAGTGACAAATCAAACATCAGAATGTCGGCTTCTCAGACCGTTTCCAGACCAGAGCTGAGGGAGATCGCGCCGTTTGCATTTATTGATTTTACTACGGAAGGTCAGCTTGCAGGTAATCCTGATCTTAAAGAAAGTCTGATCCAGAATTACGATATCAGATATGAAATATTCCCTGATGCCGGTGAGATAATTTCACTCAGTCTTTTTTACAAACATTTTGATCAGCCGATCGAGAAAATAATTGTACCTACGCTTCAGATACCAATTCCGTCTTATACTTTTGGAAATGCAAAAGAAGGGGCTATTAATTACGGACTCGAGATCGAACTCAGAAAAAAATTAGGATTTATAAGCAGATCATTAAGTGATTTAACATTTAATGCAAATCTCGCGCTTGTAAATTCCAAAGTAAATCTTGAAGGACTGCAGACTGCTGTATCGGAAACGGAAAGAAGGCTTCAGGGACAATCTCCATACACGATCAATACCGGATTATTTTATGATAATTATGATCTTGGTATTAGCGCAAACCTGCTGTATAACAGATTCGGCGATAAAATATCTGAAGTGGGCAGAAGCGGATTTTATGATGTAATGGAAAAAGGCAGAGACCAGCTTGATCTGAGTATTTCAAAGACTTTCCTCGGAAATTTCGAAGCAAAGTTTGCAGTAAAGGATCTTTTTAATCAGGATAAAATATATACACAGAAATTTATTATAAACGGTGATCAGGAAGTTGAAAAAGAAGTTAGAAGATACAGCTCGGGTTCCAGCTATGGATTTACTCTTTCTTACAAGTATTAAAAATTATTAAAAATCTATTAACTAAAAAAATAAATGAAAAAGAAACTAATTATTTTATTCGTAATGCTTTTAGCATTAGGGGCTGCTGAAACTCATTCGGCAGTAGATTCAACTACACTGAATTCAAGCAGTGTAAGCAACAATATAACCCTTTCAAGATCCACGACTTATATTATGAAAGGATTTAATTACGTAAGAAGCGGAGCAACATTAACAATTGAAGCAGGAACAAAAATCTTTGGCGATTTTGAAACAAAAGGAACTCTGATCATTGAAAGAGGCGGAAAAATTTATGCTAATGGTAACGCAAATGATCCGATATTATTTACGAGCGACAGACCTGCCGGTCAGAGAAGCGCAGGTGACTGGGGCGGAATTATAATCCTCGGCAGATCAGGAATAAATACATCTACCGGTGTTGACTCCGCTGAGATAGAAGGATTCGGCGCAGGTCTCGGACCGGTTTACGGCGGACAGCCAAGAATTGACGATGACAGCTCCGGAGTTTTCAGATATGTGAGAATAGAATTTCCCGGAATAAATCTAACCGGAATTTCCGGAAATGAAATAAACGGACTCACTATGGGCGGGGTCGGCAGCAGAACAGTGATCGAATATGTTCAGGTAAGCTACTGCGGAGATGACTCATTCGAATGGTTCGGCGGAAATGTTAGCTGCAGAAATTTAGTTTCATACAAAGCTATTGATGATGACTGGGATTGTGATAACGGATTCAGAGGAAATGTTCAGTTTGGATTCAGCATCAGGGACAGCTCGCTTGCTGACATCAGTTCTTCGAATGGATTCGAAATTGATAACAACAATAATTCACCTTCTAATTTTAATTCACCGAGAACACGACCCGATCTTTTCAAATATGACAGTAATAGGTCCTTTTATAACAACTTCAACTTCAGTAAATCCACTTTTCCAAAGAGGCGGACATTTAAGAAGAAATAATCTTGCAAGCATTTATAACTCTATAGTAATGGGATGGAGAGTCGGATTCAGATTCGACGGATCAGGAGTTGGGAATGCAGCAGCTGCGGATTCAATTCAGTTAAGAAATAATATCATTGCAGGAAATCTAAGACTTGCAGACAGTACAGGTACCGGTTCATTTGCCCCGCAGGAATGGCTTCAGACCGGTTCATTTCAAAATACAGTTTTCACAGATAATAGTTCTGTAATGTTAAATTCTCCTTTTAACATTTATCCCGATGTCCCTTTGCCGGCGAATAATGTAAATTACTGGATGCCGATGAACGGCTCTCCGGCATTGTCGGGTGCTTCATTCAATAATCCGAATCTTAATGGATTTGAAAATGTAACTTTCAGAGGAGCATTCGGAACGACAAACTGGACATCAGAGTGGACGCAGTTCAATCCGAGAAATTATAATATTATCGGAATAAATCAGATCTCATCTGTAGTTCCTGAGAATTACACACTTGAGCAAAATTATCCGAATCCGTTCAATCCAAGTACGGTAATTAAATTTAATTTAACTTCTCAGAATGATGTTCATCTTAAGATATATGATGTTCTTGGCAATGAAGTCATGACACTTGTAAATCAAAAGCTGAGCGCAGGAAGTTATAACTTTGAATTCAACGGTAACGGACTTTCGAGCGGAGTTTATTTTTACAGACTGCAGGCAGGAAACTTCAGCGACGTTAAGAAAATGACTTTGTTAAAATAAACTCAAAGTAAGCAGATCTGCTCTAACTAAGAAATTAAAAATTTCATAAAGAAAATATACAGCCGGGACAATAGTTCCGGCTGTTTTTATTTCATAATTTAATTTATGATTTGGTTAAAATTAATTAACGCTCTCATTATTCAGCATACTTAATTTTGAAATAAAAAAACGAATATGAAAATGTATATAAATACTTTAATAGTATCTGACATTCATCTCGGTTCGCCTGTAGCTAGACCGAAAGAAGTTCTTGAGCTGCTACAGGGATTCAACTTCAAACGCCTGATTCTCCTCGGTGATATATTCGATGATTTAAATTTTAAGAGACTGAAGAAAGAACACTGGAATTTGCTTTCATATATCAGGAAACTTTCAAACCCCGGAAAAAATATTGAAGTGGTGTGGGTGGAAGGAAATCATGATGAAGGATTGATAGATAAGCTTTCACATCTTATCGGCATTGAAGCATATTCTGAATATGAATTTGAGATCGGCGGAAATAAAATAATTGCCGTACACGGACATCAGTTTGACAGATTCCTGTATGAGAATATTGTTATCAGTAATATTTCATCCTTTATATATAATAAGATACAGAAGTATGACAGGGATAATCAGGCGTTATCGAGATTTATAAAAAGAAAAAGCAAAGGCTGGCTGAGGCTTTCGCACAAAGTGGCGGACAGCGCAATCGAATATGCGAAAAGGAAAAACAGGAACACCGTGATCTGCGGTCACACGCATCAGACACTTCAAAAGACTTCCGGTGGAGTAACATACTTCAATACCGGCTGCTGGACTGATATTCCTTCTACTTATATTACAATTGATTTTGAAGGGAATGTAAGGATAAGTGAATTCTTTGAACCGGAAAAATTAAAACTTGCTTCATAAAATAAAACTTCACCTTCTGTAAATCGATTTCATTTCGAGATAACCTAAAGCCTTCTAAATACATTTTATAATTTAGTAATGATCCGGTAACAAAAATTACACTTCCTTTAAGCTGAATACATATTCAGTGTTTAAATTTGTATAAATTTCTAATTAAATTTATTAACTATAAAACTCAAAGGAGAAAAAAAATGCAATCAGTTTTAAAAATTATCTTAACTGTCGTATTATTATTATCGGTTAAAGTAACATCGGCGGTTACAGATTCTACAACTTTAAATTCCTCAAGTATTACAAGTCTTGTAACACTGAACAGGACTACAACCTATTTGATGAAAGGATTTAATAATGTAGAGAACGGCGGTAAACTTGTAATCCCTGAAGGAACAGTTATCAAAGGTGATTTCGAATCAAAAGGTACTCTTATTATAAAAAGAGGCGGCATTATTTATGCTAATGGTTCAAAAGATAATCCGATAATATTTACAAGTGAGAAACCTGCCGGGCAAAGAGCTACAGGTGACTGGGGCGGTGTAATAATACTGGGAAGATCAGCAATAAATACATCGACAGGAAATGATTCTGCAGAAATAGAAGGATTCGGACCGGGACTAGGACCAGTCTACGGCGGACAGCCTGTAATAAATGATGACAGTTCGGGATGTTTCAGATATGTCAGACTTGAATTTCCGGGTGTAAACTTAACAGGTATTTCCGGAAATGAGATCAACGGGCTTACAATGGGCGGAGTAGGAAGCAGAACTGTAATTGAATATGTTCAGGTAAGTTACTGCGGAGATGATGCTTTTGAATGGTTCGGCGGTAATGTTAACTGTAAATATTTAATCGCTTATAAAGCACTTGATGACGACTGGGATTGTGATAACGGATTCAGGGGAAAAATACAGTTTGGATTAAGCGTCAGTGATAAAGATATAGCGGACATCAGTTCATCAAATGGTTTTGAAATTGACAATAATAATAATTCACCTTCAAATACCAACGGTCCGAGAACCAGACCAATATTTTCAAACATGACAGTAGTCGGTCCGTTTGAAACTACATCGACATCAGTGAATCCATTGTTTCAAAGAGGCGCTCACCTGAGAAGAAATATGCAGGCATGTATTTATAATTCAATTATAATGGGTTGGAGAACCGGAATTAGATTTGACGGATCCGGAGTAATTAATGATGCTAACAGCGGTGTAGTTCAGTTAAGAGACAATATTTTTTCAGGAATGTTTACAGCTTTAGCTGATCAGACAGGCGGAACAGTAACTCCTGATCCTGTTTCTTTTATTAACACATGGAATACAACATATACAAACAATACTGATGTACAGCTGACAAGTCCATTTAGCATCTATCCTGATCCTTCAGGAAGCATGATCAACAACTGGATGCCGGCTGGCGGATCTCCGGCTTTATCCGGGGCGAGTTTTGCAAATCCTAATTTAACAGGATTTGAATCAGTTTCATACAGAGGCGCATTTGGAACAAACAACTGGTCAATGGTGTGGGCGCAGTTTAACCCGATTAACTACAGTTTACCGACACCATCTGAATTTAATATCACAGTAATTCCGGAAGCATTTTTAAATTTATCAACAGGACAGCTAAACAGCGGCGATACAGTCAGAGTTTATCTCAGACAAAATTTTGCTCCTTTCAATGTTGTCGATTCTGCAAAAGCTTTTATAAATCCGGTTACATTTAACGGGACATTTATATTTAATCAAGCAGCTTCAGGTACATATTATCTTCAGGTGATACACAGAAACACAATAGAAACCTGGAGTAAATCAGGCGGAGAATCTTTTACTCAATCAGGTGTCAGCAGTTTTGATTTCACTTCAGCTGCTTCTCAGGCATTTGGAAGTAATCAGATTTTAAGATTAGGAAAATACTGTATGTGGAGCGGGGACGTAGATAAAGACGGTTTAATAGATATTAATGATGCATCAATAACAGATAATGATATATTTAATTTTACAACCGGATACGTAAGATCGGATGTAAACGGAGACGATATTGTTGATCTGGCTGATGTTTCAACAGTAGATAACAACAGCGCATTTTTTATATCTGTGATTAGACCCTAAGCTATAAGCTTAGTTAATAGATGAATGCGGAGAGGGATGAGTTCCTTCTCTGCGTTCTTTATATAAATTTCATCTTTTAATATTTTATTTAAAATTTAAAAATAATTAAAATGAACATTCGACATTATTTAGTTTTATTTATTCTGACAATATTCTCTTTTACTGATTCACATTCGCAGAATCCCGAATATACTTTAATTGCAAAAAACTTTAACATAGATGCGGCGGATTCACTTACATTTGAAGTTTATCTTCATCATACAAATTCAGGATCGGTAAATCAGTTTCAGTATGCAGCGGGTCAGTTTTTTTTCCTGTTCAACCCGGCAATCGCAAACGGCGGAACACTTACATATAAAATTATAGGATCAGGACTTCCTCAAACACAGCAGCCGAGAAACCCAACAGTATTTAATAATGAATTAAGACTTGCCGGAAATGCAACAGTTGGTCAGGGAAACGGATTTATTCTGTCTTCAATCGCTCCCGGTACACTGATTGTAAAAATGAGTTTAAAAACTTCCGCGTCATCTTTTGCGCCAAGTGAAAATCTTGATCTGCAGTGGAAGAATTCACCGGGACCCGGATTTTTTACAAGAGTATTTGCTTATGTAAATATGCTGAATACTGAAGTTACAACTCCTGCAAATCATTTTATTGATACAGCGACAGTGTCAATTAATCAGATCTCACAAATCATTCCGTCAAAGTATGAACTGAATCAGAATTATCCAAACCCGTTTAATCCTTCTACTAAAATTAATTTCTCAATTCCTAAATCCGGGTTAGTAAGTTTAAAAATCTTTGACATATCCGGAAAAGAAATTGCAAATCTTATTAGTGAAAATCTGACACCGGGAGTTTATGAATATAAATTTAATGCTGCAAATCTTTCTTCGGGAGTTTATTTTTATATACTCAGATCCGGACAATTCACTCAGATTAGACGAATGATGCTGCTGAAATAATTTTGCAATAGCTAAAAGACGAATATTGGATTTTCAAGCAAATTCTATTTCAGTATGCGGATTATATTTAAGACAGGGGATTAAGTCTCCTGTCTTTTTTTATATGACTATTTGAAGGGGATTAATAAAACCATTTGACTTTAATTCTATTCATCGTATATTTACGATAAACTATTTAACTAATGGCGCAGAATAAAAAACACGAGTTTGAAAAAAGTGAAATTGAGTTTGCAGATTTTGCAAAAGCTCTAAGCCATCCTGCCAGGGTAGCAATAATGAAAGCGCTTGCTAAAAAGAATGTCTGCATATGCGGAGAGATAGTGGAGGAACTTCCGCTTGCGCAGTCAACCGTATCTCAGCATTTGAAAGAGCTGCTGAATGCAGGGCTGATAAAGGGTTCAGTGGATGGAACAAAGTCATGCTACTGCATTGACAGAAAAGTATTCAATAAATTCTCGAAAAGTTTTAATGCATTTTTCTTATTGACACAGGAAAAGGAATGAGAAATTCTTACAATGAAATTCATTCAATAAAGGCAGTACTGAATAATTACAAAACCGAAAATACAATCGGGGCTTAATTCTTAAATAAACCAATCAGACTGAAAATTTAAAATAAAAAAAACTTAATTTATAATTTAAATAAAATAATAAAATGTCAAACTTAACAGAAACAAACGAGAAAGCAACGTTACAAAATAAAGAAACAGATACAGACTGCTGCGGACCGGATTGCTGCTCAGATACAGGCAATGAACCGGACGCTGACATTAGTGATCACACATCGGATATTAGAGATGCAAAAAATTCTGAAGAGATCAAGAATATGGTAAAAAGAAAATACAGTGAAATTGCGCTGCAGAGCAGAGAAGATAACGCTTCATCATGCTGCGGCGCGGGAGAATGCTCTGATGAAGTTTATAATATAATGACCGATAATTACGAAAATCTTAAAGGTTATAATCCGGACGCAGATCTTGGACTCGGCTGCGGACTGCCGACGCAGTTTGCAAAAATTAAGAAAGGCGATACTGTGCTTGATCTTGGCTCAGGAGCAGGTAATGACTGCTTTGTTGCAAGATCCGAAACCGGAGAGACGGGAAAAGTAATAGGAGTGGATTTTTCCGAAGCAATGATAGCGAAGGCGAGACTAAATGCCGAAAAACTAAATTTCAATAATATTGAATTCAGATCAGGCGAGATAGAAGATCTGCCGGTGAATGACAATTCCATTGACGTTGCAGTCAGTAATTGTGTCCTGAATCTTATTCCGGAAAAGTTAAATGCATTTTCCGAATTGTACCGCGTGCTGAAACCCGGCGGACATTTCAGCATTTCAGATATAGTGCTGAAAGGCAGTCTGCCCGGGAAAATTCAAAAAGCTGCAGAGATGTATGCCGGCTGTGTATCAGGAGCAATTCAAAAGAATGAATACATAAGTCTTCTGGAAAAAACCGGATTCAGAAATATTCAGATTCAGAAAGAAAAAGATATTAATATTCCTGATGACATTCTGGGAAAATATCTGAATGAAGATGATATAAAAGAATATAAAAACTCTGATTCGAGAATATTAAGTATAACAGTTTACGGCGAGAAATATGCAGAGTAAGTTTTAATATGCAGCAGTGTTTACCTTAATGAAAATTTTATAACAGCCTCCTTTACATCTCTTAAAAATAGGGATTGAAGGAGGTTCATTTATCCAGCTCATGCGCTTTATCAATGATCCAGTTCCGGCTGATGAACTCTGTCTTTCCCGCTTTAGAAATTAACTCACTAAGCTTATATAATTTTTTCTTCTCTTTTACTTTATATAATTTATCAATAAAATTTACAAAGAGTGAATGCGATAAAACCTCTTTCCGGCTGAGAGTTCTGTTCTTTGCGAGATACATTCTGTATGACGAGATATGATTGATCAGAAGATCGGTTTCATTCAGTTCAAAATAAATTCTTGCCGCAATATTTTTTACCTGAAGGTTATAATAAACATCTTCATATCCGACTTTTGCAGAAAATGAAAGCGCTTTCTGAAAATCCTTTTTATTGAAATAATAGAGAGAGTAAGAAAGATTTCTTACTGATTCTCTGTGATCAGGCAGAAGATTCGTATTATACTTCTCAATAAATTCAAAAGTCCAGTCAAACTCTTCCAGTCTCAGCGCCGATGTGACAAGATTAAGAAAAAACATATTAGTAATAAAATTTTCCGGCATGAGCCCGTTTTCCACTATTCTTTTTCTCAGCAGAAAAATTTCCCTTAAAGAGCCGAGATCATTTGATTTGCGGCTTCTCTTTATAAAGTCAATCAGATCAATATATTTATTGTACAGCTTTTCTTTCTCAAGAAGATTTCCGAATTCAAACAGTAAAGACTTTAATTCATTGTAATATTTTTTACTTTGCTTTCTTTCAAGCATCAATGCATTGTAGTAAATTTTTACCTGCGGCATATTACGAATGCTGACAGGCATAATTTTCAAAGTCTTGTCAATGTAATCAGCATCTATAAAAAGCGTATTGTCCAATCCAAGTATTCTGCATTCATAGAGAATGTAATTCTGAATTTCCATTAACTTCATTATATAAAATTTCATAAAACTCATGCCGGATGAAGTTATGTCATCTTTGGAAAATTTATTTACAAAACTGTTATAGAGGTCTTTCTGAAGATAAAGATTATATTCATTCAGAAAAAATTCCGAATCCCTGACTTCAGATTTTTCAAGTTGATTTAAACCTTCCCTGAAATTTTTATCAAAGAGACTGAATATATTTTTTGAATTAAGCTCGGAGAGAAGATGATTCTTTATCAGCGCAGGATCTTTTAAATAATTTTTCAATGACAGGAAATTTTCCGCATGACTGAGCAGAAGAGAATTAAGATTTCTGAATACAGTATCATTGTAATCTCTTTTCGGAAACAGCTTTGCAAAAACTTTTTCCTTTACAAATCCGGTGTCGTCAAAACCCGGATAATAATTTTTATAAACATCGAACAGACCTGCAATGATCTTTCTTTTATTGAATAAAGGTGAATTAAGGTAATCCGAAAATTCCTTCAGCTCCTCCGGAGAAAGTTTTTCAAGTATTTCTAATATCTTAATTTTAATCATTTGAGTGAATTTTAATAAAAAATACGGCGCTAAAAGTGATACAATCCGATTCCCAAAATTCTTTGTTTACAGGCTAAAATTAAACAAATAAAAGGAATATTAAAACAAATTAATATTAAACGGATGAAACAAATCGGGAATTGTTTGATTGTTTGACACCGGAGATTGTGAGTAATTTTGTACAGAAATTATTTAGAAAAAATTATTAATTAAATTAACAGAAAGGAAAATTAAAAATGAAACACTCAATCACAATCTCAAAAGTAACAGCAGTTTTAATCGCAGTAATCTTTTTTATGTCTTCAGATCTCAGCGCGCAGTATCATATCAGAACGTACGACCTGAGATGCAATCAGAATTCCGGTCATGATAATGCGAGATCGATCATTCACAATTTCGAAGGCGGGAACACGATCGCCGGATTTTCATATGCAGCCGGCTGCGGTATCGGCGTTTATGACTGGATGTTTCTTCAGGTACAGCCAAGCGGTTTTCATATCTTTGCAAGACTTTACGGAACACACGGAGATGACAGATGTAATTCCGTAATTCAGACCAGACAAGATTCCACATCTTATCTTGCAGGATTTATGCAGGAAGGACAAAATTTTTTAAGGAAAGCGACATTTCTAAATGTTGACAGAGCCGGCGGAATAAAAAACGGAAGAATGATCAATGATACAGTTACCAGCATTTATAATGAAAACTGTATTGACAGCTCTTACAGAACAGCAAACGCCGGATGGAAAGATGTTTATCCGACAGCAACAAGTAAAAAACTGGAAAAAATTATTGTTACAAATTATTCTCCCGCAGGCGCATGGAACTGGGGATTTGTTTATAATACAATGTCCGGACCTTTCAACTTAATAAACAGTCATGATGAAGCACAGACAATGTGTTATCAAAAATCAGACGACAGTTACGGCGTTGCTTCAAGGACAAACATTCAGTCAAGAAAATTAAATGTCTGGGATATAATGGTGACAAAATTAGCAAACAACGGAGCGGTAATCTGGAATAAAATTTACGCATTCAATATTACATCTACACAACCATATCCGAATACAGAGCCGAGAAAAATTATTCCAATGTCTGACGGAGGTTTTGTAGTAGTTGGATTTACGAACAGATATGTAGCAGGTCAAAATGACATAATTGTATTCAGAGTAAATGCAGCGGGAAATTTAATGTGGTCATACTGCTACGGCAATACGGCGTTCAATGATATCGGACAGTCAATCGTGCTTGACGGAAGTACTTTAGTTCTGACAGGGTCTATGAACAGAACAGGTCAGCCGACGGATGCATTCATGATGAAAATCCCGGTTACAGGGGGAGCAGCTGTCTGGACAAGACTCTGGAACAGAAATAACAATACAAACGAAAGCGGATATGATATAATAAGATCAAACAATTCTTCAGCTCCGGGATATTCGGTAGCAGGTGATGCATCTGTAAATGTACAGGATGCATTTCTCTGGAGATCAAATTCGAACGGATTCATTCCGGGCGGATTATGCAATGATTCATTTTTTGTTCAGAATATTCAGAATCAGCATATAGTAAAAGATATAGCGATGAAGCTCAGAAAAATAAAAGACAAACCATTCACACCGGTATTCGAAAACCCATCAGTTGTAAATATATTAAGATGTTTTGAATCAGATTCATTTGAATCCGAAAATACAGGCGACAATAACTTAAATACGGAAGTTACGGAGATAACCGAATTCAAATTAAATCAAAATTATCCAAATCCATTCAATCCTGTTACAAAAATATCTTATGATATTCCTGTATCATCTGAAGTTAATATAAAGATCTTCAACTCAGCAGGAAAAGAAGTAATGACTTTGGTTAACGGATCCATGGGCGCAGGAAGATATGAAGCGGTATTTAACGGATCAGCTTTGTCATCCGGAATTTACTATTACAGAATTACAGTCAGAGGCGAAGGCACGGAATTCACTGATGTCAAGAAAATGATCCTCGTAAAATAAGCATATCCAATTATTCACAAAGGCGGAGACTAAATTCTCCGCCTTTTACTTTATGAAATTTTAATTTTAATTGTTATTTTGTTGAGTTAACTTAAACAGAGAAAAATGAAAACAAGAATTTACAAGGTTCTTTTCGGATTGATATTTATGCTGATCTCCGGAAAATCTTTTGCATTTATGTTCTGGAATCAGGCATGCGTTTTTCCCGGCAATGCAAACGGTTACGCCGCATTCGGAAATTCGGCTTCATTGAATATAACCGGAAGTTTTACAATTGAAATGTGGATAAACCCATCTAACTCAACCGTTCCGGGTTTTCAAATATTAGCTGAAAAGAGATTCGGCACAGGGGGGAACGGTTATACTTTTTACCTTAATCAGGGAAGAGTCGCTCTCAGAACAAATACAACGACAAGACTTGTCGGAAATTCGATACTTCAGAATAATCAATGGACTCATATCTGCGGAACGTTTAATTCTTCTACGGATGTATTCTCAATTTATGTTAACGGCGTTCTTGATACCAGCGTGATTATTCAAGATGCCGAACCTGTTGCCAATACCGATTCATTGCGCATAGGCAAGGGAAACGTGAACAGTCCGTTTACAGGAAACATGGACGAAATTAGAATCTGGAACAGACCATTGAGCGCTGCGGAAGTTTACAGATTAAGAAAAACTACGCTCGGCGCTTCGTCAGGTATTTATACAAATCTTGTTTTTTCACTGACGTTTCAGGACAGAGATTCGCAAGGGACTGATTTCAGTTTATTTGACTGGTCAGGAAATAACGGAACGGGAAAAAATATCGGAGTTACTCCTTTGAATTTAAGTGACAGACCTTTGAACACTATAGTTCAGAATGACTGCATAGAGCTGAACGGCGTGAATGAATATCTCTGCGGTGTTGACAATCCTGATGTAAGTCCGGTGAATGCAATTACAATGGAAGCATGGATAAATCCAAGATCAATTACCGGCACACGGGGAATAATATCTAAAGGCACGGGAGCTTCCATAAATTATTCGCTAAGATTAAGCGGCGCTTCGCTGAATGCAGTGATAAACGGAGTCAGCAGTTTTAATTCTTTTGTATCGCTTATACCAAACATCTGGTCTCATGTTTGCTTTACTTATAACTCATCTTCAGGTGAATACAATTTTTATATAAACGGAAGGAAAGCCGGCAACGGAACTAATACTGCAGGCGTAATTGCCAACGGAACTGACAGTCTTGTGATCGGCAGCTCGGGATTCGCCGGAAGTTATTTTAACGGATTTATTGATGAAGTCAGAATTTCAAATTATGAAAAGACACATCAGGAAGTAAACAGATTCCTGTATATGTCAATTGACAGATCGAATAAACCATATCCGTTGATGTCAAATGTAGTTTATAATTTTGACGGATACGCTTACGACAATTCAGATGACGGACCGGTTCTTGAATTTAAAAACAGCGCAAGATTCAGTCATAACGGAACCGTAGAAGATCAGCCGGTATCGCCGGTTAACAGATCCGACAGATTAAATTTTTCGGACGGATTCAGGATAAATCAAAATGTTAAAAAGAATCCCGACTTCAGGATTTTCCGGAATTGTTATAGATTCTTTTGAAGTATGTCAGGATACTCTTATCAGCGACTTGAATTTATTTTTGGCGCTGAATCATTCTGCGGAGGAGGAATTGAATATAACATTAATTTCACCCGACGGCGCTTCAGTAAATGTTTTCGGGAATAGTAAACTTGCTGATAATTCAGATAATATAATTACAATATTTGATGATCAGGCGGACAGCAATTTAAACTCTTCAACTTCATTTACATCTTTTGCTCCGGAGATAAAACCGAAGAATTCGTTAAACACTGTGTTTGCTGGTAAGAGAACTTCAGGTACATGGAGGATTGTGATAAATGATCTGACCGGAGCCGGTACAGGAAATCTGTATGTATGGGGAATCCAGTTCAACAATTCATCGCTGAAAACTTCAGCGCTTTGCCTGAAAGTTTACATGGAAGGATTTTACAGATCGGTTGATTCAACAGTTATAGATACAATCACAACAAAACTCAGAGAGGAAGCGTCGCCTTATAATGATGTCGGTATAAAAGGAGAAACTCCGGATGAAGATCTTATAATCAGATATAATTTTCCGGAGGCGGATTTTATTGCAAATTACTGGCTGCAGGTCAATCACAGAAATTCAATCGAAGTATGGAGCGATACTGTGATTTCATTTGAAGTATTGAGCGGCAATATGATCTATGATTTTACTAAGGATGCAGATGCGGCTTACGGTTCTAATCAGACACAGGTAGAGAATACGCCGGCAAGATTTGCTATGTATAGTGCTGACGTAAATCAGGACGGGATAATTGATCTGACTGATAATATGCTTGTAGATAATGACGCGCTTGCATTTGCCGTCGGTTATGTAGTCACGGATGTAAACGGAGATGAGTCAGTTGATATTACCGATCAGACTTTGGCGGATAATAATTCATATTTATTTATTACAAAGATTACACCATGATAAAATTCTGAATATTAGAAATATATAAATCAGAATACCAGGAAATGGATCAGACCTGCGACAGCGCTGATCAGGATCCATACCGCTACATTGAAATTATATTTATACAATACGATCATGGAAATTATAATCCAGATTACAGCAAAAAAATCAATGTTGTTTAAGGATAACTGACCGGGGAAAATTACCGCTTTACCGAAATAAATACTGAGATTCAGAATAATGCCTACGACAGCTGCGGTTACAATGCTCAGCGAATTTTTTATGAAATTGTTCTTATGAGATCTCTCAATCAGAGGAGCTCCTGCAAATATAAAATAGAAGCTCGGCAGAAAAGTATAGAATACAGTGGTCAGCAGACCTGCAGTTCCCATCAGCAGAGAACCTCCGTAAAAATTAAATCCCGCCATAAAGCCGACGAAAGCAAGTACCATTACAAGCGGACCCGGAGTCGTCTCACCAAGCGCGAGGCCGTCTATCATCTGAAGTTCGGTAAGCCACTGTAGATTTTCAACACTAAACTGCGCAACATAAGGCAGTACCGCATAAGCTCCTCCGAAAGTAACAAAAGCCGCTTTGGTAAAAAAAAGAGAAAGTGTTTTCCAGAATTCAAAATCATTTGGATAAAAATAAAAAACATTAAAAGGAATCAACCATAGGAAGGCGAATATCAAGGTCATTTTTATAAACTGCAGAGGATTGAATTTCAGAACAGATATTTCCGAAAAGGAATTAATGTAATAATCTTTTTCATTTTGTGAATTACCTGTATTATTTTCATTATTAATAGCGGTCATAGCGGGATAAAATTTTCCGGCAGTGAAAGCAACGATCAGCGCTCCGAGTATAATTAACGGGAAAGGAATATTAAGAAAATATATACAGACGAAAGCTGCTGCAGCGGTGATGTAATGCAGAGGAGTTATGAGAGATTTTTTTGCGATCCTGATAAGGGCAATTACTACAATAGCGACAACAGCGGGTTTAAGTCCGCTGAAGAGCGCGATTATCCACGGGATATTTCCGAAAGAAACATAAACAATACTCAGACCAAGCAGAATAAAAACAGAAGGAAGTATAAAAAGAATACCTGCTGTCAGACCGCCTCTGACACCATGCAATAGCCATCCGTTATAAGCGGCAAGCTGCTGCGCTTCCGGACCGGGCAAGAGCATACAAAAATTCAGAGCGCTGAGAAATTTACTGTCGCTGATCCATTTTTTTTTATCAACAAGATATTCATGCATTATAGCGATCTGCCCGGCGGGACCTCCGAAACTTATAAAGCCTAGTTTCAGCCAGAACATGAACGCTTCTTTGTAAGATGGTTTAGATGTCATCAATTAAGAGTAATAGCAGTGAATTTATTTTTCAATATACAAACATTTTACGAAGTCATAAATTCAGATATTCAATTTCAGATAAAAAAAATTTAAATTTATTTTCAAATACAAACTTATTAAAAATAAATCAGATATAGAAATGACAGAGCAAATTCATGATGAAAAGTTAGAGGACAAGTTTGAACTTCAGCCGGAACTGGAGAACGATTTAATAGTAGTGATACCTCTGGCTGAAAATGATTTTGAGGAATTATATAAAGCGGCGTCAGATCCTTTAGTCTGGGAACAGCATCCTAATAAAGACAGATACAAGAGGGAAGTCTTTAAAAATTTTTTCAAAGGGGCGATGGAATCAGGGGGCGCATTTAAAGTGAAGGAGAAAATTACAGGGAAGGTAATCGGGAGTTCGAGATATTATGACTATAATAAGGAGGAAAAATCTGTTTCTGTTGGATATACTTTCATCTCGAGGGAATACTGGGGGAAATCTTATAATTCACGTATGAAGAAACTCTTGCTCGATCATGCGTTTGAATTTGTTGACAAAGTTTATTTTCATATTGGTAAAGATAACATCCGCTCGCAAAAGGCAATATTAAAACTCGGCGCTGTGAAAGTGGATGAAGTGGATATGAAATATTATGGTGAGAATGAACATAGGAATTTTATATATCTGATGGAGAAAGACGATTGGAAATAATTTTAAATTTCAAAATACAAATACTTTATTTTTAAATAAAAAGCTCTTCTCCCCCTCCTTGTTTTTCAAGGTAGGGGGTCCCGGGGGAGGTTAAGCGAAACCTTATTGGCACTGAACTGAATCAATTACAAATTAAGAATACGAAATTTTAAATAAATTATTCTTCCGCAGAAAAAAATTTTCTAAATTGTGAAATTTGTCTTGAATATTTAGATATTAATCGGCAAAATACAATAAATTGAAAATAGGTATTCCCACCTTAATTGTTAATATCTTTTTTAAAATTTAAGAAATTTTGCAGGTTCAAATATGAAAAAATAATTTTAATTCTATTCTTATATTTATTTTCGTTTGTTTTGATCTGAAGCTCAGTTTCAAAGTCGGTTTTAGTAATATTTTCGATTTAGAAACCATATTGGATAAAAACAGAATGGGCATTGAGAGAAGGTTTCATTTGATTTGGCGAGTTTATTTGGTGAGTATGAAAGCAAATGATTTTTCTGAGACATGGCGGATGATCTTGTAAAAAGAATATGTTATTATGATAGCTAAATCCATTTATCATCTCATTTTTTTGTAATATTAATGCAATCTTTAAATGTGGCATGGATTCCGCAGCAGCTAAATACTATCCATTGAGTGTAGGGAATGTTTATCTTTATCATAAAATGAATTAAGGCTTGGCTGTTATCCGTGAATTTCAGGAAGGAGCCGGATTGAAATCACAGGTCTTGTTAATAAACCCAACGGGAAAAATTATTTCAAATTTTCCGGATGGTGGAATGATAACAACTTACAGGCAAATCCTTTCTTAAATTATCAAAGAATTGACTCCGGAACAATGAATGTCTATGCCTATGATTCTCTTACAAACAGTGAATTTTTGATTGACAGCCTGCTTGCACGGGTTAATGACAGATTCAATTGTAACAGACTTACTTCAGTCTCTCCATACGGTAATTATTTTTCCGGCAGTAATATAAATTTTCTGGGAAGACAAAGAACAATAAAAATCTTTTCATGCAGTGGTCCCGCGTTAGTTTCATATTTTTATGAATTAGCAGAAGATATAGGATTTTCAAAAATTACAAGTTGTGAGCTTGGGGCAGGTCAGGGATATTTTTTAACGGGTTGTGTTATAAACGGAATTGCTTACGGTGATACTACATTCATAAGAGTTTCAGATTACTTCCCCCTCAAAGTTGGAAATGTCTGGTCATATGACTGGATACATAATGGCAATCCTTCCGGCGGAGGAAAATTTAATGTTTATGTTACCAGAGATACTTTAAATCTTATGTATGGCAGGACGTATTACTTATGTAATTTTCCTAATCTTTCCCAATGGCTGAGGTTTGATTCTTTGAGCGGCAACATTTATGCTTATGCGCCCGGCGGCGGCTGCTCTTACCATCCGAATGAAATCTTAGTCGATAGCTTATATTCATTAGAAACTGATTCTGCTAAAGCTTGTGGATTTACAGGAAGAAAATGTATTGAAACAGGAACTGTTCAGTTATTTGGAAACTCATTTTCCAAAAAGAACTTTAATCCGCTTTTTGTGCTGACTGCATCATCAAGATTCTATGCGAAAGGAATTGGACTGTACTATATCAATGAAGGCGATCCGTTTACAACCGACTATACACTGAGAGGAGCTTACATTAATGGTGTACTGTATGGTGATACGACATTAACAAAAGTTCATCAGCTCAATAATACTATTCCGGAAAGATTCTCTCTTGAGCAAAATTATCCGAATCCGTTCAATCCCAAAACGGTTATCGTATATTCATTAACCGGAAATCGTAATGTCAGTCTTAAAATATTTGATGTTTTTGGAAAGGAATTAATTACTTTGATAAATGAAAAGCAAAACGCAGGGAGCTATACAGTTGATTTCAATGGAGATGATTTGCCGAGCGGAGTTTATTTTTATAGACTCAAAGCAGGTGAATTTGAGGAGACGAAGCGGATGATTTTATTAAAATAAATTTTAAAATTATGAAAAAATTTATTTTCATCACAGTTTTTATTTTACAGTCAGGACTTTCCTATTCAATTCAAGGTTGGGTTGAATATCCGGAAATTACTTCCAACCAACTCAGAAGTATTTACTTCATTGATTCGAATACCGGCTTTGTGTGCGGAAATAACGGAGCATTATATAAAACTACTGACGGTGCGGCACACTGGTTTCCTCTTAGCAATCCAAGTAATCGCGATTTTCAGAATATTTATTTTATTGATGATCAAAGAGGATTACTTACAACAGTGCCTGAAGGTTCTGAAGCAGGTTATTGGTTCATTGTTTATATGACCACTGATCAGGGAGCGAGCTGGTTTCAGCTCAGACAATTTGGAAATTTTATTTCTGATTTTTATAATGACGGTAATGAATTTTTTCTTTCATTTGAAGGGTGGTATGGTTTTGAAACCGTAGGAGGTATATCATATTCACAGGTCAATGTAGTAAACTTTAATTCATTACCTTTCTTTGAATACTTCAGAAATTCAAGAGTTTTTTCTGTTTGCAAATCAAATGATAAAATCTGGATTTCAGCTTCTTACGGCGATGATGGAACTGATACACAACTTGTCCAATTCAGGTTCAAGCTGGAATATTATATATAAAGATTCGGGAGTTGTATGGAAAGAAGATCCTTCTCATAACAGATTCTACAAAATAAGATTTTTGAATGATTCTATAGGCTATTTGGCATCTATGCTTGGTTTAATGAAAACAGTTAATGGCGGTAATGACTGGTCTTTCATTGATACAACTTTTACAAAAAATATCAGGCATCACTTCTTTACTACAGCCGATACAGGATGGGTTTTCAAACAAAACAATATTTTTAAAACAACAGATGGCGGAAATAATTTTGATTTGCAGTTTAGTTATAATTCAAATTTTTCTCAGCCGTTTTTTCTGAATTCTCTTACAGGATACATTCTGTGTGCTAACGGAAGAATTCTAAAAACAATTACAGGTGGGTTAACCGGAATTTATATTAATACTAATATCTCACTGCCGGAAATTTTTTCTCTTTCTCAAAACTATCCCAACCCTTTCAATCCATCAACCTTAATTCGTTATTCAATTCCGTCAGATGACAGAAGTCAGACATCTGATGTGAAGCTTATGTTTACAATAATCTTGGAAAAGAGATCATGACTTTAGTTAATGAAAAGCAAAACGCCGGAAGCTATGCAGTTGATTTCAACGGCGAAGGTTTGCCGAGCGGAGTTTATTTTTACAGATTAGAAGCCGGTGAGTTATCTGAGACGAAGCGTATGATTTTGTTGAAATAAGTACATTTGTCTCTATAGAATATTTTCGCTTTCTTTCCAATCAGTCTATCATGACAATTAACAATAGAATTCTTTAATTCATAGTCCGCTATTCTAAATTTTCAATTCGTAATTTCTAATCCATATACAATATTCCGTTTTCCTCAAAAATAATCTTAAAATTTATCAATATAATAACTATTTTATTTCATGACTAAATCTGATACGCTCTGCATCAACACCATCCGATTGCTTTCCGCCGACGCTGTTCAGAAAGCGAATTCCGGACACCCCGGTATGCCGATGGGCGCTGCTGCAATGGCATTTACGCTCTGGACAAAGTATCTGAAATATGATCCCTCAGCTCCGGACTGGACTGCAAGGGACAGATTCGTTTTATCAGCGGGGCACGGAAGTATGCTTCTGTACAGTTTACTGCATCTGACTGGTTATGATCTTTCACTGGATGATCTGAAAGACTTCCGGCAGCTCGACAGTAAAACTCCGGGACATCCTGAATATCATCTTACGCCCGGTGTAGAAACTACTACCGGTCCGCTCGGTCAGGGATTTGCAAACGGAGTTGGATTTGCAATAGCGCAGAAATATTTATCAGCGGTTTATGACAGACCCGGTTATGAAATTTTTAATTATAATATTTATGGTATTGTTAGCGACGGCGATCTGATGGAGGGAATTTCTTCAGAAGCGGCTTCACTTGCGGGACATCTTAAGCTGGGGAATATTATTTATCTCTATGACGATAATCACATATCAATCGAAGGAAATACAGAGATAACTTTCACTGAAGATACTTCAAAAAGGTTTGAAGCGTTTGGCTGGCAGGTGATTGAGATCAGTGACGGAAATGATATTGAAAAGATCTCACGCGCTTTAAAATCTGCTAAGGAAGAAAAGTCAAAGCCGACTCTAATAAAAGTCAGAACTGAAATAGCATTCGGCAGTCCTAATAAAATAAATACTGCAAGCGCTCACGGTTCACCGCTCGGCGCGGATGAACTCAGGTTAACCAAAACTGCGCTTGGATTTGATCCCGATAAAGATTTTTTCATTCCTGAAGAAGCTCTTAAAGTTTTTAAAGATGCAGGAGATAAAGGAAAAAAAGAAAAGTCAGAATGGGATAAATTATTTGCCGGATATTCAAAGGAGTATCCAAAAGAAGCGGAAGAAATTAATTCACTGCTCAAAGGAAATTTTAAAGAAGGATGGGAAAAATCTTTTCCGGTGTTCAGTCCTGAAGACGGCGCAATGGCAACAAGATCAGCATCAGGTAAAACGCTCAATGCAATTGCGGAATATTTCCCTCAGTTAATTGGCGGCTCTGCAGACCTTGAACCATCCAACGATACTTTCTTAAAAAAATATAAAAGCTTTCAGCCGGGATCTTATGAAGGCAGAAATTTACATTTCGGTGTAAGGGAGCATGCTATGGGAGCAATTCTGAACGGCATTACTCTTACAAACCCGCTCATTGCTTACAGCGGAACATTCCTGATCTTCTCAGAATATATGCGGGCGCCGATCCGTCTTGCAGCCATTATGGGCATAAGACCGGTTTATGTATTTACACATGACAGCATTGCGCTTGGAGAAGACGGTACTACTCATCAGCCGATTGAACAACTGATTTCTCTGAGATCAATTCCAAATATTACCGTGATAAGACCTGCTGATGCAAATGAAACTTCGGAAGCATGGAAAACTGCGCTGAGTATTAAGTCCGGACCTGTTGCGCTGATCCTTACAAGACAAAAACTTCCGGTGCTTGACAGAAAAAAATTAGCATCTGCTGACAATCTCAGTAAAGGCGCTTATATATTATCTGAATCCAAGGGTAAACCGGATATAATTATTATCGCAACCGGATCCGAAGTCCATCTCGCTCTTGACGTTCAAAGTGATCTGCTGAAAGAAAGTATTTCTGCAAGAGTGGTCAGTATGCCTTCATGGGAATTGTTTGAAAAGCAAAGTGAAGCATATAAAGAAAGTGTACTGCCTGCTAAGATGAGGAAACGTGTTTCTATAGAAGCCGGATCTTCACTTGGCTGGCATAAATATGTTACTGATGAAGGAATGGTAATCGGTATTGATAAATTCGGTAAATCCGCTCCCGGAGATATTATTATGAAAGAATACGGATTTGATAAAGATCAAATAAAAATTAAAATTAAAAATCATTTTAAGTTATAAATATTTTACCCTCCAATATTATAGATTCAAATTATGAAAATTAATAAAAAAGATTTTAAATTCGGAAGATTCGAATCCGATATTAAGAAGAAATTAAAAGCATACGAAAATTCTGATATTCCCGAAAGAATTTTCTCGAAAGATTTTACCGTCTGGAAAAATGAACAGGAATATGATTCTCTTATAAAGAACCGTCTTGGCTGGCTTATGCTGCCGCTCTCAATGCAGGAAAAGTCAGATGAAATAAACTCTTTCGTAAAGGAAGTTAAGGATAATGGCTTTGAATACGCGGTAGTAATGGGAATGGGCGGCAGCAGTATGTGCCCTGAAGTATGCAGGGATACTTTCGGAGTAAGAAAAGGATTCGTTAACTTATTTGTGCTCGACAGTACTGACCCGCAGGCGATCATTGATATTGAAAATTCGATAGACATCGCAAAAACTCTTTTCATTGTTTCGAGTAAATCCGGAACTACTATTGAAGTGGATTCATTTATGAGGTACTTCTATGCAAAAGCTGAAGAAATATTCGGCGCTGAAGCCGGCAGCAGATTCATTGCCGTCACGGATCCGGGGACGTATCTTGAAAAACTCTCAGCCGAACTCGGCTTCAGAAAAACTTTTGTAAATCCCGCTGATATCGGCGGAAGATATTCAGCGCTTTCATTCTTTGGACTTGTACCGGCAGCTCTTATTGGTGTAGATATTAAAAGACTTCTTAAAAATGCCGAAGAAGTAATGAATATGTGTTTTGAAAATTCCGTTAATTTGAATCCAGCTTTATCAGCAGGCGTCATGGCTTCAGCGCTTTCGGAATTCGGAGCTGATAAACTTACTTTCATTCTTTCAGAAAAAATAAGTTCATTCGGATACTGGGCGGAACAGCTCATAGCCGAGAGCACAGGAAAAGAAAGCAAAGGCATTCTGCCTGTGGAAGGTGAATCTCCGGGTAAAGCAAATTCCTACGGAAGAGACAGATTCTTTGTAAATATTTTTTTAAAAAAAAATAAAAAGAATAAAAAAGTTAAGTTGTTGTCTAAAAAGAAATTTCCTGTGCTGACTATTGAGCTGGATGATCTCTATGACATCGGCGGTCTCTTTTATTTCTGGGAATTTGCAACTGCTGTTATGGGAGCTGAGCTGAAGATCAATCCGTTTGACGAGCCGAATGTAAAAGAAAGTAAAGACAACACATCAAACGTTCTTGATTACTATGAAAAGAATAAAAAAATTCCTGAACAAAAAAGTATTTCAGGTAATAAGAAAATCAAAATATTTCCCGGAAATGAAAATGACGCTCTGAATATACTTGCTCAGAAAAATGGTGAAGTAAGAATAACTGATACGATTAAAAATTTTACTGATAAGTTTTCAGCGGGAGATTATTTTGCAATAATGGCATACTTAAATAAAACGGAAAAAACTGAGAAGCTTCTTCAGCAGTTCAGAGAAATTCTTAGAAGCCATTTTAAAGCTGCTACTACGGTCGGTTACGGTCCCAGATTTCTACATTCTACCGGACAGTATCATAAAGGCGGACCGGATAAAGGTATGTTCATTCAGATCGTTTGTGATGATAAAAAAGATAAAGACATTCCCGGAAAAAATTACAGCTTCAGTATTTTAAAACAGTCACAGGCGGCGGGAGATTTTGTATCTCTTCAGAAGCATAACAGAAAAGTCCTTAAGATCAGCGCAGGCGCAGATGTTAATAAAGGTCTTAAGGAAATTATTAAAGAATTTAAAAAAGCATTAAATTAATTTATTATCTTATACTTTAAAAATACCGGAGCATAAATGAAAATAGGTTTTATCGGTCTCGGAAAGATGGGAGCTTTTATGGTGGAAAGGCTTCTGATTCATAATCAAGAAGTTGTCGTCTATAACAGATCACCGGAAAAGACAAATGAGATTTCTAAAAAAGGAGCTGAGCCGTCTTTCTCTTTGGATGAACTGGTGTCGAAACTGCCGTCGCCGAAAGTTGTATGGATGATGATCCCGTCTGGGGATCCCGTTCAGAAAACTATTGAAGAACTTATTCCATTGCTTAGCAAAGGCGATATTATTATCGACGGCGGAAATTCTTATTATAAAGATTCAGTGAGAAGAGCGGCTGAACTTGAAAAATACGGGATCAATTATATGGATGCCGGCACAAGCGGCGGGATTTGGGGACTTGAACTCGGTTACTGTGTAATGGCCGGCGGTGAGAAAAATATTTTTGATCACTGCGAACCGGTATTTAAATCACTCGCTCCTGAAAACGGTTATATGTATATAGGAAAAGCCGGAGCCGGGCATTATGTAAAAATGATTCACAACGGAATTGAATACGGTATGATGCAGGCGTTTGCCGAAGGTTTCGAACTTATGCACGCGTCCGATTATAACATCGATCTTCAGGGAGTAGCTGATCTGTGGGATAAGGGAAGTGTCGTGAGATCATGGCTGCTGCAGCTGCTTGCCAATGCTCTGAAAGAAGATAAAAATCTCAGCACTCTGAAAGATTATGTGGAAGATTCAGGAGAAGGAAGATGGACGGTAATAGACGGAATTGAAAAAAGCGTGCCGGTTAATGTAATAGCCGATTCGCTCTTTGCCCGGTTCAGATCCAGGCAGGAGGAATCATTCGGCGGTAAAATACTTGCCGCGCTTCGAAATGAATTCGGCGGACATTCAGTAAAGAAAAAATAATTCACTCCTTAAAAATATTATGAAAATTACGAATCTTGATTTTATGAACGGATCTCCTGAGAAGAAAAAAATTCCGGATCCGTGCACTATGATCATTTTCGGAGCAAGCGGAGATCTTACCGCAAGAATGCTTATTCCTTCTTTATATAAATTGTATGCAGATAAACTGCTGCCTGTGAATTTTTCCGTAGCAGGTTTTTCAAGAAAAGAAATGGACAGCGCGACTTTCCGCGCTCTGATGAAGAAGTCTGTGAAAGAGCATAGCAGTGAAGATGAATTTGATGAAACTATATGGAAGGTATTCGAAAAAAATTTGCACTACTTTATTGCAGACTATAAACATACGGATTCATATAAAAAACTTCTGACAGAAATTGAATTTATAGAAACCGCTAATAATACCGGCGGTAACAGGATCCTTTATATGGCTGTCCCTCCCGATTCAATTTTTGAGATCGTTACCAACATCGGAAAAAGCGGACTTAATAAACAGGTGAGTGACCGGTCATGGACAAGGATAATTCTTGAAAAACCGTTCGGGCATGATCTTGAATCAGCGCTTAAACTTAATAAAAATGTAAGCAGATGTTTCACAGAAAAACAAATTTACAGGATCGATCATTACCTCGGAAAAGAATCCGTTCAGAATATACTTGTTACAAGATTTGCCAACGGAATTTTTGAACCGCTCTGGAACAGAAATTATATAGATCATATTGAGATCACTTCATCCGAAAGCATAGGCATAGAAAACCGCGGCGGATATTATGACTGCTCGGGAGCTTTAAGAGATATGGTGCAAAATCATCTGCTGCAGCTTCTCGGTTATATTGCAATGGAACCGCCTTCAACTTTTGATTCAAATTCGATCCGTGATGAATCGCTGAAAGTGTTTCAGTCGCTCAGACCTGTAAGCGAAGAGGAAGTCAGTAAGGTTGTAATAAGAGGTCAGTATGTTAACTCAAAGATCAGAGGTGAGAAAGTCATTGGATACAGGGAAGAGAAAGGCGTTGCGGCGAACTCACGAACTGAGACATATGTCGCGCTGCAATTATTCATTGATAACTGGAGATGGGGAGGCGTTCCTTTTTATATCAGGACAGGAAAGAGACTTCCTACAAGAGTTACTGAAATTGTCATTCACTTTAAAGCCACGCCGCATCACCTTTTTAAAAGCAGTAAGGATATTCCGGATTCATATAATATGCTCGTAATAAGAATTCAGCCGGATGAAGGACTGCTTTTGAAATTTGCAATGAAGGTGCCGGAATCGGATTTTAAGATTCAGAATGTAAGCATGGACTTTCATTATTCTGATGTGACAGCAGACAGTCTGCCGGCTGCTTATGAAAAATTACTTCTTGATTGTATGCTTGGGGATCAGACGCTTTTTATCAGGGCGGATGCAGTAGAAGCATGCTGGAGATATATTCAGCCGATTCTTAATGCCTGGAAAAAAGATCCGGAGATCGTTGTATATGGTTATCCGGCAGGTACGTGGGGACCGGAATGCGCCGATGATCTCATCGCGGGAGAAAATTTTATGTGGAGATATCCGTGTAAGAATCTTGCTAACGATCATAACTACTGTGAACTTTAATATTCCCCATTAACTGTTTAAAATAAATTTGTTTTCAAAATTAATTTTTCCTTTCAATACTTTTTAGCTTAATGAATCCGGAAACAATTATTAAGATCAGATCTGATGACAGGCAGACAGCGGCTTTGCTTGCAGAGGATTTTATAAATTTATGCGCGGATATTCTGAACAGCAGAGAACATCTAAACACGGTGTTCTCAGGCGGCAATACGCCGAAGATCTTTTTTGAAATACTTGCATCGGAATATTACGATTTCAAAAACTGGGACAGAATAAAATTCTTCTGGGCTGACGAGAGATGCGTTTCGCCTGATGATCCCGAAAGTAATTACGGCGCTGTGAAAAGAATTTTATTTGATGTATTGAATAATTCAGATACAGGTGAAGCAAAAATACCGGTTGAAAATATTTTTATGATAAACGGCGTGCTCGACCCGGCTTACGAAGCGGAAAGATATTCGGAGATACTTCTGAAAGAAATGAAAATAATTAATTCATTCCCATCTCCGGATATTACATTACTTGGTATCGGAGACGATGGTCATACGGCTTCCATATTTCCGGGATATTATGAATTACTAGAGTCGGATAAATACTGCGCTGCAGTGAAACATCCTGAATCCGGACAATACAGGGTTACAATGACTGGAAACGTATTGAAAAATTCCGGATGTATAAAATTTCTTGTAACCGGAAAGAGTAAGGAGAAAACAGTCTCGGAAATACTTCTTGAAAACGGAAACTTCGAAAAGTATCCTGCATATTATATAAAGCCGTCAGATGGTGATCTGATCTGGTATCTTGACAAAGCCGCCGCAGGAAATTTACAGGAAATAAAAAAGAGATTTAATTTAAAATGAAAAAGATCATTCTTGCAGGAGATGCAGGCGCTACAAATACAGAGCTTGCATTGTACAGTGTTGAAAATGACGGGCTTAAAATTTTGTATTCGGAAAAATACAAAAGCGCTGAATACGTATCTTTATTTGAGATCATTAATAAGTTTATCGTCGATAAGAAATTAAAACCGGTTGCAGCATGTATAGGAGCGCCAGGTCCAGTATTTGACGGTAAAATAATTTCTACAAATATTCCGTGGGAGATCGATGAGACCGAACTCGGAAATAAGCTCGGCATTCCGGATCTGAAAATTGTAAATGACCTTGAAGCGGCTGCAGCTGCGATCCCCGCTATGAATCACGATTCACTTGAATTAATATACCGCGGTAATGATAAAATGAATGACGGAAATAAAATGGTAATTGCTCCGGGTACAGGACTCGGAATGTCGATACTGATTCATACAAAGGACGGCTATTCTGTAATTCCAACTGAAGGAGGACATGAAGATTTTGCGCCGGGCTCTGATATTGAAATAGAGCTGTTAAAATTTCTCACTAAAAAATACGGACATGTCAGCGTTGAAAGAGTTGTATCCGGTCTCGGCATTCTCAATATTTATGAATTTCTTCTGACGCAAAGTCAATTCAAAGATTCGGGAAATTTTTTTAAGGAAAATGATATTAACGACATTGCTGCGAAAATTTCAGAAGAAGCTGTTAAAGGTGAAAGTGAAATCTGCGTTTATACTCTTGAAATCTTTGCAACTGCACTTGCGAGAGCATGCAGTAACAAGGTTTTGAGCGTTAATGCAGCCGGCGGAGTTTATCTCTGCGGAGGTATTCCCCATAAAATATTGAAAATTCTTTCAGGCAGAAAATTTTCCGAAGCATACCTTAATAAAGGCAGATTGAGATATTATATTGAGCCGGTTCCTGTTTATGTTGTCAAAGATGGTTCAGCGGGACTGAAAGGCGCTGCGGTCATTGCCGAAAGAATTATCAAATCAGGGATTGAATAAGGTGTTATCAATAAGTAAGTTTGTATACAATAAACCCCCAATAAAAAAGAATTAATTCATACATTATGTTATCAGTTAAAAATTCAAAAAAAATTATTCAGTTAATCGCAGTAATTATATTTTTATGCAGCGTAAATTTTGCATCTGCTGCAGTAAATGAAAATCCAAAGCATTCCAAAGTAAGAGTATATGTTACGGGTAAAAGCGATATAGACAAAATCACTTCTCAGGATCTGCACTTTGATCACGCGGAAACTTCTGAAAATTATATGGAGACATGGCTTTCTGAAAATGAAATTTCATTGCTGAAAAAATCAGGAGTGTCATATCAGATACTTATCGAAGACTGGGAAACCTATTATAACTCGCTTGAAAAAATGTCACCTTCGGAGATACGGGACGCCATTCAGCTTTCAATACTTGAGTTCAATGTCAGCCATTCGATATACGGAACTATGGGAGGTTATATGACTTTCAATGAAGTGATAAATAAAATTGATTCTATGAGAATAGAATATCCGGATCTTATTTCACAGAAGTTTACAATAGGTCAGACTGTTGAGAACCGTGAAATGTGGACTGTCCGCGTTGCAAAAAATCCTGATGCGCCGGCAGGAAGACCGGAAGTATGGTTTCATTCGCTCATTCACGCAAGAGAGCCGCTGAGTATGCATCAGAATATTTATTTCATTTACTGGCTTCTGGAAAATTATAACATAGATCCTGTCGCAACTTACATACTTAATAACAGGGAATTGTATTTCACTCCCGTCTTTAATCCCGACGGTTACGAATACAACCGCTCTACAAATCCAAACGGCGGCGGCTTCTGGAGAAAGAATAGAAAGCAGTTCGGAGGTAATACTTACGGTGTTGACCTTAACAGAAATTACGGAATTTATCAGTTCTGGAATTCAGCCAATAACGGCTCATCTACTGATTCTACAAGCAGTACTTACAGAGGTAAATCACCATTCTCCGAACCGGAAACACAAAACGCCATGAACTTTGTAAACTCTAGAAATTTTAAAGGCATTCTGAGCTATCACACTTACGGAAATTATCTGATCAGACCATGGGGCTACGTAGATGCGCCGAGTCCCGATGAAAAAATTTATCAGAATATTTCACAGGATATGGTGCTCGATAATCACTATACTCTCGGCAGATCAAATCAGACAGTAAATTACGGTGTGCGCGGAGTTACGGATGACTGGTATTATAATGACAGCGGACATTCGAAAGCGTTTGCAATGACTCCTGAAGTAGGCACAGGCAGTGACGGATTCTGGCCACTGCAGTCGAGAATACTTCCGCTTGCGAAACAAAACGTTTCTCAGAATATTTACTTTGCAATGTTCAGCGGTCCTTTTATGAATGCAAATTCATTTAAGCTGAACAGTGAATTTTATTCCCCCGGAGAGCAGGGAAGTCTGAAAGTATATTTAAAGAACAAAGGTCTTGAGAATGCACAGAATGTAAAAGTGGAACTCATTTCACAAAACTCAAATGTTACGGTACTTACAGGCATATATTCGTTTTCTGATTTTTCATCATTCAGAGAAGACAGTGTATCGTTTGATTTTTCAGTAAGTCCCGGCGCGGTAAATAATACCGCATATAAAATGGTTTTAAGGATCAGACAGAATGATACGAATACAGTTTATACAAAAAATGTTCATGCTGTGATAGGCAGCGGTAATGTCCTTTTGCTCGACAGCGCAGAAAACGGAACAGGTAAATGGACAACATCCGGCGGATTCGGAACGTCAACTGTTCAGTCCTTTTCTCCTACAAGATCTTTCGCTGACAGTCCGACGGGGAATTATTCAAACTCAACTGTCAGATCTCTTACACTTCTCACCGCGCTGAATATTTCTTCATCGCCTGTTGTGATACTAAGTTTCATGTACAGACATGCAATTGATACGCTTGACAACGCTTATGTGGATGTATCCAATGACGGCGGCGCTTCATGGAGATCAGTAAAGTTTTATAATAAGACAGTTAACACATGGACAAAGGAAACACTTGATATCTCTGATCTTGCAGGCGGTTCCGTAAATATGAAAATAAGATTTTCGCTGGTCAGTAACGGATCGGTTGCTAATGACGGAATTTATATTGACAACATTAAGCTTGTAAATTATAACAGTATCCCGACGGGAATTACAGGCGTGAATGAACTTCCGTTCAGTTTTGATCTCGGTCAGAATTATCCGAACCCGTTCAACCCGTCCACTGTGATCAGCTACAGTATTCCAAAGTCTTCAAACGTTAGCATAAAAGTTTATGATATCAGCGGAAAATTTATTTCGGAAATTGTAAATGAATTTCAGCCGGCGGGAAATTTTGAAGCTGCATTCAGCGGAGAGGATCTCTCAAGCGGAGTTTATTTTTACAGAATAGAAGCGGGAGAATTTTCTCAGACTAAAAGAATGATGCTGCTGAAATAACTAAATCATCTTTTAAAATTTAAAAGACCTGTAAAATATTTTACAGGTCTTTTTTTTTGAATGGTGAACTACTTTCGTGAAATTGTTTCTTTAATTCATATTTCTGCCGTTGCTTGTGTTTCTAAAAATCTGCTTAAATTTAATTAAAATGGAAAAGCAATATTTTAAGGTAGCCGTGAAGTGTTATGATTATTATCATTTCAATAACAAACCAATCTGATTAATATCGTATAAATAATCTTACAAGGAAAACACCTCATGAAAAAACTAATCCTACTCGAGCTCACGCTTCTCTTCCTTGCAACGACATTCCAGTCGGATAATCCTCCGGGCTGGTATGTGCAGACACTGCCTGTGAATGATTTTGTAAATGATATTTTTTTTCTGGATAGTTTAAATGGTTGGCTTGTGACTGACGGTAGATTCAGTGAGAATGATACAAGCTACATAATGAGAACAACTAATGGTGGTGACAATTGGACAATTCAAAATGCTAAAAAAGAAAAATTAACAACAATTCAGTTTCTTGATATAAACACAGGCTATGCAGCGGGCGGATTAAATGGTACTACTTCTATGAGCCTTTATAAGACGTCTAATGGTGGAACAAACTGGCTGACATTGAACAATATAGGAGGAATAGAAATAGATGATATATATTTCATAAACAAAGATACCGGATGGGCGTGCGACGATGATATATTATTTGGCGGGTTATACAAAACTACAAACGGGAGTCAGTCCTGGCAAAGACAACTGGATATGAGTTATAAAATTCAGAAAATATTTTTTTTAAATAAAGATACAGGCTGGGCAGCCGGGAGATATGACGGAAGCTCGTCAAAATTATTTAGAACAACAAATGGTGGAATAGTTTGGAACTTGCAGTTTTCGTCTGTATTTAATCTTGAATCCATATTTTTTCTATCACCACTGAAAGGTTGGATGCGGGGAGGACCCGATCTGAATGGAAATGGAGCAAGTTATACTACGGACGGAGGTTTTACATGGATAAGTTCGCAGGGCAATATTGCTGGAGGGTATGACATTAAATTTGTAAATGATTCAATTGGATATTCCGGTATGATTGATGGTTTAGTTGCAAAATCTACTGATGGGGGACGAACCTGGGGTTCACAAAACAGTCCAATCTTTAATAGTCTTTCTATAGCAATTATAAGGTCCGATACGATGCATGCATGGGCTGGTGGAACCGGTATTGTAAAAACTTTTGATGGGGGAGGAACAATTACAACAGGTATTGAACTAACAAATAATTTATCTCTTGATGAATATATTCTTTACCAAAACTTTCCTAATCCATTTAATCCCGTTACGAATTTGGAATTTGGGATTTCGAAAATAGGATTTGTATCTCTGAAGGTATATGATATTACCGGTAAGGAAATTACAACTTTAGTTAATGAGAATCTTAATCCCGGCACTTACAAATATCAATTTGACGGATCGGGTCTGACAAGCGGAGTTTATTTTTATACTTTGTCTGCAAATGGCTTTACGGAGACGAAGAGAATGGTGTTGGTGAAATAAGGGGTTAAATGCTTAATACTTTAATTGTAATCATAAAATATAATAAGCATCCCGTAGGGATGAAATATTGGTAACAATAAAATGTGAATGCTAAATCATCCCGTAGGGATGAAATGTCGCTGTCAAGCCGGATCACATTCAATCCCTACGGGATTCGTTAAGTGTGGGATTAAATTCTACCAATATATAATCCCTACGGGATTTGATTAAATATATGAACAGAGTAAGCAAAACTGATGAAGGAATTAGTAAGATTGACCACAGGACAAATGTCCTAATAGTAAATAACTATAGTGTTAAATTAATTGATTGTAATTATGATTAACTTAAATTCTTAAAAATTAATTATGAAAAGATTTTCACTTTCCGCATTTATAGTTTTATTTTTATCACTTTCATTTTCATCCAATCCTCCGGGCTGGTACGTGCAGACACTGCCTGTGAATGATTTTGTAAATGATATATTTTTTCTGGATAGTTTAAATGGCTGGGTAGTAACACAGGGAGATAACAATCCTGTTGATACCAGTTATATAATGAGCACAACAAATGGAGGAAATAATTGGGCAATACAATTGAGTCAACCGCAAAGTCTTAATGTAATACAGTTTTTAGATATAAATACCGGCTACGCTGCAGGAGGCACTGGCAGCGGTTTCGCAAGGATGTATAAAACATCCAATGGCGGCACAAATTGGATGTTAGTTAGTCCTCCACCGGTTCATCTGATCATAGATTCATATTTCATAAACAAAGATACCGGATGGGCGTGCGACGATGATATTTTGTTTGGCGGTCTATATAAAACCACAAACGGCAGTGTCAGCTGGGTACAGCAGTTGGATGCAAGTTATAAAATTCAGAATATATTTTTTATAAATAAAGATACCGGCTGGACGTTCGGTCGATATGATGGAATCTCATCAAAACTATTTAGAACTACAAATGGGGGGAATAATTGGAATTTGCAAAATACTTTTACACAACAGCTAAATGACATTTATTTTTTTAATGAATTCGTTGGAATAATATCATCAGGATTTAGTTACAAAACAACAGATGGTGGGTTCAACTGGGTATTAACCAATGATGGAGGAATTGAACTGAGTTTTGGTTCAGATTCGGTTGGCTGGGCAGGTAATAACTTTACAACAATCATAAAAACAACAGATGCCGGCTCTTCATGGTTTCGGCAAACAACAAATATAAGTAATCCAAGTGTAAGCGCTATTAATAATTTAAAAGTATGGGCAGCAGGAAGTGGAATAGTGCACACTACAAATGGAGGTTTAACGGCTATAGAACATAATACTGAAATACCAAACCATTTCATTCTCTACCAAAACTATCCAAATCCTTTTAATCCGATTACAGTTATCCGTTATTCATTAAATGAAAATCGCATTGTAAATCTAATTGTCTATGATGCATTAGGAAAGAAAGTGACGACATTGGTAAATGAAAAACAAAGTGCAGGAAGTTATGAAATTGAATTTGACGGATCGGGTTTATCAAGCGGAATTTATTTTTATAAGATTGAAGCGGGTGATTTCAGACAGGTGAAGCGTATGGTGATGGTGAAGTAACTATTGTGATAATTTATTTGATTGTAATTATTTACCATAATTAATAAATATGACTTATGAAAAAACTAATCTTACTCGAACTCGCGCTTCTCTTTCTTGCGACTACATTCCAATCGGATAATCCTCCGGGCTGGTATCAACAACCATTGCCGTTGGTTGATTTGATAAATGATGTTTTTTTTCTTGATTCACTGAATGGTTGGATTGTAACATATAGTCAATCAACAACCGACACAGCATACATTCTTAAAACTGATAATGGAGGCAAAAGTTGGGTGGTTCAATTTGATACCGCTATTAATTTCAATGTTGTACAGTTCCTTGACAGCTTAGTTGGATATGTCGCGGGAGGTGATGGTCGAGCAACAATTTTAAAGACAACAAATGGAGGATTGGAATGGCAGGTCTCAGTTCCATTTGGTGTGAACATATACCAGATAACGGATTTACAGTTTATCAATAAAGACACAGGATGGATATGCAGTGACGACTTATTTGGTGGAGGCATTTTTAAAACCACAAACGCAGGTAATAACTGGATTGGACAAACTACGACAAGTGTAAACGCAAGACAAATTCATTTCATCAATAAAGACACCGGCTGGACATCTACAGGAAATGCTAAAATCTATAGAACAAACAATGGTGGAACTAATTGGTTTTGGCAAATGAGTTTCCTTCGCGACCTTTAGATTTATTTTTTGTATCCGGAGATACGGGTTGGATATCAGGTGGTGGTGGAGGAACCGGAATAATGAGAACAATAAACGGAGGTTTTACCTGGATTCCGGTCA
The DNA here is from genome assembly GCA_016716125.1 of Ignavibacteria bacterium. Taxonomy (GTDB): domain Bacteria; phylum Bacteroidota; class Ignavibacteria; order Tepidaquicellales; family Tepidaquicellaceae; genus UBA2330. The sequence continues at coordinate 9,681 of JADJWZ010000004.1, read as the reverse complement.
ATACTCCAACTCCCTATGGTGATGCGAAAATATTTATGATTGATAATAAAAGAGGATGGGTTGGGAGTGCATTTAACGTAGTAGTTTCAACAAGAGACGGATTTAATTGGGGGTATCAAAATACTCCGCCGGGAAATCATTACTCTGTTTTCTTTCTTGACAGCTTAAACGGTTGGGCAGGGAGAAACAATCTTATAAAAACTGATGACGGCGGCGGACTGATAACATCAGTTTCAAATAATGTAAATATTGTCCCTGATGAGTTTGTCCTTCATCAGAATTATCCGAACCCCTTTAATCCGGTTACAGTCATTCGTTATTCGCTAAAAGAAAATAGTCTTACGACACTGAAGGTATTTGACGTGCTTGGAATAAAGGTTACAACATTAGTAAATGAAAATCAAAATGCAGGAAGCCATTCAATCAAGTTCAACGCAGATGATTATACACTTTCATCAGGGATTTATTTCTACACATTGTTTGCCAACAATAATTTAGTGGCTACTAAATCAATGCTTTTAATAAAATAAAATAGATTAATATAAAATAATTTAAAAAATATAAAATTAAACCGTAATGGACATTCATAATCACCAAAATTACATTAGAAGAAACATACTAAAATTAGTTTCATTAACTTTGACACCCCTAATATTTTATTTAGTTATTTCCGGATACAAATCATCTGAAAGTGAAGGTGCTGAGAAAAAAACTTTTCAAAATGCTGTTGTGTCAGAAGGTTCAGATACAAATTTATTGGGAAAGAATTTCATTAATTCAATATTTAATCTCCCTTATTCCGATGAAAACAGCAAATTCTGGGTGAGCAAATATTTATCGAAACAAAAAAATGCATTGCATTTTAACACTTCACAGGTTTATGATAACATTAATGGAGATGAAAACGGAACTGTGAGATACGGTCAGTTTGGACCGTCTCTTTCACAGGAACAAAAAGGAAATGTACAGGGATTAAGCGACAGCATTACAGAAACAAATAACTTAAATGCTTTTGTGGAGAGAAGTAAAATATCCAAGCTATGTTACGCACAGCGTTTGATATACGAAGCAGAAGGAGATAGTAATCTTGCATACAATTACGGATTCAATTACAGAACATCGAGAGCATCCATAATTCAGGACAGCGGCAGAACCGTTGTTTATGCTTCATCCACAGGGGACAGTACGCCCCGATATATCTGTGAAGATATTTATGAAAACCTACAGCACGGAGACCTGCCATACTTTAATCTTCAGTATTCTGATAATGGACTTTGGTATCTAAAGCCAATGATGAGAATAGATTCAAATATAGTTGATAGCGAACCTGAAAAGTCTGTTGTCAGAATTGACATAATAAACTATTCCGGGAATACAATAAAGCAAATTGAATTGAAAGCGAAAAATTTTAAAGATGAAAATGAAAATTATAATGGACAGTATTTAGATGTTTATTCCGGATTAGCTACAGATAGTTTATTAGAAATTTTGGGGAGAAATGACTCAATAAATGGATTAAGCTACGGAATAGATTATGATAACTGGGAAAGCTGGGATACTGCTTGCCATATAGATTTCAAAGTATGGTGGTATGGAAAAGTCAATGTCTGGTTTGATAAGATGACAGTTGATGATAGTTGGTCAAATATACTCTTTGACCCTTCATCTTTTAATAATTTCGACGCTCGAATCGAAGATGAAATCTCTGCATACCAGCAATACGGATGGGACTTTGTATATTACATCGATGAGATTGTCGCTTCGAATGTGCCGTGTATAAAATATGTTAAGCAGAAGATAAATAACCGTGTAAAATTCAGTTGTGCTGTCAACAACTGGCTAAACGTTCACGGAATGAAGAATGATGCTCTCGGACATAAGTTCTTTATGGAGCAGATCGAGCCGGAGATATTTTCTTGTGATGCGCATGTTAAAGGAGGTTATTTGAATTATTTTAATAATCATAAATTATTACAATATTATTAATTAAAGTATATGAGTATATGAAAAAACTAATTTTACTTCAGCTCGCACTTCTCTTCTTTGCAACGACATTTTCGTCTAATCCTCCTCCGGGGTGGTATCAGCAACCATTGCCGTTTTATGACTTGATAAATGATGTCTTTTTTCTTGATTCACTGAATGGTTGGATAATAACGGACGGAAATAATAATACGGGAGATACGGGTTTTATATTGCGCACAAACAACGGAGGAAACAATTGGACTGTGCAATACAGTCGCACACAAAAGTTGTCAAAGATACAATTTCTTGATTCAATGACAGGTTATACAGCTGGCGGTAGCGGGGGAGGAACAGGAAGAATCTATAAGACAACAGATGGTGGGAATAACTGGGTAAACATAGCCACATTTGGTTCGAGATTCACTGATTTATTTTTCATTAATAAAGATACTGGGTGGGCATGTGATCCTATAGGTTTTGGGGCAGGACTTGTTAAAACGACTGATGGAGGTTTTAACTGGATCCAGCAATTAAGCCAGAGTTATCGTCCTGAAGTGATTTTTTTCATCAGTAAAGATACCGGCTGGACATCTACAGAAAATGCGGACATTTATAGAACAAATAATGGTGGAAGTAACTGGAGTTTGCTTAATACATTTTTCTCCGGAATTTCTGATATATCTTTTGTTGGAAATGATACAGGGTGGGCATCTTCTCAAACAACTTATAAAACAACCAATAGTGGAATTACGTGGAATCCAACTCAGACCAGTGGCATTAAAATACAGTTCCTGAACAATATATTAGGATATGCATGCTCTAACTTTGGCATAATAAGGAAAACAACCAATGGGGGTCTAAGCTGGTATCGTCAAAATGCTCCCAATTCAAATTATGGTTCTATAATTTTTCTTGATTCAATAATGGGTTGGGCAGGTGGAAACCAACTTGTCCATACAACTGATGGAGGTGGTCCAATCACATCTGTTTCAAATAATTCAAATAATATTTCTGATATGTTTATTCTGCATCAGAATTATCCGAACCCTTTTAATCCTGTTACAGTCATTAGTTATTCGCTAAAAGAAAATAGTCTTACGACACTGAAGGTATTTGACGTGCTTGGAAGAGAGGTTACAACATTAGTAAATGAAAATCAAAATGCAGGAAGCCATTCAATCGAGTTCAACGCAGATGATTATACACTTTCATCAGGAATTTATTTCTACTCATTGTTTGCCAATAATAATTTAGTGGCTACTAAATCAATGCTTTTAATAAAATAAAATAATTTAAAAATATAAAATTAAAAAATAATGGGCATTCATATTTGTAAAAATTACATTAGAAGAAGTATACTAAAATTATTATCATTAACTTTAACACCCTTAATATTTTATTTAATTATTTCCGGATACAAATCATTTGAAAGCGAAGGAGTTGAGAAAAAAACTTCTCATTATGCTATTGTGTCAGAAAGTTCAGATACAAATTTATTGGGAAAGAATTTCATTAATTCGATTTTTAATCTTCCTTATTCCGATGAAAATAATAAATTCTGGGTGAGCAAATATTTATCGAAACAAAAAAGTGCTCTGTATTTTAACACATCACAGGTTTATGACATCATAGATGGAGAACAAAACGGCACAGTAAGATACGGGCAGCTCGGGACAACACTTTCACAAGGGCAAAAAGAAAATGTCAAAGAATTGAATGATAGCATAACGGAGCTATATAATCTGAATGCATTTGCGGAAAGAAGTAAGATTTCAAAGCTATGCTATGCACAGCGGCTGATCTACGAAGCAGAAGGTGACAACAATCTGAATTATAATTATGGATTCAACTACAGAACTGTAACAGCCCCAATTGAACAAGACGGCGATAGAACTGTAGTTCATACAGACTCAGATACTACTCCAAGATATATTTGCCAAAACATTTACGAAAACCTACAACACGGAGATCTGCCTTACTTCAATCTTCAATATGCAGATAATGGATTTTGGTATCTGAAACCGATGATGAAGATAGATTCCAATGTTGTTGATAATGAACCGGATAAACTTGTTGCAAGGATAGATATAATAAATTATAGCGGTAACCTAATACATTCCGTAATTATTAAAGCAGCGAATTTTAATGACCAAAATCAAAATTATAATGGCCAATATACAGATATTTACAGTTTTGAATTTGAAAACCCTTTACAAGTTTCAGGTAGAAGTGATTCATCCAATGGGTTGAGTTATGGTATTGATTACAACAATTGGGAAAGCTGGGATACTGCTTGTCACATTGATTTCAAAATATGGTGGTATGGCCAGGTAGAAGTCTGGTTTGATAAGATGACAGTAGATGATAAATGGTCAAATGAATTGTTTAACGGTGAGCATAATGGTAAAATTGAAGACGAAATAACAGCATACCAGCAATACGGATGGGACTTTGTATATTACATCGATGAGATTGTCGCTTCGAATGTGCCGTGTATAAAATATGTTAAGCAGAAGATAAATAACCGCGTAAAATTCAGTTGTGCTGTCAACAACTGGCTAAACGTTCACGGAATGAAGAATGATGCTCTCGGACATAAGTTCTTTATGGAGCAGATCGAGCCGGAGATATTTTCTTGTGATGCGCATGAAATTCCAAATCCGCTTCCGAACTCATTGGGAAGTTCTCCTTATCCCGGTGCTGAACAGATTCCTGATTCTGAATATGTAAGCTTTATGCAATTTAAGTTCGGGCATAAGAATGCTGTATCATCAGTCCAGAAGCACGGCTCTTTTATTTATATGGTCGAACTTGCAAGAGACCAGGCAGATGAATACTCTGACGGAGCGAAGTTCATAATGCAGCCTCAGATGCACGGATGGATGCGAAAAAAATAATTCTACAGGTCAATTCAGGGACGGAGGAAATTTTCATTTTTATAAAATAAAAAACAGTTTAATTACCATAATAAATAAATATGACTTATGAAAAAACTAATCTTACTCAATCTCGCGCTTCTCTTCCTGGCGACAACATTCCAGTCGGATAATCCTCCGGGCTGGTATGTGCAGACACTGCCTGTGAATGATATTGTAAATGATATATTTTTTTTGGATAGTTTAAATGGTTGGCTTGTGACTGACGGTAGATTCAGCGAGAATGATACAAGCTATATAATGAGAACAAGTAATGGTGGTGACAACTGGACAATTCAAAATGCTAAAAAAGAAAAATTAACAACAATTCAGTTTCTTGATATAAACACAGGCTATGCAGCAGGCGGATTAAATGGTACTACTTCGATGAGCTTTTATAAGACGTCTAATGGTGGAGTAAACTGGCTGAAATTGAACAATATAAGTGGTGTTGCTATTAACGATATGTATTTTACTGATATAAATACCGGGTGGATATGTGATCCGAGTGTGATAGTAGGCGGATTATATAAAACTACAAATGGAGGTGTTACCTGGGTACAACAATTAGATGTTAATTATAAAATTCAGAAAATATTTTTTATAAACAAAGATACAGGCTGGGTTGGTAATAACGATGGCATTTTATATAAAACAATCGATAGTGGATTGAATTGGCAACAAGTATATGATTTTCCTGGTATCTTTGATGTTCTCGGAATGCAATTCATTGATTTAAATACCGGTTGGCTGACAACAACAGCAATATTCAAGTCAACAAATGGTGGTTTTAACTGGGAGCAGTATGGCGGAAGTGAAGTGGGAGCTGAGTATTCATTTGTATCGTCACATACGGGATGGGCAAGCGGAGATAATTATCGCGTTGTTAAAACGACTAATGGAGGCATCAATTGGTTATATCAAACGATACCAATAGAAAACTCACTAAGTATTTCCGCTGTTGATAGTTTAAAAGCATGGGGGGGCGGACTCGGGATTATACATACAACAGATGGCGGATTAACAGGTATAGAAACTATTACTGAGGTAGCAAACAATTTCATCCTTCATCAAAACTATCCGAATCCTTATAATCCAATAACAAAGATCCGTTATGAATTGCAGTCTCAATCCAATGTCAGTTTAATCATTTACGATATTTCCGGAAGGATAATTAAAGAACTTGTAAATCAAAATCAATTGCATGGAGAATACAGTTACACTTTTGACGGAACAGATATATCGAGTGGTGTGTACTTTTATAAACTTTCAACAGAAAATTTTACTGAAACAAAGAAAATGATTTTGGCAAAGTAAATAAACAGTTGCCAGGAATAATTTTATAATATAAACCTTATTTTAAAAAACATCATGAAGAACTTTATTATAAAAATGTTTGTAATTCTAACTTTAAGCACTGCTGTCTTCCTTATTGTAATAGGATTTAAAGGCATTCCGGAAAACTATGTCGGAGACGAAAATACCGCATTATTTTCTCCCGCTTCAGGCTCGAACCCTCACACAGATTTTATTAATGCAATATTTAATGCTCACTATAAACCGGAAGAACATAAACTTCATGTATCCCCCTGGCTGAACTACATAAAAGATTCATTGTATTTCAACTCCGTTCAAGTTTATGGCGGAGCACAGTCAAATGGCTCACAAAGATATGGTATGTTTGGACAGACACTTGACACCGGCTCTCATGTTCCAAATAGGAAAGGGCTTATGGACAGTGTATCTGACAATCAGTTAAAGGGAATCTACAGCAGGATAAACATTGAAAAGATGTGCTATGGACAAAGACTTGAATATGAGATTTCATCTGCAGGAAGTACTACAATTAATGACGGCTTCTGCTATCAGAATGTTATGAGTAACAGTTATACAACTGACGGCAACAGAACAGTTTTAAGACCTGTTCCAGGTACACATTCTGCAGGCATGCTCTGTGAAAATATTTATGAAAATTTTCAGCATACCGACTTGTATGACTTTGTTCAAAATGACACAGGGACTTGGTTTGTAAAACCGGTAATGAAAATAGATTCAAGTTTAGTTGATACTGATCCATTTAAGGAAATTGTAAAAATTATAATTACTAACTATTTAGGAGACACGATAAGTACTCCTATTATCAGAGCAAGGAATTTTCGCGATGCCAATAACAATTACAATGGAAGTTATATAGATAAGTACAAATTCGATCTGGATGTTGATTCACTGCAAATTTTAGGAAGGAATGATATTCCTGAAGGCTTAGGTTACGGCATTTCTCCATTTTACTGGGAATGGGAAGCGAATTCGAAAATTGATTTCAAAGTCGAATGGTTTGGACAAGCGGAAGTTTGGTTTGATAAAATGAGGGTTGATGACGAGATAGCAAATCAACTTTTTAAAGGAGAATTTGATCCATTTATTGATGAAGAGGTAAATTACTTCACCAGTCACTCCAGCAATTACGCTTTCTTTACAGACGAGCTGGTTTACTCTAATATACCCTGCGTGAAGTACGTAAAGGAAAAAATGAATTCCGGAAGCTTTAATCCTAAATTTACATTTGCTACTTCAAACTACCTGAATATACGAGGATTTAAAAATGACAATTCTGCAAGTAGAATTGTCTTACAGAAATTAAATCCTGAATTATTTTTTTTTGATGCATACTGTGTTATGCAATATTCATTTTTATAAAAATAAGAAACAGTTTAATTAACTTAATCAATATCAGGACTTATGAAAAAACTAATCTTACTCAATCTCGCGTTTCTCTTTTTTGCAACGACATTTTCGTCTAATCCTCCTGGCTGGTACGTGCAAACACTGCCTGTGAATGATCTTGTAAATGATATATTTTTTCTGGACAGCTTAAATGGCTGGATTGTAACACAGGGAGATAATAATCCTGTTGATACCAGTTATATAATGAGCACAACAAATGGAGGAAATAATTGGATAATACAAATGAGCCAACCGCAGAATCTCAATGTAATACAATTTTTAGATATTAATACGGGCTACGCTGCAGGAGGTACTGGCAGCGGTTTCGCAAGGATGTATAAAACTTCAAATAGCGGATTACAGTGGCAGTTAGTATCAAGTACAGGAATGTCACAAATAAATGATATGTTTTTTGTGAATAAGGATACCGGTTGGGTTTGTGATCCTAGTGTAATTTTTGGTGGTTTATATAAAACTATAAACGGTAGTGCTAACTGGGTACAGCAGTTGGATGAAAGTTATAAAATTCAGAATATATTTTTTTTAAATAAAGATACCGGCTGGGCGTCAGGGCGATATGATGGAATCTCATCAAAAGTATTTAGAACTACAAATGGTGGGAATAACTGGAATTTACAAAATACTTTTACACAACAGTTAAATGACATATATTTTTTTAATGAATTCGTTGGAATAATTTCATCAGGATTTAGTTATAAAACAACGGATGGAGGGTTCAATTGGGTATTAACTAATGATGGAGGAATTGAACTGAGTTTTGGTTCTGATTCGGTTGGTTGGGCAGGTAATAACTTTACAACAATTATAAAGACAACAACTGCCGGCTCTTCATGGTACCGGCAAACAACAAATATGAGTAATCCAAGTGTAAGCGCTTTTGATAGTTTAACTGCCTGGGCGGGGGGGAGTAGAACAATACATACAACAAATGGGGGGTTAACGACAATTGAATCCAGTTCTGAAATACCAAATAATTTCTTGCTAAACCAAAACTTTCCAAATCCTTTTAACCCATCTACTGTAATTCGATATTCAATAAAAGAAAATCGTATTGTAAATCTTATTGTCTATAATGCATTAGGAAAGAAAGTGACGACATTGGTTAATGAAAAACAATATACAGGAAGTTATGAAGTTGAATTTGACGGTTCGGGTTTACCGGGCGGGGTGTATTTTTACAGGCTTTCAACAGGAAATTTTAACGAAACAAAGAAAATGATTTTAATAAAATAAATAAAGTAAAATATTTTTTAAAAACATAATTTAGAAAACAAATAAAAACAAATAATCATGAAAAATTACATATTAAAAGCAATTGTGATATTCTCTTTTTGTTTGTCTGCCTTTTTTATAATACAAGGATTTAAAGGCAATCCGGAAATCAAATCCGGTAACAATTATAGCAGCATTATTTTACCGCCTACGATCTCAAATCCCCATACAGATTTTGTTAATGCAATATTCAATATTCACTATAAACCGGAGGAGCATATGCTTCATGTATCGCCATGGCTGAATCATATAAAAGATTCTTTGCATTTTAATACGGTACAAGTTTATGGCGGAGCTCAATCTGACGGTTCCGACCGGTATGGAATATTCGGAGAAATTTTGACCACTACACAAAAGGATAACATGATAGATCTTATGGACAGTGTAAGTGAGTTACAATTAAAAGGAATATATGGAAGAATAAATATTGAAAAGATGTGCTATGGACAAAGATTAGAGTATGAGGTTTCAGGTTCAGGAAGTACTACAGTAAATGATGGCTTTTGCTATCAGTATATAATGAGTAATACTTATACAACGGATGGAATCAGAACAGTATTAAAACCGGCTCCCGGTACACACACAGCAGGTGTATTGTGTGAGAATATATTTGAAAACTTTCAGCATACCGACCTGTATGATTACGTCCAAAATGATTCGGGGACATGGTTTGTGAAGCCGGTGATGAAAATAGATTCAAATATAGTTGATACTGATCTACATAAAGAGATTGTAAAGATTTTAATTACTAACTATGAAGGAGATACTGTGAAAAGCGTAACTC
>JADJWZ010000003.1 GCA_016716125.1 Ignavibacteria bacterium | reverse complement strand
TCTCTTCTGCAAGTCCAATAGATGCAGCTATTCTTAATATAGGTTCCAGTTTGTTTTTGTCAGCACCTGCAAATTGTATAACAAATGGATGATTTAAACTCATTCTTACTCCAACTTGTCTTAAAATTTTATTAGTACTTTTGTTTTTTAAAACATGACTTCCTATTTCAATCCAATCAGTAATATCGTCATCATATGAAAGTTCAATCCTAACTAACCATTTCGTGTCATTGAATTCAATTTCAAATTCTCTGCTCGTTATTTCTTCTGTTTTTGTTAAAGTAATTAGTTTCATTTGTTGAAAAAGGAACAGAACGAATTTCATTTATGGCTGGATGGACATTGCTTTTTATATCCTCAACTGTTTGTTTTATAATAGCTTCTGCTGCTTTCTTTAATTCAGATTTTGGAGGATTTACTCTGTAATCTCTTGCTTGCTTAATAAAGAAAGCTGATATCAAATCTTTTAAGTAGTTCTAAAAAAATATCCATGTTCTCATCCCATTTGATACCTTTTTTTGTGAAACTAACATTAAATCCTTCTAAATGAAGTTCACCAAAAATCCTTTTCCATTCAGGACTTCCGACTTCCCCCATTATTTCCTTAGGTTTAAACCCTTCATCGCAACTGCCTTCAATTATTCTTCCACGTCTAAATAATGCAAAACCATTTTTACCACTCTCCATTGATTCAAGTAAACCAACAAAACCCTTCACATACATTTTGCCTTTGTCAATATCAAAGTCAATTTCTTTCCTCCAATAAATCGGTTTGTTCTTGCTATCGTATGGAAATGGTGCAGATAAAATGTTGGGGTCTTTATATACCAGTGGCTCGTTATCAACATAAAGTTTCAAAATCCCTTTTCTTGTGAAAGCACGATATATACTTGCTAAATGCTCTTTAATCTTTCCTTTAGTTTTTTTGATAGGCATTTTATTGATATTACACAACTCTATGACCGTAAAATGAGAATTTTTATTTTGGTTTTTTGTGATTACATCAAGTTCTTCTAACTTGTCGTAAAAGATCTTATTCAAGTCAAACGAAACTTTCTTTTCAATATCTTCTCCAATTGCTGATGTTCTTACACTCCAAAAATCCGTGAACCAACAGGCTGCAGATTTCATTCCCATTCCGAACTCCGACAGTCCTGAATTATCTGGTGGAATTTCAGCAGCACGAAAAGCTCTTGAATAATCTTTTTCCTATGTATTCTGCTGCATTATCACGGATAACAATTTTGTTATCAGTATCGTTGATCTCAATTTTAACTTTAATTGATAATTTTTACCCTCAATTTTTTTTAATTGTTTTTCATTTTTCAAATAGCTGTCAATTGCATTATCCACGAACTCTGCCAGCGCATACCAAGGATCATACTGAAGATGTTTAAGTATTGTCAAAATACTTACTCCGGGTCTTATACTAACAGTCTTTGTATGTTCTGTGTTAGTATGTTGCAAATTCTTTTTCTTGTTTAATAAAAGGCAATTTTACGGTTGTTATTGCCAACATTCCATTCTAGTTTTTGCCAACTCTGTGAAGGAAGTAAAGAAATCTCATTTACTATATCACTAATTAGTCTTTTATTTTCCTTGTAAAATTCTCTATTATGCCGAATATAATTTCGTTTCCAGCTTGGAAAAGGTTTTTCTACTCTTGCATAGCTAGGTAACTTATTTCTTTGCTCTTCTTTCGTAAGTCCATCCAAACTGCAGCCGAAATTTCCTTTAAACTCGGATAATTCCTTCGCAGAAAGTATTAAAGGATAATATTTTTCAAATGGGTACGTAGCTCCAAATTCCATGCTCCAAATAGGAAAACCAGGTATCGATTTATCCTTTGGAATTTTGTCAATAAACCTTTGCCAAAGTTTTAAACATTTTTGATTGGCTTTTGGTAAAAGTTTGGTACTTATTGGATTCTTTTCAATAAACCTATGAATATTTACTAAAGAAGTTTTTTGTTCATCTATAGGTTTAAAAGAAATATTATCAATACCATTGAGAGATCCAATAATAAAAATCCTTTTTCTATGTTGAGGTATACCAAATTCATGAGGTGAATATACTTTATGATCAACTCTATATTCCAGTTTCTCTAATTCACCATGCATGTAATTCCATGTTTGTTCATTATCATGTTGCTTTATGTAAGGAACATTTTCAAGAATAAAATATTTTGGCTTTCTATGTTTTAGAATTGCTATAATTGCATCAAAAAGATTACCCTTTCAGTGTCATTTCTTCCTGCCTGTTTACCTGCTTTTGAAAAAGGTTGACATGGAAAACCAGCGCACAAAATATTATGTGGAGGTATAATATCAATATCGTTGTCTATTATTTTCTTAATGTCTCCTTTAGCTTCAACTCCCCAATTCGTTTTGTAAACTTCTCTTAAAGTTGGATCTATCTCGCTTGCAAAAACACACTTATGACCAAGTTCATGTAATGCCTTATGAAAGCCTCCAAGTCCAGCGAATAAGTCTATAAATTCCATTATATAGTTAGTTTTTAAAATTCTCAAAAAATAAATTCCTTAACTATTTAAATTATTTGATTCAGAATTGCAAGGATATTGGTATATCAGATTATTCTATCATATTTATTTCTAAGTTTATTTAACATAAGTTTTTCAGAAAACAATTTCAAAGTAGTAAAATTAAACAAATGCAAGTTTGTGAAAGAATCACAAATACTTCTTCAAAACCCCAAACTCCTCCTCACTAACAAACTCCCACGAACTAACCCTTACAAAAACCTCACCTCCCTGAAAGTAAAATCCGTTGTCTTCAGGATCCGCTTTGCCTCCGTAAAAGTTTTTGGTGTAGTTATTTACGAGACGGTTTACCGTTGCAGCCTCACCATCCGCCAACGCGTGAACACTCCTGTGAATATATTCATACTCACCATTTCTTTCTTCAAGCCGCAGCAATAAATATTTTGAAGTATTTTCCATGATAGATTCTGATTTTTATTTTCGGATTCGAAGGACCAAATTTAATTCTTTCCTAAAAGAATTTCAAATTAGAATTACCTGAAAAGCGGAAAATTAATTTTCCGGGTATTCGGATGAGTAAAAGGATTATTCATAATATAGTATTACTGCTAACCGGCTTAAAATATAACCGGCGGTTCCGGAATGTCAGGTGGCTGTATCGGAATGCCGGGTGGCTGCACCGGAATGCCGGGTGACGGTTCCGGAATGTCAGGTGGCTGCATCGGAATGCCGGGTGGCTGCATCGGAATGCCGGGTGGCTGCATCGGAATGCCGGGTGGCTGCACCGGAATGTCAGGTGGCTGCACCGGAATGCCGGGTGGCTGTATCGGAATGCCGGGTGGCTGCATCGGAATGCCGGGTGGCTGTATCGGAATGCCGGGTGGCTGTATCGGAATACATGGTAACGGGTATATAAATTGAATTTCCCCCGTCTTTTTGCAGTCTATTCCAATCTATCCGCAAAGCTTAACCATATAAATACTCTGCGATATGACTTTTCTCAAATTTTTTTCACCTGAATTAGTACTGATTATAGGTTTTTAATACTTCAATCATCCTTTTGGGGAACGCCCGGAAAATTCACCTGTATAATATAATAAGGGAGGACATTACGAATTAGGAATTAGGAATTAGGAATTACGAATTAGGAATTACGAATTAGGAATTAGGAATTAGAATTAGGAATTATGAATTATGAATTATGAATTATGAATTACGAATTACGAATTACGAATTACGAATTATGAGTGGTGATTTAAATTTTTTTTTAAGGATTCTGAATTAAAAATGAAGAATAAAAAAATATTTTTATTTTTCCGGGAACGCCTGATGTTTTGAACCATATATATTGATAAAGGGGGGACTTTAAAATTACAAAATTTAAATTTTAAACAGGGAAATATAAGTTATGAATTATGATTTACGGGTTATGAGTTAAAAAATTATTTTGCTGCAATTTGTTGATCAACAAACGCGAGTCTCCGGCGGAAACGGGGGACAAAAATGAAATAATAAATAAACTAAAACTAAACTAAAAAGAAAGGAAACATAAAAATGCAAAAAAAACAAAGCAACAAGCTGAGAATGCTGATAGGCGTTTCGGCTTACCTCGGGGAAAATCAGAAAATTATTTCTGAAGTTCCGGAAATGACTGCCGCTAAAGAAACTCTTGACGGTATTATATCTGACATCAACTATAAATTCAATGTCAGCAAGACAGCTCTTTACGGCAGGACGACAGACAAATATTCAGCCCGCTCCGAAACTGTAAAACATTTAATGGCGCTTGCAGGAGGTCTGTACGCATGGGCGGCCAAAACCGGTGATAATGAGATACTCAGAGCTTCGCATGTATCAAGATCCGAACTTAAAAATATCCGGGAATCTGAATTCGCGCCGGTCGTGAAAAATCTGACGGATATTGCGAAAAATAAAAAACAGCAGCTTACCGGCTTCGGCGTTTCGGAAGAGCTTATCACTAATCTTGAGAATTATCTGAACCGCTACAAAAGCTCGATCGGAAGAAGAGAAGTCTCGACAGGTGTAAAGATCAGCGCTGTAAATTCATTAAAGGAGCTTTTCTCGGATTCAATTCAGGCGCTTGAAGTGCTTGACAAATTTGCGGAAGTTCTGAAGCTGAAACACAAAGCATTCTACGATGAATATCTTAACGTAAGAAGGATCAGAAACATCGGAGAGAGCGTAGCCGGAAAATCCGTAAGGAGTAAACCTCCGGCGGCAGTATCGTCATAAAAAAAAGTAAATTCCTTTACCGCAAAGAAAAGCCGGAAGTTCATCTCCGGCTTTTTTATATTCAAAACATAGAATCATAGATGCCACAGTAGTAGCCGCAGGCTTCAGCCTGCGTGAATCTCAACCGCAACCAAAAGATAACCCCCTGCAATTACTGAAAACAAATTAAGCATGTTACCTCCGGGACCCGAAGCCTCAATGGTTCCTGCAGTTTAAAGTTTTAGCATTGTGTCTTATTGTGTCTTAAAGTCTTTGCATCTTAGAGTCTTTGCGTCTTAAGGTTAAAAATATTACACCTGAAAAATTTTATACTTCAGCTTTTCAAATTCATCCTTCGGAAAGTTCCGGCTGTAATATATCTCAAATAAAATTTTTCTTTTTCGATTTCCGAAAGTCCCGGCAGCTGAGGAAAAATTTTTGTGTGCAAAATTCTTTCTGAAAGATGCTAAAAGTATTTAAACCTTATACAGGCTCTGATAGAAAACATCTTCCAAAAAATCTGTAGAATCAACATGCGGCGGGTTTGAAGTACCTTTAATTATTTGTGTTTTGAAAATAAACCCTTCATTTATATATCGCTTACGATTTTCACAAAACGCGAATTTTACAATTTGACAATTCAAATGAATTTTTATAATTTGTAGTTGATCATTTGATCAGTTATAGTTCCAGGGATAAAATAGTTTTTCATATTTGTATTTTTTTAGTTCCCCGCATGAGGTTTGTGCGGGGTTTTTTTATGTGGATTAACGAAAAAAAATATTTTTATTATATTGAATTCAAACAGATGGAACTGTTGATAAAATAAAGAAAGAATTAATATATTGCCCTCATGTATATTCAGCATCTTAGTTTATCGGGTAAGAGTGAGCAATTGAATCAACTGTAAGAATGTCAGAAAATATTCCAGTGCAAGTCTGATAAAAATTTCCCGGTTTAACACATTACGAATGCTATGAAACGGGAATATATAATTATTTGTAATTCAATTTAAAATAAATAAAAAAAATGATCAAATTAACTTTCATATTTATTCTTGCAGTTTTATCATTGCCGAATATTTTGTATTCTCAAACAAAAGAGAGAACTATTGAAAATGCTCCATTAAGTGCCGAAGATATTGATCCAATTCTTACAGGTTCAAAAATACCGGATGTGACTTTAGCAGATATAAACGGTAATGCAGTTGAACTTTTAAAAAAAGTTTCCGAAAAGCCGTCGATATTAATTTTTTACCGGGGCGGATGGTGTCCTTACTGCAATACACAGTTAAGTCAGATTCAGGAAATTGATTCGGAGCTTCAGAATCTTGGATATGAAATAATAGCTGTAAGCCCTGACAGGCCTGAGGAACTTAAACGGAGCATAGATAAAAACAAAATTAATTATACTTTACTCTCCGACAGTTCCATGAATGCAGGCTTAAAATTCGGAATCGCGTTTAAGGTTGCTGATGAAATAATAGAAAAATATAAAACTTATGATATTGATCTCGAAGCATCTTCAGGAATGGATCATCATTTATTGCCGGTACCTTCGGTATTTATATTAGGTACAGACGGAATAGTAAAATTCTCGTACGTAAACCCAAATTATAAAATCCGCCTGGACCCGGATGAATTGATGGCGGCGGCGGTAGCCGGACTGAAGTAATTTTAATTTTTTGTGTTTTGAAAATAAATCCTTCATTTATATACCGCTAACGATTTTCACAAAACGCGAATTTTACAATTTGACAATTCAAATGAATTTTTATAATTTGGAGTTGATCATTTGATCAGTTATAGTTCCAGGGATAAAATAGTTTTTCATATTTGTATTTTTTTAGTTCCCCCGCATGATCTTTGTGCGGGGTTTTTTATTTGTGGGTTAACGTAAATATGAAAGTACTGATAAGCTTAGCCAAAAAGATCACAGTAATTATAAATTCAAATTGTGAAATGATATATCTCCGGATAATTTCCAATTGTTACAATTTCAAATATATATTTTTAATTTCAGGTTTATTAAATTACTTCAGGTTTTAAACATATAAGGAGAAAAATAAATGTTAAGTGTGAAAGCTATTTTTGACGGGAAGGAAATTAAACTATTAGAGAAAATAGGATCAAAAAAGCCGGGAAAAGTAATAGTAACATTTCCGGATGAAGATGATCCGGAAATCAAAAACCATGAAATTCTTTACGTAGCTGAAAAAGGCGGTTCATTCGATTTTCTAAATGATCCTGCGGAAGATATTTATACTGATAAAGACCTGAAGGTGAAATACAAATGAAGCAGGGGACGATAGTATTAACTCCATTTCCTTTTACGGATATTACTATTTTAAAAGAAGTCCTGCATATACATATTTAGTCTTTTATAATTAATTTTAATTTATTAAGTTTTTGAACTTATCATTTTAAAAACTCTTATATTAATAACATAACTTAGCAGTATATTTTAAAAACAGAGTTCTACTAAACACGCAATTATGAAAAAAATGCAGAGTCTTACTAAAACTAAAAAATCTTTTAACGGAGATTTATTACTTCTTGTAACTAAAGAAGGAAAACAGTTTGTAGTATATTCTCCGGCTTTACATTTGTCAGGCTATGGCAATAGTGAAAAGGAAGCTTTAGAAATGTTTAAAGAGTCACTTGAAATATTTCTTGAAGAGACAGTTCGTAAAGGTACCTTAGATCAGTTGTTGCTTGAATACGGGTGGTCAATAAAGAAGTCACCCGAATCATTATATTCACCTCCCTTAATAGATCTTTCAGCATTAAAAAAATGGGGCGAAAGCAAAAGCAATTATAAGAATCTCATTAGCGATAGAGTCTTTACCATCAAAGATTTTCTCCCTCAAATATCCTCCTCTTAAGCTTCTCAAACTCCTCCTGCGAAAAGTCCTGGCTGTAATAAATCTCAAATAACAATTTCCTCTTCTCAAGTTCTGTCAATCGGCGGGCATTTGGGAAAGGATTATTTCCCTGACTGTACTGCACATGCTCAGCATTTTTTTAAAGCTTTCTTCGGGTGTAAGACTTAAATACAATTCGTCAAGTCTTCTCTGCATTTCGGGGCTGGTATCATTCATTTGCTTTGTGGATTTTATTGTAAATTTCTTTCAGATTTAAATTGCTGATCTGATTATTTAGATACTGCAGGTCAATTTTGTTTTTCATTAGATTTCTAATGTCATTCAGTTGTGTTTCAGATTGCGAATCCTTTGCCCATATAAGTTTTGAGATGATCAGATCCTCTATAGAGATCACATAAATTTCCAATCCGTCAATTCTTAATTTGTTTTTCCTTTCAAACTTTAAATTTTCATAATCATCATTCCGCTTAATAATAAAATCTATTTTGAAAAAAATTTTTTTATCAAACATATTGAATATTAAATTCTTCTCAGAAAATTCCCTGACTTTACATTTATCTAGGAAGAATTCTTCTGAAAATAGATTTACGAACTTTCCGGAATCTTCCGCTGAAAATTTCACAGCAAAATCCGCATCTCTTGTCATCCTGGGAGTATAATAAAAACTCATTGCAATTGAACCCGTCAGCATATATTCGAATCCGCCTATTTCTAAACCTTCTACGACTCTCTTTAATGACTCGATTTCTTCTGTCATATTTGAAATAATTTACGTCTGAAAAAAATTTAATTAAGTTAACTTAGATATATTTAATTTTAAATTCAACGGATACTACTTTTTAATTTTGATATTTTTATTGATTCCGGATCCGAGTTTTCTATATTATCCAAAATATATTTCATCAAATGAGACTCTTTCTGTCTATAAACATTGACGATAACATTAAATCAGAGATTACAAAAGCAAAGAAAGTATTAGAAGAGAATATTTTATTATCCGGGATTAATGCAAAAGGTAAACTCAAATGGGAAGACGAAAGCAAATATCATATTACGCTATTTTTCATAGGCGAAATGTCTGAAATGAAACTGCCGGAGCTTATAAAAGGTCTGGAACAGGTGAGGCCGTTTCACGAACCTTCCCCTATGAATTTCCGCATAACCGGCTTCAATGCATTTCCGAACTTTCGATATCCGCGAGTCTTAATACTTGATACCGCAGATGAAAGCGGCCGGATCAAGATTTTATCAGACCGGATAAATGAATTTATGAAAACTTACGGATACAATTCAGACAAGCCATTCCGCCCTCATATAACTCTTGCCCGCGTGAGAAGAGACATTAAATTAAACCTGACTCATTTAAATATAAAAGATATAAATATTCCGGAGATAACTTTTAAGACAGATAAGTTCACGCTGATGGAAAGCCGTCTCGGAAGTTCAGGAGCGGTGCATCTGCCGGTGAGAGATTTTTTTATTTAAAAGTTTTTATAGTGCGAAGTCTGAATCACGGTAGAAACCAATTTAATGATAGATATCAATATCCAAATATCCATTACGTATCCATATTTTATCCATAAAAAACTCGAAATTCGTAATTCCTAATTCATAATTCGTAATTCTCACATATCTTCTAAATATTTTCTAACAAATCTAATAGCAAGCGCTCCTTCCCCCACCGCAGTCGAGATCCCCGCCAGAGCTCCGAATCTTACATCGCCTGAAGCAAATATTCCCGGCACGCTTGTCTCGGGCAGGAACGGCTCTCTTTCAAGTTTCCAGAAAGTATGAAATGATTTGTCCTTCATCAGCTCGCTGCCGGTAATAATAAATCCTTTTTCATTTTTCAGGACAAGTTCGCTAAGCCAGTCCGTGCCGGGCTTTGTGCCGATGTAAATGAAAAGAGCTTTTGCCGGCACTGTCTTCTCTTCACCTGTCTTTGCATTTCTAAGAGTAATGTTTTCCAGTACATTTGAACCGGAACAGGAAATTACATCTGTGTTAGTTATAATTTTTATGTTGGATGTATTGGAAATATTTTCCACAAGATAATTTGCAGCAGTCTGTATCAGTCTGTCGCGTCT
Source organism: Ignavibacteria bacterium (assembly GCA_016716125.1). Taxonomy (GTDB): domain Bacteria; phylum Bacteroidota; class Ignavibacteria; order Tepidaquicellales; family Tepidaquicellaceae; genus UBA2330. The sequence goes on along the minus strand of JADJWZ010000003.1, from coordinate 285,278 downwards.
TATTACAATGTTCACTTCTTTAGCAAATTTGCTCAGATACATTGCCGCCTGACATGCGGAATTTCCTCCGCCGGCGATATAAACCGTTTCATCACGGCAGGCGTGAGCTTCCACTGATGCCGAACCGTAATATACTCCCGCTCCGGTAAAGTTTTCAATTCCCGGAATGCTGAGTCTTGCGTATGAAGCGCCTGTAGCGATTACAATTGCTTTACTGTGGATCACCGTTCCATCAGTCATCTCCGTCACTTTGTATCCGTCTTTCACTTTAATATTTTTCACCTGCTGCGGAGTTAGGACTTCTGTTCCGAATCTCAGTGTCTGCGTGACAGCTCTTCGCGTCAGTTCTCCTCCGGACAGACCTGTCGGAAAGCCGAGATAATTTTCAATCCGCGCGCTGTTACCCGCTTGTCCTCCGGGATTGCTCTGTTCTACAAGAATAGTTTTAAGTCCTTCGCACGAACCGTAAACCGATGCAGCCAGACCGGCGGGTCCGGCGCCGATTATAAGGACATCGTACATTTCTTTGGTAGCTTTTTGATGAAGACCTACACGCGCCGCAAGGTCAGTTACCGATGGATCATTTACGAATGAACCATCCTTTAAAATGATCAGCGGCAGATCTGACTTTGTCACATTGGCGCTCGTTAGGTATTTTTCCGCTTCCTCATCCGATTCAATATCCATCCATATATAAGGAATGAGATTACCTGAAAGAAACTCCTTGATCTTATGCGACTTTGGCGACCACTGAAAACCAATTATCCTCGTTGCCTCATGATCAGGCTTATACAAAGCGTGCCAGTCGTCGAGAAGATCATTCACTACGGGAAATAATTTTTCCTCCGGAGGATTCCACGGTTTCAGCAGATAATAATCAAGCTTTACTTTATTGATGGCTTTGATTGCAGCTTCAATATCAGAGTATGCTGTCAGCAGTATTTTTTTTGCATCAGGAAAAATTTCGTTTGCTTTTTCGAGAAAGGCAATGCCTTCCATTTCAGGCATCTTCTGATCGGAAATAAATAAAGCAACAGTTTCATTCTTAAGCTTTAGTTCTTTAATAAGTTCAAGCGCTTCATTTGCGCTGTCAGTTGCGGCAATTTTATAATCTTCGCGGTATTCATTCCGGATATCGCGCTGAATTGCGCGCATGACCTGCTGATCATCATCGACTATTATTATATAAGGCAGTTTCATTTTTATAATACTTTTAAGTTCAGTAAATTATTTCGATTTGATTTTAGATTCATTGATCTGAACGAGCGGCAAGTACACTGTAAATTCAGTTCTCCCCGGAACAGAATTTACTTTGACCTCACCTTTATGATGTTTGATAACGCGGTTCACAATATCCAGTCCTATCCCCGTTCCTTCACCCACCTTTTTAGTTGTAAAGAATGGATCAAATATACGAGACAAAATTTCTTTCGGAATTCCGGGACCGTCGTCAATGATTCTGACCTTTAAATTCTTCTGATCATAGACAGTTTCAATAGTAATGTTTCCGTTTTGAGGAACAGCAAAAATTGCATTGTCAATTAGATTTGTCCAGACCTGATTGAGTTCACCAACATAGGCGGGTACTTCAACTGAATCTTCGGAGAAGTTTTTCGTCACTGTAATATTTTTCCCGCGTAGTTTAAATCCTAACAGCGTAAGCGCATTCTCCAGATCTTTATGAATATTCGTACACTGCATTTCATTTGTCCTGTCCATATGCACGTGACTTTTAATTGCCGCCACAAGAAAATAAATCCGGTTGGAAGCGTCAGTAAGATCTTCTATGATTCTTTTCGAACTTATTAAATTTTCCAGCCAGGGTACCAGACAGTTGATCACATCCTTGTTTAAACCGCTGAGCAAACTTTCAAATTCTTCAGTTGAAAATCCGAATTCTGAAAATGTTTCCGCCGCCTGTCTGTCAGTCACATTATTATTCTCAAGCCACTCTTCCATTTCTTCTTCCTTCTGAATGCGCTGACTTGCTGTGAGTTTAGGTTTATTCACAGATTCAATTTCTTTATTAGATACAAGGGCTTTGATGCTTTTAATATGTTCAGGACTTAAATTACATTTAACAAGATCTTCAGTAAGTTCATAATTGCGGTTTAGTCTTTTTGCAAGTTCATTAGAGAATCTGTTAATCGCAGCAGCGGGATTGTTAAGTTCATGCGCAATTCCGGCGGCAAGATTACCGAGAGCGTTTACCTTTTCGTGCTGGAGTTTTGTAGTGGCGAAGTATTTTGCTCTTTCAGTCATATAGCCGATAAGCTTTTGAATGAAATCAGGATTGAGATGCTCCAGTTCCGCAAAATGATCTTTGTGCAGCTTGAGTCTTTTTACGCTTCCAACTGCATAAGCATAACCGGGCATTGTTTTCATTCTGGAGTAAGGCATCAATCCGCCCACACCTCCTGTAATACCGTCATTCTCAAAAGTAAAATAGAAAACCTGCTGCCCGTTTATATTCATATAAAACGAAACTTTCCCTTCCAGTAATACCCACATACTGTCAGCCGGATCTCCGTATTTTGCAACAAGACCGCCGTCTTCAATTTCATCATATTCGGATCTGTCTATGATCCATTGCAGATGTTCGTCCGGAAGTTCGCTGAAAGCATTTACATTTTTCAGATCTTTGATCGTTACAGGTATCATGTATCAGTAATTTTGATTTATGATATATGCAGGTGAATGAAAGAAATATAAATTGTCTTTGCGAATATAATTAATCTAATATTTAAGAAAAATTAATTTAGTAATGTAAACCCCTATTCAGACATCGCATGCGTATCGAAGCAATCACGGAAAATTGGGACTGAAAATTATTTAAGTGATGTCATTATTATTTTAGCTATTTTCAATTTTCCGCCTTTGAAAAATTGCAAAAATATTCCCCCCTTTTGTCATCCCTGCGTGCTTCCGGCGGGGATCCATTCAGCTAACACGGTGATTTTAATCATATTCAGTTCATATTTAATTCACTAATTTTGAATATGAAAACATCGCTTACATTTCTGATATTAATTTCTTTAATCTTTCTGAATAGCAGTCTAACTTTCTCACAGTATAAATTCGGATGCGCTGTGACTGATGCTTCCGGAGGAGAACCTGTGGAGGAGTCAAGAATAACAATCTCGCCGGATGAAGTGTTCGAAGTCACGGATAAAACAGGCGAATGCTTTTTTAATAATATTACTGAAAGCAAAATTACTGTTACAATAGAAAGGATCGGATACAAGTATTTTACAAAAGAAATTATTTTAGAAAGGGAATCGGACAATTATTTTAAATTCAGCATTGAGCAGTCTGATATTTTATCGGGTGAAATAAAGGTCTATTCCACTAAGATCGAAAATCAGCTGAAGTATGCGATACTTCCTGTCTCGCTTATCACAAAAAAAGATTTTGATTTTCTGCCTGTCATCTCGACTCCTGATATGATGAAATACAAACCGGGAATTAATCTTGTAAGGGACGGGATCTGGGCGACTGATATAAATATCAGAGGTCTCAGCAGGGATAATATTATTGTCATAATAAACGGCAACAGAATTGAAACTGCAAATAATCAGGCGGCGAGGTTTTCGCTTATTGACGGAAATACTGTAGAAAGAATTGAAGTCATAAAAGGCGGCGTATCCTCTGTTTACGGTTCGGGCGGAACAGGCGGTATCGTCAGCATCAAAACCGAAACGGGAAATTTTTCGGATGATCTGAAACTTAAAGGAATTATTTCAGGTCAGTTTTTTACTGTGAATAAACTTGCAGGCTCATCAATGTCTCTCATGATTAGCGATAAAATTTTTAACGCGAATGTGCAGGCGTCTTACAATGAAGCATCCGACATTAAAACTCCGGGAGGCGTTATTCCTAACAGCTCTTTCAGGGATATGGGAATCTCTGCCTATACCGGAATAAAGCTTTGGAAGAATCATGAAATAAATTTAGAGTATCAGAAATTCAAATCGCCTTATGCCGGCATTCCCGGAAGCTATCCGCTCTTCCCTTCTCAGGCGAAGGTTACATACATTCCCGCCGAAAGGGATATGTTCGCTGCCGGTTATAGGATCAGGGAAATTTCCGGACTTATCAAAAACTTTTCCGCGCGGTTTTTCCTTCAGAATATTTTCAGGAATACGGAAGTCATTCCAAACAGCGTTGTCTTCATTCCTCCGACAGCAACTACACCTGCGGCTAAGATCAATAATCTTTTAATAAATCCGGAAGGAAAACATTATACAAAAGGTCTGCAGTTTACGGCTGATCTTGTAAAGGACAACAGTAAGCTTGTAACAGGAATTGATATATGGCAGAGAAAGCTTATTACTACGCGGGAGAGGACGCAGTATATAGAAAGATTTGATTCGCTGAATAATCTGATCTCCGCAACGACACTTATAACAGGTGATATTCCGATCCCTGAGTCAAAATATTCAAGCGTCGGATTTTATGTTAATGATGAAACGAGTTTTAATAACGACAAAATATATTTAAACATTGGCGGCAGGATAGACGGCATATTTGTATCAAACGAACAGTCGCTGAATCCCGCTTACACAATTACAAACGGAGTGAAAAATAATTCACCGGCTAATCAGAAAGTTTTATGGGAAGCTTCGGAGAGCAGCGAAATTTCCTGGAGCTATAACAGCGGCGCAAATTATAAAATGACTGACAAAATTAATCTCTCCGGAAACTTCTCAGCTTCATTCAGATCTCCGTCTCTCGAAGAAAGGTTTCAGTATATTGATCTCGGAAGCATTGTACGCGTCGGCAATCCTGCATTGAATCCCGAGCTCGGATATTTTCTTTCCGCTTCTGCGAAATACTGGGGTGAAGATCTGAATCTTTCTCTCGAATTATTTTCAAATTTTCTTTCTGATCTGATCACTGAAATTCCGGGTACTTTTGAGAACCGACCTGCTCTGATAAAAACAAACATCGGAAGCGCACGGCTTGCGGGATTTGAAGTTCAGTCTGAATATAATTTTTATAAAGGTTTTACATTTTACGGTAACCTATCTTTTGTAAACGGGGAAAATACCGGTGACAAATCACCGCTGCCGCAGATACCGCCGCTTAACGGACTTCTTGGGTTAAAATTTTATACGGAATCTCTTTTTAGTTTAAATTTTAATTCAGTATTATTCTCTTCACAAAACAGAACTGCAGCAGGTGAACTGAAAACTCCGGGATATGTAATTTATAATTTGTATTCGGGATTCGATAATATAAATGCCGGATCATTTAAATTCTCAGTTACCGCCGGGATAGAAAATTTATTTGACAAAAGTTACCGCGAACATCTTTCAACTGCAAGAGGTTCTTATGTATCCGAACCGGGAAGAAATTTATTCTTAAAGACAAAATTAATTTTCTGATAATTTTTATATTAATATATGACATGGTTTTGGCTCGCAATTTTTTCCGCGCTGTTATCAGCAACAGCGGCTATACTTCAGAAGAAAGTCTTAAGCGAACTTAAAGCTCTCGACTTTACTCTGATATTGTCTGCAGTCGTCGCTGCGCTGTCAACGCCATTGCTCGCCTTTACAGGAACGGAAGGACTGAATGCTGATTCTTTGCTTTACTTATTTGTAAAGTCCGTACTGAACGCGCTGGCTTTTCTCTGCATAATGACGGCTTTGAAAAACTTAGAGATCGGCAGGACGCTCCCGCTTCTCGCCGCATCACCGATGATCATTGCATTACTGGCTTTTATATTTCTCGGTGAAATGCTGAGCGCGTATGAGATCATCGGAATGACGCTGATCGTAACCGGTACGTTTATACTTGAGCTTAAGAAGAATGAAAGTCTCCTTCGGCCGTTTCATGTTTTTAAAAGTCCGGGTTATCACAGAATAATTTTCGCCGCTTTGATTCTGATATCCGTGTCAGCGGTTATAGATAAGTTCATTCTCCTAAAGTTCAGGATCTCTCCAATATTATTTGTTGTAATTCAGAATTATTTTTTCCTTCTGATCTTTCTTATCATTTACTTGTTCACGCGGAAATTATCCGGAGAAAAAATTTTCACAAAGGAGCGCAGCAAGTATCTTATATTAACAATTCTGATTATAGCGGTTGTAACAATCGGTTACAGACTTGCGCAGATTGAATCCGTGAAACTCGCGCCTGTCGGCATTGTAATTTCATTGAAAAGATTATCCGTATTATTCGCCGTACTGATCGGCGCAAAATTATTTAAAGAGGAAAGTTATCTGAAGAAAGTTGCGGCTACTGTTCTGATCGTCTCCGGAGCAATGCTGATATATGAGGATTAACGCTCGTTCCCATTTACAGCTCGTTCCCAAACTCCGTTTCATTCCGTTTCATTCCTGTATATACGGCAGGTGTATCACTACTGAAGTCCCGGGATATTCATCACTGCCGATGCCTGAAGGACTTTTGATATACAGCTTGCCGCCATGCTTATTCACTATCTGACTTACTACATAAAGTCCAAGTCCGGTTCCTTCTTTTTCATACTGCTTTGCATTTGAAGCGCGGTAAAATTCTGATGTAATAAAGTTTGACTCATCAGACGGAATACCAATTCCCGAATCAATTACCGATATGCAAAGATCATCATTTCTGTCGGAAAGTATTATATCAGCTCTTCCTCCGGAGTGATTATATTTTACCGAGTTGCTAATTAAATTCGATAAAACAATTTCCAATAAATGTCTGTCGGCGTATAAAGTTTTTCTGCTTTTCCTGGTGTCAGTAAAATGCAGTGTGATCTTATCTTCTTCGGCTTTAACTTTTATTTTATCAAAGACTTCGCGTATCAGCGTTTCAATGTCAATATTTTCCAAATCAAGATTTTTTAACTGCCTGATCTTTGACACTTCAAGAATATTATTTGTCAGCTCTATGGCTTCGTCAGATCTCTTTTTCATTTTTGTGAGTATGTTCATCGCTTTATCATTGATCTCGCCTGTGATGCCGTTTATTAAAAGATTCAGATAAGATACAATTACTGACAGAGGAGATTTTACTTCATGCACTACAGCAAGTATATAATTCTGTTTGTCTGTTTCCGCCTTTTCAATTTTCTGAATCGCCTCTATTAATTGCTGCTCTCTTCTGTATAACGCGCTCGTCAGAAAATTCACGAACATCACGCTGAGAAGTATCATAAGCCAGAAGGATAAAAGATTCAGAACAAGATAGTTTAAGCTTAACGTTTCTACCGGCGCCGTATTGGATATCGAGAATTCAGGTATTACGCCGAAATGAGTCAGCATAGTTAACGCCGTAAACACAGACAGAACTATAAATACAATAAAGTAAACCACTCTTCCCGGCAGTATAAGACTTCCTATGATCGCATGAAAAATAAAGAACATGCTGAAAGGACTGTTGATCAGTCCGGTGAGATATACAATTATCATCAGCGAAGATATATCACACACTATCTGTATCAATGCGAACTTCATCGGATTGAATGAGGTGACATCGTTTTTTATTATATTTGCTGTTGCGATATAACTGAATATCAGATTGTAAATAAGTATGCCGGTAAAAATGAATGCTATACCTGTCTTCTGAACGGCGTGAATATTTTCATCACTTATGTAAATTATAAATACATACAGACACAAAAGCATTATAACGGCAATGTATCTGAGTTTGATAAACCATTTATTTCTCTCCGATACCAGCTGCCAAAGATAACTGAGATCTTTAGTCTGAAGAGGGATTAGATTTATCATAAAGCAGTGTTGTTAATTTATTTTATTAACTTGCCTCTCTTAATGTATCCGGTGTGAAGTAATTTATGCGAGAGTTTTCCGCACGGTCCGTCGGTAAAATATTTATCATAAATATATTTTATCTTTGGATTCTCATGCGACTTTCTTACCGACAGAGATTCTTCTTCTTCATAGATTGCTTTTGCTCTTAACTTTCTGATGCTTTCCGAAGTCGGTATCGGCTGACCGCCGCCGCCTATGCATCCGCCGGGGCATGCCATTATCTCAACGAAATGGTAACCGTTAAGCTCACCTCTTTTTAGCATATCCATTACGACTTTTGCATTTGCCGTCCCGTGAGCTACTATGAACTTCAGATCAACGCCTTCAAGAAATGAAAATTCCTCTTTGCAGTTTTCAAGTTTTACCGAAGCTTCTTTTATTCCTTTCATTCCTCTGCAGACATCAATGTTCAGTCCGTCAAAAGGTACAGGTCTTCCTGTTACAAGTTCATATACTGTTCTTAATGCCGCTTCCATTACGCCTCCGGTCGAACCGAATATCAGTCCTGATCCGGTTGCTTCACCGAAAGGATCGTCAAATCCTGACTTCGGAAGTTCGGGCAGCACTAATCCCGCTTCACGGATCATCTTAGCCATCTCTCTAGTCGTCAGTCCGTAATCCACATCTTTAAATCCTGATGAATTCATTTCCGGTCTGTTGCATTCAAATTTCTTTGCAGCGCACGGCATCAGAGCGACTGTTACTATGTCAGCAGGATCAATGCCTGATTCCTCCGCATAAAAAGTTTTCAGCACAGCGCCGAACATTTGCTGCGGTGATTTTGCAGTTGAAAGGTAATCCAGTTTTTCCGGATAAAAATGTTCTATGAATTTCACCCATCCCGGCGAGCATGAAGTAAACTGCGGGAGTTTTACGTTTTCATCTTTATCTACAATCGCTTTTTTCAGTCTGTTAAGAAGTTCTGTTCCTTCTTCCATAATTGTAAGGTCAGCGGAAAAATTCGTATCGAACACTTTATCAAATCCGATCCTCCTTGCAGCAGTATTAAGCTGACCGGTCATGGAATGTCCCGGACTTAATCCGAACTCTTCACCAATGGAAGCTCTCGGAGACGGAGCTGTCTGAAGGACTACATGCTTTCGCGGATCTTCGATTGCTTTCCATATAAGGTCAGACGGATCATTGGCATGCAATGCGCCTGTCGGACAGCGGTTGATGCACTGTCCGCAGTTTATGCATATTACATCAGCAAGCGGCATATCAAGGAAAGTCGATATCTTTGTTTCATATCCCCTGTTAATCGCTTCCAGCACTCCGACTTCCTGAAGATCAATGCAGGTCCTCACACACCTTCTGCAGAGAATGCATTTATCCATTTCTCTGATCACGGCTGCGGATGAATTATCGATCTCAAATCTCGGCTCGCATACATGTCCGAATTCATAACTGTCAATTCCGTGTTCGCGCGCAAGCGTCTGCAGCTCACAGTTATTGTTCCTCACGCAGCTGTAGCATTCGCCGTAATGTTCGCTTAATAGCAGATCTATAATATGCTTCCTGGCTTTTCTTACTTTATCGGAAAAAGTTTTTATCTTTACCGGACTTGTAACTGGAAATGAGCAAGCGGTCTGAAGATTTTTCATACCTTCGATCTCAACAAGGCACAGTCTGCAGTTGCCTGCAATGCAGAGATCTTCATGATAGCAAAGCGTTGGAATGTGAATTTTGTTTTCTCTGCAGATATCAAGAATCGATTTTCCCAGTGCGACTTTTATTTTCTCGCCGTTGAGTTCAATTCCAACTTCCGAGCCGATCCCGCTTTTTCCGTTAGCATCTTCAGCTGTATGAGGCCGCTGAGATACCGGACTTCTTAATTCCTTTTTCATCGTAGTTATGATTTAAATGTTTTCCGAAGATCTCATCTTTAAAATTTTCAAGTATTGATATGAAAGGATTAGGACTGCTTTGTCCCAGTCCGCATTTAGACGCAATCTTCATTGTCCCGCAAAGCTCTTTTAGCTTTTCTATATATTCAAATGTGTATTCATTTCTTTCGATCATTTTCACTCCTTCGAGTAACCGGACGTTTCCGATCCTGCACGGAGTGCACTGACCGCATGACTCTTCTACAAAAAACTCCATGAAGTTTTTCAGCACTTTAAGCATGTCCCTGCTTCTGTCAAATATCATAACAGAGCCGCCGGTTGATATTTCTTCGAAGCATAGTTTCCTGCCGAATTCGGATTCGGGAAAGCATAAACCCGATGCTCCGCCGATCTGAACGGCTTTGGTATTTTCAGCTCCGCTTATTTCCAAAAGATCCTTTATTGAAATTCCGAAAGGCAGTTCATATACTCCGGGATATTTGCAGTCGCCCGAAATAGAAAACAGTTTTGAACCGGTTGATTTATCAGTTCCGAATTTATGAAACCAATCCCCGCCTTTATTGATAATATGCGGGACAGAGGCAAGCGTCTCGACATTATTTACAACTGTCGGGCATCCGAGATATCCGGTGTTTACAGGGAACGGAGGTTTATTTCTCGGCTCTCCGCGGTGTCCTTCGAGAGATTCTATCAAAGCTGTCTCTTCACCGCAGACATAAGAGCCTGAGCCAAGTCTGATCTTTATGTCAAAATCAAATCCGTCTTTACCGGCAATATTTTTTCCAAGGAAATTATATTTTCTAAGTTCGCTAATTTTATTTTCGAGAAATTCCTTTATATAGGAATACTCAGCTCTCAAATAAATTATTCCCTCTTTTGCTCCGATCGTATAAGCGGCGATTATCATACCTTCGAGTACGAGTTCCGGATATTCCGTAAGCAGCACTCTGTCTTTAAAAGTCCCGGGTTCGCCTTCATCGGCGTTGCAGACTATAAATTTTCTCTCTGAATCGGCTGAAGCGGTGAGCATCCATTTTACGGAAGTGGGAAATCCTGCGCCGCCTCTTCCTTTTAATCCGGAATCCTTTATTTCAAAAAGTATATCGTCTCGGCTCATGCCTGCTGCTTTGAGCAATGCCGAGCCGGGTTTGTATTCCGAGAATAATACAGGACCTTTCCTGTCCTTTTTCTTAAATAAATTATTCATCACAGTCCTCTTAGAATTTTTAATGCGGAATCTTTATCAATTTTTTCATAAACATTTTCGTTCACAATCATAGACGGGCTCTTGTCACAAAGACCGAAACAGTTTGTGATCTCAAGCGTGATCTTTCCGTCTTCGGATGTCTGTCCGGAATTTAAATTAAACTCTCTACTGACAGCCTCAGCAATTTCATTACTTCCGTGAAAATCACATACTATGTTTCTGCAGATCCTCACAGTGTTTCTCCCTCTCGGACTGTCATACAAAAATGAATAGAATGAGATGATGCTGTTTACCTCTACAGGATGAATGTTCATTGCGAAAGCAATTTCCTGCTGCGAATGACCGTCAATATATCCGAATTTTTTCTGGAATTCCTGCAGTACGGGAAGCAGTGATGTTCTCTCAGTACCGTGTCTGCTTATCAGTTCATGAATAAACTCTCTTCTGATTTTTTTTTCAATTTCATTCATTGTGATAAGATTTTAGTAACTCGTTAATTGAATCAAGTAAGACTTTCGGCTCAGCCGGTTTATCAATAAATTTATCCGCTGATATCATATCGCTTTTTCCGAAACTGTAACCGAGAGCTTTCGATACTGATGAATAAATGATCACGGGAATTTCCGGGTTGGATTTTTTAAACTTCTTTGCGAGGAAAAATCCTTCATCAGGATCGTTCATTATTACATCAAGTATTACAAGGTCCGGACTGCTCTGTAAAAATGTTACAGCGCCTTTGCCGGGATCTGTTTCAGACAAGACTTCAAATCCGGAATATTCGAGAAACAGCTTTGTGGCTTCTACTATATCAGGATCATCATCTATAATTAAGATTTTCTTTTTCATAACATCCTCCGATAATAACTTACAAAAAACTGTTTACTCATAGTATGATTCCCGTCATATAATAAAAAAAACCGCCGCGAATTTTCGCAGCGGTTTAGTATGTGTCTGAATCACAGATTAAAAGATTAAACGAATTTTAAGCCATGGATCGATTTTTATAAACTTAAAATTTGGAACTTGAAACTCGTATTCGTAACTTGAAACTTATTTTACTAAAAGCATTTTCTTCGTCGCATTAAAATCCGATGTCCTTAAAGCATAGAAGTAAACACCGCTCGGCAGATTTGCCGCATCGAATCTGTATTCATAACTTCCGGCGCTTAAGTTCTCATTGACTAATACACTCATTTCCCTTCCTCCTGCGTCATACACTTTAAGTTCGACCTTGCCTGACTTAGGCATTGCAAATCTTATGTTTGTAGAAGGGTTAAAAGGATTCGGATAATTATTGAACAATTCAAACTTTTCAGGAACTGCGGAAGAAATTACATTTATACCTACTCCAGTTCTTGCAAATGTAATAATACCGCTGTTACCGGATGATGCGGAATCATATCCGTTATACGCCCAGCCTCTCCAGGAACATCGTACGGAATCACCTGAAGTACCCATCTGCTGCGCAAGACTGTCAAGAAAACTGTTCCTTAAAGTTACTACAGTATCTGTTCCGCCGTTATTGCTCTGATAAAAGAAATCCACTGCTCCGCCTCCGATTTTTCTGAACTTAACTCCATATCTGAATGATGGATGAGTGCCGGTACTTGTCCAGTCAAATCTGTGGAGACCTGTACCTGTCGGCGATGTTTCTATCCTGGTAAATGAAGGAGGAGATATTATTGAAAAAGGTATATATGATAATATAATCGTGAAATTATTATCACAAGTATCGCCTTCGTTCAGGTTAGCGGAATTTAAGATTCTGATTTTTGCCTGTGAAGTAGTTGCAATATAAGGAAAAGTCCAGTCGTAAATTCTGTCAGTTGCCGGAACGTTATTTTGTATTGTCTGCCAGGTCGCGCCGGCATCGGTTGAAAGTTCAATATTGACATTTCCGGTCAAAGATGTTCCCCAGTATATTTGCGTTGAGTTACCTGTTCTGAATAATTCACCGCCATTAGGATATCCGACTTGCAGCAAGTTGGATGATACATACATACATCCTGAATTTTCAGCATTAGCTCTGATCAATGTTTTTGGCTGAGGACCGAATCCCTTTACTAAACTTATGGAACCGTTAAGGTGACAATAACTCATGATCGTTCCGACTGCTGCAACAGGAGGTCCTGTATAACATCCGCCTTCAGCAGCGTAACAGCTGTCAATTATTCCGCCGACCCAGCTGCAGCTGTGTGTATGAGGTGAACCGAAATTATGTCCGATCTCATGTGAGACAACCATTACGTCCCATGAAAAAGTAGGAAGCGGCAGAATAGGTCCGTCTGTATTGCTGAAACCGTAGCCATTTCCGCCGTTTGGCGGTGAACAAAGTACATTAACCCATGCAATACCGCCGTAGTTACCGCCTCTTCTTGAAATGTAATGAGCTAGGGTTCTCTGTACTCCCTGCTGATTTGCATTCCATTCTGACCTGAACTGATTAAGAAGCTGATTAGAATTTGTACCGGTGTAAGGATCTGTAGTAGTCCAGACTCTTAAGTAAGGAATAATAAACTTAACGTTAACTTCTTTCATGTAAATAGCAGAAGACGCCGCCATCAGAGCAAGCGCGTAATTGGTCGTATTCTGAACTGATGCTCCGTAGATGTTATACGTCTCGAAGTCAAGCTCAATAGCTATTTCAGCTATATACAGATCAGAAGGTGAATTATCATTCAGTTGACTGATAATAGAACTTCTCATTTTTTCAATTGCTTCTGAAGAAAGATTATCATCGGTATAACATTGAAAATCATTTTTATTTTTAAGATCGCTTTCCCTGTATAGAATGTAAGTATCTGTTTCATTTCCGGAATTATCATTCAGATTTCCGAGAATGTAATTGTCATTCTGAGATACCAGCAGTCCTGTTACTTTTTCTTTTGTGAAAGTGATAGAGATGAGAGAATTATCAAGTCCGTTTAGCTTACCTGTGTATGAGACTGCAATATCTTCGAGCTTCACTTCTTCGTTACCGCGGATAGTCCTAGCAACGATCTTAGCATCCGGCTTAAGAATATCAAATCTCTGAAGAGTGATATTTGAAAAACTGTTATCTCCGTATGGCATTGTAATTTCAATTTCCATATCTTTGTTTTCACAGATCCTTAACAGTTCTTCCCTGTTAATATTCATGAAGACTGCATTGTCAACATAATTTGATATTTCGGAATTTACCGCATTGTCACCGGCGGAGAAAAGATTATAAGGAGTTTTTGTACCGGATAATGAGATATTACTGATTATCAGACACAAAACTATGACTCCTGTAAATTTTAATAATTTACTGTACATGTTTTTTTTTAATTTAATTGTTTTGGTAAAAATAGGAATAATATTTATTTAATAAAATGTTTATTAATTTTTTATTTCGAATTTTAATAAATTCATAGAATCAGCCTCACTTTACTTTTTTCCATTTTTCCAGAAGTTCATTTTCCTTTTCTTCCGAAAGTCCTGTACGCAGTTTGAAGTCAGGACCTCTTGAGAGATCATATTCAACAGTATCTTTTAAAGTATCTTCAAGCGGTCTGATCGAAAGTCCGGCATTTTTTGCTTTAGTGATATCTATATTATTTACGCCAGCATCTTCTTCGGGCAGCCACATTGTCAGATCTCTGAACGGGACTACATTTTCTTCCAGGAGAAATTTTTCATCCATATATATAAATTCCGCATTACTGCCGGAAAAATTTTTACATTTAGTCACAAAATCATTTAACGATAATGTCTCAAGCGGTCCGGTTGAATTATAAACGCCGGATATTTTTTCTTCACTCATTTTCAAAGTCCATTCCGCGAGATCTTTTACATCTATGAACTGAACATTATTTACCTTACTAACGGGGATAATAACTTTGCCGCCATTTCCGACTCTTCTGACCCAGTAAGTGAATCTGTCTGAAAAATCTCCGTCGCCGACTATCAGACCGGATCTGACTATCGATGCATCCTCACCGAAAATATCCGTGACTTCTTTTTCACACAACGCTTTCAGCGGTCCGTAATTTTCCATTGTCATTTCATCGACATTCCCGTCAGTAACTACACCTGTAGGCGAATCTTCATCCATATTCATTTCTTTAAAATCATTGTAAACCGAGATACTTGATATAAAGGAGTAGTGACCTGCTGCATCTCTCAGATATTCTGCAGATCTTTTCACAATTTTCGGAACATATCCGCATGTGTCAATGACTGCATCAAACTTTCTGCCTTTAAGTTCGCTGAGATCACCTTCCCTGTCGCCTCTGATCTTTTCAATATCCGGAAACCATTCCGGGTTATGTTTGCCGCGGTTAAAAAGCGTTACATTGTGATTTTTATTCAGAGCCGCGTTGACGATATGCTTCCCGAGAAAGATCGTCCCTCCTAAAACTAAAATATTCATAAGCTAGTTATATAATTGTTTAGTTAATAAAAAAATATTAATTTATAACGCAGAAGATGTAAAGAAGTTTTACTTAAAATAAATATTTTAATTTAGAATATCGGGTTCAAATTAAGTTTTCTATAATTTCAAATTAGGTATTGATTTTTTTAATCAATCGGTTTAGTTTATTAAAAATCATATATATTACTTCCGGAGTATTTCGCCGTTAACTATGATTAAAATTTATAAAAAAATGAAATACGGTATTCCCAAAAATATCATTTCAATATTAATTGGTTCCTTCTCCGCAATAATACTCCTCACAGGGACAGGTTTTGAAAAAAAGATCAGCGGCAGACTTGATATAAATCTGCGTTATGCTGCACAGGAATCAAAACATCTTGTCTGGATTTTTTTCAGAGATAAAGGAGATATTTCCGTTAATGAATCAGATCCGCAAGATTTTCTAACCTCCAGATCAATTGACAGGAGATATAAAAGATTGAAGGGTTCTGACATAACTGATTATCTGGATCTTCCTTTAAATGCCGGTTATATAAAAGTTATTTCGGATATGGGAATTGAGATAAAGCGTAAATCAAAATGGCTGAACGGTGTTTCCTGTTACGCTTCAAAACTGCAGATTGAAATGATCTCGCGAAAAAGTTTTGTAAAAGAAGTTGACTTAGTGCAAAAATATAAAAGATCAATTCCTTTATCTGAAGATTTCAACGGAAACAATTCCGGAATAAATATAAACGCAAATCTTACAGCTTTATCTGAAATAAATTACGGTCCGTCTTTTAATCAAGCCAATCTGATTAATATCCCTGCAGTTCATGATCTCGGTTACACGGGAAGCGGAGTATTAGTGGCTTCATTTGATTCCGGTTTTGATAATTTAAATCATACCTGCTTTGACCTTATCAGGGAAAAAGGAATAAGATCATTTGATTTTGTAAACGGCGATACAATAGTTGCAAATGATACGGGCAGAATGGGAACCGGAGCGCACGGCACTCTTACTTTATCTCTTGTCTGCGGATATGATCAGGGCTGGCTTGTATCTCCCGCTTTTGATTCTGAAATAATCCTTGCAAAGACAGAAAATACAGACAGCGAAACTCCGCTGGAAGAAGACAACTGGATAGCGGCTGCAGAATGGGCTGACAGTCTCGGCGCTGATATTATAACAAGTTCTCTTACTTATCTTGAATTTAATTCTCCGTATCCATCTTACACATGGCAGGATATGGACGGAAATACTGCGCGCATAACATTAGCCGCTGACATTGCCGTCAGTAAAGGAATTACAGTAGTTGTATCAGCAGGCAATGACGGATTTAATCCCGATCATAATACTCTCGGCGCTCCTGCTGACGGGAAAAAAGTTATCACAGTCGGCGCTGTAACTCTCGGTAAAATAAGAGCCGGTTTTTCCTCTGTCGGTCCGACGGTTGACGGAAGGATCAAACCTGAAGTAATGGCTTTGGGAATTAGTAATTATACTGCATTCCCGGGCGCTGGAAATGTCGGATATCTGAATTCGAGTTCGGGTACTTCACTTGCTTGTCCGATGGTTGCAGGAGTCTGCGCGATAATGCTGTCTGCAAATCCTCTTCTGACTCCAGAAGATGTGAAGCAGCTGCTTTTAAGTTCATCAGAGAGAACAGGGCAGCCGGATAACCTGACGGGCTGGGGAATTGTAAACTCTCTCTCCGCTGTGAATGCTGCTATCAGATTTAATTATGCCGTGCCGGGAGATTTTACTCTGGATCAGAATTTTCCGAATCCTTTTAATCCATCCACAACAATTAAGATCAATTTAAAAAAAGAAGCAACACTTTCTGTTATAGTTCATGATATTACGGGTAAAGAACATACCCGTATAGTGAGCAACAAATTTTACAGCGCCGGAAATTATTCATTAAAATACAATCCCGAATCAAACGGTCTTCAGAGCGGTGTATATTTTTACACACTGATTGCAAACGGAATTAAGATTGATTCGAAGAAATTTGTTTATCTGAAATAATAGGTTTTTTTAATTTTAATTAAAGCAATATGAAAGACAAAGTTTTTTTCATTTCAATTCTGTTCCTGTCTTTACTGTACTCAATTTTTTTTATACCCGGGGATTCTTATTCTCAGTTCAAAGCCTGGAGAAACTATTATGTAAATACTGACTCAGCAGTATGTATTGACAACATACAGACTCAGGATTTATTAATAGTGACCGGAAAGGTTAAGAATTCAGTTACCGGCTGGGATATACATACTGTAAAATATATTTTATGGAGCGGGATGCAGCAGGATGTATTAGTATATTCAACCGCATATGATGAAGAGCCGGTTGATATAACTTCTGATATTATTACCGGAGATATATATTTACTTTGCAGGAAATCAGATTCGACAGGCGGAAGCAATATTCTGATTTTAAAATATTCGGCTGCCGGATCTCTGATCTGGGCTAAAGAATTTGATTCTAAAAATAACGGGGATGACATTCCTGTGTCATTTGATTTTCAAAGTTTCAGTTTTGGAAATAAATTTCTTTATTTAACATCATATTCATTCTCCGGCGCAGGATCCGGTTATGATATACTTACACAGAAAATTGATACCGCAGGAAATTTTATCTGGAGCAAATATTATGATGATTCAACAGCCGGAAGATCACAAGATGTCCCGGTGAAAATACTAAGTACAATTGATTTCAAATTTGCTTATATAGCAGGTACGAGTAAGGATACTTCAGACTTTGGACAGACTGTTTTAATAAAATACGATTCATCAGGAAATTTATTATGGAAACAAAACTGGAGTACGGCAGTCCCGAGAAATATTGCAGCAACTTGCTTAGATCTGAGAGATCAAAGAATTGCTCTAGGCGGCGTAATTAATTTTTCCGGCAGTCCGGACTATCTTGTACTTCAATACGACACAACAGGAAATTTGAACTGGTCACAAACTTATGACGGAACCGGTAACGGAGAGGATTTTTTGACCGGAATTAAAATGGATCTGAACAATAATGTTATAGTTACAGGCAGCAGTTTTGTAAATAGCATGAGGGGAAAAGATTATGCAACTATTAAATACACACCTGCCGGGGATACTTCATGGGTAAATTTATATAACGGACCCGCTTCAGGAAATGACAGCGCTACAGTGATTGTTGTTGATAATTTCAACTGTATATTTGTCTGCGGTAAGTCAGAGGCGATAAACGGTTTTTATTCATTCGGCTCAATACTTTATAACACACAGGGCTGGTCGCATTGGGACAGAAACTTTCAACTGCCGGAAATAGCGGGAGATAATATACCTGTCAGCGTATCAAAGCAGCAGTTTTCAAATTCATTTGCAGTTTCAGGAAATACATTCGGAGATACATTAAATTCATTTACATCAATATTTTATGCGGGAGTAATTGACGGAATTGATGACTTCTCATCTTCCGTTTTAAGTCATGAATTATTTCAGAACTACCCGAATCCTTTTAACCCAAAGACGGACATTAATTATATAATCAGAAAGAGCAGCTTTGTCCGGATTACAGTTTATGATATTCTCGGAAATGATATAATCACACTGGTGAACGAAAGTCAGAATTCCGGAAATTATCATATAGAATTCGACGGAAGTAATTTAGCCAGCGGAATTTATTTTTATACACTTTCTTCAGACAATATAAGCGTTACCAGAAAAATGTTGTTATTGAAATAACGACTTTTGTTCATCATGATTATTAAATTAATTAGATTAAAATAAAATCATTTCACTGAAAATTCTATAAGCATTTTACAAAATACATTTCTTCGAACTTAAAACATTCCAATAAAATGCATTCATTAAAATCATATTCAACTTTTTTATTAATAAAATTAGAATTATTTTAATCCCTGTCAAAATTTTAAAAAACATTTTCAGTTAAAAATTTTAATATGTCAATAATCAAATCCGGTCTGATACAAATGAGTCTTCCGTTAACCGAAGGCGAAGGTACAATAGAAGAGATAAAGGAAGCAATGGTTCAGAAGCACATTCCGTATATTGAGGATGCAGGTAAGCAAGGTGTTCAGATTTTATGTCTTCAGGAAATTTTCAACACTCCGTATTTTTGTCCCGGACAGGACAGGCAATGGTATGAATCCGCGGAATCAGTTCCTGGTCCGACCGTTGAGAGAATGCAGGAGTATGCGAAGAAATATAATATGGTGATGATCGTGCCAATTTATGAAAAGGAACAGGCGGGAGTGTTATATAATACTGCAGCGGTAATCGATGCAGACGGAAAGTATCTTGGCAAATACAGAAAAAATCATATCCCGCATACATCAGGATTCTGGGAGAAATTTTTCTTCAAACCCGGGAATCTTGGATATCCAGTATTTCAGACAAAGTACTGCAAAGTGGGAGTTTATATCTGCTATGACAGACACTTCCCTGAAGGCGCCAGAATCTTCGGACTTAACGGCGCTGAAATAGTTTATAATCCGTCAGCAACAGTAGCCGGTCTTTCGCAGTATTTATGGAAACTCGAACAGCCGGCGCATGCAGCAGCCAACGGATATTTTATGGGATGTATAAACAGGGTCGGCACTGAGAAGCCCTGGAACCTCGGAAAATTTTACGGGACATCATACTTCACTGATCCGCGAGGACAGATTTTTGCGCAGGCGTCGGAAGAAAATGATGAATTACTTGTAGCGGAGTTTGATCTTGAAATGATAAATGAAGTCAGATCCACATGGCAGTTTTTCAGAGACAGAAGACCTGAGACTTACGGAAAGATCACTGAACTGTGATTTCAAATATATAAAGTTTTAAATTTACGCATATTGTTTCACACAGTGTATTTATTCAGATTTTAAAAGTTTAAAAATTTTTAATGCCGGAATATAAAAAGCCGAACAGCAAAGAGGAATTTGAAAAGAATTTCACACAGATAAAACCTCTGATGAATGAAACACAGGCGTATTATGAAAGCTCGAGATGCCTGTTTTGTTACGACGCGCCATGCGTATCGGCATGCCCTACAAGAATTGACATACCATTATTCATCAGGCAGATAAGCACAGGAAATGTAACTGGTTCTGCAAAGACAATTTATGATTCCAATTATCTTGGCAATGCATGCGGAAAAGTCTGTCCTACTGAAGTTTTATGCGAAGGCGCTTGCGTTTATAATCTTCAGGAAGTCAAACCGATTGAGATCGGCAGGCTTCAGAATTTTGCAACTTCAAATGCTATCAGAAATAAAATTAAATTTTTTGAAAGCGGGGATCCAAACGGTAAAAAAGCAGCGGTGATCGGAGCAGGTCCTGCAGGAATTTCATGCGCATGCGAACTCAGGAGATCGGGAATTGAAGTTGATATATTTGAAGCAAAGGATAAGCCGTCCGGACTTGCTCTTTACGGAGTAGCGCCTTATAAGATCACAAATGAAGAAGCGCTTGAAGAAGTAAATTATTTACAGGAACAGCTCGGATTCAATATAATTTACAATACTTATATTTCTTCGAAAGAAGATTTTCAAAATCTCGAGAAAGTTTACGATGCTGTGTTTTTAGGAATTGGTCTGGGTAAAACAAATCCTGTAAATATTAAAGGAGAAAATCTTAAAAACTGTTTCGGCGCAGTTGAGTTTATCTCGGAGCTGCGGATGAATCATCACATGACAGAAACCGGAAATGTAGTAATTGTATTGGGCGGCGGCAATACGGCAATGGATGCTGCATCAGAATCAGCAAAGCTCGGCGCAGGAAAAGTAATACTTGCTTACAGAAGAGGACGTGAAGAAATGGGAGCTTATGATTTTGAATTTGAAATTGCAAAAAGATCAGGTGTAGAAGGGTTATTCAATGTTTCACCTGTGGAAATTACGGGAACAGATAAAGTAAGCGGAGTAAAATTCATACAAACACAATCAGCTAACGGCAAGTTAGAAATGCTGGAAGGAACGGAATTTACTATTGAGTGCGATATGGTAATAAAAGCTACGGGACAGCTTAAACAGTCGGAAGTCATGACAAATATACCGGGACTGGAAACTGATAACAAAGGAAGGATAAAAGTAAATGAGAAGACTTATCAGACTACGAATCCGAAATATTTTTCCGCAGGGGATGTAATCAGCGGAGGACAGGAAGTTGTAAATGCAGTTGCGGAAGCAAAAGCGGCTGCGGCAGGTATAATCGGGTTTTTGTCGTGAGCGCCGGACCTGTCAGGTTTTTAGAATTTAAACAATAAGTTTTAAAGAATATTAACTGTAGATTTAATTATACATTTTCAAAAAATTATAATCTGACAGGTTTTTTTGTCAGATACTAAAACTATTTAGCATATGCCGGATCTTAAAATAAATTTCGCAGGTATTAAAGCTCCAAACCCTTTCTGGCTGGCTTCAGCTCCGCCTACTAACTCAGGTTACCAGATAATGAAAGCTTTCGATCTCGGATGGGGCGGCGCTGTATGGAAAACTCTCGGTGTGCCCGTGATTAATGTCTCCAGCAGATACGGATCAGTAAATTACAGAGACAGCAGAATGATCGGTTTCAATAATATCGAACTCATTACCGACAGACCGCTTAAAGATAATCTGCGTGAAATTGAAGAAGTAAAAAAATATTTTCCGGATCATGCCGTTATCGCTTCGCTTATGGTAGAATCAAAAAGCGAATGGCATCAGATTGTCAAAGATGTCGAAAATGCCGGCGTTGACGGAATCGAACTTAACTTCGGCTGCCCGCACGGTATGTGTGAAAGAGGAATGGGCTCCGCTGTAGGACAGGAACCGGATATTCTAAAACTGATTGTCTCCTGGGTTAAGGAAGTCGCCAAGACTCCGGTCATAGTAAAACTTACCCCAAACATTACAGACATTACTGAACCGGGAATTGCCGCAAGACAGGGCGGCGGTGACGCTATCTCTTTAATTAATACAATTCAGAGTATTGTCGGAATTGATATCGACAATTTCGTCCCTTATCCGATCGTTGACGGTAAAAGTACTAACGGCGGCTATTGCGGTCCGGCTGTAAAACCAATAGCTCTGAATATGGTAAAAAATTGTTCGCAGGAATCAGGTATCGGCATTCCTATTTCCGGCATCGGAGGAATTGAAAACTGGAGAGACGCCGTGGAATTTATTCTCCTGGGCGCATCATCCGTTCAGGTTTGTACAGCTGTCATGCATTACGGTTTCGGTATTATACGTGAGATTATACCGGGCTTTGAGTCTTATATGAAAGAGAAAAACTTCAAAACCGTTAATGACATGGTCGGTAAAGCAATACCTAATGTTATAAACTGGGAAAATCTTAATCTGAATTATAAGATCATTGCTGAGATCAATAAAGATAAATGTATAGGATGTCAGCTTTGTTATATTGCATGTGAAGACGGCGCTCATCAGGCTATTGGATTATCCGAAAACGGAACAAGAGTTCCTTTTATTATTGATGAAAACTGTGTCGGCTGTAATTTGTGTTCGCTCGTTTGTCCGGTTGAAAACTGCATCTCAATGATCAGAACAGATAACGGTAAGTCATCAGAGACATGGAAAGACAGGACAGACAGCGGAAATATTCCTGTATCGTTTGATGATCCTCTTGCCGGAGGACTTCACCACTTCGTTCCGGATCCAATGTCGGCATTGAAAAAACCCTGATCATATTTACATTTGAGTGTTTTGGTTTTTTTACTATGTTAAATTTATTTTCATAACCTGTCAGTTTTTTGTTTTAGTTTTTGTCTGTGTTATTAAAATTACTTTGAAAATCTTTTATATTCTGAGTATTATTAAAAAAATTAAAAATCTCTTATATACCTTTTCTGCCTGTCTGCTCTTTACTGATCCGTATAAAATTTTTGGAAATAATTAATATTTAAGAATTGAGTTTATCATTTAATGAATTAAAAGAAAGATTTAATAAAATAAAACTTATAGTTTCTGATATAGACGGGACTATTGTTTCAAGTAAAAATGAAGTCGGCGACCTTACAAAACAGTTAGTCAGAAAATTAAAGAATAAAAATATTCTGCTTTCATTTGCTTCTCAAAGAGTTCACTCTTCCATAATTCCGATTGCCGCAGAGCTTGACGTATCAATCCCGTTCATTTCTCTCAATGGCTCTCTCATTCAGGATAAAGACAACAAAATAATACTGAACAGATCAGTAATTGACAGAAAATATGTTGAAAAGTGTTTGCGACTCGCTGAAAAATATTATCTGAAAATTGCTTTATGCTATAATGACAGAATTGTTTATACTGAAGATAATTCCGTGGTAAAGGATTTTATGACAAGATTCGGAACCACTTATTCGCTGGTAGATTCTTATGAAGATTATCTTGATAATGTACTTGAAATCATAATGACGGGAAATGACAGAAATAATATGCGTGAAGTTCAGAGGAAAATGCGTCTGCCTTTTGGTATGTATCTTAAGGTAAAATATTTCAGATCACAGTCTTTTCAGGGTGTATATAATATTGAAATCACGCGCAAAGGTATCAACAAAAATACCGGTCTGAAGATTCTTTCAAAACATCTCAAACTTAAGAAAGAAGAAGTAATGGTGTTTGGAGACTGGTATAATGATAAAGACCTGTTTGAATTTGGCGGGACGAATATTGCGCTCGATAATGCTGTTGATGAACTTAAAGATATAGCTGATTACATTACGGATAAGTCCAACGAAGATGACGGCATCGGGCATTTTCTTCAGAAATTTTATGACAATTTGAATTGAGCTGTTGAAGAATACGGGTTATGATAATGTCGCTGAATTCTATGATGAAGTTCTCGGAAGTTCTGATGAAAAAATTAAATATGTCCATAAAAAAATATCCGAATATAACAGTTCAGCAGAATCTGTCTTCGAGTTAGGATGCGGTACAGGGAATAATCTTCTTTATTTGTCACGGCATTATCAGACTTCCGGTGTTGATATAAACGAAAGCATGCTGAACATTGCCGCTGATAAAATTGACAGATCAAAGTTATTCAAAGGTGATATCAGGGAGTTCATACCGAAAGAAAAAACCGACGTTGTATTTTGTATTTACGATACTATTAATCACATTCTGCTTTTTAATGACTGGAGAAAAGTCTTTAGAAATGCTTTTAATTCTCTAAATGATAAAGGTCTTTTCATTTTTGATTTTAATACTTTATATAAGTTATTTTTAATTTCCGAGATATCTCCGGTTGTTAACAGTTTCGGAAAAAGTTATCTGATAGCAGATGTGAAAAAAATTTCTCTGAATGTTTTCAACTGGAATCTGAAAGTGTTTGAAAATATTAAGTCAGATGATTTTAAACTTCACGAAACCAATATAAAGGAAGCTTCTTTTGAAAACATTAAAATCTTTGATGCCCTGAAAAATTATTTCCGCATTCTTGAAACAGCTGATGAATACGGAAACAAGATAAGCAAAAGCTCAGAACGGGTTTTTGTTATCTGCAGAAAACTCAATTAAAAAATTTAAACTCTTTATTTATGAAAAAAATCGTAGAGTGCGTACCTAACATTTCAGAAGGAAGAGATGAAAAAATAATTAACTCCTGCGCTGACGCAGTCAGAAAAATCAGCGGTGTAACTCTGCTCGATGTAGATCCCGGCAAATCAACCAACAGAACTGTTTTTACTTTTGTCGGCGATCCGGAATCTGTTGTCGAAGCTGCATTTCAGTTTTCGAAAACAGCATATGAATTAATTGACATGTCAAAGCACTCGGGTGAACATCCGAGAATGGGGGCAGTCGATGTAGTTCCTTTTGTACCAGTTGCAAATGTAACTACCGAAGATTGTGTGGAATGTTCTAAACAGTACGGCAAAAGAGTCGGCGAAGAACTCGGAGTCCCTGTATATCTTTATGAAGAAGCTTCATCAAATCCCGACAGAAAAATGCTTAAGCAAATTCGCTCGGGTGAATACGAAGGAATTAAAAATAAAATTTATAAACCCGAATGGAAACCTGATTTCGGACCGCAGGAATTTATTCCTGAATCAGGAGCGACTGTTACAGGTTCGAGATTTTTTCTAATCGCTTATAATATTAATATTCTCGGCACGAAAGAACAGGCGCACAAAATCGCTTTGAATATCCGTGAACAGGGAAGAAAGGATTCCCCGGGAAGACTTAAAGCCGTGAAAGGAATCGGTTGGTATGTAGAAGAATATAATCTTGCTCAGGTCTCAGTAAATCTTGATAATTACACAATTACTCCTCCTCATATTGCTTTTGAAGAATGTGTAAAGGATGCTCGTGAAATGAATCTTGCTGTTTGCGGAAGTGAACTCGTCGGACTTATTCCTCTTGAAGCAATGCTGATGGCAGCTGAGTTTTACATGAAAAAGGAAAACCTTTTTATAATTGATGAAAGACAAAAGATCAGGCTGGTAATTGACCGGCTCGGTTTGTCTTCAATTTCAGAATTTGATCCGGATAAAAGGATTATTGAATATATGATTGAGGAAAAAGCCGCTGAGCCTCTTGCGTCTCTTTCTGTAAGAGATTTTGTCGAACTTGTAGGAGCAAGGACCTCAGCGCCCGGAGGCGGAAGTGTTTCCGCTTTGATCGCCGCTCTCGGCGCCGCTCTCGGCGCTATGGTGGGATGGATGAGTTTTGGTAATAAAAAATTTGAACATCTCGACAGCACTATGCGAAAACTAATTCCGCAGCTTCATAACAAAATGAAAGAACTTATCCCGATGATAGATGCGGATACAAATGCATTTAATGATTATATGATCGCAATGAAGATGCCGAAAAAAACTGAGAATGAACAGAAGATCCGAAATGAATTAATGCAGGAAGGTTTGAAAAAAGCAGTCAATATTCCGATGTCTGTAATGAGGATCTCGGATTCAGCATGGGAGTGGATGTTAAAAATGGCAAAACAAGGAAATATTTCATCCAAAAGCGATCTGGAAGTCGGCGCAAAGTCTCTGGAAACAGGTATCTGGGGAGCTTTTAAAAACGTCGAGATAAATCTTCCGGGTATAGAAGATGAAGAGTACAAAAAAAATATTTTAACGGAAGCTGATGAATTATTAAATAATGCAAAAAAGAATTCTAAGAAAGTCTGTGAAACGCTTTCGAAAAGATAATCGTGAATATTTTTTGAATTCAGAATAAAGTGAAATAATCTTCCGTTCCGAAAAAATGATGTCTGATTACTTTTGCTTTTACTAAATTAACAAGTGTCCTGCTTGCTCTTCTTTCCGAAATATTCGCAAGTTTTTTAAAACCTTTTACGGTTATCCTTTCGTTCTTATTCAGAAATTCAAACAACGCTTTTTCAATATCCCCAACTGAGATCTGAAGCGGCGGTGAGTCGGCATTTGAATTTTTCAGGATCTTTACCGTCTCTTTTGATGCCAGCATGCTCCTGTCTTTGAATCTGATATATACTTTCTGCCCCTTCTCTGCATCATCGGTAAAAAGCATATGAGGCTTGTTCTTGCTTTCTTCTATAGTTACCACCACAATATCCTTCCCCCTAAGCAGCAGAATGTCCGTATGAAATTCTATCTCCGGTTCACAGTAAAATTTTGCGGCAGTTGAAATAAGCTCAAGCTCGCCTTTCTCGCTTTCAACTCCTACAATGCTTTTATCATCATCTACTCCGAAGATCAGTCTGCCGCCTTTGGAATTGGCAAATGCAATCATCTCCTTTGCAATTTTTTCCGGTGAAGAAAATTTTCGCTTGAATTCCACACTGTCATTCTCGCCGCCTTCTATTAATTCGTTCAGTTCTATTAAATACATCTTCTTTTTAAAATTTTAATTAATTGTTCCGGTATAGTCCTAACATGAACCGGTATTGTTCATCCTGTCTAAATAATCCTGGAGTATCATCTGAGCTGATATACTGTCTACTAAACCTTTCTCTCTTCTTTTAGATTTCTTAACTCCCGATTTTAAAAGACTCTCTTCAGCTATTTTACTCGTAAATCTTTCATCAAAAAATACAATTTCCACATTTAGTTTTTTCATCTGCAGAAATTGCTTAAGTGCTTCTGCAAATTCATCAACCTTTCCAGTAAGATCCGTTGATGTGTTCATTAAACTAACCGGATAACCAATGATCACTCTCGTTACATTTTCTAAGATAATCATATTCAGTAATTTTCCAAACAGATCCTTGTCATTAAAAACGTAATCCCTGTTAAAAGAATATTTTTTCTCTGTATCACTGACTGAAATTCCAATCCGCCTTCCTCCGAAATCAATTCCCATAAATTTCGTTTCAGTACCAGATTTATTCAGCATTGTTTTTAAAATCTTCTTTGAGAAATTCTTTAATTATTTTACCCGGTTTAAAATGAATTTTTCTTCTGCCGGGTACAAAAATAAATTCTCCCGTTTGTAAGTTCCTTGCCTTTGGTTTTGGCTTTGTTTTTTTAATCTCAAACACTCCGAAATCCCTTATCTCCAATCTAGAGACAGGGTTTGCTTCTAAAATTACTTCACGCAGACATTCAAACAATGAATCCACTAATAGTTTTTCAGTTAGCCTTTTACCCGCCAGCTTTTCACCCAGTCTGCTCTCTATTTCCTTTCTTGTATAAGTTTTAATTTTTTCTTTCAACGCTCTCCTGTAATTTTACGCTCTGCAAAAATCTATTGTAATATAAGTAAGACGAATAAGCTATAAGCGCAAGAGATAAGAAATAGAGTATCTGAATTACACCGGTTAAGTATACGCTGTTTATTATTGTTAAAAGCAAAATCAGTCCGATACTGAATACTGCTATCTTTCCGGGAAAATTTGACATCAGAGTCAGTTTATATTTTCTGTTTAAATAAATTCCGAATATCAGAATTAAAACATCTCTCGCTACTACTACAATTACAAACCATAACGGAAGTCTGTCAAGATATACTAATATTATTGCCATTACTGTCACGGAAATTTTATCCGCAAGTGGATCGATTATTTTTCCGAATTCAGAAACCTGATTCAGCATTCTTGCTAAATAGCCGTCTAGCAAATCAGAAAAATACATACATAGAACTAAAATTATTATTAAATTATTTTGAGTCTCAAATGAACTGAGCATCAGATAACTTAACGGTATCAGTAAAATAATTCTGAGTATCGAAAGTAAATTCGACACATAAAAGATTTCTTTATTTAAAGGCACCGGTTAAAATAATGAAATTTACAATAAATGTAACCATCTAATTAATACAATTAAATTGAACAGGATCTATCTTGATAATGCTGCAACAACAAAAACGGATGAAGATGTTTTAAATGAAATGATACCATTCTTCGCTGAATATTTCGGGAATGCTTCATCACTTCACTCGTTCGGGAAAAAAGCAAAAGTTATACTTGAAGACTCTAGAGATTTTATTGCGGAATTTTTCGGCGCTGATTCAAAAAATATTATATTTACAAACAGCGGAACGGAATCCAATAACCACGCCATAAAAGGAACTGCATTCAAAAACCTCGGGTCAGGAAAGGATCATATTATATCTTCATCTGTCGAACATTCTTCCGTACTTGATACTTTAAAATATCTTGAGAGCAGGTTTAACTTTAATGTGACTTACATTAAACCCGACCGCTTCGGAAGAATTGATCCGGCAGAAGTTTTAAATTCTGTTACAGATAAGACTTTTCTGATCTCATTAATGCATTCAAACAATGAGACAGGCGCTGTCACAGACATTAAAAGTATTACTAAAGAGTTAGCAGATAAAAATATTTGTTTTCATTCGGATACCGTGCAAAGCGCCGGAAAATCGCAACTGAATTTTAAAGATATGAAAGTAAATTTTACAACCGTCTCGGCTCATAAGATATATGGTCCGAAAGGAATTGCAGCTCTATATATAAAGGATAAAACTTTAACAGATAAATTATTGCACGGAGGAAAGCAGGAACGTGATCTCCGCGGTGGCACTGAGAATATTCCGTTGATCGCGGGTTTTAAAAAAGCAGTTGAGTTACTTAAGACTAATATGGAAAAGGATATATCGTATTATGAAAAATTAAAATTACTTTTGACTAACGGACTGACGGAATATTATTCCGATGGTATTATATTTAACTCAGACACTATAAACTGCCTTCCAAATATTGTGAACATCTCATTCGACAGAAAAAAATTAGAATTCGATGAGGAAATGCTGCTGATACAATTAGACCTTAAAGGAATTGCTGTCTCGGGAGGATCCGCCTGTACAGCAGGAACTCTCAAACCTTCACATGTACTCAGGCAAATAGGCCATGATGAAAAAACTGCACTAGGTTCACTTAGAATTTCAATAGGAAGAAATAACTCAGAAAAGGATATTGTTTTATTTATGAATGCTCTGAAAGAAATAGTAAAGAATAAGTAAGTTTTCTTATTTGGATTTAGTAAGAGCCGGAGATTCATCAAAATTATCTTCATTCTTCTTATGTTTGCGGAAGATCATATTATAACCGGATCTGATAATTCCTGAAAAAATATAGAACAAACAAAAAGAAAAAGAACCTTCGCCTTTTGTTGCTATAATTAGAATTACGGCAATAAGAATAATTATATAAATGATCGGATTTTTTTTTATAGTTCGTAATGAAGGCTTGGGAATCGTATCATATTTTACTTTGCTCACCATCATCACCGGAAGAAATACTGAAAGCGATATTAAAAAAATCTCACTTACGTTTTCAGAAAATATCTTATTATGATAAAACAGAATATAGGTGCAGATTGTAAATGCCGACATCGGAGCAGGAAGACCGTTGAATTTTACTTTGTCAAATCCCGACAGCTGCACATTAAATCTCGCAAGTCTTATTGCAGCAAATACCATTATTAGAGATGACAATACAATTCCAATATCACCGAACACATTCAGATAAACATAATAGAGTAAAATAGACGGAGCCAGTCCGAAAGAAATTACATCCGAAAGAGAATCAAGTTCAACTCCGAATCTGCTTGAGGAATTGGTAAGCCTAGCTGCAAGTCCGTCCACTGCATCAAACAGTGATGCATAAATAATAAACAATGCAGCCGATTCAAAATCACCTTTAGCGGAATTGATGACAGACATCATCCCGCAAAATGCATTTAAAATTGTAAAAAGACTCGGTATGAATTTTCTTGAAATCAGCATTTATATTTCCGCTATAATTGTTTCTCCGCCTGTAACCCTCTGATCCATTTTCACAAGAATTATCGAATCTCTTTTAATCAATATATCGACTCTTGATCCGAATTTAATCATTCCGAATCTTTCTCCTGCAGTAACTCTGCATCCTTCGCTGAGATCATATACAATTCTTCTTGCTACAAATCCGGCGATCTGCTTAAATAAAACTTTACTTCCGTTTGATGAATTTTCTACGCCTATCTCAGTTCTTTCATTTCTTTCCGAAGACTTATGATCAAATGCAACGAGATATTCTCCTTTTATATACTTCAGATATTTCACTGTTCCGTTTATCGGATTTCTGTTTACATGTACATTAAGAGGAGAAAGAAAAATGCTGATCTGCTTCAAAGGTTCATCTTTAGGGAAAATATTTTCTTCCTTATTTATAACGTCTTCAATTACAACAATCTTCCCGTCTGCAGGCGAGACAAGCTGATTGTCTGTATATCCGTCAGGTAATGTCCTGTCAGGATCCCTGAAAAAATACAGAGTGAACAGCCATAGAAAAATTGTAATTCCCGTTAGTAAAAATTTGATGATTAAACTTTCAAAGAACAAAGACAGAATAGTCAGAATAATACCGGTAATAAAAACCTTAAGTAAAACATCTTTACCGTAACTTGTTAGTTTAATCAACTTAGCCTGTTTTTAATTTCCTGATATGACTCTTCCACTTCTCCAAGATCAAATCTGAATCTGTCTTTATCTAATTTTTTATTTGTCGCCGCATCCCAGAGTCTGCATGTGTCCGGAGATATTTCATCAGCAAGCAAAATATTTCCGTGTTTGTCTTTTCCGAATTCAAGTTTAAAATCTACAAGTCGAATACCCCTTTCCGAAAAGAATTTTATCAGCAGGGAGTTAATATATCGTGTCATTTTTTTCACAATATCCAAATCATTTTTGTCAGCAAGCTTCATAGCAAAAATATGATCTTCAGAAAACAGCGGGTCGCCGAGTTCATCAGATTTATAATAAAATTCAATTAGAGGATTTTCCAGTTCTTTTCCTTCTTCAAATCCGAATTTCTTAACAAGACTACCTGCTGCAATATTCCGGCATACAACTTCTACCTTTATTATATTTACTTTTGTAACAAGCATTTCCGTATCGGAAATTTTTTCAATGAAATGAACAGGTATAGAATTTTCTTTCAGATATTTAAAAATTACAGTGGATATAAAATTATTGATCTCACCTTTATGTGAGATCCTGTCTTTTTTTAATCCGTTAAAAGCGGTAGCGTCATCTTTAAATTCCTGAAGGTAAACATCGTCTTTATCAGTTGAATAAATTTTCTTGGCTTTACCTTCGTAAATCAGATTATTTTTCATTTATTATTTATTTATAACAAATTACTTATTTTAGTTAAAACATTCTATTTAAAGTGAATTTATTAAATTATCGGATTTAAAAGTTTAATAGGTTTCGATACATCAATTATCATTTTTTTAGTAATTTGATTTAACTAAAATGATCATCAATGAGGTTCATTTTATGCATATCGTTTGTTTTCTATTCGCTTGGTTTTTGTTTAGCGCAGACAGAAACCGGATTACGGGACACAACATTTAATTCTGACAGTTTAAAAATCATTTCAAATACAGATTCATTGTCATCATTAACCCTTGATACATCAAGAATTGCAGAATCAGATATTGATGCGGTAATTGAATATACCGGAAAGGATTCTATAGTTTATGATCTGAAGAATAAAAAAGTATATATTTATAATCAGGGAATATTGATTTATAAGGATCTGCGTCTGGAAGCGGGTAAAATAGTTATAGATCAGGAGACTCAGTTGCTTGAAGCGTTCGGTATTCCTGATTCGCTTAGTAAAGGAAATATTTCACAGACGCCTATAATGACACAGGGAAGTGATAAATATGAAGGTTCGAAATTATTCTATAATTTCAAAACTCGTCAGGGCAGCGTTTCGGAAGGATTCAGCGAAGCGGAAGTTGGATATTATTTCGGAGACAAAATAAAAAAGGAATCTGAAAATGTTCTGTTTATTAAAAACGGTATTTATACAACATCTTCAGACCGGGAAGATCCTGAATATTATTTTTTGTCTCCGAGGATGAAAGTAATCCCGAATGATAAAGTGATAGCTCAGTCTGTATTCCTTTATATAGAAGGAGTTCCGATCTTCTGGATTCCGTTTGGAGTATTTCCTAACAGATCAGGCAGAACATCAGGTCTCATCGCTCCGACATTCGGAGATGATGGAACTTACGGGAAATACATTTCAAGACTTGGATATTTCTGGGCGGTAAATGACTATATGGATATTGGATTGACCGGAAGTTATTTTACAAAAGGAAGATATGAAGTGTACAGCAGATTCCGTTACGCTTCAAAATATAATTTTACAGGAAGTCTTGAAGGCGGTTATTCGAGGATAAGACTTGGAGAAAGTACTGATATCGGTAATCAAAACTCAGACTCATGGGGATTGAATTTTGTTCACAATCAGCAGATTAATCCAACAACCCGCGTCGACGCGAACATGCAGATTGCAAGCAGCAAGAATTTTTACAATGTATCTACTAATGCGCTTTCAGAACTTCTACTTCAGAATTTAATTTCAAATTTTACATTTTCAAAAAACTGGGAAGAAAAACCGTACTCATTAAATCTGAATTATTACCGTGATCAGAATTTACAGAACGGAGATGTTACCGAAAGACTTCCGTTAATAAATTTTTCCGTCTCACAGATATATCCTTTTGAATCCGGCTTTTCCGACCCGTTCAATAAAAAAATATATGAATACATTTCCTTTGCTTACAGCGGCAGCGCATTGAATAACCGTCTGAAGCGGACTGTAAAAAGTTTTTCAGGAGCTGACAGCACATATACTGATATGCGGTCTGGAGTTAGAAATTTTGTTTCAGCTGGACTTTCTCCGAAGTTTCAGTTTATTTCATTAAATCCTTTTTTTAATTATAATGAGATCTGGTATAATAAATATATAAATAAAAATTT
Source organism: Ignavibacteria bacterium (assembly GCA_016716125.1). Taxonomy (GTDB): domain Bacteria; phylum Bacteroidota; class Ignavibacteria; order Tepidaquicellales; family Tepidaquicellaceae; genus UBA2330. The sequence goes on along the minus strand of JADJWZ010000003.1, from coordinate 251,908 downwards.
CAATCCTTCTGACAGCAGTGTTTCAGTAAATGACAATAACGCAATAAAAGCGCTGAGATATTTTAACACCGGAATAAGTTTCTCAACAAAGTTCGTCGGTATTTTTTTACCTAATGTTTTAAACATTACGGGAATTCGTCATACTGTAACTCCGGCATTAACTTATAATTACCAGCCTGATTTTTCAGATCCCAAATGGGGGTATTACAAATCCTATAAAGATCAAAACGGAAATGATGTAAAGTATTCAATATACGAGAAAGAAATATTCGGAGGAGCTCCGTCGGGAGAATCACAGTCACTGGGATTTTCCATCGGAAATGTTTTTGAAATGAAAACGCGGGAGAATGATACTACGGAAAATAAATTTCAGCTACTTAATATAGATGCCGGAGTCGGTTACAATTTTGCCGCTGACTCTCTGAATTTTTCTGAGATATTTCTTTCATACAGGACAAGCATTGGCAGTTTTCTCAACATCTCCGGCGGTACAACATTTAACCTTTACAAATTTGATCAGACGGCGAATACAAGAATAAATAAATTTCTTTTAAACACGGACGGAAAGCTTGCAAACATTACAAACTTTAATATAAATATGTCAACGAATTTCAGTTTCGGAAGTATCTCAACAATATCTGAAAATGGTGAGATAGAAGAGTATGATACTCTCACCAACAGAGTGGATTATAAGGATTTCCGGAAAGAAAAGATCGAAGAAATTGATTTTAATATTCCTTTCAGCGGCGGATTCGGTTTTAATTATTCCGAATCAAAGTTTAATCCGTCTGTAGTTAACAGATCTTCCAACCTGACAGGAAACATGTCATTCAACCTGACGGAAAAATGGAGATTCACAGTTTCTGCGAATTACGATCTGGTAAACAAACAAATAGTTACACCTTATATTACTGCATACAGAGATCTTAATTCCTGGGAAATGAATTTTAACTGGTATCCGTCCGGCACATACAGAGGATTTTCATTTGAAGTCAGGATCAAAGCGCCTCAGCTCAGAGACATTAAAGTTACTAAGAAAACAAATACAAGAGGAGTTTATTGATGGAAGTTCAAAAATATTCCGGGGCGGGTAATTCATTTATAATTACAGATAACAGAAATTCTGATATAACAGACTATCATAAAAATGTGATTGATCTGATGGAAAAGTTTCCCGGAACTGACGGCGTTATATATCTGGAAAATTCCGGACATGCTGATTTCAAAATGAATTATTTCAACCGCGATGGGACAGGCGATGCTTTATGCGGGAATGGATTAAGATGCACTGTAAAATTTATTTCGGACAATGGGATTTCTGACAGTAATAAATTAAAGATAGAAGCTGTATCACACAATTATGAATGTGAAATAATTTCCGGAAATGAAATTTCCGTAAAATTTCCGCCTCCGGTTACGGTGAAAACAAATTTCAGACTAAAGGTTCATTTTCAGGAATGGTGGGAACTGCTGAAGTGCTCTTATGTGGATATTGGTTCGCCTCACATAGTTGTATTCACTGATGATATAGAAAAGCCTAAAGTAAATTCAATAGAAGAAGTGAATGTTTCGGAATGGGGAAGAAACATAAGAATGCATAAAGATCTCATGCCGGAAGGAGCTAATGTTAATTTTGCGGAAATAACGGGAAGCGGACAACTTGCGATAAGAAGTTTTGAGAGAGGAGTGGAAGCTGAAACACTTGCTTGCGGCACGGGATCTATTTCCGCTGCATTGATTTACTATATTACAAGAGAGCAATGCAAACCAGTTAGACTGCTTACAAGATCCGGAAAATATCTGAAAGTGGATTTTGAGATTTGTGAAAAAAAACTGAAAAGTATTACTTTATCGGGAGATGCCGAAAAGATTACTTTGTAAAAAAGGTAAAGAGTTTGCTGTAGGTTTGAAGCGAATAAAAAAAGTGCCTGAATATAAATCCAGGCACTTTTTGTTTTTAAATCTAAAGCTGTTTTAGAATATTATGAAACCGACTGAAGCGTTAGTGAAGAACCTGTCTTCAGTTTTGTATATTTTAGAATATCCGCCTGTCAGATTCAGAGTTATGTAGTTCTCTATATAGAAATTAAATCCTGCACTGACAGTATGATCAGCACCGGATTTCTCTGTTCCGATCGGAAGTCCGAGTGAATCTGCTCCTCTAAATATTTGATTTAAAGTTGCTGTATATCCTGCATTAAAAGAAATTCTGTTTGTGAAATTGTAAGAATAAAATATACCCAGATTTCCTGTAAATAACTTAGCAAAATTACTGTCTAAAGGAGATCTTACATTCAGGAATGTTCTTATTTGATGATTAATGCCGATTGGATATGCGTATCTGCCTCTAAGATCCAGAGTAGGTGATGGGTTTTGAATCAATTTGTTTCTTGTCATAAGTTCATAAGCAACTCCAAGTCTGACATCACCGCCCCATGCTCTATCATTAATAAATTGATTATTACCATATAAGACGTCTCTGATTCTCATGAAACCAAGAGCAGACATATTATTGAAATTAGATACACCTGAGTTTAATACTTCCTGTGTAATGTCTTCAATAATCTTTGATTCATATATAGCTTTATATTTATCTCTGTATTCTGCTTCTCTGTCAATTATCTGAGCAATTGCAAGCATTGTTGACTTCGGCATATATTTATTTGTAATGCCGCCTTTTCTCAGATCTTCGTCAATTCTGATTGCCTTTGCAAGAGATGTAGCATTAACCTGTCTTCCATAACCCAGACCGCCGAAAATTTCAATTGTCGGTCTGTTATCCTGACCAAATTCTCTTTTTCTCAGATAATTTGATCTCAATTCAGCATTTCCGAAAAATCCATGTGAATCACTGAAATATTTGCTGAGATCAGTAGCAAAGTCATATTCATATCTGGTCGTATCTCCTCTTGAAGCCTGAGATAAAGCGCCGTTAAGATTCATATTCCATGCATATGAAGGCGATGAATAGAATTGAGTATACAGTGCGTTTAATCTCCAGGAGCTTGAGAGAATCTTGCTTTGTGATGTGTCATCGGGAGTGGTTTGTGCCCAGTTATAAAACCCGTCTATTAAAAATTTCCTTGCAGAACTTACCGGTAAATCAAAATCTGTAATTTTGACATTTTGCGCTTGAACTGCAGATGTCAAAAAAAGAGCCATTAAAAAGTACTTTATTAATTTCATAAATTTCCCTTTCTTAAGTTTTTAAATATCAGCAATATATATAATATTTTTTTTTAATTTAATGCAATAGTTGAAGTAAAAATTATTTTTTTTTAAAAGAAATAATTGTTAAATTCATTTTAGAATTAGTATATTCTCTTTATTTTTAAAAAAATTTGAAAAAGAAAAAATTAATAGTAATAGGTGCAGGACCCGGAGGATATGCTGCAGCATTTCTTGCAGCAGATCTTGGGATCGAGACCACTTTAATTGATAAAGATGTAAATCCGGGCGGAGTTTGTCTTTTCAGAGGATGTATTCCGTCGAAAGCGCTGCTGCATCTTGCAAAAGTATTAAACGAGACTGAGGAATTAAAAAATTTCGGAGTAAGATTTGCAAAACCTAAGATAGATTTGAAAAAGGTGAGAACATGGAAGAATGATGTTGTTAAAAAGCTTACATCAGGACTAGGTCAGATTTCAAAACAGAGGAAAATTGAATATATTCAAGGTGATGCTGTTTTTCTTGATAATAAAAGAATTGAGCTCTCGGGCACTGATAAAAAGAAAGAGATTCTTGAGTTTGAAAATGTAATTATTGCAACAGGTTCTCATCCAGCCGAAATTCCGGGTATCTCAGATGTGTCAAAAAAAATTCTAGATTCCACATCAGCGCTGAATATTGAGAAGATCCCAAAATCGATGTTAGTGATCGGAGGCGGTTATATTGGTTTAGAGCTTGCAACTGTATATTCCGCTTTCGGAACAAAAATCACTATTGCTGAAATGCTTCCGGGATTATTAAACGGCGCAGACCGGGATCTTGTAAATATTCTTTATTCCAGGGTCAAAAATTCCTTTGAGTCAATTTTACGTGAGACCAAAGTAACTTCTGTAAAAGAAACAACTTCAGGTTTTAAAGTTAAACTGCAGGAGAAGGATAAAAAAATTATTGAGAAGACATTTGAAAGCGTTTTAGTTTCCGCCGGAAGAAAACCGAATTCATCAAACATAGGACTGGAAAATACCGGAGTAAAATTAAATGAAAAAGGATTTATAATTACTGATAATCAGGCGAGGACATCAGTTAAAAATATATTTGCGATTGGTGACGTAGCCGGAGAGCCGATGCTTGCTCATAAAGCTTCACATGAAGGAAGAGTTGCAGCTGAAGTAATAGCTGGTCATAAATCGGTGTTTGAGCCGAAGACCATTCCGGCTGTTGTATTTACGGATCCGGAAATTGCATGGTGCGGTATTACGGAAGCAGAAGCTAAAGAGAAAAATCTCGATATAGTGATTTCAAAATTTCCATGGGCTGCTTCGGGAAGAGCAGTGACACTGGGAAGAACCGACGGTTTGACAAAATTAATTATTGATAATAAATCTCAAAGAATTTTAGGAGTAGGGATTGCCGGACCAAATGCCGGCGATTTGATTTCTGAAGGAGTACTTGCAATAGAAATGGGAGCAAATGCAACAGATCTTAAGCTTTCAATTCATCCGCATCCTACTTTATCTGAAACGATTATGGAATCAGCGGAAGTTTTTTTCGGACAAAGCACTCATATATATAAACCTAAAAAAAAGTGAGTATCTCAGAAGACATTAAATCAGAAATTGAAAAAGAATTAAGATATAAAACATCCAGAAGCGGCGGTAAAGGCGGACAGAATGTTAATAAGGTAGAAACTAAAGTGGAATTAAATTTTAATATAGGAGAATCAAAAGCATTAACCGATCAGGAGAAATTAATATTAAGCAAAAAACTTAAAAGTAAAATTACATCCGACGGATTTTTAAAAATAGTTTCTCAAAGCAGCCGTTCACAATATTTAAATAAAGTTGATTCAACGGAAAAGTTTTTTGAACTTATTGAAAAATCATTCAGACAGGAAAAGAAAAGAGTGAAGACAAAAATTTCACAGGCATTAAAGGAAAAACGATTACAGATTAAAAAGAAAACATCGGAGAAGAAAGATTCAAGGAAATTCCAAATCGATAAAGATTTTTTAAATTAATTATTTTAGAATATGAATAATAATAACACTGTTAATAACATCAGAGATTACATTCCTGCAGCTGCAATTCTTGCCGGCGCATTTATAATAGGCGCATTCATACTTTCCTCTACATGGAAATATGTATCGAGAAAAGATGTAACAATAAATGTCACAGGTTCGGCATCAAAAGATATCAAATCCGATTATGCAATATGGAATGGTTCCGTATCAATCGAATCTCTTACTCTTCAGGAATCATATACAAAACTAAAAACTGCAAACGAAAGGGTAAAAAATTATTTGGTATCAAAAGGATTTCCCGAAGAAAAAATCACAGTATCTGCTATTAATACTTTCACTATATATGCAAACAATGAACAGGGATATTCAACTAATCGGATTACCGGATACAGATTAAATCAGGATTTCAGAGTGGAGTCAGAAGACGTGGAAAGAATTGACAAACTTTCGAGAGAGGCGACGGAATTAATAAATGAAGGAATTGAAATTAACTCGCCTACTCCGGAATTTTTATATACAAAAATCTCCGACCTCAAAGTTGAGATGACAGGATTAGCAGCGCAGGATGCAAAAGAAAGAGCGGAGCAAATTGCAAACAGTACAGGAAATAAGATTGGCGAAGTTCGTTCATCAAAAATGGGAGTCATTCAGATAAATGCAAAGAACTCGAATGAAATTTCGGATTATGGAATTAACAATACTTCATCTATAGACAAGACGATCCGGGTAGTTGTTAACATGAGTTTTTCTATTGACTAAAAATCCGGATGAGGCACAGCATTATATTATAAGAACACGTACATTGGATTTTCAAGAGCTTCACAGATCCATCTAAGAAATCTTGCAGCGTCTGCCCCGTCAATAATTCTGTGATCATAAGTAAGTGACATCGGAAGCAACATTCTCGGAATAAAATTTTCACCAATATAAACAGCTTCATTAGATGCTCTCGAAACGCCGAGTATAGCTACCTGCGGTGAATATACAATCGGAGTAAACGCTGTCCCTCCGATACCGCCAAGATTTGAGATTGTAAAATTTCCTCCGTCCATTTCATCCGGCATTATCTTTTTAGTTCTGGCCTTTTCGGCAAGTTCATTTAACTCCGCAGAAATATCAACAATATTTTTTTTATCCGTATTTCTAATTACCGGCACAAGTAATCCCCTATCCGTATCTACAGCTATTCCGATATTAAAATAATTTTTATAAATAATTTCTTTTTTATTAACATCAATACTGGAATTAAATTGCGGAAACTTTTTAAGCGCTTCAGAACAAATTTTCACCAGCAGAGATGTAATAGTAAGATTTCCTCCTTTAGATTTTACAACTTCCGAATATTTTTTTCTGAATTCTTCTGCAAGGGTAATGTCCGCTTTATCAAACTGTGTGACCATTGGCGCAGTCCATGAGTTGGTCATTGACTCAGCTGTTACAATTCTGATTTTACTCATTGGTTCAATTCTTACTTCTCCCCATTTACTGAAATCAGGCAATGATCTTCCCGAGGGATGTATAGAAGTAGATCCGGAAATATTCATTGACGCTTTTACAAAATTTTTAACATCTTCTTCGGAAATTCTGCCGTCTTTTCCTGAACCGCTGACTATGTTTATTTCAACACCGAGCTCCCGCGCAAGTCTTCTGACAGACGGTGATGCCGGCGCTAAAACTTTATCCGGATCATTAGAAGCTTTAATGGTTTCCTTATCCGCTGCTTCTGATTCTGTCTCCGACTCAGGATTTCTCTGAGATTCGAAACTATGAGCTTTTTCATTTACCTGTTTTAATTTCTCAGGTTTTTTTGCCGAATTTAATTCTTCACCCTTTTCATTTTGACCTGTTTCTTTTTCAGTGTTCTTATCAGTAGTCTTCTCCTTTTTTTCAGGAGTCTTCTCCTTTTTTTCTTTGGCATTTGTTTCTACTTTAAGAATTACTGAACCAATATTAATCACATCCCCTTCTTTCACAGAAATTTCTTTTACAACACCTTCTTCTGTGGATGGTACTTCAAATAATGCTTTATCTGTTTCGAGTTCGATCAAAGGCTGATCAATACTGATTTCATCACCAACAGAGACAAGTACTTTTATGACATCTCCTTGCTCTATATTTTCAGATACTTCAGGTAATTTTACTTCTTTAATCATTTTTAAAAATTTAATTAAACATTTTTTATACGCTGAGAGGATTAGGTTTTTTAGGATCCAGACCCAGATCTTTTACGGCTTTTTTTACTACGGTTTCTTTTACCTTTTTTTCTTTAAAAAGAGAATAGAGAGCAGCAATCGTAATGTATCTGTAATCCACTTCAAAGAAATTTCTCAGCTGATCACGGCCGTCGCTTCTGCCAAATCCATCCGTTCCGAGGATATAGAAACTACCGGGGATCCATTTTGCAATCGTAGCAGGCAGGGCTTTTACATAATCTGAAGCTGCAACAAAAACACCTTTTTCCTTTGAAAGTAATTTCTCAATATAAGACTCACTTTTCAAACCGGGATTAACCATATTTTTCCTTTCAGTTTCTATACAGTCAAAATACAATTCTTTATAACTGGTAACGCTCCACACATCTGCCGATACATTATAATTTTTTTCAAGAATTTCCTTAGCCTTAACTGATTCATTCAGAATAGATCCGCTTCCAAAAAGGTGAGCCTTAAGCTTACCGGTTTTTAATTTAGATTTAGAATATCTATACATTCCTTTTAGAATACCATCGCTTACTCCTTTTGGCTTCGGGGGCATTTTATACGGTTCATTCATAACAGTCAGATAATAAAAAATATCTTCCTGTTTCTCATACATCCTTTTCATTCCGTCTTCAATTATCACGGCAAGTTCATAAGCAAAAGCAGGGTCAAAGCATTTAAGATTCGGAACAGTAAGAGAAAGCAACTGACTGTTACCGTCCTGATGCTGAAGACCTTCACCGCTGAGAGTAGTCCTTCCCGCAGTTCCTCCTAAGAGAAAGCCTCTTGTCCTGCAGTCTGCAGCAGCCCAGATCAAATCGCCTATTCTTTGAAATCCGAACATCGAATAAAAAATAAAAAACGGAATCATGTTTATACCATGAGTCGAATATGAAGTACCTGCAGCGATGAATGAAGACATTGCACCGGCTTCAGTAATTCCTTCCTCAAGAATCTGACCGCTCTTTTCTTCTTTATAGTAAAGAAGACTTCCTTTATCAACTGGTTCATAGAGCTGACCTGAGTGAGAATAAATTCCCACTTGTCTGAATAATGATTCCATTCCGAAAGTCCTTGCTTCATCCGGAACGATTGGAACAATATACTTTCCAATCTCTTTATCTTTAAGAAGTTTAGAAAGAAGGTGAACAAAAGCCATAGTAGTGGCAACTTCCCTGTCACCATTACCTTTATAAAATTCACTGAAAAGTTCGCCTTTAGGAATTTTCAAAGGAGGTGCGGAATTTCCGTTTCGGCTTGGAATAAATCCTCCCAGTTCACTTCTTCTGTATTTAAGATAATTCAATTCTTCAGAATCTTCAGCAGGTTTATAGAAAGGAGCGTCAGCGACTTCTTTGTCTGAGATCGGAATTCCGAACCGGCTTCTGAATACTCTTAATTCCTGTTCATTTAATTTTTTCTGCTGATGAGTAATATTTCTGCCTTCACCTGATTCACCAAGACCATAACCTTTAATTGTCTGGGCGAGAATTACAGTCGGAGATCCTTTGTGATTAAATGCATTCTCATAAGCTGCAAACACTTTATCCGGATCGTGACCGCCGCGTTTAAGTTTTCTTAACTGTTCATCGGAATAGTTACTGACCATTTCGAGCAGTTCAGGATCTTTTCCAAAGAAATCTTTTCTGATATAATCACCGCCCATTACTGTATATTTCTGAAACTGACCATCGACGACATTATTCATAACCTCTACTAATTTTCCGTTATCATCTTTTGCGATCAGCGGGTCCCAGTCACCACCCCAGATTACTTTAATTGCATTCCAGCCGGCGCCTCTGAAAATGGCTTCAAGCTCCTGAATGATTTTTCCGTTGCCTCTTACAGGTCCGTCTAATCTCTGCAGATTACAATTAATTACAAATATAAGGTTATCGAGATTTTCTCTTGATGCGAGAGTAATAGCGCCGAGAGATTCAGGTTCATCCGTTTCCCCGTCTCCTATAAAAGCCCATACTTTCTGATCCGTTTTTTTCAGGATTCCCCTGTCTTCAAGATATCTGTTAAACCTTGCCTGATAGATAGCCATAATAGGGCTTAGTCCCATAGATACTGTTGGGAACTGCCAGAACTTTGGCATTAGCCAGGGATGCGGATATGAGGATAATCCTCTTTCAGATGACAATTCCCTTCTGAAATTATTCAGATCTTTTTCAGTAATTCTTCCTTCGAGCATTGCTCTTGCATAGATACCGGGAGCGGCATGACCCTGAAAATAAATTATATCACCGCCTGACGGATGATCTTTGCCTCTGAAGAAATGGTTGAATCCAACTTCGTAAAGAGTAGCAGCAGAAGCATATGTGGAAATATGTCCGCCAATACCGCTGAGTTCACGGTTTGCTCTGACAACCATAGCCATTGCGTTCCATCGGAGGATACTTTTTATTCTTCTTTCTATTTCCCTGCTGCCGGGATAGACCGGCTGTGTGTCTGCGGGAATAGTATTTATATAAGGAGTATTAGCTGTAAAGGGGATTTTGATTCCGAACTTTTGAGCTTTGATCTGCAATTTTCTTAAAATCTCGCTTACGCGTTCCGGTCCCTGAGATTCAAAAATATATTCAAGGGATTCAATCCATTCTTTATTTTCGTCTTCTCTTAAATTCTTATTAATTTCTTTGGTCATTTAATCATTTAAATTTTATCGAACACAAAAATAAGTATTTGAAGTTAAAGACATTAGTGAAAAATTTTTATTTGACTAATCAAATAAAAGTAATTTTGATAATACAATTTTTTTAAAAATATTCATAATTGATTAATCTAAGCAATAAGTTTTTTTTAATCACAGCATATTAAAGGAGCCGAAAAAATTTAGAAAAATCTAACTTTGAATTCCCGTTTCCACATCTCCAACCAAAAACCACTAAAGTGGTTTTTCGCCGTTTCACGGAATACAATTCCGTGATACACCCATTTTTCAAACCCTCACTTTCTCAAATATTTTCATCAAATTTTTTACTTCAATTAAGTATATTTATAAAACCTAAATTAATAATCTGCTATTATGAACAACCTAATTGAATCAAAACCTAAGGAACTTATTGTTTCCAAAATGGCTGAAAATCTTATCGGTTCAGAAATTATTAAACTTGCCTGGCAAATTAATGATAAGATCGCCGACGGTCAGGAAATTTTTAACCTGACTATCGGGGATTTTGATCCTAATATTTTTCCTATTCCCGAACCTTTCAAAGAAGGAATCAAAAAAGCTTACGATAATAATGAAACCAATTATCCGCCGGGAGAAGGCGTTACGGATTTAAGAAATGTTGTCTCCGCTTATATGCGCGATAATGCCGGGCTTGATTACAGCACTGACGAAATTATTATTACCAGCGGAGCTAGACCGGTAATTTTTTCCGCTTATAACAGCATTCTCGATCCGGGTGATATTGTGATTTTTCCAGTTCCCTCATGGAATAATAATCATTACACTCATCTCACAAGATGTAAAGCTGTTACTATTGAAACAATACCCGAAAACAATTTTATGCCGACAGCAGAAGAGATCGAACCATTTGTAAAAAAAGCTTCCCTTCTTTCTCTTTGTTCTCCGCTTAATCCAACAGGTACGGTGTTTTCTGAAATTGAACTGGCTAAAATCTGCGACTTGATAGTTTCAGAAAATATCAGAAGAGGCGATTCGCAGAAACCACTTTATCTTTTGTATGATCAGATCTATTGGCAGCTTACTTTCGGAGATATAAAACATTTCAGTCCGGTACTCATAAATCCCGCTATGAAAAATTACACCATTTTTATTGACGGTATAAGCAAAGTCTTCTGCGCCACAGGAGTCAGAGTCGGCTGGGGATTTGGTCCGAAAAAAGTTATCAATAAAATGAAATCCATTATCACTCATATGGGAGCATGGGCTCCAAAAGCTGAACAGGTAGCTCTCGCTGAATATTATTCTGATTATGAACTTGTTGATACTTTTCTTAAGAATGTTAAAGACAGTATATATAAAAGATTACAATCCTTTTATGTTAAATTTAAAGAACTTAAGGAAGACGGTTTTAGTGTGGACGCTATCGCTCCGCAGGCTTCAATTTTTATGACTGTAAAAATTGATCTCATTGGTAAAAAATTGAAAGACGGAACAATACTTGACAGTTCCAAAATGGTAACAGATTTTCTCATTGAAAAAGCAAAATTAGCTTTGGTTCCCTTTGCATCTTTCGGATCTTCTTCAGATTCAGTATGGTACAGGCTTGCTGTCGGCACCTGTACATTTGAGCAGATCGATGTGATAATGAATAATTTCAGAGCTGCTCTTTCAGAACTTGCAGAACTTGAATAATAATTTTTCTGATTAATATTTTCTGAATTTAAATTTCAACTATGAACGACAGACTTAAACTAATGGAATACATGCTTGAGGACATCCGAAAAGTTACTCTTTCAGGTGTAAGTCATTTAAGTAAAGAGCAATTATTTACAGAGCCTTTGAAAGGTGAATTTCCAATTGGCGCTTATCTTCTACATTTTGCCGAATGTGAAATTTCCTGGCTGGAGATTTTATCAGGTATTTCACAACCCGAAGATTTAAAACAAAAAGCTTATTATAACAAATGGTATGATCCTTTAGGTACTGGAGAGCCTCCTTCGACTCCGCCTGAGATATCTTATTATCTCGATGTAATAAGCGAAGCAAGAAAAAATCTTACTGACTATATGGCGGGAATGAAAGATGCTGAACTGGAAGAAAATGTAACGATGAAAAGAAAAAACGGAGATCATACTTTACAGAAAAAATGGATTATATATCACCTCTTAGAACATGAAGCTCATCACCGCGGACAAATGTTTATGCTTTTAAGAATGGCAGGAATGAATAAAAAGAATGAAAATAGAATTTAAAGTTTCCGATAAAAAAATACGATGCAGCTGGTGTCTTTCGAGTGAACTCATGGTTAAGTATCATGATGAAGAATGGGGAAACCCGGTTCATGATGATAAAAAACTTTTTGAATTTTTACTTCTCGATGCTTTTCAGGCGGGGTTGAGCTGGTCTACAATAATTAACAAGAGAAAGAACTTTAAAAAAGCTTTTGACAATTTTAATTATAATAAGATTGCAAAATATGACAGTAAAAAAATCAACGAGCTTTTAAATGATGAAGGAATAATAAGAAACAAACTTAAAATTTATTCCTCAGTTGAAAATGCAAAATTATTTAAAGCGGTTCAGAAAGAGTTTGGAAGTTTTGACAAATACATATGGCAGTTTACCGGGGGAAAGACAATTCACAGCAATAGAAAATCAATGAATAATATACCTGCTGTGTCAGCGGAATCTGATGCAATGAGCAAGGATCTTAAAAAACGCGGATTCAATTTTGTCGGATCAACAATTTGTTACGCTTTCATGCAGGCAGCCGGGATGGTAAATGATCATATTGAAAACTGTTTTCGTTTTAAAGCAGTAAAAAAATTAAAATAATAATTTATTTCCGACAGAAACAAAATAATCCTTAGCAAATATATTCCGGAAGGCTCCGTTGATATTATAATTCAATGGATCGAGGAATACCGGTTTCTCTTAAAGATCACAAAAGCCCGTCAGTCAAAGCTTGGCGATTACACACATACTTACAAAGGAAAGCTGCACAAGATCACCGTAAATCACAACCTAAACAAATACTTCTTTTTGATAATACTTGTGCATGAAATTGCTCACCTCACGTGTTATAAGAAATACCCGAAAAAAATATCACCGCATGGTAAGGAATGGAAATCTGAATTTAACTTTCATATGAAGTATTTTCTGGAAATGAATATCTTTCCGGAAGAGTTAAACAATTACATGAAAGTTTATTCCGTAAGTCCTTCAGCAGCAAGCTGCACGGATGTCAGTCTGATAAAAATATTAAAAAAATATGACGATGCGTCTGATTACATTCATCTTGAAGAGCTTAATGAGAATCAGATATTCAGTCTGAAGGATTCGCGCAGATATATCAAAGGAAAAAAACTCCGTAAAAGATTTTTATGCACGGAAATCGGAACAGGCAGAAAATATCTTATAAGTCCAATTGCTGATGTGATTAAGGAAACTCTTTTTTAGATAACTTTAAGTAACCGTATTTTTAATATGTTATACTTTAAAACTCTTTACAGTGAGCGAACTTATTTTTTTAATTCAGTATTTCTGATCTTTACACTTCTTGTTTTGATCCTTTTAATGTTTGATCTTGAATTCAGCGGAAGCAGAACTACTGATACTTTAGCGCCAGTCTGGCTTTTTATAACTTTGGGAGGCGGTGTTTACGGAATTGCTGTTACTTTTCTAATAGTATCCGCATTCGTATTTTATAATTTTAAATTCAGTAAAACAAAAAGAAGAGTTGTCTTTCTATTTCTTCTTACAGTATTTTGCATTCAGCTTATTAATACAGGCGTTACTTATTTTATTCTGAAAGATTCGATAGTAAAGCCAAGACCATCTCAGTTATATATTACCGGCGGTGAATTCAAAGATCCGGCCGGAGCTTTATATATAGACCGGCTTCCTGAAGAGAAGAAAAAATACCTGCGGGAAATGACGGAAAATAATCCGGATAAGTTTAAAGAGATTTATCCTCCTTTACTTTATAACTGGATAAGCGAGACTGAAAATTCTTTTCCATCCGGACATTCTCAGTCCTCGTTTTTTCTGGCAGTGATCTTTGCGTTTATAATATCATCTGTCGTTTTAAAAAAGAATAAATATCTTACAGTAATTCCGTTGCTGTGGGCGCTTCTTGTTTCTCTCTCAAGAGTGGTCATCGGTGTTCATTATAATACGGATGTAATAGCCGGAGCTTTAATGGGTATTATAACCGCTCTTGCCGTTATTTCTATAAAAAAATTCAATGTTTTATTTCAACGATATTGATTATTTTTTTAAACAAAATTTAATGCCTGATAACGGGGAATACATTTAAATAATTAATGACAAAAGTATTTAACTGGGCGGGTTATTACAAAGCTCATAAGGAAAGAAAAGCAAGAGATTTACTTATTAAAACTTTTGAACTTTTTGATAAGGATAAATTTAATTCCGGCATTGCTTATGATCTCGGCTGCGGTAACGGTCATGAGACGCATGAACTTCTGAAAAAAGGCTGGCGTGTTACGGCAGTTGATAACAATGAAAATGTATCTGAGTTAATGAAAGAGATCATTGATGAATATAAAGACAAACTTGAAATTCAGATATCATCATTTGAGAATATTAACTGGACAAAATGCGATCTTATCAATGCAAACTACGCTCTTCCTTTTTGTCCTAAAGAACATTTTGAATTTGTCTGGGAAAACATAATAAATTCACTTAAAGTTAACGGAAGATTTTCAGGTCAGCTTTTTGGAGACCGGGATGAATGGGATCTTGTTAGGCATACAAAGGATGAGGCGATAAAAAGATTTGAAGGAATGGAGATAGAATTTTTCGATGAAATTGAAAAGGATGACAAAACAGCTATAGGAGAATTAAAGCACTGGCACTTGTTCGATATTATCGCCCGTAAAAAAAATTAAAACTAATTGTTACTCTAATGGAAATAATTTATCATTTGACTATTAAAAAGGACAGGATTCTTTTTAAAAAAACCAAACCATACAGGACTGCTTCGCTTGATACAGAAGGATTCATTCATTGCTCGCCTAAGGATAAAGTCAGATCATCGGCTGCAAAGTTTTTTAATAAAGAAAAAGAAATCCTCCTGATTTATATTGATCAGTCAAAAGTCAGCAGCGAAATTATCTGGGAAGATTCGAACAATGATAATTTTCTATTCCCTCATATTTACGGAGAGCTTAATCTCGAAGCTGTAATAGAGATTTATGAAATTGTAAGAGATGAAGACGGAATATTTGTTTTTCCGGAGGATTTTTAAGATGAAATAAGTTTTAGAATATTTCCCGAGAATATAAGTTCTTTTTCTTCATTAGTTATATCCAGACTTTCCACGATTGGTATATATGTCAGCGGCAGACCGAGATTATAATCGCTTCCGAATACAACTTTCTCAGCTCCGGCTTTTTTCACGGCAAGATTCATAAAGTAGAATTCACGTACAGATTCCGTCCCGAGATATACATTTTTATACTTTTTATTTTTAACTTCTTCAGCGCATTCAAGATAAAGAGAAGGCTGATCACCACCCATATGCGCAAGAATAATTTTCAGAGCAGGATATTTCAAAGCTGCTTCAAGCGGGAATTTATATCCCGCCATCTCCTGCCATCTCCCGCAGTGAACTACTATAATTTTTCCCATATCTGCTGCAAGACGGAGATATTTGTCATATGCAGTATCTGTAATTTTTAATCGCTGAATGGACGGATGTATCTTGAATGCAGAAATTTCATTTATGTTTCTTTCAAGAAAATCATCAAGATTTTTATCCGCAGGATTTATCCAGGCATTATAATAAAATTTAAAACCGCAGGATTCCCGTGAAAGACTGAATAATTCTTCATTTGAAGTTGCGTCAGTCGGCATGCATAAAGCCGCCTCTACGCCTGAGCTTTTCATAACGCTGACCGCCTGTTCTACAGTCGAACCGTATTCATAAAATATTTTACTCCATTTCCCAATATGAATATGCGCATCTATAATTCTCAATTGAATATGTCTCCGGTTTTAAATTGTTCTTTGAAATTTATTTCGTTTAAATTTTCATCTGTCATTACGGATATATTAAGTCTACCTCTTCCGGTTTCAATTTCCATTTCAGTGTCCGATACACTTGTTACAGTTCCTGCCGTTGATTCAGATATCAAATTATCACTTAACGGGATCGATTTAAGAATTAAGTATTTTTTATTATTAAAAGAAAAGTATGCGCATGGATAAGGAAAAGTAAGCGCTCTTATAGTATTAAATATTGCATTTGCATTTTCATTCCAGTTTATTCTTCTTTCTTCATCGCTGATAACTTTGTTAGCGGATTTGTCCGTTATCTGTTTACGGAAAATTAATTTCCGCTCTTTAATATCGCGGAGACATTCCGAAATAATTTTGGATGAAACACCGGAGCATTTTCGGTAAAGTGTATTTACGTCATCTTCCTGACTTATCTTGATTTTATATTCTTTGCAAATATCTCCGGAGTCAATCCCTTCATCAATCCTGTGAACCGTAACGGTAAGGAATTCCTCTCCGTTCATAATACTTCTGCTGATAGGAGCTCTGCCCCTGTATTCCGGGAGCTTACCGCAGTGTAAATTCAGTATGCCGTTTTTAGGAATTGAAAATATTTTCTTTTTCAGTATGCTCATAAATCCCACGCAGACACCTGTATCAAATTCAGAAAGCTTATTCTTTAATTCATTTACATCATCTGTTTCAGATAACTCAATTCTATTCTCAATGCAAAATTCTTTTACAGGTGTATAATATTCTTTATCGAGTTTTTTTCTGTCAAGACTATTGTGAATCACTGCAAGCCCCGGCAGCATATTATCAGCAGCAAGACCTTTAAGACATTCAAGACTCATTATGGAATGGGCAAGATAAAAAAACCTCATCAGATATTTTTTTTATACCAGTTAAATGTTTTCAGAATACCTTCGTTCAGATCTACCTGAGGAATAAATCCCAGCAGATCTTTTGCTTTTTCAATGCTCGGTATTCTTAATTCTACATCTACATAATTTTTCGGAGTATAGATAATTTTTGATTTTGATCTGCACAATGCAACAATTTTTTCGGCGAGAGATGAAATTGTGATCGTACCTTTTGGATTTCCGATATTGAAAATTTCACCGACAGCTTTTTTATTTGTAAGAGAGAGTTCGATACCATTTATCATGTCGTCAATATAACACCATGATCTTATCTGATCGCCGTCGCCGTGTATTTCAATATTTTTCCCTCGAACAGCATTCTTTATAAATATCTGAATAGCGCCTTCCCCGACCTGTCCCGGACCGTAGATATTAAAAGGACGGATTGTAACGCAGGGATAAGCGAATTTTTTAAAATAACTGTGAACGATATGTTCTCCGGCGACTTTACTGATGGAATATGTCCACCTTGCTTCGCCCACAGGCGCGAAATTTGTATCCGACTTTTCAGTTGATTTATATGCATATGCGCCGAGAACTTCACTTGTGGAAAAATCAATTACTCTTTCAAGTCTGCCTGAATATTTCTCAAGCGCTTTCAGCAGATTGAATGTACCGTTTATATTTACATCAAGAGTCTTAACCGGATCAATAATAACCGTATCTATTCCTGCGACAGCAGCAAGATGGATCACAATCTCCGGCCTGAAATCTTCGCATGTCTTTTTTAATGCATTAAAATTCAGAACATCTTCTTTTACTATTTTAAGATTGCGCGAAGTAATTTTTTTGTATTTTATAGAATCCCTTGAGAAATTATCAACTATTGTAATTTCATTATCCTTAACAAGCTTTGATACAAGAGTGCTGCCTATAAAACCTGCGCCGCCTGTTAGAAGTATTTTTTTATTCTTTATTTTCAATTTAATTATTTGATTTTATGTTCATATGTTTTTCTGAGAAATCCATGCGCGAGAAATTTTTTCTTAAATGCATACAGTCCTTCGAGCAGTTTACCGTTCATATCAGATGTGCCGATGTCATAATAATTATATCCGTTTTCTTTTGACCATTCAATAGACTTATAAAGAAGAAATTCCGAGACCCTGTTCATTTTGAATTTTTCGTCGCCGGCAAGATAAAAATTTAGGATCATGTCGCTGTTAATTTTAAAAAGCACGCAAACCGCAGCAAGCTCTGTCTCTATTTTTGCTGTAAATAAAATAATTTCATCCTTAAGCTTATTCTTAAGATAGATCAGCTCTTCAAACGAATGTGTCGGCTTTACATTTTTTAATTCCCTGTTCCTTAAAAGTACGTCATAAAATTCCCTGAAATTCTTCTTATCCGGTTCTTCTTCAAACAACTCTACAGTAATTACTGAAGATGATTTTTTAATTGATCTTTTCTTAGGTCCGGATATTTTCTTAAAATTAAAATCTCTTACATCAATTATATTTGTGAGTGAAATACCTGTTACTTCAAATCCTTTTTTCATAAGAGCATAATCTGTTTCTTCATTGGGAATATTATTGTAGCGAAATGGCGGATTTCTGATAATACAGCTGCTGAATTTATTTTCAGCAAGATATTTCTTAAAGCTCTCTATCACTTCAAAGTATGTGATGAGGTCGGTTTTTCTTTTCCAGAGAAAACCTCCGTAACTCAATCCGTCACATGAGACAAAATCTTTTTTACCGTCAGCATTCCTCTCACAGCCGGTCATAACAGCAAGAATTTTATTTGTTCCTTCCGGTCTGAACATCAGATGATGCCATTTGATTTTTTTCTTAAACTCATCATTGTAAGAAATAAATCTCCGGTCAAAAAAGAGGTTGTATTGATTTCTGAGAAATTCATTCCACTCAATATCCTTATCAATATTTTTTACTCTTATAGTCTCTGTCATAATTCAGTTTTCATATAGTTCATATCCTTTGCTTTTCAGCAGCAATTTAAAGTCACCCGGAATAAACCATTGTGAATCAGGATAGTCAGCTCTGTTAATATAATCCTTTTCGACAATTATTACATAATCATTTCTTTTGAGCGAACTGAGTTTATCTTTTACAAGATCAATACCTTCCTTATTATCTATCAGCACAAAATTATACTGCGGGTTATCCCAGTTTAAATCCAGACCATTAAAATAAAAACTGAACTGTGGATTATGTCTGTAATTTGTTGCGACATAAATAATATTCTTCTTTCCGCTCTTTTCGATTAATTCCTTTACTTCGGTTATTTGAAACTTGTTTTCCCACTCAGGTATTCTGATCATGTAAAATGTATTTACAGCAAGAAAAAAGATCAGTATAAAAATAAAATACGTATTCTCCAGATCAAATCTCCGCGCAATAAATTTTCCGAGAAAATAAAGAATTACAAGGAGAATGAGTATGACTGCTGATACCTGCAGGAAATCGGACCGAAGTATAAACTCTTTTATAAAAGGTCTCGCGTCTTCAGTGGCAAACCAGATAAAATTCAGTAATATAAACGTTACTGAAAGAGCTTTAATAAAAAATTTTTCCTTTTCTATTCCGGCAATAAAGAGCGAGATAAGATAACATCCGGGGGGAAGTATAAGAAGAATATATACTTCGAGCTTTGTCCTGAATATCATCAGTATCAGCATTCCTGTCAGAAACCAGATCCAGATAAATATTTTTTCACGATCAAGTTCTTTTCTGCCTTGAAAGTCTTTAATGAAACTGAATAATATAAGGATACTATATGGAATTATTGTTAACATATAATTAATATGATATAAAACCCCGGATCTTTTTACGCTGTTTTCGACTCCTATAAACGCTCTGTCGTAAATATGAAATTTCAAAAAATAATCCGTGAATTCCGTACCGTAATTCCACAGCATATAAGCGTGCCAGGGTAGTGCTATGATGACTCCAATAGCTGACAGAACGGCAATATCCTTTAATTTTATATTAGTCTTTTCTTCTAAAATTAAGTATGAAAGCAAGATCACAATCGGAATATAAAATCCGACAAGTATCTTTATCATAAGGCAGGCGCCGAAAGTAACGCCGATATAAATTATATATTTAAACTTTCCTGAATTATTATATAGTATCAGAAAATAAAATGACAGCAGTATCAGAAAAGTATACGGAATATCAAACTGAAACCTCTGAGAAAATACTGTAAAGATAATGTTGCTGCAAAAAATAAGCGAAGAGTAGAAGGCAATCTTGAGAGAAAACAATTCTCTCCCGATTAAAAGAATAAGAAGAATACTCAGTAATGAAAGAATAAATATAATTGATTTCAGCGCAATTGCAGTTACACCGAAAATGAGAGTTACGAAATATCCTGTCCAGATAAGAAGTGGCGGATGAGAAGCGGAATAAAATTTACCGACTGAATGTGAATACTGATCAAAGAAATCTCCGTTGAGGTGAATTGAAAGGAGACGTGTTGCATACATCCCTTCGTCCCATGGCTGTATATCGGAAATTAAAAGCGAGTGAATTTTGAATATAAATAAAATCAGGGACAGCGCGAAAAAAACCTTGTAAATATTTTTTCCGTTATCTAAAAATCTGTTTAATCTGAAATATAAAGAAGACATGTTTTCATATAAGAGAATATCAGAAATTTATCCCCAGTGAAAAAGAATTTCCGGAGCCGAAATTTTCGGTCGAGGGAATAAAAGCATAATCAACATTCAGAGCTTTATATTTAAATCCTATTCCGGTAGTAATTCCCTTATTTTCATAATTACTCTGATAACCAAGTCTTACAAAAAACAAATCCTTATAACCTGCCTCTCCGCCTGTAAGAATGTGAAAAGGTCCGCCGTCAAGTATTTTGAATCCTTCCAATGCTAAATTAAAATCAAAATTATCTTTGTTGAACTTATAACTTCCTCCCATCCGGAATGAGGAAGGCAGTTTTGTACTTTGATTTTTTAGTTCATTCACAGATCCGATGTTTGAAAGTACAAATGCTAGATTAAAATTATTTTTGGAATAGTTTGTGCCAAAATCAAATCCGACACCTGAGGCTTCATCCACATAGATCTTTTCATAAATAAGTTTTGTAGTCAGACCGATGGATATTTCATTATTCACCGAATAGCTGAAAGATAAACCGGTAGAAAGATTTCTTGAGTCAAATGTTTCAAGAGCAGCGCCGGGAGTATTTCTTACTTCAATATCGCTGATGCTTGTAGTATAAAATCCGAATCCCATAAAAATTTTATCGCTGAGCGGAAATTTTACAGCTATAAAATCCGTCGTTAGGTCCTGAGCCATGGCGTTATGCATTAGTAAAATATTTGTTTTCGCGCCGAATTTTAATCTTGCCGGATTGTAAAAAAATGCAGAGGCATCTTCTGTAACTGAAGAATATGCTTCACCCATTGAAAGTGATCTGGATCCGACTCCGGTTTTCAGAAAGGACAGTCCGGTATTACCTGCTCCGTCGTTTTGCGAATATGACTCATTTGAAATCAAATGAGAAAACAAAAAGACTATTGTTATTAATTTAAGAAATTTCATGATTATTTAAATTTAAATACTATACCGATATTTTGTATCAGGTCATTAGAAAATGGCTCGAGCTGAACCGAATAATCTACACCGAGATTTATACTATTTGAAAAACTTTTATCTAGTCCGAAACCGAGAGAAGGTTTAAGATTTCCTGCAAAGTCATCGGCTGTGAAATCAATCCTGTCAAGTCCTGCTCTTAGTCTGACCTGACTGATAATGTTTGATTCTATACCGAAGCGGATCACCGAATTATTTGAACTTTCGGATGAAGTTTCAGTAGCAGTAAAAATTTCATTTTCAGGATTAAAATACTGAACAAAACCAAGTGAGACAATTCCGTAATTCTTTGGCAGCAAATATGTACCGCTGATCTCTAACATTTTAGGAAATTTATCTTCCGTAGAATTTCCGTTTGCCCCGTAAATAGAAGTGGTCTGCCATTTGTATTTTGCGCCGAGATCTTTAAATGTTATTCCGATTGCAAGATTTTTATTCGCTTTATAAATACCGCCCAGATCTATTGCAAAAGATGATGTTGTAATTTCTTCAAACAGCTTGGCATAATACAATTTAAATCCTACTCCAAGCGAAAGCTGATCTGAAAGAATAAAAGACGTACCGAGATAAAATTGATTTTCAAAAGTTGAAAACTCTCCTATCTGTCTAGTATCATTATCTCTGCCGTCAATATCACTTACACCGGCGTTTATCCATGCCAAAGTAATTCCCGCACCGCCTTCATCCTGATTCGGAAGTTTAAATTTTTTAGTGAATCCGACGAAATTTAGTTTTCTGTCAAGACTAAGGAAAGTATATCCGATATCCAGTTTTCCGTCCTCCTGAAAAGTAGCAAGCGCCGGATTATAAATTCCGCTCACATCTCCGAATATATCCGAAGAAACGGAATTACCCATTGACATGCCTCTTGCTCCGAAACCCAGTCTCGAAAAAGCTCCGGCATAACTTCCCAGCTGCGCATCAGCATTTTGAAAAGTTACAGCGGTTAGCATCAATATTAAAATATATTTTTTCAAATAAACTTTTCCTTATTCAAGTAAAATTATTTTTCCCCACACAGGGTCATCTTCATTTATCTCAACTCTGTAAAAATAAACTCCATTTGCAATTCTCTGACCATTGTCATTCCGTCCGTCCCAGGAAGTATATAGCTCATCTGTTCCAGTTCTTGTCGCATTCTGGATCAGCGTTCTGACGGGATTCATTCCGAAATCAAATATCTTAATTGTAATCTTTGAACTTGCCGAAGGGCTTTTATAGAATATTCTAGTGATCTCATCATCAGGTGAAAATGGATTTGGAGCTGCGTAAGTTTTGAGATCTGAAGAAAGATTGATCGCGGATACGGCTCTGTATATTGTCCACTTGCCTATCCATGGCTGTCCGAGTTCAGTAGTTCTTAATAATCCGTCAGCGCTTCCGAAATAAAGCGTATCACTTATATGATTCCCTGAATAAAACTGTGTGGTCCTCAGCTGGTCTTTGGTTCTTTCATCATAGATCACGCCTGCCTTTGCCCAGTTGAAATTTCCAAACTCGGTTCTGTATAATCCGTCATCAGTAAATCCATAAACCAATGAACCGTAAAATGACATTCCGTTTGGTTTAATATTTGGCAGAGTGCTTTTCCAGTTTGCTCCGCCGTTGCTGGTAAAACTCAGCGCGTCAAATTCACTCGGTGATTCAGCCCTCCGGGTCGCTCCCCAGAGAATTTCATTATTACCGAATTTTTGCACATCGAGACTTACCACAAAATTTCCTGAAACTCCGTTACCGGTTGCATTAGGGTCAGTGTTTTGAAAATTGTATTTCCTCCAGTTGACACCCCAGCTGTCTGAATAGTTAATTCCGTTTGCAGTGCCGACATAAATTGTAGAATCATTAACTGCAGCGATTGTAAAAGCACGGTGATTTAAATTATCTCTCGGATTAAGTGTAAAAGTATAACCGGAAGTATTTATATTAATGCTGTCGAGATTATCAGGCGGGAGTAATACTCTTATCCATGAAGCCCCGTAATCAGTGCTTTTCCTGAGACCTCCCGCAAAAGAACAAATCCAGATCGTATAATTAGAGGAATCATTTTGAGTTTTTGTAACTGCAATATCATATGAAAGATTCTGCTGTCTTACAGTGACAGGTAACGCGTAAATCGTATTTGAGCCGTAAATAATTGTAGAATCACTTTGCGAATCCACCGGCTGCGGATATGCAGACCAGTTGACTCCATAATCAGTTGAAATTTTAATTCCCGTTCCGGTCGGAACAGATTCGCCGTTTATCTCTTCACTGACTGCGGTGGATGCTGCAATAACTCTTCCGTTTAAATTTAATCCTGCAATGTCATCCGTCCCGAATGGAGCAAGTCCGTAATAATATTCAAAGCTGTTAAAATTATCGATTGTCCTCATAATGCCGCTGCCGGTTCCAAACCAGACAGTATCTCCGTTTAGTAAAATATCAGTTATAAAATTACTGATAGGGTTTTTTGATTTTATCGGCGTCACAATCTGATTAAAGAAAATCGGACTGTTTCTTAACTGTCCTGAAAAATTTTCAGCAAAATCTCTTAAATTATAATCCTCAGCCTTATATATATTTTGTGAATATGATATATTTACAGAAAAGCAAATGATTGTTAAGAATGCAAATAAATACTTTAAAATAATTTTTTTCATTGAGGCTGTACAAATTTAATGCTGTCAATTACCGGATTGCTCAGTACATTGGATCTGTCTCTTGCAGTAAAAGTGTATTTAAAATATCCGTAGGAAGTCGGATCGGAGCTGAATGAAACATAATTTGAAAACACAAATTCACCGTTACCATTGTCAGACATCGGAATTGGCGGAAGTGTAACACCGTTGGGTCTTACAGTAACAAAAGTAACTTCTCTCAGGTCGCACAAACCGTCAGGATCATTTACGTTTACGGAAATTGTAAGCAGGGTTGAATCTCCGGGAAAAGGTCTTGTGACACTATCGGGAAGATTTGTTCCTGAAATAACCGGCGGCTGATTAGCGGAATTAACAACAAATATATCCGATAATATCAAATTACTAAAAAGACCTGACGTATTTAGCGCAAGATATTCAAGAGTATAGTTACCAACCAGTAAACAGCTTACAGTCGGACTTACGATAGCGCTGTATTTTCCGTCGCCGAAGTTGTGTCCGGAAATGTACCGTTATCAAAAAGCTGCACAGAAGCAATTGAATTTCCCGATGGATCTGTTATGCTGCACCTGACATAATCCAGAGGAGCGCCTTCATTAAGATTCACATTAACAGAAGTATAGAAAGTAAGATTCGGAAATGCGGAATTGGTAAAAATAGTATCTGAGGAGATAATCAAATTAGAAATAATCGGAGCGGAAATAGACGGGTCTATCACTCCTTCATTTTTCTTTTCGCAGGAATAGAAAAAAATCGCAGTAATACAAATATATATTACTGCGAATGTAAATTTATTTTTCGTGATAACTATAATTTAATTAAATTTAAACTTTTGATAACTTTCACGTCTTTAATATCAGCATATAACGTCTGATATCAGATGTTATCTATTGAGTAGAGTTTATTTATGTTATTGAGATATGATTTTTAATTAATATTTTATCTTCTGGTTTTTTTAACGTCCGGATAAATATTCAATCCGATATCAAGACTGAAAAGACCGATATATCTTTTAAATCCCGGACCGCCGACTCCGCTTCCGTCATTAAGATTTAAGTTTTCATTCTGACCTAAGCTTGGCAATGCGTTATCATCATTAAACAGGTTGGTAAGATTATATCTGCCGCCTATATTAATTCCAAGATTTCTTTTAGAATTTTTTAAGACAAATTCCAGTCCTGCTTTAATTTCCATTCCGACTCTGAAAGTCGATTCAAAAGATTTCTCAGGATTAGCTGCAGACATGTTCTTAGGAATGTATTTACCTGATATTAGATTCCCGGTAAGACCGGCGCCGTAATAACTTCTAAATCCGTAAGTTCCGTAAAAAACATATTCATATCCGGCATCAAAAGTAACAAAATCATAACTTGTTTTATTTCCTTCTGAGTCCATGTCTGAATTTGACATACCACTGTAATTAAATCCAAGGAAAATTCTGTCAACTTTTGTTTTTCCGGGAGAGTATTTACCATACAAATAACCGCCTACACCCCATCTCATTCCGAAATTGTCTTTTAAAACCAGAGAATTATCACTGTAGTTGGCTCTTCCGTAAGCATCATTTGTTGCAAGGATCCAGGAAGGTCCAAAACCTACTACCCATGCAGGTCTTGAGTATGTATATCTTACTGTGGTGGTAGTCCTGCCTGTCTGAGCGCTAAGATCATTTAGCATAAAAAATGATGCTATGATCAGCAAATAAAGTATAGTTCTATTCATTAATTTTCCTTTCTTAATAAAAAATTTATTTCAAAATATTTTAGATTCAAATTAGTATTTTGATTTAAAACAATCAAGTATATATTGACTCGTTTTACTTGTTTTTGATAAATATTTAAATGATTTCCTAAAATTCAGAGTTGGGGGACTCAGATCAATTTATTTTATTAATTTTAATTTATTTTTTAAAATGCTTAACACACTGCCGGATATGTTTTTTGAAAGAATAAAGTATATGAATTCCGATAAGAATATTTTTTATACAAAGATTAACGATGAATATATTCCTTATAAGTTAAATGAATTTTTAAAGGACATTTATAAGGTTATTATTTTTTTAAGATCAGCCGGAATTGATAAAGGTGACAGGATCTCTATTATATCCGAGAACAGAACTGAGTGGGCTGCTGTTGATTTCGCCTGCATATTCATGAATGTAATTACCGTTCCTGTTTATACTTCACTTTCCGGTCCGCAGACCGAATACATTCTCAAAGACAGCATTTCAAAGATCTGCTTTGTATCAAATTCATTTCAGCTTGAAAAATTATTGTCACAGAAAGTAAACTTACCGGACTTAAAGGATATAGTTGTGTTCAATGAAATTGATACAGAAAAATTTCAATCCGGAGAAGTAAAAAATTTTCAGGATATAATTAATTCGAACATAAATACTTCAGAGAAAGAAATTATTGAGTATTTAGCTTCATTATCTTTACATTTAAAAAACAGGGATCTTGTTACCATAATATATACATCAGGAACCACCGGCATTCCTAAAGGTGTAATGCTGTCTCACAAAAATCTGAGCAGCAACATTCAGTCATGCAGGGAAGTGCTGACAATAGATGAATCTGACAGGTTTCTTTCATACCTGCCGTACTCACATGCTTATGAAAGAGTTGCGGGATATTATCTGGCTTTTTTTTCCGGCGCGGAAATTTATTATGCACAGAGTATTGATACTCTCTCAGTCCAGCTTAAAGAAGTAAAACCGACAATTGTGATCACGGTACCGAGACTTCTCGATAAGATTTACAACCGGCTAATGAAAAGTTCTGAATCAATGGAAAGCGCACTGCAGAAAAAAATATTCCTCTGGGCTGTAGAAACTGCAAAAAGTAAAAATGCGAATAAAAGCAGCCTGAAATGGAAAATTGCCGACAAACTTGTTTATAAAAAGATAAGGGACAGGACAGGAAACTGTATCAGGTTTTTTGCATCGGGAGGCGGAGCGTTAAACAAAAACATAGGAGAGTTTTTTGACAACGTTGGAATTATGATACTGGAAGGTTACGGACTTACCGAAACATCTCCTGTGATCTCTGTCAATCATCCCGATCACAATAAATACGGCACTGTCGGTAAACCTTTAAATGGAGTGCAGATTCGTCTCACTGCTGAAAACGAAATTATCGTTAAAGGAGATCTCGTAATGGAAGGTTATTATAAGGATGAATCTTCTACATCCGAAGTCATTCAGAACGGATGGCTTTTTACCGGTGATATCGGAGAGATAGACAGTGAAGGATTTCTGAAAATTACTGACAGAAAAAAAGCATTGTTTAAATCTTCAGGAGGGAAATATATTTCACCAACACAGATAGAAGAAATTGTATCTCACCTTCCATTCATTGAAAATTTAGTTGTGATCGGTAATGAACGGATGTATGTCACTGCTTTGATCTCGCCGGAAAAAACCGAGCTCACGGAATTTGCCGGAAAAAAAGGGGTTACTTTTAATTCTTATGCAGAATTACTTAAAGATGAAAAACTAATTAAACTTATTCAGAAAGAAATTGATACCGTTCAGAAAGAACTTTCAAATTACGAACGCATAAGAAAGTTTACATTTATTGAAAAACCATTCAGTATAGAAAGCGGTGAGCTTACACCGACCATGAAAGTTAAAAGAAATTTCGTAAGCAAACTATACGAAAAGGAAATTAATGAAATGTATGTTAATGCTGATTGATAAATCCTATTTAGAATTTTCTGCCGCTTATGATACCTGCAAATTCAATCAGTGAATTTCTTGCTTCACTCTCTCTGAATGAATTCAATGAGTCAACGGCTTTCTGTGAATATTCTTTTGCTTTTTCTATTGTGTGATCTATGCCTCCGTACTCCAATACAAATTCATAAACCCTGTCAAATTTATTTTCAGATTCGCTTTTGATCAGTTTCATTATTTCATTTGATCTTCCGGACGGAGCATTCTTAAGTGAAATGATAAGCGGCAGAGTGAATTTTTTTTCTTTGAGATCATTCCCTGTGGATTTGCCGAGAAGTTTTTTTCTTCCCGTATAATCTAAAATGTCATCTGTCAGCTGAAATGCAATTCCGATATTTTCACCGTAAGTTCCGAGTTTTTTGATGTCCACTTTATTGTCTGTAGTGCTCAGAGCGCCAAGTTTGCAGCAGGTCTTCATCAATGATGCTGTCTTATCTGAAATGATCCTGAAATATGTTTCTTCGGTTGCGTCAAAGTTTCTCGCTTTCTGGATCTGAAGCAGTTCGCCTTCACTCATACTCTTTACAGCTTCGGAAGTGAGTTTAAGAAATTCAAATTCATTATTATCAATTGCGGTCAGTAATCCTTTCGAAAGAAGATAATCACCGATAAGTACCGAGATCTTGTTTTTCCATTTTGCATTTATCGACGCAATGCCTCTCCTCATTTTCGCATCATCCACTACATCATCATGAATCAGAGTCGCCGTATGCAGAAGCTCCACAAGATTCGCCGCAATATAAGACCGGTCATTAATTTCTCCGCAAAGTTTTGCAGAAAGCAGAACTAACACGGGTCTGATCTTTTTACCCTTCTGTTTTAAAATATACTTTGTAATAAGATCTATCAAAGCGACTTTTGATTTCAGTGAAGAAGAGAATTTCCTGTCGAATATTTCGAGTTCTTCGCGGACAGGTCTGGAGATTAATTTAATATTCAAAAGTTAATTTATTTATTATCCAATATTTTCACTTGCCTGTTTCTCCGGCTCTTTCTTTTGAGAAAATACGCATATGAAAATGCTTATTTCATATAAAATAAAAAGCGGAATTGCCAGGAGCATCTGACTTGTAATGTCCGGGCTTGGAGTAAGTATGCCTGCAGCAAGCAGAATAAATATGATCGCATGTTTTCTGTATTTTCTCATAAACTGAGGTTTGAGAATTCCGATCTTTGATAAAAAAAATGAGATCATCGGAAGTTCGAATACAAGACCTGCAGCAAGTATAGTAGAGATTATAAAACTGAAATATTCATCAATGGCAATTATGTTGTCAATAATAGATGATCCGAATGAAGCGAAAAACTCAAGCGCCGTAGGGAGCAGTACAAAATATGCGAACAAATTACCGGCAAGAAAACAGACTGTGGAAAAAATAACTATCCATTTTATGTATTTACTTTCACCGGGCTTCAGAGCCGGTTCTATAAATTTCCAGAACTGATAAATTAAATTCGGGATACTTAAAATTACACCTCCGAAAATAATTACTTCCATATATAAAGTGAACTGACCGAACGGTTTGATATTTTGTAATTTCAGCGGAGGATCTGTTTTAGTGGCGGGTAGAAGTAAAACGTTGTCCATTATCCAGTTAATAAATATGCCGACAACTATTGATGCGATTATAACTCCGACGGCTGATTTTATTATTCTCCACCTAAGCTCTTCAAGATGTTCCAGAAATGTCATTTCATCTGGATCATTTCCGGTCTTATTATTTTCCTGATCATTTTGAGGATCGGAGATCATATCTTTATTTTCAGATTAACCTATATTAATATCGTCATAGAGTTTAAATCCTGAAGTCAGAATTTTAACTTCTTCACTGACTTCTTTTTTCAGGATATCGTTTTTCGGATCTGAAATTATTTTATCTATCAGGACGGCTATCTGCTCCATGTCTTTTTCATTCATACCTCTTGTAGTCAGAGCAGGCGTACCCAGTCTTATTCCGCTGGTAATCAGCGGACTTTTATCATCAAACGGAACTGCATTTTTATTACAAGTAATACCAACTAAATCGAGATTTTCCTGAGCAGCTTTGCCTGAGATATTTTTATTTCTGAGATCCACAAGCATAAGATGATTATCCGTACCTCCTGATATTACTTTATAATCCATAGAAATAAGTTTATTCGCAAGCGCCTGTGCATTCTTAATCACCTGTTTGCAGTACTCCAGGAAATCATCTTCAAGAGCTTCCTTAAATGCAACTGCCTTTGCTGCGATGACATGCATCAGCGGTCCGCCCTGAATTCCCGGCATTACCATAGAATCAATAAGTTCGCTCATCATTTTTATCCTGCCGGATTTCGGAGCCACTTTTCCGAACGGATTTTCAAAATCCTTTCCTATCAAAATCATTCCGCCTCTCGGTCCTCTTAAAGTCTTGTGTGTAGTTGTCGAAACTATATGACAATACGGAATGGGATCGTTCAGAAGTTTTTTGGAAATCAAACCTGCCGGGTGAGCTATATCGGCAAAGAGGAAAGCATTTATCTTATCAGCAATTTCTCTGAATTTTTTATAATCAATATTTCTGGAATAAGCGCTTGCTCCTACCGTGATCATTTTCGGTTTTTCTTTCAGGGCAACTTGTTCTATAAGATCATAATCAAGAAGTTCAGTCTCCGGATTTATACCGTATTGAGTAAAATCATAAAGCTGTCCTGAAAAATTTACTGGAGAACCGTGAGTCAGATGTCCGCCGTGAGAGAGATCCATTCCCATTACTTTATCGCCGGGTTTTACTAATGTAAAATAAACCGCCATATTTGCCTGACTGCCGGAATGCGGCTGAACGTTTACATAATCGGCTCCGAATAATTTTTTCGCGCGGTCACGGGCAAGATCTTCAGCTATATCAACATATTCACAGCCGCCGTAATATCTTTTTCCCGGATATCCTTCGGCATATTTATTTGTCAGTACAGATCCGAGTGTCTGAATAACAGCTTTGGATACAAAATTTTCAGATGCAATAAGCTCAAGCTTATCCGCCTGACGCAGAGTTTCCTTTTTTACCGCATCATATATTTCCTTATCGAATTCATGAAGTTCATGTCTTAATGTTTCCATAGTAATACTTTTTTGTATTCTAAAAAATAATTTTATTTTTTATTTATCTTCATCGCTTGGTCTTATGAACCAGATCTCACCGAAATTAACACCGGCTGTGAAGTTAAGGAACTCATCTTTGATAAGTCCGTTATCGGTTTTTCCTCTGAATGAATAATTTACCGCGAAGTCCAATGAATTGTATCTGCTTATGGGAATATTTACGCCGCCTCTGAATCCAAGAGTGTTAATGCTTTCATTATTAACTTTGTAATAGGAATTTTCATAAAAAGCTCCGAGTCTGTATGCGTTCTTTCCCCAGAAACTCTGATTTGTTACACTCGGTAAAAATTCCACACCAAGCCCGCCTCTGTAAGCCTGCTGAAAACCTTCTCTCGGGACACCATATTCACGGTAATTGCTCCAGTCCTGAAATACAACATCAGCGCTTACTATGACTTTGTTGCCAAAATTATTTGTAATTCCGAAACCTAACACATCCGGAATTTCGATCTGACCATCTTTAATGCGGATGGTATCCACGCCGATTGAAGATCTGTAAATTCCGTCTTTCGTCGCATTAAGATTCAAACCTGACTGAAATACAAAACCAAGAGTCAGTGACCTTAGCTGAAGTATTTTCAGAAGTTTTCCAACTTC
Organism: Ignavibacteria bacterium; assembly: GCA_016716125.1. Classification (GTDB taxonomy): domain Bacteria; phylum Bacteroidota; class Ignavibacteria; order Tepidaquicellales; family Tepidaquicellaceae; genus UBA2330. Next base: position 220,270 of record JADJWZ010000003.1, on the reverse strand, counting down.
AATTATAACTCCGCCTTTTAAAAAAGATTTTTGAAAGTCGGTTTGATTACTGATCCTTGTATCGTTGTAACTAGCATTTGTAAAATCGATTAGATTCTCATTTTTTATCTGACCGAATGAATAATTATACTCCAGTCCGACATTTATTTCTCTTAGTATACTGTATGTCATACCGAGATTTATTCTCGACAAACCTCCTGTTCCTGAATAACTCTGAGTGTAATTCTGACCTCCGATGTTTCCGTTAAGTTGTACATTATAATCCACATCGCTGTAAGGATTAAAACCGAGAGTCATTACCCAGCCTCTGCCCTGATCAAACGGGATGCCTATATTTATTCCAAGAAGGTTACCGCTTGATAATTTATTTACTGCGTTACTGCTTGAAGTTTTAAGAAATCCGTAATTGAAATTGAGATTGATCGTAGTGGCGTTTATCTTAGTTACTGCTGCGGGATTTAAACTGTTCATATAATTTCCCAGCAGCGAAACGCCAGTAATTCCCATACCGTAAGTCCTCTGACTTGTAAAATAATTCAGATCTCCGATTCCGAAAAGAGAGTATGGCGAACCGCCTGCAAGATCTTCCTGTGAACGGGAAGCTCCGGCAGTTATAAAAAATATCGCAAGTATAATTATTAATTTTCTCATTGGCTTCTTGGCGTATAAGTAATTTTTAATCTCGGTCTTTTTGTTACATCCGGATGTGACGGTGAATATATTGCAAAGTTATCAAGGTTCTGAAGTTCAAACGAATTCTTCATTGATAAACCGAGATTAGGAAGATTACCGTCATTCCATCTTTGAAAAACCGGATTCAGACTAACTGAATATTTTACGCTGTCCAGCAAAAATGCATCAGTAAAAAGACTGTCTGTTCTAAGTGCGCTGTCTATAACCGTTCCTATTATAATCCTTTTATCGGTCTCTTCAGTTAAATAGGAAAGGGAATTATCTAAAGTAAATTCAAGCGATGCATTATTAATAATGACATTCGCCGGAAGTTTTGTCAGATCAAAATTTAAAACATTTCTGTAAGCAGTACCGTTTTGCAGAAGAATATGATTTGCGGGAATTATTGACGGTGGTGCGTCAGACAATGAGACATACTCCGAGATATCAAGTTTTACTGTATCAGTAACATTATTTTTGGAATAGACCACGCTTACATACGGAACTAATTCCACAGGATTATTGGATGAATAAAAACCTTTAATAGTCGTGGATGACAAAGCAGGCAAAAGTATTATTCCATAATTTTTAACGGAATAATTTGTGTCAGCTGCATACTCAAGCCAGTCTCTGACAGTCTGATTGTCTAAAGTTATTTCAATTGACTGAGAATCATTAACAACTCCGGAGTAATTTCCAAGAGATACATTTCCGATACTGGTCGAGTTTAACGAATCGTAAGTAACAGTAGTGTAATTGTAATTATTTAAAATTCTGTAAACATCAAATGCAGTACTTCCCATATTGTCCTTAAAGAAATAATTTGCATACTTCAATGTAAAGCTTTGCTGAAATAACTACAGCGCTGTCATAATCAGGACTAATATTTGTAAATTTCAAGAGAGCATTTGATTCGTAACTCTGATATCGTCCGACTAGTAATTTTCTGGCTGCGAAATTTGTAATGTATTTTTTATAATACTGACTTGAGATATTCATTGTGTCAGCTTCAGAGTCAAGATATCTGACTCCTAAAGTATCTATGGACGGAAGGAAACTTTCTCCGACATCGTTAGGATTATTCTCACAGCTCTGATAAATGAATGTTAACGCTAATAATGAACAGAGGATAAGGATTGAAATTTTATTTTTTTGCTTCAGGATATTTTCGTTTTTTAATTATTACTTAATCAGGTTAATCTAAAATTTTGTAATTTATAATATAATCGGAAGCGTCATAAATATTACCGGCATAATATTCCGGTATAACATTTTTTTCTATGCATTTATCAAAGTCTCTTTCACCATAACCTGTCTTTACCAGTATTTTTTTCAGACCTGCATTTTTTGCACAAAGCATATCTGTAATACTGTCGCCGACTAAAAATGATTCTTTAATATCTAAAGAATGCTCTTTCACCGCTTGATCAATCATCCCCGTGCCGGGTTTTCTGAAATTGCTTTCTTTTGTGAATTTATCAACGATACCTTCCGTGTGATACGGAGAATAATATATACCGTCTATAAGTTCCTCTCCCTTATCAGTGAGAATTTTCCTTAATTCAGAATGAACTGAATCAAGATCATTCTCATCGAAATAACCTCTTGCAATGCCTGACTGATTTGTAATGATTATATTCAGAAAACCGGATTCTTTCAGATTCAGGAGAGCTTTTTTAGTTTCGGGAAATAAGCTGATCTCTTCTTTTTTTTTTAAATAATTTACTTCTTCTATTAATGTCCCGTCCCGGTCAAGAAAAACTGCTTTGTTCATTTTACTTGCAAATTATTTCGATCCGGAAACAGTTTTATACAGCTTCATATATTTCTTTGCTGATACTTTCCATGAAAAATCAAGAGACATTCCCTGTCTGAGCAGTTTGTTCCACTTTGCTTTATCGTTCTTAAACATATTTAAAGCAGTCTGTATGATCTTTAAAAGTTCATCGCTGTCATACTTGTTGAAAAGAAATCCGTTACCGTTCGGCTTTCTGTAATCTACTATCGTGTCTGCTAAACCTCCTGTATTTCTGACAATCGGCACAGTGCCGTATCTGAGCGAATACATCTGATTAAGTCCGCATGGTTCATATTTAGACGGCATCAGAAACATATCGGAAGCCGCTTCTATCTGATGTGCGAGCGTTTCATCAAATCCTATTTCAACCGCTAATTTATTTTTATATTTCTTCTCAGCTTTCTTTAAAAATTTCTGATACTTCTCTTCACCGTCACCTAATATTATAAGTTTAATATCTTCTTTCATAAGCTGAGGGAGAATTTTTTCTATAAGATCAAAACCTTTCTGATCGACAAGTCTGCTTATAATTCCAAGAAGAGGGATTTCCTCATCATAAATCATTTTGTATTTCTCAAGCAGCTCGCGTTTGTTCTCATACTTTAACGGAATTTCCTGATATGTGTATCTGTAAGGGATTAGTTTATCTACTACCGGATTCCAAATAGAATAATCTATTCCGTTCAGTATTCCGGTAAGATCTTTTTTTCTTGCATTTAGAACATCTTCAAGTCCGCAACCGAAGTCCTTATCCGATCTTATCTCTTCAGAATATTTTTCACTGACGGTTGAAATTTTATCCGCAAAATTCAAAGCTGTTTTCAGAAAACTGAACTGACCGAAATGCAGTCCGCCTTTATCTGTTAATACTGATTCAGGCAAACCTGTTTTTGCGAACATTGATTTTGGAAAATTTCCCTGATATGCAAGATTATGAATTGTGAAAAGCGTCTTTATGTTTTTTAGATAATCATTATTATTATAAACCGTCTTTATGAATGCGGGTATAAGTCCTGTCTGCCAGTCATTGCAGTGTATTACATCAGGCTTCCACTGCAGTATCTCAAGGATCTCGATCGCCGCTTTACAAAAGAATATATATCTTTCGTCATTATTCGGAAAATCCTTTTTCGTTTTTGAGTTCTGATAAATACCTTTGTTCTTAAAATAATCCTGATTCTCAAGCAGATACATCTGAGCTTTAGTATTTTTTCCGTGGATAAAAGATGACTTAATACTAAACTTAGTTTCCTTACCGTTAGCATTGATCTTGAGATCTTTCAGTCTTTTGATCTCATGTATTTGTAATTTTCGCTCGTCAAGCTGCCCGTACTTTGGAGTAACTATTCTCACGTCATTTCCTAATGAGTTAAGCGCCTGAGGGAGGGAATTAGATATGTCAGCTAAACCGCCGGTCTTTGAATATGGAAATACTTCGCTGGTAACAAACAGAACATTAAAACCTTTAGCCATTTAGGGTATTTTTTCTGACAAAAATAATTATTCACTGTAAGATTAGCAATGAATTAATAAAACACGTAATTAAAACAGTTGCTTTTAAAGAATAATTAATTTCATTTTTTCCCACCGGTTTTAATTCCTTTCTCCTTATTCTCAATTGTTTAAAATCAATATCATGTGTAACTTAAACTGAATTTCACAATTTATTTTATATCCGGTTTGGAGATCTGGCGAAAAAATTTATACAGTATCTGGATATCGCAGTTTGTAGCAATGGCGGGGATGAGCATGGTGATTCCTTTTCTTCCATTTTATATCCGCGAGCTTGGGATCACCGACTTACACGAACTCGAATTCTGGAGCGGTATAGTTTTCAGCGGACCGTTTATTTTGTCTTTTATTCTGACACCAGTCTGGGGAATGCTCGGTGACAGATTCGGAAAAAAGACTATGGTGCTCCGCGCAATATTCGGACTGGCTGTTTCTCAGTTGCTCATCGGCTTTTCAGCAGACGTATATCAGCTTTTTATTTTCAGAATGATTCAGGGCGGGATCAGCGGATTCATTGCATCATCGCTGGCTCTTGTCTCATCCGGCACACCGAAAGAAAAATCCGGTTATGCAATCGGAATACTTCAGACTTCTATTTCATCTGGTACAGTCATAGGTCCTTTTATCGGCGGAATTATTTCAGACATGACTTCATACAGAACAGTATTTTTTATAACCTCCGCTATGTGTATTGTTAGCGGAATGCTTGTTATGCTTATTGTTAAAGAACCGCCGAAACAGGAATCAGCAAAGCTCTACACTCTTAAGGAAAATTACAGATATGTATTTTCGAAATCATTCCTGCTGATGTCAATGCTTTCGATCTTGTTTCTACAGATATCCATAACTGTAGCTCAGCCGGTCTTTGCGCTTTTTGTAGAATCCATTACTACAGGTACAGAGTATCTTTCCACACTTACGGGAGCAATCTTTGCAACTCTCGGAGTATTCAGCGTAATTTCCTCGCCATGGTGGGGTAAAAGAAATGATACAAAAAGTTTCAAAAAAAATATTATTATAGCTGTGAGCGGAGCCGGCGTTGCTTACTGTCTTCATTCTTTAATTTTCAATCCTTTCATGATGTTTCCCGTAAGAGCTTTACTCGGACTTTTTGTCGGAGGCATAATACCTGTTCTGTATGCAAATATTAACAAAAATATTGATGACAGCAGAAAAAGCGGTGTGATGGGAATTGCTTCGAGCTTTACTCTTCTCGGTAATCTTCTCGGTCCGCTGATTTGTACCGCACTGCTTATTAAAATAGAAATTCGTTATATCTTTCTGATCGCCGGTATTATGATGTTTGTAAATGCTTTTCTGATCTATGTTAAAGTTAAAGATATTCCGGAAAGGAAAGAGACTTTTTTAAAGAATCCTGAACCATTCAATAAGTGAAATAATAAGAGGATTCTTCCCGAAAAATATCTTTGAAGACTTAATGTTTTTAAAATTAGCCTGATTAAATTATTAAAAAATAATTTTATATGAGACCTAAAAAAATCAAGAAAACCGATGACAACAAACTTTTAATTTACTGGAATGATAATTCCGAATCATTACTGGATGTAAATCTGTTGCGTGATGAATGTCCGTGCGTACACTGCAAAGGAGAGACTGTTATATTCAGTTCGTATATTCCTATCAAAGATCCGTTTAAAGCCGCAGGGTATTATGAAATTGAGAAGGTAGAAACCATCGGAAATTACGCAATTCAGATCTTCTGGAAAGACGGACACAATACCGGAATTTATTCGTGGGAATATTTAAAGGAACTTTCTGAAAATAAAAAGAGTGAGGATTAAATCAGTTATCAAATTCTTCTGTAACGTCTTTGTTGGCTTTCTTTGAAAATACTTTGAATTCATCCAGGGCAAGATTTTCATCTCCGACAAGTTTTATATTAAGTAAATTATTAATTCTTAATTTTGTAACTCTGCTTATAAAACCTTCGGTCAGATAATTTTTTATGAAAGGATTTACCGTCACCGTAATGCTCTTTCCGTTAGTTCCTCCTTTATATCTTTTCATCCATCTTTCAAACCTGTTTATGAAAGTAGCTTTTGACTGAACGTGTCCCGTGCCTCTGCACATTGGACATCTGTCTGAAATAGTATGAATAATATTCTGTCTTATTCTCTGTCTTGTAATCTCAACTATCCCGAATTCACTTACAGGAAGTATAGTTGATTTCGCTCTGTCATTTCTGAATTCTTTTTTTACTTCTTCATACAATTTCCTTCTGTTCTTCTCGTCATACTGATCAATAAAGTCAATTACTATTATACCGCCGATATCTCTGAGACGGATCTGTCTTACGATTTCTTTTGCGGATTCAAGATTTGTATTCAGAGAATTTACTTCCTGATCCTTGTGTCTTGCATATTTACCGCTGTTTACATCTACGACCGTCATTGCTTCGGTCGCTTCTATTATAATGTATCCGCCGTTCTTTAGCCAGACTTTCCTCTGCAGGGATTCCTCAATCTGCTTTTCAATATTATACACATCAAACAACGGCTGACTGCCCGTGTACAGTTCGATTTTACCGGAAAATTCCGGCGAAGTATCGTCCATGTATGTCTTTATTTCTTTGAAAAGTTTTTTGGAATCAACTACGACTTTACTTATATCTTCCTTAAAAAGATCTCTGACAACGGAAGAAGTGGTTGAAAGATCTTTATACAAAATAAAAGGTGTAGTTGAAGTTTTAACTTTTGACTGAATGTCATTCCACATTGTAATAAGACTGTTAAGATCATCAAGAATAAGATTTTCATCCTGACCTGCAGCGACTGTCCGTATAATAACTCCGAATCCTTTGGGCAGACTGGATTTTACAATACTTCTTAAACGTCTTTTTTCTCTGGGGTTATAGATCTGTTTAGAAAGCCCGATCTTTTTTTCAAAGGGAATTAAAACAAGATATCTGCCGGGCAAGGAAACTTTGGTTGTTACGCGAAATCCTTTGTTTGCAACCGGCTCTTTTGTGATCTGGATAATTATGTCCTGACCTTTTTCGAGATTGGGGATTTTTCTGTAATCTTCTTTTACCGCTGCAGCTGGTGTTTCATCCTCTTCGTCATCAACTTCCTCTACATCAGGATCAACACCGATCATTGCTGCGTATTCGGAAAGCGTATTTCCTATATCGGAAAAATGAAGGAATGCATCCTGCTTAAATCCAAGGTCTATAAATGCAGCTCTGATACCGGGAATGACTTTGCCGACTTTTCCGAGATAAATATCCCCTACATTTCTTTCTTTAGCCGGAGTGTCTAGAAAAAACTCAGATAGCTTACCGTCTTCGGTAATAGCTATTCTGATATCTTCGGAAACAGAATTAATTAGTATAACTTTTTTCATAAATTCAGAATGTATTCACAAAGACGTTACGAATTCATAGATGCTAAAAACTCTTTGTTGGACTTCGTACCTTTCATTTTACCGAGTAAAAATTCCATTGCTTCGACAGGATTATAGTCAGCTACTATTTTTCTCAGAAGCCATACTCTGTTGAGGACATCGCTTTCGAGGAGAAGTTCTTCTTTTCTTGTTCCTGATTTGTTAAGATCAATTGCAGGGAAAACTCTTCTGTCTGAAATTCTTCTGTCAAGGATTATCTCCATATTACCTGTTCCTTTAAATTCCTCGAAGATAACTTCATCCATTCTGCTACCTGTCTCAATTAGCGCGGTAGCAATTATAGTGAGACTTCCGCCTTCGTCTATATTTCTTGCTGCACCGAAAAATCTCTTTGGTTTATGAAGAGCGTTTGCATCAACACCGCCTGACAGAATCTTTCCGCTGTGAGGTATCACAGTATTGTGCGCTCTTGCAAGTCTTGTTATACTGTCTAATAAAATTACAACATCTTTTTTTGCTTCAATAAGTCTTTTGGCTTTTTGAAGTACTATCTCGGAAACCTGAACGTGCCTTTCCGGCGGTTCATCAAATGTGGAACTGATGACTTCAGCATTTACATTCCTTTCCATATCAGTTACTTCTTCAGGTCTTTCATCGATCAGTAAAACTATTAAATGTACTTCGGGATGATTTCTTGTAATGCTGTTTGCAAGTGTCTGAAGTAAAATTGTCTTACCGCTTTTTGGCGAAGATACAATCAATCCTCTCTGTCCTTTTCCGATTGGAGTAAAGAGATCCATTATTCTCATTGAATATTCACCGGGCGTAGTTTCAAGATTTATTTTTTCTTCGGGATAAAGAGGTGTAAGGTTATCAAACAGGATCCTGTCGCGAATCGTATCCGGGTTTTCAAAATTCACCGACTCTACTTTCAGCAGCGCAAAAAATCTTTCCCCTTCTTTCGGAGGTCTTACCTGTCCGCTTACTGTATCGCCAGTCCTCAGCAGGAATTTTTTGATCTGCGAAGGTGAGACATAAATATCATCCGGTGACGGAAGATAGTTATAATCTACGGAACGAAGAAATCCGTAACCATCCGGCAGTACTTCAAGTACTCCGACAGCATAAGCAAATCCGTCTTTCTTTGCCTGAGCTTCTATGATCTTGAAGATCAGTTCCTGTTTCTTCAAATCACTGTAGCCCGATACTCCCAGATCTTTTGCTATCTGAATGAGTTCGGAAACTTTTTTCGATTTAAAATCAGTCACATTTTTTGTATCTGAAACGGGTTCTGGTTTATTGCTGATCTTTGTTTCCATAAGTTGAGTCCTTTCAAGTGAAGGAAAAAATCGGAGTGATTTTTAAAATTAAATTATCTTAAAATTATTTTATATAAATTAATGAGCTGTATATGTATTTAATAATTTCCTTAAGCAGAAATAAGGTGTGTTATTTGATGTGGACAAAACTATCATATATAATAAATATTATCAAGTTATTTATAAAAACTATTTTGAAGCCGCTTTCCGGCGCTAAAAGAAATTATAAACCGGGTTTATTAAATATCTCCGTAATTATCTTGATAATAAAATAATTTTGAATTCAGCTTTTAATTTTAAAAAACCAATTTAAAAATTGAAATTACATGTGCAAATAATTATTTTGTATTCATATGAAGAAAATCAAAATCCCCGTAAAGAAAAAAAGGACAAATAAAGAGGATTATGGAAAGTATAGTTTTGAAGATCCGTTCAAACCAAGCAAAACCCTAAAGGTTATTTTTTATGCTATCGTAATTCTTTTACCCGTATTTCTTGCTTTTGTTTACCTTAGATTTGCAGTCAATACAAACAAATATATGAGTTTTCCTCTGGATGATCCGTGGATTCATCTTACATTTGGAAAAAATCTTGTTGAATATTTCAGCTTTTCATATTTTAAGAATGAAATGGTGACAGCCGGTTCGACCTCTCCTTTATATACTATACTTGTAGCTATCGGCTTTATGATCGTTGATAATGAAATGATCCTGAGTTATGTTCTCGGTGTCGGATTTTTTGCATTTGCTTCACTTGCTTTTTACAGGCTATGCATGTTTGAATTTGATAAGGAAAATTTATTTGCCCTTCTTTGTACTTTGATTTTTATAATTGATAAATGGATGAATTTCATTTCGCTTTCCGGAATGGAAACCACTATGTTCATCTTTTTACTCATTGCTTGCGCGTATTTTTACCGGATCCGGAAGCCAATACCTTTTGCAATTTTTCTCGGTCTCATAATTTGGACCCGTCCTGACGGCATCGCATTTATCGCTGCTGTCATTCTGGATTATCTGCTTGTAAAATCCTATTCGAAAAATCAGCTCAGTCTTAAATTATTTTCTTCTAAAGATTTGAAAATAATTGGTATTATTTTCGGCATCATTATCGGCGCTTATTTTTTAATGAACTTTATGCTCTCCGGAACCCTGCTGCCGAATACCTATAATGCAAAACTTACTTACTATTCACCTGAATTCAGAAGCAGATGGGACTTTATAAGTATTGAAGTATGGGAATATTTTATAGAAGGATCATATTATGTTATTATGCTCGGATTCATTTTCTCATTCGGAAAACTAATTTACGACCTTTATAAAAAAACTTATAATCAGAATACTCTGTATATTGCATTTGCTCTGATAATGGTTTTTATTTACTGGTATAATCTTCCATACGCTCACAGGTTCGGCAGATATATGATGCCTGTTATTCCTTTTTTTATTCTTGTCGGAACGCTTGGCTTCAGAGACTTTGCCAGGATCACAAACAAATATACTAATAACGCTTTGTTTTCCAGAAGTCTATTCTATATTCTAATCGGCATTACTTATTTTATGGGAGTAACTAATTATGATGAAAACCGCGAACTATATGCGCTGCAATGCAAGTACATTCATGACAGACAGGTTCTTACTGCTGAATGGTTTAAAAAATATTCCAAAGAAGGTGATGTTATTGCAACTCATGATGTCGGCGCAATCGGGTATTACAGCGGCAGGAAAGTCGTTGATGTTGCCGGACTTGTTACTCCCGAACTAATTTCAAAAGTCAACGACCGAAATTATGTTGAATATATGACAGAGTTTCTTAAGAAAAACGGCGTGACTCATCTTGCTTTTCTGAGAGAATGGTACCGCGTTGCAAATCAAAATCCTTTATATACTACACCGGATAATTTCTCACCTGAAATTATGGACATATATAAATTTGTTCCTGACAAAACGCATATTATATCACGCGAAGCCAATGAAATGGTAATGTATGGTCTGAAACTGGTTTATCAAAATGCTGCGCAGCAGCTGATTCAATTTATGAACCGACTGCTGATTTTAGAACCTGACTATTCATACGCATATTATCTCAGGGCTTATGGTCATTCATTACTCGAAAATTTTCCTCAATATGAAGCGGATCTCAGAAAGTCACTTTCTATTCAGCCCAATTTTAAAGACGGTAATCTTTATTTTGGAATTTATCTGTGCAATAACCAGAGATTTGATGAAGCTAAATTCCATCTTGAGAAAGTTCTTGCAATGGAACCGTTGAACGTCGTTGCAAAGAATACTCTATCGATTGTAAATGATTCGCTTAATGCGCGTGCGCTGACCAAGGAGAATAATTTTTCAAAGTAATTTTCACATATCCGGTTTTCATTTGTCTCAATAATCCAATCCCTGCATTTGGAGTTTTCTGTATTTAACATAAAAAGATATTATCTCTATATTTTTATTCTGAATATAGTCATGATATCTTTTTCCGTTTACTGGATTTTCTTTTCAAAATACTATTGGGACGGACCTGATGAAAAGAAATTCACAGTCGAAAAAGGATCAGGTCTAAATGTTATAATTGATAATCTTGAAAAAAATGACATTATTGCAGACAGGTCTCTTTTTAAAATTGCGGCAGTGCTTACTTTTAAAGATGATAACATTATATCCAACTCTTACTTGCTGAAAAATGGAATGAGCAATTATGATTTGCTGAAAATATTAACAGACAATACAGTCAGTCTTGTTAAGATCATAATTCCCGAAGGATTTACTTTGAAAAAATTGCATCTCTTGCTTCCGCGAAACTGAAGCTTTCTGAGAATAAAATTTTAAAAGAAGCGGAAAATGACTCTCTCAAAAATTTATTGGGGTTAAATAAAAAAATAAAAAACCTTGAAGGTTTTTTATTTCCCGGCACTTACGAAGTATCTCTGCAGATCAGCGAGAAGGAGTTTATTGAAACTTTATTTGACGGATTTAAAAAAAATGTACTTAAGAAAATTGGAATAGATTATACTCAGGAAGGAAATGCAGATTCACTGCTGAAGATAATTACTCTGGCATCGATCATTGAGGGTGAAACAAAAATTGATGACGAAAAGCCCGTTGTTTCAGGAGTGTATCATAACCGGCTCAGAAAAAATATGAAGCTTGAAGCTGATCCTACAGTACAATATGTAATTCCCGGCGGACCAAAATCAAGATTGCTTTTCGAAGATCTTAAATTTAATTCTCCCTACAATACATATCAGAATAAAGGACTTCCTCCCGGTCCGATAAATAATCCGGGTCTGAAATCAATTCAGGCAGCTGAAAATCCTGCAGATCACAGATTTATTTTCTTTGTTGCAACCGGTGAAGGCGGACATAATTTTTCAGAGACATATGATCAGCATCTGAATGCAGTAAAAGAATACAAAAAAAAGCTGAGGGAAAATAAACTAAAGAATGAAAAAGAGAAAAATAAATAATGAACGGTAACATTTTAAATACATTTTCATTATTTCAGAAACTTGATTACAGGGATAAGGAAAATTCCGGACTCAGAAAAATTACAGGGATCATCATCGCATATCTTTTTTCAAATACATTGTTATCATATAATTTCAGTCTCTTATTTGATGAAAGAAGTTACATTATAATGTGTCTGACTACAAATCTATTTCTCATATCAATGATCGTCATCAATGATTTTGACAATCTCTTTCTTTCGGCGAGGATTAAGAACAAATTAGATTCGTTTCCATTAAAAAGCGCAGATATTTTCAAAGCAAAATTTTTATCCGCTGTTGTTTTTCTTTTTATATTTATTTCTGTGGCTTCTGTCCCGCAGCTTGTTTTCTTTTATCTAACTGGCAAAAGTTTTATTATTACTCTGTCATTCTTTTTTGTAAACATACTGTTTTGTTATTTTGCCATAGGATTAATTACACTTAATTATTCACTGATATTACTTTTTTTAAAAAAAGGCTCTCCGGTTTTTCTTGCATTATTTCAGGTGTTGTTCTTTGCATTCGTGTTTTATACTTCCGGAGCAATTGGCAGAAATACTGAGGCAGTGACAAAGTTATTTAATAAAATTGATTTGACGGATATTGGTTTTGTAAATTTTCTTCCGCAGACTTACTTCTCCCTGTCGGTTTACGATCCCTTTTGGTTTTTTTATTTACTTGCGGGGTGCTTGATTGTGCTGACTGTCCTGTTCCGCTTTATAGCCGTAAAATATAATTCATTGTTTCAAAATTTGATTTCACTGCGCAAAAAAAAATCCAATGCAATCAGATTTCCGGAAATTGGGAAATCAATAAAAACAATGTCCGGTTTTCTCACGGGCGGTAATACCGGAGCAGCAACTTTCCTACTTGTCAAGGATCATCTGAAAAATTCCCCTTTTCTTAGACTTAAATATATTCCGCTTCTGTTTATACCGGTCGTAGTTGTACTTATTGGATTTATTACAAACCCGGCGGAGTTTCTTTTTTTTCAGCCGGCGAAAGAATCTTCATGGATCATGAAGTTAGTTGTACTTCCTGTAAGTCCGGCGATCACAATGACATTATTTATGTGCGCACGGTTACTGATTTCCAATTCTAAAATTGCAGATGAAAATTCACCAAACACAAAGTGGATCTTCGATTCGCTGCCCGCACGAAATGTTTCGTCTTACATTAAAGGAGCAAATTCATTTATCTATTTTGTATTAGTGCTACCTATGATTTTTTTAATATTCATTTTACTTTCCTTCGCTGCAGATCTCCTTACCGTAAATTTGAATTTGATATTTATCTCGACTGCTGTTCTGTTTGTAATTTCGGTTACTGCATTGTTTGACAAAACCTTACCTTTTACACTGGAGAGTTCTAAGTTCAATTCTGCAACGAAATTTCTCGAAGTTATTTTATCCGTTTTTATCGGATTGATTATATTTTTGATTCAGATTTTTATTTTTCAAAACATTATATTTGTATTGTCAGCGGCTATCTTGTTTATAGCCGTATCTTTTATATTAAACAGAAATTAAAATCCATTATGTCAGGTGAAAAAATTTCCGCAACTACTCAAACTGAAACATCAGCATTAATTAAAACATATGACGGAGAAGGAAAGAATGTCATACTTGCAATGACAGGGACTAGCGGGGCAATATATGGTCTAAGAATTTTAAGAGCGCTGCTTATCAATGAATTTAATGTTGATCTTATTTTATCAGAATACGCGACTTATACAATGTATAAGGAATGCGGCGTTGATCTGAAACCCAATGTTATTTCGTCTTTATTTCCGGAAATACTTATTATGAAATCTACTGTTACTTTTCATAATAACCTTGATCTGAAATCAGATATTTTCACTAATAATTTTAACTGTTACGGAATGATCGTTGCCCCGTGCTCAATGGGCATTTTAGCGGGCATAGCTAACGGGGAATGTAAAACGCTGATGGAAAAGTCTGCGGATTATGCAATGTCTTATTCAAAACCGCTGATCATTGTCCCCAGAGAAACACCTGTCAACAGGATCCACTTAAGTAATATGATAAGTATAATAGAAAGCGGCGGGAAGATTGTTCCTGCTATGCCGAGCTTTGAATATTCACCTAAAGATTTTAATGATCTTGCTGATCATATTGCCGGAAGGGTTCTGGATATACTTGGTATGAATTTTAATCCGCCGGCTTAAATTATGCTGAGCCGTTTAAAAGTCATATCCGAAATAAAAATTGTGAAATAAATCTCCCTGAAGTTTTGTAAAGTTCTCCTCTATTCTTTTTCCCAGATCATATCTCAGAACAACTAAACCCAAAGCGTTAAGTCTTATTCCTGCGCCAATGCTCCCGCGTGTATAACTGTCACTGTATTTATTATCCCATGCATTTCCCGCATCAAAGAAGAATGATCCTTTTATCCCGGGAAAATCAAAACCTATGCCGAGCGGAAATCTTAACGCTACTACATTAAGCAATGGGAATCTTAATTCCGCATTTGCCTGCCATAATTTGCTGCCCCTGATAGAATTCAATGGCCATCCTCTCAGTGACCAGCTTCCACCCATAAAAAAACGTCTCGGCTCTTTTCCTTCATTCATGAAAAACTGAGTCCTTAAAGCAAGCGCCGATGGTCTTCCGATCCTTATGTATTTCCGGTAATCAAAAAATAACGAATAATAATTTATATTGGAATTTGCAATGTCAGTAGTATATCCAAGTGTTACGTTTAGTCTCTCTCCGTCCATCGGTCCTGTATAACTCCATAATGTATTGTCCCTTACATAACTTAAGTAATTTGAAAGTAAAAGGGATCTCGTATTGTCAAAAGCATCAAAGCTTCTTGTTGACTGTGAAAGACTTACCGTCATTTCCAGTCTTCTGAAAAATGATAACGGATATGCAAGACTCAGATAACCGCCGTATTGTCTCTCATAATAAGAAGAATTAAATTCACCAAGGTCATATCTTCTTCCTGATAAATGATAAATTCCATAAGCATAATTAAGTCTGTTCTCAACTGATACTTTTGAAATTGCAATATTGAAACTTTTCCAGAATTCTTCATCGCCGTTCGAATTATTGAATATAAGAAAATAATATTTTTCATTTCCCAGTAAATCACTGAGTGAAATTATTCCTCCTGTGTTTGCGCCGAATACAGGATCTACCGTAAGAGCCGTAGTCGCTATATCAAATGAAAAAT
The DNA here is from genome assembly GCA_016716125.1 of Ignavibacteria bacterium. Lineage (GTDB taxonomy): Bacteria > Bacteroidota > Ignavibacteria > Tepidaquicellales > Tepidaquicellaceae > UBA2330. Next base: position 204,918 of record JADJWZ010000003.1, on the reverse strand, counting down.
CTTTTTTATAAGGAACTGTATTTTTCATTGTATGACTTTTGATTTTTGCAGCAGTCCAGTTCTCAGTCTTTAATTTTATATCCGTCTTCCTTATAAATTTACTGCTGTCAAACCTCTCCTGTATTTTGCTGAGCATTTTAATATTAATCGCTCCCTTTTCGAAAGTCGAGAATACAACCCTGTCCTTTCCGCTCCACTTCGGATCATATGCCGCTGTGATAAAATTTGTGATTTGTCTCATTTCAAGTTCATCGTAATTAAGAATACTGTTGTCCTCAAGTGAGTTTGCACCGGACTCTGACATCTCTGAAGTAATGGATTTTTTCAAATCAATCATCCATATATTCTGAGGTCCGTTTACATCTGAAGTGAATATTATTTTTCTGCCGTCTTCGGAAAAATTAGGTGAATGATCTATCTGGTCACCTAAAGTAATGTATCTTATGTCTCCGGATTCTATTTCATAAAGAAATAAGTTATATGCTTTTTTATTTCCGAATGTAGTCCTGTCAGAAGAAAATACAATATGTTTTCCGTCCGGAGAAAAATCAGGATCCCTGTCGTCATAATAATCATTTGTAAGTCTCTTAAGATCGTTCGTTGCAATATCCAGAATATACAAATCATTTATTCCTCCAAAATCCGAAGCCGGAAAAACTAACTTGCTTCCATCACGACTCCATGAAGGCGATCCAATGCTTACAATATCCGGAAATGAATAGTCTGATATCACTTCGTTAGTGCTTGTGTTCAGAATATGCAGGGCATCAGCATTTCCCTTTTGAGTTATAAAAGCAAGTTTACCCGAAGACGAAACGTCAATTCCCGTTCTGAAAAAATGAAACTGCTCGTATTCATCACTGGACTCTCCTCCTATTACTATCTCAGGATCTTCCCTCTTGCGAAGATTAATTTTGTATATGCTCGTAAATCCTGTTCTGTTTCCTATAAAATAAATCTCCCGCTTTCCGTTTGCATTGGAAAAAGTCGGCTTATGCGCAAATGACTCCGAATATAAATTTTGCGATACCTGAGAAGGATTGTCATGATCCTTGTACTCCGGATAATATTTTTTCTCAAGTCCATATAAAAACTCCTTGTCAAACTGTGCGTAATCTAACCCAAGCGTGATCTTCATTAAATTCGAAAAATTTTCGTCCATCCAGAAATTATCCATAAGCTGCAATACTTTGTCCTCTCCGAATTTTTCAGCAATAAATTCTACTGCCTTCTGTCCCATTTTATACATCAGATATGTACCGTATATTCTCTCCCAATTATCAAGTCCGGGCAAATATCCCGTCAATACAGCATCTTTCAAAACCATATCCGCCTGTGTGTCCCATTCCGTTGACCAGTATTCCGCAAGTCCTTCAGTAAACCATAACGGCGGAGCTCCGCCTAGTGTCTTCCTGTGCGTCTTCAGTACATTGTTTATCTTACTCATCATGAATACATGCACGAGTTCATGTTTTATTACATGTCTGAACTGTGCCAGAGATCCCTCAAATGGAATTACAACCCTGCCTTTTATAAATTCAAAAAATCCACCGACTCCGTCAGGAATAAATCCGGGTGTTGTATTGGTCTGCTTGAAATGTAAAGGTGATGTGTAAAATATAAGCGGAACTGTATCTACAAGCGAATGCTTGAATTTTTGCTGATGCTCCCTGTAACTTTCCTCTGCATAATTTGCTCCGATCTCCGCAAGTTCCTTTGCATCCTGATAATAATATATCTTGAAATGTTCTGTCTGAAGTATATGCCATTCGAAATCAGAATACTGAACTTTGTTTCTCCCGAAATCTACAAACTGAGCTGTCAGATTACCAAGGTTCAACAGGTAAAATAAAATTCCAAATGATATTTTTAATGTATTCCTCATGAAAAGTTTATCTTTGTGCCGGGGGAAATATTATTCAAAAAAAAACGTATTCTCTTAACATCATTAAAATTTTAAAAATTACATTAAGAAAATAAACTGAAGAGGGTTATAATTTTTTGCTTTAATAAAATAGAAAACTATATCGTTAATTTCCATATAAGTTTTTATAATTTTAAAAATTTCTTGCGCATGCGTTATTCCGGAATTTTAAGAAGTTTTACATCAGCTGGAATAGTGTAGGAAGTCGTCTGATCCGAATGAATGGACCGGAATTGTATTCCGTGAATGAATGAGCGGTATCACGGAATGCCGGAATGATGGCGTATCACGAATTGATTCCTAATGAATGGTGATCACGGAATTGTATTCCGTGAACGAATGAGCAGGTATCATGGAAGTGTATTCTATGAACGAATGAACGTGTACGGAATTGTATTCCGTGAATGAAAGAAAGTATAATGGATTTTTTCGTATGGAAATTTATACCATAACGGAATTGCAACACTATTTACTTTCTTATTGCTCAACTGATTTTCAAAGTTCTACTTTTGCTTATAACATTGAAGTTTTAACTCTATATTTATAAGTTCAACTTGAATTTTAAATTTGAAATATGAGTAATGAAATTTTGGATTTCATAAAAGAAGCCGTTCGGCTTTCAAGAGAAAATGTAATTAACGGAGATGGTGGACCCTTCGGAGCAGTAATAGTAAAAGATGGCAAAATTATTGCTTCGGGAACAAATAAAGTTACTTCAAAAAATGACCCGACTGCCCATGCTGAAATCGAAGCTGTAAGATCTGCCTGCAGCTCTCTTAATACTTTTAATTTGTCCGGCTGCGAGATCTATTCAAGCTGTGAACCATGCCCGATGTGTCTCTCAGCTATCTACTGGGCTCGGCTCGATAAAATTTATTTTGCAAATACAAAGAATGACGCTGCGGAAATTAATTTTGACGATAATTTCATTTATGAGGAAATTTCAAAACCGCTTCATAAAAGAAAAATCCCTATACTTAAAATTGATCATGATGATGCGAAAAAGGTTTTTGAAGAATGGATTAAAAAAGAAGAGAGAATAAATTATTAATTTTTTAATTAATTTCGTCGTCAGCTGTTAATCACTTCTTTCATTTGTTCATGTACAATTCCGTTAGTTGCAAGAATTTGCTTTCCGTAAACAGAAAATTCCTTCCCTGAAAAATCCGTAACTTTTCCTCCTGCTTCCGTCAGTATCAGATATCCGGCGGCAACATCCCACGCATTCAGATTGTATTCCCAGAATCCTTCAAACCTTCCGCAAGCAGTCCAGCAAAGATCAATTGCAGCTGAACCTAACCGCCTTATTGGAATGTCTTTCATCAGAAATTTTTTAAATACTGCTGCCGGATCTGGTTTATAAGTACTCGAATCATACGGAAACCCTGTAACAAGAAGTGATTTTTCCAGATCATTCTCTTTTGACACAATTATCTGTCTGTCATTCAGATAAGCTCCCTTTCCTTTTTCCGAAAAGAAAAATTCCTCTGATATAGGATTATATACCGCTCCGCAAATTATTTCGCCCTTTTTTTCAAGTGCAATTGAGACACATGTGATGGGTATCGAATGAGCGTAATTTACAGTTCCGTCTATCGGATCTATCAGCCACTTAAATATCGAATCCTGTTTCAATTCTCCGGCTTCTTCAGATAATATATAATGTCCGGGAAAATCTTCCCTGATAACTTCAATTATTTTCTTTTCAGAAAGTTTGTCAATTTCTGTTACAAGATTTGATGCAACTATCTTACTCGTTATTTCATATATTCCGCCAAAGTTATCTCTGAGTATTTTTCCCGCTTCAATTGCGGCTTTCTTTAATGTCGAAATCATATTTTAAAAAGTTTATAAATCAATCTCAAGTCCGTCATAAGCCAGTTCAATTCCTTTCGGGAGTGTTTTGTTGATTTTATCATGAAGTATATCATGTGTAAGATGCGTCAAATAAGTTTTTTCCGGATTAACCGATTTTGAGATCTCTATCGCCTGCTGCAGATTAAAATGTGTAGGATGCGGTCTGATCCGTAATGCATTTAATACAAGCACTTTTAGTCCCTTAAGTTTCTTTAGCTCTTTTTCATCTATTGCGCTAGCGTCAGTTATATATGCAAAATCATTTATCCTGTATCCGAATATTTTTATATTTCCGTGATGAACTTCAATAGGTGTGATCTCTGTATCTCCCGCTCTGAATTTTCTGTTTGCCTTATCATGAAATTTAACTAACGGTACTGAGTTATGCTTTATTAACTGCTTGTCAAAAACATACCTGAACGTTATTCTTAATTCATCAAGCGTATCTTTTCTCCCGTATATGTCAATTTTTTTATCAAACCTTTGTGTGATTTGTCTAAGATCATCCATTCCGAAAATGTGGTCGACATGATGATGAGTATAAAGTACAGAATCAATATCTGAAATATTATGAGTCAGCATCTGCTGTCTGAAATCCAAAGATGTATCAATAAGTATTTTTGAATTGTTATCATTAATAAATGCCGATGTCCTGGATCTTTTATCTTTTGGGTTCTTTGAATTGCATGTCTCACATCCGCAGCCTATTACCGGAACTCCCTGAGAAGTACCTGTTCCGAGTATAATTACTTTCATTAAAAGTTTATATAGTATGGATTAAAATAATTTTTCATCCGCTTTTTCATTTTCAATTATTTCTCTGATACCGGGTTTTATATAAATGTCTTCTGCTCCAATTGCAGCAATGCTTTGAGCTATAATACTTATCTTTTTATCCTGCTCGAGATTCTTATTTATGAGAAAAAGTTTCTGCTCATTCAATATGCAAAAACCGCCTTTGAAACTTCCCTTTTCTACTCTAACTGTGAATCCGATCTTTTCAAGAATTTCAGTAAGCTCACTTATAATAGATTCTTTGTTTTCATCAAGAGGTTTCTTCTGAACTTTCTTTATTATCTTTGCCACTATAATGTGTCCTGAATTTTTTTCTGTTTATTCATAATTATTTATAGTAAGATCATCTTCTTCGTGAAATATATATTTATATCCGTGAGTTTCTTTCAATCTGATCTCATCTTCTTCAAGTTCTGCAGCAGTCTTTTTCATTGGCTGAAATATTGCCAGCCATATTATTGTAAAATAACTCATGATCGCTATCCAGGGTACTCCTCTCAAAAATCCTATTCTCTCTCCGAATAATTTCAAAAGATTATCATGATTTGCAGGTCTCTTTTCAAATAACAAAATGAATTTTAAATCTAAATAGGATGTATATAGCTCAACTGGTACAAATACAAAAAAAAGTATTGCGCACATTAGTAGCCATGTATTTTCCCGAAGATTTATTTTGCATGTTTTCATGAATACTACAGCAGATATTAATACGGCAATATAGGAAATCATAATCATTATGGAAGCATCTGATATCATTTTGAATATCTGATTTTCTTCGTCGGGAGGTATGCTTATTCTGAAATTAAATTCATCGTAATCAAGAAGCTGATTACCTATAAAAAATCTTACTGATATTCCGCCCAGCCAGAATATGGCAAACAAAGTCAGAATAAAAAGAGAGGTCTTAGCTTTCTTATTTAATGTCAAATTATTAAAAAAAGTTAAACGTAATTTAGTAATTTTAATCTTCGTTATGTATGTAAAAATAAATTTCAGATTGTCATTTCAGTAAAAATATATTATTTGTAACTTAAAGGCCTCTCTTTTAAAAATAAATTATGTCTGAAGAAAAAATTCTTGAAATTCTATCTCAGATACAGGATCCTTTTTTAAAGAATGATCTTGTATCACTTGGTTTTGTAAAATCAATTTCTCTGAACGGAAATAAGCTTTCGCTTGAATTAGGCTCGGCTTCCGATAATGATAGTAATGTTAAGACCGATTCAGCTATTAGAAATGCTTTTAAAATTAATTCTCCGGAAACCGAGATAAGCGGTATAACATTTACTAAAGGAATTACAACACATATAAATCCAAAGAAAACAGAAATATTCCCTGAAGTGAAAAACACAATAGCAATTTCTTCAGGAAAAGGCGGTGTGGGGAAATCAACTATTGCAGCTAATCTTGCCGCATCCTTTGCTCAGAAAGGTTTTAAAACCGGATTGATCGATGCAGATATTTACGGACCGTCCATTCCGCTAATGTTCGGTATTAATGAAAAACCAAAAGTCCGTGAAGTGAATGGTAAAAGCAAATTATTGCCCATTGAGAAATACGGTGTGAAAATTATGTCAATAGGATTTCTTGTAGATGTTAATTCGGCTGTAGTTTGGAGAGGTCCGATGGCTTCCAGTGCGTTAAGGCAATTCATAAGTGACGTGATCTGGGGAGAACTTGATGTATTGTTTTTTGATATGCCTCCGGGCACCGGCGATATTCAGCTGACATTAAGTCAGACTGTTCCGCTTACCGGAGCCGTGATCGTTACAACGCCTCAGGAAATTTCACTCGCTGATGCCAGGAAAGGATATCACATGTTTGAAAAAGTAAATGTACCGACTCTCGGCATAATTGAAAACATGAGTTATTATCAGTTGCCGGACGGTGAAAGGGAATATATTTTCGGAAAAGAAGGCGGCAGACAAATGGCGTTAGAATTCAATACTAAACTTCTGGGTGAAATTCCAATTAACACTCAGATCAGAACCGGTGGAGATGAAGGTAAACCTGTCGTGATAAGTAATCCCGGTTTAACGGAATCTGAAATTTTAAGCAGGATCTCGGATGAACTTATAAATGAAATAAATATTGTAAATGCAAACAGAAAAGAAAATTCAGATCTGGTTATCGAAATTTAAACTGTTTTTTTATAAATTAAAATAAATTTGCAATGAGAGTTAATTTATTTATAGCTTTGTTCCTGATATCATTATTTATCGCAGGATGCGGAAGCACAGGAGGATCTGATTCTCCTGCAAACTCTTTAAAAGATTTTGTGTCGGCGTTAAAAGAACAGAACCCTGGAAAAGCCTGGAATTTTCTGTCTTCAAATTCTCAGAAAATGTATGACGATATTGCGAAAAACAGAAATCAAAGTGGCAAAGAATATTTTGAAAAAAGTGTTTCCAATGTCAGTTCACTCGGGCTTATCGGAATGGACTTTGATGTGATTGATGAAAAAAAAGACGGCGATAATGCAGTAGTACTTATAAAATCCAAAGACGGTTCTACAACAGAATATTTTTCCGTAAAAGAAAGCGGTGTCTGGAAACTGGATTATGCTAAGACCATTGAAGAAAATATGAAAAAAGTTGAATGAGGTTAATTTCAAAAGCAACGCAGTTGTGTTAGAGCTTACCGAAGAAAATATTGAAATTGTTTTAAAAGATATAAGACCTTATCTGCAGCTTGATGAAGGAGATGTGGAATTTTCAGGAATTATAGATGGCGGCATTGTAGAAGTCAGATTTAAAGGTTCCTGCAAAGACTGTCCGCTAAGCCCTATGACACTTAGAGCCGGTATCGAAAGGGTCCTTATGCAAAAAATTCCTGCAATAAAAAGGATTGAATCCGTCGAATGATTATTCGGAAAAAAGATTTTCCTTCTTGCCGAGATCTTTAAATTTACACTCGCCTGCATCATACCCCCTTATTACTTCACCGCTTCTTAATGCTTTCAGATATATGGAAATAATATCCGACATCTCAGCATTTTTGACTTCGTTGAAAATCCTGCGGGATAATAAATGAATTCCGTTAAATGCAAAAAGATTATACGGCACAGAATTTTCTTCTTCTCTGCCGATAAGCTTCATATCGTTGTCAAACTCCAGATACCTTTTGGAATATCTCTTTTGTACAGCAATTGTCGCAAACGGCTCAGTTGAAAGGTTGTAAAGTATCATTCTGTCTAAATCCATGTCAGTATCTACATCTACGTTTATCACTATAAAATAATCCTCGTCTGATAAATATTCTCCTGCATTTATAATGCCCCCGCCTGTACCGAGAATATATTTTTCCGGAATTACAGTTATCTTAATTCCATATTCGTTTTCCGAAAAATGTTTCTGAATTAACTCTGAAAAATGATGCGCGTTTATAATTATTTCTGAAATACCCGCTCTCTTCAGCCTGTCAATCTGATATTCTATCATCGGCTTACCTTTGTATTTTATCAAAGCCTTAGGAAGTTTGCCCGTATATGGTAAGAGCCGGGTTCCGTATCCGGCTGAGAGTATCATTGCTTTCATATCTGCATTATATCGATTTTAATTCTAAAAAAAATTATATAAGTTATTAGGTTTAAAATTAATTTTTTAATAAATATTTTGAATTAAATTTCAGAAATCTATTTACCTGTTGAAAGAAGTAATTAAAAGAATAAAAGATTTTAATAAGAACAGAAACATTCTTAAATACAGACTTTATAAATTTCTTAAAAAAAATTCAAAAGTAACAAAAGACTCACCTGTAATCATTGCCTGGGAATTAGGCGGATTCGCTGACATTCTCAAAAAAAATTCTATCATTTCAGCTGCTTTAAATCTAAGAGGATACAGAACTCATTTTATAATATGCGATGGTACGCCGGTAGCCTGCATTCAGAGAGGTCTTGAAAAAAACGAAAAGTTTTCTGATTGGACTATGAAATGCGATAACTGTATGCGGGCAATGAAATATTATGCCAATGAATATTCCATAGAATACTCGCTTGCAGGTGATCACATTTTCGATGAGCAAAAAACTGAGTTCAGTAAATTATCCGGTTCTATTGCGCTTGAAGAAATTTACAATTATAAATATCTCGGAGTTGATGTCGGAATGCTTGCATGGAGCTCAGTTATCCGTTATATGAAAGGATTTGTAATCGAAAGAAAAGATCTGAAAAAAGAAGATGAAATTATTTTCAGGAAATATTTTTATGCAGGGTTATGCAATACCTTTGTTGCTGATGAAGTAATAAATAAATTTAAACCGGTCAGTCTTTACAGTTCGCATGGTGTTTATGTCGATTATTCGCCCCCTGTTTTACTGGCTTATATAAGAGGAATAAAGACTCTCTGCTGGTCCAGCGGCTTTAAAGACTTTCTTCATTATTTTACAGTTCCTAAAAAACCCAATAAACTTGAGTTCCGGGGTATCACGGAATCTGAATGGCAGAAAAGAGTTGCAACTCCTTTGACTGACAAAGAAAATAAATTTCTTGATGCGTATATTCATCACAGATTCAATAAAGGAAACAAAAGGGATTTCCTGAATGTCACTCTTCCGGAATCTGAAGAAGATCTGAGAGAGAAACTCGGTTTTCCCGCAGGGAAAAAAATAGTATGTCTTTTCACTCACGTAAGCTGGGATCTTACATTTGAACTTTCGAAGATGATCTTTGATAATGCCAATCAGTGGCTTTCCGAATCGATGGAAGCAATATTCAAAAATGAAAAGGTAAACTGGATTATCAGAGTGCATCCGGGTGAGAAGGTTTCCGGAAGTCTTTATACAAATGATGATTTTATAAAAGAGCATTTTAAAATTATTCCACCGCATGTAAAAATATTGTGGTCTGATTCAGAAATAAATTCACTCGGACTTTATGAGCTTATTGATGTGGGCATAACATTGTTCGGGACTATGGGAGCCGAACTTCCTCTTCTCGGAAAGCCTGTAATCTCAGGCGGCGAAGCGCATTTCACCGGAAAGGGTTTTACAATAGACGCAAAGACAAAGGAAGAATATTTCAGATTACTCGGAAATATAGAAAATATCAGTCCGGTATCTGACGACATGAAAGAGGTTGCAAGAAAATACGCTTATTCTTATTTCGTCCAGAGACAGATTCCTTTGAAAGTAATAAATAAAGAAGAAGGTCATTTCGGAAATCTTGACATTAAAAAACTTGATAAACTATTACCGGGAAATGATCCCATCATAGATGCTGTTTGTAACAGCATAATAGAAGGGAAAGATGTGATATTAGATGAACAGACTGCTGATAAAGCAGGTCTTGAATTGTAACTAATTCTTATGTATAATTTTGTATATATAACTGCAACCGGGCTTTATGTAATTTTAGGAAAATAAATTAAGTTCAGCATCAGATAAATTTCCTCTTTTGAACTAATGTCAATTTATTTTTCTGAATATAATTAAATGCTGAAGGAAACTACCCCATTTTGTTTATAAAAAACGCAGCAAAGCAGAATTAATATGAATAGAACTATTTCGATTATAATCCCTACATATAACAGAACTGATACTTTAGGTATAACTATAAATAGTTTGCTTGAACAAACTTACCCAAAGCATCTTTATGAAATAATTATAGCAGATAATAATTCTTCGGATAACACAAAAGAGCTTGTAGAAACACTTGCCGGAAGTTCAGAAGTCCGTATAAAATATTTCCTTGAGAATAGACAGGGAGCGCATTTTGCCAGAAATTCTGCAGCGCAGATATCTGATAGCGAGTTCCTGTATTTTACTGATGATGATATGATCGCTGACAAATTTATGCTTGAGAATATTATAAAAGTTTTTGATCTGGATTACAATATTGCAGTAGCCGGAGGGAAAGTTCTCCCGAAATGGGAATTTGATCCGCCGGATTGGCTTCTTAAATATTTTCAGGATGGTACACTAAGTCTTATAAATAAACCGGAAAAATTGATTGTTACAAATCAGGATTTCGGAATATTCAGCTGTCATCAGATAATTTTACAAGAATGTATTTTTCGAATGCGGCGGGTTTAATCCGGATATTGAAAAAGAAAAACTTATCGGTAACGGAGAAACCGGACTCAATATAAAAATTTTAAACAAAGGTTATTACTTTGCATACGCCGGAGATTCCGTGACGCATCATATCATACCGAGATCCCGGATGACACAAAAATATCTCAACAACCGGTTCAGTAATCAGGGGATTTGTGACGGCTTTACTAATTTCAGAAAATTAGAATACTCTAAAAAAAATCTTTTCAAACTTATTTTCAATTCTCATATTCCTTTGATGTTTGTTAATCTTTATGAATCAGTTTCTAAAAGACTGAAGGGACACAGCATATGGAGACTTAAGCGGGCTTTGTTTCATTATTACTATTATCGTATGAAATTTGATTTCAGATTAATTTACAATGACGACTGGAGAAAATTTGTTATGCGAAGTGATTTTTTTAAATACTGAATCTATATATAATTAAATTATAACGCCATTTTTTTGTATATTCTGATTTAATAATATAATTTTATTTGTAATTCTTTATTATCACTCTAAGAAAATTTTCATATGAAAACATCCGACATTAAATTAAAACCGTTAAGTCTGAAATTTGACGGAATAAAACCATTCGATCCATACTTAAATCTTGCTGAAGAAATAATTAAACTTAAGAAGGAAATGAATGCCGTTATACTTGCGCATTATTATCAGGAATCCGAGATCCAGGACCTGGCTGATTTTATCGGTGACAGTCTTCAGCTGTCTCAGCAGGCTGCACAGACCAAAGCTGATGTTATTGTTTTTGCAGGAGTACATTTTATGGCAGAGACAGCGAAAATACTTAATCCTGACATACCTGTCCTGCTTCCGGATCTGAATGCGGGTTGTTCGCTTGCAGAAGGATGTCCCGCGCCTTTACTGAAAAAATTCAAGGGAAAATATCCTGACCATATTGTGATAAGTTATATAAACTGCACTGCAGATGTTAAAGCCATTTCAGATATTATCTGCACTTCATCAAACGCAGTTAAAATAATCGAACAGATCCCAAAGGATCAAAAAATTATCTTTGCGCCTGACCGAAATCTCGGAAGATTTGTAATGAAAAAATCAGGAAGAGATATGGTTTTATGGCAGGGCGCTTGTATCGTGCATGAAACATTCAGCGAAAGGAAAATAAACACACTTAAATTTGAATACCCGAATGCTCTTCTGATTGCTCATCCCGAATGTGAAGAAGCCGTTTTAAGCAATGCTGACTATATCGGATCTACAAGCGGTTTACTAAATTTCGTAACTCAGTCTGATAATACGGAATTCATCGTTGCAACCGAACCGGGCATCATTCACCAGATGCTGAAAAAAAATCCGGGAAAGACTTTCATTCCGGCGCCGCCGGAGTCAGGATGTAACTGTAATGAATGTCCGTATATGAAACTTAACACGCTTGAAAAGTTATATCTTTGTATGCGGGACAGAAAGCCTGAAATAATTCTTGATGCGGAAATAATTAAAAAAGCGTTAGTGCCTTTGAAGAGGATGCTGGAGATGAGTAAATAATAAATTCTATTCCGATAATTAAGCCGGATCCTGTTTCCTTTTTACAAAGGATGACGATCATTTATCTTATCTTTACATTGCTGTAAAGCTTTTTGCGACCTACCCCGGGAATATAAAAAGCGGACAGTTCTTCAATTCCCTGTACATGGTCTTGCTCCTGGTGAGGTTTGTAAATCCCGGAGATCACTCTCCGAATGGTAGGCTCTTACCCTGCCTTTTCACCCTTATCGCCGGCATGCCGGGACGGTATATTTTCTGTTACACTTTCTGTAACCAAATCTTGCGAAATGATTACCCGGGATTATCTCCCGGCACCACTGTCCGTTACGGAGTCCGGACTTTCCTCACATCCTGAAAAATTCAGGACAGCGCGATCGTCTTTAACGGAATAGAATTTATAAAGAACATAAAAAAATATTATCTTACCTATGTTTTATTTTTACTTATTTCATCAAGAGCTTCGTTGGCAAGCCTGTCTGCGGTTTTATTCTTATCTCTCGATATGTGAGTGATCGTATATCTCTTATGTAAATTTTTTAATCCATTAAAAAATTCCTGCGAAAGTTTTATCATGTCAGGATTCTTAATCCTGTATTCTCCCCTGACCTGCTTTACTACCAATTCGCTGTCGCAATAAAAATTCACCAGCTCAAAATCGATCTTCAGGTTTTTTATAATTTCAATACTATAAATTAAAGCTCTGTATTCTGCGGAATTATTGGTACCGGTGCCGATATGTTTTTTATATTCAAATACCGGTTTATTATCAATGTCATAAACTGCGATCCCTATCGCGGAATTTCCCGGATTACCTCTGGAAGCTCCGTCAGTATATACGCTGATATAATTTATCATAATGTATTAACCGTTACTCTGAAGTTCTTCTGAGATCAGTATTCTCCCGCATGACTGGCAGGTATAAATATTTTCAGCGGTTTTGATCTCTATGACTCTTTGCGGGGGAATGGAATTATAACAACCCGAGCAGTTTCCGTTTCTGACAATTGCAGTCGCTTCGCCATTATAAGAACCGTTAATTTTTTCATACATAGTCACATATTCCGGCGCTAATTTTGAAATCAGATTATTCCTCTTCTCAAGTAATGCCGATTCATCCTGCAAAAATTGTTCATTCAACTCATTCAGCTGCTTTTCTTTCTCACTTAATTCTCCGTTTAGCTCAGCGAGTTCACTCTCTCTGCTGTGTGAATCAAGATTTAATCCATCTAATTCTTTTATTATCTCTTTAATTTTCTTTTCATTTTTCTCAACAATCACAAATAAGGATTCAATGGCTTTTGTAATTTCATCATATTCAGTATTGGATCTCACGTTAAATTTCTGTTCATCATATTTATTTATCTTCTCTTCATAAGATGAATTTTCATCTTCAAGAGAATTCTTTTCATCGGTCAGATTTGTAAATCTTTCTTTCTCAGCGCTCAAAGAACCGGATAATCTTTCAACTTTACTTTTTATAGTTCTGATCTCTGAAGGTAAATCACCTTTTTCTTCTTCAATATCTGCAAGCTCTTCATCAATTTCCCTGAGCTCTAAAAAGATTAAAAGAATATCTGTCTTTTTTGGAATTTCAGATTCATCTTCAGCAGCTTCAAAATTGTAAAATACAGATGCTCCGGACTCTTCACCGGATGGCTCTTCAGAATCCGGTGAGTTTTCTGAATTGCTGTTATTTATATTCTCTCCATGAATGTCACTGACATTTTTGAATGCATTCTCTGATGCGGAATTTTCGTCTGATATTCCGTTATTTTTAATTTCTGTCATTGTTATATTTTTATAAGTTTGAAAACATTTCCCTTTAATATTATAATCAGCTCAATATTAAAATATTGCGCTGACTCCTCAAGTATGTTGTCATATGAATTATTTGTAACAAGAATCTTTTTCACGGAAGTTTCAATAATTCCGGTTTCGGATTTTAACTTTTGATTAAGTCTTTTCAAAAGACCGGTAATCGGTTTTTTACGTTTCAAAGTATATAACTTTCCTGAAATCTTAGTATCAAGCTTCACAAAATCATAGATCTCATAAGCTGTCTCTTCATAAGGATGCGCTCTGAGCATCGCTTCAATAATGCCTGCTAAATTATCCGGACTGCATTCCGTCTCAAGCCGGATCTCGCTTTCAAAGCTTATCCTGTTTTTTTTTCCTGAAAATGGTTTGGCTTTTTTACTCGGCCTGAAAGTACCGGTACCGTTTATTCTGAAAGAACAGTTGTCGTAATTTCCAATTATACCGGCTCCTGCTTTTGACATCTCGCTGAAAACTTTTTCCAGATGTGAAGCAGGAACATATACAGCAAGTTTTTTTCTTTTTTTTATCAGATAGAAATTATCTTCCGATAAAATCTCAGATTTAGTAAATATCTTTTTCATTTATCTGAAACAATTTTTTGCACATAAAAAAAAGTGTATCTTTAATCGGATACACTTTTTCAGCTTTTCTTTCCGGAATCAGGCTTGAAATTTTGATTTTGCCTGTATTCTGTAAAACAACAATTATAATAAATCAGATATTTGCTTAATTTCATTTGATTAAAATATACACGTCAGTTTATAAAAACAAGTTACTAAATAAATTGATCAGATATTCAGTTTCTTCATAAGTTTTTCAATCGGTTTTGAACTTTGCATAATATAAAAGTGAAGCGAAGGCACACCTTTGTTTAGAAGTTCTTCAGATTGTTTAAACGCCCATTCAACGCCTATATCGATTACGTGTTCGGGTTTTGCTTCCTGAATTTCATTCGAAAGTTCATCCGGAATTTCCACGAAAAAATTTTTTGGAATCGAATTCAGATGATTTTTTGTAGTGAGGATCTTCAATCCCGGTATGATCGGGACATTAATACCTGCTGCCCTGCATTTATCCACATAGTCTAAATAGAATTTATTCCTGAAAAACATTTGCGTTACAATATAATGAGCTCCTGAATCAATCTTATCTTTTGCAATTTTAATATCTGTATTTAAATTTGGAGCTTCGAAATGCTTTTCAGGATAACCGCTGATACCTATGCAAAAGTTTGTCGGCGCAGCATCAAGAAGATCTTCTTCAAGATAATGTCCCGCATTCATATTGACAATTTGCTTTACAAGTTCTGTTGCATAAATATTGGAAGTCCTTCCTACAGGAACAGGCTTTTTGAAACTTAATTCATCACCGCGAATTGCAAGAATATTTTCAATGCCCAGATAATTCAGTTCAATCAGAGCGTCTTCAGTTTCCTCTTTTGTAAATCCATTGCATAAAATATGCGGTACAGTATCTATATTAAATTTATTTTTTATGGCAACGCTTATTCCGATCGTCCCAGGTCTTTTACGCATTACTTTTTTATTTATGCCTTTCGGAGTTTCTACATAATAGACCTGTGATGAATGTGAAGTCACATCGATAAAAGGAGGTTCATACTTCAGCAGATTTTCAATGGAATTAAAGAGTACATTAATATCTCCGCCTCTCTGCAGCGGAAGGATTTCGAAACTTATCAGAGGTTTCGTCGCTTTAGCTAAATGTTCTATTACTTTCATAATCCGAAAAAACGGATAAATCCGTTTTCCAAAACAACCTTTCGTTTAGTTATCTTTATTTTATATAAGACGGATGAAGATTAAATCCACCTTCTGCAATTATTTCCGAACTGCCTGTACTTACATTTATTATCCCTACGCTCAACCTGCTGTCAGTGCCGGCATCATACAATATCCTGTCATTATCCATCCACTGGAATGTACCGACGTTTCCGCCGCTTATATTCAGATTTCTTGGGTTGCTTCCGTCTGTATCCATTAAATATAAATCCACATTGTTATTATTTATAACTACAAAAGCTATTTCTTTTCCGTCAGGAGAAAATCTCGGTACGTTTGAACTCGAAAGTCCTTTTGTCAGCGGAGTCTCCACACCATCCTTAAAAATTCTCACAGTGCCGCTGAGATTATTATCAAAGCTCGCATAGACAAGCTGTTTCCCGTCGGGAGAAAAATCCGGTTCAAGATTAGCATCATTATTCAAGCTGACTTTAGAAATGTAATCATTTGTTTCATTATTGAGATCAGCTATCATTATTGTTTTTATTCCTTCCAGAAAAGTTGAGAATGCTAATTTATTTCCGTCGGGAGAAAGCACCTGCATATTTGAATACGAACCGTCAGTGATCAGTTGCGGCTGAGCGCCGTATTGAGCGGTGTCTATAACAAAGACTGATAAAACATCTTCGTATTCGGAGTTAAACATAATTTCCGAACCGTTCGGCATAAAAGAGGGGTACATTCCGTCCCACACCAAATAAGTATAATCAAGATTCGGGTTATCCACATCTCTTATAAGATAAACAAATCCCTGATCTGTATAAAAAGTGATCTGCTTTCCGTCCGGAGAAAATTTCGGCTTCATACAATTCTCTTCAATATCCGTAAGCTGCTTTTTATCCGATCCGTCCTCATTCATAATAAAAACCTGCAAAAATTCCGAAGTACCCTGATTGGAACAGTAAGCTATTTTTTTGGTCTGACCGAATGATATAGAAAACGTTGTCAGAAATATTATTACTATTAATTTAATATTAAGCATTGTTAAAAAAAATTTGAAATGACCGGTAAAAATAAGAATCGTAATCTTCTAATTAAAGAGATTAAATTTGTCTTTTCTAAGATTCCGGATAGAAAGCTAAAATGTCTTTCAAAAATAAATTGAAATTTTTTAGATGTCCTCTCATCTAACAATCCTGATTTTAAGTGTGGAAAAAATTTATGATAATGGTTATGTTTAAAAAATTTTAATTCAATCTACCTTTTATATAAAATGAGACATAATCTTATTTCTTTCATAACGGCTATTTCCGTTATATTAATTTTTAATTCCGGGATTACCGCGCAGTCATCCTCTTCAGATGATCTTAAATCCGGTTTAAATCCGGAAAATTTTGATCATACAATCGATCCGAATTCTGACTTCTTTGATTTCGCATGTAATAAATGGTTCGAAAAAAATCCTATCCCTGCGCAGAACAGCAGATGGGGTACGTGGGATGTATTGAATGAACAAAACTACGAAGTCCTGAAAAAAATACTTGAAGACGCTTCAAAAAATACTTCCGCTGCTCCGGGCAGCATTGCGCAAAAGCTCGGCGATCTTTATTTTACAGCGATGGATACAGTTAATATTGAAAAAGCAGGCATTGAACCTTTAAGAAAATATCTTGATATGATAGACGGCATCAGCACGAAGGAAGAGTTTCAAAAAGTATTTGCTTATTTAAAATCAGCAGGTACCGGCGGACTCTTTTCCATGTGGGCAGGTCAGGATGATAAGAACAGCCGTAATGTAATTCTTCAGTTTTATCAGGGCGGTCTCGGACTTTCCGGAAAAGAATATTATACAAAGAATGACGAGAACTCCGTAAAAGTTCGTGATAAGTATATGGAGTTCATGAAAAAGATTTTCACATTACTTGGAAATGATAACATTACTTCCGGAGGAATCTCTCAGAGAATAATGGACATCGAGAAAAGGTTAGCCGGCGCTTCGATGACAAGACTTGAAACGAGACAGGCGGAAGCGACTTATCATCCGATGAATTTTCAGGAAGTCAAAGATCTGATGCCTGATTATAACTTCGACATTCTGTTTAATGAGATTGGAATTTCAGACGAAAGCAGATTGGAAAAAGGAATAAACGTCGGGCAGCCTGAGTTTTTTAAGGAGCTGAACCGAATGCTTACTGATGTAAAACTCGAAGACTGGAAAAATTATCTGAAGTGGAATCTTGTAAGAAACAATTCTGATAAATTAAGTTCTGATTTTGAGAATGCTTCATTTGAGTTTTACGGTAAGACATTAAGAGGAAGTGTAGAGCAGAGACCGAGATGGAAGAAAAGTCTGAGCTTTGTTGAGTCAGCAATGGGTGAACCTCTCGGACAATTGTTTGTCGAATTAAAATTCAAACCCGAGACAAAATCCAAAGCATTGCAGATGGTAAATAATATAAAGGAATCATTTAAAGACAGGATAATTCAGAATGACTGGATGAGCGAAACAACCAAAAAGGAAGCACTGAAAAAATTGAGCACATTTAATGTAAAGATCGGATATACTGACGAATGGAAAGATTATTCAGGTCTTGAGATAGACAGAAATTCTTTTTTAGATAATATGATCAGAGCATTGAAGTTCAGAATGAAACAAAACATGGATAAGATTGGAAAGCCGGTAAATAAGAATGACTGGTATATGTATCCGCAGACGGTGAATGCATATTACAGCTCTTCGAATAATGAAATTGTTTTTCCAGCCGGAATACTTCAGCCGCCTTTTTATGATCCGGCAGCTGATGACGCGGTAAATTACGGCGGGATCGGCATGGTGATAGGTCACGAGATCTCTCACGGGTTTGATGATCAGGGAAGAAAATATGACTCTGAAGGAAATATGAATGACTGGTGGACTGAAGAAGATGCAGCTAATTTCAAAGTCAGGGCTGATATGCTCGCAAAGCAATACAGCGGTTATAATGCAGTGGATTCATATTATGTGGACGGCAATCTGACGTTAGGAGAAAATATCGCTGATCTCGGCGGATTAATTACTGCTTATCACGCTTACATGAAAACAATAGATTATAATGATGAATTGTTAATCGACGGCTATACTCCTTCGCAAAGATTCTTCCTCGGATTTGCTCAGATGTGGATGATAAATTACAGACCGGAACTTATGACAATGCTCGTGAAAACAGATTCGCATTCGCCCCCTAAATTCAGAGTAAACGGAACAATAACTAATGTAGAAGAATTTGTAAAAGCGTTCGGCGGAAAAGAAGGTGACCCAATGGTAAATCCAAAAGATAAAAAAATTGTGATCTGGTAAGTTTGTAATATAAATTTTCAGAGGTAAGATAATTTAGATTATCTTACCTCTTTTTTTTGAACAAAAATTAATCAGCAGAAATTATTTTTAGAAAATCCGTCAGTTCCTTCTGAAAAGTATTGGTTCTGTCTTTTGCATACCACAGCTGAATTTTTTTCGAAGCTTCGTCATGTGAATAATCAGACTGCAGTTTTGCATCGCGCATGATCTGCTGCGCCGGATCAGGTCTCGGACCCCATTTACCGATTACATCCATTGTGTCTTTTCTGATCAGTAAAAAACCGGAATTGATCTCGACCCGTTTGTAAGAAACTG
The DNA here is from genome assembly GCA_016716125.1 of Ignavibacteria bacterium. Lineage (GTDB taxonomy): Bacteria > Bacteroidota > Ignavibacteria > Tepidaquicellales > Tepidaquicellaceae > UBA2330. Next base: position 185,572 of record JADJWZ010000003.1, on the reverse strand, counting down.
ATCCATGATTTCGGGATTGTCGTCTCTCAAAATAATTTTCACTTCTATCTTTGGATTATAATCGCTTATAGTCTTCAATGGCGGAATGTTTTGCGCAACATCGCCGCACCATGCTTCCGCAATGACTAATATGACAAACTGACTTTGAATTTTATCAAGCTCTTTCTTTAATTCATCGTTTAATACAGTTGTCTTTTCAATTCTCTTAACTCTTTCGGTATTTAATTTTGTGAAATAAATATTTTTTTCAGATTGAATATTGCCGGTAGTTTTATTTGATTTATTCAGATAGTTTATGAGTTCTTTAAATTCATCATAAGTAAAAGCATTATCTAAAATTTCCTTAGTTATAATATTCTTCATAATTTTTGTCTTAGATTGTATACAATTTAAGTCATTACTTTCACATAAGAAATTCATTAATAAAAAAATCCGGTCAGTGTAAACTTTCCGGATTAATTTTATTATAAAGCTATACTAATTTAATATCAGATGCTGTTAGTAATTAACTTCTTTATTGCTATTTTTATATGATTAACATCGCATCACCGTAACTGTAAAATCTGTATTTCTCCTTGATAGCTTTTTTATAAGCCTTCATAATGAGATCCCGTTCGGCTACAGAGCAGGTCAGCATAAGCAAAGTACTCTGCGGTAAATGAAAATTAGTTACAAATTTATCTATCACTCTTACGGTCTGCGGCGGATGTATGAATTTATCCGTCCAGCCTTTTCCGTATCTTACGTGTTTGCTGGTGATTACATTGCTTTCAAGGACTCTCGCTACTGATGTTCCTACTGCAATGACTTTCTTTCCTTTTTTCTGAATTGCCGCATTGATAATATCGGCTGATTCTTTTGTAAGTTCGTAATATTCCGAATCCATTCTGTGCTTCGAAAGATCTTCTACTTCTACTAATCTGAATGTACCAAGTCCGATGTGCAGAGTGATATATGCGATCTTAATACCTTTGGCTTCGATTTTTTTAAGCAGGTCTTTTGTAAAATGCATACCTGCTGTCGGTGCAGCTACTGAACCTGTATTTTTTGCATACACTGTCTGATAATCATCCTTATCTTTTTCCGTGGATTCTCTTTTAATATATGGCGGAAGAGGCGTCCTGCCGAGCTTCTCTATGTATTTGGAAAAATCACCGGGATAATTAAATCTAACAATACGTCCTCTTGAAGTTGTATTGTCTATCACTTCACAGTAAAGATTTTTAGTGAAAAATATTCTGTTGCCGATCCTGACTTTTCTTGCCGGATCCACCACTACATCCCATATGTTTTCGTCCTGAGATAATTGTCTCAGCAGAAATACTTCTATCTTGGCTCTTGTCTTTTCCTTAGTTCCGTATAGTCTTGCGTTAAAAACTTTTGAGTCGTTAAGGACAAGCACATCACCCTCATTCATATAGTCAATAATATCTTTGAATTTTTTTGTTTCAAGCTCCCCTGTTTCTTTATTGACTATCATAAGTTTACAGGAATCCCGCGGAGATTTCGGATTTTTTGCTATGAGATTTTTCGGTATTGCGTATTTAAATTGTGAGAGTTTCATTTATATATATTGTTCTGAATTAATTATTTTTAATATTGTAAAAGACACTGACACCGGGATAAACCGCTGAAGATCCCAGCTCTTCTTCTATTCTAAGCAGTCTGTTATATTTTGCAACCCTGTCTGTCCTTGACAGCGAACCCGTTTTTATCTGTCCGGCATTGGTCGCTACTGCAAGATCAGCAATAGTTGTATCTTCTGTCTCTCCGCTTCTGTGGCTGATGACTGAAGTATAACTGTGAGTCTTTGCAAGCTCAATGGCATTAAGTGTTTCAGTAAGTGTACCGATCTGATTTACTTTTATAAGAATTGAATTTGCAATATCGCTGTCGATCCCTTTTTGAAAAATTTCAGTATTTGTAACGAAAAGATCATCACCGACGAGCTGAACTTTATCACCGAGAGCTTCCGTAAGTATCTTCCAGCCCTTCCAGTCATTTTCCGCCATGCCGTCTTCAATACTTACAATAGGATAATCTTTTACAAATTTTTCATAAAGATTTACCATTTGTTCCGGACTTTTGTCGGGTATATGGGATTTATAAAAATTATACTTTCCGCTTTTCCACATTTCACTGGACGCTACGTCAAGTCCCAGATAAATATCTTTTCCTGCTTTGTACCCGGCATTATTAATTGCTTCGAGAATGACTTCGATTGCTTCTTCGTTAGATTTTAAATTCGGAGCAAATCCGCCTTCATCTCCGACATTAGTATTGTAATTTTTTTTATGCAATACAGTCCTGAGTGAATGAAAAACTTCCACACCGTATCTCAGCGCTTCGGAAAAACTTTTTGCCCCTGCGGGGATTATCATAAACTCCTGAAAGTCAACTGTATTGTCTGCATGTCTGCCGCCGTTAATAATGTTCATCATCGGAACGGGCAGCGATCTTGCATTGACGCCGCCGATATATTTGTATAAAGGTATTTTGAGATAATTTGCAGATGCATGTGCAGCAGCCATCGACACTCCCAGTAAAGCGTTTGCCCCGAGTTTTGATTTATTTCCGGTACCGTCAAGTCTGATAAGAATCGTGTCTAATAAAGTCTGGTCGAGAGAATTCAAACCTGTTATTTTTTTTGCAATGGTATTATTTACATTACTCACTGCTTTTAAAACGCCTTTTCCATTGTATCTTTTTTTATCACCATCGCGAAGCTCTACTGCTTCTCTTTCTCCGGTAGATGCGCCTGAAGGTACTGCAGCTCTGCCGATTGTACCGTCTTCAAGTATTACTTCCGCTTCTAATGTTGGATTACCTCTTGAATCTAAAATTTCTCTTGCGTGGACTTTTTGAATTAAGGGCATGTATTGATATGTATTGATAAGTGGTTTTTAAAAAGTTTGTAAAAATAATCTATATATGCGGTGAAAGCAATTCAATTTTAAAAAGCAATTTCAGCTGCTGTATCTCTTCAGCCCAATTCGTATTCCCTGTTTACTTTATTTATCACAAAGTCAGCATTTCGCAACATGTTTAAACTGTTAGAATTAATTCTTAATCAGAATCTATTCCGGCAATTCTATCTAATTAAAACTTGAATATTAATATCTCTATTAATATGTTATCAAAAATCCGAATAATGTCTTACGTTTTAAAACTGTTTATATTTTTTATTCCGGTTCTGCTGCTTATTCATTTTAATGAAGCGGCGTCTCAGAGCAATCCTAAAATTCTGGTAGTCACGGCTCATCCGGATGATGACGCTCTTTTCGCCGGGACAAATTACAAAATAGTGCATGACCTTAAAGGCACAGTAGATCTTGCGCTGATCACAAACGGAGAAGGCGGATATAAATATTCAACTCTTGCTGAAAATATTTACGGACATGAACTCACGATCGAAGACACGGGCAGAAAATATCTTCCCGAGATCAGAAAAAATGAACTTGAAGCCGGCGGGAAAATAATCGGGATCAGAAATTATTTTTACTTTGATCAGAAAGATCACAGGTATGTCACTTCTGAATTCATTTCTGAAATTCTCGACAGCAATATCTGGGACCTGGAGTATATCAGATCAAAGCTTAAGGACATTTTAACAAAAGAAAAATATGACTTTGTATTTATAATGACTCCTACTGAAGGAACGCATGCGCATCACAGCTCTTCGGCAATTCTTACGCTTGAGGCGATACAATCAATTGAAGAAAATGAAAGGCCGGTTGTCCTTGCAGGTTCAAGCTCTGCGAAAAGTGACACAGTAAATTTTATTTACAGAGGTCTGAAATATTTTCCGGTAACAAATGTAAGTGATACGATTCCATTTCAGTTTGACAGAACACAGAAGTTCGGATATCGGGATGTTCTCGATTATAAAATAATTGTCAACTGGCTGATAGCTGAACATAAATCACAGGGAACAATGCAGCTTCTGATGAACCGCGGTGACATTGAAAATTACTGGTACCTTGATATAAATGCTGAAAGCGGAAAAGCTAAAGCAAAAGAATTATTTGACAGACTTAAAATAAATTACTATCCGAAAAAAGAATATAATTAATTTATGCTGAAATTTTTTAACCTCTTAGTAATAATATTTATAGTTATGATTTCCGGCTGCAGTAAGGATTCCCGTAAAATAGTTACTGTGTATTCGCCCCACGGGAAAGAAATGCTTCTGGAGTTTGAAAGACGTTTTGAAACCGTTTATCCGGACACCGACATTCAATGGCTCGACATGGGTTCGCAGGAAGTCTTCGACAGAATTAAAACCGAAAGGCAAAATCCCATTTGCGACATTTGGTGGGGAGCGCCGGCAACTATCTTTATGAGAGCGGAAAAAGACGGTTTACTGGAAAAATATATTCCGCAGTGGGCAGATCAGATTCCGGCTGCAAGCAAAAGTAAAAACGGAATGTGGTTCGGTACGTTTCTGACTCCTCAGGTGATTGCATTCAATGATAAGACACTGACAAAAGAAACTGCGCCCCGTGACTGGAATGATCTTATATTACCTGAATGGAAAGATAAAATTATTATCAGAAATCCGCTGGCGTCAGGTACAATGCGCGTGATCTACTCTGCTGCGATCGCAAGTTCAGTTAAAAATACCGGCAATGATGCCGAAGGTTTTGACTGGCTAAGAAAACTGGATGCAAATACTTCTTCCTACGCTGCTGATCCGACTCAGATGTATATTAAACTTTCCGGTAATAATGAAGCCGTTACTCTGTGGAATATGCCGGATATAATTTTGCAGAAAACTCTGTACAGCTATCCGTTCGGATATAATTTTCCGGATAGCGGCACCGTCGTGCTGACTGATGCAATTGCAGTTATAAAGGGATCAAAGAATCAGGAAGATGCAAAAAAGTTTTATGATTTTGTTACTTCAGAGGAAAGTCTTTCGCTGCAGGCGGAAAAATTTTTCAGGATACCTGCGAGAACCGACATTCCTAAAGATAAACTTCCGGAATGGATCAGGAATGCAGATTATAAAACTCTCGATCTCGACTGGGAACTGATCTCCGAGAAGGAATCGGAATGGATGAAGATCTGGGATACGGAGATCAAAGGCAAATCAAAATAATACCTGAATATTTAGTGGTAAAATTATTTAATGGCAAATCTGAGGATAGAGAACTTAACGAAAAAATTTGATGACCATGTAGTACTGTCAGATATAAATTTTAATATCGGACAGGGTGAGTTCTTTTCGATTGTCGGACCAAGCGGCTGCGGTAAGACTACCTTACTTAGAATAATTGCCGGTCTTGAATTTCCCGACAGCGGAAAAATAATTATAAACGGTAAAGACATTACTTCATTACCTCCGCAGAAGAGAAGAATAGGAATCGTATTTCAAAACTACGCTTTGTTTCCCAACATGTCCGTCTACGATAACATCGCCTATGGTCTACGTATTCAAAAAACAGAAAAGCCGGTTTTAGAATCAAAGATAAAATCCGTTCTCGATATCGTTTCGCTCTCTCACAAAATTCATAACAGCGTGACTTCTCTCAGCGGCGGCGAACAGCAGCGTGTATCCCTTGCCCGCGTTATTGTTAACGAACCCGAACTCATTCTCTTCGATGAACCGCTTTCGAATCTTGATTACGCTCTCCGTATCGAAACACGGAATGAACTTAAACGCCTACAGCGTGACGTCGGCATTACTTCTGTTTATGTTACTCATGATCAGACAGAAGCTCTTGCTCTTTCCGACAGAGTCGCCGTTTTGAATAAAGGTGTCGTTCAGCAGACGGGTTCGCCCGATGATGTATATTATCATCCGTTAAATAATTTTGTTGCCAGCTTTATAGGTCATGCAAATTTGTTTGATGAAAAAAATTCAGAGAAGATTTTTAATGTAAAGACAGGTCAGAATAATTTTCTCGCGCTTCTTCCGGAAGAGATTTTACCTTTGAAAGATGAGATCAATAAAACCGGACAAATTACGGAAGTTCAGTTCACGGGATTTTCAGTGGAATATTCAGTTAAAATTTTTGACATGACAGTAAAAATTCTTTGCCTTTCGTCATCAGATACCGGGAAACTTAAGAACGGTGATTTTGTATCTTTGAAAATAAAAAGCAACAACCTTACTATACTTGACGGTCAATGAAAAAACTTTCCTTCTTTAATTTATTATTACTTTCATTAATAATTTTTTTTACCGCAGGATATATTATTTATCCGTTGATCTCATTGCTCAGGGAAAGTTTCATTTCTCAGGACGGATCTTATTCCGTCGGTGGTTTTCAAAACATGTTTTCTCAGTCAGCTCTTGACGCTTCATTTAATTCTGTATTACTTTCCGTGATCACTGTGATCGGCAGCGCATTTTTCGGAATTCTGTTTGCATATATTATTCAGTATCATAGATTCCCTTTAAAGACTTTCTTTTCTTCTGTAATAATTATTCCTGTCGCTACTCCTCCTCTGATCGGTGTCGTAGCTTTTCTTTTTTTGCTTAGTGAAAACGGACTTGTATCGAAATTAATGACTCATGTATTTGAAACAGACACTCGTTTTTTCAATTTTGACGGATGGACTGCAATTATTACTGTTCACGTATTTTCATTTTATCCGTTGTTTTATTTATTTGTATCCTCTGCATTAAAAAAGATTGACGCTAATACTATCGATGCATCATATTCACTCGGCGCTTCGAAGATAAAAACATTCTTTAGTGTAATTATCCCTCAGCTTATACCTTCTATGATAGGCGCATCTCTGATCGTATTCATGGCAAGCATAGCTTCGTTTTCCGCGCCTTTTATTTTCGGCGGATCGGAAAGATTTCTGACGACGGAAATTTATTCAGCAAAGATAAACGGTGATTCAGCGGGAGCGTCTTCGCTTGCTGTAATGCTTATGCTTATATCAGTAGTATTTCTTCTTATGCTGCGCTTTTACAGAAAGAGGAAATCTTTTGAGATTAGATACAAAGGCGCTCCGAGAACTTTTGTGACAGGTCATAAGAAAGGCGCAAATGTTTTCAGCTTTATTCTGACTTCACTTTTTTCTGTAATGATCATTCTTCCGATACTTACTTTACTATATCTTTCTTTTATTCCTGAAGGTTCTCTTATGAGAAATTTTTTTGCAGAGCCGCTGACTGCTGATAACTATTTTAAAATATTCAGCGAAGCGCAGTTCTTTACACCTTTTCTGAACAGTCTCGAAATGTCAGTATATGCCGTGATCATTACGCTTATTATTGGCGTCAGCGCTGCGTTTCTGATCATAAAGAAGAATCTGCGCGGAGGGAATTTTCTGGAAAGTGTGATCTCTCTGCCTTACGGAATTCCCGGAACAGTAATAGCGCTTGCTTTTATTCTTTCATTCAATTTTCCGAATGTGTTTTCGGGTTTTACTTCGCTTGTAGGAACATTCTGGATACTTCCTCTTGCATACGCTGTCAGAAATCTTCCTATACTGACACAGTCTGCAATATCCGGTTTTCATTCGATAGATCCGTCTCTTGAGGAAGCTTCATTTACGCTGGGCGCAAACGGTTTCAGGACATTCAGAAAGATCACTGCGCCGTTAATTTTTCCGGCGGTTTTAAACGGAGCTCTGCTTGTGTTTATAAATTCCATCGGCGAATTTGTTTCTACAATTCTTTTATATACTTATTCTACAAAGACTATCTCGATCGAAATTTATTCTCAACTGAGAATGTATAATACCGGCGCAGCAGCATCTTACGGTATTATTCTTTTTCTTTTTGTAATGATCGTTGTATATTTTTCGAGAAAGACACTGGACAAGTCTGTTGGCATTGGGTAAACGGAATGATGAAAATTTATTCTCTGCTGTATAATTAAAAAGCCGGTGAAATTTTAATTCATGATCAGGACAGGGTTCCTGGTCTGAATGAAATTCCAGACAGTCCCGATTGTAAAATATTATCTCTCCGGAAAATCAGATCCGGTTATAAAATTCAAACTAAAATTATTTTACAGTAATTTTTTACGGCAAATATAATCAGAGACTTTAAATTTATAAGTAAATTATAACATCATTAAAATTTGATTTTAATTTTAATTGAAATTGCATATACTGTCAAAAAGGGTTTTTATAAAAGGAGAATGCAATGAAAACACTTATACATTTTTTGGTAGTTTCTGTGATTTTAATAATCTCAGTGAATGTTTCATCAGCATTAAACGGAACATATACAGTCGGAACGGGAGGTAACTTTCCGACAATAGCCAGTGCAATAACAGCTGCGCGAAATTCACCAATGACAGGTCCTGTCATTTTTAATATTAAACCCGGTATTTACAATGAAGAGAATGTTATAGAAAATATATCCGGATTAAACTCTGTAAACTCTTTGACCTTACAGTCTGAATCAGGAAACGCAGCTGATGTTGTTATCAATGGAAATACATTTGTGTTTTATGTCCGGGTTCCGGATATAATTATTAGAAATCTTACAATAGGAAGTTCCAGTACCAGCAGTATTCAGATGATAGCTTCTATTCAGATTCTCAATAATATTTTTACAAATGATTCCAAATTAATTATCTCTATAGGACAATTTCCTCCAAGCTATGTTATAATTAACGGAAATACAAATGTTGAAGGGATTGTATTAAATCCATGGGCTGATTACTGGGGCAGATTTGTAAAGATCACAAACAACACGGTAACAGGCGGAATTGGTGCGACACTTTACGATTCCATTTTAATTGAAAATAATACAGCTTCAGTTTTATCAATTTTTATCAGTAATCATATTGACGTATTTAAAAATAAAATCAGCGGTTTCTTTTCAATATCAGGCTGGAATTCAAATGTTTACAATAATTTTTTTTACGGTACAATACCATCTGATTCATCCTACATAGCTATTTCGGGAAATGTAATTTACAATACTTTTTGTTATTCATCTGTCAATAATGTATATATATTAAATAATAATGCGGTTTTTCTGAATAATTTATTTATAAATAAAAGCGGCAGATTGGCAGTCAATCTTCCTTTTAGTCAACCGCAGCTTTCCGATTACAATAATTTTTATAATTCGGGAAATCCCGGTTTGATTAAATGGCATGGCAATGAATTTAATGATGTAAGTTCATATTTCAATGCGACAGGTAACGATGAACACTCAAATTCACATCCTGTCACTTTTGTATCTCCCACAGATCTTCATCTTGCAGGTTCTTCCCTTGGAGATCAGCAGCTTGCCGGAATACCTACACCTTTGGTTACGGACGATATAGACGGTCAGCCGCGTGATCCTTATCACCCGTATAAAGGTGCCGATGAATATACGGATTTTCCTTTGCCGGTTGAACTTGCTTCCTTCACATCTACGGTTACCGGCAACAATGTGAATCTAAAATGGACGACTTCATCTGAAATAAATAATTCCGGATTTGATATTGAAAAATCTTTGCTTGAAAATAATGTTTCGGAAGACTGGGTAAAGATCGGTTCACAGTCCGGTAACGGCACTACAAATAATCAAAGCAGTTATGAATTTATTGATAAAAATCTTTCAACCGGGAAATACAACTATAGATTAAAACAAATTGATTTCAACGGTAACTTTAGATATCATAATCTTGCCGGTGAAATTGTAATTGGTATTCCAAATAAATTCTCGCTTTCCCAGAATTATCCAAATCCGTTTAACCCTAAGACTGTGATAAATTACGAACTGCCTGCCGCCGGAAATGTTTCTATTAAGATTTTTGATATAAGCGGAAAAGAAATTTCAACTTTGATTGATCATTCAATGGAAGCCGGGATTCACTCTGCAGAATTTGACGGTTCAGATCTTTCCAGCGGTGTGTATTTTTATACTTTGATTTTCGATGGGAATAATATTGACAGAAAGAGAATGGTTCTGTTAAAATAAACTGAATACAGAATTTCCGGTTACAGCTTAACTCTTTTTTGTATGAATATTTAATTTAAGATTCCCGGTTTTTTCAAAGCATCCATGGTAATCTGCGAACGTACTTTTGCAAAATTTTCCATTTTATATCCGGCCTTCGGTTCAACATTCGTTGCGAAGTAAAATACTTTCCCGCCGGTCTCAATATATCCGACAAACCATCCTGTATTATTTCCGTCTCTGACAGACCATCCGGTTTTTCCGCTCAGTATGTATTCATCATTATCGTTTATTACCATCATTCTTTTCATAATATTATATGTCCTTACGGAAACCGGCAGTTGGGAATTATAAAATTTTTTTAAAAAATTTATCTGTCCGCGCTGTGATATTTTAGAATCTCCTCGAAGCCAGAATTCATCTATGTTTGACGAATCTACTTTCATTTCTCCGTATTCAAATGCTTTTAAATATCTTGCCATCCTTTCTGAGCCGATTTTTATAGCTATCTCCTGATAGCATGGTACGCATGAATAATGAAAAGCATCTCTTAATATCAGATCCTGTTCCCACTCCGGCAGCATTCTTTTTTCACCATTCCATTTAAACATTGTGCTGTCACTTTCGACCATTCCCGTTTCAATTGCAATTACGGAATTCACAATTTTAAAAGTGGATGCAGGTAAAAATCCCGAGTCAGCTCTTTGAAAATTGTTTGAATAAAAAATTTCAGACTGCGGATCGTAAATCAAAATAGAACCTTCTAATTCGCTGCTGTCAAGTATTTGCTGAAACTCTACGCGGTATTCTTCTTTAGATCCGGTGTTTTCAGTTTGAACGGATTCAGTTTCTTTATCTGAATTATTTCCGGGAATTTTTTGAGAGCTGTCTTTTGAATTACAGGATAAAATAAAACAAAAGCATAGAACCGGTAACAGAATTTTCATTGTGTTATCAGAGATCAATATTGGATTTTTAAATTTTGTTAAAGCAATTTAATAAAGAAATAATAGAAATAAAATTTCAGATAAATTAAAAATAATTAATTTACTTCAATAGTGTCATCTTCTTAGTTTCAATTATTTTCCCGTCAGCAAAAAGCGAATAAAAATAAATCCCGCTTGCAAATCCGCTGCCGTCAAATTCAATTGAATAAGATCCGGCTTTCTGCTTTTCATTAACTAAAGTTGCAACTTCATTTCCAAGCACATCATATACTTGCAGTTTTACAAAATTCGTAATTCCTATTTCGTAATTGATAATTGTAATCGGATTGAAAGGATTGGGAAAATTTTGATGTAAGAAAAAATCACCGGGAATATTCCCGGCTAAACTATTAATATTTGTCACTCCTCCTGTAATAGTTTTTACTATTGCTCCGTTATCTCCGGCAGCCCACCCGGTTAATGAATCTGTAAAAAATATTGATTTGTAAAAATTACCTGAGAAATCAAGCTGCTGAGTCCAGTTTTGTCCGCCATTACCGGTTCTGTAAATCCTCCCGCTGCATCCCCAGCCATTTTCCGGATCAGTGAAATATATTTGGTCGAGACTAACATCCTGTCCGAAATTGTATTTATCCCAGCTAATCCCGGAATTTGAAGTTCTCAACACGAAATTGTTGTTAGAAAAATTCACATAATCACTTCCCGATACCCAGCCGATATTATTATTATAAAAGTAAAATGAACTGAAGTTAGTTTTAGCTGCCTGATAATTTACATTCCATGAATTTCCTCCGTCAGAAGATACTGAAATATACCCGGTATCGCCTCCGGTATCATCGAAGTATCTGCTTAAAGCCCAGCCTTTGTTCAGATCCGTATATTGAATGTCTGTATATGCTGAGCCACTTGTAAGAACGGTTTGCCAACTGAAACCTCCATCAGAAGTTTTGCGGAGTCCGCCGATTGTTCCGGATCCTGTACCGCCAAGTTCGGTTACTGTACCGTTCATTGCATCCGTAAAATAAATTGGTCCGAAGCTTGTGTATGCGCTGTTAGAGTAATATGATTCAATCCAGTTGGAGCCGCCATTTACTGTTTTTAGAACCAGCATTCTGCTTGGAAATGTATTAAAGTCCCATTCACCTCCTGAGCACCATCCGGTATTTTCATTTAAAAAGAAAACTGATAATAATGGGTATTGTGTGGGAGAACTTTGTAAAATCCACTGTGCTCCGCCGTTTGTAGTTTTAATGATCTTTCCGCTGTCCCCGCATATCCAGCCTGTATTTGAATTCACAAAATAAATTGAATTCAGTCCATCACTTAAACCACTCTGCTGAATAAACCAACCTGACTGTGAAAATGATTCGCCTGTATAAAATGTGATCAGAATAATAAAGATTAATCTTTTCATATTTTCCCCTGTTTTATTTTAAAGTTAATAAAATCATTTTCTGTTATCCATACAATAAATTGCATACTCTAAGAAAATTTAAATTAGCCTCAAAAATTCAATGATCCATAATAAAATTTATCTTTCACTTAATATCTAAAGCAGTTAAGTTTTATAAGCGCTTATAACAAATATAAATTAAATTCCATGAAAACTTTTATTCTAATTTCAGGATTTATTTCGTTATTTATTTTTTCTTCATTTACAAACTCTCAAATCCCCGGTTATAAACTTATTGCGAAATATTTTGATCATCCAAAGTTCACAGGTAATTATGTGACATTTGATATCTTTCTGATTAATACTGATACTGTAAATTTCGAGTATGCCGGCGGGGAATACGTTTTTGATTTTTATACTCCGGTCGGAAATGGAGGTGATTTGATTTATGAAATTCATAATAAAATTTATCAACCGAATCTGCCGTATTATCTGAGACCGGTCGATCCACAGGTTCATATTGGAGCGGGAGATACTTCACAATTTAGTTTATCGCAGAATGTCTTTCCGGGAGCAGGCAGAGGATTCATTGTTCCTCAGAATATTCAGGGCGTCAGAGTTATAAAAATGAGTCTTTATTCTACTGCGCAATCAATGCTAGTCAGGATAGATCCTCCGAGTACTCATATGATAGATCTGAGACTAAGATGGAAAAATATTCCTGATCTGCTTTCTACAAAAATTTATGCATACGTAAATGACACTCTTACTGATATCACAAATCCGTCAATGCATTTTATTGATTCATCAGGACTTCAGATATTTCCGGTTGAGCTGATAAGCTTTACTAATTCTGTGAATGACAATATTGTAACACTTAACTGGACTACTGCAAGTGAAATTAATAATTCAGGATTTGAGATACACAGAAAACTCTATAGCTCTGAAGAATGGATTAATGTTGGTTTCGTCAGCGGTCACGGAACAACCAACGATACAAAAAATTATACATTTACCGATAAGGTAAATATTGGAAAATACAATTACCGTTTAAAACAAAATGACTTCAACGGAAACTTTGAATATTTTTTACTGAACTCTAATGTCAATATCGGCATCCCTTCAAAATTCAGTTTATCTCAAAATTATCCAAATCCATTCAACCCATCTACCGCTATTGATTTCCGGACAGGTGAAGATGAATTTATAACGATCAGTCTTTATGATAATCTCGGCAGGTTCGCCGGTTATTTATTAAATGAATACAGAAAGGCGGGTTATTATTCACTGAATATTGATATGAGTAACCGTCCGGGTGGAATTTATTATTATAAATTTGAATCAGGCCAATTCAGAGAAGTAAGGAAGATGGTGTATTTGAAATAATTTTTCAAAGCTTACTGAATTAATATAATATCCTGAAGAATATTAGTTTAGTATAGAAATAATCTGTTCAGAAATTTTTTTATCAAATATCAGCTCAAAAGTAAAAGATGAATATTTTTTTTAAAAAAAAGGTATGGTTGTATTTCAGAAAGTAAAAGTGCGAAGTTCTTTTTCAATTCCGATAATATCTTTTATCTGGTCGAGGAACCATTTGTCAATTTTAGTTACTTTGTATAATTCATCTGTTGTAGCTCCGAGTAGGTAAGCATATCTTAAATGAAAAATATTATCAGACCTTGGCGTCTGCAGTTTGATAAGAGTTTTAGCTTTCAGTAAATTTTTCTCTTCAGTATTAAGTTTACCGATATAATCAAATTCATAAATATCCTTGCCGTCCGCTCCGAGACCTGCTCTGCCTGTTTCGAGAGAACGGATTGCTTTCTGAAAAGCTTCCTTAAAATTTCTTCCGAAGGACATTACTTCGCCGACTGATTTCATCTGAACACCGAGTACGTCATTATCCGGATTTGAAGATCTGAATTTATCAAAATCCCATCTCGGAATTTTCACAACTACATAATCAATTACCGGCTCAAAGCAGGAAGGTGTTGTTTTTGTAATGTCGTTTGGAATTTCATCGAGAGTGTAACCGACTGCAAGTTTTGCGGCAATCTTTGCAATCGGAAAGCCTGTAGCTTTTGACGCAAGAGCTGAACTTCTCGAAACGCGTGGATTCATTTCTATGACTACAACTTTTCCGTCAGCAGGATTTACAGCAAACTGAATATTCGAACCGCCTGTTTCAACTCCTATTTCTGAAATAATTTTTTTCGCAGCATCTCTCAATTCCTGATACTGCCTGTCGCTCAGTGTCTGCGAAGGAGCTACCGTAATTGAATCTCCGGTATGCACTCCCATCGGATCAAAATTTTCAATTGTACAAATCACTACAAAATTATCATTCACATCACGCATTACTTCGAGTTCGTATTCCTTCCATCCTATCAGTGATTCTTCCACTAGAACTTCCCTAACAGGGGAAGCGTCTAAACCTTTATTTACCAGTGTTTCAAATTCTTCAACATTAAAAGCGATACCTCCGCCTGTTCCGCCCAGCGTAAAGGAAGGTCTTATGATAACAGGAAATCCTGATGTCTCGGCAAAACTTTTTGCATCTTCAAAATTTTTTACAAACCTTCCGTTCGACACATTTAATCCAATTTTTGTCATCGCTTTATGAAACAATTCGCGGGACTCCGCTTTTCTGATCGATTCTACTTTTGCTCCAATAAGCTCAACATTATATTTATCAAGTATTCCTTTTTCATAAAGATCCATAGCAGCATTAAGAGCTGTCTGTCCTCCCATAGTCGGAAGAATGGCTTCCGGTTTTTCTTTGCGGATTATTTTTTCAATGTAAGTGCTGTTGATGGGTTCGATATAAGTAGCGTCGGCAATTTCGGGATCCGTCATTATAGTCGCGGGATTTGAATTAATAAGCACGACTCTGTAACCTTCTTCCTTTAAAGCTTTAACTGCCTGCGTACCTGAATAATCAAATTCGCATGCCTGACCAATCACTATCGGTCCGCTTCCGATTATTAAAATTGTTTTTAAATCAGTTCTTTTCGGCATTGAGATATTTAGTGGGAGGAAATATCAGGAAACAAATATTCATTTTACTGCATCCTTTTTTTTGTAAACACCGTTTTGAGAGATCTTTTTTTTCAAAGATTCTTTTAATTCCTTTTCAGTCTTAATGACAGCTTTCTTTAACAGATACTCCTGAATATTTATTTTTTCGAACGGAATGTCATTAAGTTTAAGGAAATCCTCTTTTTTGATATAGCTTCCGTCGCTGAGCATCACCCATGTTTTAGCGGTATCTGTAAGATACAGTTTTAAAATTTCAATCGAATCCTGTTTTATTCTTTCATCTTCAATAGGGAAAAATATTTCAACTCTTCTGTCAAAGTTTCTCTGCATTATATCTGCGCTTCCAAAAAATAATTTCGGATCCCCGTTATTATGAAAATAATATGCGCGGCTGTGTTCGAGAAACCTGCCTACAATACTGTACACATTTATATTTTCGCTCAGACCTTCTATACCGGGACGAAGCCTGCATATTCCTCTTGTGTTGAGATCAATTTTGACACCAGCTTTTGACGCCTGATAAAGTTTCATGATCACTTCTTCATCCACGACAGAATTATTTTTAAATAAAATATATCCGTTCTTATATTCTTTATGCGATTTAATTTCATCATCGATAAGTTTTAGAACTTTTCTTCTGAGGGTTATCGGAGCAACAAGTAATTTTGAAAATGATTTTTGTTTTGAATATCCTGTCAGATAATTAAAAAGATTTGAAGCGTCTTTGCAGAAATCCTGATTTGCCGTAAAAAGTCCGAAGTCAGTATAAATCCTTGATGTAGTGGAATTGTAATTACCCGTACTTAGATGAAGATATCTTTTCATTCCTTTTTTTTCTTTTCTCACGACGAGAGCCATTTTACAATGAGTCTTAAGTCCGATAAGTCCGTAGACCACATGCACTCCCGCGTTCTCCAGTTCCTTTGCCCATATGATATTATTTTCTTCATCAAACCGCGCTTTGAGTTCTACTACCGCAGTCACCTGTTTTCCGTTTTCCGCAGCTTCGATCAGTGATTTAATTATCAGAGAGTCACCGCTTGTTCTGTAAAGAGTCAGTTTGATCGCATATACATTCGGATCTTCCGAAGCCTGAGCGATAAATTCACTGACAGATGAAAAAGAATAGAACGGATGATGCAGCATTACATCCTGTTCGGAAATAGTTTTAAAGAAATCATCTTCCTGTCTGAAAAAAGAAGATATCCTTGGGGTAAATCCTTCATACTTAAGCGATCTGTTATCAATCTTATACAACATCATAAGATCTCCGAGATTCAGCATGCCGTCAATTTTGTAAATCTCGTTCTTATCCGCATTCAGAATATTCTCCAGATAATTCATAAGTTTGTCAGGCATTTTTCTGTCAACTTCAAGACGAACAAGAATACCAAGTCTTCTTTTCTTTACTTCTTCTTCAATAAGCGTAAGAAGATCTGCGGCTTCTTCTTCTTCAAGCTCGAGATCGGCATTTCTCGTAATTCGAAAAGCATATGAATCTATAAGTTTCATTCCCGGAAAAAGCTTTTCAGCGTTGGCTTTAATAATTTCTTCCAGCAATATGAACTTATGATCACTTTCTTCATCTATTAGATAAAACCTTGAGATATTATTCGGGATCTGAATTACACAAACTTTTTCTTCAACGTATTCGGTGTCCGGATCGTCAAGTAAAATAACAAGCGCAAGACTTCTGTTAATGAGATTAGGAAAAGGATGAACGTTATCTATTGCCAGAGGAGTAAGAATGGGAAACAATTCCTGTTCAAAATATTTATCCGCATCTGATTTCTGTTCATCACTAAGTTCGGCATAATTTAAAAATTCAATGTTATTGTCTTTAAGAAGAGGTATTATGTCATTATTAAAAGTCGTATGAGATTCCTCTACCAGAGGAGTAAGTACTTCAAATATTCTATCACTTTGCTCCTGAGCATTCAGACCGTCAGTTGAAAGTTCGTTCACATGACTTTTGATCTGACGTTTCAGACCTGCGAATCGGATCATAAAAAATTCATCAAGATTTGTACTGAATATCGACAGAAATTTTAATCTTTCGAGCAAAGGCTGAGAATCGTCTTTTGCTTCTTCGAGCACTCTTTTGTTGAACTCTATCCAGCAAAGTTCTCTGTTTAAAAAATAATCTGAATTTAATTTTGACATGATTTGAATCTAATTTTATTACGTTTGATATTCTATGCAAAATTTTTTTATTATATCTGACTTGCATTAGATTTATATCATACACAATTTCATTCGCCCCAAACATTTATTAATATAAATTATAATATGGGGAAAAAAATTTATTACTCTTTAAGCACCTCCGCAATACTGATATTTACCGTTTTAATTCTTACAATTTCCTCAAATCTCAAAGCTAATAACATAACAGACAATTTAGATCCTGAGACACTGCAGTGGCTTCAGCGTGTTGATTCCGCCGGAGGAAATGTTTCTGACAGTATTATCTTTGCTGTTGATGATTATTTAAAGGAAATAAAAGGATTGAAATATCAGTCTTTAAATATAAGAGAAAATATATTTCGGGAGAACTGGTTTTGCGGTGATTTTAATGCTGCCTTTGTACCGGTAATAATAAATTCCGACGGCTCTGCAGCAGCTTTAGGGAATTTCACAGACAGCAACAGAAATTTTACTCCGGTTAATTTTACCGATACGGGAAAATACAGCGGGATTCGAGGCAACGGAACTGATCAATTTATAACTACCGGATTTGAACCTTTTTCAATTCCCGAATTTCCATTGAACGAATCTTATTTTATGATCTACAGCATGACAGATTCTGCAGATGCAGGCAGATCGGGTTGCAGAGGAAGTTTTGGAAACGGATTTTATATATACCCGAAATATTTAAACGGAAATTCATACAGTGTATTAAATTCTTCTATTGAAGCCCAATCTTCTTATCAATCAATAAAAGGATATTTACTTCATCAGAGAACCGGGAATCAAATTGTCAGATCTTACTATTTATTAGATCAGATAAACACATCTCAGAATTATTCTACTTCAAAACCTGATAAAGAAATTTATATCTGCGCGTTTAATAATAATGGTAATGTAACAAGCTATTCGACAACGAGATATTCAGGATATTCTATTGGAAAAAGTTTTTCCGATCAGGCGCGGATAGTGCATTACAATGCCGTTCAGAGATTAATGTCAAAACTTGGCAGAGAATTACCCGGATCAGTTCAACCGGAAATCACTTCGAAACTTATGACATTTACAGGTAAAGATCTTACGGTAAATTATAGAACAAGAGGAAGCGGCAGCATCAGATTCGGGTTCAAGGATATAAACGGAAATGCATTGAGCGGATATTCTACAGATGACTGCATCCCGTTGTCTGGAGATGAATTTTCCCGTAAAGTCAGCTGGAGTTCAGGCAGCGACTTAAGCTCACTGGTAAATACACCGCTATATTTAACTTTAGAAATGTCAGATGCAGATCTGTTTAGTATTCAGTTCAAGGAGCAGATAGCGCAGACTGACAGTACACAGCCGGGATTTAAGATCGGCGCTTACAAACAATTTTTTGCAGACTCATTGCTTATCGGAACATCTCTATCGGTTTTCAGAATTATGCATAATCCTGTGAAAGAATCACAACCGATATTATCACCGGAAGAGGATTGGGAAGGCGATTTGATAATAACTACATACAGTAATGTAGGATATTCGAAAAGCATTGAGCTGGAAAAAATGGTTTATAAAATGTGGTTACGTGTTCAAAATTCGTACGGAAGAGTGCCTGTCTATTATGAATCGGCGGACGGAATGAACTGGACGAGACCGGTGCTTGAGCAGTTTAAATATAACAACAGCATGGAAAATAATATTATGTCCGATGCGCCTTATCCGGGGGGATTATACACTGTTGTTGATGATTCATTATATAATCAGAGTGACTCAACAAAGAGATATAAATCTGTGTACAACACTCATCCGAATCCTCCGAATTCTATTCTAAATGTTTCTTTCTCATATGACGGAATAAACTGGGTTCCGTATTCCGGTAATCCGGTAAGAAGTATAGGGGAAGATTTATCTTCATGCGGATGGAATCCTGTATTGGGAAAGTACCTCGGATATTTCAGAGATTCCCTTGCAATAAGAAATATCGGAAGATATGTAAGTGATGACTGGATCAACTGGACATATACCGGGACAATTTTAAGACCGGATGGAAATGATATTCCAAAAACAAATTACTATAATATGAACGTATTATTCAAAGACAGTGTATACTGGGGCTTTCTGGGGCATTTTCAAATGAATGCAAATGCAGATGAAGATCCGCCTAATCCAACAAGGACTGACAACACGGTATTCATTGAGTTATTATTTTCGAGAGACGGAATTAATTTTACCAGATGCGGAAACAGAATGCCTTTTTTAAATTACGGTGAATTAGGCGAATGGGACGATCAGATGGTATATGCAGTAGGCGTTCCTGTTATAGTGGGGAATGAGTTTTATATATATTATAACGGATTTAATTTTAAGCATATGTGGAATCCTTTACCGCCGGCAGACGGCGGACCGAAGAAGAGTCATATTGGCTTAGCGAAGATAGGAATAGACAGGTTTGTTTCATTATCGTCTTATTGATTAAAATAAAAACAGGTGAGATGAATGAATATTGAATTAAAAACAATATTTTATTTGAATGGAAAAGTAATGCAGTTAAA
This sequence comes from Ignavibacteria bacterium, assembly GCA_016716125.1. Taxonomy (GTDB): domain Bacteria; phylum Bacteroidota; class Ignavibacteria; order Tepidaquicellales; family Tepidaquicellaceae; genus UBA2330. Next base: position 165,604 of record JADJWZ010000003.1, on the reverse strand, counting down.
CATGGATAAAATTTCTCACAGTGACAGTATCATTGCTCCTCAAGGCGGAGGAAACTGTTTAACTGGATAGTGGACATTTAGTATTGAACAGAGATCAGATACTTGAGATATTAGGATTAGAGAAACAGTTGGATGATGAAACGGGAAAAAAGTATATGAAAGGTTCAGGACCAATAAACCAAGAAGAGGCAGAAGATATAAAAAAATTATTGTCATTTTTTACTGAGTCTCAGGAGAAAATAATCCGGGTGTTATCAGAAAAGGATTTAACGAATGACAAAGAAACAAGAAAGAGTATAGCCGGATTGGGATTTCATGAGTCGTATCATTTAGGACAGATCGGATTGCTGAGAAAGCTGTTGGGAAAAAGGAGTAAGGTGGGGTGAAAGTAAAACCGTTTTAACGGTTTTTAGGAATCGTGATTAGAATAGCCGGATTAATATTTTCGGCTAAATTCATAGGTACAAGAAAGTATCCGGAATCCGATTCAAGATTTAGCTTCAATAACGATAAACCGTTAAATCGGTTTACCACCATCACTTCCCCTCAAATTTCATCGCAGCCGAATTCATACAATATCTCAAACCCGTTGGCGCCGGACCGTCGTCAAATACATGTCCCAGATGCGCTCCGCAACGGCTGCATATTACCTCATCCCTTATCATCCCTTTCGAATTATCCTCTCCCACTTTTATATTCTTTTCACTTGCCGGCTCATAAAAACTCGGCCATCCTGTACCGGAATCAAATTTTGTATCCGATGTAAATAACTCCTGACCGCAGCAAATACAATTATATATTCCGTCTGCCTTGTTATCATGATACTCATTTGAAAACGCCCTCTCTGTTCCTTTCTTTCGTGTTACTTCATATTGTATTTCAGTAAGCATGCTCTTCCATTCTTCATCAGTCTTTGTTACTTCAAACTCTTCCGTTACCTCTTCTTTCACCTGTGTTGTCTTTAATGAATCTGAGAGCTGAATTGAATTACCTTCTTCTTTCTCAGAGCAGGAAAATAAAACTCCGAACATAATTATTAATATTAGCATTTTTGGATTCTTTATCATTTATGATTTAATTTTATTCTTTCCTGAACTCATTTCCATCCTGTCTAGTTCATTTTTTTTAAGTTATACAATATATTCACTATATACTTCCAGAATTCGTCTGTATTCTTTTGCGATCTCTTCTTTATTACAGTCTTCCAGTTTCAGGCTGAACGCAAGAGATTTTAATTTTCCCGTACACTCGATGGATTTTGCAAGACGCTCACTAACTGTAAGCTGCTTATGCAGTCCGGTAAATACAGTTGCCGTAGCTGTAAACATCGCGATTATTCCGCATGTCCATTTCCATGCTGTAGGACCTGCGCCTGCTACCGGTCCCGAAAATGCAGTTACACCTGCTAGCAAAGTCGCAAATACACTCGCAATCAGACTTATTAATATAAATCTCGAGTTGGTTTTCTTCAGCCTTTCATAATTTTTTTCTGACTTCGAAAGACTTTCCTGAATTTCATTAGTCATATGTTTTGTGTGTTAGTTTTTGATAATTACAAATATAATTAATTTATAGATGTAATTTTACATTATGATTTTTTATTTTGTTTTTTGACTTCAGTTTGATTTTTTACAAAACTTTAAAAATTAATTATGGCAGCATTAAGATTAGGAGATACCGCTCCGAATTTCACCGCAAAAACCACTGAAGGTGAAATTATGTTTCACGAATGGCTTGGAGATAAATGGGGAGTTCTTTTTTCTCATCCTGCAGACTTTACTCCGGTCTGTACTACAGAGCTCGGTATGGTCTCAAAACTCAAAGACGAATTTGATAAACGTAATGTGAAAGTTATAGGACTGAGCGTAGATCCTCTTGATTCACATATGAAATGGATCAACGACATCAACGAAACTCAGAATACTATTATGAATTTTCCAATGATTGCAGATGACAACAGGTATGTCTCATCTTTATATGATATGATCCATCCCAACGCAGATAACTCTTTTACAGTCAGATCAGTTTTTGTAGTGGGACCGGATAAAAAAATTAAACTAACTCTTACTTATCCTGCCTCAACAGGAAGAGATTTCTTTGAGATCCTGAGAGCCATTGATTCACTGCAGCTTACTTCAAATTATTCAGTCGCTACTCCGGTCAACTGGAAAGACGGCGATGATTGTATAATTGTTAATTCGATCAGCAATGAAGAAGCTGTTAAGAAATTTCCAAAAGGATTTAAGGAAGTAAAACCTTACCTGAGAGTTACTCCGCAGCCAAACAAATAAAAATTATCTGTAGTATATTATAAGGCAATGCTTCCGGGCTTTGCCTTTTTTAATTTTAAATTGTATCTGAAACCTTTATAAAATTGTTTCGTCTTATCGGTAGTCTGTAAATTTAATTACTTCATATACTGAATTTTTATAACTTAAAAATAATACCATGAAAAAAAATATTACAACCCTGGTATTAATTATATTTATCCTAACATCACTTCCCGCCTTATCACAGTCACAGGGAAACAGATCCGAATCAGTCTCAGTAGACGGACTTTTAAAAACATCCGAATGGTCCGATGCTAAAGTATTTACTGATTTTTATAAATTCATTCCCAAGTCTGATGAAAAAAATTATGACAGCACCATTGTTTATATAAAACAGACTAAGGATGCTGTTTATTTCGGGTTTGATTATTTCCCGAAAGGAAAAATAATTTCCAAATCCCTCACCCGCGACAGAAGCACCGAAGATGAAAATGAATTCTTCATACTTCTTGATCTTGAGAATAAAAATCAAAACGGATATATGTTTGCATTCAGCTTTCTGAATAATCAGAGGGATGCCGTGATTTATAATCAGAGAAATCAATCAAGCGAATGGGACTGGGTATGGGAAGTAAAATCTAAGATCCTTGTTGAACCGAAGAACGGTAAACCCGGTCATATTCAGACTGAAGTAAGAATTCCTGTTGATAAGCTTCAAAATAAAAACACAAAATCAATTGGTGTGGATGTGCAGATGTTTTCATATACTCCTGATGGTAATTATTATTATTATTCAATTACTCCAAACAGCGATCTGCTGTCCCTAAAAAATACTCATAAGCTCGATCTGACTACTCCTTTTGATGAAAAGCTGAATGTAAAATTTGATGCGATCCCGATACTGGTCGGGCAAAGTTTTAATGATAAGGAAAACGACTCGCTTCTTTACGGAATAGATGTGAATGCCAGTATTGAGAAACATAAGCTGAAAGCGACTTATAATCCGGACGAATCCACTCTCGAAGCTGATCCGTTCAGATTCTCACTTTATTCAAGACCAATTTTCCTTCAGGAGAAAAGACCTTTCTTCAGTAAAGATCTGGATATATACAGGACACCTATAAATCTTTTCTATACAAGGGCGATTGAAGATATCCGGTATGGATTTAACTATACTTACCGAAGTGACAATCTAAAAGCCGGCGCAGTATTTGTCGATGACCATGATCAGGAAGGAAATAACCGGCAGTTTCTGATCGCAAGACCTAATGTCATTACTAAAAATTTTAATCTCGGATCGCTGTTTATTTTTGATCAGAATTCCGGTCTGGATTATAATGAAAAAATTGTAAGTATGGACGGCTTTTACAGATTTCCTGAAAACCGCGTCAGGCTGCAGTTTCAGGTTGCCAACAGCTGGAATGAAAATCAGGGATATGCAAAGGAAGGCGCAGCTTATAATTTTTACGGATATTATGAATATAATAACGCAGGAGGTCCTTTCGCAGATGTAAGTTACCGAAGAGTTAATAAAGGATTTAACGCCGTCACATCTTTTAATAATCAGATTGGTCTTCCGGATAATTATGACGAGGTCAGCGCTTCAGGCGGTTACTATTTTGTTTTTGACAGACCTTTTTTTAGTGATATTAATGTCAGCGGAGGATATTACAAAGGCAGAACTCTTCATGAAGATTTTCTTCCTGCTGACTTTAATCTGCAGAATAATATTTATCTTAATTCCAACTTCAAAGTAGCAGAGTGGCTTAGGTTTGGACAGTATATAGAATATAACAGGCCAAATGATTTTAATTCAAATGACGAGCTTATAACAAGATATAATCTTGGTCAGGAATACAATGCAAGTTTTTTCATAGGTACTAACTTCATTAATGCCGGTTACTTTTTTGGTCCCTACTTCGGTGATTTTATAAAAAATCCTTATCTTAGCGGAAATGTCTTTCTCTTTGAGAGACTTGCTTTAAGCGCAAGTGTAAATTTTATAGATCTTTCTGAAGAAAAAAGAACTATCATAAATACAAGCATGAATTTTAAAGTGATCGACAAACTATATCTGAAATCATACTTCCAGAGAGATAATTACTCTAAACAGGCATTATGGAATTCAATTCTTCAGTATGAATTTTTTGCAGGAAGCAATGTATATTTTGTAATTAATCTTAACGGAGACAGGCTGCAGAATACAAGAAGATATTTTAAGATCGGTTACGAATTCGGTTTATAATAATTTTAAACCTGCACTGCATTTTTATGATTAATTAATTTTGCTAAATTGAAAAGCCTGTGATCAGCAGGCTTTTCTATTTTACTAATTTATAAGATGTTATCTCATCAGTTTATGAAATATATTTTTTTAATTCTTCTTACTGCGTATTCTTTCAATGAATGTCTGTCTCAGACAGACGGTGACAGTAAAAATTCATCTCCGTTTAAGATCGCGCGGTTAAAGTATTCCGGCGGCGGGGACTGGTATAATGACCCTTCGGCTGAAGTAAATATGATGGAGTATCTCAAAAAAAATACTGTCATTGATGTTGATGAACCGAAGTTTTATTCAGTCGATGTGGCTTCCGACGATATTTTCAATTATCCGTTTATCATGATCACAGGTCACGGGAATATAGAATTTTCGCAGGCTGAGGTTTTAAGACTCAGAAAATATCTCGAGGCAGGAGGTTTTATTTATGCCGATGACGACTACGGAATGAATGAATCTTTTGTCCGCGAAATGAAAAAAATTTTTCCCAATGAGGATCTTCGTGAACTTCCGTTCAGTCATGCAATCTATAATTCTCATTTCAGTTTTCCTGCCGGTCTTCCTAAGATCCATGAACATGATCAGAAACCGCCGCAGGGATTCGGTATTTATATAAACGGCAGGCTGTGCGTTTATTATACTTATGAGACAAATATATCCGATGGCTGGGCTGATACAAAAGAACATCAGGACCCGCCGGAAAAAAAAGAAGAATCTTTTAAAATGGGAACAAACATAATTGTATATTCACTGATGAATTAATTCATGTAAAGTAAATAATTTCTGCTTATGATATTAAGAAGATATCCGGAATCAATTCAGAATGTAAAAGATAATTTTATAGTACACTTTACGGCAGAGTCTTCTGAACTAAGCAGACATATAACACCGCTTACTTTAAAATGCTCGATGAAAGGTCTGGAAAAATTTAATACTCCCGAAAGAACATACGGAGTAAACACGGGTAATTTTCTGATACTCAATGAAGGTCAGCAATGTGAAAGTCTGATTGAAAACAGCTCTGAATCTTTCTCAATATATTTCAAACCCGAATTTGCCAATACAGCTTTAAAAAGTCTTATCACTCCGAGTGACAGAATGCTGAATCATTCATTTAAAACCGTTAGTCAGCCGGTAACATTTTTTGAGAAACTTTATCCTCACAATTATTACCTTTCCCCTGTCATTATGAAAATGAGACTTGCTTCAAAATTTAATTTTGATGACGAGAACTGGCTTAAAGAAAGATATTTTGAACTGCTGGAAAACCTTCTGAAACTTCACAGAGAGTTATACAAAGATATAGAGAAACTTCCTCCCGTAAAGCTTTCCACGAAATCCGAATTGTACCGCCGTGTATCCAGAGCAAAAGAATATATTGATATGGAATTCACAGATAATCTGACATTAAAAAGAATTTCCAAAGAAGCATGCCTTTCCCAGTTTCATTTTCTGAGAATTTTCAAATCCGTTTATAAGCAGACTCCTCATCAGTATCTTACAAAAAAGAGAATTGAAAAAGCTGTTGAACTTTTAAAAAGAACTGATATGCCGGTTACGGGGATTTGTTTTGAAATTGGTTTTGAAAGCGTGAGTTCATTCAGTATTATGTTTAAAACTAAGTTCGGATTACCGCCGGAAACGTTCAGAGAGAGTTACCGAAAGCATATGGCAAAATTTAAAATGTTTAAATAGAGTGAAGTCTTTTTAAACTCTGAAATTGTTATTCTTAAAAATTAGCAATTTCCGATAAGCGCCTTTGTATTTATTCAAATACTTTGTATAAATATTTTTTTAACATCAAATAAAAAAGGAGTAAGAAATGGCAAACGCAATAAACTGGTTTGAAATACCTGTAATTGACTTCGACAGGGCCAAAAAATTTTACAATGAGATTTTCGGAATTGAAATGCATGAGGAAATGATGGGACCTCATCAGATGGCATTTTTCCCGGGCGAAGGAGTCAGCGGCGCAATTGTAAAAGCCGAAGGATATAAACCGTCAATGGACGGTGCGCTTGTGTATCTTTCCGGCGGATCGGATCTTACAAACATTATGAACAGAATTGATGCCGCAGGCGGGAAAGTGCTTCAGCCAAAAATGATGGTAACTGAAGAGATCGGATACATTGCTATTTTTACAGACACTGAAGGAAATAAAGTAGCTCTGCATTCTCCGAAATAATATCGGCGGAAATTCGTTCAGAGTATTTTTGTAATTCTAAAAAAAATAAAAAAAACCCGGTAAATTTTATACCGGGTTTTTTATAAACTGCTTGCTTAAATTCTCAAATGAAAATATCTCTTTATTTCAGCAGCGACATTTTTTTAGTGGCTTTGAATTCCCCTGCTTCTATTCTGTAGAAGTAAGTTCCGCTGGATAGATTAGATGCATTAAAATTAATTGCATGGTTACCTGCTGTTTTAAATTCATTCACTAACTGAATTACTTCCTTACCTAAAATATCATAAACTATTAAGCTTACAATACCGGCTTTCGGAATTGAGAAATTAATTTTTGTCGAAGGATTGAAGGGGTTTGGATAATTCTGTGACAGATTGTAATCTAAAGGAGTGTTGATAATTGAAGTCACATTATTATTTATGCCGGTAATAGTTCCGCCGTTTGTATTTACCCAACCGACTACAGCTTTCATAACTTCACCGAATCCGCCGAGGAAATATCTCGGATCCTGAAATACTGAAGCCATATTATAACCTGTCTGCACATTGCCAATTGCCGCAACTGTGTCAAGAGCCGTATGATTTGTATATCTGTATAAAACTGATGAACCACCGGGTACGACGCTGCAGCCGTCAGGATAATATCCGGATCCCGCAGGTGTTGTTGTCATCGGGCGAAGATTACCAATATCAATTGTAATTCCTTCTGTCGAAGGATTAGTTGACTGACCGTTATCTACTCTGTAAATATATTTACCGTATGTTTCTGCAAATTCAAGATCACGTCCCCCGCTGCCTGATCTGCTGTAATTGTATGCAAGATCAGCTCCGAACATAATAAGAGATTTCTTGTCAGAAGCAGTTCCGCTGTTAAGCCATGCTTTTACCTGAGCTCTTGCGCCGACGCCCATATACCTTACTGCAGCTGCATCGAAACTTGTTTCAACTATTATTATAGTGTTGTAATTACTTAAGCTGTCAAATGTAGTCGTAGTATCAAACTGTTTAACAACAAAATTAGATATAAGACTTCTCAGATATACATTAAGTGTATCTCTGTCAGCTTTTCTTTTCGGTGTATCTGCAAGCGTGGAATCATGTACAAGTACTAAAGTATTTCCGCCGATCGGAGGTGGTGGTGCTGAAAAAGGAATTGCGAAACCGCAAACTTCTGCAAGCGGTGAAAACGGAGCAATTAAATTAGTTCCGCCTGTTGTAAGATTGACTGTTCTTAACTCACCGCGCATTACAGTATTGTTATAAGCTGCATACCATAAAGTATCTGTCTGTCTGTCAAAACCAATTCCCTGAATGAAATTTGCGTCGAAGCCAATTGGTCCGATAAGTGTTGCAAGACCCGAAGAAAGATCGATACTGTATAAATTATCTGCTATGCTTACTCCATATGCCTGACCAGTGCTGTTGATTGCAATGTCAAAAAAGTTCTGACCGGGACTTCCGACAAGCGTAGCTACTCTTGTAGTCAGATCAAGTGTATAAAGTTTGTCACTTCCCGTTATAGTTGTAGTCAGATACATTGTATTATTCACAGAGTTAAAAGCCATTCCGAGTACTTGTTCTGTGCCTAATCCGGTGATAGCTCCTAAATTTGTCAGCACGCCCGTTGCTGTATCAAGACTCTGAAGCGGAGATGCAGCGGCAACAGCAATACAGTATAATGTACCTGTATTATTGAATTCCATAGCTCCGTATAAGCTTGTCGTACCCGGGCTGAAATTAGTATGTGATCCGGTTGCGTTTAAAAAACCTTTTGTAAAAAAGCTTGTAGCTGCGGCATTCTGGCCGAACCATCTTCCGCCCCATGCCTGTAAATTATTATTACCGGAATTATCATTAATTCCACTTAAATTCGGTGCGCGTTCTGTAGCTGTGTTTACTTTATTCACTTTGTCCTGAGCAAACGAAATATTTCCGCACGCTATCAGTAAAGCAAAAATAAGAATAACAGATTTCATTTTATCTCCTGTTGTTTTGATTAGTTAATATGTAAAAGGTTTGTAAAATTTTAATAATGAACATATTTATTCCTATCTTTTTTTGCAATATAATTAAAATTAATATTCATGTTGAAATATCCGCAAGTTTAGAAATACAGTTTTAAAATTCAATTTGTAATTTCATTCTCATTGTACTGCAGCTGATATAGTTTAAAATAGAGTCCGCCTTTTTCAAGAAGCTCCTGATGCGAACCCATTTCATTTATCTTTCCTTTATTCATTACGATTATCTTGTCACAATTTTGGATTGTAGAAAGTCTGTGAGCAATAATAATTGAAGTTCTTCCTTCGATAAGTTTCTTTATTGCATTCTGAATAAGTATCTCCGTATTTGTATCGATGCTTGAGGTAGCTTCATCAAGTATAAGTATCTTTGGATCGTATGCCAGAGCTCTTGCAAATGATATAAGCTGCTTCTGTCCAACGGAATATGACGATCCTCTTTCCGTAACCTGTCTGTGAATATTTTCCGGATAAGATTCTACAAATGAACGAAGTCCCGTATTGTCGATAGCTTTATAAACTGTCTCATCGCTTATATCTTTTTTATTTAGAGTAATGTTTGATTTTATATCGCCTGAAAAAAGGAATACATCCTGAAGGACGACAGCGATATTTTTCCTGAGTTCGTGCTGTTCAAATTTTTTTATATCAATGCCGTCTATTAGTATCTGTCCTTCATTAATATCATAAAATCTCGTCAGTAGATTTATGATAGTTGATTTCCCGGCGCCGGTCGCGCCGACAATGGCAACTTTCTCACCTTCTTTAATTTTGAAGCTGATATTATTGAGAACGTTTTCACCTTCATTATAAGCAAAGCTTACATTCCGGAATTCAATATTTCCCTTTAATTCTTTTATCGGAACGGGATCTTCCGGATTTTTTATTGTCGGCTTTTCATCAAACAATGCAAAGATCCTTTCGCTAGACGCCATGGCTGTCTGAAGTATATTATATTTTTCAGAAAGATCTCTTATAGGTCTGAAAAACATTTCCGTAAACTGTATAAATGAGATCAGAATACCGACAGACACAGCTTCCTGAATTACCTGCCCGCCACCGTACCATATAATTAGTCCCGCCGATACTGCGCTGATAAGTTCAACTACAGGAAAAAATACGGCATAATAAAATATACTTTTTTTATTCTGTTCCGTATGTTCGCGGTTTATTTCTTCAAACTCGCTGATTGTCTTTTTCTCTTTTACAAAATACTGAACGATTGATATTCCGGAAATGTGTTCCTGTATAAATGAATTAAGTTTTGCAATGAGTATCCTGATTCTTCTGTAAGATTCCCTGACTCTTTTTCTAAAAACGGAAGTTGCATAAATAAGAATGGGAAGTACTGACAATGTTACAAGCGTGAGCGTGAAGTCAAGGGAGAACATAAAGTATAGTATCCATCCGATAAGAAAAATATCACCGAAAGCTGTTACAAGTCCGGATGAAAAAACCTCAAATAAAACTTCTACATCACCGGTTACTCTTGTTACAATTCTTCCGATCGGATTCCTGTCAAAAAATTTCAGATCGAGCGACAGTAAATGCGAATAGATTTTTTTTCTAAGGTCATAGATTATTTTTTGTCCGATCCAGCTGGTGAGATATGTCATTCCGTACTGAATAATTCCCTGGACTACTAAAGTGCCGACCATGATTAATATTATGAACTGAAGACCTGGCAGGTCTTTATTCATTATTTTATCATCAATTGCTATCGGTGTAAGCCTCGGTCTGAGCGCAGCTAATGCAGAAACTGTAATTGTCATGAAAGTAGCAAAGACTATAAACTTTGTATAAGGTTTAAAAAAACCCAGTAGTCTTCTGAGGATTTTAGGATCAATATCCTTTGTTAATAATTCCTCTTCGCTTTTATTTATGGTCTGTTCAGACAATTATTTTCAGATAAAATTAATTTTAAAATTCCTTTATCTCTTCTTCAAGAAGCTGTTTCTTATAAAGATCAAAATAAATTCCGCCGGCTGAAATGAGTTCGTTGTGCGTTCCTTCTTCCGCAACTTTACTATTACTGATGACTATTATATTGTTTGCATTTTTAATGGTTGAGATCCTGTGAGAGATTATGATGCTTGTTTTATCCTTCATCACTTCTTTCAGCTGCTGAAGTATTTCCTCTTCAGTTTTAGTATCTACCGCTGACAGGGAATCATCAAGTATTAATATATCCGGCTTCTTGTAAATCGCTCTGGCTATTGACGTCCGTTGTTTTTGACCTCCTGATAAAGTGATCCCTCTTTCACCCAGTACTGTTTTAAATTTTTCAGGAAAGTCTTCAACGTCTTTGTATAAACCGGATTGACGGGCAGCTTTGAAAACTTCCTCTTCTGAAATAACTTCTCCCGAATAGGAAATATTTTTTTCTATTGATGTCGAAAAAAGAAATGATTCCTGAGGCACAATGCCTACAGATCTTCGCAGCACATTAAGAGGAATTTTCTTAATATCAATTCCGCCGATAAGGATCCTGCCTGAAGTAATATCCCATGCTCTCGGGATAAGATTAATAAGAGTGCTTTTACCCGAGCCGGTATGCCCGATAATGCCGAGTGTAGTTCCCCTGCGGATATTCAGATTAATATCCTTCAGAGTAAAATTATTTGACAGCGGATATTTGAATGAAACATTTTCAAAGACAATATCACCTTTGATATCATTCTGAGTAATGTTCATATCAGTGTTTTCATTTTCAGCTATATCCGGTTTTACATTTATGATATTAAGAATTCTCTGCATAGAAGGAGCTGCTCTCTGTATTAGATTAATGATCCATCCGAATGCTATCATAGGCCAGGTAAGCTGTCCCAGATATATCAGAAATGAAGAGAGATTGCCAAGAGTCATTTTTCCTTCCATGATCTGGATCCCTCCGAAATATATAACTATGATCACGGAAAGGCTTGTCAGAAGAAACATCATCGGAAAAGAAAAAGACTGCACTTTTGCAAGACTGAGATTTTCTTTCTGATAATTAAATGAGATCCTGTCGAATTCCTTCTCTTCGTTATTTTCCCTCACATAAGATTTTACTACTCTTATACCGGAAAAGCATTCCTGCGCTTTTGATGTAAGATCTGAGAATGTCCTGTAAACTTTCAGGGACCTGTTGAATGTAAGTTTACCTACTTTATAAACTATATAGGTGAATACCGGAAGCGGAGCAAGTGCAAGTATAGTTACAGAAGAACTTATGGAAAATAAAATTATCAGCGTGAATATAATTCTCGAAAAAGTCTGAAACGAATACATAATGCCCGGACCGACAAAATTTCTGATATTGCTTATATCATTGGTTGCGTGAGCCATCAGATCTCCCGTAGATCTGATGTTATAAAAAACTTTCGAGAGTTTTTGCAGATGCGAAAAGAAATCATATCGAAGGTCATTCTCTACTTCCCTTGAGACAACTATCAAACTCTGCCTCGTAAGGAAAAGGAAAATTCCTCTGACAGCAACTAAGAGCAGTCCGACGATAACGTATGTTGTGAGGTTGTGTCTGAGCGTACCATTGGTCAGATCGTCAATAGCAGCGCCTATTACCAAAGGATATATACTGTCAGCTGCATTTGAAAACAGTATATAAAAGAAACCGGCTGTTAACTTTTTTCGGAATTTTTTTAAGTAAGGTATTAGAGATAAAAGATATTTCATCTGCAGTAATAAAGTTAAATATAACTTTTAATAATTTTAGTTTTTAGTATTTAATTTATATGTATAATTTAAATCTAAGATTTACTCATATAGAATGTATGTGTGAAATTTCAAATTCGAAAAAATCAGGATATCAATTCATCTTCAGGATTTGATACAATGAAATAATTGTCGTTTTTAATTAATGGATTTGAATTACTTTACCTCTTAACTTTCAAATGTAAATATATTTAAATATTTTACACAATTAATTTTATGAATAAATCCGGTCTTAAGATACATTCTTCTGAAATTGTTAAAAGACTTGCCGCAGAATATCCCGATGTAAAATGTCATCTGGATTTTAATTCTCCGTTTGAACTTTTAATCTCAACAGTTCTTGCCGCACAATGTACTGACATTCGGGTAAATATGGTAATGACACCATTATATAAAACTAAATATAAATCTCCTTCAGATATCATAAATGACGGGATTAATAATTACAGAGAAAATATTAAGTCAATCAATTTTTTCAACAATAAAGCAAAATCAGTTCTTTCAATCTGCGATGCGCTTGTAAATAAGTTCGGCGGAAAGGTTCCGGACAATATGGATGATCTTACTTCTCTTTCCGGAGTCGGGAGAAAATCCGCGAGCGTCATACTGGGTAACTGTTTCGGAAAAAATGATGTGATCATTGTCGATACGCATTTGAAAAGAGTGTCAGCGCGTTTAGGGTTAATTGAAAATGAAGATCCGGAGAAAATAGAAGATGAACTTAAAAAATTAATACCAGCTGATGCGCAGTTTTATTTTTCAATGAGGATAGGTGAACACGGAAGGCAGGTATGTAAAGCAAAAAAGCCGGACTGCGAAAAATGTTTTCTGAATGACATTTGTCCAAGCGCTTTTAAAATTTAGAAAATTAATAAATCTCAAAAAACATATTGAAAAAAAAGAAAAAAAAAGATCTGTCAAAGATTAAATTTATTTTAATGGATCTTGACGGATGTCTTACAACCGGTCACATTATTTACACAAGCTCCGGAGAGAATATGAAGATGTTTCATACTCATGACGGATTCGGAATTGTCCGTGCCCGCGAACTCGGAATTAAATTCGCCGTCATCAGCGGAATGAGTTCAAAGGTAAATCAAATGCGAGTTGATAAATTAAAGATACACCATCTGTATGAAGACATTGACGATAAGACAATACCTTTTGAAGAACTGAAAGAAATGTACGGATTAAAAAGTGAGAATTTCGCATACATAGGTGATGATGAATTTGATCTGCCTTTACTGACCAAGGTCGGTTTCTCAGCTTGTCCAAAAAGCGCTGTTGATGAAGTAAAAAAATATGTGGATTATGTCTGTAAGAAAAACGGCGGAGAAGGCGCAGTCAGGGAATTTGTTGATTTGATACTAAAGAAAAAAAAGTTGATATAACCGGAATAGATTATTTAAATATTCTCGTCGCTGAAGTTGAAAATTCGAACATAAGAATTTAGATTTACCTCAAGAAAGCAAATAAATAATTTCTTTATAAAAGAGGAATAATTGTCAATAAAGATCTTACACATAGCGCCTCAGAATTTCGCAGGAATGCCGTATGACTTTGTAAAAATGCACAGAAGTTCCGGGCATAAATCCACACTGATCACATTATATAAAAATACATTGAATTTTCCCGAGGACATTTGTCTGGGTTTGAATCTACCCGTAGGAAAGAGCGCAAAAGCATGGAGAGACAGCAAAGTAGAAAGCTCCGGTGATAAAGTTTTAATATACGCGGAACCAAAGAACTTTGCGGAAAATATTTATTTCAGGTTAAGGGATCTCAAAAATTCAGGATTGATAAATGAAGCAATTAAAAAACATTCGCTGTTTGATTATGACATTTATCACTTTGACGGCGGCATGGATCTCTTCAGGGATATGAGATTTGCAAAAGAGCTGAAGAGACGGAATAAAAAAATTGTATGCTGCTATTTCGGAAGTGATCTCAGGACAAGAGGAATATTCAGAGAGATGGATGAGATGAGTGATCTGAATCTCACCGTAGAATTCGATCATCTGAAACTGCATAAAAATATCAACTATACTTTCTTTCCTTTTGACACGGATCAGTTTAAGATAACGAAGAAGAATAATAAAAAACTTAAGATAATACATTCACCTACGAACAGGAAATTCAAAGGAACGGATAATATATTAAAAGTTATAAATGAAATTGATAAAATCAGAAACATTGAATTTATTTTACTTGAAAATACTGACAGGGAAAAAGTTCTTGAGATAAAGAAAGAATGCGATCTCGCGATAGATCAGGTAGGCGGCGAGCTCGGAGGCAGCGGTTACGGTAAAAACTCTATTGAAAATCTGTCGATGGGAATACCGACGTTTACTGAATTCACTGAAGATTATTTTTTATTTCTTGAAAGAAATCCATTCATACATTCTACTATCGAAACATTAAAAGAGAATATTCTGAAATTAACGGACAACGAAGAACTCCGTAAAGATATTTCAATCAAAGGCCGTGAATGGGTTGAGAGTTTTCATTCTTTTAAAGCAGTAAGCATGAAGCTTCGGGACTATTACAGCAAATTCAATATCACTGCTGATGGAAAGTGAATCTCACGTAAAGAAGCTTTTCTCTCATACAATTATCTACGGTCTCGGCATCATACTAAACAGATCAGTAAATTTTATTCTTCTTCCTGTTTATACAAACTATTACTCACCGCAGGAGATTGGTATGCTTACGCTCCTTCAGTCCATTTCTTTTTTTTTACTGGTTGTATATGCATTAGGAATGGAAACTTCATTCATGAAATTTTTTATTGAAGAGAAGGACAATAAAAAAAGATCAGTAATATTTTCTTCGAGTTTAATTTTTCTGCTTGCGTTCACGATCATATTATCTTCAGTTATATATTTTTATTCAGAAAGCATAATTAATTTTTTTGAATTTACCGATACAGATACAAGTATACTTCTGCTCAAGATACTTTGCGTTCTGATGGTAGCTGATACAGTTTACAGATTTCCGCTTTTGCTGTTCCGGGCGGAATTGAATGCAAAGACTTATGCATATATAAACCTTCTGACATTTATTGTAAACATTGTCAGCAATATTGTAATGATTGTATATTTTAGAATGGGTATTGAAGCTATTTTATACAGTTATCTCCTGTCGGTTATCGTAACTCTGATCGTCAGCTTAATTATTACCGGGAAATATCTGACGTTCAGATTTTCTTTTCCTGTGATAAAAAGGATGCTTGGATACGGAAACAAGTTTATATATATCGGAATGTGTCTGATATTAATTGATATGTCTGACAGATTTTTCCTGAAATATTTTTACAATGAAAAAACTGTCGGAATATACTGGGCAAATTACAGACTGGCAGCGGTAATGAGTCTTATGATTGCAGCATTTAAATTTTCATGGACGCCTTACTTTTTAAACCTGACTGAAAATCCGGAGAATAAGAAAATCATTTCAAAGATATTTACATATTTTTGTTTTACCGGATTGTCTTTATTTTTGATATTCTCGTTGCTGACAGATAAACTGGTGCAGACTGATATATTCGGAATTCAGTTTCTTGATGAAAAATATTATTACGGACTTAGTATAATTCCTGTAGTTCTGCTTGCATTTTTTTTCAGCGGGGCATATTCAACTTTAAATGCAGCTCCATTTTTTACAGATAAAACTATACTCATACTTTTTATTTCTGTCACAGGATTGCTTATAAATGCTGCTTTGAATTTTCTGCTGATCCCGGTATTAGGAATGAATGGAGCGGCATTGTCCACACTTTTCACATATTTTTCAATGTTTCTGATAATGTATTATTACTCTCAGAAAATTTATAAAATCAAATATGAATGGAAGCTCATATTCAGGATAAGTATTCTTACAGGAGTTTTTTTCCTGATAAGTAAAGCTGTCTTAAGTAATATTTCCGGTAATATAAATATTCAGATCATTATGAATTTGGTTTTAATAATTCTGTTTTTTTTCATTATTAATAAAACCGGAATGATCAGACTAAAGTCTGTAACAGATATGATCTTAAAAAGAAGTTCTGCAAAGGACAAAACAGAAACTTATTAACCGCCGGCGAAAGGCGGCAGCAGAGCTACTTCATCTCCTTTATTAAGAGTAAGAGAATTTATATCATTTATAAGTTTGAGATTAACTGCAAATCTGAAATTTGCATTTTTAAGACCGGGGTATAAAGATGTGAGAATAGCTCTAAGAGAATTTAAGTCTTTCGCTTCAGCAATTAACTCCTGCTCTTTACCGGTAATGTCCGCTGTCACTCCGAAATAAAGTACTTTTACTTTCATATAAATAATAGTTTTCTAAAATATACAGACATCCGCAAATTCACCTTTTGAAATTTTATTTTTATTTAACGGCATATGGATAAAGCAATTTGCTTCCGTAAGAGTTCTGAGCATAAATGATGCCTGAGCATCAAGAGGCATTACGTTATTGTCTGAATATTTAGCTCTTAAAAACCAGCTCAAATTAAAATCTTTTCTGATCTCTTTTGCGACCGGAAGTTTTTTCCAAACAGGCAAAAACTTTTTATGTCCCGACATTTTTTTTAAAACGGGAAGTACATACAAATAAAAGCAGGTAAATGCAGAAGCCGGATTACCGGGTAAGCCGAAGACAGAAGTATTGGATTTTTTCCCGAAGTAAAGAGGTTTGCCCGGCTTTTGAGAAACTTTATAAAAAAGTTTACTGACATTTAATTCATTAAGAACTTCATTAACGTAGTCATACTTTCCTACGGAGACGCCGCCTGATATAAGCAGTATGTCGGATTTTTTTAAAAGAGTTTTGACTTTAGATTTGAGATCGGATTTTCTATCGCGTGCGGCTGCCGTATAACGGATTTCAAATCCGTTATACCTCGCCAGTCCCCGAAGCAAACCTGAATTTGACTCATATACCTTCCCCTCTTTAAGCTCAGCTCCCGCCTCCAGCAGCTCGTCTCCCGTTACTATCAGTGACAGTACCGGCTTTCTGTAAACCTTCACAAACTTTATTCCCATCGAGAATAAAAACCCGATCACAGCAGGATTTATCAGCGTTCCGCGTCTGATCGCCGGTGTTCCTTTTTTTATCTGAATGCCTTTTTTTCTGATGAATTTTCCTTTGACAATTTTTTCCGCATGACAATTCAATTTATCACTTTCCGTACTTACATTCTCCTGCATCAGGACAGAATATGTCCCCGCCGGTAACTCCGCTCCCGTAAATACTCTTACCGCTTCCCCTTTCTTTAATCTGAAATCCGGATGATCACCTGCGCGGATCTCCCTTATGATACGCCACTGACCGATTACTGAATTTGTAACAGCATATCCATCGACATTAGACTGATCAAAAGGAGGAAGGTCTGTTCCTGATTTTATATCTTCCGATGTTACATATCCTAATGAGTCTGTTACTTTTTTTAACTCAGGATTTTTTAAAATGAAAGTGTTTTCCGATATTATCTTTACCGCTGCTTTGTATGAGATCATATGAATATTAACTTCATTGATGCGAAAAATAAAACAAACGAAAGTAAAATTCTCAAAGCTTTATTATTCGCAAACATACTTCCCCAATGCGAACCTATAAATCCGCCTGTAAATACTGCAATTGTCATGTATGTCATTTCAGAACTTACATTCAGTCCGTCAAGCGACAATCTTAATAATCCTGAAGCAGAGTTTACAAAAATGAATAATGCTGATATTCCAGCTGTCTCTTTTATTTCAGACCATCCGAATAAAAGTATCAGCGGACTTAATATTATTCCGCCGCCGATTCCAATCATCCCCGATATAAATCCCAGTAAAGCTCCGGTGACCATTGCTTTTACTATACTGAATTCGACTTTAAAATTCAGTTTTACTTTGTCCAATGCTCCTGAAATTTTTAATGAGGCAAATAAAAGTATTATTCCGAGTAAGATCTTATACAAATCTGTGTCAGCGGGATATCCGGCTCCAATAAATGCAAACGGTATTGAAGTTGCCGCCAGCGGTAAAAATATTTTACTGCTGAAGTATCCGGCTTTTCTGAATCCGTAAAACGCTATGCCTGAAACAATGAGATTAAGTACCAGCGCTGAGCTTCTCATGATCTCCGGGTTCATGCTCAGAATACTCATCACTGCCAGATAACCGCTTGCACCACCGTGACCTACAGATGAATACATTACCGCTACAAAAAATAATAACGGTATCAGAAAAATTAATTCCGCGCCCAGTCAGCCTCCGATATTTACCATACTTCTGTTTTCAATATTCTCTGACTCAAACTGTCCGCCTCTTTCAAATTCCTTTTCCGTCAGACCGGATATAATCAGATGCTTTATATCCTCTCCTTTTCTGAATGCTGTAAGAAGATCCGTCTCACCTTTTGAAAAAAGACAGTTCTTTAATTTTCCATCAGACGTCAGCCGCAATCTGTTGCATCCGCTGCAGAATGGTTTTGTAATAGTGCTGATAATTCCAATACTTCCTGCATGTCCGGTTATTCCGTATTTTTTTGACGTGTCATTTTGCTCATCATGCAGTTTAAAAATATTATATTTGCTTCTGATATTATCCAATATCTCGTCGTGTGAATACACTTTACCGGCTGACCATTTATTTCCTTTAAAAGGCATATACTCTATGAACCTGACTTCAACTCCGAAATTCTTTGTAAGTCCCGCAGCTTCAGTGACTGCATTTTCATTAACTCCTTTCATCACTACGAAATTAATTTTTACTCTGAATTCATTTTCAATAAGAAGTACAATATTTGAAAATATTTTCTCTAATGAATTACTTTTTGTTATCGATAAAAATTCTTCCGGATTTAGTGTGTCAAGACTGACGTTAATATTTTTAACACCGCAGTTTTTTAACAGGTCTATATGTCTGTCTATCAGCAGCGCGTTAGTTGACACAGCAAGTGTTACAGGCAGATCTGACAGGTTTGTAAAAATAGCGGCGATCTCTTTTCTGACAAATGGCTCTCCTCCTGTGATCCTTATTTTGTTTATGCCGAGATCAGAGAAGACTTTTGCTATTTCATATATTTCAGAAACAGACATGTTTTTATTTTCTGAGCTTCCGGATAAGATCTCGTCAGGCATACAATACACGCACTTCAGATTACACCGATCCGTAACTGATATTCTCAGATAATTATGTACGCGTCCGAAACTGTCTGTCAGCATAAAATTGTTTTTCTAAAATTACTTATTTTAAATTTAAAAAACAGTTTTGGATTATTTTGAATTTTATTTTTTGAATTTTCGAAATGCATATGTGTGCTGCCTGATATAACTGACAATATCGCTTTTAATTATTTTCATGAATTTTAAAAAACTAACCTTCCCGTCATTTTCCATCGCGAGCGGGTAATCAGGCGTATCGCTTAATCCGAATTTTTTCGGTTTTCTAAAATGCGGATCAGGTAAGAATGCTGTTCCGAATAGCCAGTCCCATACTGCTAATTTCGTCCCGTAATTATTCTGGTATTCCCTGCCACCGTCGTCAGAATGATGCCATCTGTGCATCTCAGGACCGTTTATGAAATACTGAATTTTACCGAGTCTTACATCAATGTTGGAGTGTATGAACATTCCCCAGATCGCGCTGATCATTCCTTTATATATCGCTACTTCAGGCGCTGCGCCTAACAGAATAATTGGCGCGAATTCAACTGTCTGATTTATCATTATCTCAAATGAATGTGACCTTGCGCCGGAAAGCCAGTCCACTGTTTTCGGCGAGTGATGAGCTTCATGCACCCTCCATAAAATTCTGTTGTTATGCTGCCATCTGTGAAACCAGTAAATATAAAAATCATGCGTGATCACAAAAAACAAAACCTGCAGCCATACAGGCCAGTCGCCTATAAGGCTGTATCTGTATAGATCTGTATTGTCTTTTACATAATTCAGTATCCCGAAAATGATAAGCCCGAGGAAATAACTCTGTACAATAGAGTACATAATTATGTCATTGAAAAAACCTTCACGGAATATCTTCTGACCTTTTGTATACGGGTAAAGTTTTTCAAAAACCACCATCATTACCGCTGCAAAAGATATGATAACTAATGACCAAATCTGAATTGACATGCAGTAAAAATAACTAAGAGAAGTGTTGAATTAAATATATTAATTCGAGGGGGAATAATTCTTTTAAAATTGTTTTTGGAAAGGTATCTGCTCTGAAATTATTTATTAAATATTCGGATATAATAAATTAATTTTATACTCTCGCTCTTCTGAGTTTTAATCTCTGTCCAATTTCACTGTCATAAATTCTTTTTTCTCCGTCACCAAGAGATTTTTCAATGTCCCTGATATTTTCAACAAGTCTTTTGAATCCGCCGGGTTCGACCGATGCCGCCTGATCACTCCCCCACATCGCTCTGTCAAGCGTTATGTGTCTTTCCACAAATACAGCCCCGAGCGCTACAGCAGCCCATGTCGGAGACAATCCGGTTTCATGTCCTGAATAACCGACCGGCACTCCCCGGAAAATTTTGTTCAGTGTATTTATCATCTTAAGATTTAATTCTTCGGGTTTACACGGATAAGCTGAAGTTGAATGCGCGATTAACAGATCTTCTTTCCCAAGAAATTTTACAGCGTCTTTTATCTCTTTCATTGTTGACATTCCCGTAGAGATCATAAGCGGTTTTCCGGTCGATCTTTTTTTGTTTAAAAGATTGAAATCCGTGAGCGAGGCGGATGCAGCTTTATAAAAAGGTACGTCAAACTGTTCTATAAAATCCACTGAGTCTTCATCCCAGCAGGATGCTGTCCAAATAATTCCGAGCTTTTTACAGTATCTGTCTATTTCCGAATAGTCATGCAGACTGAGTTCAACTTTATGTCTGTAATCAATATAAGTCATCCTTCCCCAAGGTGTGTCACGTTCGATGTGCCACTGATCCTTTGGTACGCAAAGTTCCGGCGTTCTTTTCTGAAACTTTACTGCTTCGCATCCGGCTGTGAATGCTTCCTTGATAAGTTTCTTTGCAAGTCTAAGTGAACCATTGTGATTAATGCCCGCCTCTGCTATTACAAAAACTTTCTCACCTGCGCCAATATACCTGTTTCCTATTTTTACTTTTCTCATAATATTTGAGAGTTATTTTATTACACTAACATAATGGAAATTTCTTAAATATACATCATGTCATTGTAAATAAATATTAACCTTATTTGCTCCTTTAAAATCTATAATAGATTTTACCTTTCAGTCTGTGATTAATTGTACAATATACAAATATTCAGCTTAACTTTTCTGCTTGGGTTTTAAATTAAAATTACCGGTCTTTCTGAAAACCGGTTCGACAGGTTCTCCTTTCAGATAAGATCTGATATTATTTTCATCAACTGCTTTTTTAAGTATGGGCAGAACTTCTTCATACGCTTTCAAAGTATATTCAACGTCTTCGTCCGAATGCATGAAGCACATATTATGAAAGCCGCCCCACAGTACACCGCGCTTTATCATCTCCTGCTGAACAAGCGACTTCATCTCAAGCGGATTTCCTGAATTTGCATCAAATGTCATTATAGTCCTGCAGTTATATCCCGCACACTTTGTGTAATCCATTTCCAGCTCAACTGCAATTTTGTTGTAACCTTCTTTTAATTTTTTACCCTGCGCTGATAGAAATGCGGGAACATTTTTACTGGTTATCTCATCTATCGTTGCCATAGACGCTGCAAGTGATAGCGCTTCACCGCCGAATGTTGTAAAAAAGAATACTTCTTTATCAAAGAGTTTCATCACGTCACCTCTTCCGGTAATAGCGGAGACAGGCATTCCGTTTGCCATCGCTTTGGAGTAGCATGCAAGATCAGGTGTTACTCCGAAATATTCCTGCGCGCCTCCTGCTGCTATTCTGAATCCCGTCCACATCTCGTCAAAGATCAGCAGCGTTCCGTTTTTTTGGCAGACTTCCGATACCTCTTTTAAAAAATTATTTTTTTCCTCTTCGAATACAAACGGCTCGAGTATCACGCAGGCAATGTCACTATCAATAGACTGAATCAATGATTCTATATCATTGTAACTGAATGTATAAGTAAGATCTTTTACCGCTTCCGGTATTCCTGCGTTTCTGTCTGTTACTCCTATATACCAGTCATGCCATCCGTGGTATCCGCAGCACAAAACTTTTTCCCTTTTAGTAAACGCTCTCGAAACCCTTACAGCCGCTGAAGTTACATCGCAACCTGTTTTGGAAAATCTTACAGACTCTGCATTGGGAATGATCTCCCTCAGCTTTTCCGACAGCTCCACTTCCAGAGGATGTGTCATGGAAAATGTAATTCCGTCTTCAAGCTGACGGCGTATTGCATTATCAACTTTTTCATAACAATAGCCGAGCACTATCGGACCGATCCCCATATTGAAATCTATGTATTCATTTCCGTCAGCATCAAATACGTGAGATCCTTTACCGCTTTTCAAAAATTTTGGCGCGACTCCCCTGATCCATTGTGTAGGACCTTTTGCAAGTGTCTGTGAATATCCCGGGATCAGTCCTTCAGAGCGTTTGAAAAGTTTATCGGATTCTGTTATTACCGGATATTCCGGGTTTGAACTTACTGTGTTTGGCATTTAACAGATAATTATTATAAAATTAATTTTTCCGGAAAGTTATCCGGATATTTCTTTCAGTATTCTTTCAGCAATTTTCTTTCCTGTGAATCCCTCATACTCAAGCACGTCATTCAGCAATGCGGGTTTAAACCATTTATTATCAAGCGCGAATGGTATTACTTTTTTCGTGATTTGATTTTTCAAAAATATCTCCGCCAGTATTGAATACAGACCGCCAGTGAGAAAATGATCTTCAAGAGTTACAAGCGTTTTTGAATTTTCAGCGGCTTTTAAAATCGCAACTTCATCTATAGGTTTGAGACATCTCATATTTATAATGCCTGCGGATATTCCGCTGCTTTCAAGAATTTCCTTAGCTTCAACCGCCTGCTTCAGCAAAATTCCATAGACGAGAATAGTTACATCATTTCCTTCGGAAATTATTTCCGCTTTGCCGATAGTGAAATCTTTTGAATGTTTAACCGAAGGTTTTAGATTATTGTATCTGATGTAAAACGGCGAGCAGCTTTTTAAAACTTCTGCAAGTCCGGTGAGCATATCTTCCTCATCAGCGGGACAGAATACATTCATATTCGGAATGCCTCTCATTAACGAAACATCTTCTATCGCCTGATGCGTAGGTCCGTTTGCCTCCGAAAGAAATCCGGAAAAACCGCCGACTAATTTCACGGGAAGATTTCCTATGCCGACATCTGTACGGATAAATTCAAATGCTCTCATTGTAAGAAATGTCGCAAGCGCATGTGCAACGGGTATCCTGCCTCTAAGCGCCAGTCCGCATGCAGCGCCGACAAGCGTCTGCTCTGTAATTCCCGTATCGAGAAATTTATCTCCGATCTTTCCCGGTAAATTTCTTATTGCTGCCCTGTTCTCAGCCGTCAGTATCATAAACCTTTCGTCTTCATTAATCAGGTTAAGCAGTATATCTTCGTATATCATTTGTGAAATTTGAATTGACATCAACTATAAATTCTTATTCACGCAAACAATTTACAAAGCAATGTCAAATTTTAAATTTTTAATTTATAATTTTTAATTTTTAATTTTTAATTTTTAATTATTAATAAATTATACTGCAAATGAAGTTATCTGTTATGGTAACAGCAGTTGTCTTATTCATAAGGAAGGAAATATTATTGCAAATATATTAAAGTTCACTACTAAAGCAAACACATCTGAATCTTCCAAATCCTCAGTCATGATATCTGATGGTGATTCCAATCAAAATTTAACATTATACTTTGATGAAATTCAGAATTTACATTCAGAAGCCGGTAGCGCTGTGGAATTTCACTTGAAATTGGTGACTCTTCAAATTACTTTTTTATAGTTAGTACTGATTTAACTTAATTTAGAATTTTATAAATTATTTATTTTGTTGATATCAAAATTTTTGTTAAGTGTTTCATTATATTTTATTTTATTTACAAATATTTATTCCCAATCCGGCTGGATAAGTCAAAACAGCGGAACCCAATCTAATTTAAATTCAGTACAATTTGTCAATCATCAAACTGGTTGGTGTGTAGGAGACAGCGGAAAGATATTAAAGACCACAAATGGTGGTTTATATTGGAATCCGCAATCTTCGGGATTTCATTACAATCTTAGAACTTTAAATTTTCCATCTATTGACACCGGCTATATTGCAGGTGACAGCGGAATTTTCTTAAAAACTATAAACGGCGGTGATAACTGGTTTCGTTTAAATTCAGTAATATCAGATATTAATTTTTCCTCAGTATTTTTTTTGAACAATTATGAAGGTTATTTAGGTGGTGATTATTCAAAACTTTTAAGAACAACGAACGGAGGTGTTGATTGGGATTCTATTGACTATGAAGGTGATTTTATAAAATCTATTTTTTTTATAAATATAAATAAAGGGTGGATTATAAATGGGTATTACGTAATAGGTACTGAACAAGTAAAGAAAACATATGATGGCGGATTAACCTGGATCGTGCAGAATGGAACTACTACACTAAATAAATTATTTTTTTTAGATTCTTTAGTTGGTTGGACAGTCGGTTTAGGTAGTGGACCATCAATTTATAAAACAAAAAGTGGTGGAAACATTTGGTCACCTTGTTTATTATGTAATGTCGGAGAAGTAAGTTCGGTTTTTTTTACAGACGATAATAAAGGCTGGCTGACAAGTTATGGAAGTATAAGATCAACAAGTAACGGAGGAAGTAACTGGATAAATTATCAAAACCTTCAGAACACACAAATGAAACATGATATTGTATTTACAGACTCCCTCACCGGCTGGGTAGTCGGCGACAGCGGCACAATCCTCAAAACCACCACCGGCGGCATTCTCACAGACTTCACAAATATCTCCTCAGAAATTCCCAAAGATTTTTCACTTTCACAAAACTATCCAAACCCATTCAACCCAAAGACAATTATAAATTATCAATGTGCAATTTACAATGATGTTTCATTAAAAGTATTTGATGTTTTAGGAAATGAAGTTGCTGAGCTTGTCAATGAAAAGCAGAATGCCGGGAGTTATTCTGTGGAGTTTGACGGAAACGGATTTGCCAGCGGGATATATTTTTACAGATTGGAAATAGATGGGAATATTATAGATTCAAAACGAATGATACTTTTAAAATAATAGAATGAAAAAGAAAAAATATGTATCTGTAATCTCAAAAGAATCCGGCGCGGAGAATTTTTATAAAACTTACGATGAAGCTTTAAAATGTTTATTCTAACACATTCAGCAGTAAACATCGCCGGAACTGTTGTTGGTGATCAAAAAGTTTACACAAAAGGAGAATTTAATTTAAAGATCAGTCACGGCAAACTTTTTGAAAACACCATCAACGGCGGAAATTCCCCTTCTACTGATGTAAATGTTTATAATTTTGGATTAATTGGAAATGAAAATTATGATGTCGATAATATTGATTTGAGAATTGGATTTGAAGGATCAGCTGGAGGATTTTTGTTTATAGAAGACACTGATTTAAAGTAAAATGAGTATCAATATTAAAATAAAAATTCTGTTTTTTATAATTTTATTTTTCCTTTTACAAGATCATGTTTGCTATTCTCAAACTGGTTGGATTAATCAAAACAGTGGTGTCATTACTGATTTAAAATCTGTAGATTTTGTTGATTCACTTATTGGCTTTTGTGTTGGTGATTCGGGAAGAATTTTAAAGACAATTAACGGAGGTATATCCTGGGATATAATTTCAACCGGTTACTTATCTAATCTCAATTCAGTTGAGTTTATAAATTCCAATACTGGATTTGCTGTAGGTGATAATGGTTCGTTTTTAAAAACAATTAACGGTGGTACGATCTGGATAGATGAAGGAATTAATTCATATGATCTTGATCAAGTATTTTTTGTAAATGAACAATATGGTTTTATTACGAGCATTATTAGTTCCTATTTTTATAGAACTACCAATGGAGGCATAACCTGGGATTCTTCATTTACATTTACTTCATTAAAGAAAATCTTTTTTTTAAATGAAAATGTTGGTTGGGGAATTGGACTTGGTCTAAGTGGAAACATAGTATATAAAACCTCTAACTCAGGAATTAACTGGCAACTCAATATTTATAACGGACAAAATGATATTATTAATAGTTTGTTTTTTATAGATACTTTGAAAGGTTGGTTAGGAAGTCCACACTTTACAGGACCAACTATTTTCAGAACTACAAACAGCGGATCAAACTGGCTTCCTTTTTTTCCCTCTACTCAAAGTACATCTAATTCAATTTTCTTTATAAATTCTATTAATGGTTGGGCATGCGGAACAAATGGCGTAATAATATTTACAAATAATGGCGGCATAAATTGGAGTCATCAACTACCTTTTATGCCAAATAAGATTTATAATTCGATCTATTTCACAGACTCCCTCACCGGCTGGGTAGTCGGCGACAGCGGTACAATACTCAAAACCACCACCGGCGGCATTCTCACCGGCTTCACAAATATCTCCTCTGAAAATCCCATAGATTTTTCACTTTCACAAAACTTTCCAAACCCATTCAACCCAAAGACAATTATAAATTATCAATGTGCAATTTACAATGATGTTTCATTAAAAGTATTTGATGTTTTAGGAAATGAAGTTGCTGAGCTTGTCAATGAAAAGCAGAATGCGGGGAGTTATTCTGTGGAGTTTGACGGCAGCGGTTTTGCGAGCGGGATTTATTTTTACAGTTTGATTACAGACGGTGTTATCATTGATACGAAGCGGATGATACTTTTGAAATAAATTTCAAATTTCAAATTACGAATGACAAATATTCATCCTGAGATAATTTTTAAAAACATTTGATCATTAAGTCTGTCTACGAGCAATAAATAATAAGAGTAATATCTTACCTTTAGCTTACCTTGCGACAATTGTATCGGAAGTCAGTTTCGCTTTCTCCTCGCCATGCAGTTCCTTCAGAAGCATTTCAACTTCTTCCGGTTTGAAATTCACAAACCATCTGTCAGCTCTGGCTTCTATACTTGGCAGACCTTTTCCTCTGACGGTCTCAGCTATTATGAGTGAAGGACTTCCCTGCTTGATAGGAAATTCAGAAAAAGTTTTCTCCATATCATCAAAATCATGTCCGTTGCATGAGCGGGTTTTCCAGCCAAATGCTTCGAATTTATCTGAGATCGGATGAACAGGTATTAGTTCTTCTGTTTCTATATTCGCCTGAAATTTATTCCTGTCAACTACAGCTATAAGATTATCCAGATGCTTTGCGCCGGCTACCAGAGCGGCTTCCCACACCGAACCTTCGTTAAGTTCACCGTCCCCTAAAACAACCAATACTTTATTTTTCATACCGCGCATTTTACAGTCGATTGCAACACCAATTGCAACACTTATCAGAT
This sequence comes from Ignavibacteria bacterium, assembly GCA_016716125.1. Lineage (GTDB taxonomy): Bacteria > Bacteroidota > Ignavibacteria > Tepidaquicellales > Tepidaquicellaceae > UBA2330. The sequence goes on along the minus strand of JADJWZ010000003.1, from coordinate 137,654 downwards.
GTCCGAGCGAACCGGAGTGAAATTCAATGCCGGGAATGTTTCTGTTCGGATGCCAGTAAATAAAATCATTAGTCTTCAGATGATTCTTTAATCTTTCCTTTTCGATAAATCCCAACTCGGCAAACGTCCCGTATAATGCCGGCACATCATGTCCTTTTGAAAGAAAAAAATAATCCCTTTCCGGGTCATTTAAATTATCTTTTCTGATATTAAGAAATTCACTGTACAGGAAAACTATTAAATCCGCGCAGGATAAAGATGCGCCGATGAAACAGCCGCCGTCTCCTGACATCCTTATAATATGTTCTCTGACATTGTAAGCCGTCTGCTTTAAATGTTCTGATTTTAGTTTGTCCAAATTTTAAAATTATTTACTGAAAATTACTGAATATCTTTTCTGATTTTTTCAGGATCAATTGTTTTTAATTCACCGGTGTAATTTCTATACCAGTTTATTCCCGCGCGGAAAGAATTGATTTCCTTCAGCTCCGGCTTTCTGTCAAGCAGCATCATAATATCGCAAAGTTTAAAATTATTTTTTCCTTCATAAAGCTCATCGAATATTTTTTTTACAAATTCATAATCTTCTTCATAATCAACAACTAGCCTGTGACTCATTGAAAAGTCCAGTCCGGTTTCCCACTCCACATTCCCAATCCTGAATCTTTCCGGACGTTCCCAGATAAACGGAGTTGTATGCTCTCTTTCAAAATCCCTTTCTGCTTCATTCCACGCTTGCTCAATGATTTTCATTGGCATTATTTCCACATCATTCCCGTCCGGATGCGTTGCAGGATGCAGATTGCTTACATAGTCAAAATCATTCTGATAAGAGAAATAAAAATTTAATACTTTATCTATAACGTCAGGGCAGATCAGCGGACAGTCTGAAGGGATTTTAACAATTGCTTCTGCGCCTGATTCAACTCCCGCTTTATAATGTCTGTCTAAAAGATCAGTAGGATGTCCTCTGAAATATTTAATTCCGTTCTCATTACAAAGTTTAACTACTTCATCATCCTGAGATTCAGTAGTTGTAGCAATTACAATTTCCTGTGCGGACTTCGAAGCTGCAACTCTTTCATACATTCTGACTAACATTGGCTTTCCGCCAAGCGGTAAAAAAATTTTTCCGGGAAGTCGTGTTGAACCTGTTCTCGCCTGAATGACTACAACTGTCTTCGGCAAAGTATTTTCCGGTTTTTTAAAAGTATCTAACATATTGATTCGCTGATTATATTGTAATCTCTGTTTGCTGACATTTCATTTAACAGGTCATAATTTTCTTCCATAACTGAAAGACAAATTCCGGCGATCTTGTCGGCGGATTTGTTTCCGTTTTGCAGAGGCATCAGTCTTTTCAGTTCTTCCAGATCAAATTCAGAGTAAACTTCTTTTCCCAAAGCAAGTCCGACATAAACCACCGTCGAAAATTTTGTCAATAGTATATCGCAATTTGCTATCATCTCATTTGTATTTCCTGTTGAAAATACCAGTGATCCCGGAGCCCATTTATTTATTTCCCTTGTTGCCCTCGGCACATACTCGTTTGGATGCAGCTTAAATATTATCTGCCTGCCTCCTGAAAGCTTTACCGCTTTCTGAATAAACTTTTTCCTATTTTCATATTTGTGCGTTTCTCTCATATCTGATGAGCATGCAAGGAGATAATTTTTGTAAGAAAAGTCATTTGTCCGATATTTTTCACAATTATCAAAATTCGGAATTCCGGTAACAATGATCTTCTCCGGTTTTATACCTTTGCGGATGAAGTGTTCCCTGTAACCTTCTGAAGCCACGCAGAAATATTTGTAACTGTCAGAAAGTCCGGTCGATGCCGTGCCGCCGTAATATCTTGGTATCCCTATTTTTTTGGACATATGATAAAAAATATTTTCCGGATCTGTCATGCCTTCCTGTACGAGAATAATTTTTTTATCTCTGATATTTTTCGGAATAATGAGATCACTGCAGTTTACCACAAGGTCATAATTATTTTTTCTTCCCTCATAATCTATATTCAGATCATTGTCTCTAAAATATTCCTCTGTCTGAAGTCTGAATCTGCCGCCAAGCACGCTGAAGTCAAGTACGCCGAAGTTTGCAAAAAATCTTTCGACCCCGTCAGAATAGTAAGCCGAAAAAAAATGCTCATGCTCAGGCATCTTCTGAGATATCTGATGAAGCATTGTAGTCTGATTCCTCGAGCCGCAAATGTAAAGTATTTTTTTACTTTTCATTACGGTAAATTTTTTTGGGTAATTTAAGCGCTTGATTATTAAAACAGGACTTAACGCTGTGATAAGCGTGTATATGAAAAAAATTCTGAAAACGGAAAATCCTCTTCATATTATAAAAAATAATCAGATCTTGAAATTGAATTTATAAATATTTTTTGATTTGGAATTTTAGCAATGAACAGTGAAAATTACAATTCAAAACAGGCGGTCTTGTATAATCTGAATATGTAAATCCCTTGAAGTCAAATTCAGCATTAAACTGATTTTGATATTTCGAATTTTAAGAAAAGAAACTGAAACATTCAGTTATTTCATGAAGTTAATTGCAAAACCCAAATGTACTCCGCCTATATTATCAATTGGATTGTCCTGTATACTTTCCACTTTATTGCCTACTACTTTAATGTAATAATAACTGAGGTTGAAATTTATTGACATATCTTTGCTTTGTCTGAAGCTGACACCCATTCCTGTAAATCCACCGAGTCCGAAACTTGTTGTAGTCCGTCCTAATGCTGAAAAGAAATTCTGATCATACGGATTCATGAATATCATCGAAGGCGAGATCCCTATATTAAAGATCGGAAGAAATTCTCCCTCTATATCGTCTTTGAATAACTCCTTTCTCATTCCAAAACTCAGTGTTGACATAAACACCCTGTTTATTTTATTCTGAACAGGTATTGAATTTCCGTAAAAATCCGTTCTCTCAAATTCCCGTGAATCAGTTACATTCGAAACTGTAAGATTTAAAAAAAGATCTGTGGATTTTCCCGAAGGAATAAAGTAGCTGAAAGACGGTCCGAAACCTCTTTCCGAATATGCTAACCCCATACTCCAGTTATTTCTGGGATCTTTAATGACGGGTTTATTTTGACTTAATAGTACTGATGAATTTATTGTAAGGATAAGGAAAATGGCGGGAATAAATAATGAGATTCTTTTTATATACATATCGTGATTTGTTAATTGTTTAAAGAAAGTTAATTAATTAATTTTTAATTTAAAATTCCAAACACAGTTGACTCAAAAAAGGTTTAATAAGTTCAGATATGTAGTTGGAAAACGTCAGAAATATCTTACGCTTGTTCTGGAAAACATTCATGATCCTCATAATGTCAGCGCAATTTTCCGGAGCGCTGAAGCGGCCGGGATCGATAAAATATATCTGATCTATAACACCTGTAAATTTCCGCGCATCGGAAAGACCTCTTCCGCAAGCGCAAAGAAATGGATCACCGCCGAAAAGTTTGAGAATGTAAAAGACTGTTTTGAAGAACTCAGAAAGAATAAATTCAGGATATATTCCACTCACATGAGTAATAAGTCAAAGGATAAAAGCCTTTACGATCTTGACCTGACAAAAAAAGCCGCAATAGTTATAGGTAATGAACACTCAGGAGTTTCCGATGAAGTGAAATCATTGTCAGATAAAAATTTTCTTATTCCTATGTTTGGAATGATACAGTCTCTTAATGTATCTGTCGCAGCCGCGGTCTGTGTTTATGAAGCTTTACGCCAGAGAAGTCTCAAAGGGATGTATGAAAAATCCAAATACACTAAGAAAGAACTTAATGACAAACTAAATGATTACTTAAACAGATAAATTAATGCTGCCTTCTTATTTAAAAACCGAACTTAATCTTAAACATCTTGATAGTTTTCTGCTCATATCAGGACCCTGCGTAGTCGAATCAAAAGCAGTAGTATTCAAAACATGCGAAGCTTTGAAAAGACTTTCGGAAAAATACAAACTGCCTTTTATATTCAAGTCTTCTTTCATTAAAGCAAACAGAACTTCTTCAGAATCATTCAGGACACTCGGCATTGATGAAGCTTTGTATATTCTGATGCAGGCGAAAAAAGAATTTGCAGTACCGCTGCTCACGGATATTCATTCCGAACTTGATGTGATACTCGCTTCTGAAGTGGTCGATGTCCTTCAGATACCGGCTTTTCTCTGCAGACAAACTGAACTTCTCGAAGCTGCCGGCGAAACAGGAAAGATAATAAATATTAAGAAAGGTCAGTTCATGGCTCCTGATGATATGAAGTATCAGGCAAAAAAAATAGAAGCAACCGGCAATAAAAAAATATTTCTCACGGAAAGAGGCACCACATTCGGATACAATAATTTAGTGGTAGATATGAGAAGTCTTGTTATAATGAAAAGATCCGGATATCCGGTAATATTTGATGCTACTCATTCTGTGCAGATGCCTTCCGTGGAAAAAGGAGTGAGCGGAGGTAATCCTGAATTCATAGCTCCGCTTTCAAGAGCTGCTGCTGCTGCAGGAGTCGACGGTTTTTTCATTGAGACACATCCGGATCCAAAGAAAGCTCTGAGCGACGCTGCAAGTATGCTGAAACTTGATAAAATGGAAAGTCTCATAAAGGATTTGCTATATGTGAATAAAGTTCATAAACTACACAATAAATCTTAAAATAAGTTTGGCAAAAACATTAAAATCCATTCAGACTAATTACGGTAATGCAAAGACATCTTACTTTGCCGGAATTTTTATAATTGCAATGTCCACGATTCTTCTCGAGTTCACTCTGACAAGGGTTTTGTCCGTTTCACTCTGGTATCATTTCGCATTTATGATAATAAGCGTAGCGCTTCTCGGATTCGGTATCAGCGGAGTTGTGCTCGCTCTCAGCAGCCGTATTGAAAAAATTCAGTCTGACAAGCTGCTCAGTGTACTATCCCTGCTGTACGGCGTAAGCGTTTTATTCTCTTTTATTACGATGAATAAAATCCCATTCGATCCTTTCAGTCTGCTGACTGATTCTGTTCAGCTTCTGTATCTTCCTGTTTATTACCTTCTGATCACGCTGCCGTTTTTCTTTGCCGGGCTTGTAATTTCTGTATTAATTGTAAGATACAAAAAGGAAGTATCTAAATTATATTTTTATGATCTCATCGGCGCCGGATTATCCTGCTTTGTTTTTATTTTTCTGATCCCTTTAACCGGAGGAAACGGAGCGATAGCTGTAGTTGCTGCTATGGGATTTTTTGCAGCAATGATCTTCTCATTCGAAATGCATAAAACCATTTCTATGATCTCATTCATATTGCTCGCGCTCTCACTGACTTTCTTAATAAATACTGATGAAAGACTTCCAATTAATGTAACATCAAATAAAATTTATGGAAATTATATCAAAGACCGTCCGGATCTGAAGATCAGAACAGACTGGAATATTTTTTCAAAGATAGATGTGATGAGAGATGAGGAAAGTTCACAGGACGGATATGATATCTATCTTGCAATTATCGATGCCGGTAACGCAACGACAAATATTCCGAATGTGAAATCCCTTCCACCGAAAACAAAACCCGCCGACGCTTCCAATCTGGCTTATCTTCTGAAAGATTCAGCTGAAAAAGTTTTTATAATCGGTTCTGCAGGCGGCGGAGAAATACTTGCAGGTCTTTATCATAATGCAAAGAATATTAAAGCCGTTGAGATCAACGGCATTCTGAATGAATACCTTGAGAATACTCTTTCATACTGGACAGGTCCTTTAGTCAAAAATAACAAGAGCGTTAATCTTATTACTGACGATGCGAGAAATGTAATTACTTCTAAAAGAATTGTGTATGACGTAATTGTTTCCGCTCATACAATTTCCGCATCCGCTATGTCAAGCGGCGCTATGAGCATGGTGGAAAATTATATTCTCACAAAAGAAGCTGTCAGCGAATATCTTCATCATCTTGACAAATCGGGAGTATTGTATATTTCAAGACCGGAGACTCAGATCCCGAAACTCATTACTACTCTTAAAGAGGCAAGACTTGAAAACAGTAAAGGTATTGAAAACAGTAAAGACTGTTTTATAATTTTCAGAAGACCTCCGAATGAATTTGAAGGTGATAAAAGTTTTCTTGCAGGGGTGTTATATAAAAAGGACGGTTTCTCCGCTGAGGATGTGATAAGGATCAGATCTGAAGCCGGTAACCTGAGTCTGGATCTGCTGTATGACCCTCTCAGCGAAAGTGAAAGTTTTTATAAAACGCTTATAGATTCGGATAATTTCAGAAGTCTTGCCGGCGGTAATAATAATATAACTGATGCAGGACTTGAACCCGCAACCGATGACAAACCTTTCTTCGATCAGAATATCGGATTCGGCAATCTGACATTTGACGGAATTAAGGAAACTTTTTCGCAGGGTGATAAAGCTATACTCGCGCTCAAAGACAAACCTGTTGCTGAAACCACTTTAATTGTCATACTGATACAAACTCTGATAACGGCATTTGCATTTCTGATACTTCCTCTTATGATTGCAAAAAGAAAATTAACAAGTACCTCCACCGGCAAAATATTTCTGATCTACTTTGCGGCGATCGGTCTCGGATATATTATGATGCAGATTTCATTGATCCAAAAATTTACATTGATGCTCGGACAGCCGGTTTACACTATACTGACAGTAATTTCTTCCATGCTTATTTTTTCCGGGATCGGTAGTAAATATTCCGATTCTTTTTTGAAAAACAATAAGCACAGGATTCAGATAATATTTTTTCTAATAGCATTGACAGCGATTCTTATCGGAGTTTTTAATTCATATCTGTTTACATCCATGGCGCGGTTTGATCTCATATACAGAGTGCTGATTTCTATACTGCTGATAGCGCCGCTTGGATTTTTTATGGGCATGCCTTTTCCGCTCGGGATGAAAAAAATCGATGATTCCGAAAAAAGCCTCGCGGCATTTTCATGGGCTGTGAACGGATTCTTCTCAGTCATCGGTTCTGTACTCGCAATAATATTCGCTATGACAATGGGTTTCCGATTCGTATTCATTTTTGTATCAGTATGTTATCTCATAGCAATGCTGATGATAATTTTCAGAACAAAAAGTCTTCAGATTAAAAAGTAATTAAATTTTTCAGAATAATAATGTCACCAATTTCCTTTAATCAGTAACTATTAACTACTAACTACTAACTATTAACTATTAACTATTAACTATATTTTGGACGATCATTACAGAAAAAAAACTTTAGCCATACTCGTCGGAGGCGGCCCTGCTCCGGGTATTAACGGCGTCATAAGATCCGTTACAATAGAAGCAATTAATTCCGGTCTGACAGTGTATGGTATTCTCGAAGGATTTGAACATCTCAGCAGAGGCGATTCTACTCATTTCCGCGAGCTAAAGATCGAAGATGTATCAAGAATTCATTTTACCGGAGGCAGCATACTTTATACATCAAGAGTAAATCCTGCAAAGAGCAAGGAAATGCTCGACGCTACTTTGAAATCACTCACACAGCTTTCAGTGGATTATCTTATTACTATCGGCGGAGATGATACAGCTACAAGCGCTTATAGGATCGATCAGCTTGCAAGAGGTCAGATACAAGTCGCGCACGTTCCGAAGACTATTGATAACGATCTGCCGCTGCCGGGAAATATGCCTACTTTTGGATATCAGACGGCGCGGGATTTCGGATTCCGCATTGTGCAGTCCCTGATGCTTGACGCGGCTACTACGCGCAGATGGTATTATGTAGTTTCGATGGGAAGAAAAGCCGGGCATCTCGCGCTTGGGATTGGTAAAGCAGCCGGCGCCACTCTGACCATTATCGGCGAAGAATTCCGCAATACGATCATCAGCTTTGAAACTGTCTGCGATATTCTCGAAGCTTCGATCATTAAAAGAATGTCACAGGGAAATCCTTACGGCGTTGCCATACTCGCCGAAGGAATTATTACACGGATCGATCAGAATGAACTCATGAATCACCCTTATGTAAATCTTGAAAAAGATCTTCACGGAAATATCCGGCTATCGGAAGTTGATATCGGAAGGATCACAAAGGATGAAGTGAGAAGAAGACTGAGAGAGCGGGGACTGGATGTAACAATTGTAAATAAAGATATCGGATACGAACTCAGATGCGCTGACCCGATTCCTTATGACTGCGAATATACGCAGGACCTTGGCTATGCGGCAGTCAGATATCTGCTGGATGACAATTCGGGAGCGATTGTAACAGTTGACAAAGGAAGTCTTATTCCGATAAAGTTTGAAGATATCATTAACAGCGAAGGCAGGATCAGTACTCGTGAAGCTGACGTGGATTCAGACAGTTATCAGGTCGCAAGAAAATATATGATAAGACTTGAGAAATCAGATTTTGAAGAATTAAAAAATGTAGCGAGGCTTGCTCTAATTGGAAATATGAAGACTGAGGAATTTATAGATAAATTTAAATACTTAACTAATGATCCGCCCGTTAAAAATAAACCGGCCGGATAATCATTTTAATAAAAAACTTACATTGAAAATTGGAATCCTGACAAGCGGCGGCGACTGTCCCGGACTTAATGCCGTAATCAGAGCAATTGTAAGAAAATCCGATCAATTGGGTTTTGAATCAATTGGAATTAAGAACGGCTGGAAAGGGATCTTTGATGAAAGCTATGAAAAACTTGACCTGAATAATGTAGCCGGACGTGTAAACAAAGGCGGCACAATTCTCGGCACTTCAAGATTCAGCCCGTTCGAAAAAAAGAAAGGGAAAGATATTCTTCTTCATAAAATTGCCCGTGAAAAATTTGACGCCTTAATTGCTATCGGAGGTGATGGTTCTATGCATATTGCTCAGATTGCTTTTGAAGCAGGCCTGAATGTGGTCGGAGTTCCGAAGACGATTGATAACGATATTAGCGGAACTGATTATACTTTCGGATTTGATACGGCAGTCGGAATTGCAACCGAAGCAATAGACCGTCTTCACACCACTGCGGAATCACATCACAGAATAATGATACTGGAAGTAATGGGAAGACATGCCGGATGGATCGCTCTCTACAGTGGTATCGCCGGAGGAGCTGATGCGGTGCTGATTCCTGAGTTCAAAACAAAGGTATCGGATGTTTTGAAAATTCTTAACAGCAGATATAAAAGAGGAAAGCTGTTTTCGATTATTGTAATTGCAGAAGGAACAAAGTTTGATGAGAAAAGCATGGCGAAAAGAAAAGGAGATATTAAGCTAGACGACTTTGGCAGGGAAAGACTCGGAGGAATAGGAAATTATCTTGCAGATGAAATTGAAAGGAGGACAGGTTATGAATGCAGAGCAACCGTACTCGGGTATGTACAGAGAGGCGGTATGCCGTCAGCTTTTGACAGAGTGCTCGGTACGAGACTTGGGGTTTATTCGGTGGAAATGGTAAATGAAAAAAAATACGGCAGGATGGCTGCTCTTCAGGCTAATGAGATCGTTGACATTCCGTTCACAGAAGCAATTGGAAAATTAAAAACAGTTGGCAAAGAATTATACGAAGTAGCTCAGGTCTTTTTCAAATAATAAAATTTTCTTTTCTTAAATACTTACTATGCCCGGGAATAAACAGGACGGAGTTCATTCAAGCGGATTGCTTACGAGACTTGGATTAATGACTGCAATATTAATTGTCGTCAGTTCAATGATCGGATCAGGAATATTCAAGAAAGCCGCGCCAATGGCGGTAGATCTTGAATCAGGCGGATTGCTGCTACTGTGCTGGGTAATAGCAGGTCTGATCACTATGATCGGCGCGGTAACCAATGCTGAAATTGCAGGACTTATTGCAGCTCCCGGCGGACAGTATGTTTATTTCAAGGAAATGTACGGCAAAGCTTTCGCATTCATTTACGGATGGTCATGCTTTTCCGTAATACAGTCCGCTTCAATAGCATCCATAGCTTATGTCTTTTCTGAATCAGTAAATGCTATACTGCCTCTACCTCATCTCAGCGCTGAAATGGAAAGTTTCAATATACTCGGTATATTTTATCCATTCGCTAGTTTCGGAGTGAAAGCTCTTACAATCGCCGCTATAATTTTTTTAACGGTTGCGAATTATCTTGGAGTAATATTCGGAGGTATCATAAACAATATTTTCACTTCACTCAAAGTTCTCGGGATACTTATTATAATCACACTCGGACTCACGATGAGCGGCGGCAATGTTGAAAATGTTTCGCCGATTGGCGCAAATCCTTCAGCGGATTACGGAACTTCACTCGGATTATTCGGAGCTATGTTTGCCGCAATGCTCGGCGCTTTCTGGGCTTATGACGGCTGGAATAATATCGGATATCTCGGAGGCGAAGTAAAAAATCCCAAGAAGAATATTCCCGTCGCGCTTTTTACCGGCGTTGGTATTGTAATCGGAATTTATCTGCTTACTAATTTTGTGTTCTTGTATGTAATGCCAGTCAGTGAGATCATTGAAGTTGCGCAAAAAGATAATACAATCATAGCAGTCGAAGTCATGCGTAAATTTTTAGGATTCGGCGGCGCCTTCTTTATTTCAATACTTATAATGGTCTCGACTTTCGGTACGACAAACGGATCCATTCTCGCTTCATCAAGAATTTATTTTGCAATGTCGCGTGATAAACTATTTTTTAAGTCCGCAGGAAATGTTCATCCGTCATTTAAAACACCTTATACTTCGTTAGTCATTCAGGGGATCTGGTCGTGTATGCTTGTGCTTTCCGGAACTTTCGATCAGCTCACGGATATGGTCATCTTCGCATCATTTATTTTTTACGGAGCCGGGGCTTTCGGTGTGTTTGTTCTGAGAAGCAAGATGAAGGATCATCACAGACCTTATAAAACAGTTGGCTATCCTGTGCTGCCGCTGATATTTGTGCTGTTCTGTATTACGCTTGTAGTAGTAACTATAATTCAGAATCCGCGTGACGCAGGATTCGGACTGCTGCTTGTGCTCAGCGGAATTCCGTTTTATCTTTACTGGAACAGTAAAAAAAGAAAGTAAATTTAATTTAACTTATTACTTAGAAATTATTTATCAGAATGAGTTTATAAATAAAATTTAAATTTATTCAATTATTTTTGTTTTCGTAATTTTTTTACTAAGTCTGACAATTTCCATAAGCGCTGCAGACCCGTACCACGGGTGCAGTTCCATTTCGAGAGTACCCGCCTGAATCGCAGGATCAGTCTCGGTCAGTTTGCGCTTCCTCAATAGTCTTCACATTGAAGATGTAAATTCCCCTGATTTCACCGCCGTCACTGAAAGGACCTGCAAGCATAAGAGATCCTTCTTCAGCCATTCTCATTATATTTTTCAAATGCGCAATCTGAAGTTCATTAGCTTTTTCCTGACTATCCGGTTTGACTTTACCGGATTTCAAAAATGCCATTACGTATTCCTTCATTCCGTAATCATCCGCGCCGAGAGATTTTGCATAAGCTGAATCGTAGCTGCTGCTTTGCGTATAACCTGTGTTTGAGATTAATATCGTTAGGAACATTAGAAAAATTATTTTCAACATATATCTTAAGATTAATTTATTTTTAAAAAATCAGTATTAATATTCTGACAGTTCAATCAATTTTTTCCTGAAAACATCTTTCTGAAAAAAGTTTTCCTCGAGAGCTGAAGAAAATGGAACCGGCGTATCCAGACTACCGCAGCGCATTACAGGAGCATCAAGATTTTTAAATAAGTGTTCGGATATATATGCAGCGATCTCAGCGCCGATGCCGCCTGTTAAAGTGTCTTCATGCACTATCAGGACTTTACCTGTTTTCATAACGCTTTCTAAAACTGTTTCTTTATCCCAGGGAAGCAAAGTGCGCAAGTCTATAAGTTCAGCTGAAATATTTTTATATTCGTTTAGTAATTTTTCCGCCCAGTGAACACCCATTCCGTAAGTTACAATCGTCAAATCCACGCCTTCTCTTACAATTCGCGCTTTACCGGATTCTACTGTATAATAATCATCAGGTATGTCATCAGAAATGCTTCGGTATAATGCCTTATGTTCGAAGTACAATACAGGATTCGGGTCTTCAATTGCAGCGGCGATCATCCCTTTTGCATCATAAGGATTTGACGGATAAAATATCTTAAGTCCGGGCGTATGAAAAAACCACGCTTCATTAGACTGCGAATGAAAAGGGCCTGCTCCGACACCGGCGCCGCACGGCATTCTTATTACGACATCAGCATTTTGTCCCCAGCGGTAATGTATCTTCGCAAGATTATTTACAACTGGATTAAATCCGCTGGTTATAAAATCCGCAAACTGCATTTCCACTACTGACTTCATTCCTTTAACTGACAATCCGAGCGCTGCGCCAATAATTGCAGATTCACAGATTGGCGTATTGCGAATCCTTTCTTTACCGAATTCTTCATAGAAATTTTCCGTAACCTTAAATACGCCGCCATACTCTGCGATATCCTGACCCATTATAACAAGGTCTTTATACTTTCTCATTGATAATCGCAGTCCGTCTGAAACTGCATCGACAAATCTTTTCAGAGATTTACCGCTTCCCGCCGGATGAGTTACTTTCTGAATGTAAGGGGCATATACATCATACAGCTCTTTTGCAGTGTCCGCTGTTGTTTCCGAGTCATTTAGCGCTTCATCAAGCGCGGTGTCAATTTCTTTTTTGCATTCATCCCTTATCATACTGATCTTTTCTTCATCAAGAATTCCTTCATCTACAAGATAGCTTTCATAATTCAGCACAGGATCCTTCTTAGCCCATTCTTCGAAAAGTTCTTTGGGAACATACTTAACTCCTGAAGCTTCTTCGTGTCCTCTCATACGAAAAGTCTTGCATTCGAGAAGCAGCGGACGCGGATCGTTTCTCATAGACTCCGCATAGGTTTTTACAGTATCATAAACAGTAAGAACATTATTTCCGTCGATCTGTAAAGCTTCCATTCCATAACCGACGCCTTTGTCTGAAAGGTCGCCGCATTTGTACTGCTCATTCAATGGCGTAGAAAGTCCGTATCCGTTATTTTCTATTACAAAAATGACCGGCAAATTCCACACTGCAGCGACGTTAAGCGACTCGTGAAAATCACCTTCACTTGTTCCTCCGTCACCGGTAAAAACTGCTGTAATTTTTTTATCATTTTTCAAAAGCGATGCAAGACCGATACCGTCAGCAATTGCAAACTGCGGTCCGAGATGCGAGATCATACCGACAATATAGTATTCTTTTGTACCGAAATGAAAAGACCTTTCTCTTCCTTTTGAAAATCCGTCATACTTTCCCTGTAGCTGTTTGAACAATTTTGCAAGCGGAAGTCCTTTTGAAGTAAACACTCCGAGATTCCTGTGCATGGGCAGTATGAATTCATCTTTTTCCAGCGCCATGCTGACTCCTATTGATATTGCTTCCTGTCCGATCCCGGAAAACCATTTTGAAATTTTTCCTTTTCTCAGCAACAGCAGCATCTTCTCTTCTATTAATCTCGGAAGAAGTATCCCTTTGTATAATGAGAGCAGAGTGTCATTATCATAATCTTTCCTGTCAAAATTCATTAACCTTCTTCTCAGATCAGGAGATGTCTGTGATTCCATTTATTATTTGATTTAATATTCGTTTGACTGCAAAATAAGGATTGATATCGTGATTATAAATGATGAATATACTTCTCTTTCGGAGTAAATAAAAAGCTTTTTCCGAAAAATTACAATGCCTAATAAAAAGATTTAAAAAAATCTTTATATTTACTAATTTACATTTGAGTTATCTTCAAATCAAATTATTCAAAGCTTTACCGCTGCTCTATTATATATGCTGTATGTATATTTCAAAAATTGCAACAGGAATAAATTTTGTGTCAGATAATATTAATTATTTGAATCAGTTTAAAATACTGTTATGAAAGTTATTGTATTGTTTTAGGAATAATCGCAATGCTGGGTATGGCAATAGCTTTCATCCCTTTGCTGGGATGGTTGAATTGGCTGAACATACCTTTTGCAATAATAGGACTGATATTCAGCATTATCGGAAAATCAAAAACAGGAATTACGCTTTGCAGTATTGCAATACTTTTCGGAATATTCAGGTTAATGTTAGGCGGCGGTATTCTCTGATACCGGTTAATTCGTTTTTCATGAAAAGAAATTACATACCGGAATTAAATTTTATTGCCCCCAATATCTCATATTTAAATCTTTCTTTCTGAAAAGTTATTTAAGATCATTCTCTTTACAAAAACTTTATTATCAAACTTGATTACAATGACTTTTTAATATGAAAAAAATTCGCATACTAATAATAGAAGACAACAGACTGCTGCGAGAAGGTATAATTAAATTAATTAATGAATATAACGATCTTAAAGTGGTTGCTGATCTTGATTATAAAGGAAAATTAGATTCGAAAATACTTACCACAAAACCGGACATCATTCTTGTTGATCTTGGGCTTTATAATAAAAACAGTCTGGAATTAGTAAGATTAACAAAAAATAAATTTCCCGAATTAAAAATTATAGTAATGGCAATTATGCCGCTGCAGGATGACATATTTGAATTTGTTAAAGCAGGAGCGTCAGGATTCATAATGAAAGATGCACAGGTAAGGAATTTTCTCAGTACAATCCGTTCCGTTTATAAAGGAAATAAAATTCTGCCTAAAAATTTAACCTGTTCTCTTTTTTCACAGATTGTTTCCGATGCTGTTTCCGATCCAAAGAAATCAAAGTTAATCCGTTCATTTAAAATGACCAAAAGAGAACGACAGGTAATAGCGCTTGTAGCTGATGGTTATTCAAACAAAGAAATCGGAGAAAAACTTTTTCTTTCCCCCTTTACCGTAAAAAGTCACGTTCATAACATTCTTGAAAAACTGGCAATGCATAACAGGGTTGAGATTGCAAATTTTGCAAGTTCTGAAGAGGGCTTAAACGAACTTCGGAACACTGTATCTCTTTTTGAATAAAATCAACATCATTATTTAATAAAATAGTCCGTTTATCGTCCGAATGGACTATACTTTTTAAATCTCATCCTTATTAAATTCCATAAACAATTTTATTTGACACAAAGAAATATTTTATTTAATTCTAAATTTTCTAAAATTAAATTCAATTGATAATTAAAACCATACGTCAGGAGTAAAACAATGAAAGACAATCAAAATATAATAACACAATCATTTCTAGGAGGAATGCTTTTTGGAGTATTACTCGGCGGAACTGTAGCATTATTATTCGCTCCTAGAAGCGGCAGGAAATTCAGAAAAAATATTCTGAAAACAAAAGATGATATTATTGATGATGCAGATCATCTCATAAAAGATATCGGGAAAAAGTTTTCGGATATAGTTACAAATGCCAAGAAAAGTATTGAAGCGTTTTAAGAAAAATATTTTTAAAATTCGGAGTTTACTATAAATATAATTTATATAATCCGGACAATGTTGAAACATTAAACTTTTATTTTATAAAAAAACAGAAAGGAGTAAAATATGTTGTGGACCATAATTATAATACTATTAGTATTATGGGCTCTGGGGATGGTAACATCTTATACAATGGGCGGATTTATTCATGTTTTATTAGTAATTGCTGTAATAGTTGTGATAGTTCGACTGATTCAGGGAAGAAGTGTAGTTTAGGCAAATTACTTTTCGAATATTTCTGAATTAAAAACTATTAACTGTAAATACAATTTGTGAGTGTTTCATATCTATAAACATTTAAGGAAGTAACATTTGTTTTGCAATTACTAAGCTGAAGAAATATCTAATGCAGAATCTGATTGATATTCAGATATTCAGTTCAATCACTTACAGCTATTGAACAGGAATAGAGTATTAACT
Organism: Ignavibacteria bacterium; assembly: GCA_016716125.1. Classification (GTDB taxonomy): domain Bacteria; phylum Bacteroidota; class Ignavibacteria; order Tepidaquicellales; family Tepidaquicellaceae; genus UBA2330. Next base: position 121,787 of record JADJWZ010000003.1, on the reverse strand, counting down.
TTCATGCTGAATTTTTATTCAATATGCATTGAACATAATTTTCACCTGCAGCAGATCATGCAGATGAATAACAGTAGTAATGCAAAAAAATATTTAATTGTTTTTATTAAGGGAAGAACAAATAGAAAAGGATATACTAACTGTTTACCGGCACAGTAAAATTTATTCATAGTGCTTTCAAAACAGAATTGTTAAGGAAGTAAATATTTTAAACTGAGATGAATAAAAAAGAAAAGATAAATAAAGCCAAAAGCAAAATACCAAGGATCAAGTTATTACTCATTGAAGACAACAGAATACTGCGTGATGGAATGACAGTAATGCTCAAGCCGTATAAAGATATAGAAGTAATAGCATCATCAGGTAACGGTGAAAACACAATTCAGAAGATCCATAAGATGAAACCAAATGTCATTTTATTGGATCTAGGACTGAGAAGCATAAGCAGTTTAAGGATTGTAGAAATAGTAAAGAAGGAATTTCCTAATGCGAAAGTAATTGTAATGGATCTTGTACCGGTACAGGCTGATATTCTGCAATTTATAAAGGCCGGAGCCAGCGGTTTTATTCTGAAAGATGCAACTCTGGAAGAATTTCTGGATACAATAAGAACAGTTGCTGATGGTGAGAAAGTATTGCCGAATCATTTAACGGAATCCCTGTTTTCTCAAATTATTGAATTTGCGATCAAAAGCGGAAAGACTAAGCTAAAAAATGCTGTTCGTATGACTGCCAGAGAGAAGGAAGTCATTGCGCTGATCGGTAATGCTATGACTAATAAAGAAATAGCTCTGAATTTAAAAATTTCATCCTTTACCGTTAAGAGTCATGTACATAATATTCTTGAAAAATTAGCTTTGCATTCACGCCTTGAAGTAGCCAACTTCTCACTTACAGACAGCACTTTCAGATCCCTGGCAGAGAGTTTATCAATCATCAGAAATTAATTTCAGGTCATAAAGGATGTAGTCCTTTATTCATACCAATGGAGGATTTTCTATTATCTTAACAATGTATATTTTTGTTATAGAAAGAAAACCAAATACGGTTTTCTAATTTAAAAGAAAAGGAGTTGTACAATGTTTACGAAAATCTACAAAATGTTTATTATAGCTATGATGTTTGCTTTAGTAATTGGGTTGTCAAACAGTAATATAATTAACGCGCAGTCTTCAGGAATAACAATTACTAATACATCAAAGATATCAAAAACCAGTTTATATCCAGTATATACACTGAGTCCCGTAGCCGGTGCGATTTTTCCGATGAGTGAATTGGGAAATACTTACGCAGCAGGTTTTAACGGCGGTTTAGATTTAGGAGTCAGAATGAACAGAGAATTATCTCTTTATACAAAATTCGGATATTACAGTCTGACCAACAATACACCAACTGCTCCAACCAGCAGTTATATTGAAATATCAGCCGGTCCAAGATACAACTTTACAGATCCAAAATTAAAATCCATTTTCTTTATGGAAGCAGGTGTCGGAGCTTACATATTTTCACAGGATGCCTATACAGAAGGAACTCAAACTTTCGAGAAAATTTCCAATACAAATATCGGAATGAATGTAGGTCCGGGTGTAGCGCTGCAATTAAGTAAATCAATTGACGTCATTTTGAAATCTAAATATCATATGATTTTTAATGACGGCGGAACCCGCAGTTTCATAAACGCTTTAGGCGGACTGGAATTTAAGTTCTAACAGGTTTGAAACGAATGCGAAATAATTAAGGATTAAATGAGCAAGAAGAAATAGACAGAAATACAATAGAGATCCCTGTAAACCAAAAAGTTTACAGGGATTTTTTTATGTGTAATATGATAAAACAGAAAGAGATGAATTTGAATAAAGCAAATAGGCAGGTCCTATTACCTGTCTTTTCAAATTCAGAGCAGGTATAACATCATTCAGATGGAGTGAACTTCCTCGAGCTTAATTCATTATCAATTGTAAGCAGTCCGAGTCCTTCTCCGTTTATCATTTTTAATTTTGCAATAAGTTTTGACATTGTAGCTTCTTCTTCCACCTGTTCATCCACATACCATTCGAGAAAACTTTTTACCGAATGGTCATTCTCCTTTATTGCAATGTCCATAAGATCGTTTATGCTTTTTGTGATATATCTCTCATGCTCCAGAGCTTCTTCTATTACATTGAGTACGGAACTGAATTCAGACTTCGGCTCGCCGAGAGGTTTCAATATCACACGTCCTCCTTTATCATGTACAAAATTAAACATCTTCATCGCATGAAAATGCTCTTCCTGCGCCTGCACGTTGAAGTAATTTGCAAAACCTTCCATCTCTATTGATTCGAGATATGCCGACATGGAAAGATACATGTATTCCGAAAAAAACTCTTTGTTTATTTGCTCATTGATTGAGTCCTGAAGTTTTTTGGTTAACATTTTTTTCTCCTTAAATAAATTTAATAAAAATTGTACTGTTGTTTATGCTTCTATAAAACGTTGTTCACCAGCTACCAGTCCAATGCTGCCAATAGTATCATAATCATAACCGTTCAATTCAGGAACTGTATTACAAAGCTCTGTAAACACTTCCTCTGAATTTTCAAATTCAAAATTATGTCCCATAGCTTTTGCAATAAGTTTAATAATTTTCCATCCCGGTCTTGAGTTGAACTTTGTTCCGCGGGTCCATCTGTCATTATGAGCTCCGAACTTATCTAATCTCGACATTGAATATTCACCGATCAGTCTTTCCTGCTCAAGAGCAGCAACAGCCGGTTTCAGTCTCTGTAACCTGTTCTGAAAATTTACAAATGTTCCGTTTATCTCCGCATAAGTTGATACGGGAAGTATTACATTTGCTATGGACGAGAAAGTATTTTTATATGAAATGAGATTAATTGTCGTTTCAATATTTTTCATAAACATATCCGAACCATTTATTTTTTTTATATCTTCATTCATTACAAACATCATCTTGATATTTCCCGAACCAAGTGAATCGACAGCGCTGTCTGATATTGGTTTAATACCTAAAAGTTTCATTCCGTTTGAATTCGGTGTCATATCGGATTTTCTTAAAATATCATCACCGAAATTTTCATCAAAGTTTGGTATGTAAAAAATATTTTCACTGCTGAATATATCTTTAGCAAATTTCTTTAATGTGTAATTATCTTCAAGAGTCGAATGAGCTGAAGCAATAAATAAAATGTCATTGGCGCTGTAATTCTTCAGGTGGGAAACCGATTTTGAAATCGCTTCGTCCCAGTTTACATCAAGGAGATCTTCCTTTTCTGTTGTTCCTTCATTTAACTTAATAGCAGGAGAATTAAATCTAAGCTCTTCGTCATTTACGCCTTTGAAAGTATTTAATCTTCCGTAATCGCACAGCCAGTAATCATTCACAGACAGATTTTCTCTCGGTTCGATCCTGAGAATTTTATTATTCCTTACTCCTACAATAGTATTGCAACCTCTTGCGCAGCCGGGACAAACTGAATCTGTAAATGACATTTCCCAAACGCGTGATTTGAATCTGAAATCTTCCGAAGTCAACGCTCCGACCGGACATATCTCAATTACGTTCATCGAATATGGATTATCAAGTTCTTCCCCGGGGAATGTTTCAATTGTAACATGATCGCCTCTCTGTACAAAAGTAAGTTCCGGGTCTTTAGCGATCTCTTCGCAGAATCTAATACATCTCGAACAGCTTATACATCTTTCCTGATCGAATAAAACATATGGTCCGAGCTTTACTCTTTTATCCTTATGATTTTTAACTTCGTCAAATCTTGAAATCCCGACTCCGTACTGATAAGCGTAATCCTGAAGTTTGCATTCGCCCGCTTCATCACAGATCGGACAGTCGAGCGGATGATTGATAAGAAGAAATTCCATCACAGCATTCTGCGCATGAATGACTTTCTCGGATTTTGACCGGACTCTCATTCCTTCTGTAGCAGGAGTCGAACAGGCAATTACGAGTTTCGGCATATTTTCAATTTCCACAAGACATATACGGCAGTTTCCCGATACGGACAGTGATGGATGATAACAGAAATGGGCGATCTCAATTCCGGCGTTCAGAGCTGCCTGAATAATAGTCTGCCCTGCGGAAAATTCCACCTCTTTATCATCGATTATAATTGTTGGCATTTTGTAATTCGGTTGAATGGAAAATTTCGTTTAAATTAAATCTATTTTTATCTTTTTTCAATTCAGTTTAATTCACAATTTGAAGCAACTTAAATTACACAAAGTAAAATTAGAATGAACACACGAAAAATCCTGCTTGTAACTTCTGATAAAGACCTGTCAGGAATTGTAAAAATCTCAGCGCTGACTCTTACCAAGCTGAACTGTCAGGTCAGTATTGAAGAGACTTCAGATTTTGACGAGATATTCAAAAAGTCTAACGAAGAAAATCTTGACATGATAATTGCTGACGCTGATCATGACAGTTTAAATATACCTGAACTGATAAAAAAAATCCGTACCGGGAATGTTCCTTCATTAAAAAAGATAATGACAGTTTATTCCGGAGAAATTATCAGGGATGAATATTTCAAAGCCGGTTGTGACAGTATTATGTCAAAGGATGAATTTAAAAGAGTGGTTAATAATATTCTTCAGCATTGAAAAATAGTTTACATCTCAAATCATTGATATTCAATTTTCCTAAACAGTAATTAAATAATTTATATGATCCTTTTATAATCAATCTCAACAGCTTTTGCCTCTTCGCCTTCTGGAGTGACATTGTAAGCAGTAATGATCACATTATCCTTCTCTTTAAATTCAATATCCGTCTTCCATCCCCACCTTTCTTTGTAATCAGTATCTCCGTAACTGCCTAGAACAGAGAATCCGCCTGCAATGTCGTCACCTTCTGAAAACAATATGTTCGTACCGCAGTGAAATGTATCCAGATAAGCGATCTGATACTTCTGTTCAGGAATACTGAATCCGATAATTGCTATTGCTTCATAACTCTTTCCTTCGAGTTCGTATTTATATTCATGCATAACGAACCGCCCGCCGAGAATAGATGTGAACTCTCCTTTTACAGCCGATGTATCTGCAAGTACTCCGGGTTCAAACCAGGTTTTCACACTGCCTTCCCACTTTCCTGAAAGCTGTAATAGTTTTGAGTGTCTTCCTGTTTCAAGTGATACTGAAAATTTTTCTTTACTCATATTAATTTTATTATTTGAAATTAACTTAAGGATAATATTTTTTTTTTGAAACATACTTGAATAGAATTCTATAAATTCAAACAAAAAAAATTCACATTAATAATTAAGATAAATACATTTATTTGAAATTTGAAATTTGAAATTAATAATTGCTCTCCCTCAACTTCCTTTTATTTAAAATGCTAAAAATCTATTTTCCAAAAGAATAAAAATTTAATATTTTATATTATAAAATGGAACAGCAGCTAAATGAAGTAAGAAATTATATTGCGGGGAAATTCACTAAAAACGGACATAAGACATTGGATGTGATCAGTCCTTCTGACGGTAAAAAAATTTCCACAGTACCATTATCCACAATCGCAGATCTCGATGAAGCAGTAAAGTCGGCAAAAGAAGCATTCAAAAGCTGGTCCGTGATTCCCATCAAGGAGAGAGTACAGGTATTTTACAGATATAAAACACTTCTTGAAAAAAATGTAAAAGAGCTTGCTGAGCTGACACATATTGAAAACGGTAAAACGATGGATGAATCAGTTGCTGAAATTGAAAAAGCATTGAGCTGACCGAATTCGCATGTTCTCTTCCGCAACTTGCCGGAGGTGAAATGCTGGAAGTAAGCTCGGGAGTGGAATGCCGGATTGAATATAAACCGTTAGGCGTAGTTGCATCAATTGCACCTTTCAATTTTCCGCACATGGTCCCGCACTGGACAATTCCCAATGCAATTGCTTTGGGAAACTGTATGATATTAAAACCGTCTGAACTCGTACCGATCAGTTCTAACCGTATCGCTGAAATGCTGAAAGAAGCAGGACTTCCTGACGGCGTATTTAATATTGTAAACGGTGACAGGGAAATAGTAGAAGCAATTTGTGATCATCCCGGAATTGAAGCGGTGTCATTTGTCGGTTCGACAAAAGTTGCAAAGATAGTTTACAAGAGAGCAACATCAAATCTGAAAAGATGTCTTGCGCTCGGCGGAGCAAAAAATCACCTGATAGTATTGTCGGACGCGCATCCGGAAATGACAGCAAGCAATGTCTCAGCTTCAATGTCAGGCTGCGCCGGTCAGAGATGCATGGCAGCGTCAGCAATGGTAGGCGTTGGCGAGATCGATGAAATTGTAAAAAAGATATGTGATGAAGCTGTGAAGATCATTCCGGGAGAAAACCTCGGTTCAGTGATCAGCAGACAGGCAAAGGATAGAATTGAAAAATACATTACCGAAGCAGAGGAAGCCGGAGCAAAAGTTCTGGTTGACGGAAGAAAAATTACAGTGAAAGGAAAGGAAGATGGATTTTATGTAGGTCCGACTGTGATAGATTTTGTTAAACCTGAAATGGCGATAGCAAAGGAAGAAGTTTTCGGACCTGTCCTGGCTATCATTAGAGCAAAAGATATTGATGAAGCGCTGGAGATTGAAAACAATTCGGAGTATGGAAACGCGGCATCAGTATTTACACAAAGCGGAAGCGCAGCAAGATATATAATGGACAAGGCAAGCGCGGGAATGATTGGAATAAATATAGGAGTGCCTGTACCCCGCGAACCGTTTTCATTCGGCGGATGGAATGAGTCTAAATTCGGAGTATGTGATATCACGGGAAAGAGTTCGATTGAATTCTGGACATTGCTGAAGAAGACGACGACGAAGTGGAATCCGGAAGCGAAGAAGAACTGGATGTCGTGAGTGGAGTTTGACTGGCAGAAGAGAAATATTGCGCATTCCGTGAGTGAAAGAGATGTATTAAAAGTTAGCGGATATATTGACATTCAGAAAAAGTATCACAAGCAATATAGTTTTTTAGATGAGTGTAATTATTTCCTAAAAAACGGAGGCTGCATTTAGCAAAAAACCGTTAAATCGGTTTTTTCCAAACTAAACTATTTAAATAAAATGACCACCACATCCATTTCAAAATCCGAAATTATAAAAAATTCTCTTGACCATACCATCACCTCATGGTCAAAGCAAAAAGGATTCTCTCCTCCAGTCATTACCGGCGCTGAAGGTGTCTATTTCTATGATATCGACGGTAAAAAATATCTCGACTTCTCCTCGCAGTTAGTTTGTGTCAATATTGGTCACGGTCATCCGAAAGTTCTCGAAGCCGTCTCCGCGCAAATGAAGGAAGTCAGCTATATAAATCCGAGTATGACTACCAAAGCCCGGTCAGATCTCGGTAAAAAACTTGCAGAGATAACTCCCGGAAATCTTAACCGGGTATTCTTTACTCTCGGAGGAGCTGAAGCTGTCGAAAATGCCATTAAGCTGGCAAGGATCTATACCGGAAGACATAAGATAATTGCAATGTATCAGTCTTATCACGGAGCTACTTATTCCGCTTTTTCCGCCGGCGGGGATCCGAGAAAACTCGCTGTTGATTCGCAGCAGGCTCCGAATTTTATTCATGCGGAAAATCCGTATTTTTACAGATGCCCGTGGAATAGTAAAACACCTGAGGAATGCACTGAAAATGCCCTCGCTCATCTTGAAAGAATTGTTCAGTACGAAGGACCGGGAAATATCGCTGCAATTGTTCTCGAAGGTGAATCCGGTTCATCCGGCTGTATAAAATTAACTCCGGGTTACTGGAAAGGTGTGAAATCTATTTGTGAAAAATACGGTATCCTTACAATCGACGATGAAGTGATGAGCGGATTCGGCCGGACCGGAAAGTGGTTCGGCATTGATAATCATGGTGTAACACCAGATATCATGTGCATGGCTAAAGGCATTACCTCCGCTTACCTGCCTCTCGGCGGTATCATGATCTCTGAAGAAATTGCAAAAACATTTGACGATAAACCTCTTCCTCTGGGACTCACATACTCCTCGCACCCGGTTACACTTGCTGCAGCAAATGCCGTAATTAATATTTATGAAGAGGAAGATCTTATAAATAACGCCGCTGAGATGGGTATATATATTAATGAGAAAATGTGTGAAATGATGGGAAAGCATCCGTCTATCGGCGATTTTAGAAATACAGGTTTACTCGGATGTATTGAACTCGTAAAAAACAGAAAGACCAAAGAACCAATGGCAAAGTGGAATGCTTCTCCGAATGAAATGGGCGTCATGCCTAAAGTAACTGCAAAATTATCTGAGCTCGGAATGTACACTATGAGCAGATGGAATCTTATTTTTGTTGCGCCTCCGCTTTGTGTTACTAAAGAACAGATCGATGAAGGTATGGAAATTTTATCTGAAGCAATAAAAATTGCAGATCAGGAAACAATTTAAAATCTGACTGAATATATTTATCTGGAATTTTTAAAGAACGGTTACATAAATTTCATAAAATAATTTCTTTATTTTATCTGTGGTTGAAATTAATTTTTCTGTTGCATGAATAATGATCAGATTGATGAGAACATTGATCAGAAAAATAATCTGACTGAGGAATTTTCATCATCGCTTTACAGCAAAGACCTCGCTGCCATTCCGCAGTCTAAGCGAACATGGAATACCTGGAACTACGCTGCTCTCTGGATCAGCATGAGTCTCTGTATTCCCACTTACATGCTTGCAAGTTCACTGATTGACGGCGGTATGAACTGGTGGCAGGCTATCCTTACTATTTTTCTTGGCAATACTATTGTTCTAATTCCAATGATCCTAAACGGACATGCCGGAGCAAAATACGGAATTCCTTTTCCCGTTTTCGCAAGAGCCAGCTTCGGAGTAAAGGGAGCTAACATACCTGCGATACTCAGAGCGATTGTTGCATGCGGCTGGTTTGGGATTCAGACATGGATCGGCGGCTTTGCTTTGTACCTTATGTTTGCCGCCTGGATTCCTTCTCTTGGGAATATGCCGCGGATTTTTCCGGAATCCTTCGGTCTCGAAACCGGTCCCGCAATTTGCTTTTTTGTGTTTTGGATTCTCAATATGTATGTCGTCTATCTTGGAGTCGACAGCATTAAAAAATTACTTGTATTCAAAGCATACTTCCTTCCGCTTTCCGCGCTTGCATTATTATACTGGGCAGTATCTGCGGGGAACGGATTCGGTCCAATATTATCTCAGCCCGATAAGTTTGCAACTTCATCTGAATTCTGGGATTTCTTTTTTCCTGCCCTTACAGGAATGGTCGGATTCTGGGCAACACTGTCTCTTAATATTCCCGACTTTACGCGATATGCAAAAAGCCAGAGAGCGCAGGTAATCGGTCAGATAATCGGACTTCCTCCTTCTATGACTATGTTTTCTTTTATCGGTGTGGTCGTAACTTCAGCTACTGTTATTATTTACGGAAATACAATCTGGGATCCCGTCGTACTTGCAGGTAAATTTGAAAATAAATTCATCGTAAGTATAGCTATGATTTGCATTGCCGTTTCAACTCTTGCGACTAATATTGCCGCAAATATTGTCAGTCCGGCAAATGACTTTGCGCATCTTGCGCCTTCTAAAATCGATTTTAAAAAAGGCGGTTACATTACAGGCGTCATTGGAATTCTTATTTTTCCCTGGAAACTGATCGCAGATCCAAGCGGATATATTTTTACCTGGCTGATAGCTTACTCAAGTCTGCTCGGACCTGTCGGCGGTATAATGATTGCCGATTATTATTTTTTAAGAAAAAAAATGTTGAATGTTAATGATCTTTACAGATCAAACGGAGATTACACTTTTAATAAAGGATATAACTATGCGGCTGTAATTGCTCTTATCGCAGGTATAATTCCAAATGCGCCGGGATTTCTGACTACTGTTGGTTTAGTAAGTGAGAATACATTCCCGCAGGTAATAGTTAATCTCTATCACTATGCATGGTTTGTCGGTTTCGGTATTTCATTCGCTGTTTATTTATTATTAATGAAAAAAGCCATGCAGGAAAACAAAGTTAATCTGCAAGAAGTAAATTAATTTTTTTAAATAAAATAATTTTATAAAATGTCTATACTTATTAAAAACGGCAGGGTAATTACTGCATCTGAAGATTATTCCGCAGATGTGTTTATAGAGGGAGAAAAAATTTCAGCGATCGGTAAAAATTTAAATTTAACTGCTGATGAAATTATTGATGCCGCGGGAAAATTAGTTTTCCCCGGCGGAATAGATCCGCATGTTCATCTTGACATGCCTTTTATGGGTACATTTTCAAGTGATAATTATGAAACAGGAACTGCTGCTGCTCTTCATGGAGGTACAACAATGGTAATCGATTTCATTTTACAAACTCAGGGAAAGTCACTGTATTCAGCACTTGAAGAATGGAGAGGACGATCCGACGGAAACTGTTACGGAGATTATTCATTCCATATGGCAGTGACTGATTTTAACGAAAATACGAAAAAGGAAATTTCCGAAATGATCGAGAAGGAAGGCATTACTTCCTTTAAAACTTTCATGGCGTATAAAGGCGCGCTGATGATAGATGACAGAATGATGATAGGACTTATGAATGAAGTCAGGGACAAAGGCGGCGTTGTTACGGTTCATGCTACTCACGGTGACATGATAGATTTTCTGATAGCGAAACACAAAAGTGAAGGTAAACTCTCACCGTTATATCATTATCTTTCACAGCCGGAGATCACTGAGACTGAAGCTTCAGGCAGATTTGCAGATATGGCTTATCACACGGATGTGCCCGCTTACATTGTCCATATGACATGTGAAGGCGCGCTGAATGAGATCCGAAAAGCTGCAGAAAGAAACCAGAAAGTTTTTGTTGAAACTTGTATCCAGTATCTTTTGCTCGACGCATCTTTATATGAAAAAGATTTCGAAGGCGCTAAATGGGTAATGAGTCCGCCGCTTAGAGAGAAAAAAGATCAGACCGCTTTATGGGCGGGAATTAATCAGGGACTCGTTCAGGTCGTCGGCACGGATCATTGTCCTTTTGAATGGAAAAAGAAACTCATGGGTGAAAAGGATTTTTCCAAAATACCTAACGGACATCCGGCTATCGAACACAGAATGGAGCTGCTTTTTTCCGAAGGCGTAAAAAAAGGAAAAATCAGTCTGAATAAATATGTCGAAGTTACTTCAACTAATGCAGCAAAGATCTTTGGTATGTTTCCGAATAAAGGTACGGTAGGTATAGGAAGTGATGCAGATCTTGTAATTTTTAATCCGGATAAAAAGCATACGATCTCAGTGAAAACTCATCATATGAATGTTGACTATTCAGCTTATGAAGGATGGGAATTGACCGGTAAGGTCGAATCCGTAATACTTCGCGGAAAGAATGCTGTTGACAAAGGTGATCTGAAAATAGAAAAGGGCTACGGCAATTTTATCAAAAGAAATAAAGTGTCAAAAATTGTGTGAAGAATTCAAAAATATTTGATTACGGATGGTAATTCCGGCATGAGAAATTATCATCCGTATTTTCAAAAAATACTTTGATTTAAAATGCTTCCGGTGAATTTTCATTTCCCGGTTTGTTACCAAACTCACCGAGATCTTTACCTTCTGTCTCCACGAATTTTTTTATTACATCCAGATTCTCAAGTATGAGTTTGGCTTTTGCAAGACCGAATGAAAATGAAAATTTACTTTCGGGATTTAGATTGAGGATCTTGTTACCTTTGTATTCCTGTATTTCCGGCATTTCGTATTAAATTAATTTTAAAAAAAATTATTCTTCAATATATCTGTGATTCATTTCGGAAAGGTGTTCGTAAATATTTTTAACATTATTTTTCAGCTGAGTCCTCGCCGAATCTTTATCGCTGCATTCGTAATATTTATCAAAAAATGAAAGCCCTTCAGCTTCTTTGTTCAGGATTTTTTTCTGCATCAGATACTGCTCGAAATAAGAAATATAGTTAGAAGTTTCATCGCACTCATCCATTTCCTTTTTAAATTCATTAATATTGTAAAGCATATCAGCTTCTATAATATCAAGATTCGACAGAACGCTTCCCTTGCCTGTTTCTTTATCCAAAACCATTTTCTCACCATCGTACAGCAGCGAATAATCGTAACCTGTTCCGAGATAAAGCGGACTGAATCTGACATGTGAGACGATTCTCGGAATCTCATCCGAATCACCTGCGATTTCCGCATTATGAATTTCATAGAGCGGATTAGCGCTTAGTGAGAAATCAAAGACAAGAAGCATATTAAAGTCATATGCATTTACTCCTGTTGCCAGATTAAGAATAAATTCATCCGAACCGTCTCTGTTCAGATCTGCAAGTGTATCTGAAACATATCTTGAAAATAAATTTTCAATGAAAAACACAGTCTTGTCAGTATTATCATTTATCTTAATACTTCCTGTAAAGAAATCTAAATTATTGTTTGTTATAATTATTTTATAATTATTTACTGTGATCTCTTTATTAAATAATAATTTATTTTCCTGTGCTGACAACTTCGATGTAAATGACGCTGTCATTAAAAAAATAATACAAATATATTTCAAAATATTTTTAATCAAGGGAATAATAATCAGAGCTTTGATAATAACCTGTTTTTTGTTTGTCAAGCTGCATCAGTATATCATTCAGAACTGAGCTTGCTCCGAGTCGGTATAGATCGGGAGTCAGCCATTCATCCCCGAGAGTTTCTTTCATCAGAACAAGATAGGCAATTGCATCCTTTGCTGTCTTAATCCCGCCCGCCGGTTTCATCCCGGTTTTAATTCCGGTTTCATTATAATAATCGCGGATGGCTTCGAGCATTACAAGCGTAACTGGCAGTGTAGCTGCGGGCTGAATTTTTCCGGTAGAAGTTTTTATAAAATCCCCGCCTGCCATCATACCTATAAAACTTGCCTTTCTTACATTGTCGTAAGTTTCGAGCTCTCCTGTTTCAAGAATTACTTTGAGATGAACTTCATGCTTTTTACCGTGACGGTCGCTGTATTCTTTTGCAGAATCTATACAAGTTTCTTTGATCTGCTTTATTTCATCAAACACATATTCATAATCACCTGATAAAAATTCGCCGCGTGAGATCACCATATCGATCTCATCAGCGCCGTCTTTTATACATCTTTTCACATCTTCAATCTTAAGCTTAAGTGGATACTGACCTGATGGGAAAGCTGTTGCAACCGATGCAATATGAACGCCGGAATTTCTGACTGCGTCTTTTGCAAATCTGATCATATTCGGATAGACGCAAACGGCAGCTACATGAGGAATTGTGTCGTCGCCGGGTTTCGGTCTGATCGCTTTCTGACACATCGCATAAACCTTGCCTTCAGAATCTTTTCCTTCAAGTGTTGTCAGATCAAGCATTGATATCGCTGTCTTCAATGCCTGTATCTTACTTTCGGTTTTAATGCTTCTGGATGCAAGCGATGCAGCGCGTTCTTTTGCGCCAATTTCATCAACAGAAAAATTAAAATTATTCAGAAACGTATTTATTTTAGACATACTCTATATTTTTGTACACAACAAAAATTACCGGACATTTTAATTCTTAAAAATAAAATATTCCTTCTGCAGAAATTCTTTTTGTAACTGAATTAACATTATATCAATTTTAAAAATAAATAAAAATGATTTTTCTGCTTTCGAATAAATGTTAATATTTTTTTATTTTATTTATGATCTCCTTGATCTTATCATTCATTTCATCTTCACTCATTTCATTTGACTTTAGATCATCATCATTTTTTTTAACTTCAATATTCAGACTATCTTTTTCAGCCGGAGTATTTTCTGTATCTGATGAATTTACTTCAGGTTCAACATTTATAGACTCACTTTCTTCATAAGTCTCCTCCGGGTTAATATTATCTCCGTTAAGATTTTGTTCATCCTGCATTTCAGACTGAGCTGATGACTTATCATCTGTTTCATTGTCTGAATTATTTTCATCTGTAATCTCTGTTAACATTTCATTCTTACTATCCGGAATTTTTGTAGAAATTTTTTTCTCCGGTTCTGAAAGATCAGTAACAGAAACAATTATTTCTTCCTTCTTCCCAAACTCTGCCTGATCTTCTTCATGTCTGTAAACATTGACAGCCAGCGGAGGTAAAGTGACTTTTATACTGAATGGAAATTCGAATCGCGGACTGTCAGCCGAATATACCCCGCCGAAATTTCCTTCAGCTGTTCCGCCAAACTCCGCTGCATTGCTGTTCAGAATTTCCCTGTAAAATCCTTTGCGCGGAACACCGAAGAGATATTCTTCACGGATCACAGGAGTCATATTAAAAGTAAAGAGTAACATTTCTTTTTTATCTTTACTGAATCTTACAAAGGCAATCACGCTTTTATCAGCATCAGAAAAGTCGAGCCATTGAAATCCCGAACTGTCAAAATCATCTTCATGAAATGCGGGATACTCTTTATATATTCTGTTAAGTTCACGGAAATAGACATGATACTTATGGTTAAAATCATAATTGAGCGCTTCCCAGTCTAATGAAGATTCTGAATTCCATTCTTTATACTGCGCAATTTCATTCCCCATAAAATTCAGCTTCTTACCCGGATGACTGAACATAAATCCGAACATCAGTCTCAGGTTAGCAAATTTCTCCCATTCATTTCCCGGCATCTTTTCAATTACTGATCTTTTAAGATGTACAACTTCATCGTGAGAAAACGGCAGCAAAAAATTTTCATTGAATGCATACCATATTGTAAAAGTAAGTTTGCCGTGATGAAATTTCCTGAAGACCGGATCCATTGAAAAATATGCAAGAGTATCATGCATCCATCCCATATTCCATTTCATATCAAATCCAAGTCCGCCGAGATGAACAGCTCTTGTAACGCCGGGCCATGAAGATGATTCTTCAGCTATCATCAGCACGCCTTTTACTTTTTTGTGAACCGTTACATTTAAACATTTCAGAAACTCAATTGCTTCAAGATTTTCATTTCCGCCGTGAACATTCGGAACCCATTCTCCTTCATTTCTTGAATAATCGAGATAGAGCATTGAAGCAACGGCATCGACTCTTAAACCGTCAATATGGTATTTTTCAAACCAGAAGAGGGCATTGGAAATAAGAAAATTTCTGACTTCGTTTTTTCCGTAATCAAAAACAAATGTTCCCCAATCTTTATGAAATCCTTTTAAAGGATTCTCATAAGCATATGCCGGGCTGCCGTCAAATGTTGCGAGACCGTGAGCGTCTGTAGGAAAATGAGACGGCACCCAGTCCAGTATCACTCCTATTCCGTTGCGGTGACAGTGATCTACAAAATACATAAAATCTTCCGGCGTACCGTATCTGCTCGTCGGAGCGAAATAATTTACTACCTGATATCCCCATGAAATATCCAGAGGATGCTCCGCGACTGGAAGAAGTTCTAGATGAGTGAAGTTCATTTCTTTTGCATAATCAATAAGCTCATGAGCAAGCTGTCTGTAATTTTTATAACCCCATTCATTTGAATAATCTATGTTGTTGTAATCTTTTTTCCATGAACCGAGATGGACTTCATACACAGAGACCGGCTTTGTTTTATATGATGATTTTAAACTCTTGGAGTTATTTCTGTTCTTCATCCATTCACCGTCTTTCCACTTATGTTTCTTTAATGTAGTTACGACAGAAGCATTACCCGGACGCAGTTCGCATTTTAATGCGTAAGGATCTGATTTAAAAACAACATTCCCCTGTTTATTTTTAACAGCGAATTTATACATAGTATCTTCCTTTAATCCCGGAATAAATATGCACCAGTAACCGGAATTACTGACATTCTCCATTGGCAGAACTCCGTCTTTCCAGTCATTAAAATCTCCCGCAAGGCTGACGCTTCTTGCCTTCGGCGCCCATACTGCAAAGTGAACGCCTTTTATTTTTTTTACCGAACATACTATCGCTCCTAATTTTTCAAAAGATTTCTGATGAGTACCTTCATTTAAAAGATGAATATCAAGATCTGTGAGCTGTGTGGGAAACGAATACGGATCATAAAATTCTTTGATCTTTGTTTGTTCATTACTGTAAATAATTTTATAAGTAAACAGATCTTCTTTATTTTCAAAAGTAATCTGAAATATTCCGGCATCGGAAAGCCGTTTCATTTTATGTTTTTTTCTGCTGCCGGTAATTTTTATCCAGGCTTCATTAGCGGATGAGAGATAACAATATATAATTACTTTCTTTTCGGCTATATTTAAGTGCGGACCTAATATTTTAAATGGATGACTATCTTCCGATTTAAAGATCTTTTCAAATTTTCTGAGATGCGGAATTTCCGGATCTGTTGCGCTTTTATGTTTGGACTTTTTATTCATATTTGAAAATCCGTAAAAGAATTTACAAATTAAATTCAATCCGCATGATATTTTATTACGGTAATAATTAGTTTATTGTAAAATAAAATATTCATATCTACTTTGAGAAAAATTATTCAAATTTTTTCATAATTAAATTGGTTTTTAAATAGATGAACATTTTTCTTAACAAGCTCTCTTGCTTCTACTTTTCTTTTATCCTTTTGTTAAGTATCAGCTTTTTATCTTTTATTAACGGATCTGAGAGAACTAATTCTCCTGCCGGGCTTGACACATCAGACTGCGACCCCAATATAATTTATTTCAAACAGGATGTCCTTCCGCTTCTACAGTCAAACTGCGCAAAATCCGGCTGTCATAATGAAGAATCTCAAAAGCATGGAGTTATCCTGACAAGTTATGAAAATCTTATCCGAACAGTCGAAATAGAAGATGAAGATGATGACGATGACAGATTCGATGACAGGGACGATGATGACCGAGGCAGAAATAAAAACAGGGACAATGACAGATTAAAAAACTTTCTCCAGGCAAACGGATCTCAGGGCGACAGATATAAAAATAAACTTGAAAAAATGCTGAGACGTAACAAGATGCCTCCGGCTCCAAATAAAAAGTTAACGCAGGAACAGAAAGATATAATATATAAATGGATAGATCAGGGAATGCAGAATAACAGCTGCGAAATTTCAGCTTCAGATTGTATGTCAGAAAATATGTCTTTTGAATCTGACATCAGACCAATTATTGATGAAAATTGTGTGGGCTGTCACAGCGGCGCGAAACCTAAAATGGGATATGATTTCAGTAATTCTGAAAAATTCAGGGAAGTAGCTCTCACCGGTGATGTCTATCTTGCAATCACGCATTCAGAAGGTGTTACTGCAATGCCTTTTGAAGGTGATAAACTTTCTGATTGTGATATAAAAAAAATCAAATCATGGATCGATGACGGAGCAGTTCTCAAATGATTTTTCCTAATCAAAATAAATCTTAAAGCTTGAAATTCTCCGCAAACTTTATACGCTTATCTATAGACGGATGCGAATGAAATAAAAATTCTATTATTTTATTGGGAGTTCTGTCAGCAAGATTCTGATCGGCTAATTTTTCCATTGCGGAAATGAATGACTTCCTGTCAAGGGTTGTCTCCAGCGCAAATGTATCCGCTTCCCATTCATATTTTCTCGATAAAATACTCGACACCGGTGTTGTAATTAGTCCGAACAGACTAAGGTATAAAAATAAAAGCGGTAAGGCGGCGATCTCTGAAACTGAACTGAACCCGAAATAACTCAGTGTATCTGAATACACAAGTGATGTCAGATACAATCCTGCAAAAGTCATTAATACCGAAACCGACATAAGCTTCAATATATGCCGCCTTTTATAATGTCCCATCTCGTGTGCAAATACCATTTCAATTTCCTCCGGAGAAAATTTCTCAAGCAATGTATCGCCAAGTATTATCCTTTTGGATTTTCCTAATCCCGTAAATGCAGCATTCGCCTTCTTTGTATTCTTACTCATGTCAAATTCAAATATGCCCTGCACCTTTACGCCCGTCCTTTCGCAAAGTGATTTTATACGGCTTTCTATTTCCTGATTTTCAATTGGTTTGAATTTATAAAATAACGGCATGATCAGAATCGGCGCCAGTCTGCCAATGATCACAGAAAAGAAAAATATTGTTACACCGAGTATCAGCCACCAGCTGTCAGGATAATTTTTAATGATGAAATAAAAAATTAAAGTCAGCGGAACTCCGATTAGAATTCCGATAAGTATTCCTTTGAACTTTTCCCTGAAGTAACCGGCAATCGTCTGATTCGAAAGTTCATATTTATGTTCAAGGACATACTCCGAATAAAATCCCAAGGGAAAAGAAATGACAGACTGAAAAATTCCGAAGATTCCAAAAAAGATGAGCAGCGCTATATATGCATTTGATGTAAATCCAAAGGCGAATGCCTCCAGTGATTTTGAATATCCTGATACAATAAACAATACAGTTATCACAAAAAAAAGTATTGTCTCTGTAAGAGATATGATCTGATTTATCTTTGAGTATTCTTTAGCTAATTCATCTCTTTTACCGGCGGCATTTTTATCCTGAACTGGATCAGACGTTAATTCACTATTCATTTATCAAAATAATACTGACAATAGTATAACATAAAAGATAATCCATATTCCGAATACAAATGCCGCTGATTTTACAATACTGATCCTTCCGATCTTTGATAATCCGATTGAGACAACTGTATAAAACCAAATTGCAAATAAGTCAACTTTTGTCAGCATGGCAAATACTTTTTTACCAGCGCTATCTTCTGTCGTAAGAATTGCCGGTCCGATACTTGTAAGATCACCCATGATTATCGAAAGTACAGTTGCCAATAGATTTCCTATGGCAATTATAATAAATGAAAGTCCTACCACATTCATTACATCCGTTATATGCGCTTCGGATTTCAAGATCTTAAGCACGATAAAATAAATTATGCTGAGTATAAGTAAAATTATGAACGGACCAATCGCAGCGCCGCCGTATCCGATCACTTTAAACATAGTTCCTTCAGGATTCATTGATTCCATAGCGCTCTCGGCCTGTTCCTGTGTCATTGTTCCATTCTTTATATTCTCTCTGAACTTTTCCATCATATTCTCTTTTTGCTTTTCCATTGTCTTGGTTGTCAGCTCTTTGTCCTGCATAAACAGGAACGATGTAACAAGGCCGAGTAAGACAGCTATCAGAATAGGTATCAGCCAGTAATTTCTTTTAGGTGTGGTTGCGATGGTTTCGAAAGTTTCTCCCGGCGCTGAGATAACTCCGGAGAGCGCTTCTGTAACCGATAGCTGCTGATCCTGATATTCCGGATCTGAATTTCCGGAAGGTTCAATGTTTTCTTCATTCATGACTTTGAATTTTGTTTAATAAATTTTGTAAAATTAATAAAATTAAATTTCATAAGTTATCACTATATGTATAATCGGTTTTCATATATATAATTTTCGACTTCCCTGCTTACCATGTATCTCGCAGATTTTTTATCTCTTATAAGTGTTCTTATGTTTGATGATGAAATTTCCATTAAAGGTATTGTAACAATTTTTATTCTTGAAGAATATTTTGATTCAGCTTTTTCAAGCTCAGACCCGGGTCTTCCTATTACTGCTATTTCTGCAAGTTCAAATAATTTCTCCGGCTGCTTCCATTTGTCAAGTATAAGAATATTATCAGCTCCAAGTATTAGAAATAATTTTACTTCTTCGTTACTGTATACTTCTTTTAATTTCTCCAGGGTATCAACCGTATAAGTTTTTTTCTCACTGTCTCTGATCTCAATATCGCTAACTTCAAATTTATCGTTATCTCTGAATGCAAGTTTCGTCATTTCTAATCTGTGTTTCGCTGCAATTGATTCTTTTAAAGGATGATTTCCCGAAGGAATGAATATCATTTTATCCAGCGTCAGTTCCTCTGTAACAAGCTGGGCAGCTATTGAATGAGCTATGTGTGGCGGATTAAATGCGCCTCCGAATATTCCGATTCTTTTCATCTGACAGTTTTAACTTCGGTTTAATTTAATGTATTCCTCTTCTGTTTTTTCAGTCATTATTTTTTCAGAAAAAATTTTTGAACTTCTGAATGCGTTGTCTGATAATTTATCACGGATATCTTTTCGATTAATAACATTATCAATTTTTTCCTTAAAGACATTTCTATCATTAATATTAAATAAATATCCGCTCACTCCATCTACTATAAGCTCTTTGTTCGAAGGAATATCGCTTGCGACAATACATCTGCCGCAGGCCATTGCTTCGATCATCGAAATTGATAAACCTTCCCAGAGAGTCGGGAATACATAAACATCAAACAATGAATAGTGATCTTCTGTATTTGTAATCGAACCCGGGAATATAATTCTGTCTTTTCCTTCCAGGCCTTCTGCAATTTTTTTACATTCATCCAAATATTTTCCCTCACCTGCAAGCAATATCTTTAACCGGGGATGCTTCTTTAAAAGCTCGGCGCAGTTTCTTATAATGTATCTTTGATTCTTCTGAAAATCAAACCGGGATATATTTCCAATTACTGTATCACCTTCTTCAATTCCATATTCTTTCATAAGAATTTTATTTTTTACGCCGCTGCTGAATCTGTCAAGATCTATTCCGTTATGAATTACAGTCGTCCGGGATGGCTCGATGATTTTCAGCTTTTCCGCAAGGTCACGGTCTGAATGTGAAACGCAGATAAATCCGTCTGTGAATTGAGTTAGGTACTGTTCAATAGAAAGCGAAAAGTATTTACGAAAAATATTTGAAGAATTTATATAATGAATGCCGTGTATCGTATGCAAAGTTTTTATATTTTCGAAATTCTTTTTATAAAATCTTGCGTACATCCCTGCTACTCCTCCGTGTGAATGTATGATTTCAATAGAATATTTCTTTACGATCTCATCTATTCTGCCAAGATACTTTTTCCTGTAAAACTTCGGAAGTTCCGCCGGCTCAAATTTGAAACCGCTTTTTTCTGCGAGCGGTCTGAACTCACCTTTTCCCGAAGCTGATATAACCGGTTCATACTTTTCTTTATCCAGACATTTTACAAGCGAAAGAATATGCGTCTGTCCGCCTCCGATAAATCCTCCGTCAATAAGCTCAAGTATTCTTATCATTTTCCTTTCATTTTCTTTTCACTCCCAAAGTAAGCAGTAAAATTTGCGCATTCAGTTTTTTGAAACTAGTTACAGTCACTATAAAGAACTTGATGAACAATTAAAATCTTAAAGTCATACGGTCTATTATCCCGCAGTGCTTTTTATAATAATACAATTGCGACTCTTTAGAATAATAATAAGTATCCGTTTGAAAATTTTGATTCACTTTTTCACCTTTGTAATGAATGATCTTACAATACGGATAAAATATGTTTTTATATCCTGCATCTTTTAATCTTTTACAAAAATCCGCATCTTCATAAAAAAGAAAAAATTTCTCGTCGAATCCGCCGGCATTCATAAATACATTTTTCTTTACTGCCAACGCCGCGCCTGTCACCCAGTCAACTTTGCTTATCTCTGAATATTCTGTTTCTTTAAGTCCAATAGCTATAGCATTCCTTTTTGTGAAATCCTTTTCTTCGTTTTTATTACTAATCTCGTTTAAGAAATTATTTTCTTTCCAGAATGAAAGCTGAAATGTTCCGTCTTCATTAAACAGTTTTAACCCTACTGCGCCGGTGCTGGGTTTATCAAGCAATTCGAATAAGTCATCGCCGGGTGCTGTCTCGATTTTAGTATCCGCATTTAAAAAAAGGAGAATCTCGCCGGATGAATTCTGAACTCCGAAATTATTTGCCTGTGAATATCCTCTGTTACTGTTATTAAGAATCTTAATTTTTCCATATAGTTTTTTAAACTCATCCAGATTTTCCCTTGGAGAATTGTTTACAACTATAACTTCAAATTCAAATCTGAATTTTTCATATACAGAATCAAGACAATCTTTCAAAAGAGTTTTCTGATTATAATTTATAATGATTATGGAAACCATCTATGCAGTCTTTTTATTTTCCAAAACCGTTATGTCTGTAATTTTACAGTATGATATTGAAATAAAATTAATCAGTCTTTCAAAAAAATTATCGCCGTTAAATATTTTTCCGCTGATATAACGCATAACATATGAGCTATTCACCCTTTTGTTTAACTTTACTTCAGACCTTTTATTCCTTATCCATTTGAAATTTGTAAAAAACCATAAATACGCTTTTATGAGCTGTACCGCTGAATATTTTTTCTTAAATACTGACAAAATTAATTTCATAAAAAAATTGAAGATAAGATACGGAATATACTTCAGAATAAAACTTCCTGAAAAGAAAAGAAGAAAGTTAAGCAGACGGTTTCTTTCCTGATAAAAAAATAAGTGTGACGCCTTTCTGTCTTTTGATGCGCCTCCGCCTTTATGATATACTATTGATTCAGAAGTATGCATTATCTTTAATCCTCTGAATTTCACACTGAAGCAAAGAAATGTGTCTTCGGAATAAGCGAAATACTCTTCGGGAAAAAATTCACCAAGACTTTTTACAAGTTCTTTTCTGATTATAAGAGAACAGCCCGTTGCCTGAAATATTTCACCGATACCGTCTTTTCCAATTTCAAAGACACGCATGATATTGTGACCAAGAAGATTTATTGTCCCGTTCATTTCATAATACTTTAAAGGAATACCTTCAGTATATACAAGTGACTGCGCAATACCTGTGTTCCTGTAAGGCTCAATGCAGTCAATGAGTTTTTCAAGCCAGAATTTATCAACAGTTGTATCGTTATTTAATAGCACAATGAATTCGCCCGAGCACTCCGAAAGACCAAGATTGTTTCCTCCGGCAAATCCGAGATTCCTTTTAGATGTTACTATTTTAATGAAAGGTAATGTGAAATTCTCTTTCATAAATTCAACGCTGCCGTCAGTCGAAGCATTATCAACAAAAATAATTTCAAAATCCCTGAAAGACTGTCTGATCAATGATTCAAAACAATCTTTAAGAAATTTTACTCCGTTGTAATTCACTATGATAACAGATGCTTTAATATACTGTATTAAATTTTTATACTTTAACTTTACCTGAGGATACTTTTCAAATATTCCCCGCTGACTACACGGGTTTTCTGAACTGACTTCCTTTTGCGAAGTGACGCAGGTATTTCCGCAATACCTTTTATGTATCCTTTCAGTGCTGAGATGAATACGCTGAATGATTCATTTATTAAAAATAATAAATATCTCTTTACTCTCACAATACAAAAGAACGGTAAGCCGGTAAGAAGCATTGGCAAGGGATAGTTTTTTAGTCTGATCGCTATAAGATTTTTTTCACAAAGCATCACCTGAAATCCTTCCCGTGATTTCGTAGTTGCACCGCGCTTGTGATATACAATTGCTTTTGGATTATAAAAGCATTTATATCCTGCAAGCTGAAGTCTGAAACTGAAATCAACATCTTCATAGTATGCGAAAAAGTCTTCGTCAAAATTTCCTGCAGTACTGAACACTTCGCTTCTGTAAGCGGATGCTCCTGCGCAGGCGCCGAATATATATTCCGGATTGTCGTACTGACCTATGTCTGTATCACCGAATCCTCTCGCATAAGGAGAACCTTTCATTTTTATAAAATCACCTGCGTCGTCAATTAATTTTCTATACGTAAAATTAAGCATCTTGCATGCAACGCTGCCTGTATCTTTATTCTTAAATCCGTTGATCATTTCTTTCAGAAAATCCTTATCACACTCGGTATCGTTATTCAGCAGTATAATATAGTCAGGGTTAATTTCATCAAGCGAATACTGAATTCCCTGATTTACGGCTTTGGCAAACCCGTTATTAACTTTATTTCTGATTATCCTGATCTCAGGATAATTCTCTTCGGTAAATTTCACTGAATCATCTGAAGAGTTATTGTCAACCAATACAATTATAAAATCATTTAATGTCTGCGCTCTCAAAGAATCAAAGCAGGTCTTCAGATGATGCTGTCCGTTAAGGTTTGGAATTATCACGGATATCATTTCAAAAAAATTTTTTATTGAATTCAGATATCAGATACTTATGTTTCTTTAGTCTGTAACTGTTTTTCTTTCCGGCCAAACCTTTGAGATATTCACCGGATATCACTATCAGTGAATTTGCATACACGCATACTTTTAGAAGCAGTGTCCTTATTGCTCCGTAATTATTTTCAAAAAATTTTATCATACTCATAATAAATCTTCCGTGCAGCCAGTGATCATCACCTGATTTAAAACTCTCACCTCCGAGATGTGTCACGCTAATCGAAGTATCCACTTTCAGATCATATTTCTTTGATGTCCTGTAACTCAGATCGACATCTTCAAAAAATAATTCATATGTCTCATTCATTTCACCGGATTCTTCAAATATATCTTTGCGTGTAAAATAGAATGCGCACGGGATCTGATCAGTCTTTTCCGCTTTTCCGGAATTCAGATCTATTTCATAATTACAAAGATATCTATTTTTTAAATATCCGAAATTTTCAAATAACTTTGCAGCAAAAGAATAGAACAGAATAAACTGAATGACAGAAGGATATCTCTGGAAATAACGGTATTGAAATTTTCCGTCCGTTCCGTTTAGCCTGGGACAGACAGCTCCTGTATTTGCTAAATGTATTAAATTATCTGTTAATTTTTTCAGAAGCGGCTCGGTGAAAATTATGTCCGGATTCATGATCAATATAAACTCTCCTTTGCTTTCATCAAATCCCTTATTGTTAGCAGCTGAAAAGCTGATCTTGCTTTTCAGATACACCGCCTTAACATTTTCATGTTTTTCCGCAAGCCTTTTTATTACTTCCTCTGATCCGTCCCTTGAATGGTTATCAACTATAATTATTTCGAAAGTATTCTCTTTCTCAAATTGAAATACCGATTCCACACAATCTTTTAGAACTGCCGGAGTTTTATAGTTTACAATTATAATTGATACTGTCATTTAATATTATTTATCGGAGATCAATTCTTCAAATCTGTTTACTGATCTGTTCCAGTCAAGTGTGTTTCTGACTTTCTCATAACCTTCATCTGAAATCCGCATGAGTTCAAATCTGTTGTTTAGAAGATAATCAACACAACTGAAAAGTTCATCAGGATTTTCCGGTGAAGCGAACATAGCTGACTTGAGATGTTCTGCAAATTCCGGCACGGCTCCTGATCTGTTACCGGCAAGAGCGCATTTGCATGCCATTGCTTCCGCGGGAGGAAGTCCGAATCCTTCATAAAGACTGGTAAATAAAAAAATATCTGATCCGCGGTAAAGCTGAATGATTTCTTCTTCGCTTGGATCTGTAATGAATTCAATATATTCCGGCATAGTGTGATACCTGCTTCGTCCGAAACATCTGAATCTCACACCCGGATATTTCTTATGAATCTTAATAGACGTTTCAATTGCCGCTTTAGTGTTTTTATTTTCCAGAATGTGATCCGTAAAAAGTATGACCGGCGGCTCATTGAATACTTTATTTGGATTATTAAATATACCGAAATCAATCCCGTTTAATATAGTTACTGAATCGGAGTTGAATTTCCTGAGCAGCAGATCATTCAGATATTCTGAAACTGTAATTCTTTTTAATTGCAGACTATAACTTTTATCCACATACGTTTCATTGGAATTCCAGTTCTCATAATCCTGAATAAGGTAAAATTTTTTTCCTTTAGATGCATTAAGTTTATTGACGATGTAAGAGGTTGTCCAGGAAGTTGCTATGACTGCGTCTGCATCTCTTACAGTATAATTATTAAAGAGCCAGAGAAATTTAATTTTAAAATTATGTCTGTATATATTATCCGGAAGCTTTTTCCCGTTCATAATAATATTCTTAGCATAGTTTATCTGATACTTAAGATAATATTTCCTTACCGATCCTTTATAATTATTAAACGGAATAATCGGTGTATAGAGAATAACGTCATGTCCGCGTGATGTTAGCCGGTTTGCATATTCGAATATAATTCTCATACCTCCTGTTCTTGAAATTTCCGGAACGATAAAATTAATCTTCATTTAATTTTCCGAAAGTTTTTTGATCTGTATAATATATTTTCCGTATCTGCTACGGTTTAACTTTTCTTCCTTGAGATATTTTTCAGGGATCATCTTAATGATAACTTTTGATATAAGCTTCTTATCCCTGTTGTCTAAAAATTTCATTTTCTTTATTAATAGAAAATAAATAGTTGTAAAGAAAACGGAAAGTATTATTATATAAATAATTCCGGATATCCTTCCCTGCGGCTGATAAATAAATTTATATGAAATATAATATACAGCTCCGGCTGCAATACCGCTGATAATACCGGCTGCTAAAGGGCGGAATTGCTTTTCTGAAAAAATGTCTTTTATCTTAAGAGAGAAAAATTTTGCTGAGACAAAATATAGATAAAGTGAAGAGATGATAGTGGAAAAAACACTACCAATCGCTGCGCCTGTCAGTCCGAAATATTTAATAAGAAAAAAACTCACAACTAAATTTATACCAAGAAAGATCATGCCTTCTCTCATTTGAAATTTCGGAACACCGGTATTTGGTATGACAGAATTTCCGGGAGCTGATATTGACATGTTTACAAGCTGACCTATCACTAATATTTTCAGAATATACGAAGAAAGTTCATATCCCGCTCCGAGCCAAGTATATATTATCAGATCGGAGAAAACAAATAAAAAGATAAAGACCGGAACTGCCGTAAGTGTGAGATACTTTGCGGAATCGGTATACAGCTCTTTTAATTTTTGATCATCATTTTTCGCTTTTAGTTCAGATGCTATCGGCGCGATCTGAGGTATGATCTGAAAAGGAACAAGTCTTCCGATCCGCGTGATCCTGTTTGCCACATTAAAGTAAGTAACGTTATTGAGCACTGAAAAATAAGCAAGAAGAAATTCATCATATTTTTCCGCAGCAAAAGTTGCAAGCTTGGAAACCTGCATCTGTACGCCGAACTTAGACATTTCCTTAAGCGGAGCAATGCGGGTAAGGAAAGGATTGACCTTTAATTCGCTGAGATGTTTCTTTGCAAGTATCACATACATAATATTGGTAAGTGAAACCGAAAAAAGCTGTACCCACATTATTCCCGTAAGCCCATAACCGGCTTTAAGCACTATCACGGTCAGTATCAGATTAATAAATCCAACTGTCAAAGCAACCACACTGGTAATATACATTTTCTGAATACTGATCAGGACAGATGTAAAGATCATGAATGTACCTGAAATAATAAATATTATCAGACCTATGTTGTAAACATTCAAAGCCAGCTCCTGTAACTCCGCCGGAATATTCAGTAAGGAAAGAAGAGATTCAGAAAAAAAGTACGCGGCTCCCGCTATCAGAAGTGAAATGATAATATAAAAAATCAGACCTGTATTGAAATATTCGTTTAGATTCTTAAAATCCCTGCTTACATTATATCTGGAAATAAATACAACGAAAGAAGATGAAATGCTCAGGTCAAAAAGATTGAATAATCCGATAAATCCAAGGATAAGTGCATAAAGACCAAACTGCACTTCACCGATATTTGATAAAATAAAAGGAGTTAATATTAATGGAAATATGAATCCGAATAACTGAGCAAGTACATAGTAGGCGGTATTTTTTACTACTTTATCTGCAAGGGACATGATCAGAAATAGTGAGTTCAAAAATTCCGGATAACGGAAAATTATATTTTTTTACAGGAAAATTAAATAGGATGTATGAAGTTAGAATGAAATACGGTTCAGTAATATTAGCAAATTTATCCTTTCTTAAAAATCCTGAGAAATAATAAGACTTTCCGGACTGAGCGGAAAAAAATTCATCATAATTCATATTCAAATTTTATTTGCCGAATGGAAATGCATTCCGGCATTATAAAACATCATCTGAATCTGATACCGGAGGTTATCAATATCCTTTTGATAGTTCAGCTTTTTTACACCGCTGACATTTTTATGCTGATTTTTTCTTAGAGCAAGAGTAGTGGCTGTCTTCACATAATTTTTTTGATCCACTCCTTCCGGACACCATCCGTATTTGAATCTTCGCATTACATACGGGAGATGATTTAAATGTTCGGGGGGAATGTAACCTCTATTCGCCTCATCCTGCAGCTCTTTAAGAATTGTTTTGCCTTCAAAGTAAACCGAGATCTGAAAAATTGAAAATGTGACAAAGAGATAGAGTATCAGGAACAGAAAACCAAATAAAGTTGTGTTCTCAAAACTCACGGAAAGATTCCAGCTGAAGTGCAGAAATACAGCAAGAAAAAATCCGGTAGGGATCAAAATAAATTTTAGTATAACCGGTTTAAACTTTGCATATCCGAGAAATGCTCCAAAGGTAGCGGTTGCAAGACAGTGCATGACAGCTGAGAACAATGTCCTTATTACAACTATCATTAGCCATGCTACAGGCGTTGTCCCGTAAAAAAGGAAGTACATAAAATTTTCCGTCATTCCGAAACCAAGTCCGATAGCTCCGCCGAGAACAGCACCGTCCACACCACCGTCAAATCGTTTACTGAATGAAATCATCAGAAGAAATACTCCTTTAGTAAATTCTTCGACAATCGGCGCAGTTATTACAGCGCCGGAAAGATTCATTAATTCTGCAGGGTTATCATCTGATACAGCGAGTATCAGTTCATTGAGAGGAATCTGAAATACCAGACTTCCGACTATTGCCAGAAAAATCGCTCCGGTCGCTCCCCAGAAAAAATTCAAAAGGACAAACCAGAAAGGCTCTCTTTCATATCTGTCCATATACCAGATAATAATAAGGTAAAAAAACATCGGTACTACCGCAGCAACAAGTGACGCAAATGCAAGGAATAATCCCATTAAATAATTAAATTCCTGATTTAATTGATTAAATTTCTGTAATCTGAAAATACTGTCAGCCGAGCAATATCAAAAGTTCATTCTTTTCCACCGAGTTCATTTCCTCAACGCATATCTTTTTTATTACTGAATCTTTTTTCGATTTTATTTCATTCTCCATCTTCATTGCTTCGAGTACAAGCAGCACATCACCTTTTTTTATCTGCTGCCCTTCATGTACGTTAAGCTTCTTTATTATTCCCGGCATCGGTGAGACTACTTCATTTTTGACAGAATCGCCGGATTTATTACCTGACAGTTTTTCCTTCAGAAGATCAAGTTCGCTTTTGCAGATCACTTTGTAAAGAATTGAATCCAGATTTATTTCCGTGTAATTATCATCAGTGTTTTCAGCTACAGAAAAATAATAGTTTCTATTATCAATCCTCAGGATCATTACATTCGGACTCAGCCATTTATAATTGAACTCTACTTCTTTTCCGTTGATCACCGCTTTGCTGTCCGAAGATATACTCACTTCGCTTTTCTTTTCCGAATCCGGAAAACTCAATTGAAAATTTTTCATCTGTATGTATCCTGCCTTTTTTTGATCCAGTTTCCTGAAATACCGTTACTGCTCATTTTTATTTTTCCGTTTACTGAATTTTTATTTTCTTTAAATAGAACCGCTGCAAGACTGACTGCTGCATCCAGTTCTTCATTCGAGAAATCCGGACTGATGATCCTCGATTTAAATTCCTTTTCTATAAACTGAGTATGATAATTGCCGTCAATAAATTCTTTACATTCCAGAAGACTCAGTAAAAAATTAATGTTTGTTTTAATTCCGACTATCACATAATCTTTTAAAGCTCTTTTCATTTTTTCAATTGCGATCGTCCTGTCCGCTCCGTACGAGATCAGTTTGGAGATCATGGGATCATAATAAACCGAGATCTCGTCATCCTGTTCAATTCCTGTATCTTCCCTCATTCCGCTTCCAAGAAACCTTTTCATATAAGTGATCTTTCCTGAGGACGGCATAAAATTATCATAAGAATCTTCAGCGCAGATCCTGCATTCGATAGTATGACCTTTGAAACTAATGTCTTCCTGTGTAAACGCCAGTTTCTCACCAAATGCAACTTTGAGCTGTTCTCTTACCAGATCAAGCCCGGTACGAATTTCAGTAATAGGATGTTCTACCTGCAGACGAGTATTAACTTCTAAGAAATAAAATTTTTTGTTTTCATCAACTATAAACTCAACCGTTCCGGCATTTGTATAACCTGCGGCTTTAACAATTCTTTTTGCGCATTCGCCCATTTCTTTGCGGAGATTTTCATCCATTATTACCGAAGGAGTTTCTTCTATGATCTTCTGATGTCTTCTCTGCATTGAGCATTCCCTTTCGCCGAGATGGATTACATTACCGTGTTCATCTGCAAGTATCTGAAATTCTATATGTCTGGGATTGACAATATACTTTTCAATGAAAACGCTGTCATCACCAAATGAAGACTTGGCTTCGCTCTGCGCCATTCTCAAAGAGCTTTCAATTTCCGATTCATCATTCACCACGCGCATGCCTTTTCCGCCTCCGCCTGCTGAAGCTTTGATCAGGACAGGATATCCGATCTCCGAGGCAATTGTTTTTATTTTGCTCATATCCTGCAGCGGCTTATCTGTGCCCGGTACGACCGGCACATCATTTTTCAGAGCCAGAGCTTTTGCTTCTGTTTTACTGCCGAGCAGTTCAATTGATTTGTAGCCGGGTCCGATAAATTTTATACCGTTATCTTCACACATTTTCGCAAAGAAACCTCTTTCAGAAAGAAATCCGTAACCGGGGTGTATTGCTTCCGCTCCGGTCTTTTTCGCAATTTCAATTATTTTATCGGCAAGTAAATAACTTTTTGAGGAGGGGGATTCTCCCAGTCTGTATGTTTCATCAGCAAGTTTTGTAAAAAGTGAGTATCTGTCAAAATCAGAATAGACCGCTACCGTTTTTATTCCCATTTCCTTTGCAGTGGAGAGGATCCTTACAGCAATTTCTCCTCTGTTTGCAATTAATATTTTTTTAAACAATTTGTTTTTGAAATTTTATTGAATACCTGTAAATTTAGTAATTGTGCATCGATTTAAAAAGGAAGTAAAAGTTATCAGTTTACAAAATTCCGGTTAAAGTTAATCCAAATAATACTAACAAATATAACAATATTCTAATATATAAATAAATTTCAGCAGCAAATGAGATCTCATATTCATTTCGGGATTTTCTTAACATTTGTAAAAATGAAGTTCAGTAAATATAGAATTTAATTTAAGTTTTCAATTTCGGATATTTGTACTTTTAAAATAATTTATAAAATGCCAAGAACTGAATTGATACAAAGAGTCATGGACTCAATAGACAAAATGGACGCAAAAACGTTCAGTGAATTTATTACCGAAGACGGCGTATTCAAATACGCAAACAACGAACCGGTAAAAGGAAGAGAAAACATTAAAAATTATGTTGATGGTTTTTTTAAAATGATCCGGTCAGGCAAACACAACATAATAAATCTCTGGGATAACGGAGACAGCATTGTATGGCAGGGAGAAGTTACTTATACAAGACACGATGAAAAGGAAATGACATTCCCTTTCGTTAACGTGTTTTATATGAAAGGTGATATGATCACAGATTATCTGATTCATATTGATAATACGCCTTTATTTGCCGCGTAGTCAGTATTATTATTCCGTAACTCTTTTTTATTAGAAGATTTTGAAAATTGAGTTACGGGTATATTATAATTTCTTTAAAAAACCGGCTAAGAAATTTATTCCTAACTTCCTGCGTACTGAATCGTTTACTCCTTACATTCTGAATTTACCAGATGAATTACAATTCAAGTATTTGTATTACCGGTTAAATTTTCCTTTGCTTTTTGTTATGTTTATTTCAAATTATAATATTAAATACTTTTTTATATCTCATATATATGAGATTGAAACCTCTGCAGTGATTTTATAAATTATCCTATGAAAAAAATTGAAATAAAAATAATCTGTGTATTGTTATTCGCTTCAATGAATTCAGGATTTTTACAGTCGGAGGAATACAGTACAAAAACCGAGCGTGTATCGGACAAACTCGGCGTACCTGTAAACTTAGTTTACAATATGTATCAGGACAGCAAAGGATTTATGTGGTTTGGCACTATGTTTGGTCTCATCAGATATGACGGAGTGAATTACAAAATATACCGTCATGATCCTTCCGATACAAATTCACTTTCCAATGATGATATAATATCTTTTTTAGAAGACCGTGATGGTTTCCTATGGTTCGGCACATATAACGGCGGTCTGAACAGGTATGACAGGAATACCGGAGTTTTTACAAGATACATTCATGACAGTAAGAATCCGGGCTCGGTCAGCGGTAACGTGATCTGGTCAATAGTTCAGGATATGGACGGAACGA
Source organism: Ignavibacteria bacterium (assembly GCA_016716125.1). Taxonomy (GTDB): domain Bacteria; phylum Bacteroidota; class Ignavibacteria; order Tepidaquicellales; family Tepidaquicellaceae; genus UBA2330. The sequence goes on along the minus strand of JADJWZ010000003.1, from coordinate 89,539 downwards.
TCTGGATCGCAACAGAAGAAGGAGGACTTTGCAGATTTGATAACGGCATTTTCAAAACATACAAACATGATCCGGCAAACGTGAAAAGCATCAGCAGTAATAAGGTCAGAACTTTGTCCGTCGACAATGAAGGTAAGATCTGGGCAGGCACGTCCGGCAGCGGACTGAATGTATTTGACAAAAAGACCGGGGAATTTAAATTATATAAAAGTAATAAAGAAAACAAAAGCAGTATAAGCGGAAATTTTATTCACTCAATGATATGTGACAGTTATGGTGACATATGGATCGGCACAGCAGCGGGATTAAACAAGTTTGAAAAGAGTTCGGGTACATTTATCCGATTTGAGCATGACATAGCGGATTCGGGAAGCATAAGCGACAATAGTGTATTTTCAATTACAGAAGAGTATCCGGGTATATTGGCGATTGGAACGGGGAACGGTTTGAACCGTTTTTCCGTCCGTGACGGAAAGTTCAGGAAGATCAATATCACTGCTGAACCTGACAGAAAACGCGAAGTCATTATGAGCATCTGCAAAGACAAGTCCGGGGTACTCTGGGTCAGTAATTATCAGGAAGGCTTATACAAACTTTCACAGTCTAAAAATATTTTTAAAAACTATCTTGAAAATTATAATATCCTCTCGCTTTATCAGGACTATGACGGAAGTTTCTGGATCGGAACGGAAAACGGTCTTTACAGGTCGGATGCAAACTTTAAAATACTTGAGACATATTTTCACGAGCTAAAAAATCCCGGCAGTATCAGCAGTAATTATATCAGATCAATAACAAAAGATTCTTACGGTGATCTCTGGATCGGCACTAATAAAGGACTGAATAAATTTGATAAAAGAAAAAATTCCTTTGTGAAATTTTTTAATGAACCTGATAATATTAATTCTCTCAGCTTTAATAGTGTTAATAATCTTTATATAGACAAATCCGGTATTTTATGGATCGGAACATCCTTCGGCGTGAATGAATATATTCCGTCTGAAAATAAATTCAAAAGGTATGTCCATTCTGACAGTATTAAGGAAAGTTTGAGTGAGAATACTATTCTATCTATTTATGAAGACCGCTCCGGCAGTATGTGGTTTGGAACATATGCAGGTTTAAATAAACTGAACCGTGTTTCAGGAAATTTTATTCATTACGGACACAATCCCGGTAGTACAAATACTCTTAGTAATAATTATGTCTATTCATTTTGTGAGGACGAAGCGGGAAATTTCTGGATCGGTACTGGAGGAGGGCTTAATAAATTTAACGCGGCTTCAGGTACTTTCACTTACTTCAATGAAAAAAACGGATTTGAAAACTCCGTTATTGCAGGCATTATTCCTGACAGATTTGGAAATCTCTGGCTAAGTACTATGAAAGGTCTGAGCAGATTCAGCCCGAATCAGAAAGAAGTCAGAAATTTTAATATGTCCGACGGTCTTTCAAATAATATGTTTAATTTTTCTTCATGTCTTGCTTCATCTGACGGAGAAATTTTCTTTGGCGGAGTGAACGGAGTTTGTTCGGTGAATCCCGCCGAAATAAAAAACAGCGGTTACATTCCTGATATCATTTTTACCGGGCTTACAAGATACAATGACAATATAAAATTCACGGATAATATTTCATCCGAAAATGAAGTTTCACTTAGTCATAAAGATGCAGTTATCAATATTGGGTTTTCATCTTCCGACTTTTCCGCTCCTGATAAAATTTTATTCTCATATATGCTCGAAGGGTTTGATTTTGACTGGACGCCTTACAGCAATTTAAGAAATGCAGTCTATACTAACCTTGATCCCGGTAACTATATATTTAAAGTTAAAGGTACAAACGCCGACGGAGTGATAAATGAATCTGCGGCTGAAATTAAAATAAATATTTCACCGCCTTACTGGAAAACGTGGTGGTTCTATTCGATTATTATTTCTGTATTGATTGCTTCATTGATTTTACTGCATAATCTAAGAGTAAGGCGTAAAGTAAAACATCTTCTCGACATTGAAAAAGCGCGCGAATCCGAGCGCGAGAAAGTACGCGAACAGGCGTCAAGAGATTATCATGATGAACTCGGTCATAAACTTACAAGGATCTCTCTCTACAGCCGCAGAGTAAATAAAAAACTTCAGGCATTATCAAACGGTATATCAGATGATCTTAAATTCATTGTTGATACTTCAAACAGTCTTCAGAGCGGCGCCAAAGATCTTATATGGACAATGAATCCTCAGGAAGATTCACTGTATGATTTCGCCGTCAGGTTAAAAGATTTTGGCAATGAGCTTTTCGATAATTCAGGAATTGAATTTCACTCCGGCTCTTTAAATACGGAGCTGCAGAATATTAAACTTTCAATGAACTGCAAAAGGCATCTCATTTATATTTTTAAAGAAGGTATGAATAATATTCTGAAATATTCCGAATGTAAAAATGTTAATCTGATCTTCCAAATATATGATGAAGATGTGGAAATAATTCTCGAAGACGACGGCAAAGGATTTGATCCCGCTTCATGTCAGAAAGGTTATGGTCTGAAAAATATTTTCTCGCGGGCTGAACAGATTGATCTGAATGTAAACATAAGTTCATTCCCCGGCGCCGGAACCAAGATCACTCTTACAGCCGGAATACAGAATCTGATATCAGTAAATTCAGGAAGTAAATTATGATAAGAGTATCAATAGTCGAAGATGACAAACCGATCAGATCAGCATTGAAAGAAATGATCAACGAGAGTGACGGTTTATCCTGTATCGGAAATTACGGAGATTGTGAAAGCGCAATTAAAGATCTGGTTAAAAATAAACCGGATGTTATGTTAATGGACATTGAACTTCCGGGGATTTCAGGTATCGAAGGAGTGAAAATAATAAAGCAGAAATTTCCGAAAGTTGATATTATAATGCTTACTGTTCACGAAGATCTCTCTCTTGTATTTAAAGCTCTCAGCGCAGGAGCCAGCGGATATCTGGATAAAAGCGCTTCCGAAGAAAAAATCATCGAATCGATTAAAGAAATTTACGAAGGCGGAGCGCCAATGTCATACAAAATTGCCAAACTCGTAGTCTCTTCCTTTCAGAAAAAAACTGAATCACCGCTGACAGTCAGAGAATCCGACGTACTCGACCTTCTGTGCAAAGGAAATTCGTACAAGGAAATTGCTTACAAACTTTTCATCACCGTGGGAACTGTACGCCATCATATAAAAAATATTTACCACAAACTTCATGTCCATTCTAAATCCGAAGCTGTCGCAAAAGCTTTTAAGGAAAGGTTAATTGACAATTCCTGAAAAAGTTAATGCATCGGGATTCTTAATACTTACCTGACATATTTCAGATTCTCCGCCTCTTTCCATTCATTAATAAATTGTTACACAAATTATAATTAATTAATTTGTTCATAAATTCATAAAACACTTGATGAAAGAAAAAATACGCATTGCCTCCGGTCAGGGATTCTGGGGCGATCTCGTCGACGCTCCTTACAAACAGGCTACAGGCGGACCGGTAGATTACATTATGATGGACTATCTTGCGGAAGTTACAATGTCTATTCTGCAGAAACAAAAACTTAAAGATCCTGCCTTCGGATATGCCCGCGATATCCCACCTCTTATGGAAAGACTTCTTCCTGTTATAAAAGAAAAAAATATAAAAGTCATTACAAACGGCGGCGGAGTAAATCCTGTCGCTTGCAGAGACGCTATATTTAAAGTCGCAGAAAAAATCGGAATTAAAAATTTAAAGATCGGGATCGTACAGGGAGATAACATTCTGGATAATATAGATGAGCTCGTTTCCAAAGGCATTGAACTTAAAAATATGGAAACAGGAGCTTCGATAAAAACTGTTCGCGATAAAATTCTCAGCGCAAATGTCTATCTCGGTGCGGCTCCTGTTGTGGAATGTCTTAAACAGGGAGCTGATATTGTTATTACCGGAAGAGTTACCGATACAGGACTTACACTTGCGCCGATGGTCTATGAATTCGGCTGGGATATGACTAACTGGGATCTGATGTCAGCCGGAACCGTTGCCGGTCACATTCTTGAATGCGGCGGACAGGCAAGCGGAGGTAATTTCCTCGGTGACTGGAAAAGCATTCCTGATCTTGCGAGGATTGGATTTCCTATAGCTGAGGCTTTTCCAAACGGCGAAGTCATTATTACCAAACATGAAAACACAGGCGGAAGAGTCAGCATCGAAACCGTAAGCGAACAGCTTGTCTATGAGATCGGTGATCCGAAAGATTATATTACTCCTGACTGCATTGCAGACTTTACATCCATACAGCTTGAAAACATTGGTGAAAATAAAGTTCGTGTGTTTGGCGTGAAAGGTTTTCCTTCCACCCCATTCTACAAAGTATCAATGTCTTATTCGGACGGATACAGCGCAGCAGGTTCTCTGACATACTGCTGGCCTGAAGCTCTTGAAAAAGCAAAAGCGGCAGATGAGATTTTAAGGATACGTCTGAATGACCTTGGTTTAAAATTTGATGAGATAAGAAGCGAGTTTCAGGGTTACAACGCCTGTCATGGTCCGCTTGCAAATGTTATAAACGAACCGAATGAAGTTGTACTCCGATTTGCGGTGAGATCTCAGGATAAATATTCAATAGAAAGATTCGGAAAAGAAATCGCGCCGCTGATCCTTACAGGTCCGCCCGGCGTCACCGGCTTTGCAGGCGGAAGACCAAAACCTTCCGATGTAGTTGCCTATTGGCCTGCGTTAATACAGAAAGATTTAGTGAAGCCGGAGTTTGTTGTGGAAGATTTATAATATTTTCTGTTCGTTCCATTAATGACTGAGTCATTAAATCTTGAAAACTAAGTTTGATTCTGCTTATGTGTTTTTATTTTAAATCCATATAATTATTTTGAATCATGGAAAATGAAATTATCTTTATAGTCGAAGAATCTCCTGAGGGAGGATGGACAGCAAGAGCATTAGGACATTCAATTTTTACTGAAGCTGACTCGGATGATGAGCTGAGAACAAACATTAAAGAAGCGGTTACTTGTCATTTTGAAATAGAGGATGCCCCAAAGATACTTAGATTACACTATGTGAAAGATGAATTTCTAAAAGTATGAAGATTCCCAGGGATATCTCTTCTGATGAATTAATAAAAAATTTAGAAAAAATTGGTTATGAAGTCACAAGACAAAAGGGAAGTCACATCCGGTTAACCGCCACGAAAGATAATTTAAGTCATCACATTACTGTTCCAAACCATAACCCAATTAAGATCGGAACTTTAAATAGTATTTTAAACGATTTATCTTCCCATCTGAAAATAGCAAAAGATGAAATTTTGAAAAAATATTTTTGAAGTGTTTTGATATATGTTAAAATTTTACAATTATTATTTTAATTTTTAAAACTTACTGATTTTATAAATAATTAATTAATAAAAATGAAGTACTTATACTTTTTAGTTATAATTTCTCTTTTTACCGGCTGCGGTACTAAAGGCATAGACAGTTATGAAACAGGTCTTAATCATTTTAAGGAAAAAAATTATAATGCAAGTGTTGTCGAATTTCAGAATGCAGTGAATGAAAATCCTGAATTTGGTGAAGCGTATATGTTTCTCGGAAGAGCTTATAATTCGCTTCAGATGTATGATCTGTCCATAGATAATTATCAGAAAGCTCTAGGTCTTTTTAAAATGGATAAATTTAATGTGAATGTCGATAATCTCGACGATAAGGAAAAAATAACTCAGATAGAAGAAGTATGGATGCCTTATTCACAGCTGCAGCAGAAAATTCAAAAAGGTATTCCCCTGACTGATATAGAAATTCAGAAACAGGAAGAAATAATTAAAAAACTTGACCCGAGATAGTTTTTTCATTTAATCTCCGTTCACTTTATAAAATTTAATTTATCTCTTTTTTTTAAATGGAAAAAATTCTTGTTATCGGAGCGGCAGGTCAGATCGGTTCCGAACTTACTTTAGCTTTAAGAAAGATCTACGGAAATGAAAATGTATTTGCAACCGATATAAAAGATGCGCCGAAAGATGTGAAAAAATCCGGACCGTTTCAGCTGCTGGATGTAATGGATGATAAAAGACTGATCCATTTTGTAATCAGATATAAGATCTCGCAGATATATCTTCTCGCTGCGGTGTTATCAGGAAATGCTGAAAGACTTCCTCTTCAGGCATGGGATATAAATATGAGAAGCGTACTTAACATTCTTGATCTTGCAAGAGAAGTCGGTATCAAAAAAATATTCTGGCCAAGCTCAATAGCCGTATTCGGAAAGACCACTCCGAAAATTGATACGCCGCAGCTTACGATAATGGAGCCGAATACTGTGTACGGAATCAGCAAACTCGCAGCTGAACGCTGGGTCGAATATTATTTCAATAAATACGGGCTTGATATAAGAAGTATTAGATATCCCGGGCTCATCAGTTATAAAACCGAAGCAGGCGGCGGAACTACCGACTATGCAGTGGAAATATTTTATGATGCGATAACAACAGGGAAGTATGAATGCTTTCTCAAACCTGATACAAAACTGCCGATGATGTTTATGGATGATGCGATCAGAGCTACTACAGAACTTATGGAAGCAGACGCCGATAAGATCAGCATCAGATCGAGTTATAATCTAAGCGGTTTAAGTTTTGATCCCGAAGAACTTTCAGACGAAATCAAAAAGCACATTCCTGATTTTGAAATAATATACAAACCTGACTTCCGTCAGGCTATTGCAGATTCATGGCCGCAAAGTATTGATGATTCTGTCGCAAGAAAAGACTGGGGATGGAAGAATAATGTTGATCTGGAAAAAATGACAAGGATAATGCTGAAAGAGATCAAAAAGAAATTAATTCATAGGTGAATCTCTTTTTATTATAACAGCTCTTCTTTTTTGTCAGTCAGGTAAAATTTCTTCACAGACGATTCCGTCTGATTCAGGTCTTATATATTTCGTATGTTTTCAAAAATCATTAATTCAATTCCCTTACATAAAAAGGGACTGATATATATCAGCTTCTGCGCACTCCTCTGGAGCTCCGGAGGTCTTTTTATAAAAGTCCTGACACTTGACGCTTATCAGATTTCATTTTACAGATCTCTTATTGCTGCGATTACGATCATAGTAATTTCTTTAATCAATAAAATAAATTTTAAAATTGAATTCGATAAGATCTCAATAATGTGCAGTCTTACGTATTCATTTATTCTCGTGCTTTTTGTAATTGCAACAAAACTTACTACAGCTGCAAATGCAATATTTCTTCAGTTCACAGCTCCTATTTATTTGTTAATACTAGAACCAATTTTTCTGAAAACAAAATTTGATAAGAAAAATCTTATTGCTCTTATTTTTTGTCTTTTCGGAATGGTGTTATTTTTTTTCGGCAAGCTTGATCTAACAAGCATTAAAGGTAATTTACTTGCAATCGCATCAGGAATTAGTTTTGCCCTGTTTACTCTTTTTCTGAAATGGAAAAAGCAGATTCATAAGACAGAAAATACGATAGTGTATATTATTGCCGGAAATATTCTTGTATGCATTTTTTGTTTTCCGCTTGTTTATGACAAGCTCATAGTTGAATTTTCTCAGGCGCTGATTCTTCTATACATGGGAGTGTTTCAGATTGGAATAAGTTATATTATTTTTAACGAAGGCATCAAATATATTTCAGCTACCGAATCCATGATTATTGCAATGCTCGAAGCTATTCTGAATCCTGTGTGGGTGTTTTTAGGAGTCGGAGAAGTACCGACTGTATATTCCATTATCGGAGCGGTAATTATTTTACTGACGATAGTCTGGAGAAATTTATTCATTAAGCCGGCGGAAAAAATAAAAATTGTTGACTGAAAATAAAATTCAATCAAAGAAAAGAAAATATATCAGTCCCCCGAGAGCTGCCTGCATTAATATCAGTGATATTACAAAGTATGTATCGTTATTTCTTGACTCATCTAATTTATCCTGACTTCCTGTTACTAAATATTCGTCATAAGCATCATTTCCTTTTTTCTTGAAGTTATAAGTAAAAAATCCTGCTGCAATTGAAGCTATACCCAGTCCTGAAATTACCGGCAGATTCCTTGATGTGTTAAACTGTGTTCCTTTATCTTTATATACTTCATCGTTAGTACGGATATTTCCCTTTGACTTCATATTCACTTTTAAGCCCGTTCCGAAATCGTAATCTGAAATATTAAAAACCAGATCCTGATAGTTCTTTTTTCTGAATATGATATTTCCAGTGATTTTATGTTCATTAAGCAGTCTGAGAGGAGTAAGACCTAATAGAGTATCGCTGCTTATAACAGATGCGTTAAAAGGATCGGAATCAAAATAATAAAAATATTTGAATGCAGCGCTTAAGGTAGTATCGGTTTTCAGATGCAGATCAATTATCTGATTTGAATTCTGCCAGAATTTTCCCGAACCCGGATTTACAAATTTCAGTGTATAGTTTCCTTCCTTCATCTGATAATTCAATACAGGAGTAGTGCCGATCAGAACAGAATCATTATACACTTCCGCATTATCCGGCAGCGAAAGCAGATTAACCGAATAATAGCTGACGGAATCTGTTAATTCCGCAGATGTTATTTCCGTAGAATCAGTTTGGGAATAACTGTTACTGAATACAAAAAAAATGATCATAAAAAATAATGAGCGCATACTATTTTTTCTTCTCCATAATTTTATTTGAGAAACAATAAACGTACTTGTCATCACTTGCCGTAAAGATATAATCTTTCCAGATCACAGCGCTTGTCCTTACGCGGCCTTCGCATAAATAATGCCAGAGCTCTTTTCCGTTATCTGCATTTAAACAGTAGAATCTTCTGTCGAATGAACCGACGAAAATCATATTATTGTGAAGAAGCGGAGTAGCCCAGACTGCGCCGTGTGTTTTAAATGTCCATATAATTTCACCATCTCCGGAATTCATTGCATATATATTTCCGTCTATGCCGGCTGTTATAACCATATCATTGTAAAAAGTTGAGGCTGCTTTGAAAGTCGTCCCCAGATCTTTTATCCAGACAATATTTCCGGCAGTATCTGCGCAGTAAAAATTTTTATCGTCAGATCCGAAATAGATTTTTCCGTCCTTTGCTGAAACGTCTGTTGTAATGGAAGCGCCGGTTTTCAGACTCCACAGCTGCCTTCCGTTTTTCAGATCAAAGCAATACATTATGCCGCTGTTATTGCCGGCAAATATTTTGTTTTCGAAAATTGACGGACTGTTAAAAAACGAGCTGTATGGTAAACCGGATTCTTTAGGATCGGCAATCCACACTAATACTCCGGTCGCTGCATTCAATCGGTATATTCTGTTATTTGCAGAAGCAACTATAATATCATTTTCCGTCATGACAGGAGAAGATAATATGCTGCCGACATTTCTTTTCCATTTTTCATTTCCCGTGATCAGATTATAACTGAATATTCTTGTACTCCTGTCGCCGGAAGCGGCAATTATGATATTGTTTCTGTCAATAACGGGAGTGGAATATGATGCGTCGCCTAATACTGAAGTTCTGCCGAGACTTTTCCCGCTGAAAATATCTATCGCAAAAGATTCTCCGTTCAATGTGTTTACAAAAACAATTGCATCGCTGACTGAAATGCAGTTCTTTGCTAGTCCGCCGTCAGCATCAAATTCCCAGTAAAGATTAAACGGCGGCGTAAGTATGGATTTAGATTTAGAAATATTTGTCTTCTGCGGATTTCCTCCGATCATTAGCCAGTCCTCTTCAGGATTGACCTCAACCATTTTATCAATTGACAATGAGAAACATCCCGAAAACAAAATTGCGCTGAATAAAAGAATCACGTAAATGTAAGACCTGATTTGAATCATATGGTTAAATTAATATTTAATCAGATAAAACGGAATGTATAATTTAATTTAAGTCGAGGGCCGGATTTAGAATATTCAAGAATGGATATTTCATATTTATTTTTCAAGATACAAATAAAAATAAAAAACCCGGTCGCCCGGGTTTTCAGTTCAGGAAAATTTTTCCGTAATTAATTCTTTAAGATCCGGTCTGCCGATTTCCTGCAGTTCGTAGTTTATTCTTACCGCCGGCTTTTTGAATTTTATAAGTCTTCTCAGATCTATGGGAGTTCCTATCAGCACGCAGTCGCACGGCACTCTGTTAATGCTGTCTTCAAGATCCTTTATCTGCTTATCTCCGTAACCCATTGCCGGCAAAAGTTTTCCGATGTCCGGATACTTATCGAATGTGTCTCTGATCGATCTGACTGCAAATTCTCTTGGATCAACAATTTCCTTTGCGCCGAATTTTTTTGCTGCTATAGTGGCTGCTCCGTATTTCATTCCCCCGTGAGTGAGCGTCGGTCCGTCTTCGACAATAAGAGTTTTTTTGTTTTTAATGAATTTTGCATCCGCCGGATTCTCTAATGATACAGGCGATGCTGCTTCGACAATTACTGCTTTCGGATTATATTTTTCAATGTTTTCCCTCACTATGTTTACGTCCGATTGATCTGCTGAATCTATTTTGTTTATCACTACTATATCTGCAATCAGAAGATTAATAAAACCCGGATAATATTTAAGTTCATGTCCCGGTCTGTGAGGATCGACAACTGTAATTACAAGATCACTTTTGTAAAACGGCATATCATTGTTTCCGCCGTCCCAGATAATTATGTCCGCTTCTTTTTCAGCTTCTCTGATTATCGCTTCATAATCCGTGCCTGCGTAAATAACATTTCCCTGCACGACATGCGGTTCATATTCTTCCATTTCTTCAATTGTGCATTTATGTTTTTTAAGATCAGAAACTTCTGCGAATCTCTGAACTTTCTGCTTAGCCAGATTTCCGTAAGGCATAGGATGGCGTATTGCCACTACTTTCTTTCCCATGGATTTTAAAATCTCTATAACTTTTCTCGAAGTCTGACTTTTACCTGTTCCTGTTCGTGACGCAACTACGGCAATCACAGGTTTTACAGACTTTACGGCAGTTTCATCATAACCGGGCATTTTAAATGAAGCGCCTGCAGCATTTACTTCCGCTGCCTTTTTCATAATATATTCAAATGTGACATCGGAATATGAAAAGATGACTTCATCTATTTTATTTTTTTTAATAAGATCAGTTAATTTTTCTTCAGAGTAGATCGGAATTCCTTTGGGATACAATTTCCCGCTGAGCTCTTTGGGATAAATTCTCTTATCAATATACGGGATCTGTGTTGCGGTAAATGCAGCTACTTCATATAAAGGATTATCTCTGTACATAACGTTGAAATTATGAAAATCTCTGCCGGCAGCGCCCATAATTAATACTTTGATTTTTTTCATAGGTTAGTATTTTTTAGTTTTAGATAGTGTGTAAAAATACTAATTACAGTCGGTTTATTTAATTCAATAATCCGTAAGCTGCCGGATTTTTTATATGATATTTGTCATATCTTTATCTTTTTAAAATTTTAAAACACTTTAAAAAATAGCTGATTGAAAATTTCAGTCTAGAGAATGAATTTCTCTTAACAGTATATTAAATTATATTTACATTAATAAAATTTTTTATGAAAATCGGCATCACTTGTTATCCGACGTACGGAGGAAGCGGAGTAGTGGCAACTGAACTCGGAAAAGCCCTTGCAATGAGAGGCCACGAAGTTCATTTCATTTCTTATGCAATGCCTACGCGTCTGAACGGCTTCATAGACAACATTTTCTATCACGAGGTGGAGATTAATAATTATCCTCTTTTTGAATTTCCTCTTTACTCTATTGCGCTTGCAAGTAAGATGGTTGAAGTTACTAAGTTTCATGATCTGGATCTTCTGCACGCTCATTACGCAATACCACATGCAACTAGCGCATTTCTTGCGAGAGAAATTCTGAAATCCGAAGGCGGAAATAAATCCGAAATTAAATTCATAACTACGCTTCACGGTACGGATATAACTCTGACAGGACTGGAGCCGAGTTTTCTGCCGACGATGAAATTCAGCATTCAGAAATCCGACGGAGTTACAGCCGTATCGAGATTCCTGAAAGAGAAGACACAGCAGCAGTATCAGATCGATAAGGAGATAGAAGTGATCCCGAATTTTATAGATATAAATAAATATGTCCGTGAAGATAATGAAAAGACAAAATGCTTCAGAAAGAACTTTGCGAAGAATGATGAGAAAATTCTTACTCATACATCAAATTTCCGCGCATTGAAAAGAGTGCAGGATGTGATTAAAATTTTTAACACCGTAAAGGAAAAAGTTGACAGCAAGCTGATTCTTATCGGAGATGGTCCGGAGAGAAGCGAATGCGAAAGATATTCCCGTGAACTTGGAATTTCTGAAGATATAAAATTCATGGGTAAGCAGGATGCATTGGTAGAGCTGCTGTCAGTTACTGATCTTTTCTTTCTGCCTTCGCAGTCAGAGAGTTTCGGACTGTCAGCGCTGGAAGCAATGAGCTGCGGAGTTCCGGTGATCTCATCGAGTGTCGGCGGATTGCCTGAACTGAATCTGCACGGGGAGACGGGATATATTGCAGAGATCGGAGATGTGGAGAGAATGTCAAAATATGCGATAGAGCTGCTTACGAATGAAAAGAGATACGAACATTTTTCAAAGAACGCCAGGAAGCGGGCGGAGCATTTCAGCGAGGAGAATATAGTGCCGATGTATGAAAAGTTTTATGATAAAGTGCTGGGGATGTAGTGCGGAATTGTTTTCCGCGCGGGTTTTATAAACCGCTTCAGCGGTTTATAAAACAGAATCACGACAACTTGAATTTACGGGAGATGTTTTTTTGTGAAGTATCAGTTAAAAAACGAATAGTGCCGATGTATGAGAAGTTTTATTTTAAGGTGCCGGAGGTAGCGTGTATTGTTTTCCGCGCGGGTTCTATAAACCGCTTAAACCTGGCAAGTCAGGAAATGCAAACTTTTTGGAACACATCTGTTTTAAATCCGCGTGCTGTTTTCATGAAACTAGCTTTCAGCTACAAATTAAAAATAATATTGAAATTACATTTTCAATAAATTAAGTTGAAAGAGTTTATATAGGATGAAATATGTTGAAAGAAAATCCCGGCGCAAGTGACTAAGAGAATTTCATTTATAATTTCGGGTAAATATAAAACATTACATTCGGTGTTTAAAAATTATATGTGAGTCAATATATGGAGTTGTAAGCGAAAGAGAATTTTAGCGGATGATTAAAGAGCATTTAAGTTTGAAAAGTTACCGCTCGATAAGATCATTTAATATCCGCAACCGACACATGCGTAAAGCCTTAAGTTACTTTGTTTACTGCAAGTATTTGTAATTTTGTTGCGTATATTTAATCTTTGTCCGTCATTTAATACCAAACCTCAGGCAATTGTATATCAAAAAAAGGTAAATTATGTTACAAGCGAATCTAAATCTCTACAAATTCAATTATGCTGAAAATGGAAATGGCGATACTCTTGTTCTTGTTCACGGTTCTGCCAGCGATTACCGGACTTGGGACAAACAATTGCTAGAGTTCGGAATGTATTATCACACTATTGCTTACAGCAGAAGGTTTCATTGGCCAAATAAACAAATTTCAGATGCAGAGGATTATTCTATGATACAGCACGTGGAAGATTTGGAGGAATTCATCAAATTTATTGGCAACAATAAAACAGTACATTTAATTGGACATTCTTATGGTGCTTTTTTATGTCTTCTTTTGGCTTTAAAAAATTCTAAATTAATTCGGACATTAACATTAGCAGAACCGCCAGCCGTTACATTATATGTCAGCAATGTTCCAAAGCCATTGGAAATACTAAAACTTTTACTCACAAATCCAAAATTAGCATTAGCCATAATAAAATTTGGAACAAAGGGTATTACACCCGCAACAAAGGCTTTAAATCAAAATGATTTAAATTTAGCACTGGACGTTTTCGGAAAGGCTACATTAGGAGTTCAATCATATCTGAATTTATCGGAAGAAAGACGAAAACAAGCAAAAACAAATCTCATAAAAGCAGAGTTACTTGGGTCAGGGCTTTTACCCCTATCGAAAAATAAAATCAAAAAATTAAACCTTCCAACCTTATTGATTTCAGGACAGAACAGTCCAAAATTATTTCAATATTTACTTTTTGAGATTAACAAACTAATTCCAAATTCAGAACTCAAAATAATTCCTGATGCTTCACATATAATGCACGAAGACAACTCATCCTATTATAATGCAACTGTTCTTTCGTTCTTAAAAAAACACGGGGAAATGTATAAATGATATTGAAATCAAAAAGTTCGAACTCAAGACAATGGCTATAAATAATTGCTTGTTCTCATCTATTCTGAAAATTTCTTCGGAATTTTAACTTTGGCATAACCCAATCTTTTTAGAATGAAAAAACTACTCTTTTTTTGGAAAGAATTAATGGCAACGTTCTGGTTTTTGCCGGTACTCATTATTTGTTTTGCTGTTTTATTATCCATCAGCCTGGTTACTCTGGATAATTCAATTACAATTACACAGGAAGGCTGGGTTCGCTTTTTTCTGGTAAATAGCTCCCATTCTGCGCGCAGCATATTGTCAACCATAGCAGGCGCAATGATAGGTGTGGCGGGAACTGTTTTTTCCGTTACGCTTGTAGCTTTGACACTTGCCTCCTCCCAGTTTGGTCCGAGACTCATCAAAAACTTTATGTATGTCAGACTCAATCAGGTTGTTTTGGGGTCTTTTGTATCAACCTACTTATATTGTCTGCTTGTTTTAAATGCTGTAAAAGAAAATGACGGCTATATCTTCATCCCATCCATTTCGATATTAGTGGCAATTTTAGCCGCCATAATAAATATTATTTTACTAATCATTTTTATTCATCGAATAGCTGTAAGTATACAGGTAGATAAAGTGATCTCTGATATTACAAACTTTATCGGCAAGCAAGTAGAAACGCTCTTTCCGGAAAAAATGGGTGAGGAGATAAAAGATGAAGACAATACAGATGCCTCTGCAATAATTTCAGCTTATCAAAATAATATTTCAATCAAGTCACCAAAAAGTGGTTATCTTCAATATATAAACAGTGAAGCTTTAATGAAACTTGTAGCCAAACAAAATTCTCTAATAGAGCTATTCCACAGACCAGGTAGTTTTCTGGTAAAAGGCAGTGAGATCTGCTTGCTATATTCAAGTTCGGTCTGGGAAGAAGATTCCTTGGAAAACCTATTAAAGCAAATTGTAATCGGGAGAATAAAGACATCACATCAGGATCTGGAATTTTCAATCCACCAAATGGTTGAAATCGCCGTAAGGGCGCTTTCCCCGGGTGTAAATGATCCATACACGGCAATAACATGTATTGATAATCTAACTGCGGTTATTTGTAATTTAACAGAAGCAAAATTCCCGTCAAAATATCGTTATGATGATGAAGGTAATCTTAGAGTTATTGCTGATACTTTAGATTTTAACGGAGTTTTAGATGCATCATTTAATCAAATACGGCAGTTTTCAGCGGGTAGTGCAGCAGTAATCATAAGACTGATGGAGGCAATGTCTACCATATTAAACTTTACAAAAAAAGAAAGCAACAAAAAAGCTGTAATCAGGCATGCTGAAATGGTTTTGACGTTAGGTAAGGAAACCATTAGTGAAAAAAATGATATTAATGATTTGTCTAAAAGAGCAGAAGAGATATTTAAAAGTTAATAGTTAATAGTTAATGGTTGATATAAAATTACATACATCAGCGGTTAAACTTTCAGAACCCAAAAGGGTTTTAAAATATATTCTGTTTTGGTGTAAAGCAGGTAAGGCGGACATTTTAATTGATGAAAATTTAATTCATTTGAAATCAAACCGGGCGCTGACAATAACTTCAGGTCAGTTCTTTCAAATAAAAAATTCCAAAGGAAAATTAATAGCTTTAGAATTTACTCTGGATTATTTTTGCAAAAATGAAAATGAATATTATAGATTTAACTTCAGAATCGTTTAATGCGGCAAAAGGCGGAATTGAAGAATATGAACAGGTACATCCCGCTCTTTTTTCTCATTACTTCCAATTCTGGGCTGACAAAGGAAAATTCACAAACAACAGTTTTAATAAGGCAGATCTATCGATTAAAAAGAAATTGGTGTCAGAGAATTTGAAGTCAGTCAAAAACCTGCTTTCAAATAATTTTGATACTAACAATATTTCCGTAATTCTTTTTGTCGGACAAAATACTTCCAATGGTCATGCCTTCCGGCATAAAGATGAAATTATCATCTGGATCCCGATAGAAACATATAACACTGATCTACAGGCGCAAATATTTTTAACACATGAAATTCTTCACGGAATACACTACGCTTCGTCTCCTGATTTTTTATTCAGCACATCTCAGGAACGAATGCATCCCGGTCGGCAACTAATCACAGAAGGTATAGCAACACGTATTTTACTATGGTTTTACAAAACACTGATGAACAAACAGCGCTCTGGGCTGACTATCTCAGTGAACATAAAATCAACGATTGGTATGACGACTGCCGGAATGTAGAAAAAGAGATTAAACAATATTGTTTGAAAAATTTTTCTAACATGTCTGATGATATTGAGTTTTTTTATGCAGGTAATTCAAAAGATATTTTTAAGTATCGTGCCGGTTATTATATTGGATTACAGTTTATCAAATGGCTCGTCAGGCAAAAAAATAATGAGAAGATAATAATCGAAATGCCGAGAGAGAAAATTGAACAGCTGGCTCTTCAATATTTAACAGGATAATTTTGTAAATTCATACATCAGCTATAGTTTTAATATGACAGCATTAGTAACAGGTGCAAGCGGAGCTACAGGTAAATTATTAGTTCAACAATTATTATGGTCAGGTCATAAAGTTAAAATAATAATCCGGCCAGACAGTAATGTTCCTGATAATTGGACCGGAAATGAAAATTTAACAATGATCGGGAGGAAAATTGCGGAAATCAGCGTTGAAGAAATGTCCGGATATATCGCTGACTGTCAGTCTGCAGCTTGTTGTCTTGGTCACAATCTCTCTTTGAAAGGAATTTACGGACAGCCGCGAAAACTTGTCACCGATTCGGTGAAAGTACTATGCGAAGCGATTCAAAAAAATTCTCCTGATATGCCGGTCAGATTTGTCTTAATGAATACAGCGGGTAACAGTAACAGAGATTTAGATGAACATATTTCTTTCGGGCAAAAAATTGTGATTGGGCTGCTGAGGTTATTACTTCCGCCTCATATTGACAATGAAAATGCGGCAGACTATTTAAGAGTAAATATCGGACAGAAAAATCCGTATATTGAATGGGCGGCTGTGCGTCCGGACACTTTAACAGACAGCGAAAAAGTATCTGAATACTTTTTACATAAATCACCAACTAGAAGCGCGATTTTTAATGCTGGGAAATCAAGCCGCATAAACGTTGCGCATTTTATGGCAAGACTCTTAACAGATGATGAAATGTGGAATAAGTGGAAAGGACAAATGCCGGTAATTTATAATGAATCAGATCAAACGAAAATAGCTAACAGCGCTAACAAGAATAGTAACTTATCTTAATTTTTATATAATCAAAACATATAATGAAAAGAAGCAAAGAAATTACTGAAAACTATTTTCAGCTTATAGATAAGCACATTGCAGATGTAATAGAAGGAAAGGTCAGTGATTTTATGGAAATAAACCAAATTGCAAGTAAGTTATTTATTTCTCACAAGCATCTGACAGATACCATGATCATAAAAATTATTTAAGGCATTTAAAGCCGATACAACTTCATTCTTTTACGCAGACTGCCAGTCTAAGGACCGGGATTATTTTTTAGATAGGTTGTTTTTCGGGAGGTATGTTTCTTTGGGAATATATCTCCTGAAAGGCAGGTTTTTGGAATTTCAGGCTTACTACGTAAATCACTGCACTCAGGAAAAGCGCTATACCAATTCCCATCATTATGGGCTCGATACCGGTGGAATCAGCAAGAAATCCGAGGAGCATCATCACAACAGAAGAAAATCCCCACGACATCATAGTGTTAACACCGAGAACGCGTCCACAGACCTTGTCATCAGAGAGCAGCTGAAGGAGTGTATTCCCGATCCCCAGTGCCGCAATGAATGAAAAGTCTACTCCCATTGCGAAGATAAAACTAAGCCACAACTCCCGTGAAAATCCCAATCCGATAATGCTGATGCCCGATATTACCGCGCAGGCGACCAGAAACCAGAGGAGGTTCTTCGTGGACTTTCTGCGCCCCAGATAAATACCGGAGGTTAGTCCGCCTATTGCTCCTGCTATAAATAGTATTCCCATGTCACTGGATGTGCCATTCAGAAAATCTTTATCGATCATCGGCATCTGGAAAGTAACAAAAAGAAATACCAGGCTGATGATGGAAGACATCAATACTATTGCCATGATGGGCTTATGGCTTATTACGTAAGCGAGCCCGGTTTTTATCTGAATGATAACAGACTCGTCTTTTTTCTGAATAGTGGGAGCAGTGAACTTAACCTTTGAAATTGATATCAGGGAGATGACATTAAAGATAAATGCCGTGACGAATGTTCCTATTACTGTAAATGCGGATATCAAAAAGCTGAAAGAGGATGAGGCGAGAAGCTGCCCTGTCTTTGCATTTGAGGCGGCGGCTCCCATAATGCGGAAACTCATCATTATCCGTTACCATATCCTGCACCATTGCTATCATTGATGGATAGTAGATTGAGTAGAAAGCTCCCAACAGAAACGAAAATACAAGAATAAGCGGGAAGGTAAGAAATTTAAGGAAAGCAGTCAGGGCAACCACGAAAGCAAGTATAACAAAAACAATATTAAATCTGACCACTATCTTGCGGCGGTTGTAATTATCGGCAACCACGCCTCCAAGGACGCTAAATAAAAAGAAAGGAACATTCTGGACAAATCCGACCAATCCAAGATCGGCGGATGACCCGGTCAACTCATAAGTAAGCCAGACCATTGTCAGGAAATTCAGGTAAACGCTTACAAAAACACTAATATCGGATATAAAATAGTGGAACACGTTCCGCTTTACAGGACTATCCATATATGAAGTTTTTAAAGGTTACAGAAATCAAAGATAAGTATTTTATTACTAATATCATAACATTTCTACATGTATTAAATATAATTAGATATACAACATTTAGTAACAATCAAAAAATTGATATCCTATCAAAACCTGGACAATTTTATCGGGTTTGTAGTCGGTGCTCTTGCAGGATTTGTGATTCTCGAAAAGAACCATATGGATGCATTTTTAATCATTCTTGGAAATGGGGTTCTGTACTTTCACTTTTAAAAACGTTGGGTAACACGAGGTTTATCCAATAAGAGTTTCATTGGTATTGAGGGTTTATATCCCGCTTCAACTTTTCGTGTACCTTGATAAGGAATCGCCCGCAATCCCTTACTGGCCATACCGTCAAGATTGCAGATGAAATTCAAATAAGTGGAAAGGCATTTATCATGACCATTAAATTAAAAGAAGACGTGTTGATTCGATAATCCGTTTGCTCATACCGAATAACTCTGAATGAGATAGATATTGTATTTGCAGATCTGAAGCAAATCAGGGAATCATTATTAAAATGATGTAAGCAAAGATAAAATATAAGTATTAATTTTACATTAATGGACTAAACATTTTGAAAATTTGAAAACTAAAATCAATTTACATGTTGTTAATAAAATTTTATAAATTCCAAATCCCCCACTAATTGTAATTTGTGAAATCAAAAGTTCATTTTAACACTATCATCTTCATTGTCTTAGAAAAGCTTCCGGCAGTGAGTGTATAAAAATAAATTCCGCTTGAATTACCTGAAGCATCCCATTCCGCCGTGTAAGTTCCCGAATTCTGTCTTCCACTGTGCAAAACAGAAACTTCATTTCCGAGAATATCATAAATTTTCAGAGCGACTAACTGTGAATTGGGAATTGAATATGTAATTGTTGTTTTCGGATTAAACGGATTTGGATAATTCTGATAAAGCGTATAGCTTTCCGGAAAGCTTATTGACGCCGGATCTTGGTGAACAGAATTTGTTCCGGTAAATTCCGCTTTCAGTTTAAATACACCGTCACCGCTGTATGATAAAGCATAGCTTTTATCGGGAGATATAAGACCTGACTGAAAGCTGTTACTGCCCTGAGGAAAACTTCTCCAGTTTGCTCCGCCATTATAAGTAATATATGAAGGACCGCTGAATGAATAAGAACTTCCGATGACAAAACCGGGATCTTCAAGACATACAGCCGAGCCCCAGTTATAGTTTCCAGTCTGATATGTTACGGAAAAAGTATTTCCGAAATCTGTGGATCTGAAGATCGAAGGTCCATACTCCATCACGTAAAGAATATTATTATCAAAAACAGTATTAGTCATTGACGGAATTTCATCAAACCCGCCTACCGGACTTAAAACCAGATTCCAGTTAATGCCGCCGTTAGTTGACTTATAAACTTTTGCTCCCGAACCGTTTGTCGGACCATCTCCCGACTAATATTTCTGCAGAATTATTCCATTTGACGATTATGTCACATGGACTTTGGAATGGAAAATTACTGATCAGCTCAAATGATGCGCCGGTATCAGTTGATTTATAAAATCCGCCTGCATCGGGAGCGAAATAAAAAACCGACGGATCATTCTGGTCCATTTCAAGCGGCTGACCGTAATGGCTAAATATAGCTTCCAGAGTAACAGACCAGGTCTTTCCGTAATTAACAGACTTTAATATTCTTGATGAAGCTGCTGCCACCCATATATTTGTATCCAGAGGACTTACGTAGAAACTTCTTGCGCCGCTATATGGAAGTGAATCAAGTAAGCGCCAGTTGTTACCTCTGTTTCTGCTCACATAAATTCTATCTTCCATTACAACGAATATTGAATTTATATCGAACGGATGTACGCAAAGTGTATTTCCAAAACCTCCGGATGTACTTAACTTCTCCTCCCAAGAGTAATTAACCGACCCTCCCGCAGTCAAAAACCATTCTGTTCCGCCGCTGCTGGTTTTCAGAATTGCTTTGTTGAGACTGCTTACGGCAAATCCTGTATTACTATCATAATAAAAAATATCCTCAAGATCCGCCATCATTGGATTAGGTTCGAAATTCAGAAAGTCTGAACTTCCGTTTTTATTACGAATAAATCCGCCGCCGCCGCAGACATGAACATTGTTTATTCCTAGACCGGATATACTTTTTATACTTGTCTGAACTTTTGTATCAATCAACTCCCAGCCTGCGCCCTGCTTTAACATCAAGGTTCCATATTCTCCGGATACTGCAATCCCGTCCGAAAAATATTTAACCTTTAATAAATTTTTTTGTGTGGGAACAATTTCCTGAATCCATGTATCTCCGCCGTTTGTCGTCGAGTACACTGCTCCGTTATTCCCGGCAACTATTCCGGTATTCTCATCTTTAAATGAAATTGAATTCAGATTAAACTGAGGTAAGCCTGCATTTATTAAAACCCAGTTTATGCCGCCGTTTACCGACTTAAAAACCGCACCGTTATCTCCGCATACAAATCCCAGGTTTTCATCCGCAAAGTAAACAGAATTCAGAATGTAGTTTCCGGGGACATTATAAAGTGAGATCGATGTAATATTAAGATCAGTTTTATAAACTGTGCTGTTATCACCGGCAATCCAGATCTTATTATTAATAGAGAAGACGGATTTGAAATTGACAGAGAGCTCTGTCCTGCTGAACCAGTTTGTACCGGAATTACTGGAATAGTAAATCAATCCGTTATTTCCCGCAGCAGTAATGTGATTTCCGTCAGGAGTTGTAATGCTGTTAAATCCCTGCGGCAGGACCTGACCGGAATTTAAAAATATTAAAAGCAATAAAACTAAGCTTGTAGTTTTCATATTCTTATGATTTGGAATCAGAGCTTTCATCTGACTCATTTAGATTAATAAAATATCCGAAATTAGAAAAAGGTTGTAAGACGGGAAATATTTCTTGTTCTTTTTTTGGTTAAGATAGGTATTGACCTTTTAAAATCAAATGAGAAAAATATCTACGGGTATTTCCCCAACCCGATTTATTCTATTTGATTTACTGAAAATAATGTATAAGTTCATAAAAATTAAAGAACCCGAAAAAATAAATAATCACATACAGATTCCAACCCTTGGTAAAGCGATAAGATGTAATAGTGCAGATAATCCCTCTGATTCTGCTGCTAAATTAATTGACATTTTCAAAATTAAATCTTCAATATTATTCAAATGATACTTTGAACCAAAATTGTAATTTTAACAAAGTAAAAATTGAAAGGAGTTTATAATGTCAAAAGCTAATTTTCTAATCCTTATACTGTTTATATTTTTTTATTCAAATCAGCTTAAAGCAGTTGATACTTCAGCCATTAAATATTTTCCTTTATCCGTTGGGAACTACTACTCTTATCTGGTCACTGACAGGTCCGGCAGTAATGTTAATTACTATATGAGCAGAGGTGAAATTACAAAAGACACAATGATTGGTAATAAAAAATATTTCTTTCTAAGTAATTTTCCTTATCATTATTATAATAAATGGGTTCGGCTTGATAGTTCTACAGGCAGTCTGTATCAGTATGATACCTCTAATAGTTGTCCTTTTTATCAGTATGAATGGCTGCTTGACAGTTTTGCAGTCAGATTAAATGATACATTAGGAAATTGCTCAATACCTTTCACTTGTGCAGATACAAGTGACGTTACAATTTTTAATAATTACCAGACCAAAAATAAAACTTTCAGATATTTTATTTTAGGGGGGCAGAGCGGACCTTTATCAGCAAGATCTTTTGCAAAGGATTTTGGACTTACCAGTTACGGTGAAGGTTATACTTTTGGCTCGGTCCTTTATCAGCTGAAAGGCTGCCGTATAAACGGCGTAATCTATGGTGATACAAATTCCGTGATCGGTATAACTAACTTGGGTTTAGAGATCCCTGCGTCATTTAAATTATATCAGAATTATCCCAATCCTTTTAATCCAGAGACAAAAATAAGATTCGATGTTTCAAAATTTTCTAAAGTCAGTTTAACAGTCTATGATATTCTGGGAAATGAAATTGAAACACTGGTAAATGAAAATCTTGCGGAAGGAAGTTATGAAGCCGGCTGGAACGGCAGCGGACTTCCAAGCGGATTATATTTTTACAGAATGAGTATTAATGGCGAAATTACCGTAACAAGAAAAATGATGCTTGTAAAATAATATCCGGCAGAGAAATTTTTGTTTATTCCCGCATTAGGTGACATACGAACTATTTTGCTAAGACTGTGATTAAAATCCTGCAAAATAAGTAAAGACTTATTGTTCACCTGTAGAAATTCTCAGAGGTTCATACACTTTCGGGATTTTCCTTGATACTTCAATGAGCTAAAATTAATTTAGTGTTTTTAATTATTATAACTCCTGATACCTCAGATAAAATTAAATTGTGTACAAAGATCACTATAAGGTAGATTACCTTCAACCTTATAGTTTGTTAATTTGTAGGAATCTGACATTGCTCTTATAACTTAAATTTTTAAACATCAACTTTTAACTTACAATTAAATGTGAAAAGGAAAGCAAAATTATTCATGTTACTGATATTCGTATTATTGATCTCATTGATGATCTTTAGATATTATAAAACCGCAACTCTCAAAGGTAACCAACCTGTAGAAATATTTAATTTAAAAAATGACAGTTTACAGTTTACAATACAGTCTGAGTACGAAGAGTATTTAGTCAATCAGGATATTTGGCTGAAGGTGAAACTTTACAATAATTCTAAAGCGCCATATTTAATGAACCTTCCATTTTCCAAACCCGGAATTGTGTTTACAATAAAAGAAGGTGATTCATTAAGGTTAAGGTTTGACAACCAGAATTATGAGCCTGCACGAATATTTAGTTGCCTCTTACCTGAAAGCGATTCTTTAGTTACTTATATACATTTAATTTACAATATATCCGATATTCTCAAAGCAGGTACCTTTACAGTTATTGCAGATTATCAGGACTTAGAATCAAACGAAATTACATTTGCTGTCAGTAAACCGAAAGGTGGAGACAAAGTGATCTTCAATGAACTCTTTGGTCCATATAAACACGCGTCCAGAGAAGAACAATACAACTACAGACTGGAGATACTTGAAAAGTATAAAGACTCACAATATTGTCCGCAATTTTATATAGCCTTGTTACAATTTACCGAAGGTCAAAAAGATACGAGTTTGTTTCAGGATATGTTCGATAAATACTTCGACAATTATTCAAATTCATTTTCATTAACCCGGATCATGGATAAATACTGGTACTATCTGGGAAATATTAAAGGACTTAGTCATGATCAGGCCCGCCAAAAGCTGCGTGATCTGAAGGACAAACACAAAGGAACATTAATTGAGGATTGTATCTTAACGGATAATTTCAAATTGATCTTTAGAGATTATAATTTCTTTCCAAACGAATAATTATTTTTCGACATCACTCTTTTCACAATTGATATTCACCGTATTTCTGATTTGGGAATATGTAAAGCATTGCATTTATAATGTAGAATGAATAATAAACGTATGAATAAAACCGGTATCCTCGTTTCAAATGAAAATATTTTGCATCACAGCGTATTGACACCAATGATGAACACCGGACTGTTAACGCCTCAGTTTGTTTTGGATGAGACTTTGCAGTTTGCCGCCAAACACAAAATTTCGTCAAAACACCCGCCAATTACTGAAGAATCCAAATATATCTTAGTCTTTTTCATACTAAAAATCTCAAATAAAAATTAACAATAATAATCTTGAAAATCTCATCAAATAGAATTTCCATTGAATGAGAAGGGAAGTTTCAATATTAGCCGCTTATTCAATTGTATTTATGAGGTTTTAATATTTGTTAAAATTGATGAGCCGGAAATACCGGATACGTGAAAAAGATTAATGCTTTTATATAGAGTATAGTTCTTCAAAACAATTGTAAATTTACAAAGAGTTTTTACTTGACACTGTAGAATTGAAATTAAATATTTAATGAATTAATTTCGTATAAATTAAAATTAATCAAAATGACAAACAAAGAATTTTTTATCCAAACGTGGGGAAATGAAATGGCGTCAACTTTAAGCGCCATAAACGGACTGCCGTCAGATATGACCAAACTAAATTACAGATGTAATGAAAAAGCAAAGAGCGCTGCAGAGCTTATCAGTCATTTCTTAGGGCATGCTGAAGCAATGAATGAATCAATAGAAACTTTTATAGCGGATGAAAAAACGGAAATAAAACTATTTGATAACAAAGAAGATGCTGCAGATTACTTTGAGAGAAATGCAAAAGGAATAATTGAAAAGTTAAAATCCATTGATGATAAGACCTGGGATGAACAAATTGTATCTTTTCGTCTGGACGGACAGGAATTATTTGCTTACCCTATGGGCAATACTTTCTGGATGTTTATGTTTGACATCATTCATCATCGCGGACAGTTAAGCACATATTACAGAAATATGGGAGTCAGAAATCCCAAGATCTACGGACCGACCGCTGAAGACATTGAAGAAATGGCTGCGGGGAAAAAGTAAATTTCATTTAGCCTATTCACGAAACTCCTGAATTTGTGAATTTTGGATCAGTTCACAACAAGAGATCCGAAATTGGAGATTCAAAATATTTATAAGAGTTACAACTATTGAAAGCAACCATCACATACATTCAGTTAAAAAGTCCGTTAAAGTTTTTTGCGCTTTCATCTTATGCTTTAAAAATCATGAAACAATTTAAAACCAGTAATATAATTGAATTTAAAAAAAGAGGTTTCTGGATAAAACATTACACAATGAGTCTATGGAAGAATGAACAGGATATGAAATCTTTTGCAATGAACGGCGCGCATTTAGAGGCAATGAAAAAGAGCAGACTGATTGCAAAAGAAATCAGAATACATACTATTGATGCAGATAAGCTGCCGGACTGGAAAACAGCAATATCACTTTTAGAGAAAGCCAGGGTTTATAAATATTGAAGCTCGTCATATGGCAAAGCCGCGTAGAAAGTTTAAAGCTTATAATTATTACTACTTGTTCCCAATCTCCCGATTGGGAGCACAACTCTAAATTTATACAGCGGATTCAGAGATTGTCGCGCTGTAATTACAATTCATAATTCCTAATTTTCAATTCCTAATTATTTATACTTCTCATCAAGCTTCCCGTGTCTCTCTTCAGCTTCTTTATCCCAAGCCGGGACTACGGTCTCGATGAATTCCTTTTTCGTCGCAAGCATTTTTTCCATATCCAATCCGATATATTTCTGCGCTTTTTCTTTTGTAGAAATATCGGGCATTGCTATTGGAAGCGGAACGTTGAGCTTTGAAAGAATTTCCGCAAGGAGAACTCTCGCCTGCTCCGAACGCTCTATTGAATTTCCAAGTAACCTCGCGCATTCAAGCGGAGCATGAAAACTTCCGCCGTGACTTGCAGATACAAAATCCCATCTCCACTGCGACTGTCTGATCAGATCCAGCACAGGTTTCATCTGCTCTTCGGCTGCTCCGTTTTCCCATGCAGTCTTTGCTTCTATGTGCGCTTTCACAAGCGAACGCGCTGCTATACCCGTAAGCTCAAGCACTTTATCCTGTCTGTCATAAACGTTTTTTAAAAGAGTGGCTTCAGATTCCCTGTGACATACCTGACATGAATTTGCAATGTTATTAAGCGGACTCTGTATATGATGATCAGTGAATTTAATTCCGCCTTCAGACTTATACGGCATATGACAGTCAGCGCATGCGATTCCTCTTTCTGAGTGAATTCCCATTTTGAAAAGTTCATAATCCGGATGCTGCGCTTTAAGTACCGGTGTCCTGCTGAGAGTATTCACAAAATCAACATGCTTAATACTGTCATAATAAATTTCCATATCTTCCGCAGTCATTCCGTCATCCCACGGAAATGTCAGATACTTTTCTTCTTTTCCTTTGAAGTAATATTCCACGTGACACTGCGCGCAGACAAGCGATCTCATTTCCTGATGAGTGGACTGCGTAATATCCTTACCCTGTCTGTTAAAAGCTTCGACAAGTGCAGGTCTTGTGATCCGCAGATTCATAGACTCAGGATCATGACAGTCCTGACAGCCGATAGCATTCGCAATCTCGCCGCCCATTTCCTTAAACGGCTTTTTATAAAATTCATTGGCTCCCATAATATCCATCACGCGCGGGACATCGGTGCTTTTGCATGAATAACAAGTTGCCGGCTGTGGCACATCTGTCCGCAGCGTATTTCTGATATCTTTAATTGCGTAATAGTGTCCTCTTCCCTGATTATAATCCCGCGAGAATGCATATCCCGCCCAGAGTATTACCATCTCGGGATACTTTTCAAGCATGTCAATTTTCTTCGCCCCGCCGTGTTTGCTCATAAAAGAAGTATCAAGCGTGGAGATGTATGTTTCATATTCTCTCGGATAACTTTCACCCCAAATTTCATTTCTCGGTTCCCATTCGGCGAGAGGTTTAACTTTCTGAAGAATAAGGTTCGCTTCGCTTCTTCTTTCTATTATTGAACTGCCGAGCAGTCCGATCAGAAAGACTATGACTATGGTAAGAATATAAAGCAGCCAGCCGAACCAGGGCTTTTCCGCTATGATGTCTTTTATTTTTCTCATTTTGAATTTTTTATATTATACTTCTGCATCCATTCGGGTAAAAGTTCGAATGGCTTTTCTACATTTACATTGGGAGTTGAGGAAAGGCTTCTGACAGATCCGTGCGGAGTTTCCATATGACAGCTCCAGCACTTTCTCTCTTCATCGTTTTCGGTTTTCATAAGACTCGAATGGTCAATAAGATGTTCATGACAACGCTTGCAGTTTTCCTGCACTACGTCTGCGCCCATGCTTTTTATTCTGATCGTCTGCGGCTCAAGCCGGAATGTGAACATCGTCGAGTGTCTCAGTCCGTCAGAGGCTTTAAACATATACTTTCTGAAAATATTATCCTGCGGTACATGACAGTCATTGCAGGTAGCGACATTAGCATGTGAACTTACGCGCCATGTTGCATACTGCGGATTCATCACATGGCAGTTGATGCAGGTTTCCGGTTTATCCGAAAGATATGAAACGGCGTTACCGACATATAATACCCAGAGTATCAATCCCGTCATAACTCCGCTGATAATAATGACGGAAACTTTCCATGCTTTGGGCGGCTTTGTATAACTGATTATTTTATCGACATACTTCATCTGTACAAAAATATGAATTTTTTAGCAAACGTGATTTGACATTTGTCAAACAAAAATCTGATATAATTTTTGAATATTTGAATAACAGTGTAAAATTATTTTATTACCGAATCTGATTTTTATAAAATATAAAAATCTAATGTGTTAATCAAATATTATTAATTCAAGTGTATCATATTTGTAAACTTACAGAGGCTCAGCTATTAAAAAATCAGAATAAAAATTTTTCGAAAATGTTATGAACAGCTCTGAAAAAAATTTATGTTGTAATTTATAAATGTGCATAAAAATTTTTATGCGGGAAATATGAAATGATTTGAAATGAAACAGACCGGACTGAAAGTTTGTCTGATTAAAAATTAATTCTTAAACTTCATGCCTTCCGAAGCCAGCGCCTCACGGAGTAGTGGAATTGAAGCTTTGCCGATACCGTGAAGTTTTAATATTTCCACCTCACTGTATTTTGAAAGTTCAGATAATGAAACAATGTTATTGCTTTCAAGAGCGCGTCGTGCGGGTGCGGATAATGTCGACAGGAAACCGGCTTTCGGTTTTGATATCTTTTCACATTCAGGGCAAACGGGGCAGTCGCTGCTCTTATAAAACTTATGTCCATTCTTACAAATCTTTAAAATTTTTTTCAATGCTCTGAATTTTGCTGTTTAAATTTTTAAAATTATCGGCGGATTTTTTATGAGGCGACTTTATTCCGTTTTTTCTGAAGAATGCTTTTTCTTTCTCATTCTTTTCGTACCGAACCATAACCAGAATCCTGTAACCGTAAATGTTAAAAGCGCTGTTCCCATTACGGAAGTGTAAACAAGCTTTATCTGTTCATGCTTTGTGTCGAAAAAATAATCAAGTATAGAACCGTCGTGAAAATTCTCAACAATATCAGAACGTCTTCTTTCGATGTGCAGCAAATTCCCGGTCGCTCCGTCAATCTGAACTCCCCAGTAATGATCTGTGAAAACAAACTTCACCATGCCTTTGTCATTTCTGACATCAATTCTTTCCAGATCAAGTGATAGATCTTTTGAAACAGAGTCGTGTAAAATTTTACATGCGATTTTGTGCAGACTGTCCAATGGAAGCCATTCTTTAAGGTCAGTCGAAGTTCCTTCATAAGTATGAGGCAGAATAAGTCCGCCGCTGTTTTTTTTCCAGCCGAGTAAAAGTCCGGATATGGAAACAAAAAAGAAAAATATAAATAATATCGCGCCTGTAGTCCTGTGAACTTTCCTGAATAACCTGAGTATTTTCGCCTGCTTCTGTCTCTGACTGATTTCTTCCATTAATTTTCGGAAATTTCTTTCAGCTTATTCAGCGCAGCAGGCCATCCTTCGTTAAACATTTTTTCCCATTCGGGACTCGTTTTCATTTCAACAGTTAATTCCGTTTTACCGTCAGATTCATTAAGAGAATACTTTTCTAAACTGCCGATCCAGTTCTTTGCCATTTCGGAATCCCTGTCTTCAGAGCCGTCCGGATTTATAACAGCAGTATGATGTAATTCAACATTCTTATTTGGTGTACAGGATCTAAGCTCAGCAAGAGTTCCGCCGCCGTTAGGCGAGAGAAATTTAATTTCAGTTCCTTCTTTCCATTCTCCTTCATAATACGATCCGGGCCATGATTCATTCACCCAGGTCTTATATGTTTCGGCGCCGGTCATTTTTTCCCAAACCGTTTCAGCCGGTGCATTTATAGAAATGGAATATTTTAGTTTGCAGTCTTTCATGTTAAGTTTTAATTAAATTGAAAAAATATGAATTAAAATTTTGGCAGATCAATATTTAAGAGATTATACAGAAATAATAAGTAATAAATCAGGATTTTAAAAAGATAACTTAACTTTAAAAGTCATTTCATACAATGAATATAAACTCTCCCATGAATTCAGTGAATTCAGATAAATAATTTAGTCAAATGAATTTTCTAATTTAATTATATTAGTAAAATTTTTTAGAAATTAAATCAAAGTATATTGAGACTTCTCATAGACATGGACGGCGTTATAGCTGATTTTGAAGGGGATTTTCTGAGGAGATGGAAAGAAACTCATCCGGAAAAAACCCATATACCGCTTGAAGAAAGAAAAGGTTTTTATGTAAGAGAGCAATATCCTGACGAGTTCTCGGATTTTGTTCAGGAGATTTATCACAGTCCGGGATTTTATCAGAATCTGCCGCCGATGCCCGGAGCCATTGAAGCTCTTAAGGAAATTAAAAACTCTCTCAATCATGTTTTTCTCTGTACAAGTCCGATGCTTCCCAAATATGAGAACTGCGTGCTTGAAAAATTTCACTGGGTATATGAACATCTCGGCACAGACTGGGTGAACAACATTATCCTCACGCGTGACAAGACGGTCGTAAAAGGCGATGTGTTAATTGATGACAAACCTGATATTAAAGGTTCATGCATTCCCGAATGGGAGCACGTAATTTATGATCAGCCATACAACAGAAACATTACAGGCAGCAGAAGACTTACCTGGGATAACTGGAAGGAAGTTCTGAATATACAGTGAACAATTTCATGTTAAAAATATTTATGACTTTTTTTATTCTCATTTCCTTTTCCGGAAATGCAGAATCTCAAAGTAAGAAAAAAAAGAGCGTGACTGATGAACAGACACTTACAATACTTGACCACATTCAGGATATAATTGATATACGAAAGTCTTTTACTTCAGAAAACGAAACCAATAAGCCCGCGCTTTTTTCTTACAAAAAAGACAATGACGAGAAAGCGGTTTATTTAATTGACATAGCAATTTCTTATAAAGGATTTAATTATGAGAAATCCGGCGTGACTCCGTTTGTGCAGTTTGATTATTCATCCAAATCAAAAGATCAGTCGGACAAGTTAACTGCAGGCGTGAGTTCTTATTACAGAATATATGATTATTCCGGCGGAAGCGGAAAGCTCGAACCTTTAATATCTTACTCAAAAGATTTTTTCACTAAGGAAGAAATTGGAAAGGTGAGTTTATTCTTCGTCCCGCAGTTCCCCAAGTTTTTTTTTCCTGTGAGAAATGTAACAAACATTAAATTCAAATATGACGGCAGCAAAGAAGACAACAGATGGGTTATAGGATTCAATCCGATTTTCGGAATTAATTTTGACAGAGTATACGACGGGAAACTAAATTATAATACAAATTACTATTACGGCTCTTACGCAGGAAACCTGACTTTCAAAAGATATTATCTGCAGTTTGATCTTTACGGAAATTATTTCAGTGAATTTGACGATCTGAGAATTTCACGGTATAAATACGAAGGAACAGCAACATTTTATTTTGATCAAAAGGAAAGATCTTCTCTGAATGCAAAATATTCGCAGGAGGAAACAGGCTCTGACATTGATAAAAAAATCACCATAGGTTTCGGACTTAAACTATAATCTATTTTAAAATTTATCTGAATGAAATTTTACAGCACTATCATAGCATTAATAATTTTAATAATCTGTTCTCAGAAAAATTTTGCGCAGAATATATCTGATCAGAATTTTGAGATCATCGAACTCCGCGATACAAGGTCATTAGGCAAAGACAACAAACTTAAAGAATATCTTCACTCACTTGATCCGGTGCTGAGACAGAACGCAATATACGCGCTTGCAAATATTGGTGACAGTAATACAGTCAGCTATATTGATTTTCTTTTCGCAGGTCCGTTTAAAGATTATCCGACTAAAGATGACATCAAAGCGGCTGCGTTTATGCTGGGGCAGATCGACTGCGAAGCAAGCCGGAGTATGCTCAGTACTATTCTGAATAACAGATCAGACTATGAAAAGGAAATGCTTGAATCGGGAATTTATGTAATTGATGCAATTGGTAAAACAGGTAATGAGAAAAATCTGAATGAACTGCTGCAGAGAGAAGATCTGATTTATTCAGATGACGAACTGATCCGAAGCGCAGCGGCTATGGCTGTTGCGCGTTTTGCATTAAGAAATATAAAAAATGAGAAGTCGGTTGAGTATCTTAAAAAGCTTGTTAATACTTCAACCGATACACTGACTTTACGAAACGCAGCATTTGCATTCTGGAGAATGGGCGACAGAAGTCTGATTGAAAACGCCAAACAGGAAATTTTTTCGCTGGCAATTTCACCCGATGAGCAGACAAGAATGTGGGCATTCAGCGCGCTTGGAAAACTTAAAGATAATCTGATGCTGGATTATACTCTTGATACTTTTGATGAGGAAAAAGACTGGCGGGTCAAAGTAAATATTTTAAACTCACTGAGAAATTATAATATTGATTCTTCAATGGATCAGACTTCGGCTTTACTGGATGTTCTCGGCAGCGCAATTACTGATAGTAACCTGCATGTTTCTCTCGCGGGTATTTCAGCGGCAGGTGATCTATTAAAGGATATCCGGAATTCAAAAAATTATATTCTTACTCCATTAGCGGAATCCCTGAAGAACGAACTTATACTGGCATTGAATTCAAAAGATACTTTGACGTCACTTCAGAGATCCGGAGTTGCACATACTTTATCTCAGATGTATCGTGATGAGATCGGAACGGATCTGTTAAAAACTTTTTCCGAAACGGATGATTATGATCTGAAAGGAAGCATAGTAACTGCATTCGGAAATTTTAATGATTACAAAGTTTTCAGCGAGGTGCGCGACAGTATCAGCGCTGAAGTGAAAAGATATAATGACAGCAAAGGGATCAGCTCGGGAGAAATGATATCGGGTAAGGAGCTTGCAAAGATATACAGAGGATTTGTCAGGATGCTTTCGTCACTGATGTCAAAGACCGAAGGTAATGACAGAAATATGTTCCGTCTTATGTTCACGGAATTTGCCGGTTCAAAAGATCCTGTCATCACGGACATTTGTCTGACTGCGCTTAAAGATACTGTCTTCAGCGAATACAGAGAGGAAACTTCTTCGGTTATTCTGTTTGATTATAATGAACTGAAGTTTCCTGAAGACGAAGCTGTCATAATGATCTTCATCGACGCAATGAAAGATCTTCATAATAAAAATACCATTGAAACGCTTGAGAAAAATCTGAATTACGGGAATTATGAAATAGCGAAAGCGTCGGCGGACGCTCTGGAAAAGATCACATGGAAAAAATATCCCGTTCAGTTTAATCCGAGGACGGACTTTGACAGAAACTATTTAGGTTTATTAACGGAGAAAAAAAATGTTGTGATCCAAACATCAAAAGGAGATATCAGAATAGAGTTGTTTCCGGATGCGGCTCCGATGACGGTACTTAATTTTTTGAAATTGTCTGAGAGAAATTTTTATGACGGAACGGTCTTTCACAGAGTGGTATCAAATTTTGTGATACAGGGCGGAGATCCGACAGGCACGGGATACGGCGGACCGGGCTATTCCATACGCAGCGAATTCTCACCGCTCGGATATGAGACAGGATATGTTGGAATGGCGTCAAGCGGAAAAGATACGGAAGGCAGTCAGTTCTTCATCACGCATTCGGCTACTCCGCATCTTGACGGGAAATATACCATCTTCGGAAAAGTAACAGAAGGAATAGAAACAGTTGATAAAATAATGGTTGGTGATGTGATCATTGATATTGCAGCGGATTAAAACTTTAAAAATTCAGAATTGAAATAAATAAGTGTGAATGGTAATTTTACCAAACAAGATCCTTAACAATTATTACTCTGACCCTATGAACGGTTTCAGGGTTAACAAGTATAAATAATTCTTTTAAATTTTATCAATTAATTTTAATAAAATGAATAAAATCGGAATCATCGGCGGCGGTTTTACCGGAACAATGACTGCTGTCCAGCTGATAACAAAATCAACCGCTCCGTTCGTGATCACAATTATCAATGAAAGAGAAACGTTTAATAAAGGCGTTGCTTACAATCCGTATTCGGACAAACATATACTGAATGTTATCACCGGAAAAATGAGCGCATATCCTGACAATCCGGACCACTTTCTGGATTGGGTAATGTCGAGACATGAATTTCAGGACAGAGACAAAACTCTTATTGCAAATTCATTTTTACCGAGAAAGCTTTACGGCGAATATCTTACGGAGATCTGGGCTGAAACAATTAAGATCGCTGAATCAAAAGGAATTGATGTAAATGTTATCGACAGTTTTGTAATTGATCTGGACGTAAATGAAAACTCTGTATCTTTGCTGTTGGAAAACGAAAACAATCTGATATTTGACGAATGTATAATAGCTACCGGTAATCAGATACCGCGAAATCCGGCTGTGATAAATAATGAATTTTATAAAAGTAAAAATTATTACCAAAACCCCTGGCTGATTGATTCGGTAAAAAATTTAAAAAATGATCTTCCGGTATTACTGATCGGGAACGGACTGACAATGGTTGATACTGTTATCGGATTACTGGAGCAGGGTTTCAAGGGTGAAATATTTTCGATATCGCCGAATGGGTTTAACATTTTACCGCACAGACACAACGGACTGAAGTATAACAAGCTGACTGAAGAGCTTACCGATAATTTATCTTTGTTTGAACTTGTCAGACTGGTAAACAGGCATATTAAGACAGTGAGGGAATACGGTGTTTCGGCAGAACCTGTAATTGATTCACTCAGACCGCACACGCAGAAGATATGGAAAAATTTTACCGACAGCGAGAAAGAATTATTTATGTCACGTCTGCGACACCTGTGGGGAGTAGCGCGTCACAGGATCCCGCTTCACATGCACGACAAAATCCAGAAGCTTCAGATAGAAGGCAGACTCCATATAAATTCAGGAAAGATAATTGATATTACCGAATCAGATAAATTTGTTTCGGTTGAATATTTTAATCATCATGATCACAAGATGCATACATTAAATGTATCACGTATCATAAACTGCACCGGTCCGGAAACTGATCTGATGAATGTTGAAAAAAGTTTTCTGAAGAATTGTCTTATAAAAGGAATTCTTACACAGGACAAACTCAAACTGGGAATTACCGCAGACACGGAAACTTTTCAGGTATTAGATCCGCAAGGCAGACCTCATACAGGTTTATTTACCTTAGGATCAAATCTGAAAGGAGAGTTATGGGAAAGCACAGCAGTGAACGAGCTCAGGGGACAGGCGGAAAAATTAGCGGATAAATTAAAAGTTGCGAAGCATTCTCAGGAAGTAAAAAATGCAGAAACATTGTAACTGATATCTGAAAGGGTATATAAAAGTAATGTACTGATAAATCACGGTTAGAAATTTGTAATCTGAAATAGTATCAACTTTATTACCGGCGAAAAAATATTTATATCAACTCAGAATATTTTTTCGCCTTTTATATTTTATTTTACATTTCTCTTGAAGAGATCCTTTTCTTCAGCTGAGAAAGATGCCATGTAATATTTATTTCTTTCGGGCATGCTTCGATACAGTTAAAAATAGTATGACATCTCCAGATACCGTCGGGAGTGTCAAGTATATCAAGCCTTTCATCAGCGCCTTCATCTCTCGTATCATTAATAAATCTGTAAGCTTTGAGCATAGCGGCCGGACCGAGATAATTTTCATTTGTCCAGGTCGAAGGACAGCTCGTTGTGCAGCATGCGCACAATATGCATTTTGCTGATTCGAAAAGTTTTTCGGCATCTTCATTTGACTGAAGCCTCTCGCTGTCAGGAGGCGGAGGAGTATTTGTAATAAGATATGGCTTTATGACTTCGTACTTATTGAAAAAGCTTGACATGTCGACTACAAGATCTTTTATTATCGGCAAGAAAGGAAGCGGCTCTATGACTATCGGTTTTTTTGTGTTGATGTATTTTAGCAGAAGCGCGCAGGCAAGTCTGTTCCTGCCGTTTACTTTCATTCCGTCGCTGCCGCAGATCCCGTGAGCGCAGGATCTTCTGAATGTCAGCGATGAGTCATAATTCCATTTGATCTCGTGGAGCACATCCAGTAAGCGCCAGTCTTCGCTAACGCCTTTTACATTGAAATCCTGATAATACGGTTCGCTGTTTTTATCCGGATCGTATCTTAAAATTTTTACCTGTATGTCCATATTCTTTTATAAAATTGTAATTTATTTCAGTAAAAAATCATTCCTTAAATTATCCTTAAAAATTTCCAAGTCCGGACATTTATAAAATTCATCAATCAGTTTATAACCTTCTTCGATCTTTCCGAGCGACATATACTCTTCCGTAATAGCAGCGAGTATTGCTTTCACCGCGCCTGCATCGGTATTAAATGTTTCGGCTCCCGCTTCTTCACACAAGATGTTTTTATATTCTTCAAGTTCTTTCTTCAGATCAGTTAATCTTTCGTTTATTACATCCGGAAATTTTTCCGTAACTTTTATAAACCTGTCATTCTCATATGCATAAATCAAAACGGGAAATTTTGACTGCGCATAGTTTGTAAAAATATACGCATAGACATCATTTACCCCTGTAAATTCCTGCTTTCCGTCTGCATTCAGATCCTCCATTCTGAAAAATGAATTTCCCCAGTAGATTGAATCTGTAAGAATAAATTTTCCTTTGCTTATTTTACCTGCAAATAAATTAGTGCAGCAGTGAGCGCCGCCGCTGTACATTGCTATCAGAATTTCCTTCTTTCCGTCTCCGTCAAGATCCTCTGCTTTAATTTCAGGAATCAGATCGTAATATTTTTCCTCATAAATTTTTTTACCTTCTCTCAAAACCTTTAATGTAGTAATGTATTCTTCAGCATCGAATTTTGTTTGAAAATTATACTTACCGAATTTTACATTAAGATCTTCAACCTGCGTAAAACCTTTTGCGGAAAATAAAAGAACAGCCGTAAGTAAAACTAAAAAAAGTTTTGTAATATTTAAACATATACTAAAATTCAAA
Source organism: Ignavibacteria bacterium (assembly GCA_016716125.1). Lineage (GTDB taxonomy): Bacteria > Bacteroidota > Ignavibacteria > Tepidaquicellales > Tepidaquicellaceae > UBA2330. The sequence continues at coordinate 52,409 of JADJWZ010000003.1, read as the reverse complement.
TCAGTACTTTCTTTCCATCGGCTGATATCGCGTTACGACAACCGGCTTAAATTTTAATTCAGGATCCTGTTCTTCTTTCCTGAATGCGAAAGTATGTTTCATCCAGTTCTGATCATCCCGTACCGGAAAATCTTCTCTTGTATGAGCGCCTCTGCTTTCATGTCTCGCATAAGCTCCGTAAACAGTTGCTTCGGCAGTCAGCAATAAATTCTCAAGCTCAAGCGCTTCCACCAGATCCGTATTGAATACTCTGCTTTTATCCTGAACTGCAATATTTTTATATCTTTCTCTGAGCTCTTTTAGTTTCGAGATCATTTTCCTGAGACCTTCATCCGTTCTGAAGACACCGCAGTCTTCCATCATACTGTTCTGTAATTCAGTTCTGATGTTGGAAATTTTTTCATTGCCATTGCTGTCCATCAGATTTTTTATGGTTTCGTTGGTATCTCTGCCTGCGTGCTCATTAAGCTCGCCGAATGAAGCTGTTTTTAAAAATTCATGAATTGCTTTGCCTCCTCGTCTGCCGAATACTACAAGGTCAAGCAGTGAATTCGTGCCGAGCCTGTTTCCGCCGTGAACGGAAACGCATGCGCATTCACCCGCGGCGTAAAGTCCTCTTACAATATCACCGTCCTCATTCAGCAGAACTTCACAGTTTACATTTGTCGGTATTCCGCCCATTGCATAATGCGCAGTCGGCTGAATCGGGATCGGGTCTGTAGTTGGTTCGACTCCGAGATATGTCCGTGCAAATCCTGTTATCTCAGGAAGTTTATCATCAATAACTTCTTTACCAAGATGAGTTAAGTCAAGCAATACATAATCCGTTCCGTCGCTGCCTCTGATCCCTCTGCCTTCCCTGATCTCCGTGATGATAGCTCTTGAAACCATATCTCTCGGAGCCAGATCCATAACGGTAGGAGCGTATCTGATCATAAATCTCTCACCGTCCTTATTCTTTAAAATCCCGCCCTCGCCTCTTGCAGCTTCGCTGACAAGAATTCCGAGTTTCCATAAACCTGTCGGATGAAACTGAAAGAACTCCATATCTTCAAGCGGTAGTCCGGCTTTATATACCAGAGCCATTCCGTCACCTGTGCCTGCATGCGAATTCGATGTGATCCTGAAAACTCTGCCGTATCCGCCGGTTGCAATGAGAACCGCCTTTGCCTGAAATATATGCAGCTCGCTTGTTGCAATATCAAACGCTACAACTCCTTTGCACACACCGTCTTCCATCAGGAGCTCGGTAACAAAATATTCCGAAAAGAATGTAACCTGATTCTTAATAGAATTCTCATACAGCGTCTGCAGCATAACATGTCCCGTTCTGTCCGCCGAATAACACGCTCTTTTTACAGACACTCTTTTTCCGTAAGGATCATTCATATCAGCGGGTTTTGTATGACCGCCGAATTGTCTTTGCGCTATCTTTCCGTCTTCATTTCTGCTGAACGGCATTCCCATATGTTCAAGCTCCATTATCGCTCTGATAGCGTCTTTACACATAACTTCAATACTATCCTGATCTCCGAGATAATCACTTCCTTTTACAGTATCAAAAGCATGATTTTCCCAGCTGTCATCTTCCATATTCGAAAGCGCAGCACAGACACCTCCCTGCGCCGTACCTGTATGAGACCGAGTCGGAAATACTTTTGAGATCACGGCGCATGAATATTCATCCGGAATTTCAACAGCCGCTCTTAGTCCGGCGCCGCCCGCTCCTACTATTACCACATCAAACTTTTTAATCATATTAAAATTTTTATTTCCGTTAATATTAATTTTTTAAAATCATTCATCAAGTTTTTTAATTTCTCTGAGTAACCTGGATTTCTTTTTATTGGAAGCCTCATCGTAACCCCCGCTTGTTTTCAGATCCATGTAATAAAGAATCGCTTCAAGCTTTTTCTCTTCCCTTACCGCTATCATTCCCAGATAATACAAAAGATCAGTATCATATGGCGGAAAGCCGGTATGTTCAAGTTCTTTGAAATAGCTTTTTTCCAGGTACGATTTTGCTTTTTTTCAGTTCGCCGTATTCTTCAAAATAGATCTTACCAAGGCGTGTATAAACCTGACTGTAATTCGGATCATATCTTAAAATTTTATTATACTCTTCCACCGCTTTTTTAAAATCTTTTTTCTCTTCATGAATGTAGGCAATCTGATAATTTATATAGTATAACGTCTTGTCCTGATCAAGCATCTTGTTATAAAATTTCAACGCCTCATCATACTTTCCGGAGTTAGTATAAGCTGACGCAAGCTTTGATGATATCTGATTGAGAAGACTGTCAGAATCAAATTTGCCGAGTATTTTTTTATACAGCTCTTCCGTCTTTTCTGCATTCTCCGTATTTACATACAGATCAAGCAATTCTTCATATACATAAAATGAATCCGGTTTCATATCAATACACATCCCGAGCAGATTTTCAATCTTGCCGAACTTTACCTTATTTGAGGAATCCTGTCTCAGCACGTATTCGTCAACACTTTTAAGAGAGTCTTTCAGTCTGGTATAATACCAGTCGGACGAAAGCTGATATTTAAGATTCACGGCGTTCTTAAAATAAGAGTTGAAGAGGTCATCTTCTTTTTTTAAAATAAGATCTTCCGTAATTTCACCATCGCTGTTCAGGGCAGCATCCATAAACTTTTTAAAAGTATTTATGGCTACGGCAAAATTAAGATTTCCGTATCCGGAATAAGTATATGTTGTAATTCCTATGACTTCACCTTTCCTGTTAAACAAAGCTCCTCCGCTGTTTCCCGGAGATATTGCGGCTGTGATCTGAATTACTTTTTCAAATGTTTTTTCATTTGAAGCATAGGTGTAAGGATCGCTGAAATCTACTTTCTCGTTTTCACGCAATGCGGCGACAATGCCTGATGAAATTGTATATTCAAATCCCAGCGGACTGCCGATAGCAAAAACTTCCTGACCGGCTTTTACATCATCCGAGTTTCCCAGCTCAACAGGCTGAAAAGTTATACCGGATGTGTTCACAATTTTGATAAGAGCAAAATCATTACTCTCATCAGTCATTATTCTTTCCGCATGAAAAAAATTACCGTTGCTGGTTTTTACTATCAGACTGTCAATGTTTTCAATTACATGATAGTTTGTACCAATGAGACCGTCTTCAGAAAGAAGAAATCCGCTGCCGTTGAGAACCGTAGTATCAATATATCTTGCAAGATTATATGAATAAAAATTATTATCCGGAAACCATATGGAGATTAATGCCTCCTTATTATTGTCAATTATCTGTTCAGCATTAAACTCATCGTCTTTTATCATTGATTCCGGACTCTCAGAATCATCCTGAGAAAATGTGTTTTCAGAAACCGGATTTATAAAAATTATGAACAGCAGTAAAAACATTTTCACTGTGAGAAATAATAAACGCGATATTAATTTTTGATATGTATCTGACATTGGATTTATCTGCCCTTCCAGTCTGCTTTCCGTTTTTCAACAAAAGCTTTCATTCCTTCAAACTTATCTTCCGTTGCAAAAAGCAGATAGAAATTTTTTCTTTCGAATTCAAGACCGGCTTCTATAGTGGAGTCAAACGATTTCAATATACATTCTTTAGCAAGCTGTACTGCGATAGTAGGCTTGGAAGAAATTTCTTTAGCGAGTTCAACCGCTTCATCCAGATAAATTTCATTTTCGACTACCCGGGTTACAAGACCTGCTTCAAACATTTCATCCGCCGTAAACATTTTTCCCGTAAGTATCATTTCCATTGCGCGGGCTTTGCCGACTGCTTTTGTAAGGCGCTGTGTTCCGCCTGCGCCGGGAATGACAGCGAGATTAATTTCAGGCTGACCGAACTTAGCGCTCTTTGCCGCAATGATCATATCACAGGTCATTGCCAGTTCACATCCGCCGCCAAGCGCAAATCCGCTGACAGCAGCTATTACCGGCTTTTTAATTTTCCTGATCCTGTCCCATCTTGCGAACTGATCCCTGAGCAGCATCTCGATCGCTGTGGCATCTGCCATCTCCTTTATATCAGCGCCTGCGGCGAATGCTTTGGCATTTCCCGTCAGCACCATGCATCCGGTATCAGCGTCTTTGTCAAATGACTCAAGAGTTTCTACGACTTCTTTCATCAGATCAATATTCAAAGCGTTAAGCGCGTCAGGTCTGTTAAGCTGTATCAAACCAACCTTAAGACCTTTGGGGTTTTCAATTTCCGAAACCAGTATATTGTTAAATTTTCCGTTCAGGTGGGATTTATCACTCATTTACTGAATATATTATTTTTAAACTTTTAATTTGAAATTATGACAAATTACTCACATTGAGCTATAATTACAATGTTAAATATATGGGGAAGGGGAAAATACAGAGTAAACAAATGAATGACAGACAAAGAAAACTGTAACAGTCCTGAATATTATTTTTGAATTTTTTCTATCCGGCAAAATGGATCATCTGTTAACAAGTAATTCATTATCAGCTTCAGTTTCTCTGAGATCAATATTATTTTCGATCACTGATTTAAGATTTGTGAGGAAGAAAACCCAGCACACGCAGCAGTTAATGTAAGCGAATTCATTTTTGACAGCGGAGTCCTGATACTTTTGAGTAAGAGTCAGCTTAGTTCTTTTATCTGATTCAGATAAATTCATATCAACTAAAAAAGACGGACCGAAAGTAAATCCAAAGGACTTATCTTTTACAGATCCTGTCACAAGACCTTTTAATTCAAGATCTTTATTGAGCCATTTCCAAAGGAAAGAATCTCCTTTCTCTGCTGACTCATTTCCCAGACGGATGCTTTTTGCATCATAAAAATAATTTGCGCTGCCGATAAACCATTTCGAGATCCCTGTTCCTGTGGAAAGATAACCGAAGACTTCTTCCGGAGTAGCTTTAAGTAAAATGCCATGTGAAAACTCTTCGCTGCTGAAATTTTTTTCTGTCATAAAATTTATTTGTTTACCGTTGGAATTTCAGAAAGAGAATAGTAAACGGGCAGTCCTTTTGATCTCACATGATCTCTTTCCCTGTCTGCTCCCGGACTTTCGCCGATGATAAGTATAGCGTCACATTTATCTATCACCGCCATTGAGATATCCATAATTGCTTTATATCTGTCTGCTGTATCCGATCTTTCTAGAACAGGTAAAGCGGCATTGACACCGATGAGAGGAATATGTCCGAGCGCGAGAACTTCAGCGGCGGCGTCATTCATCGCATTAAGATTTTTCTTTCTTTCTTCATCTGTGTCAGCAGAATAGGGACCTGCAATTCCGATAATCATATTCAAATATTTTTTGATACGAAAACTATTCTCCGGGCAGTAACTGTACAATAATAATTTCATTTCCGTAAAGATCATAAACGTGAACTGACATGTAATCATCGGTAATCATTGGTTCAGCTTTAAACTTAACGCCTTTTTCCGAAAGACTTTCTGTCATTTCTTCCAGAGAATCTGTATAGAGAACAACTAAAGGCATTCCGGCTGTCTGATTACCGACCCTGCTTTTTTGGTCTTCTGTTTCCGCTTTTACAAACCACAGTCCTGACCTTGATTCACCGCCGAAGGAAATGTGAAGATATCTCTTTCCGTCGCTCTGCGTTATGTCAAAAAATTTTTTACAGTTGAAATTTTCTTTATAGAATTCAAAGGCTTCGTCATAATCATTTACCAGAACTACAGCCCTTCCGAGATCTGTTTTCATAATAAAATGTTTTTGTTTATGAAACTTTTACTTAATAAAGCTGAAGATATTTTCTTCTTTAGAGATTTATAAATTAAACATAATTGTAATTTTATACAATTGTTATAATAAATCTGAAGTGAAAGTTTATTTTTTAGACAGCAGCGAAAACATATGTAATTGATAAAAAATTTTTCATTAAAACTGTTTAACAGTATCAATATATTCTCATATATGAAAAAAAAGAACGTAAAAAAATCTAACCGCTTAAACATTCCACAGATAATGCGGATGGCATTTATTGATATGGAAATTTCAAGAGGCAATTATCCCGGCGCTGAGAAATTATCAAAGGAATATCAGGTCAGTACAAAGACCATAAAGAGGACAATAGAATTTATGAAAACTTTTTATAACGCTCCGATAAAATATGACAGAAAGATTAACGGTTATTACTATACAGACAAAAAATTCAAGCTGCTGCAGTTTGATTTCGATGACAAAGACCTGCATACTCTTGCATTACTGAACAGGATAAAATCATCAAACTATTTTCCGTCAGCAGATTTGAAAGCGCGGAGTCATGCGGCAAACAGTTTACGCCTGATGTTAAATTTGATGTAGATAAATTTTTTGAGGACAGTTTCGGAATTTTTAATGAACATAAGATCATTAAAGTAAAAATTTATTTTGAAAAAGGTTCAGCCAGATATGTTAAAGAAAAAATATGGCATAGTTCACAGGTTATTAAAGAGAATCCGGACGGCAGCATAATATTAGAAATGAAAGTAAACGGTTCTTCTGAAATAAAACACTGGATATTAAGCTGGGGGAAGAACTGCAGATTAATCTCTCCGAAAAAGCTCGTTAATGAAATAAAGAAAGATCTTTCGACAGCATTAGAAAAATATGAATAATCTTCCAAAGTATCAGGTTCTTCCAAACACTTACCGTTTTTAAAAATAAATTAAATTTCATTAAGTATGAATAAACTTAAAAGACAAAAGGACACTCTTTGTCCGTTACGGATTGTATTTTACTAATAATGAATAATTACAAATAAAGGAAGACTAAATATGAAAGATTTTTTTTTAAGTTATGAATACTTCTTTCTTTAAATTTATTACAAGCCGGACCTCTGATTCCTTTCAAACTCTGATTCATACAGCAAGGTATATTTTCTTTTACTCCCCTCAATAAATAAAGCCGGACTACTTATATATAATCCGGCTTTTTAATATTAAAAATTTAATTTAAGATCAGCTGCATCCGCTTGTATCTCCGCATGTTATACATTTTAAACATGTCCCGTTTCTTACCATTGTTACACTACCGCATGACGTACAAATATCTCCCGTATATCCTTTCAGCTTTGCCTCCTGAATTTTTTCAATAGTCTGCTTCTGAGGAGAGATCTTAATATTGCTTGAAGTCACTGATAAAACTTTTAAAGGTTTATCGGTTCTTGTTCCCGGATCTTCGATAATCCGCTCACTGTAAACTTCCTCTTCATCAAACTCGGTATCATTCTCAAGTTTATTCAATGCGTCAATCGGTGATCTCTGAAATTCCGTATTGTTTTCAATATGAGAAAGATCATTTCTTCCGAGATAAGTTACAGCCAGCTCCCTGAATATATAATCAATAATCGAAGTGCTCATTTTTATATTCGGATTTCCGATCACTATTCCGTTCGGTTCGAAACGGGTATATACAAATGCATCTACAAATTCATCAAGAGGAACTCCGTGCTGCAGACCGAGTGAAATTGCAATTGCAAAACAGTTCATAAGACTTCTGAATGCCGCTCCTTCTTTATGCATGTCTATGAATATTTCACCAAGCTGTCCGTTTTCATATTCACCTGTTCTGAGATAGACCGAATGAGTACCGATCTTTGCTTTCTGTGTGTATCCTTTTCTTCTGAACGGAAGCTTTCTTCTCTTCGCTATATATCTGTGAATAATTTTTTCTGCAATTTTTACAATGTCATTTGTTCTCGAAACTTCTTTATTCAGATCAACTGTATTATCATAATCTATAATGTCATCATCCTTAACTGTATTCAGCGGCTGTGAAAGTTTTGATCCGTCTCTGTATAATGCATTGGCTTTTACTCCAAGTCTCCATGAATTCAGATAAGCGCTTTTCATATCTTCTATTGTTGCATGATTAGGAAGATTAATAGTTTTAGAGATTGCTCCTGATATAAACGGCTGAGCCGCCGCCATTATTTTTATATGAGCGTCAGCGGAAATGTATCTAGTTCCTTTCTTCCCGCATTTGTTCGCGCAGTCAAATATTGCATAATGCTCTTCCTTAAGATGCGGCGCTCCCTCCACTGTCATTGTTCCGCAGATGAAATCATTTGCCTGATCTATCTGATCTTTTGTAAAACCAAGTTCGTTAAGAATTCTGAATGAAGGATCATCCGTCTGATCTTCGGAAAACCCAAGTACATTCTTGCAAAATCCTGCGCCGAGCGTCCATTTGTTGAATGCAAAATTAATATCAAAAACAGACGGAAGTGTTTTTTCTACTTTCGAAATTATTTCCTTTGTAAATCCTTTTTCAGAAAGTGTCTGAGCGTTAATATGAGGACATCCGATAAGCGAACCGTGACCTTTTGTAAATTTTACAATTTCCTCAATCTCGTTTTCTTTGTAACCTAAATTCCTTAATGCCGGGGGAACGGATTCATTTATAATTTTAAAATATCCGCCGCCTGCCAGCTTCTTAAATTTTACAAGCGCAAAATCAGGTTCCACTCCTGTTGTATCACAGTCCATTAGAAGTCCTATCGTTCCGGTCGGAGCAATTACAGTAACCTGCGCATTTCTGAAACCGTATTTCTCGCCGAGTGAAAGCGCTTTATCGGAATCTTCTTTCGCAGCCTTGAGCAGAGCTTCCGGACAATGATTTTTATTTATTCCCATCGGTGTGATTGACAGTCCTTCATATTCATTAATACCTTCGTTATATGCAGCTCTTCTGTGATTCCTTATTACTCTGAGCATGTTCTCTTCATTATCATTATATCTCGGGAAAGGTCCGAGCTCTTTTGCCATTTCCGCAGAAGCTGCATACGAAGTCATATGAAGTATTGAAGTCAATGCGCCGGTGATTGCAAGCGCTTCCGGCGAATCATAAGGTATTCCCTTCACCATAAGCAATGCTCCGAGATTTGCATATCCGAGTCCTAATGTTCTGTATTCATAAGACAGCTTTGCAATATTCTTACTCGGAAACTGAGCCATGAGTACGCTGATCTCAAGTACGATTGTCCATAATCTTGAGGCATGTCTGTATTTATCAATCTCAAAACCGGCGGTTTCATTGTTATAAAATTTCATCAGATTTAGAGAAGCGAGATTACAGGCAGTGTCATCGAGAAACATATATTCCGAACACGGATTGGAAGCGATTATACTTCCTCCTGCCGGACAAGTGTGCCAGTCATTTATTATGTCGTGATATTGTATCCCCGGATCTGCGCATGACCATGCTGAGTATGCGATCTGTTCCCAGAGATCTCTTGATTTATAAGTTCTGTATGGTTTGGGTTCTCTGTTTTCCTTTTTTGATTTTTTTAATTCCGTCCTCCAGTATGTATTCCAGTCGCCGTCGGATACAACTGACTCCATAAATGAATTCGTTACTCTTACACTATTATTAGAATTTTGTCCTGACACTGTTAGGTAAGCCTCAGAAGTCCAGTCTGTATCATATTCGGGAATTTCTATTTCCTTAAAGCCGAGCTTTGCAAGCTGAATTACACGCTCTATATAATTTTCCGGGATATGAACTTTTCTCGCTTCATTCACTGCATGAGCAAGCTGCTTATTTGTTTTTTTGTCAAAGCCGTCATTCTCCGGATGCACGCTGTGACAGGCTTTTATAATTTTATTTAGAAACTGGTTTAAAAGTTTTGAACCGGAAACAAGCGCCGCAACTTTTTGCTCTTCCATTCCTTTCCAGTTTATATACTCTTCAATATCAGGGTGATCCATGTCAAGCGTTACCATTTTTGCAGCGCGTCTTGTAGTGCCTCCTGATTTAATTGCGCCTGCGCTTCTGTCACCGATCTTTAGAAATGACATAAGTCCTGAAGATCTTCCGCCGCCGCTCAGCGGTTCGTTCACTCCTCTAACATTGGAAAAATTTGTACCGGTACCTGATCCGTATTTGAACAGACGGGCTTCCCTTACCCATAGGTCCATTATGCCGCCTTCGTTTACAAGATCGTCTGATAATGATTGTATGAAACATGCATGAGGCTGAGGATGTGTGTACGCGTCTTTTGAAGTAGTAAGTTTACCCGAAATCGGATCAACATAAAAATGTCCCTGCGACGGACCTGTAATTCCGTACGCCCAGTTTAATCCTGTATTAAACCACTGAGGAGAATTCGGCGCAGAAAACTGCATCGCAAGCATGTAGCAAATCTCTTCATAAAAATTTGCAGCGTCTTCTTCCGAATTAAAATATCCATGTTTCCATCCCCAGTAAGTCCAGCAGCCTGACAGTCTGTTAAACACCTGTCGCGAATCATTTTCCGAGGTATAACTTTCCTCTTCTATAACTCCTCTTAATCTGTTAGAATCAGCTTCGGATCTCTGAAGCCAGCCGGGTATTCCGTCCTCTTCTACCTTCTTAAGATATACAGGTACTCCTGCTTTTCTGAAATACTTCTGTGCAAGAATATCTGTAGCTACCTGCGACCAGTGTTCAGGCACTTTAATGTCATTCATTTCAAAAACTATTGAACCGTCAGGATTTCTTATTACCGAAGAGCGTGTATCGAATTTTATTTGATCGTAGGCGGAATTGCCTTTGTGTACAAGGAGTCGGCTGATTTTCATTTACATATATTAATAGAATTTTTATAAAATATTTTTTAAAAAAGAATTAGTTTTCAGTTTTTAATTCAGTTTAAAAATATTACAGAAATGTTGGAAGTGTTTTGTAATTTTTTATTTTGTAAAATTATAAGTTTCATTTTTTAAATGCAAACGTTTTAAAAAAATATCGCTATTGATTTTAAATTATTTTTTAGAATCCCCCTATTTTTCGAAAAAATTTTTTCTTTATGTGTTTGTAATTGTTATAAGATTTATAATTTATTACTATGTCATACAAAAAAAATTTATTCGTATACTTTTTTCCGCATGATAAAAATTTTTACTGTTGATGCTTTTACGGATACTCCCTTTACAGGTAATCCTGCTGCAGTGTGTATCCCTGATCATGAGATCAGTGATTCTCTTATGCAAAAGATAGCATTCGAAATGAATCTGTCTGAAACCGCCTTTCTAACAAAAAGAAAAGACGGCTTTGGTCTGAGATGGTTTACACCGAAAGCTGAAGTGGAGCTCTGCGGTCATGCTACTCTTGCTAGCGCGCATATTCTCTGGCAGGAAAACATTATTCAGGGATCACAAGAAGCTGTATTCTATACTGTATATAAAGGAATTCTGAAAGCTGCAAAAAATGGACATGAAATTATGCTGAACTTTCCGGTAAACATTCCCTCTTCTTCAGACGGAAATGAAATTTTGTCAAAAGCTCTGAATGTAAATCCCATAAATGTTTTAGTTACGGATAATCATTATTTGATCGAATTAAATTCAGAAACAGAATTACGAAAAGTTAATCCTGATTTTTCTTTGCTTAAATCTTTGCCTAAGTACGGAACAATTTTAACATGCCGTTCCGATGATCCGGAGTTTGATTTCGTTTCGAGATTTTTCGCGCCTGCAAAAGGAGTCGACGAAGATCCCGTTACCGGTTCAGCTCACTGCGTCCTCGCACCGTACTGGTCAGATAAACTCGGTAAGAACAAAATGAATGCATTCCAGGCTTCGGAAAGAGGCGGGAAACTTACGGTTGAAATTTCGGGAGACAGAGTTCTTATCTCGGGCAGCGCAGTTACCGTAACTAAAGGCGAACTTTTCCTAAGTTAAATTGATCCGAAAATTTTTTTACAAAATAATTTTTTTTATTAATAAAGAATTTATAACCATCCGATATGCTGCAAAGAGACTACTTAATGAAAATGGTGGAAATGCTCACCACTGTGCTGATGAAAGTTCTTAATCTCAAGGAGAGTAAAAATTATTCGGAAGCTCTCAAAGAACTTGAAGCGGCGGGAAAGACAATAGCCGGTCTCGATTTTGAAATGGTGAAAATTTTAAAAGCTGAAGATCTTGTAACTCTTATGAAAACTTCTGATGTGTATGCAGGAAGATGTCTTATCTCGGCGGGATTATTGTCAGAGTATGCAGATATTATTAAGACACAAAATGACCGGCAGTGTTATGATTATTATAATAAATCATTCCGGCTTTATACAGAAGCTTTATTGACAAAAGAAATTCCCGATCCGGAAAAATATATTGAAAAAGCCGATCAGCTGATCCCTGTTCTTACATCCGCCGGATTCATCAGCGATGACAGACCTGAAAATTATCCCGTGCTGTTTGAATATTATTACCTGTCCGGAAAATATTCCAAAGCAGAAGATGTATTATTTGATATTCTTGAATCAGATTTTCCGGAAACCGGAGATAAAGGCAGAATGCGAAAAAGAGCCGTTACCTTTTACAAAGATCTGATCAGTAAAGATGAAACGGAACTTGTAAACGGAAACTTCAGTATGGAAGAAGCCAGGGAAAGTCTTGAGGAAATTCTCAGTCAGATCAAATTAAATTAAACCATAAAAAATAATATGAAAAAAACTATTTTAATATTTGCTATTTTATTTTCCGCATGCGGCATCTCGTTTTCTAAGAGCGATACCGCTGCAACAGGAAGCGGATTAAAATATATAATAATGGAAGAGGGCACCGGAGCGAAAGCTGAGAACGGTAATTCAGTCGAAGTGCATTATTCCGGATATTTGCTTGACGGCAAAAAATTCGATTCTTCACTCGACAGAAATGAACCGATAGAATTCGTCCTTGGAAAAGGTCAGGTCATTAAAGGATGGGAAGAAGGAATTGCACTGATGAATGTCGGTGATAAAATGCGATTGATAATTCCGTCTGAGCTTGCTTATGGTAAGAAAGGTGCGGGAGATATTATTCCGCCGGATGCAACTCTTGTTTTTGATGTTGAACTGATCAGCGTAGGAACACCTAAAATTTCAATAGCGGAAAGTTTAATGTCGACTATATTAAATACAGGAATTGACGCTGCTATAAGTCAGTATCATGAACTCAAAGCAAATAACGCCGATGAATATAATTTTAAAGAAAGCGAATTAAACAAACTTGGCTATCAGCTTTTACAAGCCGGAAAAAATTCTGAAGGGGTAGAAATATTAAAACTAAATGCCGGAGTATTTCCGAATTCTTCCAATGTATATGACAGTCTTGGTGAAGCATACATGTATACAGGTAACACAGAACTTGCTGCAGTTAATTACAGAAAATCCCTTGAGCTGAATCCGGAAAATGAGAACGCTCGGAAAATGCTTGAAACTCTCAAAGCAAAATAAAAAAAGTTTATTTTAAGAAAAATAATTTTTTGAATAGGCTTAGCGCTTACTGTTCAGATAATTTTTGAAGAGTTTAGGAATGTATTAAAACGGAGATTTTTAAATTTGGAAATAAAAAAAGCCCGTAAATAAATTTACGGGCTTTTTAATTCTTAAAGTTTGCTATTATGCAACTTTAGAAACGTTGGCAGCTTGCGGACCTTTTTCTCCGTCTTCTACTTCAAATTCAACATTATCACCTTCGTCAAGTTTTTTATAACCGTCGGAATTGATAGCTTTGAAATGAACGAAAACATCTTGTCCGTCACTTCTGGTTATGAAGCCATAACCTTTAGTAGCGTTGAACCATTTTACAGTTCCTTTTTCCATTGCTGTTTTTACCTTTTTGTGTTTGTGAAATTGTACTTGTGCAAATTTTGGCTCTTAAATCTTTTTAACCGGATTGTAATTAAAATTACTATCTGATTATTTGCTGTGAATCTCACTCCAAAAAAGGATTTAATCTTACATCAGCAAAATATTAAAAGCTTGTTACTACTTTCTAATTTTGGTAGAACAATTCCGAATTACCGGAACAAAAACGCTGTACTGTTTTTTTACATATGCAATTTAGGCATATCAATTTTCAATTACAACTTATATCACCGTTTTATAGATTTTTTTTTAATCCTTACTTTTCAATCATCAAAGGTTTATTTTTAGAAAATTTTAAATCTCTTATTTTATTTCATTCACAAACTGTTGGATAAAGATATAACTTTTAAAGGTGTTCCCGTTTCGCCGGGTATCTCTGTCGGAGATGTTTATTTATATCTTAGGAATAATTTCGAAATAAATTCGCGTGATCTTATTCCCGAAGATATTGAAAAAGAGATCGGGGATTTTCAGAGATCAGTAGAAATTTCCGTAAAAGAACTTTCCAAGATCAGAAATTATTCCTATGAAAAAATCGGCGAAGTAAATTCTCTTATCTTTGACGCACAGCTGGAATTTCTGCAGGATAAATTTTTTCTGAGTCAGATCATTCACAGAATTCAGAATGAAAAAAGAACTGCGGATTTTATTTTCAATGATGAAATTACAAAACTCGAACACGCTCTGCTTGCTTCAAAAGATTCATATTTTAAAGAAAGGTTTGAAGATATAAAGGATATTAAAAACCGGGTCATAAGAAATCTGAAAAGGGAAAAGCTTGTATCGAAGATCGAAGAAAATCTGATTATAATTTCACACGAACTCACACCCGCCGACACAATACTTTTCAGCAAAAGAAAAGTTCTCGGATATGCAACCGATAAGGGCGGAAACACTTCACACGCAGCTATTATTTCACGGGCGCTGAGAATTCCCGCAGTAGTAGGTATGAAGGATATTACCAAATCCCTTAAGACCGGTGATCATATAATTATAGACGGCTCTGCAGGAATAATAATTAAAAACCCGTCAGATGAAACTCTCGAAGCATACAGGGAAAAAATAATATTACTTAAAGAATATGAAGAGAAACTTAAGGAAATTATTGATCTGCCCTGCACTACAAAGGACAATAAAGAAATAGAACTTTCGGCAAATATTGATTTCGACGAAGAAATAGATTTTATAGTAAATACAGGTCATTGCGGAATCGGGTTATACAGGACTGAACATTTATTTCTTGAAGAAGGAGGATTTCCTTCCGAAGAAAAACAGAACGAAGAGTATAAGCATATTTCAGATGTAGTGTATCCGAAAAATGTTACAATTAGAACTTACGATATAGGCGGTGACAAATTACTTCCGCGGTCAGAAAAGGAAGATAATCCTTTCCTTGGCTGGAGAGGTATCCGTATTTGTCTGGACAGGGAAGATATTTTCCGTGAACAGTTGTGCGCTATTTACAAATCTTCAATTAATAAAAACATCAGGATTCTTTTTCCAATGATATCATCAGTATCTGAAGTGAGAAGAGTAAAGGAAATTATAAAAGAGATCAAGGACGAATTAGAACAAGAGGGGATTGAGTTTGATAAATACCTTAAGATAGGAATTATGATTGAAGTTCCGTCTGCTGCATTACTGGCTGAAGAGTTAGCTGCGGAAGTTGATTTTTTCAGTATCGGCACTAATGATCTTATTCAGTATTTACTGGCTGTGGACAGGGGAAATGATCTGATTTCCAGTTTGTATCAGGAATTCCATCCTGCGGTAATAAGAACGATCAGACAGATTACCGAAGCAGCGCATAAAAACAATATCTCTATAAGCGTCTGCGGAGAAATGGCGTCCAATCCTCACGCAGTAGTGGTCTTCATAGGACTCGGTGTCGATGAACTAAGCGTTTCTCCGTCTAAATATCCGGAAATAAAACAGATCATCCGCAGTATCAGTTATAAAGAAGCAGCCGTTGTCTGCGAAGAAATTTTAAAATTATCTACTGAGACTGAAATTAAGGATAAAATTAAAAAATTCAACAGTAATATTCTTAACGAAAATTCCGTAACGCGGCTTTTATAATGTTTTTTACATCCGGTCAAAACTTTCTGTTTTATTACACTCTATATATAATGAAAAATTGCGGATACGGAAGAATGAATATACTTCGGACGCCTGAAGATTCTAAGAGCAGCTTACAGTAATTGAAACATCAGCTATTTCTATTAACCATTATACTTTATTGATAAAAAAATCCCGCAAAAGAATTTTCTCTGCGGGATAAAGTATTTTAAATTATTTATTTGTAATTTGAATTTTGTAATTTGAAATTTATTTGAGAAGTATCATCTTCCTCACCTGTTCAAATTCCCCTGCTTTTATTTTATAATAATATACTCCGCTTGCAAAGTCAGAACCGCTGAACGTTACGGAATACCTGCCGGCAGTTTTGTATTCGTTTACAAGAGTCTTTACTTCTCTTCCGACCATATCATATATTTTTATAGAAACCTGAACATCTTTCGGCAGATCGAATTTTATGTTTGTAACCGGATTAAACGGGTTTGGGTAATTTGTTATTGAAAACTTATCAGGTAAAATATTATTTTCTGTTACAATTATGTCTTCTGACTCTTCACCACAATCCAGATAATAACCCGTTACCAATCCGCGTTCTGATTTTAATGACCTGTTACCGCGATTGTCTTTTGCAAGTATCTTATAAGAGTAGGTTAATAAAGGATATTCACAATATTCCGGAACATCCTGCATATTATCATATAATGTAACATTGTAATCAACATACTGCGTAGTCGTTGAACTTACGGTAGTAATAAGAGAATACACAGGTTCAATATCACATACTGTTGTGTCAGCTCTGTAAATCTCATAAACGGGCGTAATCAGCAGTGGTGAAACTGCGGGAGCATCATAAAAGTCAGGTTCAATATTTGAATCCCATGTTACAACAGGATAAAATTTATAGCTTTCCGGTTCTCCAAAATATTGCTTACCAACTTTTAAATTTTTTGGTTTTGAAGGAGGAAGATCGAAGAGAGCATCTTCGTCATTATTATAATAAATTTTAACGATTATATCTCCAGAAGAAGATTCTTGCTCCATTAAAGCTATTGTAATTCCAAAATTCCCAGAATCACAAAAACTTGAAGATGGATTACTATATGGACTGAAGATTTCTTCATAGCCAATATTAAATGGATCAAAATTATCACCTCTAAAACTAAGTGAAATGTTAAAATCGTTGAGGTCATCTGAACAAATGTCATCTGTAATCCATGTTCCAAAATTTGAGATCGGTGATGCAGGATGTTTGTTATATTTATCTCTTCCAGAATACCTTTTACCTATTTCTGTTTTTAAAATAGGCATAGAAAATCCAAGGGAATGGTGATAATTTTGGGCAGGAACTGAAACATTTCTGTCAACATCCCAATTAAATTTTCCCTCTGCGCTGATAATGTCATATGGTTGGTTAATGTTTGAGCAATTAGTCCCTTCTCTGTAAATAAACAATCCTTTCCCGTCGGAACAAAAAGGATCAATTTCAGCAAAATTTAGTGAATAGCAATTTGTTCCACCTCTTGCGATTCCGTCATACAAAGATTTCTTCTGATGATTGGCAATCCAAATATGATCATCTGTAGTTCCCGGAATTTTAATTTTAAATGATACACCGGATTCTACAAAGTCAGGTAAAGTATCTGTGTAAATGCCAGTTGAGTTTATTAGGTTAATTGGTACATAATCTACAACAGGTGCAGATCTTTCCATCGGAGTAAATAAATACGAAGTTTCATTATGTCCGGGAGTCATGAATCCCATGTTTATATGTTCCCCGGTTTTAGGAATACCGCCTCCAAATATTTTATGAGAAAATTCATGTTCCAAAAGAATTTCCGATCGACCTGTAGCATGCAATAAATTTAAAGAAGTAATTCCATTATGATATCCAATAGTGATGCTGTCAAAAGTTATAGGTGAAATCGCAAGCGAAGCTTCTCCTCCCCATCCAGAACTCCAAAACCAACTATTACTATTATTAGGAATTGTTCTGTAATTCATAATTATCATTTCAGCAGTTCCATCCGGTTCGAATTCCCAGCCATTATTATAGCTCCAGTTATCATATCTTGACCAATCTATTGTTCTTGTTGAATCTAGATAATTAAGAATGTACCTATTCATACTTCCACGATTGTACCCTGCGTCTCTATATTGAGTTGAATTTAAAGGAAGAGTGATTGAAATTTCATCTCCTATTACATCATACTGCCCCATTGACATTTCACAGTAAAAATCAGATAAAGTATAATTACTATATCTTGTCATAAAAGGATCATTAGGGTTACCAACTAAAGAATCAGTTAATCTACCACTTGTTCCGGAATAAGGGTTTATTGGTTTTGAATTAGGAGTAATAGTAGGTTTTTCCCATATTGTGTAATCAAAACCTGAAGTGGAATCATCTGGGAAAGTTATGTAAACAATAAGACATCTTAGGAAATCCGAAGTACCTGGAGTCTTTACAGGAAT
The DNA here is from genome assembly GCA_016716125.1 of Ignavibacteria bacterium. Classification (GTDB taxonomy): domain Bacteria; phylum Bacteroidota; class Ignavibacteria; order Tepidaquicellales; family Tepidaquicellaceae; genus UBA2330. The sequence continues at coordinate 34,255 of JADJWZ010000003.1, read as the reverse complement.
ATTTACTAATGAACCTGAACTAATCGTTCCACATTCCTGACCAATATTATCAAATTGAGAGTAAATTATCCTGGAAGTTGAAATTAATATTACTATTGAAATTACTAAAATGAATATGATATTAATTTTCGTTTTCATGATTTGATTGTATTAAAATTTTTAAATAATATTTTAAATAAAAATAATGTAAGTTTATAAAAAAGGGCACGACTATATCACAGTTTTTTAAAATGTGATTAATCTATGATTAACCTGCCACGGTAAATTATTAGAGAGTCTGCCCTTTTATTTATAAATTCCGATTCGCCTTAATCGAACCGGAATTTTGAACCGGTTCATAAAAAACCCCCTTTTATTTAAGTAAAATTAATTTTTTTGTATCTAATTTATAATTATCAATAAACAAAGAATAAAAGTATACACCGCTTGAGAATTCAGATCCGTCAAATACAGATTCAAACTTACCAGAATTTTGTTTTTCATTTACCAGAGTTTTAATCTCTACACCTAAGGTATTATATATCTTTAAAGAAATATAACTTTCAGCTGGTAATTCATATTTAATAGTTGTTCTAGGATTAAAAGGATTTGGATAATTTTGATATAGAACATATTGGTTGGGAATTGAAGTAGATCCAAAAGAAATATTCGTTAATACTGAATATTTAATAGTTGCAATATCTATGTTTCCTTGATTATTTTGACTTCTTCCAGTAACATACAAACTACCTGAAGTATCGGCAAAAATCTTTGAGCCGGAATGATATGTAAATGGATTTCCGTTATTATAATAAGCAATCCATTCTCTTACTCCAGTCGGTGAATATTTAATTGTTATCATTTTTCCAAAAAAACCGCTGTCGCTTGAACCTGTCACATATGAATTTCCGTATTTATCGGAAGAAATACTGCTAGGTTCATCATTACTATTATGTGCAGGATTGTATCTATTTATCCAAAGTGTATCTCCATTTGTATTATATTTAATAGTTGCAATATCCCATGCTAATTCACCAGAATTTCCACTTATTCCTGTTACAGTAACATTTCCAAATATGTCTAAGCACATATCTTTAAAATAATCATTATTATTTGTACTATTGTTATGGTAACTTCTAATCCAGTTTAATTTACCTACAGAGTCAATTTTTGCTGTGGCTATATCGTATCTTGTTGATAAACCTCCATATGTTTCGAATCCTAACAGAATATTTAATTCCATATCTAATAAAATTTTATATCCGAAAAAAACCGAACTTTCAATTACCGGAAATTCATTTCCATCTAAATCATACCTTAATATTACTCCTCCAATTCCAAAACTTCCTCCACTGACATAAACAATATTAAATTTATTAATAATTATATCATAACCAACATCGTATACATTTGAAATACTGTTATAGTATCTAGCCCATTGCATAATTCCCATCTTATCATATGCTAATGTTATAATATCAACAGAACTTACTCCTATACCACTTCCCGTGATATAGATATTCCCAAATTTATCCAACGTCATAGCGTTTGGTCTGTCACTCACATGCCCAATTCCAGTGAATTTTTTAGTCCACAATGAATCTCCGTTTGAATTATATTTTATCGTAAGTATATCATCAAATTCAGAATATGAATAACTATAACCAGTAACGATTACATTTCCGGAATCGTCAACAGCAATAGAGCCTGCTTTATCCTCCCTGTGATCCGGTCCGTCATAATATCTAACCCACTGCTCAATGCCCTGTGTATTATATTTAATCGTTATAAAATTTTGATCTGTATCATTTACCTGTACATATCCTGTCAAATAAACATTTCCTGATTTATCAATAGCCATGTCTGTAACATAGTCGTTATGATTTCCGGAACTGTTATATCTCTGCACCCACTCAGTCTGTGGCTGCGAGAAAGAATTTTTATTCAGCAGAAAGCAAAGCAGTGTTATTAAAATTATTTTATAATAATTCATACTGAATTTTTTTAAATGCATGTGGTGAAAAATATTAAGTGTTTCATTTTTCGTATTTAATCTTTTGAGGTGAAATCATTTTATAACATTAATTTTGTAAAAGCAACTTATATTTTGCTATATGATCTATAAATGAAGTTATTCACCGATATTGATCATTGTGAGCGCAGCAACGGAGCTTTAAAATATTTTAATCAAGTTAATTTTTTCTGTGTTACTGATCCAGAGTTTGATATAGATCCGGCTGTAAACGCAGCAGAGTATTTTTCTGCGATACTATACGAAAACTGACAATGGGCGTGCTGAAAGAGCATCTGTGTGCGGAAGTTACTTTAAAAAATAAATCCCGCAAAGAATTTAATCTCTTCAGGACAATGAATTTATATAATTACTTATTTGTAATCTGAAATTTGAATTCAATTTAGTATAGCGCTATATCGCCCGTGACAATCCTGAATCTGTTATCTACAATGTTCTTAGTTTTATAAAATCATTTATCGCTGCCTGCTAGCCATCCGGTCTGATCATTTATTTATGATAATAATTGAATGTTTAAACTGTTCTTAAAAAACCCGTTCTATTGCATTTAAATTTAAATATATTTTTCGGAATTTTGACACTTAATAATTATGGTGAATGTCTGAATTTATTATAGAACTTTTAATTACACTTTCTAAAATAAGTGTAGTGCTTGCCGTACTGCTGACTGGTGTCGCATATTCCGTATATGCCGAAAGAAGAGTCTCTGCTTTTATACAGAACAGATACGGTCCGAACAGAGTAGGTCCGCAGGGACTGCTGCAGCCTTTAGTGGATGTTATAAAACTTTTATTAAAAGAAGACATTGTCCCGGCCAATGCCAATAAATTTATTCATTCGCTTGCTCCCGTAATTTCAATTATAGTTTCACTTTCTACATTTGCCGTTATTCCTTTCGGTGATACTATTACTATAGGTGACAGAGTAATAAAACTTCAGATCGCAGATGTAAATATCGGCGTGCTGTATTTTTTAGCTCTTACATCTTTAGGAGTTTACGGCGTTACGCTCAGCGGCTGGTCTTCAAACAATAAGTATTCGCTGCTTGGCGGACTCAGGTCATCAGCGCAGATGATAAGTTACGAACTGTCGATGGGGCTTGCGATCATAGCCATCATACTTATGAACGGATCTCTTGAGCTTGATGTAATGGTGGAAAATCAGGCAGGCTGGAAATGGAATATTTTCTTACAGCCGCTCGGATTCATAATTTTTCTGACTTCAGCATTTGCAGAAACCAACAGAACTCCGTTTGATCTTCCGGAAGCTGAGCAGGAACTTGTCGGAGGTTATCATACGGAATACTCGAGTATGAAATTCGCTCTGTTCTTTCTTGCAGAATATGCAAACGTAATAATTTCTTCCGCAATGATAACAACAATTTATTTAGGCGGATGGCAGTTTCCGTATTTACAGGAATTTGGTTTGCCGCCAATGCTTGTAAGTATCATTCAGATCCTGACATTTGTTACAAAAGTAGTTGCGCTCGTATTTTTCTTTATCTGGGTCAGGTGGACGATACCGAGATTCCGTTATGATCAGCTTATGAATCTTGGCTGGAAAGTAATGCTTCCGCTTGGCATAGCGAATCTTATTGTAACTGCTGTGGTTCTATTGCTTATCAAATAAATTTTCAGAAATTAAAAAAACTAAAATGAAAAAAATTCTTTTAATCGCATTCCTTTTTTTTACCGTATCATTTAATCTGAATGCTCAGTCATACAATAATTTCACTTTACAGAATCTTGATAATGAAGACGTAACGCTGGATGAGCTTATAAAGGAAGGTCCGGTTCTTATTTCTTTCTGGGCGCTTTGGTGTTCGCCCTGTAAAGAAGAAATGAAAAAACTTCAGCCGATTTATGAGAAATACAAAGATCAGGGATTTACATATCTGGCTGTCAATCAGGATAATCAGAAATCAATTGCCAAAGTTAAATCATTCATAAATGCCAACAAATATACTTTTCCGGTAGTGCTCGACCTCGATAAAAAAATCTTTGAAGCTTACGGCGGGATCGGAATGCCTTACTCTATTCTTATAGATATGAATAAAAACATTGCCGCAAAACATCTTGGCTATGTTACCGGCGATGATAAAAAAATTGAGAAAGAGATAAAGGAAGTATTAATGGCAGGCAGTAATTACAAAGGCGACAAGTAATATATTCAGTAAAAATTACGGAGATTAAAATTGATTAAATTTACTTTTATTGTTACCGCAATTGTTTTTTTTTCGAACCTTTCCTTCGGACAGATCAATCTTAATGTTGATGCTTCCGTCAGTAACCTGTTAAGATATGGAAACGGATATGAATACTCGGGAAACATCCGAAATGCAAAAGAGTATTTTGAAAATCTTACGGATGCAAGACTTAATGTAAACGGAGTAATATTCGGTATCAGATACGAAGTAAGTGATCCGATTGAATACGGTCTGAATTTTGTAGGTATTAGAAAAAGATACATTGAATATAATCACGAGATCGGCATATCACTCAGAGCGGGTGACTACTGGGAAACAATTTCCCGAGGGCTTTCACTGAATGTATTCGAAGACAGACCACTCGGTTATGACACCGGCATAGACGGAGTCAGAGTCACATACAATAAAACATTCGGAAAGATGAATCCATTTAGACTTAAAGCTCAACTGCTCGGCGGAGATATTGAATACAGTGATTATCTCGATCCGGACAGAATTGAAAAATATAAAGTAAGAGGCGCTTACGCTGAGATCTCACCGGTTAAGCCGGTCACTCTCGGATTCAATTATATTTATTCTATCGGCGAACTCCCGGAGCAGGACGTTCTTACAAAAGTTACTTCCAATGTTCCTGAAGTAAATCTGACTTACACTACTTCTGATCTTGAATTTTATATTGCATACGCTCACAAGTCATCCATCATTACTCCGAATACAATTTTCCCGAATCCTATGACAGCGCTTGGCGACGGACTTTATTCTTCACTTTCTTATTCATTCGGAAATGTCGGACTTACGCTTGATTATAAAAATTATAGATTTGACATAACGCTTCCTGATAACAGAAGCAATACAAGACCTACAAGAATGCTTCCTTACCAGAATCCTCCTACTGCAATAAAAGAACATACATCAGTTCTGATCTCAAGAAATCCGCATGTAGTTGATTTCAATGATGAAGTCGGCGGACAGATCGATGTTGCTTATGTTCCGAATAATAAACTGTCATTTAATTTTAACGGTAGTATTGCGTCAAGACATTACCAGTATACTGATACAGATACTACTGCAAATATTTCCTATCAGCGAACGAAAAGAAGCGGCAGTTTTCTTCCGGATCTTGACGACTCGTTTTCACCATTCTGGGAATTTTATTTAGAAGGTGAATATTATGCTTCAGAGAAAATTTATACTAAACTTGCTTTTGCCAGACAAAACAGTACTCTGTATAATCAACTGAATCCGCTTTCTTCGGAAAAATTATTTACTTCCACTATTCCCGTTGAATTCAAATATTCGATCGATGAGGATTATACCATAAAATTTATAGGGGAAAATCAGTGGGTTCATAATTCGATAAGGTTAAGTGAAGATAAAAATTATACAAATCAGTATTTATCTTTATCGCTTCAGAGATCGCCTAACGTGACTCTTACATTCAGTTCTGAATTTACATCTGATGATGAAGAGCCGTCTGGAAAAAATTCATGGTTCCTCGGCGAAGCGACTTATCAGATCAATCAGTCAAATACTATCGGTGTAAGTTACGGTACGGAAAGAGGCGGACTAAAATGTACTAACGGTATCTGCAGATATGTAAATCCTTTTTCAGGATTCAGACTCTCGGTGGCAACACAATTTTAATTTTTAATAGTATTAAATTTTATCCATTATATAAGGAGTAGTTTTATGCAAGCAAAAAAAAATATCACCGGACTTTTACTTTTTACCAGTATAATAATTTCATCTGTATTTTTTTACTCATGCGAAAGCAACGATTCGCCTGTAACCAATAATACGCCGGTTTCAAATGTACCTGTGCTTCAGCAGCCGGAAAATAATTCAACGGTATCCACTTTGTCTCCTTCATTTAACTGGTCAGGAGTGAATTCCGCTTCTTCTTATATTTTACAGGTTTCTGAAAGCGCCGCTTTCTCGGTTTTAATACTCGATGTTCAGGGAATTACTTCCACTATATATTCACCTGCTGCAAACGTATTGAATGACAGTGCAACTTATTACTGGAGAGTAAAAGGCGTTAATGCGACAGACTCAACTGACTGGTCATCTGTTTACGGATTTGCTGTTTCCCTCGAATCCATTAATCCGACCAATAAAGTTCTCGTGGAATTATACACAAACACAAGCTGCATTCCGTGTGTCGAAGCGAATCAGTATCTTGACGTAATTAATAATAATACCGGCACGACAATTAATGATCTTAATGTAATAATTCTCAGAGTTCATACTACTTTATATGCAGGGGATCCGTTTTATTTATACAATCAGGAAGATAACAACGCTCGAATGTCAGTATATCCCGGCACTCCGACATCAAATCCGAGAGGATATCTGCTTGGATCGTTTATGTCAAACTTCAGCTCGGCGGCATGGACTAATAAACTAAATGAAAAACTTTCGGTTACAAGATCCTTCGCTGTCAGTCTCAGCAATACTTACGATCCGGTTTCCCGCAGCGGAAATATAACAGTAAAGATCAAACAGGTTTCGGGAGAGACGTTCAGCGACTTAGTTTATAATGTTGCCTTATCAGAAAGCGAGATTTCTTATTCAGCGCCAAACGGCGAGACGATGTTTGAAAATACTTTAAGAGATCTTATTACTCCTCCGGCAGGTCAGACGCTTAATATTTCAGCAGGTCAGACTAACAGTTACGATCACAATTACAATGTTCCGGCTGAGATCAATCACGATCATGCTTACATAACTGTATTCGCGCAGAGGACAAATTTTGTCAGCGGTGTAAAGGAAGTAATGGCTGTGGAGAGAGTTAAAATAAGATAGTAAATTCATTTTATAAGCATAAATTTTTAGCGGGAAATGACTTTAAGTTGTTTCCCGTTTTTTTATGAAAATCCAGCTTCAAAAAAAGAACCCGTGATTTAATTCAAGTACAAAATCTTTATTTAAACCTTTCCATTTTCTTTCTTCCAATATTCTTCTTAGTTTTTCAAACATTAAATTGTTATTTACAGCAATTCTTTTAAAATAAGCAGTTTCAATATGATTAAATACTAACACCTCTGAATTTCTTTTTCTTCTTCCGTCAGGAAAATTATTCCAATATATTGCGTCAAATACATCCCAGTGAATTTTAGAATAAGCTTCCGAAAAATTATCAAAAAAATGCGTTTCATTTGAAGCAGCATTTCCGTCCGTAAACAGACATATTTTATTCATTATAAATCTTTTAAATCTAATTCAATAAAAAAAAATTTCTTGTTGATCAATGTAGTTGTAAAAAGTTGGTGTATGCGGGGGTAAAGTAAAGAGGAACATAATTATGTAAGTAACCGTAATCCTTGTCTTTAATTATAATTTTTTTATAATGTCTCCTGTTTTGAACATCCGTATTCGACACATCAGAAAATGATATTCTTTTACTTAGTATTTCATTTTTCGAATAAATGCCGTTTTCAACTATACTCACAAAATTATTCAGATGCGCAAAGTAATATAAATTCATACGATTGTAAAAACTAAAGTATTTACTAAATTTTATTACTTGAAGTGTCACTTACCTGAAGTGCTTCGAGGGGTTTTTTGGTATAATTTGTTTCAACTTCTTTTAAATCATTATAGTGATAAATTTCAACGTCAAGATTTTCGAGTTCAGATAAATATTTATACATTAATACTTTTACGTCCGTCCATTTCAATCCGCCATTCATAGTACCTAGTAATGGAAACGCTATTGAGATAATACCTTTCTTTTGATATTCATTTGAAAATTTTTGCAAACCCAGTTCAATATATTCCAATTTAGAAGGATGTTTCCAATGGTTCTTGGTCGGGAAATTCAAAATCCAAGGTGATGATTTTTTGTAGAGATATAATATCCCTGGTTTAATAAGTCCTTTCTTACATTGTTCAGCATACACTTTAAACATTTCCGGATACCTTTTTTTGAATTCCAGGGCAATTCCTTTCCCCATAACTCCAACACAATTTACAGTATTTACAATTGTCTGTGAATTACTTTCGAAAATGTTTCCATTTATTTCAATAATGTTTGCCATGAATTAAGTTAAAAATTTAAAGTAAAATTTAAAATTCATTTTAATTTATGAGTTCACATCTTTGATTTTTTAAATAATCAATAAATCAATTTTACAATTTTTCCTTAGAATAAAATAACAGTTCTAATTTAAGAATTGTTTTGATTTTTATCATCAATTAATTTGCATTCAATCAAACCGAAAATATTAATGAAAATAATATACTTGTTGTCAGTTTTAGTTTGTTTAAGTTTTTTGTCATCCTGCGTGGATGATTCCGGAAATCCGGGCGTCAGCAATCCTCCGACTGTTTTTAGTTATGACGAATCCGAAGCTTCGATTTGCATGACCCTTGCTTCGCTTAGTTATACTGCGGAAAATAATACCGCATATCTGCGGGACTCGCTTATCCTACAATTAAAGAATAATAATTATGCAACGGGCGGAGACTGGAAACTTGACTGGGGACCGGCTCTGTCTTCGCAAAACGGAAACATGATGTTTGTTGCAAAGGATACAACTGTAACGCCGGCTGCTTACTGTATTGCAATCCGCGGAACGGACTGGTGTTTTCCATATGACTGGAAAGAAGATATCGGAGCAATTGAATTTGTCAGATATCCTTGGGGAACTTCCGAAGATTCAGTTTCATACGGCGCATTGTTTGGTCTTGACTCTCTTCTGATAATGAGAGATTCCGCATCGGGAAAAACTCTATCTCAGTATCTTAACGCATTCAGCGACAGCACAAATCAAATGTATATTACCGGTCACAGTCTCGGCGGAATGCTCGCGACTATGATGTCTGCATGGTTCATTGATAACGGTTACACATCGAGATTCAGTCTGAACACATATACCTATGCAGCTCCGAGTTGCGGTAATGCTCAGTTCGCGCAGCATTATGATCAGAAAATTTCAGCAACTAATTCCGAAAGTTACAGAGTTGTAAACCCGAATGATATTGTTCATTATTTTTACGGCGAAATAGCGACTGTATTAGTAAATCAGATTCCGACATCAATTCCATATTCAATAGATGCCGTGCTATTAGCAATGGATGTATATTTTACAAAATATAATCTCATTTACAAACATGTCGGAACTAAAGTCGAACTGAACGGACCGGCAACTCCGGTACCATGTAATTTTCCTTCAGGTTCTTTAGAAAATTATGAATGCTGGGTCGCCTTTGAGCATACTACAAGTACTTATCTTAATTTACTTAACGCACCAATAACAAATACAGGTAATACACCTTGTAAATGGAAAAATCCGTAAATCAATTTCTGATTTAATATAATTTTTCTTCTTTTATAAATTTTTACCTTTTCCTGACTAATAATAAGGAGAAGGTATTTTTTATACAATACTTTTTAACAGATTGAATTTTCACAAACAGCAAATATTAATTTTTTTAATTGGACTAAACATTGTTATATTTGTGCGGAAAATATGATTAACCATGACAGGAAAATTAATACCGGTAAGTATTTGCATTTATGCTTTGATGAATTGTCTGACAATATCCGCTTTGCCGGCGCAGGATAAAGGTCAGACGCTTGATACAACGGATATGAGAAATTCCTACCGCGAGGAAATTCTTATGGAAAGTTTTGATACGGACACTGAAGATCCTGACATACTCGAAGATCTGGAAACCCTCCGGAGAAATCCGCTTGACCTGAATAAAGTCACATTTGACGAACTTGCGCTGATCCCTTTTTTAAATTCTATGACTGCGCGTAATATTTTAAATTACCGCAGTGAAATTAAAAAATTCAAATCAAAACGCGAACTGCTTAAAGTCAAAGGCATGTCTGCAGAACTTTACGAGAAAATTAAAATTTATCTCATTGTTAGAAAATCTTCTTCCGATGTAATAATTGATGAGACAGGCTTGATTTATAAATCTTCACAGCTTAAGATCTTAGATAATATTACTACGCGTGTCAGATCAAGATTTATGCAGGATCTTCAGACTAAGCATGGTTACTTAACGGATAAATATGAAGGTACAAAACCTAAACTATATACTGGTTTGAAATTAAAATACGGAAAAGCGGGCTCGACTCTTGAAATAAATCTCACTATGGAAAAAGATCCCGGAGAAAAGCATTTGAATGACTTCACCTCAGGATATTTTGCAGCTGAAAAGTTATTCGGATTCAGAAAAATTATTGCAGGCGACTATTCTCTTAATTTTGGACAGGGACTTACGCTTTCCGGCTCGGGATATTTTTCCAAAGGGATTGACGCTGTCAGCCCTTTAAAAAGAAAAGGCAAAGGAATTAAGGGATATACTTCCGTTAGCGAATCGCAGTTTTTCAGAGGCGCTGCAATAAGTTACGAGCTGGGAAATTTTGTTACCGATCTTTTTTATTCGGATAATTATTTCGACGCAAGTATTGACGCACATTCCGGAAATGTTTCTTCATTTTATAATGACGGTTATCACCGGACTTCATCGGAAATCGGAAGAAAAAAATCGGTTAAGGAAAAATTCTTCGGAGGAAGAGTATCATACTCAAAAGGATTCTTAAGATCCGGCATTACATACTGGTCCGGTAAATTTTCTATACCTGTTTTGAAGGATACAATAAAGGAGCTGTATAATTTCAGCGGAAATAAGTCTGAATCGATTGGCGCTGACTATGATGTTCTGGTTAAGAATTTGAATTTCTTCGGTGAATGGACTCATTCGGCATCGGGTGCAGTTGCTTCCATTAATTCAGTTTCATTTACTTTTCCCGGAACAGCGGAGCTTATATTTTCATATAGGAATTATCCTTACAATTTTATTTCAGTTCACTCTTCAGGATTTGGTGAAAGAAGCGGTGAGACAAGAAACGAAAGAGGATTTTACGCCGGTCTGACTTTAAAGCCGTTCAAAGGTCTGACTCTGAATACATATTTCGATCAGTATAAATTTCCATACAGATCTTTTTTAAATCCACTTCCGGTTTCGGGAAATGATTTTTTAATTAATGCAGACTGGCGTGCGGAAAAAGGATTTGTAATTAATCTGAAAATCAAAAATGAAATTAAAGGAGACATTGTGACAGTAATAGATTCTATTCAAAGAGATGTAAAGCTTACTGATAACAGACATCAGTTTAATGCAAGATTAGGTTTTATATATCAGCTGTCTGACGCGCTGAGATTCAGAAGCCGTTTTGAATTTGTGAATGTCAGATACAGGGAATCCGGAAATGCCAGTAAGGGCTCGCTCTTTTTTTCTGATATGCGGCTGAATCCGTTTCCGGGTTTGGTATTCGATATGCGGATAATATTTTTTGATACTGAAAATTACGACAGCAGAATTTACGAATATGAAAATGATATAAAAGGAGTTATGTCAAATACAGCTTTGTACGGAAAAGGGAAAAGATGGTATGCCGTACTGCGCTATAAACCATTCCGGCTTTTTGAGATCTCCGCAAAGTATTCAGAGACATACACGGACGGAGTAAAATTCACCGGAAGCGGAAATGACAGAATAGACGGAGATATAAATAACAGACTGAATATCGGAGTGGAGATATTGTTTTAAGTTGTCTCCATAGAGTCATCCTGCAATTGTCTCCATTGAGTCAGCCGCATTAAATGAATCTCATTAATAGAGTAAAACTATTGCGGGGACTCAATGGGCTAAAAACGACGCTGAGTCCCCGCGAAAAATTCACTGTAAGTTCAAATGCAATCAAAGCGGGTAACTCAGCTGTGACGATAGTAAAGTGGTCTCCATTGAGTCACCCGCTGCAATGGAGGATATGTTCAGAGTAAATCTATTGCGGGGACTCAATGGGATAGAAGAAAGTATGAGCATAAGGAAACTACATGTTAATTATAATTTTACCTGCTTCAGGTGGATGAACCTTTTTGAAATTACAGATATATATAAGTATTTATATCAGTGGTTTGAGGACATTACAAAAACAATGGTTTATAATTGCGGATATGTGATTATGCCAAACCATCTTCACTTACTTACCTATACTGCAAATTCTCAAATAGCAATAAATAATATTATTGGAAATGGAAAAAGGTTTTTAGCTTGTGAAATTGTAGATAGACTGGAAAAATCAGGAAGACATGACTTGCTAAAGCTGATGTCAGATGGTGTGAATCTCTCTGAAAAGAAAAGGAATAAAGAACATGAAGTGTTCGAAGATTCATTCGACTGCAAAGAGTTATTCACTGAAAAGTTTATTAAACAAAAACTTAATTACATACACAGGAATCCCATTTCCGGAAAATGGAAACTTGCTGAAGATTATCTTGACTATGAATATTCTAGCGCAAGATTTTATATACATGGTGAAAAAGCAAAATGCAATTTACATCACTATGCTAATCTCATTTCCGCCGGGTCACCGCGTAAGATTATTAGTCTCTGTTGAGTCACCCGCCGCAATAAATGATAAGGTTAAAGTAAATCTATTGCGGGGAGTCAATGGGACAGAATATGCTGTAAACTTCTACGCTGAGTCCCCGCGCAAAACTCACCGTAAATTTAAATGCAGTCATGCGGGAGACTCAGCTGTGACAACGAAATAGTGGTCTCCATTGAGTCGCCCGTATACAATGTATTTCAAGATTAGAATTAATCTATTGCGGGGACTCAATGGGATAGAGTATGCGATATACATCAACGCTGAGTCCCCGCGCAAAACTCACCGTAAATTTAAATGCAGTCTTTGCAGGAGACTACGAAATAGTGGTCTCCATTGAGTCACCCGCTGCAATGGATGACATGTTCAGAGTAAATCTATTGCGGGGACTCAATGGGATAGAATATGCTGTAAACTTCTGCGCTGAGTCCCCGCGCTAATTTCACTGTAAATAAAAAAGCAGTCGATGCGGGAGACTCAGCTGTTACGATGTAATATAATGCAAACTATCCGGGTGACTCAGCTGTGACTACCGCCATTAATGAATTATACCTACATTTCATATAAGCAAGGGATAAAGTATATTTGTTCTCTGAAAATTGACTAAACTGAATCCCAATTCTATATGGCAAAAAAATCCACTAAGATTTTCATTCTTGATACAAACGTTATACTTCATGATTCATCCTGTGTTTTGCAGTTCAAAGAAAATGACATTATCATACCTCTGACAGTAATAGAAGAGCTTGATCATTTTAAAAGGGGAAGTCAGGTAATAAATTTAAACGCGAGGGAATTTGCAAGGACATTAGATTCAATGACAGGTTCAGCTTTGTTTAAAGACGGAGTTTCATTGGGAAAAGGCAGAGGAAAGGTACGGATAGCAATTACAAAAGGTCTTTTGTCTGAGATCAGGGAAATGTTTATAGACGATACGCCGGATCACAGAATACTCAGTACTGCGCTTGATGTTCATAATAAAAACAAAGGCAGATCCGTGATACTTGTCAGCAAAGATGTAAATCTCCGTATGAAGGCAAAAGCAATAGGCGTGCTTGCGGAAGATTACACTACTGATATGACTGCAAGCGTTGAAGAATTATACAGCGGAAAGGAATTCATAGATAATTTCGATGATGATATTTTATTAAAGCTGTATCAGTCGCCGTTTGAAGTCGGCATAGATGCGGTCAGAAAGAAGTTAAACGGAGATATACTGCCGAACAAATTTTATATTCTCAGAAACAGCAGCAGGTCTGTGCTGGCGCATTACGATCCAATACGCGAAGTGTTAAGGAAAGTGGATAAGACGGACTTATACGGAATTAAATCCCGAAACGCCGAGCAGACTTTTGCAACAGACGCATTGATAAATACGGAAATTCCTCTTGTGTCAATGACAGGAAAAGCAGGAACGGGTAAGACGCTTTTAGCCATAGCATCGGCTCTTCAGATGAGAAAAAATTACAGACAGATTTATATTGCAAGACCTATAGTACCGCTCAGCAATAAAGATATCGGTTATCTGCCGGGAGATATAGAAGACAAGCTTGCTCCGTATATGCAGCCGCTATGGGATAATATAAAAGTCATACAGGATCAGTATTCAGAGACAGACAAGCAGCATCAGATCATAGCACAAATGGTCAAAGATCAGAAGCTTGTGATAGAGCCGCTGAGTTATATCCGCGGAAGAAGTCTGCAGAGAATTTTTTTTATAGTAGATGAAGCGCAGAATCTGACTCCTCACGAAATTAAAACAATAATAACGAGAGCGGGCGAAGGTTCTAAACTGGTATTCACAGGCGATGTGTATCAGATCGATCATCCGTATCTTGATTCACAGTCAAACGGCCTTTCATATCTGATAGAGCATTTCAAAGGTCAAAAGCTTTATGCTCATGTAAATCTACTAAAAGGCGAGAGATCAGAACTAGCAGAGCTCGCAAGCAATTTGCTTTAAATAATTAATTTATCTATTATAGAGAATATATTACAGCGGAATTTCAACAGTTAAGGAAAATCTAATGATCATTTCAAAAATTCACGCTCATCACCATCTGAATTATTAAAAAAAATAAAACACAATAAATGCATACCGCAAAATTTGAAGACCTGAATTTATCCATGGAAATTCAGAAAGCAGTAAAAGATATGGGATTTGAAGAAGCAACTCCGATACAGACTCAGTCAATTCCCGTTATTATGGAAGGAAGGGATGTACTCGGTCAGGCGCAGACAGGTACGGGAAAGACAGCATCTTTTGCAATACCGATAATTGAAAATGTAGAATCTGATTCTAAAAAAATTCAGGCAGTTGTCTTATGTCCAACAAGAGAACTGGCGATCCAGGTTGCTGAAGAGTTCAGCGAACTTCTGAAATACAAAAAAAATGTTAAGGTCATTCCGGTGTACGGAGGACAGTCAATCGACAGACAATTCAAAGCGCTGAAATCCGGAGTGCAGATCATTATTGCAACACCGGGCAGATTGCTTGATCACATTAACAGGGGCACAATAAATCTGTCGGATGTAAAATATATTGTACTTGATGAAGCGGACGAGATGCTTGACATGGGTTTCAGGGATGATATCGAAAGTATAATTAAATCATCAGCAAAGGAAAGGCAGACAGTATTTTTTTCCGCGACCATTCCACAGGCAATTGTTCAATTGTCAAAGAAATATCTGAATGATCCGGTTCATATAAAAGTAATTCATAAAGAACTGACCGTTCCGAAAGTTAAACAATATTATCTCGACATTAAATCAGTCGGGAAGCTTGAAGTGCTTACAAGATTAGTGGACATATACGATCCCGAGCTGACGCTTGTATTCTGTAACACTAAGAGAATGGTGGACGATCTTGTGTCACACTTGCAGGCGAGAGGATATCCGGCTGAAGGACTGCACGGAGACATGAAGCAGATGATGCGCGACAGGGTTATGGCAAAATTCAGAAACCGAACTCTGGACATACTTGTAGCGACTGACGTTGCGGCGAGGGGTATTGACGTGGATGAAATTGATGCAGTGGTAAATTATGATATGCCGCAGGATGAAGAGTATTACGTTCACAGGATAGGCAGAACTGCAAGAGCCGGTAGAGAAGGCAGTGCGTTTACATTTGTAAAGGGAAAGGATTTCAGAAAACTAAAAGACATAGAAAAATTTACAAAGACTCCGATTAATAAACTGCCTGTTCCGACTGAGAAAGATGTAGAGGAAGTAAGAACAAAAGTCCTTCAGGATGAAGTTGCGAATATTATAAAGACAGACAAAGAACTGAATCTTCACGATATCATAATTCAGAAACTTCTTAATGAGGAACATTCGCTGGAAGATATTGCATCAGCGTTACTTAAATTAGTGATAGGTAAATCCGCGGAAACTGAAGCGCCTGTAATGCAAGAAAGATCATACAGCGGTTATGACGATGATGACAGACAGGGCAGAAAAAAATCTTTCGGAAAAGACAGAAAAAGAGACGAAGGCAGAGGAAGAAGGGATGAAAAAAGAGGAGATAAAAGAGGTGACAGACGGGAAGAAAAAAGAGGAGACAGAAAGTCGGACAGAAAAAGTGACAGAGGCGGTTCAGACAGATACAGCGCCGGTTCAAAGAGAATTTTTATCAGCATTGGAAAAAATGCCGGAATAATGCCGAAGGATATTCTGGGAGCTATAGCGGGAGAGACAGGAATTCCGGGAACGGCTGTAGGCGAGATCTCAATATTTGACAAATACAGTTTTGTAAATGTCGATGAAAAGTATTCCAACAAGGTTGTAAAAGTAATGAATGATAATCAGATAAAGGGAAACAAAATATTTGTCGAGTTTGCATCCGATAAAAACGACAAGCGATAATTCAAACAGGTTTAAAAATTTATTCCGCTAAAAAATATCAAAGTAATTATATTTGACATGGACGGAGTGCTTGTAGATTCAGAGCCGTTTTATAAAATAATGAATATGGATTATTTCTCTGAGCTCGGCATTAATATGGATGAGGAGGAATATAACGGATATGTAGGAATGTCATCACAGAAGATGTGGAGCAGAATAAAAAGCAATTATGATCTGAGTGAAAGCGTCGGAGAATTAATGAAGTCGGAGAAAGTCAGGATGTACGAAGCGCTGAGGTCGGATCAGATATCTGAACCGATAGAAGGTATCAGAGAATTAATAAATATATTTTCCGCTAAAGGATTTAAACTTAGCGTGGCATCATCCTCATCTGCTGTAAACATCCGGTTAGTGCTTGATAAGCTTAACCTTAAGGAACATTTTGAATTTATAATAAGCGGCGAAGAAGTCGAAAACGGAAAGCCGTCGCCCGATATATTTCTGAAAGCTGCGCAATATTTTAGTGCGGACCCGGAAGATTGTTTTGTAATAGAAGATTCGGCGAACGGAGTGACAGCAGCTAAATCGGCAGGGATGCATTGCATCGGATTCAGGAATTCAAATTCCGGCGAACAGAAAATTGATCACGCTGATATTATAGTAAACAGTTTTTCATCAGCGGAGATCAGTAATATTTTAAACTTCATAGAGACAGAATAGAAAACAGAATAGAAGACAGAATAAATTAATGTCAGAAATAAAAAGTTTTGAGTTTACAGACAGAAAAGGCAGAAAGATCCTCATAAGAAATGCGAAACCGGAAGACGCTGAGCAGATCAATTCAATGAAAAGGGAAATTATTGCTGAAGAGATGTATATGCTCAGAGAACCTGACGAAGCAAATTACACAACTGAAAAGACAATAGAAGAAATTTCAGAAAACACTTCAAATCCCGGATCAATGTATATTATAGCTGAGTCAGAAGGCAAGGTAGCCGGTGAACTGGACTTCGTAAACGGATCTCTGAAAAGGACAAAGCATTGCGGATCATTTACAGTTTTCATTTCAAAAGAATACAGGGATTCGGGAATCGGCTTAAAACTTATGGATGCACTGCTGCAGTGGGCTGAAAAGGAGCCGGTAATTGAGAAAGTAACTTTGAATGTATTTTCTACAAATATCCGTGCGCAAAAACTTTATGAGAAATGCGGATTCCTGACTGAAGGAAACTGTCCGAAAGATATGAAACTTTCCAATGGAGATTATATAGACAGCGTGCTGATGTATAAATTCGTCAAATAAAAATTTTTTACCTTATCATACAATCAACACAAAAGCAGTAATACCGGCGCTTGCGGGATTTTTTTTTCTCGCTCTTCAGAGTGTATTCGTTAAACTGGTTACCGAAGACGAATTACCGACGGAATGGGTAGTGCTAATCCAGTTTTCAACCTGCCTAATTTTTATAACGGTATTAACATCATTTCAGAAATTCCAAAAATTAAAAACCAAACATTTCAGGCTGCATTTTATAAGAAGTTTCTCCGGTATTTTAGCTTTCACAGCTTTTGTAATTTGTATAAGAAAGACTAATATTGTAGATGCAACATTACTGCTTAATTCCACACCGATTTTTATACCGGTAATATCTTACATCTGGCTCAGAAAAAAAATTGAATCGAGGATCTGGCCGGGTATTATAACTGGATTTATCGGGATAATTCTCATCATACATCCTGTCACGGGAGAACTGCTGCAGATGGGCGAGTTATACGGCGTTGCATCAGGAATTTTACTTGCAATAGGATACATAGCAATGAAAGAACTTACGCGTACGGAAACATTCGAATCAATTTTATTTTATTATTCTCTTATATCAGTAATACTCTCGCTTCCGTTTGCATTAATGAATGAAGTAAAACCTTCATCAACTGAATTGATTTTCGGAATGTCATCTGGAATATGCTTTATGTTATATCTTTATCTGCTGCAGTATGCATATAAACTTGAAGAAGCCGTAAAACTTGCGCCGTTAAATTTTTCAACAGTGGCGTTTACCGTAATTTTCAATTTTATACTTTTTAATAATACGCCGGATCTTATAACAGTAGCAGGAATTTTACTGGTATCGGCGGGCGGGATAATGGCGATTTCAATACACTTCAAAGGAGATGATGTAAAAAGTAATCACGGATGGCATTAAAAATTGCATAAAATTTTCTTTGCTATCCAAAATGTTTTCGAAAACAAAATTATCAGTTTAGTTTTTTATAAAAATAATATAATCTGCTAAACTTTATATTATAACCGCCTTTGAAAAATTGCCGAAAGAATTCATGAGCAATTGCGTTTATAAAATTTCCTTGTCTGTCCCGAGTACTCGGGATGCGCAGCAAATTTTGAGTTGGAAATTTTATAGCAATTGTGAGATGAATTCCGGCAATTTTTCAATCCCGAGTACTCGGGAAGATTTTTTTTGTTACTTTTGTTGCCTGCCCCGAACGCTTCTGTCGGGGATCTTTCAAAAAAAAGTAAGTAAATGGGAATTTAACTTTAATTTAAACACCTAACAATTTAGACGAATGTGTAAAATTTTCTAAACCTATTTAAACTTATCTGAATCTATCTGTCTATCTGAATCTAACTAAACTTATTTAAACTTATTTATATTTATCTGAACATATATTCCAGCGGTCCGCCTTTGTTTATTAGGTTCATCATTGCGTTAAGCGGTATCGGCACGCTCTGCGCACCGAAATAATTCGGAGCTGCCTGAGAAGGATTGAATGTAATTATCAGACTGTCATTCTTTATATTCCATACATTAAAATTTTTTTCTTCAGGTAATGTTCCGGATCTTATCATGTCAAATATATTCTCATTCCCTTCCGAATATGCTCTTGCTTCAAGCTCCTTTTGTGAATACGTTGATAAAAATTTCAGATAATCAGAATCCGGATTAAATAAATCGCTTAACTTTAAAATTCCTGTTGATACAATACTGTAATTGAATGAAGAATCGTTTGTCACCGGATGCGCCATTCCGGGAATATCCGTGAATAGTGTGAACCTTACTGACAGCAGTGAACCTCCGGATATCCCGGCTTCTGACGATACTTTAAATGAACTTGGCTTCGAATCATCTGAACTTCCCTTCAGATCCTTCAGCTGAGATTCAAAACTTTTTATATAATTCTGTACAACTGCATCAAGAGCGTTGTTAATGTCGGTTGCAACTCCTCTCGCTCCCATAAGCGCGTCAGGACCGAAATCGATCTGCGGATAAGTTACATTCGAAATGCAGTTAAGCTCCTCATTTTTCTGATCAATGCTTTTATATGTAATGTTCATCGGCTGCGCTGATGAAAAATTAAAAGCAATTGTTAATAGTAAAAACAAAAATATGGTTTTCATAATTGGGTTAATAAATAGAATAATATTTAAAGATACATAATTTTAAAAAATTATAAATCTCCTGTATTGAATGTATTTCCCTGTGTTACATCTCCTGTATCAAATCCTTTTTTAAACCATTTCATTCTCTGTTCTGAAGAACCGTGTGTAAATGAATCAGGAGTAACATGCCCCTGCGACTGTCTTTGCAGGCGGTCATCACCGATCGAGTTTGCAGCATTCAAAGCTTCCTCAATATCTCCGGGCTCCAGAATGCTTTTCATTTTCTGCGCATGGTGAGCCCATACACCCGATAGAAAATCCGCCTGAAGCTCTACTCTTACACTCATCTGATTATTTTCAGCTTCTGATAATCTTCTTCTCTGGCTCTGAACCTGATCGTGAATCCCCAGAAGATTCTGCACATGATGACCAACTTCATGCGCAATTACATAAGCCATCGCAAAATCTCCCGGCGCTTTAAATTTGTTTTTCAGATCCTGATAAAAGCTAAGATCAATATATAACTTATTATCCGCCGGACAATAGAACGGTCCCGTCTGTGAACTGGCAAACCCGCAGCCTGACTGAGTGGAACCGGTAAACATTACAAGAGTCGGCTTTACATATTCTCTGCCGTAATTTTCTCTGAATAATTTACTCCATACATCTTCCGTATCTTTGAGCACGACTGAAACGAACTGCGCAAGTTCGTCTTCGGCTGCAGACGGCTGGTGAGTCTGCTGTGTCTGCGGAGACTGCGTCCCAACCTGCTGCTGAAGGAACTGCAGCGGATCTCCGCCGAGCAGCCATACTAACAGCACCATTATTATCGTTCCGAGACAACCTAGACCGCCTACAGTCTTTCCGGTGCTCCTCCTCCGGTCATCTACGTTTGAACTTTGATCACGTCCTTTCCATTCCATAACATTATAATTTAATTTTTACTAAATTAATTTAATTAAATTTCATTCAAAATGTTAATTTGGATACTTAAGAAAATTAAATTCATTACAAATAAAAAAAGCCCGTCGTCCGGGCTTTAATATTTTTTTAAATTTATGTGAAATTATTTTAAAAGCACCATACGTTTTGTCTGAACAAACTTACCCGCATCTATTCTGTAAAAATAAACTCCGCTCGATAATCCCGCGCCGTTAAATTCTACAGTATATCTGCCTGCCGATCTGAATTCACTGTTAATAAGTCTATTTACTTCTCTTCCGAGAATGTCATAAATAGTAAGCTTAATTTTTCCGTCTTCGGGAAGGCTGAAATTTATTTTGGTTGTTGGGTTAAACGGGTTTGGGTAATTTTGTGAGAGAGAATATTCAGTTGGAATTATGTTAATGACTTCATTTGAATTCTGGTCATTCGTTGCTCCGAATACTTTCTGGATATTGCCGTTAACATTATTTATATGCTCTGTAATATCTCTCGGTTTTTTAATTTTTATCACCTCACTTAATATTTTCTTTACATTTAATGCAGATCTCTCATTCTTCCCTGCATTTCCTTCTCTTACTTTCTTCTCAAGCGATTTTACTTTTTCAATTTCTATATCTCTTGAAGTTTGAAAAGAATTAATAACATTTTCTCTTATTGCTTTCCTGTCTTCTTTATTAAACCTTTTTGAATCGTATTTATCATAAGGATCATCGGTAAAGATTTGGAGCCGGGGATTTTCTGATTCTGGATTTGACATTCCAAGTTCCAAATTATTTTCTCCTCCTCCTTGTCCTCCTGAAAGCAGACTCGTTGCTGCATAGTCCAAACCCGCTATCAGTCCTTCATAGCTGTATGGATTCTGATTTACTATTTCCTGAAAACCTGTCATGGCTGATTCATACATTCCGAGTGAAACCTTGCACTTCTGTATAACATAATATGATTGCTTTACCAGGTTTACTTTCTCCGGATTATTTAAAATAAGTGATTCAAGGAATGATTTAAAATTGGTGATTCTGTTCCCGGAACTGTCGAGCCGTAATTCCGCAAGATATAGTTTTTAAATTATGCTGACATCTTTTAAACTGTCAATATGATCCGTAATTAATTGATAACAAAGATCCGATACGCGCTCATAATCTCTCTTCCTTAAATTAATAGAAACTGAATCTGACAAATTTTCATATGTCGCTGATTGTTCATTGAACATTGAAAATTGAACATTGGAGATTGAACCGCCGCTTCCTCCCGGTTCGGTATAAATCGTATCATACATCCCGTTTCCCAGATCAAATGCGATCATACCTTCCAATGGTTTATCATCGCAGTAATAAGGTATAAAGATAAAGTTAAACGGTTCCTCATCTATGCGTTCCACATTTGCTGCAGCATTTGTGTCACTATTCGAAATCCGAAAACAATTATTTGCAGCATCTGCTTCACCAGCTGTTTCATCACATAGGTCATCAGAAATTGTCCCCGCAATATGAAATGCATTTCCCAGATCATAACCATTTAAATTGAATATATTATATCCATCATTTAAGTGATTAAAAGAATTATCCAGCTCCAGACATTTTGCATTTTCACCTTCACAGGAAATAGAATTATATCCTCCTGTATAAACAAAACCATCCGGTGAGAGATTAGAATAAGATAAAGCACAGGATAAAATTCCTTTAGAGTCTTCATCTCCGCCGGTAATTATATTTCCATACAGATCCATGGAAGACCATATCAGAATAATTCCATTATTGTATCCTGTAATAATGTTATCTTTTATGACTCCTCCGGCAACGCCCGACAGTAGTATTGCATTAGCGCTGTTATCATTGCCGGTATAGGATTCAAATTCGTTATTTTCAATAATCAAAGGAAATGTAATATATCCGGAGGTAACTACTGACAATGCAGGCATTTCTCCTGCATCCATTTGGAAGTGATTATAATTTATATAAACCTCTTTTACATTTGATTCCGATGTATAGTTGATCAGAAGACCTCCGGTTTTTACATCAAGTTCTGCAATGAAGCTGCTGTTGCTGATATTTAAATATTCGCAGTCGATCAGCTGAGCTGCATAAGTGCTGTCAACAGGATAAGGTAAAATATTTTCGAAATAGGTTGTAAATATCTCAACTTCTTTGCACCCGCTCAAATATAATCCTCTCCAGGGACTTCCGTTTTTACCTTTGAGATAAACAGGCGCTGTGTTTTCCGAAGGTGTACTTCCGCTCCTGAAGTCTCCTCCTGTCATTATTATTCTTGCAGAGGAGTCAGAAAAATTTATTGTAGCTCCGGGTAGTATTCTGATTTCATATCCATCATTATTTACTTCACCTTTGCAGTCAAAATTTCCACCAACTTCTTCATTTGCCACGAGCGTCCCGCCTTCCTGCATGATCGGCGCGAGTTTGTAGAGTTTGCCTTCGCCGGGCATAAAGTCACCAAGATAAATATAATTAGTATCGTTTTTATCTATAGTTGCAATATGATTATTTGATTCTAAATCAATAATTTTCCAGTTGTTAAATCCTGTTAATTCTGAAGAATTAATTTTCATAGAAATAAATCTTCTGCCGCCGAGATTATCCGTATTACTGTAATTTATAAATGGAGAGCATCTTCTGTTCACTATCATAAAATATTTCGAATGCTCAGTTTCATTTATCTTTTGAAAAAATGCCGCTTGAAGATATGCATTCGTATTTGTCTCAGCAGTCATCCCGCTTAAGTTTGGAATTGAGTCAGGTGTGATATCAGTTGATGGATATGCTTTTAGTTTATTTATAAAGGTGTTTGCTGACATTGCATTTCTTTCATCAGCAATTCGGTATATATAAGATCTTCTATTTGCATTATCGAAGCTCATTAAATATGGTCCCCATTTCTTAAGTTTTGAACCAATTTCTGTCAGCTTATTCCATTTTTCTTGCCCATAGACGTTATAGTATCGTGGTGTAACAGGACTTGTTCCCGGTTCAATGATTCCTCTATAATAATAATCTTCACCTATATTTCCAACTGACGAATAAGTGAAATATATTATACCTTTTGCGCCGTAGGTAATCGGCAGCATATTTATCATCTCAAGTTCTTCGTTTGATGGTTCTTTTAGCTTATGGGATTTGTGATGCCACATATGAGCTTGCAAAAGATTTATTACTTTTTTTCCGTAATATTTATTCAATGAATCAGCCAATTTCATTTGATTTATATATAAAACAGAAGCCGGACCTTGTTCAAAATGTACCTGAAGCCAATCATCATAAGAAGCTGGTGTTGTCTTGTAAGATTGAATGCCCGTTCCGGCATTATAGTCTGAATTGCTTAGAGTATTTGGATGATAATTTGGTATCGCACCAAATGAAACGCTATCGGCTCTTGACCATCCTTCTAAGACATAAGCGACATTCCAATATGTATCAATTTCGGCAGGTTCAAATAAATATTTATTCAACTTTTCTGCAGAAAAGTAATATGTCCAGGAATATGGTATATGAACTTTATATAATTCATAATTCAGATTCACCATTAATGAAAATCTTTCATTCGTATATTCTTTAATCTTTTTATTAACGTACGCAATACTTTTTGTATTATTAAACTCAAACTCCTCAATATAGAAATTCCAGATATAATCCGGATTTTCCAGCGCGAGATTGCTCTCCCAGCGAAGCCAGTAATCATATCTAATATAATTGATATTATTTGTATCATTACTTAATAAATCCTTAGCCACTTCATTTTCAACTGTAATCCTGTCAATCCACATTTCACAGTTCCCGTAATACCAGACACGAAAATCAACCTTACAGCTCATATCACCGAGACCTTTTCTGTCAGGGTTGAATAAGGAGCCGTTTTGGATTACAAGGTTAGAATCGTTGATAGGTAATCTGTAAAACTTTTCCAGATAATTCCCATCATAAGCTAAAGTAGTATCTAAAAAATTTATGACTTTTAATGTAACTGTCTGAATCGTATCGCCGCTAAAATTTAGGATAATTATTTTACAAACTTCTTTATCAAAATTCATCGGATCGTTTGCATAAGACTGATCAATCCTAATCTTCGGCTTAATATACCATCTTCCAATGCTGTCATTTAATTCATACCACCAGTCTCTGTTTATCTGTTCACGGTTTGCCTTAAGATCTTTTACTACCCAGCCCGCTGACCCCTGCGGACCGGATGGATGAGGAAAGCAGTATCTAACCCTCTCTCCATCTCCATGCTGGCTGTTATCTGTTACATCCTGCATGTTTATATTTGAATGTGTATTATAACCATAAAACCAATAATCATTATCTGAAAGTGTTTCCTCACATTGATAATCGGAACTCTGAGACCAGGCAAGAAGTGATATCTTTCCTCTGTCCATTATAGTCATAATATTTTCTGATGCATTATTATTTATGACCGATTTTACTTCTTGATAATATTCAGATGAATCCGCATTTATAGAATCTGAGGGAGCTCCCTGATACTGCCATCCATTAGGATATTGACCGTATCTATGCCACACATTATGCTTTAATGTTTTGACAAGCGTGTCATTATTTCCCTGCCACGCATTGTCTGTTGCTCCGATTATAAATGAGTCGGAAGCATTCGATGAGTTTATATCCAATCTCTCACTAATACCTGATGTTGTCACTTTATGAAGTGAAACAAGGATAAGTAAAACTGAGAGGACAATTGTAATGTTCTGTTTCATTGTTCTTTTATTTTATTTTGTTAGAAGCATTTTTTTTGTTATTCTAAATTTTTCTGCAATAAGGGAATAAAAATAAACTCCTGAAGGTAAGGCGCCGGAATTGAATGTATACTCATAGCTGCCTGCAGATAATTTTTCATTTACCAATACTGCAACTTCCTTTCCCAATATATTATAAACTAAAAGCTTTATTTTGCCTGCTTTCAGAAGATCAAATCTTATTTCTGTTACCGGATTGAATGGATTTGGATAGTTTTGATAAAGATGAAAATCTTCAGGAATGAGACTGCTTAACTGTTTGACATCTAAGAATAACGTTGTATCACCTCCCGCAATAGTATGGACTCCGTGATTTGCATGATAAGCCCATCCGGTATTTTTATTTAAGAATTGCGAGTGATAATACTGAGGAACATTTGATTGTATGCTATCTTCCGGAACCTGGAATCCCCAGCTTAAACCTCCGTTAGTAGTTAAATACAAAACTCCCCTTAGACGACCGTTATAAAGGAAAACCGGATAATCTCCCCAAATTGTATCTTTATTTATTACACTTAAATTTTTTATCCTTGAAAATGCAATAATATTACCTTCAGGGGGCAGCCATATATCGGTCCAGTTTAATCCGCTGTTGGTTGTTTTTCTGATTCTCGCTGTTTCTGTAACTGCCTTCCATCCTGTATTTTCATTAATAAATTCTAAGTCTGTAAATCCACCAACTCCTTGTATCTCCGTCCAGTTTGTTCCACCGTCAGTTGTTCTAAAAAGTTTAACACTATTAACACTAATGAATCCCAGATTAGCATTTAAAAAGTATACTTTATCCGGATTATTGGAAATTCCGCCAAATTGTCTTATCCAGCTCTGACCACCATTGGTAGTGCGGAAGAGACCGCCGACTAAAGGTCCTTGATCTGCAGCCCAGATGGTATCTGTATTCAAAACAAAAATGTCGCTTGGATATAAGTCAGTCGGCAAATTCATGATAGACCAATTGTTTCCTTGGTTATAGGTTAAAAGAATTTTGTTTGCACTTAAAACATAACCTGTATCGTTGTTTATAAACTGAATCCTATAAAAGGATCAGAATAACTATAATTAATTGTCCAGTTATCTCCCTCATTTGTTGTTTTCAATATATAAGGAGGAGATAAAGTTACGGCATATCCATTCAAGCTGTCAGTAAATGTAATATCACTTATTGATGCCCCATCCAGGGTCGGCATAAACTGCTGATACCATCCGCCCGGAGGAAGATTATCACGGAAGTTGAATGCGATGATGAATGTGAGTATGCTGAAGTAGAATAGAAGATTAGAAAACCTATTTAAAAACTTATTTTTCATAATGTACATTAATTTTAAATACTCATTTGTTAACTCTCCCTATTTCAATGATAATTCTTTTTTCCTGATTTTTCCATAAATATACTCATAGCATTTTTCCGGATAAGCTGCTGAATTGATTTCTTTATTTCTTTCTGTGCTTATATTGTCCATTCTATCCAGCCACATATCATAGTTTCCGTTCAGCAGATCTCTTGCCGTATTATTTTTTACTTCTATAAAGTCCAGCCACACGTCCGCATATCCGTACCAGTAAATTCTGAGATCATACTTTGTTTCAATGTTCGGTGATTTGCCTTTTGGATTGATCTCTTTTCCATTTATAGTTATAAGAGAATCCTATCCTAAATACCCGCCGAATCCTTCATGATAATTTCCGCTGTAATACAATCTGCATTCATCGTCCGGATGTCTTTCAATAAAATTCTTCGCCAGGTATTCCACCTCACGAATTACTTTACCTTCTGTATTTACTATTTCAAGACGGCAGATCTGTGTATTCAGATTCTGATCATTAAAATTTTCCTTCATCGGATATATAAGCTCCCGCTGTATTCTCATTCTCGGTTTGATAAAAAATGTATGGAGAGTATCATTAGACCATTGCGTTTTTATATTTGCCTGAACCTTCGGGATCTTTGCTCCCCGTATATATCCCGGATCATCTCTGCCTGCACTGAAGTGTATGACCTTTGCTCCGCTGCCGTATTCTGAATTGTCCTCATATACCTGACCTGTTTCGATATTTCTGTAATCTGTCTCACATTCAAGTTTATATGATTTTGCGCCGAGTAGATATTCTAAATACATCTGCTGCTCCTGCGGCGTGAGTTTTCTTTCAACTGTATTTAACGGAATATTTTCAGCTTTCTTATTTTTGAATTCTCCCTTAAAAATAAAAGCAAAAGAACCCAGACAGAGAAAGACTGCAATTAATATTTTAACTTTCATGATATTATTTTTTTTATGTTAAATTTTTATTATTCTGATTTTCAAAATTTACTCTTAAATTATTTTATTGAACAAAAATCTTTTATCACCGGATCAGCAGCATCTTTTTTGTATCCATCTTAACTCCATCTATAAATAAACTATAAAAATAAACTCCGCTTGGTAACCCAGAGCCATCAAACTTAACTTTATAACTACCTGAACCTTGTTTAGTATTAACTAAGTTTCAATCTCCTTACCCAATACATCATAAACTTTCAAACTAACATATTTGAACATTGATAATTGATAATTGATAACTGTATTCGGGTTGAATGGATTTGGATAGTTTTGGAAAAGTATAAAATCTACTGGAGTATTTGACTCTAAATGATTAATATTAGAAATTATAGTAGTATCTTCTCCTCCAACTTTTGTATGTATTCCTTTAGAGTTTGTTGATAAGCCCACCCGATTTGTTTATTGACAAAATTAATATAATTATGAGGAACATTTGAATAATGCTAGTTTCCGGAAGCTGATAACCCCAGGTTACTCCGCCGTTAGTAGTTAAATATAAAATTTCTCTTAAGAATGAATTATAAAGCAATATTATCCCGGCTACTCCCCAAATTGTATCTTTATTATATTACATAAATTTTCTCATATCTGTTATCTGGAATATGTTACCTTCGGTGGCAGCCATATATCGGTCCAGCTTAATCCGCTGTTGGTTTATTTCATTTCGCTATTTGATTTCCATCCTGTAATCTATCAATAAATTAATGTCTGTAAAAGTCCTCCAGATTTCTGTCCAAGTTGCTCCTCCGTTTGTTGTTCTTAAAGAGGTTTACATCCGGTAATTCAATTACTCATAAATCAAAATCTTGTTTTTAAAATAGATGATTAGGATTTGAACTTCCTCCGCTAGATTGTCTTTGCCAGCTTGCCCCGCCATTGTTGGTGCGGAAGACACCTCCTACGGGCTGCTGTGGCGACAACCCAAATTGTATCTTCATTTAGCACTAAAGTCATATCACTAAGATATTGATCAGGGGATTTATGATTGTCCAATTTGACCCTGATTAATTGTTCTTAAAAACTTGTTTATAGTTAAAGCTTCTTATTTTTATAAACTGTATTTATAAACTTTGTTATTTTATATATGCTGGAATTATTTAGGCTGTTACAAAAATATCCAGTTAATCCATTTAAGGCTTTAAATTTAGTTTTTACCAACAATTGCACTGTTTGGTTTAACAGTTTAACCCCCCATTTGTAGTTTTAAAACTCGTATCATTGGAACCTGAAGCTGTCTAAGAAAAAATATCACTTATAGATCTTCCATTGAGAGGCATAAACTGCTCATACCATCCGCCCGGAGGAGGATTATCACGGAAGTTGAATGCGATGATGAAGGCAAGTATGCTGAAGTAGAAAAGAAGATTAGAAAACCTATTTAAAAACTTTTTTTTCATAAGGCAAAAGTTTTTATTCTAATTTAAGGAAGATGATTTGTAAAATCAATTTTTATCCTAAATTGGAATTCATGATCATTTCCGGGTGCGTTATTATACTAAAAAAATTATTATTACAATACAAGGACTTAGATCATGATCGGATATTATTTTTGTAACAAAAATCCAGGATACATACCCGCTTTAGAAAAACAACCATTTCATTCTTTTGTTATTATTGGGTTTATTAGGATATTTTTCCTTCCGTACAGTTTTTCTATTCAACCGGCAGCATTAATAATCCGGAATGTAATCCTGACAATCTAATTAACAATGTCGCTAATCCGTTCAAAAGCATTGGAAATTCGGCAAGTAATCTTTCCCGTCCGCCCGGCAACGTGTCCCGCTCGACTTGACCCGCTCGCCGGGCAACTTGACCCGCTCGCCCTCTTCGGGCAGCTTGACCCGTTCGTCGGGCTGCTTGACCCGCTCGTCGGGCAACGTGTACCGTTCCACGTGCAACGTGTTACCGCTCCACGGGGAACGTGTACCGTTCCACGGGCAACGTGTACCGCTCCACGGTAGACGTGTACCGTTCAGCGGGAGACGTGTACCGTTCAGCGGAAGACGTGTACCGTTCAGCGGGAGACGTGTACCGTTCAGCGGAAGACGTGTACCGTTCAGCGGAAGACGTGTACCGTTCAGCGGAAGACGTGTACCGTTCTCCGGGCAACTTGACCCGCTCAGCGAGAATCCTTATATCCCCGTTAATTAGCTTATCTAATGCATAAATCATAAATTAAAACCGGTTTATACAAATAAAAAAGGCTGATATCTTTATCAGCCCTGTCGTTGAACCGGTTTTAGTGAAATATTTTTCACTTTTTGAAATTTTTTTCCATATTCAGAAAATAATTTCACATTCACGTGTCATTGTTTGACATTCACTCTTCATTGTTTGACGTTCACCGTTCATTGTTTGACATTCACCGTTCATTGTTTGACATTCACCGTTCATTGTTTGACATTCACCGTTCATTGTTTGACATTCACCGTTCATTGTTTGACGTTCACCGTTCATTGTTTGACGTTCACCGTTCATTGTTTGACATTCACCCGGCATTGTTTGACATTCACCCGGCATTGTTTGACATTCACCCGGCATTGTTTGACATTCACCGTTCATTGTTTGATATTCACCGTTCATTGTTTGACGTTCACCCGGCATTGTTTGACATTCACCGTTCATTGTTTGATGTTCACCTGCCATTGTTTGACATTCACTGAAAATAATTTCACATTCACCGTTCATTGTTTGACGTTCACAACTCTTTGTTTGACGTTCAGCATTCTTTGTTTGACGTTCACCATTCTTTGTTTAAGGTTCACCATTCTTTGTTTCGTGTTCAAATTCTTTTAAAATTCTTAATTTACATCCCCCCCTTCTTATTTTGAATTCACCATTCTTCATTTCGCGTTCAAAATTCTTAATTTCACATCTCCCCTTCTTTTTTTTGAATTCACCATTCTTCATTTAGCGTTCAAAATTCTTAATTTCACATACTCCCTTCTTTATTTTGAATTCATCATTCATTATTTATATTTTTTATACATTAACTCACAATCATAACTCATTATATAAAACTTATCTTTCATTCTATTAATATCTCAGCCGGGGTATGAGAAGAAGTGGAACTAAATTAAATTCATACAAATAAAAAAAGCCCGTCGTCCGGGCTTTAAATTATCTTTTAAATTTATTGGAAATTACTTCACCAGCATCATTCTCTTTGTCATGGAAAATTTACCGGCTGTCAGTCTGTAAAAATATACACCGCTCGATAATCCTCTCCCGTCAAATGAAAAACTATATGATCCTGCGGTAAAATTATCTCTGACAAGTGTTGCGATTTCTTTACCTGAAATATCCATTAACTTTAATGTTACATCGCTGTTTTCAGGAATGTCAAAATTAATTTTTGTCGATGGATTAAAAGGATTCGGGAAATTCTGTGATAATAAATACTCAGTTGGTATTCTTGTATTATTATTTGAAACGGATACCTGATTTGAAATTGCAAAATTTACATTTGAAATATCATAAAATATATTACCAACCGCCTCAACCTTTATTCTCGCATTGGAAATATTTATGCTCGGAAGATTTACGGATTCACTTCCGTCATTTGATGTATTGGCGGCTAATGTCGTGGGAAATGTAAGTCCGCCGTCTGTAGATAATTTTATATTAACGTTTGTAACGTTTACCGGCGCTGCATTTGTATTTGCAACATCCCATGTCACGGTCTGTGGAATATTGGAATTCCAAGTAACATTGGTATTCGGCTGAGTCACAAGGAAAGGACCTGCTCCGGCTGTTACTTCATAACTTACATATTCATAGTTAACACCGCCTGCGGAAATGCTGTTGTCCCTTACTGTCAGTCTGAAACTCAGCGTCCTTGAATATGACGGTAATCTTTCACCTGTAGCAAATGTATTATTAATCAGATTACTGATCCTCGGAATATATCTCGTCGCTGATGTATCGGGATTGAAGGATCTTATTATCGGAGCGTTTCCGGATGGATTGCCTAACGTTCCTGCAGGTCCGAGATCGTATTGCTCCCAGCAGTATGTTAATGAATTCTGATTTTCTGCATCTGTCGCGCTGCCGGTAATTGCAATCGGCGTACTAATAGGAATTGTCAGTCCGCCTGTGGGAACAGTGACTACCGGTGGCGTATTGCCTGTTGCTGTTATTTGCGCACAGGTATTTCCGCCGCTGTTTTGAGTGTATGAAACCATTTCAAGAAAACTGATTGTATGAAAATATGCATCACTGTTATTCTGAAGATTATCCGATCCGCGGATACCTGCATATGCCATGATAATACTTCCGCTGCCGGGTTCGTATGCCGTTTTCCGTTTCTGTTACCGCCGCCGCATGCGCTTGACTGACTGTTAAATGTATGATTGCCGCCGTACTGATGTCCAAGTTCATGCGCTACATAATCTATATAAAAAGGATCGCCATTCGGTGACGGAAGTCCGGTAACACCCCGCGCCTTCTGACCTGAAATACACACAACTCTTAATCCCGCTACACCGCCGCCGCCTGTACTGAACACATGACCTACATCGTAATTTGCATCACCTATTATATTGTCAGCGTTGACTGGATTCTGTCCGAGCATTGATCCGCCGTTGTTGTTTGAATATGGATCCGTACTTGCATTTGTATAAACTATCAGATCATTATTTGCTACAAGTACAGTCCTTACGGCAAATTCTTTTTCATAAACTCCAGTGATCCGGTTTACCGCAGTGACAATTGCAGCAAGTCCGAGAGGAACCGTCCCTCCGTGAAATGTTGTATATTCGCCTGTAGCGCCAACTGCTAACCTGTACGTTCTTAATTCCGGACCGCTGACAAATCCGCCTCTCATCAGATCTTTTGACCTTATTATACTTTCAGGGATCATCATCGGTCATACAGTCGTATGACTTATTTGAGACATAATCTTTTCTGAAATAACTTATATAAATATTTTTTTCATTAGTACTGTAAGGATCAATAAAATAATCTCCTCTTGCCGTCAGTATCATTGCATGAAATCCGTGATATGTGATGTCAAGTTTCCGTTTGATAAGGATCATCAGCTCCTTTTGCATTAAAAGTTTTATCTCCGGAAATTTTGGCAAGACCGGTTCCATCATCGAACATTCAGTGATCTCAAACTTGACATGCTTCCCGTCCGGCATTGGCACTCTATTATTAAAGGATCGTTTTCGCCCTGTCGGAGGATTCAAACGGCGCTGCGAAGTAGCACAGCTGAGTTCTGTGAAATTTGTTAAAACGGTTCTGTATTTCTGAGGTATAATTCTTCTCTCGCCCATGAGATCAATTTCGCTTTCATTAATGTCGGTCCAGACGGGAGAATTGGATTTGCATAAAGGTTTGTTTCGTGTTCACGGAAAATCCGGTAATAAGAAACAAACGCTGCAGTTAGTATTATTAACTGTTTCATGTTATTTTATTGATGTTTTCTTAAAAAATAATTTGGTTAATATAATGGTTGGATTTTTAAATAAATTATAATACGGCTTATTTAATTTAAGTAAGGCTTTTTATCTTTTAGAAATTTTGTGAGAATTGTAATGAATTGTATTCAGACCGTGAGTTTTTGCGGAAAGTATATTGGCTTTGAGATCATCAATGAATAAAGTCTCCTCAGGCAGTAGATTATACTTATTTAATAAATACATGAAAATTTTTTTATCCGGCTTTACCGATTTTACTTTATATGACAATACTCTTTTCTTAATGTGTTTTACATACGGGAAATTATTGTCAATGTAATTGATAATGATGCATCTACATTGGAAAGCATAAAAAAGTCTGTAAGTGAATTAGCAGTTTGTTCTCAAGAAAGTTTTTCATTTGAGCATTTTCCCAGAAGATGTCGCAGTAAAGATAATAGAAATCCGAATACCTGTCCTCAGATTAAATTTTTTCTTAAGAATTTTGAACGCATCTTTAATAGTTATTTTAGCGCTGCCGATCTTAATATCAAATTTTCATCCGTGAAATACTTTAAGTTTCCTGGCGTTATTTTTTTTCCAGTAGAGACAGTCCGTCATAAAATAACAGTAATCAAATAAACAGTGTATTCCCCCAGATCAAAGACTACTTCTTTATTTTATTTTCAGGAGTAGAAGTTTTCAATGCAGACCGTTAAATATATTTCTGTTTCAATTACTTTTAATGAATCGTCAAATATATATTCTTTGGCGAACCGGTAGGAATTTCCGTCTTAAGTATCTCTTCTTTGCTCAAACCTTCGAGATACATTATCAAAGCTCTCAGACTGTTTCCATGAGCGGAAATTATAATGTCCTTTCCGTTTTTAATTCCGGTTCGATTTTGAATGATAGTAAGGAAGTACCCGGTCAGCGGTATCTTTAAGACTTTCACCGTTTGGCG
>JADJWZ010000002.1 GCA_016716125.1 Ignavibacteria bacterium | reverse complement strand
TTTGCGGTCGGCACAGCAATGGAGTTTATTCCTTTGTGGTGATTATCACCGCGAATCCGTAAACCCGCATCCCGGTATCTGGAAATAACTTAACGCCGCTAGTAATATTAAAGAAATTATTCTCATCTGTCCTGTCTTAATATTTCTTGTTGATGTTATACTTTTTTATTTTATTATAAATACTCTCGGAGTCTGATCAAGTATTTGATGTCTTCTCTACATCCCAGTAATTTCTGCTCCCAGCAGGTATATCAGCACTTTTTCAATGCCATGTATATTCATTTTTGAAAATCTCTCTTCGCTGATCGTGAAATCAGTATCGCGTTTCTATTTCCGTTTCCGAAACTTCTCAGTTCCGTGATCTGATCTTTGTGTCAAGTATATCAGACTTTATCTCTGCCAGCGCCTGAATAAAAATCCTTCTCGGCATTTTCCCGGGACTTAGCGATTGCGATCGGCAGAGAACTCGTGATCTCTTTCTGATCGGTCTGCAGATGTTTCTTTGACATCATGCAGCGTCAGCCGCTTGCCGGATTTATTACGATTATGCTTTGCAAAAATTCTTAAGCCCCTTGCGTTTCCGGGCCATGTGTAATTTATGAGAAAGTCCATCGCATCGTCTTCAATACCTTTGAAATCAATATTATTTTCCTTGCCGTATAACCTCCGTAAAGGGACCGAATAAAAGCTTTTGATGTCTGATTTTCTCTTCTCTCTAAAGGCGGGATGTAAATGTTAATTGACCTTAATCTGTAAACAGATCGTCTCTGAAATGCTTCATTAAAACTTCCGACGCGAGATCTTTATTTGTAGTGATGATTATTCTGACATCGACTGAAATATTTTTATTCCCGCTGACTTTCTTCAACCTCCCGGTCTCCAGCACTCTGCAGAAATCTCACCCGGAGTCGCCAGCGGCATCTCCTATTTCCCATCCAGAAATATCGTCCCTTATCCGCCATTACGAGTCAACCTTTTCGCTCTTCAATAGCTCCGTCAAATGCGCCCTTCTGATGACCGAACAATTCACTCTCTATAATTCCTTCAGGTATCGCCCGCAGTTTACAGTGATAAGCGGCTTATCTTTCTCTGCTTAGCTGATGTATTGATTTTGCAACTACTTCTTTAACCCGATCCGCTTTCACCCGTTATCAATACGCTGATATTGGTCGGAGCTACCTGTTTAAGAGTTTCGGTTTATTCCCCAGTTATCTTAAACTGAATTTCCTAATAATAATACTGACATAAAAAATTTTGTAAATATACTACTATACAGAGGTTTATTAAAGTTATTTATGGAAGTTGATGTGAATGGAAATGTGCAGAAGGTTTAAACTGAATGGATCTCAATACATACTAATTTACCACTAAGATTGTATTAAAAGCAACACAAATCAACATAACTTAGTGTTGGCTCTTTGTTTTAGCCATGTTTTAATGTATAATCAAAGACTTGATTTTTTTCCATAGTGTATAAATTAAGATCAAAAGTTTTCTGGCAACTGCGACTAAGGCAATTTTCTTATTGTTCTTGAAATACATAATCTTTATAAACTGCGTTCTTAAAATGTTCATTCCATCTGGCAGCTGATAACGCGGTAAGTAAACAGCAGCTCTGATATATTTATTAATTTTTTTTTGAAATTGGAGTTTTCCCTTTAAAGGCCTGAGTCATTTTTAGGCGGTTCATAACCTGCATAACTTGTTAGCTGTCTTTGATTTTCAACTATGCAGAATCCGTTTGTTTCGCTAATTACTTGTAACGGCTGTTGAAATCCTATTCCTTGTGCTGTTGTTATATTTTTACCCGGTCGTCAAGATCTTTATCAGATTTAACCAGTTCTCTTATTTGTTTCTTAATGAGCTTTATCTGTTTTCGAAAAAAAAGCTATTTGCTTTTTTATTCTGTTCACAGCTTGAGTATTTGCATCGTGCAATATTCTTTTGCGTGAAGTTTGTTTTTCAGCTGACTCTTCATTTCTGTAGTGCTGACGAGTCCCAAGTTAGTTCTTAGCCCTTTATAAAGCAGAGGGAGCTTCCCACTGTTTAAGAGAGTTTTTCAATTCCGAACCGTGCCGTATACCGGAATCAAGACTATCTGTTTTAGATTTGTTATCTAAAAGTCTTAAAAAATTTTTCATTTTGTTAGGTAAAATAACTGAAACAGGATATTTATTTTCACTTAAAAAATAAGCCAGGTTTTCATAGTAAACACCTGTAGCTTCAACAACAAACCATATAGGTATATTTTTATCTTCCGATCTGAAGACATCAATGTTGTTAACTAATTTAATAAGCTTTTTAAATCCTTTAACATCATTGGAAAAAGTATAGGATTTACTATATTTCTGAACTAATGCATCGTCTTCAGTTCCAAAACAAACTGTAATGGAATCTTTAGAGATGTCGATACCGGTGACTTTTTTAATGAGTTTCATAATTAATTTAAAAGTTTAATTTTAAAAGCAGGAAATCAATAAATAATTAGGCAAGGCTTCTTCATATTCTTATCTCGCTGTCTTATACAGGATTGCTAATCCAAAAATTCAGCATCCTTAAGTATTGCTTCAGAATCTAAGAAGCTATGGGGAATGGGAGGTAAATCTTTGAGACGATATACTATTATTAGTTAACTACTCTAATAGTTATCTAGGCTCATAACGCCTTCCCATTCCTTTAGCCTAATATTTATCTTGCCTTTATTTTACTTACTTTTTTTATCAAAAATAATTAACATCAACATACGAGTCACTAAGACACCAAGTAATTGAGATTGAGAAAGTAGTATATAATCTGAATTCATTTATTAATTTACCGACGGCAGTAAAACTCGTAACTTGAAACTCGTAACTTGAAACTCGTAACTTGAAACTTATTTTACCAGAAGCATTTTCTTCGAAGCAGTAAATTCACCCGCTCTTATTATGTAA
This sequence comes from Ignavibacteria bacterium, assembly GCA_016716125.1. GTDB lineage: Bacteria > Bacteroidota > Ignavibacteria > Tepidaquicellales > Tepidaquicellaceae > UBA2330. The sequence goes on along the minus strand of JADJWZ010000002.1, from coordinate 331,176 downwards.
AAATAAATCCCGCTCGGGAGATCTGATGCATTGACATTAACTGTATAATATCCCGCTGTCTTAAATTCATTCAATATGTTCGAGACTACTCTTCCCGAAATATCATAAAGCGTTAAATTTACTATTGCGTCAGAAGCCAGTGAATAGTTTATCTTAGTAACCGGATTAAACGGATTCGGATAATTCTGTGATAATGAATATTGCTCCGGAATTCCGACTTCGACATCATTGGACAAATTGAAATATTCAAAATTTCCGCTGAAGTCTATTTGCTTTAATCTGTATTTATATTTACCTGAACTTACTCTTTCGCTAAATGAATAAGTTTTTATTTCGCCGGAATTTCCGTTACCCGCTACGCTTCCGGTCTTTGACCAATTCTCATTTACTGCTGATTCATTATGTACATTTAATCTTTCTATATCAAAACCTGAATTGTTTACTTCGTTTGTTGTTGTCCAGTTCAATGTAACTTTATCCTGAAATACATTTGAAGTAAAGCCCGACAATTCAACAGGTATCGGACCGTCTATATGAAAATTCCGGATATTTGAGATCAGGAAATTATTAGAAGCGAACTTTACTTTTATCCTCCAGAAGTAAGTTGTATACATACTGAATCCGCCGACTGTTTTAAATGTATCTGTTAATGAAGAATCATTAATAACAAAATAACTTAACTGAGGATCGTCAGATACCTGTAATACATAATTCACTGCGCTGTCAATTTTATGCCAGGAGAAATCTATAGAAGTAGAAAGAGTAAGATAATTTTCCGGCGGAGTAATTAAAATTGTATGTGTTGTAAACTTCCATACCGGGGAAAAAGCAAAGTACTCCGAATCATTTTTCGCAGACACTTTCCAGTAATACCTGGTTCCTATATCTAATCCTGAAACCGTTTTGAAAGTATCCGTGACATTTGAGTCAATTAAAATAGTAGTAATGAAATTCAGATCTTTAGCAATCTGCAGCTTATAGGATACAGCAGAGTCTTTACTATGCCAAGTAAAGTTTAATGATAGCGGAACAGATATGGCGTTGTTTGGCGGACTGATCAGTATTACTTCCGGAAGCGAAGCTGTATGAAAATTCCATACAGCCGAACTGATAAAAAATACAGAATCATTTTCAGGAGTTACTTTCCAGTAATAGGTTGTATTTGGATGTAAATTACCAACGGTTTTGAATGTATCTGTAATTGCCGAATCGACAAAAGCAATATTGTTAAAGTCTTGATCTGATGCGATCTCAAGTTTATAAGTAGTATTTGAACTGAAATCAAAATTAGTTTTAACTTCATCTGTTATTTCTGTTTCATCATTAACAATATTAACAAAATTTTCATAAGTTACGCTGACGGATCTGAAAGTTGTTATCTGACCTCCTTTATACCAGGAGAATTCTACAGGGACCGGTACAGACGCTGCTGAGTTTGGAGGATTATTTAAAACTGTTTGCGCAGGAACAACTCTAAAATTCCGGATACCGGAATACGTAAAATACGCTGAATCATTTTTCCCGGAAACTTTCCAGTAATATGTTGTATAAGGACTTACAGAACTGACAGTTTTAAATGTGTCAATTAAAGCAGAGTCACTAAAAACAATATTATTAAAATTAAAATCGGTTGAGACCTGGAGCTTGTATGATACTGCGTCAGATACTTTATGCCAGGAAAATTAATATTCTTCAGAGCTGTAACAGAATTATTCAGCGGGTTAATTAATGAAATTCCTGCATTGGCTGTAGTATCAATAATTGAATGCGTTTCAGGTGTTGTGATATCAACCCCGGTATTTCCAATGTATGCAAATATTTTTGTAGCAAGTAAAACTACCGGAGGGTTTCTCCATTGAATGTTTAACGGCGCAGGGTTTAATGATCCGGTTTTGCTCAATATTCTCATCCGGACAATTTTTGTTCCGGGAAATCCGATATCTGGCAGGAAGTATCCATTGCCCGCACCGGGCAGACTATTTGTTGCTAACCGTAATACGGTTGCCGGAGGATTTGAAGATAATGCTATTGAAGGATTTCTTGGCTGCATATCCGGAGGCAGGTCAGAACCGATTATTCTGTAAGTCGCTACATTTGTGTCAGCAAAGTTTCCCGGAATAATCCCGCTGTTAAACTCCAGAAAATACTGAGCCCCTGAATATTCAAATATAACAGGAGCGTTGGTGCGCTCCATATAAATATCAAATTCAATTGCATCATTTGGAAAGTTTATGCTGACAAACTCAAAGTTCATCGCTCTTAAATTGTATGTAGGAACTTGCGCTGTACTTACATTGATGACAAATAAAAAAGATACAGCTGAGATGAAAAACCTGTAAAATGTTTTCATGATAGTTGGGGATAGTTTATTAAGGATATAAAGTTTGTGAAGTTTATTATTGTTAAAGGTTAACAGTAGCTTCAGCTCAGGATAGAGAAATGTCAAAATCGGTTTCATACTTACTTCACATTTATTATAACTTAAACAAAATAAATTTGAGAAACAATTTCGCCCGCCCCTTGTTTTGCTGCTCATCCAACGTCAGACAACATACACTCCAGCACTCGCTGGGGTTGCTCTATCCACCAAAGACAATAGCATTCGGAGGCTTGGGAGCCGGGTTTTATTAGAGTATTTTTTTATTCCGCAGGCTGAAGCCTGCGGCTACTTCTTACTTTATTTTAGGAAATATTTCCCCCTCCTTGCAAAGGAGGGGGTTAGGGGGAGGTTGCCCCAGCTGATGTCTGAAAATATTTTACTTCACTAACGCCATACGCTTCGTCTGTATAAACTCACCCGTCTCAAGCCGGTAAAAATATATCCCGCTTGCAAGTCCGCTGCCGTCAAACTCCGCTTCGTAACTACCCGCAGCCTGCTTTTCATTTACAAGTGTTAAGACTTCGTTTCCTAAAATATCATACACTTTTAGTTTAACATCATTCGTAATTCTTAATTCGTAATTAATAATTGTACTCGGATTGAACGGATTCGGATAGTTCTGATACAAAGTAAACCCCGCCGGCGTTTCAGTATTAATATTGCTGACAGGTATTACCTGATCTGCGCAGTTCTTAAGTTCGGTCAAACTATTAAGATTACTTGATCCTCTTTTTATATAAGTGATAGTTTTGAATTCTATAGTATCAAAAGGATTTACATTTCCGAATTTTGATCCTAACAGTACATATCTGTCACCGCTTGTCGAATCATTCCATCCTGCTCCGCTTACCGGATCTCCGGAATATCTGTAATTTGTAAAATTACCGGTAACCGGATTTACGAATCTGTTGCCGTCAGTATTTAATCCCTGCATTACTCTGAATGTCTGAAGCGAATCCGTCGGACATCCGCCTGTCCCGCATTTGAATACATTTCCAAAATCAGATTTATACTGCGAATGACCTGAAGCGTCTTTTATTATTATCCCGACAGCAGGGGGCGCCGGTCCGTATATCGGATCGTTATCAATGCCGTTATATGCAAAGGCTAGATTTTTTACAGAATCTGTTCCTCCTCTGTCATTGTTCGAAGTTCCAATATCCAGATCAGACCAGATTGCAGAACTGAATTCATTCCACACAGAAACATTCTTATTAATAATTTTCCATTCATAATTTATTGCATCCGCGCACGCCTGCTGCTCTCTTGCCCAGGCATACATTTTAATTTCCGCTTTCAGAGGCGGAGCGCTGCGGCTGTTCAGAATGCTGTCTCTGTATCCGTCAGTAAATGAACAGAAAAAATTCTGATCTCCTTTCATAACAGGAGCATCAACCGGCGGCTCATAAATTCCGTTGCCGTTATTGTCAACCCACGGCGCGCCCTGCTGAACAGGCCAGTCACTCCACGGATCAAAATCGTTAAAGCCGTTCGGATGATCGGGGGATACTTTGTAAAGTCTGTATTCCGGATCATTTTCACCCATTGGCTGCTGCAGCGCGTAATCAAAATATCCCGGTTTGTATTCGGAGCCATACATTGCCCTGCTGCCTCTGATCGAATCGCCGGTCTTTCCGCTTATCCAGAGACCTGTGTAATATATGGCATACTTGCCTGAATTTTTCGGCCACTCGAATGCAGATGTATTAGGTCCCGGATTTCTGTCTGAGAAGCCGGTATTTGTAATTACTGTTTTTATCTGATTCGCATCTATCGTTTTAAAACTAAATGTCCGGCTGTCAGTCCCCGAATTAAATTTGTCAAACCCGGCTAATGTTAGTATCATCAGACTTATGCCGAGACTTATGAAAAGTGTTTTCATTTCATTACTCCTTATTAAAAATATTTTATGGATTAATCCTTATACAATTATAATTAATCAGATACTTGAAATCAAAGATTTTTTATGCTGTTTGTAAACACAAATTTTGTTCTTTAAATAATATTTTTCATCAATAAAGTTCATTTAAATAAAATTTCATACGTTTTTCTTTGGAAAGGAATATCGGTTTGTGCGGGAACTACATTTACCGTATAGCGGCAAAATCCAAAGTCTGTTCTATAATATATATACTTTGTTCCTAAGATATAAATAAAATACGGGGAGGGGTATTCCCGCCGTCGGTAAATTAACAAAGGGCTCACTTTCTTTCAGCGTCAGCGCGAATTATCTCACCCGCGGCAGGAATCAGTCAAAAAATCTTTGTTCAATTTAAAAATGAGTTTAGCTATATTGATTTAAATATTTTAAAAACAATAAAAGGAGTTCATTATGTTGTCACTAATTTGGTCAGCAATAATCGGTTTAATCGCCGGCGCACTTGCTAAGCTCGTAATGCCCGGTAAAGATCCCGGCGGAATTTTTGTTACAATGCTCATCGGTATAGTTGGTGCTCTTTTATTCACCTTTCTTGGAAGAATGATCGGATGGTATGATGAAGGAGAGTCTGCCGGATTTATTGCAGCATTCTTCGGTGCGATTGTACTTCTTTTAATTTACAGGCTGATAAAGGGTAAATCCGCTGCCAGAGCGGTGAAAGATTAATAAATTCACAATATATTTCTAATTAAATAAAACAGGAGTTAATTAAAATGGCTTTACAGGAAAAGTATCAGGCAGTGATTGATTCAATAAATCAAAACGGCGGTGTCGATGTTAGTGTCAATGAAAATAACGGCGTGCTGAATATTACGGCTACCGTCCCTTCGCCAACTGAAAAAGTAACAGTCTGGAATAAAATAAAAGAAGTAGGCGGCGAAAGTCCATCTGATCTTGTTGCAGATATAAGAATGATAAATTCAGAGATAGCATCCGGCGGAACTACGGAAGCTGAACCTCTCGGTAAAAAAACTTATGTCGTAAAATCAGGCGACACTCTCAGTAAAATTTCTAAGGAAATGTACGGTGACGCAAATAAGTATATGGATATCTTTAACGCCAATACTGATAAACTGAAAGATCCGGACAGCATTCAGCCCGGACAGGAACTTAACATTCCGTAAAAAGTGTTCTTTTTCATTTTTCAAAAAAAAGTCTGACAAATTAATTCTCTGTCAGACTTTTTTTATTCTGCTCGTACCGCGTCGTTTTTTACCACAAAGGCGCGAAGGCACAAAGCATTGTAATTTTAAAACTTTTTCCTTAGTGTCTTAGTGACTTAGTGGTAAACTACAGAACAATTTAACTCAAAACTCCCGCTGCAAGCTCAGCCATCGAAGCTCCTTTTTCCAGCGCTTCCCTGTTAAGAGGAAGTGTATTGTGATATCTCTCCGGCAGAACTTTCTTCAGCGCTTCAATAATGGATTCAATCTTTATCACCGGTCTTTTTTCAAGAAAAGCTCCGAGCATTATCATATTCAGTATTCTTCCGTTCTTCATGTTAAGAGCTTCCTGCGCCGCAGGGATTCCTATGATCTCAATATCTTTCCTTTTGCTTATCTCTTTGATGTTTGTAGATTCATATATCAGCAGTCCGCCTTCTTTTATTTTTGATTCGAACTTATCCATTGACGGCTGATTTAATATTATTGCTGTGTCGAATTTTGATATTATCGGCGAACTGATCTTTGAATCAGAAATTATTGTAATGCAGTTTGCCGTTCCTCCGCGCATTTCGGGACCGTATGACGGCATCCAGGAAATTTCTTTGTCTTCCAGCATTCCTGCATATGACAATGTCATACCCATTGACAGGACCCCCTGTCCTCCGAATCCGGCTATTATGATTTCTTCTAACATGGCTGTTTATCTCCGGTTTGATTTAATTGTTTTAAGTCTTCAGCGCTTGGCAGCTTTACATCTCCGAGCGGGAATGTCTTTACCATTTGTTCATCAATGAAATTATTTGATTCGACAGGCGTCATTTTCCAGTTGGACGGACAGTTGCCGATGATCTCTATAAAGCACGTGCCTTTATTCAGCTTCTGATAATTCAGCGCATTCAAAATTGCTTTCTTCGTTTTTCTGACAGCTGTATTTTTATTTACCGCCTGCCTTGTCACATAAAAGGATCCCGGCAATTGTGAGATGAGTTCCGATACTTTAATTGGAAATCCATATACGGAAGTATCTCTGCCGAACGGACTTGTAGTGGTTTTCATTCCTACAAGCGTAGTAGGAGCCATCTGCCCGCTTGTCATTCCGTACACTGCATTATTTATAAACACAATCATAATATTTTCACCGCGGTTAATCGTATGTATCGTTTCAGCAATTCCTATTGCCGCCAGATCACCGTCGCCCTGATAAGTGAATACATATTTATCCGGCATCAGTCTTTTAATTCCGGTTGCAACTGCAGTCGCTCTTCCGTGCGCCGCTTCCTGCATATCCACATCCATATAATCATAAGCAAACACTGCGCAGCCGACAGGCGCAACGCCGATTGTATTTTCCTGAATACCAAGCTCTTCGACCGCTTCCATAATTAGCTTGTGCACTAAAGAGTGAGCGCATCCCGGACAATAATGCATATTGACATCAAGCAAAGTATGAGGTCTTTCATAAACTACAGAATATTCATCTTCCGCACAGGATATTCCTGTTGCATTTAGTGTATCCGTTTCTGCGCTGATACTTTTATCAGACTTTTCAGTTATTGTTAATTCTTCAGCTGACATTTTCTTTTGAAATTAAATTTTCTAATTTGTTTACAATCTCTTCCGGGTTTGGTACCATACCGCCGAGTCTTCCGTAAAATTCAACGCTGATCTTTCCGTTCACTGCAAGTCTTACATCTTCCACCATTTGTCCTGCATTAAGCTCGACAGTTAAAAATAACTTTGCCTTATCTGCAAGTTCACTCAGTCTTTCAGAAGGATACGGGAAAAGCGTGATCGGTCTGAACATTCCCGCTTTAATGCCTTTCTCTCTCGCCATTATTGCAGCTTTATGACAGATCCTTGCGCTTAGTCCGTAAGCGACAAAAATATATTCAGCGTCTTCAGTCATTATTTCTTCATAACGAACTTCATTCTTTTCAATTTCTTTATACTTTTCTATAAGTTTCAGATTATGCTCTTCGAGTTTTTCGGGCTGAATATGAAGTGACGTAATGTAATTCCTTCCGCGTGATTCCGGTTTGCCGGTTGTCGCCCACGGCTTTTCGGTTTTATGTACGGTATAATTACCGAATGTAACTTTTTCCATCATCTGCCCTATCGCACCGTCTGAAAGTATCATAACGGGATTTCTGTATTTGTCCGCAAGATCGAATCCGAGGAAAACAAAATCCGCCATTTCCTGAACTGATGAAGGCGCAAGAACTATCAATTTATAATCTCCGTGCCCGCCGCCTTTAGTCGCCTGAAAGTAATCTCCCTGACCGGGCTGAATTGTCCCGAGTCCCGGACCGGCGCGGTTTACATTTACAATAAGACACGGAAGCTCCGCTCCGGCAATATATGAAATTCCTTCCTGCATCAGACTTATGCCCGGCGAGGAAGAGCTTGTCATAGCGCGGAATCCCGCTCCGGCAGCGCCGTACACCATGTTGATCGATGCGATCTCGCTTTCCGCCTGCAGCACTACTCTTATGTGTTCCTTTGTATTATATTTTGGAATTTCCCTGGCAAGATATTCAAGCACTTCCGACTGCGGAGTGATAGGATATCCGAAGTATGCGTCGCATCCCGCCTGTATCGCGGCTTCTGCCAACGCTTCATTGCCTTTCATTAATTTCGTTTCCATTATTATAAATATTATATTTTTTTGTATAAAATGTTTGCGCCCGGATCTTAAGAACTTTCCTTTACAAATGCTCTATTCAATTTCTTTAAGTATAGAACTGATAATGTCTTTCTCTTTTTTTTTATCATCGGTATTAACATCAATTTTTTTCTTTTTTCCGTCCGTTCTGTAAACAGTAATAACAGCATCAGGACAGACAAGCGCACAGTTAATACAGCCGGTGCATAGATCATTGTTCGCAATGATATATCTGTAACCCTTGCTGTTTAATTTTTCAGATAACTTTAATCCGCCTTCTTTGCAAGCCGTTATACAAAGTTCACAACCCTTACATTTCTGAATGTCAAAAACCACTTTACCTTTAAGCTTTCTCTCTCTGACTGTTTTTGATTTTGCTGTCTCCATTTTAATATGTTTAATGGTTCAATTTTGTTTTAATATCATAAAACAATACTTTTTTTTCAATAATCTTCATCATATTAGAATATGACAAATGTCATATTATTTAATATTTTTCCTTTCAGCAATATTAAGTAAATTAAAACCTTTGAAAATCTACATGCATAAATTACCTTACTAAATTATAACAGGGAAATGACATTCTCTGTTAGCATGAAAATATATTTTTTAAATTCAAAAACATATCTATTATAAAATTTTAAATGAAAAAACAATCTAAGATATCAGTCAATGGTAAGAACACGTTCGAAGATTATAAAAAGGAAGTCCTTTCCGATTTTAAGCTTGCAAATGAAAGCAGACAGGCAAGCATACTCGGGCGGAAAGAAGTTCTTACAGGAAAAGCCAAGTTCGGAATTTTCGGTGACGGAAAGGAAGTTGCTCAGATAGCCATGGCAAAGGTTTTCCGTAAAGGTGACTTTCGTTCGGGATATTACCGCGACCAGACCTTTGCATTTGCAACAGGCATTTCGACCATAAAGGAATTTTTTGCTCAGCTCTATGCAGATACTGATGTAAGACTTGAACCCGCTTCAGGCGGAAGATCTATGAACGGTCACTTTGCAAACAGATTACTGGATGACGAAGGCAACTGGAAAAATCTTATGGAAATGAAAAATACATCCGCTGATATTTCCCCTACTGCAAGTCAGATGATCCGGCTTGTAGGACTTGCATACGCATCAAAGTTATACCGGGAAAACAGACTGCTTGACGGCATGAAAAATTTTTCCGATAAAGGAAATGAAGTTGCATTCGGAACAATCGGGAATGCAAGCTGCGCCGAAGGTATGTTCTTCGAAGCTATGAATGCCGCTGCAGTGCTGAGAATCCCGATGGCGGTTTCCATCTGGGATAATGGTTTTGGTATTTCTGTGCCGAGCAAATATCAGATAGCTAAAGAAAGTATTTCCAATGTGCTTGTCGGTTTTGAATATGATGAAAAATTCAGACAGGGATTTAAAATACATTCGGCAAAAGGCTGGGATTATCCCGGACTTGTTGCAATGTACGAAAACGGGATCAGCTCTGTCCGGAAAGATCATATCCCCGCTATCTTCGATGTACAGGAGGTAACTCAGCCGCAGGGACATTCCACTTCCGGCTCTCATGAAAGATATAAAACAAAAGAAAGACTCGAATGGGAAAAAGAATACTGCTGCATAAGTCAGATGAAGAAATGGATAATTGCCGAAGCAATGGCTACTGAGGAAGAGCTGGATGAGATTGAAAAGTATGCGAAGGATTATGTGAAAAAAATGCAGCTCGAAGCATGGCAGGATTATATTGATCCGATTAAAAAAGAAAATGAAGAAGTAAGAAATTTATTCGCGGAAATCGCAAAGTCCGGAAATCATTCCGGTGAGATCAGCGCAGTAAGCGAATCACTTAAAAAATCTCTGGATAACAACAGGAAAGTTATTTCCGAAGCCGTGCATGAAGTCCTGATGATCACTTCGGGTGAAAATTCAGACGCCCGTGAGATGTTAATAGAGTGGAAAAATAAATTTAAAAAAGATAACAGCAGAAGGTACGGTTCGCATCTGTACAGCGAGTCTGCAGAGTCAGCTATGAACATTAAGGAAGTTAAGCCCGTGTATTCCGCGGATTCAAAAGTTCTGGACGGAAGAGAAGTGCTAAATGCATTTTTCGACATTGCATTTGCAGGTGATCCGAGAATTTTTGCGATCGGCGAAGACCTTGGATTTCTCGGTGATGTAAATCAGGGAATGGCGAAGCTTCAGGAAAAATACGGCGACCTGAGACTTACTGATACCGGTATCCGCGAAGCTACTATCGTTGGTCAGGGTATTGGCTGCGCGTTGAGAGGATTGAAACCTATAGTCGAAATTCAATATCTTGATTACCTTCTTTACGCTTTGCAAATTATAAGCGATGATCTTGCATGTCTGCAGTACAGAACGGCAGGCGGACAGAAAGCTCCTGTTATTATCAGAACACGCGGTCACAGACTGGAAGGGATCTGGCATTCCGGTTCGCCGATGGGTACTATCATAAACAGTTTCCGCGGTATCCATGTCTGCGTTCCGAGAGATATGACAAGAGCTGCAGGATTTTACAATACTATTTTGAAATCGGATGAACCCGCGCTTATCATAGAAAGACTTAACGCTTACAGATTAAAAGAGCAACTGCCGGACAATCTCAGTGAAGTCTGCGTTCCGCTCGGTGTACCGGAAATTTTAATTACAGGAACTGATGTAACGATCATTACTTACGGCGCATGCATTGATATTGCAAGAGCTGCGATTGAAAAACTGAATAAAGTTAATATCTCATGTGAGCTAATTGACGTACAGACTCTGCTGCCGTTTGACATAAATAAGATCATTCTGGAATCTCTCAAAAAGACAAACAGAATTTTATTTTTAGATGAAGACGTACCCGGAGGAGCTTCAGCTTTTATGATGCAGAATGTTTTAGACAGGGACGGAGGTTACAGGTATCTTGATTCAGATCCGAAGTGTCTCGCTGCAAAAGAGCACAGACCTGCTTACGGAACTGACGGTGATTATTTTTCAAAACCAAATTCCGAAGATATTTTTGAAGCTGTATATGAGATCATGAATGAATCTGATCCGAAGCAGTATCCGTTATTCCTTTAAAATATTATTATGCAAAATATAAAAGCGCTGTATCTTTCACAGCTAGACGCACTGAGAGAAGAAATTTCTTTGTATAAAAACGAGAGTGATCTCTGGGTATTAAACGGCGAAATAAAAAACACACCGGGAAATCTTTGTCTTCATATCTGCGGCAATCTGAATTATTTTATTGGTGATCTTATTGGTAATACGGGGTATGTGAGAGACAGGGATAAAGAATTTTCTGATAAAAATATCGGGAGAGAAACGCTTTATAATAATATAGAGGATACTAAAAATATGATCGCAAAGGTTTTTGATGATTTAGGTAATGATGATTTTGCTAAGATCTATCCCGATAATAAATTCGGAGAAAATCCAACTTACGCTTTTGTCTTCGCAAGACTTATCTCGCATCTTTCTTACCATCTTGGTCAGATAAATTATCACAGAAGAATTACAGAAGTGTGATCAGAATTCTTTCTCACTAAGTGTTTTCTCAATATCCTCTTCTTCCTCCCTTCGTTTCCATGATTTTTTAATAACTGAGAATTTTCTTATTAAATAAATTATAATAAGCAGTACAAGGAATGCAGTTACAAATGGTATAATAAAAGTCAGTATCGCTGTTGCGGCTGACATAACATTTTCTGAAGTAGCGACAACGGCATTTCCTGTTCCGCCTGTAGTCGCAGTGGAAGTAAGTCTAGCAGCGCTCGCGCCGACTTTAACAATTCCGGCAGTACCTCCGCCTACTATAATTCCGAGCACCCATTGCAGAAGAGGATTCGCTTCAGTAAGAAAGGAAGCAGTCAGAACTGTTCCCGCTATCATTGCAAGCGGACCTGAAATTGTATCAAGTAAATTATCAAGCCATGGAATATAGTAAGCGAACACTTCGACTAACGTAGCGGCAGAAAAAGCTGCAAACGCTATCCATCCGCCCATCCATTCAAAACCTCCGGTCAGCTCCACGTATCCGAGCATTGAAGCGATATTCGTAACAAGTAAAGGAATGAAGACTCTGAATCCTGCAGCAGCCGACAAACCTATGCCGAGTAAAATTCCGAATGCAATATCCATACTCATATAATTAAAGTTAAAAAGTTTTTGTAATATAAATTAATTAGATAAAACTTAAAACTTATTCTTAAGTTTCATGATCTGCTGAATCTTTTATCAAGTTCATCAGTCGTAATTCTGATAAGTGTCGGTCTTCCGTGCGGACATACATACGGCATCTTTGCCGCAAAGAGGTCATCTATAAGCGAGGTCATTTCATGAAATGAAAGCTTGTCACCGGATTTTATCGCGCTTCTGCATGCAAATGATTTTGCAAGGTTATCTCTCTTTTCAAGATTCAGCTTCAGTTCGTATTCCTTGAACTGATCTATAAGGTCCTGAAATATTTTAGCTTCATCGCCGATCTTTACATCCGACGGCAAACCTGTCACTTCCACTGTGTCGTCCTTCATCATAGTAAGATTAAATCCGAGATTTCTGAATTCATCATAAAGCGATTCTGCAATATGATAATCTATTTTCGTAAGCTTAAATCTGACAGGAATGAGAAGCTGTTGTGAGAATGACGATTGAGAATCCAGCCACATCGAAGCTCTTTCATACAATATCCTTTCATGCGCTGCATGCTGATCAATAATCATCAGACCTGTTTCAGTCTGACACATTATATATTTATGCTGATACTGCCATACATTGAAATTTGCAGAATCGGATTTTTTACTGTGTTCGAATATTCTGTTCTGAACATCGCTTTTATCTGCGGGTATATCGGGAATGTTTTCATCTGCAGGAGATCTCGATGCTTCGAATATTGAGTGAATGTTTGCTGATTTATTTGAGAATTCATTTCCCGTAAAAATTTTCTGACCGGAACTTCCCTGACCAAATCCGCTGCTGCGGCTTGTCTCTGTCCCGGACTGTTTCTCATTCTTGTAATGAAAGCTCTCTGTCTTTTCCGGAAATGAGATCGAATTGTCAAATCCAATATCAAATGTCAGATCTGAATTCCTTAATGTTTCCTTTACTGAATTTCTTATAAATCCGAACACAGCGCTTTCATCTTCGAACTTTACTTCCATCTTTGAAGGATGAACATTAACATCAGCTTTACCGGGAAGAAGATCTATGAACAGAAAGAAAGAAGGGTAGTCTCCTTTTTCTATCAGATGATCAAATCCGGAATAGACCGAAAAATTAAGCGAACGGCTGACAAAGAATCTGCCGTTAAGATAAAAGTACTGATCCTGTTTTGACTTCTTTGTGAAATTTGGTTTTGAAATAAATCCGCTTACCTTAATGATCTCGTTTCCGTTCTTTACTTCCAGAAGGTAACCGGGAATTTTATCTCCGAAGAGTTCGCTGATCCTTGTTTTAAGATCTGATGAACTTAATTTGAATACTTCATTTTCATTATTGAAAAAAGTAAATGCAGTATCGGGATGTGATAATGCAAGTCTTACAAATGATTCATAAATATGTCTGAATTCCGTCTGATCAGATTTCAGAAAATTCCTTCTGCCCGGTGTATTGTAAAATAAATTCCTGACTGCTATCGAAGTGCCTGTCTCACAGCTTGTCTTTGATCTCTCAGTGATCTCCCCGCCTTCAGTCTTTATGAGAATTCCAACATCTTCACCGGAGGTTCTTGTTTTTAATTCCACATGAGAAATGGAGGCAATTGATGCAAGCGCTTCGCCTCTGAATCCGAGCGTGAGTATATTTTCGAGATCTTCTATTTCAGCGATCTTGCTCGTGGAATGTCTCTGAAAACAAATCAGAGCATCTTCTTCATTCATTCCCGATCCGTCATCAATGACCTGTATCAGACTTTTTCCTGCGTCCTTTATTAACAGAGTAATATTCTTTGCTCCGCTGTCAATAGAGTTTTCTATAAGCTCTTTGACAACAGACTCAGGTCTGTTTACAACTTCGCCGGCTGCAATTTTATTTGAAAGAGACTGCGGTAATATTTTAATTTTATTTTCGGTCAATTGAAATTACTGTTGAAATTAGTTTAACAGAATAAAATACTGCTGATAAAAATATCAGCTTTATAAAAATAAAGAAATTTATTTTTCAAACAAAGCCTCTGTAAAACTCTTGCTGTCGAAAACCTGAAGATCATCTATCTGTTCACCTACTCCTATAAATCTTACCGGCAGTTTCATTTCTTTATTAATTTTCAAAACAATCCCGCCTTTGGCTGTGCCGTCAAGCTTGGTAAGAATAATACCCGTAAGCCCGTCAAGAGCTTTAGAAAATTCCATCGCCTGATTGAGTCCGTTCTGTCCCGTAGTCGCGTCAATGACTATGAACGTTTCATGAGGAGCTTCCGGAATTACTTTCTGAATTACTCTCTTGATTTTTTTCAGTTCCTCCATCAGATGGGATTTATTGTGCAGTCTTCCGGCAGTATCGATTATGACTACATCTGTTCCTTTTGAGACGGCTGAATTCACAGTATCAAATGCAACTGAAGCCGGATCTGAAGTGCTCTTGCTCTGTATTATCTCAACGTCCGCTCTTTTCGCCCAGATCTCCAGCTGATCATTTGCAGCAGCTCTGAATGTATCCGCTGAACCAATCAGTACACTCTTTCCGGCTATCTTAAAATTGTTTGCAAGTTTTCCGATCGATGTCGTCTTTCCGACTCCGTTCACTCCGACTACTATTATTACATAAGGTTTCTGTTTCAGTTCGAAGTCAAATGATTTGAATTCTGATGCTGTCTCATTAAATACTTTTCTGATCTCACCGTTGATGAGTTCATTCAATTCCTTCTGATCAATATATTTATCCGTAATTGCTCTTTCCTTGATCCGCGCTATCAGCACCTCTGTTGTATCAATTCCCAGATCCGATGAAATAAAGATCTCCTCCAGCTCAGAAAGGAATTCATCATCTATCACTCCCCTTGCATTGACAAGGCGGTTAACTTTACCGATGAGATTATCCTTTGTTTTATTAAGACCTTCCTTTAATTTTCCAAATCCTATTTTATCTAAAAATGCCAATTCTGTTTTATAAAATTTTAATAAATGTAATTACTTTCAAACAAAAAAAGCCAAGCTCGAAAAGTGAGATTGGCTTTAAAAAAATATTTTCTGTTATCAGAACATATTAAGAATATTTCTTGCTATCACCATCTTCTGAACTTCCGAAGTTCCTTCACCTATCGTCATAAGTTTTACATCCCGGTATAATTTTTCAACCGGAAATTCCTTTATAAATCCGTATCCTCCGTGTATCTGAATAGCTTCATTAGTAGCTTTTGTTGCGATCTCACTCGCATATAATTTCGCCATCGCTGCGCTGAGATTTATATTCATTCCGTTATCTTTCATCCAGGCGGCTTTGTAAACCATTAATCTCGCTGCATCAGCTTCTGTAGCCATATCGGACAGCTTAAACTGAATTCCCTGAAACTCAGATAATGATTTACCGAACTGTTTTCTTTCTTTGGAATATTTAAGCGAGGCGTCCAGAGCTCCCTGAGCAATGCCGAGTGAAAGCGCTGCAATTGCAATTCTTCCTCCATCAAGTATCTGCATGCATTGTTTGAATCCCTGGCCTTCTTCGCCGATCAGATTTTCCGCGGGTACTTCCACATTGTCAAATATAAGTTCTGCAGTATCCGATGAACGCATACCTAATTTATTTTCTTTCTTGCCGGTCTTAAATCCTTTCCATCCTTTTTCAAGAATGAATGCCGATATACCGTTTTTATTTTTTGATTTATCAGTTACAGCAGTTACAACAGCAGTTTCTCCAACGCTTCCGTGCGTGATAAAAAGTTTGCTTCCGTTTATAATGTAATGACCGTTCTTTCTTTCAGCGGTAGTCGCCATGCCCGCTGCATCACTGCCTGAAACGTTTTCTGTAAGTCCCCATGCTCCGAGCTTTTTACCAGTAGTGAGATCGGGAAGGTATTTTTTCTTAAGTTCATCATTTGCATAACTGAATATGTGATTTGTGCAAAGTCCGTTATGCGCTGCTATTGTCAATCCCATTGAAGGATCTACTTTTGAAATTTCTTCAACAATGATCGCATATTCAATTGTAGAGAATCCCGAGCCGCCGAATTCCTCCGGGAAAATTATCCCGAGAAATCCTATATCACCAAGCTTCTTTGCAATCTCCATTGGGAATTCCTGCGATTCGTCATACTTCATAACATGAGGCGCAATTTCATTCCGGGCAAAATCCCTTGCCAGTTGCTGAACGGCAAGCTCCTGTTCTGATAAATTAAAATCCATATAATTTTTATTCTGATTAGAAATTTGAATTGCAAATATAGTGATATTAAATTTTTACTGAAATGTTAAATTATTAGTATCACCTTAAAAAATAAACGACATCCCTACTGTCCGCCGTTGAGTCACGCGCTCTTCGGACTCAGCGGGTAAATCTGCGAAGCAAAATACTGCCGTCCCCCTTTGAGTCTCGTGCTGTCCCCGTTGAGTCATGCGCTCTTCGGACTCAGCGGGAAATAGCGGGATAAATACTTCATCCACCTTTCTCCATTTCAAAACTTTACAAATTGACATATATTTGCAAAAAAATCAAACTCAAATGCTAAAGCTTTCATTAATTCTCTTTTTCCTCTCAGTTCATTTCACTTCCAATCTTTCCGCACAGGAAGTTTCTCTTACCGGTAAAAAATGGATGCTTGCGGAATTGTCAAATGGAGTTGTTTCAGAATCATCAGATAAAATGCAAACCCCGTTTTTAATTTTCTCTGAAGACGGTAATTTCACCGGTAACGCAAGCTGCAACAGTATCAGCGGCTCTTATTCATTCGACGGTACATATAAATTAAAGATCACTGCGGCTGCTACAAGGATGATGTGCGATAATATGGAAACAGAAACAGCATTCATTAAAGCTCTTAAAAAGACGAACAATATTATTTTAAAAGATAATATACTTATGCTGCAAAGCGGTAAAATGCTGCTTGCAAAACTCGAAGGCAATTCTCTTGAAACACCTCTGACCAATACAAACTGGGAGCTTTACGAACTTGTCGGAAAACCTGTCGGGACAGGTTCAAACGGCGCAGCTTATACTATTAATTTTAGTGATGATAAAAAAGTAAGCGCAAAATTCTGTAATTCGCTCGGCGGCAGATTCAAAAGAAATAATGATAATGCGATGAAGATCAATATTGAGATCTCAACTATGATGGCATGTCCTGAGATGGAAATGGAATTGATATTCAAAGATGCGCTCGGACTTGTAGGGCAATATTCTATCGAAAATAATACAGACCTTATTCTCCATAACGGAAAAGTCGTGCTGGCAAGATTCCGAGTTTCAGATAAATAAATTTAATTTTTAAGATCCCTGCTGCCGGGTTTGGTAACGGGGATCTTTTCTAACCATTCGGGCAGTTCGTCTTCTGCATATTTTATCACTTCCATTTTTGCGAGTGAATACTGCTTCGTACCGAAGTCCGCCTTTCCGTTGCTTCTGTCAATAATAAATCCTACTCCGGCTGCATTTGCGCCGTATTCCTTTAACAGCTCTATTACTTCAAATACACTTCCGCCTGTTGTTACCACATCTTCGCAGACTAAATAATTCTCACCCGGTTTAATTTCAAATCCTCTTCTCAAAGTCATCTTTCCGTTTTCCCTCTCGGCGAAAATTGTGCGCTTATTCATCTGCCTTCCTACTTCCGTGCCGAATACTATACCGCCAACTGCCGGTGTAATGACTGCGTCTATCTTTGTTTCACCGAAATGCGCGGCTATCATTGATGAAAACAGTGTATTGAATTTCGGATACTGCAGAACTTTCGCACACTGAAAATAATGCGGACTGTGAAATCCCGAAGTAAGTATGAAATGTCCTTCAAGCATTGCGCCGGTTTTTTTGAATATGTCAATTACTTCTGTTTCAGTCATTAATTTAATATTTTATTATATGATAATCTTTTTTATTCCCGGTAAAATTTTTTTCTTTGAAAAAATTTTCAGCTGAGCTTTACCTTCTTCACATCATGAATCGGCTGCCCCAGAAATCTCTCGCTTATCTCCTTGAATTTTTTCTGAAAGTCGGTTACATAAAATTTATGCACTCCGCTTTTCTTCTGACTGTTCAGCATATGGTTCTGAACAAGTATTCGGCTGACTTCCTTTGCCGCCTCTTCTCCTGAGTCTATAAGATTAATTTTTTTTCCCATTACTTTTGAAATGGTATTTTTTAAAATAGGATAATGAGTGCATCCGAGTATAAGCGTGTCTATATTCATTTTTTTAAATTCACTCAGATATTCTTTCGCTGTCATTTCCGCAATTTTATTTTCCGTCCATCCGTCTTCAGCGAGCTGAACGAAAAGGCTGCAGGCTTTTGAGAACACTTCCGTATCCCTTTCAATCTGATGGATCTGAGTTTTGTAAGCGTAACTCTGAATTGTCCCGAGAGTGCCGATGACACCGATCTTAAAATTATTGGTTTCGGCTACAGCAGCTTTACTGCCCGGCTTTATCACTCCGATGACAGGAAGCTTTGTGATCTTTCTGAGATATGGCAAAGCCACTGATGACGCAGTGTTGCAGGCGACTACCACCATCTTGACATTTTTATGCAGAAGGAATTTTGTGATCTCAAGTGAATATTTTATTACAGTCTCTTTTGATTTTGTGCCGTAAGGAAGCCGGGCAGTATCGCCGAGATAGATTATATTTTCGTTGGGAAGTATTTCAAATAACGACTTCGCTACAGTTAATCCGCCTATACCGGAATCAAAGACACCGATAGGACTTCTTCCGGTTATTTTCTTTTTCAATTAATTTTTATTTGGAATGTTTCTTTTAAATTAATCAATTTATATTATTCTATAAATGTAACGATTTTAACCACAGCATAATTAATTATAATGACATCTCATTATCTGAAATTTATATTCCTTATTATACATACGACAATAACTTCATCCGTCTTTTCTCAATGGCAGTGGCAAAATCCGCTTCCTCAGGGAAATATTCTATTCGGTTCTCATTTCATAAACAGCAGCACGGGATACGCATGCGGTGACGGCGGCACGATCATAAAAACTACCGACGGCGGTGACACCTGGAAAGTCAATAAAACTAAAACTAAAGAGAGTATCCGTTCTCTGTCTTTCAATGATGAAAACAGCGGATGGGCTTGCGGTCTTTACGGATCGATTTTTAAAACAACAAATGGCGGAGTGATTTGGGATGAAATAATTTCAGGTACTACCGGAAACTTATTCTGCGTCAGATTCCTGGATGCAAATACCGGCATTATTGTTGGTGATACCGGAATTGTTATGAAAACAACTGACGGAGGAAATACTTTTGAAAGAAAACAAACGAACATTACAAGGTCGCTTACAAGCTGTGCAGTTTACGAAAATGTTTTTCTTGCCGCCGGACTTAACGGAGCCTATGCAAGATCAGCTGATTACGGAGAGACATGGCAGCAGATCAATACCGGGAACAATAATTATTTCTTTGATATAATGTTCAGGGATTCGCTTAACGCTTTTATCAGCGGAGCATACGGAACTATTCTCCGCAGCACAAATGCAGGTCTAAGCTGGACCGGCTCTTCCACTCAGACAGGTTACTGGTTTTATTGTATCTCATTCGGAGATGCACTGACCGGATTTGCATCAAGCGATTATGGAAGTATTTTCAAAACTACTAACGGCGGTCTGAACTGGACAGGTCTTACTTCATCTACTTCAGAAGCTCAGTATTCCGTCAGGGCTTTCGGTACAGAAAATATATTAAGCGTTGGCAATAAAGGTTCGATTCAGAAATCTTTGAACAGCGGATTAAACTGGTCAGTTAAAACTTCCGGTTTCAGGAATTTCATTTATTCGATCGATTTCATTAATGACAACACCGGATTCGGATGCGGCGGTCAGGGAAGTTTCGTAAAAACAACTAACGGCGGTATTGACTGGATCAGATCTCAGGCCGGAGCAACAAATGATTTTCTTTTCAATATTTCAATGCCGTCGGAAAATACCGGCTACTGCGCCGGATATTTGGGGAAATTAATTAAGACAACAAACAGCGGAGCTGACTGGGAAACTGTAAATCTCAATACGCAGCGTTCACTTAATGCATTATATTTTTTTAATGAAAATAACGGATGGGTATGCGGTGATTCAGGACTGCTTATAAAAACAACTGACGGATTTAATACAACCGCAGCAATTCAAGCTGATCAGAATTTTGAAATTACTGATATACAGTTTATAAATTCAAATACCGGATGGTATTCTTCACAGGAAAAGAAAATATATAAAACTACTGACTCAGGAAATAACTGGTTTGTGCCTCATACAGGTGACTTCGGCAGTACAGTCGGCGGTATTGATTTCTATAACGAAAACACCGGCATTGCTTTTACTTATAACAATAAAATTTTTCTTACTATTGACGGCGGTACAAGCTGGAATGAAAAAACCATTCCTCCGGGAAATTATCTGAACAATATTCATATTTCCGGCATCGATAATTTCTGGGCTGTCGGTGATTTCGGATTCATTTACAGATCCACAAACGCAGGCGTGAGCTGGACGGAAGAGGATGACAATAATTTTGTGGACAGATTATTCGGAATTTATTTTAAAAATAATGACGAAGGCTGGATCTCGGGTGGCAACGGAATTATCGCAAAGTATTTAAATCCCGCAAGCAGCATACCGGTTTTAGTTAATTCAGCTGTTCAAAGCAATTACACGCTTCATCAGAATTATCCTAATCCGTTTAATCCCTCTACTGTTATAAAATTTAATCTAACAAAAAAAGCATTTTTAGAAATAAAGATTTATGATATTTTAGGTAATCAAATTTTAACACTGGTTAATGAAGACAAACCTTCCGGAAACCATGAGACTGTTTTCAATGCAGCGGGAATTCCAAGCGGGGTTTATTTCTATGTGATGAGAGCTGACGGGAATTTAATTGATACAAAAAAAATGCTCCTGCTGAAATGATACTTTACTTTCCTTTTAAAATATCCGGAGTAAAAAATCCTTTTCAGAATTTTTCAAAAAAAGTTCAATCTAAATATAAATTAATCAAACCAAAGAAAGGGAATTAAATGAAAAAGTATTTTCTGCTTTCGGTAATTATATTATCTGCGGTAATATTCATGGGACAAAAATCCCAGGATGATGATCCTAGATGGAATAATCCCCGAACACCGGCTATGATGTCAGGAGATTATTCTCCTCTTCCATATACCGGAAATGACATTAAGCAATTTACATATTCACCAAGGATAAACATTACTCCCATTGGCGTACTTACTACGTTTCCTAATGTAAGAGTATTGCCGTCAACTGCTACTGTTCAGTCAGAAGTCATCATTGTAAGAAATCCGAATAATCCAAGTTTTCTTTTCGGTTCTTCAAATGCTTCAAGGTCATCTTTCATAAATTCAGGCTCTTACAGATCTACTGACGGAGGTTTGACGTGGATTGGTTCCGATTCCATTAACGCTCCGAATTTCAATGATCAGAGAGGTGATCCCGGTCCGACTATTGATAAAAATAATACTATCTTATTTACGCACCTGACCAGTAATACTAACTTCGGCGGAGTAACAGGTATGGGTGCAAACTATTCCACTGATAACGGACAGACCTGGTCTGCCACTTATCAGGTTGTTAATGACGGCAGCGCAGATAAAAATCTTGCCGGCACTGATGATTCCCCTACGAGTCCTTTTTACGGTAACAGTTATTTTGCGTGGACTAGTTTTAGTTCAAGTCCTGCTAACGGCAGAGCTTCAAGAACAACTAACAGCGGCGTTACGTGGGAAACTCCTGAAATTATAAACGCAACTCCTTCAGGTCACAATGCGCAGGGTCACGATGTTGCAGTCGGTCCAGACGGAAATGTATTTGTAGTCTGGACAGCAGGCGTAACTTCAGCTCCGTTTACTGAAGATTTCGTCGGAGTTGCAAAATCAACTAACGGCGGAGTTTCATATACTGCTACCGAAAATGCTTTTGATGTAAACGGAAGCAGATCAACTTCATTTAACGGATGGGGTATCAGAACGAACGGTTTCCCTAGAATTGCCATCGACAAAACAAACGGCTCAAGAAGAGGATGGATTTATGTTGTAACAAGTCAGCTCAATCTGCCTCCTGCAGGTTCCGATGCAGATGTTATTCTGCGAAGATCTACTGACAACGGAGTTACATGGTCAGCCGGAGTCAGGGTAAATCAGGATGCGCTTAATAACGGAAAGGTTCAGTTCTTCCCGGCAGTATGCGTTGATGATGCCGGTGGTGTGAACATTGTATATTATGACAACAGGGATTTCCCGTCTTCAGGTGATTCATGTTCGGTTTTTATTTCAAGATCGATTGACGGCGGATTTACTTTTACAGACGTTGAAGTCGCCGATCACCATTTCAGACCGAAACCCGCATCAGGACTTGGCGGAGGTTATATGGGCGATTACATCGGCATTGCAGCAAGCGTCGGTAAAGTAGTTGCAATATGGGCTGATGATAAAGCAGGCGCTTCATCTTTTTACAATGCATGGACAGGAGCAATGCAGATAGTTACTTATCCTTTAAATGTTTTTAATCTGCAGTCGCCGCCTTCGGGAGCAAGAGTTGTATCATTCCCGAATTCAAATTCTCCTATAAATATTTCATGGGATACATCAGCTTCAACAGCTTCATATAAATGGATTTTCGGAAGTCCGACCACTAATCCGCGAATACTTACTCTACCTTCTTCTACAAATCTGCTGACTCTTACTGCAGGCGCGTTAGACAATGCGCTCGCTGGCATCGGACTTGCGCAGGGAGATTCTCTCGTAGGTCAGTGGGATGTATGGGCTTTCAGAAATGATCAGAATAATGACTCGCTTAAAGCCGCGAACGGACCGAGAGCGATCACGTTAAAAAGAGGTGTTCCTGAACTTACAACTTTTAATTTATCTTCACCTCCGAGCGGTACGACTATTACAACTTCACCGTTTAATACTTCGACTATAAATATCAACTGGTCAAGATCAGGACAGGGCACTACATATAAATGGAAATTCGGCAGCCCGACTATCGGAACTGTTGTATTGACTCTGCCGTCAAATGCAGGCGGCTACGATTCGACTTTGTCATTTACAAACTTCGGACTTGACGGTATACTTGCAGGTCTCGGTCTGAATCCCGGAGATTCTGCAGTCGGTCAATGGTCGGTATGGGCTTACAATGCAAACGATTCACTTAAAGCTTCTCAGAATTTCGCGCTCACTTTAAAAAGACAGTCGCGCGGTGATATACTGATTATGTATGATTCGACTGTTACAAACTGCAGAATATCAAGAGACTCAGTTATTAGTAATCTCAATACTCTCAGCGCAACTTACGATCTTTTTAATAAGAGAGGAAATACAACTGGCACTACTTCAATTTCACTCAGAGGTTACAAGACAGTTATGCTTCTCGGCGAAGGAACTTCACTGATGTCAAACGTAGTAAAAGATTCGATAAAGTCTTATCTTGCGTCAGGCACATCCACCGTTAAGTCAAGGCTGATAATATTCTCCGAAGACGTTGGATACAATCTTGACAGAACCGGTTCGACATTTTTTGGATACTGCATTTGCAAGAAGTACTCTCGGATTCCAATTCATGGCGGACAGACCCGGCATCGGAACAATTGGATTAAGAGGAGTTACTCTTAACCCGGGCCAGTTTGACAGCACTTCCGGCCCATGGCCTGATGTACTGGCTAAGTCTACATCCGTTCCGGCAAATCAGTTGTATGTACTATACAGATTCAGATCGTTTCCTGATTCATTAAGTTCAATAGGACGCCTTTCCCCTACTTTCAACGTAGCGGTCATGTCAGTAGATATTGAGTCGCTCAAAAGGGCAGCGGACAGTCCTCCCGGATCGCCAGTTTACAGATTTGTAAAAGGCGCGATGGATTTTGTAGACGGACTGACGGACATAGAACCGAATTCATTTGCAGCTATTCCGGATAGATATTCATTGTCACAAAATTATCCTAACCCTTTTAATCCGACGACAAAGATTAACTTCTCAATTCCCAAACAGGGAATTGTAACTTTGAAAGTTTATGATGTCCTCGGAAAAGAAGTAATGACGCTTGTAAACGAGCAGAAGCCGGCAGGAAATTACAGCATAAACTTCAACGCTGCAAATCTCTCGAGCGGAGCGTACTTTTACAGAATAGAGTCGGGAGAGTTTAGGGATATTAAGAGAATGATAATTGTGAAATAGTTAGTAGTTAATAGTTAGTAGTTAATATATATTTTGATTGTCTTTACCGCGTGCTCCTGGCTGGAATCCAATCAGTAACGAGTTTCAAGTTACGAATTTTTTTGATTGTCATTCCCGCATGCTCCCGGCGGGAATCCAATCAGGAACGAGTTTCAAGTTCCGATTTATGAATTTTCTTGATTGTCATTCCCGTGTGCACCTGGCGGGAATCCAATCAAGAACGAGTTTCAAGTTCCGATTTATGAATTTTCTTGATTGTCATTCCCGTGTGCTCCTAGCGGAAATCCAATCAGAAGTGAGATTCATGACACAAATTTCTTTAATAGTGTAATACAGAAACATGCTTTTTTAAACACTCAAAGCCGCAGTGGAAAAACACTGCGGCTTTGTTTTGTATAAATTACTTCGGACATTTCACAGGGTATGAATACTACTAATCCCTGCGTGTCCCTATTGTCACCAGATACTCCCGCGGCATTGCAACGCCAAGGTCAGATTTAAAGCTTTCATGGAATGAAATAAAATCTTCCATTAAATCTTTTTTCTGTTTGTCATCTAATGATGCTGCTAACATTTTTGTAGGTCCATAGCTCTCGACAAATAAATTCCAAACTGCCGTGCCATCGGGTTCTCTCAGGTAAGTGACGCCGGTTTCGAATTTCAGTTCAAATGCCGGATCAAGCAGTTCCAGTATTCTTTCCTTTGCTCCCCATAAAAATGGTGATGGCGGCGGAGTTCCATTCGTTGGCTGATATTGTTTCATTATTTTAAAGAGCTCGTAAATACTGCCTTCAGGAGACCATGTTGTTAATCCAAGTCTACCTCCGGGTTTAATAACTCTTGCCATTTCAGCAGCGGCAGATTCAGGATCGTTTACAAACATTACTCCGAAAGTTGAAACAACTGCATCAAAACTCCTGTCAGGAAAAGACAACGCTTCTGCATCACCTACTTCATAATCGATTATCAATTTTGAATCACCGGAAAGTTTTTCCGCCGCCTCTATTAACTCAAAGCCTATATCTACTCCCGTTACTATTGCATCACGATTTGCGAGTAGTCTTGCAGCCCATCCGGTGCCGGTGGCAATGTCCAGAATTTTTTCTCCCTGTAATGGATTGAGCCGGTTTACACAATGCTCAATTGCGTCAGAGATCGAATGACTGATTCTGTCATAATTAATTCCGCCAGATCCCCACGTAAGGGCTGCTTTCATATTGTGTTCCAGTATTGCTTCTTGTATCATTTTTTTATTTTGTTTTAATTTGTAAATAATAAGTTTTTAAAAAAAAATTTAACAGCAGGATGCTTTCGCATCTTTACTTTCCGGAGTGTTACACCCGCAGCCTGATCCGCCTTCTGCTTTTTTTTCTTCGTCAAGTTTGCAGCAGGCGTTGGTGTTAACTTCCGGCTCTCCGCCGCAGCATCCCGAATTTAAGTTTGTGTTTTTGCTTTCGGTTTTAGTGAAGGTGTTTTTCACTAATGGTTCAGTGATCTCGTTTTTCATTTTGATTTTTTTAAAGTGAATAAATTGTTTTCACTCTGATAGACGGAGGGATAAAAAAATGATGCAGTATTATTTACTGTTTCTGCAGTCATCGCTGCATTTGGTTTTACATTCGGCTTCTAAGATATTTCCTCTGCTGTCAGCTTCTATCCTGCAGCAATTCAAGAGCATTTCCTTTAATCTGCTTCTCCCGCGCTGCACGCGTGAACGCACTGACGGATAAGCCAGATTGTATTTCTCTGTAAGGTCTTTTTGTTTGATCCCTTTTATTTCACTGTCGATAATTATATCACGATATTCTTCGGGAAGTTTTTGGATAAATCCTTTCAGGCATTTGTCTAAACCTTTGGTTGCATCCTCATCAGTTTCATCTTTCATTTCATTTATAATTTTATCCGTAATGTCAGTGCGTATGCTGTTCGCGTTCTTACGGTAGTAATCGATAATTGCATTTCGTGTGATTGCAAATATCCAGCTCTTCAGTTTTTCACTCTCACTCAGTGTATTTATTTTTGCAGCAATTTTTATAAATACTTCCTGCAAAATATCGGCTGCATCATCCCGGTTTTTTACGCGGAGAGAAATGAAGTTGAACAGAATTTTGTGAAACTCGCTATGAATACTTTTAATTTCCATTTTAATAATTCCCGTGTTTGAAAGTTAATAGTTTTAATATGAAATATGAAGACTGCGGTCAAAATAATTGCCGCAAAAAAATAGACAATATTTAAATGTCCTGAAAGTAAAAATGATCCGGCAGTTTATTAATATGTAAATTGTCTTTATAATTAATCCACAATTATAGACGTATAAAATAAAAAATGATGCAGGGAAGGAATACAAGTTTCAAGTTACGGGTTTTCTAATTTCCTTTCCAGCCCCGGATTTTTTTACCTGGGTGATAAATAGCGCCGGTAGTCTAAGACATTCAAAGCGGGTTGTTGAAAAATGTATAGAATTATAATTTTTGTTGAGTAAAACACTTTTGGCTGATCGTGTCAGACCTTTTGCAATTTTCTGAAACTGCAGAAAACAAAGTTCTGAATAATACCTAACGGAGTCTTATGGTCAACAGTAATACATTTTATTTTTTCAAAAAACTTTTTCAGCCGGTCTGTCATTGTTGTTTCAGAATATTGCTTAATTTTAATTCCGCTGCATTTGTTTGGTCCCTGTTCCGAAAATGTCCCGATTACTAAAACACCTTTGGGATTTATATTCTGTTGGGCGGTTTCTAAATAATTTGAAATTTCTGTCTCATTAGTCAGGAAGTGAAAAGCAGCGCGGTCGTGCCAAAAGTCATATTTTTCAACCGGCTTAAAATTCGCAGCATCTGTTACAATCCATTTCACATTTTTTGCCCGTTCTCCAAGTCTATGCTTTGCTCTGTCAATTGCAGCTGCTGAAATATCAAGCACAGTAATTTCCTGATAACCTAAATCAAGCAAGCGGTCAACCAGAAAACTATCGCCGCCGCCTATGTCAATTACTTTTGCAGATTTCGGTATATTCAATTGTCTGAAAAAGTCTAAAGATGTTTTCGGTTTCGGCTGAAACCAGCTAACGTCCTTAAGTTCTTTTGTCCGGTAAATATTCTCCCAATGTTTTTTGCGGTCAAAATTTTCCATTTTCGTTTATATGTTATGATGTAGTCTTTTAAGATAAATTACAATTCTTAACTTCATAAAAATATTACAAAAACCTGCGCAAATTTTCAAAGCAGTTTATAGTTTTAATAATGATATTTTTCAATTAATTTTTTCTCCAACCCAAACCCCAGCTTGGGAAGATTAGAAAAATGTCATCCTGCGTGCTCCCGGCGGGGATCCAATCAACACAGAATTTAGAATTTAGAATTTAGAATTTAGAATTTAGAATTTAGAATTTAGAATTTAGAATTTAGAATTTAGAATTTAGAATTTCGTGATTCAGATGCTTTTACTCATGATGAAGAGTGATTTTCCATTCATCTTTTCTTTTTCGAAACCTTTTCATTACCTCTCTTGAAATTTCCTGTGACCTTCGCCAGAACTAATTGCTCTTCCTTTCCTTCTGCTCTTTCAAGCTTTTTCATCAGGTTCTGAGCTGCTGATCCTTTCAGCATCATCACCTGCTTACCATTCCAGTAAATTTGGATTTTATTATCTTTGAATATTCGATATTCAAATTGTTGTTCATCTAACATATCTCTTTGATCGGAATGCCGGTCTGAGTTAATATTTTTATTGTTCTCTGAATTTTCCAATTTAATGTGATACTGATTTTAATCCGACGATAGAACCAATTAAAGTGATAAGAAAAAATATCCGCAGAAATGTTGCAGGTTCTTTAAATACAAGTATACCTATCAGCACAGTTCCGGCTGCTCCAATCCCTGTCCATACAGCATAAGCTGTTCCGATCGGCAAAGTCTGAGTCGCCTTCATTAATAGTCCCATACTGATACTTAGTGTAACAAAAAATCCCGCATACCATAAATTCATTTCGCTTCCTGTAGTCTCTTTCGCTTTCCCTAAACAAAAAGCAAATGCTACTTCAAATAAGCCTGCTGTTATTAATATGATCCAGTTCATTCGTTTTGATTAGATTTGATTTTATTAAATTTAATTAAGAGTTTACAAATGTTTCCGCTGCATACCAAATATAAGATCAGTTTTCACTTCTATCGGTTAATGATTCACCGATCTCTTTTAACTTTAAAAAAACAATTTCAATATCTTCCTTAGTCGTTCGGTGAGAACAAACCGAAAGTCTTATTACTGTTTTTCCCCGCACCTTGCTTGTCATGATAAATGCCGTTCCGCTGAGCTGGATCTCATCCGCTATTTTTTGATTCAGTTCATCAAGATATTTATTAAGCTCAATGCTGTCCTGCTCATACTTATCTTTTATTTTCTGAGGAGCGTAACGCATACAGTATATAAACAGGTTTGGTTTGTGCAGCGCTTCAAAGTCTTTGTCCTTACGAACAAGCGAGTCAAGATATTCCACGCATTTTACATTTTGTGAAAGCAGTTTACGGTAACCCTCCGCGCCGAATTGTTTTATAGACATCCAAACCTTCAGCGCGCGAAATCCGCGGGACATTTCAGGACCATAGTCCAGATAATATAATCCTGTATACTCCGTTGGAAGCGTTCCCCGCAGATAAGGTGCCTGAATTGAAAACGCCCTCCTCATTTTTTCAGCATCACGGATTAATACACAGCCGCAATCATAAGGAATGTAAAGCCATTTGTGCGGATCCAGCGTAATGGAATCTGCAAGTTCGAGACCTTTATACTGATCTCGTTTTTCGGGCAGAAGCGTTCCGACAGCGCCGCACGCTCCGTCTGCATGAAACCAGATGTTTCTTTTCTTACAAATCGCGGCGATCTCTTCGAGCGGATCGATCACACCTACGTTTATCGAACCAACCTGCGCAACTACACATAGCGGAAAATCTCCGTTTGTTATATCTTCATCAATGCAGCGCCCCAGATCATTTGTGTCCATTGAAAAGTCTTCACGGCTTTTCACGAGGTGAATTGATTCACGTCCGAGATTCAGCAGATCTACAACTCTAATAATGGAAATATGTCCTTCGTGATCTGACATATACACTTTAAATCTACCGGGCATTTGTTTGTCCTGCAGACCTTTTGCCGTAATGTCATAAGGTGCAATATTCCTTAACGCAGTTTCTATTGCTGTAAAATTTGCCATAGTTCCCCCGGTTGTAAACAGACCTCCGCAGTCTCCGGGATAGCCAACCATTTCCGCCATCCATGCAATGGTCCTGCGTTCTACTTCCGTAGCAGATGGAGCCGGTTTCCATCCGCCGGGGTTCATATTTACGGCAGCAGCCAGCGCTTCCGCCAGCGTCCCGATCATAGTCCCCGATCCGTTTACAAAACCAAAATATCTTGGAGAACCAAGGTGTGTCGCATACGGCAGTATTTTAGATTTCCATTCGTCGACAATATCAAAAGGATCCTGCCCTTTCACAGGAAAGTCTTCTTTAAATATCTGCTCCACCTCCGATGATGTAGCTGCCGGATATACAGGAACTTCCTGAATGGAAGCATAGTATTCCGTGATCATATCTATGACACGGTAACCCAGCTTCCGAAAATCTTCCGGCTTTATATCTAGATTATCAAATACTTCTTTTTCCATATTATAAATATAAAATTAATTTGAAAGTTTAATAAATGATAACGTTTCTCTAAAAGTATTAGCGATGTAATTCACTTCCGCTTTTACAAACTTCTTGTCAACAGTTCACGATGAAATGAAATTAACTAAACATTTACATTCTTCAAACTGTCACAAACAGTTTGCATAAATATAATTTTAAACGCTGATTGTTTTTGTCGATTGTTAACTATTTATACTTCGTTGTCGTTTGTGAGATCTTATTTAAATCTAATATTATATTAAACTAAAGAAACGGTCTGCAAAAAACTTGCAGTGTCCAAATTTTAGAATTATTCTAACTGAGGACGACCGAAAAAAAGTATATATCCGTCAGTGTCCTCTACTTCAAATCCCCTTAAACCAATATCATTTTCCTTGAGTGGTTGAAAAAACTCGACATTACGCAATAAGAATTCTTTTGCCAGCGCATCAGGATCCGGAACATAAAGGTATGCATCCCATCGGGCAATTCCTTTATTGATATCTCGAGTGTAGTTTGGTATGGGGTTTACTCCAATGTCCTTCAGCATGATCATTGCAGCTCCACGTTGAACAATGCCGAAGAAGATGTCATCTTCAGTGGGTCCTTGAAATGTGATATCAAAACCGAGACATTCGCTATAAAACGACAGTGCTTCTGGTACATTTTTTACGATGAAGAATGGTGCAATTCCTGAAATTTGTGTTTTAATCATATGAGTATCTCAAATTTAAATTTATGTAATATAAGGAGTGCTTGACATGTTCCCCATGTTTTAAATCTTTATTTCTTGAATAGTTGAGAACTTGATTTGTTAAGATGGAATTATAAATTGCTCCGGAATCATTGCCGTTGAAATTCAAAAAGAGTTCAGTGGATTTCAAGTTTAAGTATTCTCGCCCGAAGTCAGTCAATGAAAAATAAATCGCAATAAAAAATGTAAATATATCTGTCAATTTATTTTTCCATTGTCTTATCATTTTCGGTCCATAAAGGTTACACATAAAAATTAAATTCACGCATCAAATTTACAAAAACCTCTGCATTTTTGCAAAGTAGTATGTTGCATTATGCAAGACTGAGTGAAATCGCAGAAACTTTCAATCTCCTTTAAAAATTATCACCGCCCTCCTTATTTTCAAGGAGGGGGCGGTAGGAGGTCGCCAAATTTAACTAGAACCAACTAAACTTTTTCATATTTTGCCTCTCTTAATACTATATCTCCCCTTCTGGCGATTATATTCATAAATACCTTATAAAAGACAATACAAATCATTAAATTGCAAACTAAAAATTACAATGAAGCATACACACATTCTTAAAAACGCACCGGAAGTAAACAAGATTTATACTGTCGAATACGAAGGCAATGAACTTTACGAAGCTAAGATACTCGACTATCAGGGCGGATGCTGGGCTAAGGTAAAAATTGAAAATGTATTACCTTCCCCAAATGAAAAAATGTATAAAGCCGGACAGGAATTTGATCTGAAACTCGGTTACTACAAATTATTTGAGAATTCGGATTCTGAATGATCCTATCGCAAAATGTAATTGATCTGAAGGAAAATCAGATCAAACTAATAAAGAGCGGCTGGGGAAATGAAACAGCTGAAGAGACAATAGTCGAAAGTATTGTTTATGATTCAGACGGTTACAAAGTAAAAGGTTACATTGCAAAACCCGTAAATATAAAGGGAAAGATTCCGTTGATTATCTGGAACCGCGGCGGAAGTAAAAACGCGGGATGGATAGATGAATTTCTCGCAAGAGGAATGTTCGGAGAGTTAGCTTCTTGGGGATACATAGTGCTTGCGTCAATGTACAGGCAGGAAGATGAATTCGGAGGCAGGGATGTAAATGATGTTTTGAACTTAATTAAACTTGCAGACGAAATTTCGGAATGCGACTCTTCAAAGATCGGAATGGAAGGATGGAGCAGAGGCGGGATGATGACTTATAAAGCGCTTACGCTGACAGACAGGATCCGGTGTGCTGTTATAATTTCCGGACTTGCAGATCTGAGCAGAAGCATGGAACATAAAAGCGAATTGTCAAAAGTTTATGACAAGTTATTCGGAACAAACGACAGCGCTGAATTTAGAAAAAGACTGGAAGAAAGATCAGCAGTTCATTTTCATAATAACATTAATAAAGAAACAGCAGTACTCCTGATACACGGAACTGCGGACTCTGAAGTTTCTCATATTGATTCAAAGAACATGTATGAACGCTTAAGTGAAAACGGAAATGACTGCAGACTTGAACTGATAGAAGGAGGCAATCATTATCTCAAAAAGCACAGGGAGAAAGTTTCAGAACTAAGACGGAAATGGTTTAAAAGATTTTTAAAATAATGAACTTTATACTTTAAACAGATTGTTAAAAAACTTACAAAAATAATTCAGAAAGGAAAAATATAAAATGTACGATCCAATAATGGTTCAGCCAATGCGCGAAGAAGCGACAGAAATAGGATTCAGAGAATTATTAACGCCGGATGAAGTTAAAAATGAATTAAGCAAGGACGGAACAACTTTTGTATTTGTAAATTCCGTCTGCGGCTGCGCAGCGGGAAAAGCAAGACCGGGACTGTCACTGGCAGTAGAATGGGCGAAGAACAATAATGCAATGCCGGACAATCTTGTAACCGTATTTGCAGGAATGGAAAAGGATGCAGTTAATGAAGCAAGAAATTACTTCACCGGAATTCCGCCTTCCTCCCCTCAGATGGCATTACTTAAAAACGGCGAGCTTGTTCATATGATCAACAGAATGGACATTGAAAACAACGATGCGAATACAGTTGCTAATTTAGTAGCAGGAATATTCAACAAGTATTGTAAAAAAGAAGAAGCTGAAAATGCTTGATCTCCGGTAAAATAAATTTTTTATTACTGACCGGAGATACAGCTCCGGTTTTTTTTTGACCGGTTTAATTGAGCTATCAGCAGTTTAAATATACATTAGTTTAATACATTAATTCTTTATAAGTTTTTTAATATATTTGACTAATTATTCAGGAATAAAATGGAACACAATTAATGCAGATTTTAAGATCCGCGTTAATTATTCCCCAAATAAATTATAAATAAATCAGAATAAAATGGACAGTAATTTTTCAAGCAGAGTTCAGGATGTGATCAGATTAAGCAGAGAAGAAGCGATTCGGCTTGGTCACGATTACATTGGAACAGAGCACCTGTTACTGGGAATAATAAGAGAAGGCGAAGGGATTGCAATAAAGATCTTTAAAAACCTCGGAGTAGATGCTTTCAAAATAAAGAAGACAATTGAAGATACCGTCAGACAATCAGGCGGAACATTGACAGTCGGCAATATTCCTCTCACGAAACAGGCGGAGAAAGTTTTAAAAATAACATACCTCGAAGCAAAGATTTTCAAATCCGACATTATCGGAACGGAACATTTACTTCTTTCGATATTAAGGGAAGATGATAATCTTGCCGCGCAGATACTGCATCAGTTCAATATAAATTACGAGGCGGTTAAATCAGAGCTGATGAATATTCTCAGCGGAAAACCTTCCGGCAATCAGCCCGGAGCAAAATCTTCAGCGGAAAAAAAACAGGAAAGAAGCAAAACTCCCGTTCTTGATAACTTCGGCAGGGATCTTACAAAAATGGCAATTGAAAATAAACTGGATCCTATAGTCGGCAGGGAAAAAGAAATCGAAAGAGTTGCTCAGGTATTGAGCAGAAGAAAAAAGAATAATCCTGTTCTTATCGGTGAGCCCGGTGTAGGAAAAACTGCTATTGCGGAAGGACTTGCTTTAAGGATCATCAATAAAAATGTATCTCGAGTATTGCACAATAAAAGAGTCGTAACGCTTGATCTTGCCGCGCTTGTCGCCGGTACGAAATACAGGGGACAGTTTGAGGAAAGAATGAAAGCTGTTATGAATGAGCTGGAGAAAGCTAAGGATGTAATTCTTTTCATTGATGAACTTCACACAATAGTCGGAGCGGGCGGCGCAAGCGGCTCTCTTGATGCATCAAACATTTTCAAACCGGCTCTTGCAAGAGGAGATCTGCAGTGTATCGGCGCAACGACTTTAAACGAATACAGGCAATACATTGAGAAAGACGGAGCGCTTGACAGAAGATTTCAGAAAATTATGGTGGAGCCGACGACCGTTGACGAGACCATTCAGATTTTAAATAATATCAAAAGTAAATATGAAGAGCATCACAATGTAAGCTATTCTGATAAAGCGATCGATGAGGCGGTAAAATTAAGCGACAGATATATTACTGACAGATTTCTGCCGGACAAAGCAATTGACGTAATGGATGAAGCGGGTTCGCGTGTTCACCTGTCAAACATTGTCGTCCCGAAAGAGATCGTTGACCTTGAAGCTGAAATTGAAAACATAAGACAGTTCAAAAACCAGGTTGTTAAGAATCAGAATTACGAAGAAGCTGCAAAGCTTCGTGACAATGAAAAGAAAGTTCTCGCCGATCTTGAACAGCTAAAGCTTGACTGGGAAATAAAATCCCAGAGCATGGTGTATGAAGTTTCAGAGCAAAGCGTTGCAGACGTGGTTGCAATGATGACCGGAATTCCTGTAAATCAAATAGCTGAAGCGGAATCAGAGAAACTTGTAAAAATGGAAGAAACGCTGAGAGGCGAAGTGATCGGTCAGGATGAAGCTGTAAAAAATATTTCACGCGCAATAAGAAGAGCGAGAGCGGGACTGAAAGATCCAAACAGACCTATAGGTTCATTTGTATTTCTCGGACCAACAGGCGTCGGTAAGACTGAACTTGCAAAGCAGCTTGCTAAATTCCTTTTCAATTCAGAAGATTCACTGATCAGAATTGATATGAGTGAATACATGGAAAAATTTAATGTATCGAGACTAGTCGGAGCTCCTCCGGGATATGTGGGATACGAAGAAGGCGGACAGTTAACGGAGAAAGTAAGACGCAAACCATATTCAGTAGTTTTACTTGATGAGATAGAAAAAGCGCATCCGGATACATTCAATATACTTCTTCAGGTTCTGGATGACGGCGTATTGACAGACGGACTCGGCAGAAAAGTAGATTTCAAAAATACAATAATAATCATGACTTCAAATATCGGCACAAGAGATCTGAAGCTTGATAAGGTATTTGGATTCGGTGATGGGACGTCAAAAACAAATTATGAAAAGATAAGAACAACGATTGAGGATTCTGTAAAGAGAGTATTCTCACCTGAGTTTCTGAACAGAATTGATGACATGATAATATTTAAACAGCTTGAAAAGAGCGACATTCTGAAGATCGTTGAAATTGGAATTGAAAAGCTTCTTAAAAGGATCCAGCTTCAGGGAGTTAAAGTGGAAGTTTCAAAATCCGCTATGGAATTTCTTAGTGAGAAAGGATTTGATCAGAACTTCGGCGCCAGACCTTTGAGAAGAGCTATACAGAAATATCTTGAAGATCCGCTCAGCGAGGAAATTTTAAAAGGAAATCTGAAAAACGCCGGAAAAGTAAAAGTGAAATTTAAAAAAGGTAATGATGAACTTACGTTTACCGATGATAAAAAAGAACCTCTTTCTGAAAAACACTCGGTAGATGTAACGGAAGAAAATAAAGATAATGCTGAAGAATAAATATGATTAATAAAGCTCCGTTCAATGCAATGATAACCGCTGTCGGGCATTACGTTCCCGACAGGGTAATTGACAACAAGTACTACGAGGAATATTTAGATACTTCGGATGAATGGATAAAGTCACGGACAGGAATTACAGAAAGAAGAAAACTTGATGCAGACACTCCGACTTCTTTCATGGCAATAAAAGCGATAGAAAATTTAATTAAGAACAGAGGGATCGGAATAGATGAAATTGATCTGATAATAGTAGGGACAGTAACTCCTGATATGATATTTCCATCTACTGCATGTATTTTACAGAGGGAATTAAAAGCTGTTAACGCCTGGGGATTCGATCTGCTTGCCGCCTGTTCAGGATTTATTTTTTCACTGGCTACGGCGGTACAGTTTGTTCAAAGCGGTTCTCATAAAAAAGTAATTGTAGTAGGCGCGGATAAAATGTCTTCAATTTCCAATATGGAGGACAGAAACACGTGTATACTTTTTGGTGACGGGGCAGGCGCTGTGTTACTTGAACCAACTGATGACAAGGATTACGGAATACTTGATTCGATTTTAAAAGTGGACGGAGAAGGTGAAAAATATCTTCATATGTTAGGCGGAGGAAGTTTAAACCCGCCGTCATTAGAGACTGTTGAAAAGAAGATGCATTATGTATATCAGGACGGCAAGACAGTTTTTAAAGAAGCTGTAAAAAGTATGGCTGATGTTTCATATGAAATAATGACCAAGAATAATATCACGTCTGATCAGGTATCGTATCTTGTTCCTCATCAGGCAAACATGAGAATTATCAGCGCCTGTGCAGAAAGAATGGGAATATCGATGGACAAAGTAATGCTGAATATTCATAAATACGGAAACACAACTTCAGGCACTATACCGATCTGTATTTCTGAATACTGGCAGGAAGGCAAAGTAAAGAAAGGTGATTATTTAATTTTATCCAGTTTCGGAGCCGGATATACATGGGGATCAATACTTGTAAAATGGGCATTTTAAGGAAATAAAAAAAAATAAAATATTTAAAAGCTATCCCCGGCTGATTTATATGTCGGGGATTTTTTTTAGCGGATGTTTAACTAAAGAGTTTAAGAGAATTTAATAGAGTTTAAAATAATTAAAATGAAACAGGAAATAATAAAATCATATTCGAAAATAAATATTGGATTAAGAATCCTGGGAAAACGCGCGGACGGTTACCATGACATTGAAACAATCTTTTACCCTGTAAAAATATATGACGAACTGGGATTCACTATATCTCCTGCAGAGAAGGAATTCAACTCCGTCATTTTAAAATCCAACAAATCATACATCCCTTTGAACGCTGACAACTTGTGTTACAAAGCCGTTCTTAATTTCTTCAAAACTTTCAGAATAACAGACACTTACAAAATTGAGATCGACATGGTTAAAAACATTCCAGTCGGAGGCGGTCTCGGGGGCGGCAGTTCCAATGCTGCAGCAGTTTTGAAATTTCTCATCAGATATTTTAAAATTGACATCGGGTCTAACAAAAGTAAAATCATTGATCTTGCATTATCTATAGGCAGCGATGTTCCGTTTTTTCTGATAATGAAACCGTGCTATGCGGAAGGAAGAGGAGAGAAACTCAAACCGCTGAAAAATTTTAAAATAAAATATAATATACTTGTAGTAAATCCGCATCTTCATGTTTCCACAAAATGGGCGTTTGAAAACCTGAATCTGCCAATTGGTTTTCATAAAGATAAATCGCTTGATAAAATTTCAGAATTTGATCCGGATAAAAAAAGTGAGATTGTAAATGATTTTGAAAAGATCGTATTTGAGAAATACCCTTTGCTTAATGAGATAAAAAATTATATGCTTGATAACGGATCTGTTTTTTCTTCAATGAGCGGAAGCGGCGCTACGGTTTACGGATTATTTGATCCAAATAAAAAAGGCACTTTATTAAAGTGCCGTGATGAATTTCAAAAAAAAAAATATCTGACTTTTATTTCAAATGCCGGATAATGTCAGAATGTTACGTTAACATTTGCAAAAGGTATTAATTTTTTCTCACCGTAAAATCCATACACATCCCTGAAATTCATACCCGTCTTTACTTTCAGATCTTTATTAAACATTGACACTGTCCATGCTGCATCCGCCGCACTTACAAGGTGATTCAGTATTACAACTGCAATAGAAGCGTTCGCTTTATTATAGTAATCATTTGCAGTTTGCCTCTCCACAGAATAGTTTATAAACATAGTGGTTTTATAGGTACCGTAATAATTTGCACTTGCGGAATTTTTACTGATAGTAGGGTCTGCATCTGTCCAGCCGACAACAAAATTCTGATACTTCCCTATCAGTTCATAATACTGCTGATCCCCGAAAGGCGGCAGCTGATGAGAAAAGTTCTGAGCTTCCACTATATTTACTTCTCTTCTTAATCTGTTAAGATCGGATGTCTGCGGATCTGTAATAGACCCGAAGCCGGTAAACTGCTGATCGACAAGCCACTGCGCATATTTGTTTAAGCTCCAGTTCTTATCAGCGAATCCTCTGTAATAATCGGTCTGGTCATCACCTTTGTTTTCATAAACTGCATATGCTGTCCACAGACCAACTTCGAGCGCAAAAAATATAGCCGCTTTTAAATAATTCTTTCCGTAAAATTCACCTGTACCCGGGATAACTCCGGATAACACAGCGCCGAGAAAAGGAGATTTTTCCCTTGGATCATCTTTTCTTATACTGTTGAGATTCTTTTTAAACAGGTTACTATTTGTCTGTAAACCGGATTGCTGATTAATGATTTTCTCTTTCAGATCCGATGTCATGTAATTACTTTCGCTTTGAGAAAAGCTCAACCCGGAAAATGCAAATAGAAATATAACTAAACTGATCTCTTTTATATTTTTCATATATGATTTAATAAAATATTTTATTTAAAAATAATGCATTAGAGGGTAAATAATAAATTCTGATTTTTTCTCCTTTTAAAACCGCTTTTTTAGTTTCAATAATATTTTTTTTTGAAGAACTGATTTCCAGTGCGCATCCGATAACGGATCTAACCATTGAGTGAAGAAACCTGTTGGCGGAAATTCTGAATATAATTTCCTTTCCGTTCCTTTTCCTTTTAAGATCAAAATCAAATATTTCACATCCGAAATTATGTTTGTCCTCATGATTCTTACAAAAAGTCCTGAAATATTTCAGCGACTTTATAAATTCGAAATACTCATTCAGCTTATCAAAGTCCGGCTGATAATTAATGTAATAAAAAAAATCTCCGCCGATCGATCTTTTCTCTCTTGATATGTAATATAAGTATTCCCTTTTCTTGGCTGAATATCTTGAATGAAAATCCGGTGAAACTTTCTTAATGCTTTTTACAGTAATGCTCCCGGGTAATACTGAGTTTATCGAATATAAAAATTTTTCAGGCAGAATTACTTTTTCAGATTTGAAATTAGCAGTCTGATTAAAAGCGCTGACACCGGCGTCGGTCCTTCCTGCTCCGTAAAGCGTTATACTTTCACGCTCAATTTTTTCAAGAGCTGATTCGAGATATTCCTGTACAGTTTCCTTTGTCTGATTTTGTCTCTGCCATCCGAAGAAATTTCTTCCGTCATATTCAATGATCAGCTTATAATTAAACAAATCTTACTAAAAATTTCTGTTGAAATTTAATTTTACACCGTCGAATGTCAAATCCTCCTTGTAAAGAAGTTCGGGACTTATATTTAATGCTGATGAACTTTTCCCGGTATTGTTTGCAATAAAGAAAGCGCTGATACCGCTTACAATTCTGTTTGCAATCAGAATACTTGAAAATACAATTCTGTTGTTATAAATTCTTTCGCTTTTCTTTCTTTGCAATTCGTAAAAATTTCTGTTGTCCGTATTGTCCCAGTTCCAGAAGTTTTGCTGCGGAGAATATAAAAGACTATATTCCCCTCTTGTTAATTTATCATTATTATATTCATAAACATTGTTAAAGCTTCCTATATTTTTATAGAAATCGTCATCTTTATTATCGGGATCATTTATTGATGCATGAGTTGAAGAATATGATCTGGAGTCATCCTTTACCGCATCACCGTAAATATTCATTGATACAAGTCCAAGCCATCCGGCAGCATCTACTCCGAGGAAATACTTTCCAACGTCCATTCTGTCAAGATAGAAATGACCTGCGCCGGGTAATACAAGAGAGAACAGCAGAGCCAGTCCCGGTGATTTTTTAGATTTAGCTGTATTCTGATTTATTTCTGTGATGTCGTTTTCGGTTTCGGCGGAAAGAATTTTGTCTTTAAGTCCGATAGTGCTGTAATTTTCTGACTTAAGATCAATATTGAATTTTTTATTTAAATCATTTTCCTGCGAATAAGATTCTGTTACGCAAAAGCTGAATATCATCAGCAGATAAAAAAGTTTTTTTAACATTCTTTAATTTAATTTAAAATTGAATTTATTTTTTTCTTAAACTCTTCCGGATTTTCAAATCCCGTAACTCTGAGCTCTTTTACTTCGGCTCCGTCTGCATTCATAAAGATCACAACAGGCAGTCCTTTAATATTGAAACGGTCGGATATCTCAGTGTTCTCTTTTGTAAGATCTACTTTAATATTTGTAAATGATTTGGAAAGTTCTGCAATCTCGGGATCCGTGTATGTATATTCATCCAGCTCCTTGCATTGAGCGCACCAGTCAGCGTAAAAATCTATCATAACAGGTTTGTTACCGGTCTTAATGCTGTTGTCAATGGATTCAATTGAAGAGTGTATCTGCCACTGAACTTCCTCAACTGCGCCTTCAGGTTTTAGATTCCACGTTCCGTAAATCACAGCGAGTATAGCAATAAAATATTTAATGTTGGAATATAATGCAGATGATTTTCCTTTTTTGTCAATCAAAATCAGATAGGCTCCTGCAAGGATTATGTATAACGGAAATGCTGTTTTAAAAATTTCTTTTGGAATAAGAGGTTCAAGAGTAAAGAAAGCCATACCGAAAAGTATGAATCCGAAAATCACTTTTATGCCTTCCATCCATTCCCCTGATCTGGGAAGTTTACCAATAGAGCTTGATGAAGCGGCAAGAAATATATAAGGAAATCCAAGACCCAGAGAAAGAACAAAGAAAAATAAAAATCCGGTAAATGCATTTCCGATCTTACCGACATAAACTAACAGGCTTAAAACAAAAGGACCAATACACGGAGCTGCAATAAAACCAACCGTAAGTCCCATAAAAATTGATCCGAGATATCCGGACCGGTTTTTATTTCCCATCATCGCAAGACTCTGCGGAACTCTGATTTCAAACAAACCGAACATACTCAGACCGAGAGTAAGCATTATAAGAGCAATAAAAATTATTACAAGCGGATTCTGCAATGCTGTCCCGAGCAGACTTCCTGTCAGAGCTGCAAATACTCCGAGCGCTGAATAAGTTATTGACATTCCGAGAACGTAAAAAAGACCCATAAGGAAACTTTGTGATTTACTGCCGCTGGACTGCGCGCCGAAGAAACTTACTGTTATAGGAATCAGAGGATATACACACGGTGTGAGATTAAGCGCAAGACCCCCAAGGAACATCCCTAAAAGCACTACAAAAAGTCCTTCCTCTTCAATCCAGTTTGCAATCGTATCTTCCTCCGCATCAGGAGAGTCAGTCCGGACATTTTCTGTCAGACTCGATTTACTTTCAGAAGAATTATCTGCATCAGACGGTTTTGTAAAATCAATTTTCGCAAAAACATCGGTATTTAAAACTGCAGAAGATTTTTTCTCACTGTCAATAATGATAATTATTGTATCCGTCAGTGATGCTGGCTGATAACAAACTCTGTCATCACATGCCTGAAAACTCAGAACCACAGGGACTTTATAACTTCCGGTTTTTACATTAGCGTCGGCTATTAAATTTAATCCGACCGCAATATCTCCTTCATAGACATCGATCTCATTTTCAGAGAACTCAAACTTCAGCTTTTTTGATTCCGGGAAAAATGAATTTAAAATTTTAAAATTACTATCGCTTATTGATACTGATGTAGTAATAAGAGTAGGGTCGTCGACTATATAAGAATTTATATGGTAAGGCTTGATTATTGAAATACTTAATGCAAGTTTCAATGTATCGCTTTCAGAATAAAACTCCCTTTCATTTAAAACATTAAAACTGAGGTATTCAGATTTCTGAGAGAATGATAAACTGCTGAAAAAAATTATAGAAAGTATAAGTGAAAAGAATAAAACTTTTTTAAATAGCATCAGAGAACGGAACTTATTTTGATTGATTAAAAGTTAAATGAGAAACTAAACAATATACAATAAAAAATAAAAACAAGATATTAAAATTTGAGGTTTTTAATATTTTTTAAATGCAATGTTGACTTTACTACTGTTTTTGCTGTATATTTGTATAGGTTAAAACTCTGAAAAGTTCGATTAAATCTTAGAAACGAACTAAATTCAGATAATTATATAAATTTAAACTTAAATAAGGAGAATTACAATTTGAAACCAGCAGTAAAATCAAAAAGCGACAACCCTTTAAGTGAGCTTATAGATGATAGTGTATACAATACTCTGAAAAAGTATAAACTCCTTGATGAAAAAGCTATAAGAGATTACAAGATCAGACAGATGTACAAAGAAATGAGAAGAGAAATGAGCGCAGGTGAAGCAATAGATAAAATTCAAGAATTATTCCCATATTTACAATTCGATACAATCAGAAAAATTGTATACCAGGTTTCAAAATAAGTTCAAATTTTGTCATAACAGCCGACCTTTTAAAAAGGTCGGCTTTTTTTTTGAAATTTTTATAATATGAATTTAAATTACGATCATACTGAAAAAATCCTTACGGATTTTATCAAAAACGAGACACACAGAATCGGAATAAAGAAAGCTGTAGTTGGTTTATCCGGCGGTATTGATTCAGCCGTTACTGCATACTTAACTGTAAAAGCTCTCGGGAATAAAAATGTTACATTCCTTTTGATGCCATATAAGACAAGCAGTAAAAGCAGCATTACGGATGCTTTACAAATTTCTGAAATTCTCAACACAAAATCCAGGATCATAAATATAAGCGATGCTGTAGATACGATTTCGGATTCAGTAGATGAGAAGGAAATCCCTAATGTAAGAAAGGGGAATATCATGGCGCGGGTGAGAATGATAATGCTGTATGATGAATCCGCGAGGAATAATGCGCTGGTAATCGGAACAAGTAATAAGTCTGAAATTTTACTCGGGTATTCAACCATTTTCGGAGACTCTGCTTCAGCAATAAATCCAATCGGAGATCTTTATAAAACCCAGATCAGAGGATTGGCAAAACATCTTAACATTCCGGTAAACATTATTTCAAAAAAACCATCGGCTGATCTGTGGAAAAGTCAGACGGATGAAGATGAACTTGGATTTACATAT
This sequence comes from Ignavibacteria bacterium, assembly GCA_016716125.1. Taxonomy (GTDB): domain Bacteria; phylum Bacteroidota; class Ignavibacteria; order Tepidaquicellales; family Tepidaquicellaceae; genus UBA2330. Next base: position 287,976 of record JADJWZ010000002.1, on the reverse strand, counting down.
GACGAAGTTGACAAGTATTTATATGAAAAAGTGGATGAAAGAAGATCTGAAGCTTATTTAAAAAAAGCCGGCTATTCAGAAAAATTTATGAAGAGAGTGAATTCAATGATAATAAGAAGTCAGTTTAAAAGACTGACTCCGCTCATCGCTAAAGTTTCAAACAGAACAGTTAATATAGACTTCAGATATAACAGGGACTGGAATACTTAAATCTTTATGAATAATAGATGAATAAAAGAAAACTTATACTGTTACTTTCAATTTTATTTTTTTCATGCAATTCTTACTCAAACTTTGAAAGAGGCGGGATGGTAAGTTCTGCAAATGAACTTGCTACCAGAGTAGGAATTGATATCATGAAAAAAGGTGGCAACGCAGTTGATGCTGCAGTCGGAGTCGGATTTGCGCTTGCAGTGGTTTATCCGCAGGCCGGAAATATTGGCGGAGGCGGATTCATGATAATTCATCTGAACAATCCGGACTTAAAATTGAATACTTCAATTGATTACAGGGAGAAAGCTCCGATTTCATCATCTAAGAATATGTATCTTGATGATAGCGGAAATGTAATAGACGAGCTCAGCACGACAGGAAGTCTCGCCGCCGGCGTTCCCGGATCAGTAGCCGGAATGTTATATGCTCTGGAAAAATACGGCACTATGAACAGAAAAGAAATTCTTGAATACTCTATTAATATTGCAGACACAGGATTTTTCATGGAAGAAGGATTTGCCGAAGCGCTTAATAGTTATCAATCCGAATTCACACAATTTCCCGGTACCATGAAAACATTCGGAGGTAATTTTAAAACCGGCGACAGATTTGTTCAGAAAGATCTTGCTAATACACTCAGACTGATCAGTGAAAAAGGAAGGGACGGGTTTTACAGAGGTGAAACAGCCGGTAAGATTGTACAACTTATGAAAAATACTGACGGATTAATTTCCTATGAGGATCTTGAAAGATATCAGCCGGTGGAAAGGGATGTGATCAGAGGAACATACAGAGGTTATGAAATTATTTCTATGGGACCGCCAAGCAGCGGCGGGATCAGCTTAATATATCTTCTGAACATTCTTGAAAATTATGACATTTCAAAAAGCGGATACGGCAGTACTGAAAACATTCAGATCATGACAGAGGCAATGAGAAGAGTTTATGCAGACAGAAGTGAATTCATGGGAGATGCTGATTTTGTAAATGTGCCGATAGAAAAGCTGACTTCAAAAAATTATGCTCTCAGCCGTATGAAGGATTTTAAATTCGATAAAGCAGGTATTAGCACCGAGATCAATCCGGGAGATCCTTTTGCGAATGAAAGCGAAGAGACCACGCATTACAGCATTGCTGACGGAAAAGGAAATCTGGTATCTGTTACTACAACAATAAATGATGTGTTCGGAAATAAGCAGGTAGTGGACGGAGCGGGATTTTTTCTGAATAATGAAATGGATGATTTTGTATCCAAGCCGGGAGTTCCGAATATTTACGGTCTTGTGGGAAATGAAGCAAACGCGATACATCCGGAAAAGAGAATGCTCAGCTCAATGACACCTACGCTGGTATTTAAAACCGGAAAACCTTTTCTTGTAACAGGTTCGCCCGGCGGAGGAAGGATAATTACGACTGTCCTTCAAAACATATTAAATCTCATTGATCATAAAATGACTCTGAAAGAATCAATTGACGCTCCGCGGTTTCATCATCAGTGGCTTCCGGACGAGATTCAGATTGAGAAAAGATTAGTAAGTAAGGAAGCGGATGAAAAGCTGACCGTACTTGGTTATTACTTAAAAGGGATAAGTGATTTCGGAAGAGTGAATGCAATACTTATAAATGATGACGGAACTATGGAAGGACATTCAGACAGAAGAGGATACGGCAGCGCAATCGGATTTTAAATCAGAGGAGTCAATTGACAGAGCTGACAGATAAAAAGAATAAACTACTTGATATTTTTTTTAAGATATACTTCAGGAATTCACTCAAAAGAAACTTTTTCAGGATCAATATCAGAGGAAAGGAATTACTTGAAAGAATCAAAAGCATTTCTCAAAAACAAAACTCTCCTGTTATTATATGCGTCAATCATTCCAACTGGTGGGACGGCGTTCTTTTGAACTGGATTTCGCATTACCTGATTGAAAAAGAATCTTACTGTCTGATGGATACGACAGATCTGAACAGACATAGCTATTTCAACAGGATCGGCGCATTACCTCTTGAAAGAAAAAATAAATTTAACTCTTACCGCACTTTGAAATACTGCTCCAAACTCCTTGAAAATAAAAACAGATATTTATGGATATTTCCTCAGGGAGAACTGATCCCGAACGAAAGAAAGCCATTCAAATTTTATAACGGAGTTTCATTTATTTCAGAAGATATAAACAGACTGCACATTTTGTGTGTATATTTTGAATACAAATTTACTTTACAGCAAAGACCTGAAATATTTATAGATTTTTTCAAATCATTTGAAAAAGAAGACATTATAAATAAATCAAGAAAAGAATTTACGTTTATAATGGAAAAATTATTCAACGATCAGGCGGAAATTTTTTCAGATAGTTTTGCAAAAAATGATCTGAAAGAATTTGAGATAATACTTAAGGGAAAGAAATCTGTAAACGAGAGGGAGATCACACGGACGAAACAGATCTGAAATAAACTAACCAGGTTAACGGGCTCCGTTTTCAAAAAACCCGTAAACATTTTTTAAAATATTTACTTCATTATATGTGACATCAATTATTGAAATATATTTTTCTCCAAACTCACTTGATTCAATATTAATATCGTTTTTCAGATTAATCTTTAAATCCGAACTTTTAATTTCGAGAGATTTCACTTTGGATGAAAACAAAGTTTTCTTTACTGTGTAATCAAACTCCTCTTTTTCAAGCATCAGCAAATTATTCTTATAGGCAAGTATTTTCATGAACTTTTTCCCATCTTTCATCTCTGATACAAAAAAAACAAAGGAGTAATTATCGCTCAAAAACTTACCAAGATAAGAAGACTTATGCATTAAAACTGAAGGAGCTTTTCCAAATGACTTTTCAATATAACCTTTGCCTTCGAATATGGACTTCACTCTTTTATAATTCTTATAGAATTTGATTTTTGCCATAACCTTATTTATTGGTGAGACAGGAAGCCAGAACGTTTCGGAATTATTATCCGGGTCATCATTAACCCTGAAAGAAAGCTTATCGGAAAGCGGAGCAAATTCAAATTCAGCTTTAAATTTATTTTCAATCTCCTGAGATGAATAGTTTATGTTCAGATGATATTTATTTTTCTGTCTGTCAAAATAGAAACTGTTTTTATCAAGCTGCATTCTGACAACATTATCAGAATAATTAATTTTAAGATCTTCCTGTTTGTAATCAAAAACAGCATCGTAAATTAAACGGTTTTGATAATATAAATAAAATCTTATCCCGCAGGATAATTCCGAAGGTTTATTTGAATCGGATTTTTTACCGGCAGGTGCGAATGGATTGCCGGTAAATATTCTTGCAGTAAAGAAATACTCATCGTCATTATCCAGAGCTTCGAAGTACCACATTTCAAATGAACCCGGATCTTTATTGCCGGAATAGTTGAATTTTTCGGAATCAGTTATGAATTTCAATTGTTCGGGGAAAATTAGTATACAATATTTTGAATTTAATTATTAAATCAAACATAAAAAAATATTACCTTGAAAAAATTTTTATGGGTTCGCCTAAAATGATAGCAAAAAATTTAAGTTGTATTTTTACTTTAATTTCTTTCTTTTAAATCACATTAAATATCAGCTTACAAAATTTTTATCATAAATCAGTCATATTCAATTTTATTATTTTAATCTTAATACTCTCATACCGTAATGCCAATTAAAAAATATCTGACGTTAATTATTTTATTTATCAGTTTAACTTCTTCTGCGCAAATAGATACGAATATCAATATAATAAAATATGATCTGGAGTTCGATCTTTATGATTCATTTATTAATCCATATCCCATGACTTACAGCGCATCAAATAATATTAGTCTCATTGTAAATACATCAGCCGGACAGATCACACTCAATGCTGAGAAATATTCGCTGATCATAGATTCAGTATCAGGATCTGCTCAGTCATTTCTTCATGAGAATGATCTGCTGAAAATTAATCTTGACAGATTTTACAACAGCGGTGAAATGTTTGATGTAAAGATCTACTTCAGGCACAGGGATATTTTTGATACGGCTTATTTTGCATTTAACGGACTTGTGTATACTGATTCCGAGACTGCAGGAGCGCGCAGATGGTTTCCCTGTAAAGACATACCCAATGACAAGTCAATGCTCAAACTAAAAGCGCGGGTACCGGGAGATGTGCTTTTTGTGTCAAACGGATTATTGATTGACTCGGTTTACAAAGATAATTCACTTTATTATACCTGGGAGACAAATATTCCTGTTTCAACATATCTTATCGCAATGGCCGGAAGCAGTAAATACAGATTAGAAGTTTTCCGGTGGAACAAGCTGTCTGAACCTGAAAAAAGCATTGAAATACGAATGTACTCACAGCCGGGCGAGACAATGTTTAATTACAACAATATAAAAGAACAGCTGCCGGAAATGCTTAAACTTTTTTCAAAACTTTACGGGGATTATCCGTTTGAAAAAATTGCCTTTGCAACTACCGATAAAAATTTTCCATGGGGAGGAATGGAAAATCAGACCCTGGTTACATTATGCCCTGACTGCTGGTATGAGGATCTTATATGTCATGAACTTGTTCATCACTGGTTTGGAAATATGATATCGCCAAATACATGGGCTGATATCTGGCTTAACGAAGGTTTTGCAACTTACAACGAAGCAATATGGGCTGAGTATAAAAAGGGAAATAAAGCTTACAGAAAAAATATTCAGAATGAAGCAAGAAAATATATGAGCAAAGATCCGGGCTGGGCGTCTTATTCCAAAGACTGGGCTGACCCGAAACCCAATGACGGCGTTTTATTTAATTCTGCTGTTACATATTCAAAAAATGCGTCAATAATTTATATGCTGAGATATGTATTGGGAGATTCAATATTTTTTGACTGTATGCAGGCTTTCACTTCTCATCCGGAATTCAGATTTGGAAATGTATCGACTAGTTCATTTGCACAATTATGCGAACAGATCAGCGGACAGGATCTGGACTGGTTTTTCAGTCAATGGTTATTATATCCTGGATATCCGGAGTATGAAATTAATTCTAAATCAGAAAAGATGAGTAACGGCAAATGGAAAACTGATTACACTATAAATCAGGTACAGACGAATAAAGTATTTTATCAAATGCCTGTCGAGCTCAGAGTAACATTTGCAGACGGAAGCGCTGAGATAATAAAGGAGAGGAACAGTTATAATTTCCAGACTTACAACTTTGAGTTTGATAAGAAACCTGATAAGATATCCTTTGATCCGAATAATGAGATAGTATTAAAAAAGATGAAGTGATTTAAAAAAGTTAAAGCAGTGAATTCGTGTTTTGGCAGCCATAACAAAACCTGACAGGTTTTTCCTGAAGTCGAAAGCGTATCAATAATTTTAATACCTGTCAGGTTTCGTTGACCGCAGCATCACTCGCTCCCAATGTCAGACTTCATACATAAGATCCGTTATCTCACTTCCTCTTATTCCAGATTTTTTTGAGTCTTTTCCTCATCTCCGCCTCAGCTCCGTTATCAGAAGGTTCATAATAAATTCTGTCCTTTATCTCTTCAGGCAGATAATCCTGCTCAGTAAAATTATTTTCAAAATCATGCGGGTACTTATATCCGCTGCCGTAATTAAGATCTTTCATCAGTTTGGTCGGAGCATTTCTTAAATGTATCGGTACTCCGTAAGCCGGATTATTTTCAACATCCTCTTTCGCCTTATTTATCGCAAGATAAGAAGCGTTACTCTTGGGTGCGGACGCAAGATAAACCGCCGCCTGTGATAATACCAAAGTTGCCTCAGGCATTCCGATATAATCAATCGCAGTAAAAGCGCTTACTGCCATTGTCAGAGCAAGCGGATCTGCATTTCCTATATCTTCGGAAGCAAGCACTATCATTCTTCGCGCTATGAATTTAGGATCTTCGCCTCCTTTAAGCATTCTCGCCATCCAGTACAATGCTGCATCCGGATCGCTTCCCCTCACGCTCTTTATGAACGCGGAAATTATATTGTAATGCTCTTCCTGATTCTTATCATACTTAATATAATTTGCCTGAAACGCTTCTTTGAATATTTCATTGGTCAGTCTGATAATTCCATTCTCATCTTCTGAAGTCAGCTTAACCGCCAGCTCAAGTCCGTTCAGTAACTTCCTTGCATCTCCCGAAGCCAGTCCGATCAGGAAATCCCTGTCTTCTATTTCAATTTTCTTTTCTTTAAGTAATACATCCTTTGAAAGCGCATTGTCAATAATTTTTTCAAAATTTTTCTTTGATAATTCTTCAAGCACAAAAACTCTGCTTCTGGAAAGTAAAGGAGAGATCACTTCAAACGACGGATTCTCTGTGGTTGCTCCGATGAGTATCACTGTCCCCTTCTCAGAACTCTGCAAAAGCGAATCCTGCTGCGACTTGCTGAACCTGTGTATCTCATCTATAAATAAAATCGTTTTTCTTTTCTTCTGTTTCAGATTATACTCCGCCTTTTCAATCGCAGCTCTTACATCTTTTACTCCGGAAGAAACCGCAGACAGCTGAACAAACTCTGTATTCACCAGCCGCGCTATCAGCAGCGCCAGTGTAGTCTTCCCTACTCCCGGCGGTCCCCAGAATATCATCGAGACAGGTTCATTCTTTTCTATCATAGTCCTTACAGGTTTTCCGGGAGCGATCAGATGATCCTGTCCCGCAAAACTATCCGGATCGGAAGGACGCATTCTTTCTGCAAGAGGAATATTATAATCAGCTTCCTTATCATGTACATTTCCGAACAGATCCATTTATTTCTTAGATTTATTTAAATTAAAATTTTTATTAATTAAATATACGCCGGAAAGTATAATTAACATTCCTGCATAGTGCACAGGATAAAGTGTTTCTCCGTCCAAAAGTCCCCAGATTATTGAAACCACCGGCAGCATGTAAGTTACAGTCGTTGCAAATATTGCATCTGTCATCTGGATCAGTCTGGTATATATAATCAAAGCAAAAGCAGTTCCGACTATACCAAGTATTGCAATGTAAAACATCGACATGCCGCTTCCCGGAACTGTATTAAATCGGTGAATGAAATCAGTTGTGAATAAATAAACCATACAAACCGGACCGACTGACAGCAATGCAACTGATGTTACAATTACGGATCTTATATCTGATACATATGCCTTTATCAGATTCAGACTTATGGCGTAACACAAAGTAGCTATGATCACTAACCAGACATATACATTAATACTTCCGAGTATTCCTGTTTCCTCTATAAAACTTAAAAGAAGTATTCCGGAAAATCCCAGCAGCATTCCTGCGATCTGCATGCCTTTTACTTTATATTTAAATATAAAAACAGCTATCAGCATTGTAAAGATCGGAGTAAGCGCATTTAGTATTCCCGTTACTGAACTCGCAAGCACAGTCTGCGCGTAAGAAAAAAGAAGTGCCGGTATTAAATTTCCTACAAGACCTATCAGAAATAATACAAACAATTTATTTCCCGGCAGCCTGAAAACATTTCTTAATGCAATCGGAAGTAAAACAAGAAAAGCAAATGACAGTCTCATTGTCCCTACCTGATCAGGAGAGTAAACATCCAGTCCTCTTTTTATTAATATATATGAACTTCCCCAGATCAAAGAGAGTACGATCAGTAAAATCCAAGCCGTAAAATCACTTCGCCTGCTGAACCGCTTTACATTCAATTTCAGATATAATAGTTTACATCAAGATAGTATTAATATTTTAAAACATTAATGAACAATGTTTATACAAATTCAAACCCGGCTCAAAGCTCTAATATATTTGCAAAATAATATTATCCCCCGGCAGAGTCTCAGGCGCTCTCCCTGGACTCTGCCGGATAAAGATTTTCTTAACGGCGGAGTCCAGAAAGCATTAGACTCCGCCGGGGGAAAAAAAATTCAATTAATCTTCAACTAAACTATCCAGCATAATCGCCTTTGAAAAATTGCCGAAAGAATTCATAAGCAATTGCGTTATAAAATTTCCCTGTCTGTCCCGGGTACTTAGGATGCGCAACCAATAATAAGTTTAAATATGTTATCTCCTAAACTTTTTAGCATGACCGCCTTTGAAAAATTGCCGAAAGAATTCATGAGCAATTGCGTTATAAAATTTCCCTGTCTGTCCCGAGTACTCGGGATGCGCCAGCAAATTTTGAGTTGGAAATTTTATAGCAATTGTGAGCCGAAGACGTCCCGAAGGGAAAATGAATTCCGGCAATTTTTCAATCCCGAGTTCTCGGGAAGAATTTTCTTTGTTTCTTTCTTTTGTTCTCTCAAAAGAAAGAAAGTTAAGAACAGCTTATCTCTAATTTTAATGCCTAATATTTTAGACGGCTGCGGTTAAACTATTTACAATAACCGCCTTTGAAATTTTGCCGAAAGAATTCATGAGCAATTGCGTTATAAAATTTCCCTGTCTGTCCCGAGTACTCGGGATGCGTAGCAAATTTTGTGTTGGAATAAACTTTCAGAAAATACAGTATGAAGTTCTTTATTTCTGATTAGAATATTGAATTAATCTTTCAATTAAATTAAGTTTGAATAAATGACAGTACAAAATCACAAAATAATTTTCCACGTTGATATGGATGCCTTCTTTGCGTCCTGCGAAGAAGCGTTAAATCCAGCGCTGAAATTAAAACCGCTCGTCGTAGGCGGGACCAAAGAAGATAAAAGAGGAATTGTATGCTGCCCGAATTATCTTGCCCGCGCAAAAGGCGTCAGGACTGCAATGCCGCTTACACGCGCGCTGCTGCTTGTTCCTGACGGTAATTTTATCAGAAGTACGCGCGGTCTGTATTCTGATTATTCGAGAAGAGTCAGAGATATTTTTTATAAATATACTCCCGTCGTTCAGCCTGTCAGTGTGGATGAAGCGTATTTAGATGTCACCGGTGTCCTGCATCTGCATAATAACGATTATAATTTACTTGCAGACAGATTACGAAATGAGATCAGGGATACTTTGAAGATCACCTGTTCGGTCGGAATTGCTGTCAATAAGATCTGTGCAAAGATCGCTTCCAAAATTAATAAACCGGACGGAGTCACAGTTGTTCCTTTCGGAAACGAAAGAGAATTTCTGAGTAAACTGACCATTGATAAAATTCCGGGAGTAGGTAAAGCCGCGCAGTTAAAATTAAAAAAGTACGGCATTGAGCTTATCGGAGATATATTGAAATTCGATCAGAGCTTTTATGATAAGGAAATAAAATTCCATACATCTTTTCTGCTCAATGTTGCAAACGGCAAAGGAAGTGATAACGTAAAGGAAAATGACGAAGAAAGAAAATCCCTTTCAAAGGAAAATACTTTTTACGAAGATGTTTCTGACAGAGAGTTTCTTCTTTCAGAACTTTATTATCTTATGGAAAAATGCTGTCAGAAATTAAGGAAGGTTAAATTAAAAGGAAGAAGCATTACAGTTAAAGTAAAATATTTTGATTTCAAAGTAAATCAGAGATCATATACTGCAGCAAAATATTCTAATCTCGAAACTGATTTTTATGAGGATGCAACAATGCTCCTTGACAAAATGCTGTTGAATAAAAAGAAGATCAGACTTCTCGGAGTAAAGTTTTCTGAATTCATTTCAGGTGATGAAGCTGTTCAGGAAAGCATCTTTGATGATATTGATAAGAAGGAGAATCTTCTGAATAAACTTGATACCATTAGAAAAAAATATGACTTCGGTATTGTAAAATTCGGAAGGACAATCAAGCTTAAGTAAATTTTATTTCTTAAATAACATTACAAAGTCATTCATCACGAATCCGCCGCCAATATCAATATCAATTATCTTTTCGATTTTATATCCGATCTTAAAGTAAAAATTTACCGCTTTGTAATTCTGCCTGTTGACCGTCAGTCTTATCGTTTCAAAATCAATTCCCGAAAAGACATGATCAAACAATCCTTTACCAATTCCTTTTTGAAACAGATCTGCATCCACATATAATTTGTGGAGAAAGTAATCTTTCCCGCCTGTCCTGCTGACCGAAATAAATCCTGCCATTTTACCATTTATAAACGCTCCCGTGAAAACATTATCATCTTCAAATATCTGCTTCCTCAGACTATCCGCAGAGTACATCAGATTAAGCATATAGTCCACCTGCTCCTGTCCGATAATAGGAGGATAATGGACATTCCATATCTTCCTCGCCAGCAATGAAAGCTCTTCAACATCTTCATCAGTTTTTATTATTCTGTATTCTGTTTCCAATATTGAGAATAAGATTTTAATTTTAGAATTTAGAGTTTAGAGTTAAGAATTGAAAATTGAAAATTGAATTTCGGTATAATTAATTTTTCTTCGCATATTTTAAATTAATAATATTTAAACCGTCCACATAAAATCCCTCTACATTTTTTCTCAACAGATAAACTTTTTGATTGTAATACAGAAACAGCCAGGCTGCATCGTCAATTACTATTTGCTGCATTTGATCATATATCTTTTTTCTTTCATCAAAGTCTGTAATTTTCAATGCCTCTTCATAAAGTCTGTCAACTTCCGGATTGGAATACCCTACTCTGTTCGGACCATTTGGCGTGATATTCTTACTGTAAAACAGCGCCATGAAATTTTCCGGGTCATAATAATCCGCGCCCCAGCTTGCCCGCCAGAATGGGAATACGCCTTCTTCCTGTTTTGAGATCAGCGTCGCCTGTATCATCTGATCGAGCTTCAGATCAATTCCTATATCCTTTAGCTGCTGCTGCACGGCTATTGCTAAAGTCTTCTGTATCTCTTCATTTCCCGTAACTAAAGTAAGATCAAGTCCTTCTCCGTTCGGATATCCCGCTTCCTTCAAAAGCTGCATCGCTTTATCTTTATCAAACTTGTATCCTTTTATTTCCGGATTGAAGCCCGGCATGCCTTTTGGCAAAGGTCCGTTCTCTGCGGAACTCCCTCTGTTCTTCAAAACAAATTTCAATATCCTGTCCCTGTCCACTGCATAATTCAATGCCTGTCTCAGTTTTAAATTATTCACAAAAGGACCGGTCTTTCCTCCGGGTAATTCCGGCGACTGCATCATTCCGAAAAATACTGTCTGCAGCCACGGCTGTCTGTTCAGTGTGTAAAGATCTTTCTGAGAATCAATTAAATTTCCGTTATCATCCGTGATCTGATCATAAGTCTCTGAAGAAGGATCGTGATAATCATACCTTCCGTTTTGAAAATCCATAAATTCAGTTTCAGATGACTGTGTAAATGTAAATCTGACTCCGTCAAGATAAGGAATTGCATTACCGTCCTTATCCTTCTCTCTGTAATTTTTATTTTTTTCAAAGACGAGCTCTTTATCCAGATCCCACTTTACAAATCTGAAAGGACCTGTGCCCACAGGATTCTGACCGAACCTGTCTCCGTAAAATTCCACAGCTTCTCCCGGATAGACATAACCGTAAGACATTGTAAGCACACTGAGAAACGGCGCAAACGGTTTTGTAAGTTCAATGATCAATGTCGAATCATCCGGCGCCTGCAGACCTGATATACCATTCACTTCCTCAGTCGATTTTCCCGACATGAAGTCAATGTATTCCTGCGCTCCTTTTATTCTGTCCCGGTAAACCCACTGTCCCCGCGTCTTTGACTTAGGATTGTTCACTCTTTCAAAACAGTATTTGAAATCCTGCGCCGTAACTTTTCTTCCTTTGCCGTCAGACTCCTTAAAACATTCATTGTCATGATAATAAACATCGTCTCTTAAATGAAAAGTATATGTAAGCGCATCATCTGATATTTCCCAGTTCCGCGCTATCGATGGCTTGATATTATTTTCTTTGTCAAATTCTACAAGACCTTCCATCATGACAGAAAGTCCCCAGATGGTCTGATTGGAGTTTGACATTACAGGTTCAAGTGTTTCTATATTCTGACTGACATTAATGGTGAATATTTTGCCCTCAGTTTCTTTCTTTTCAGAACATGAATAAATATTTAAAGCTAAAATCAGTAATAAAGCCAGTAATAAAGTCAGCGGAAATTTTTTCATTTAAAGATAATTTGTATTTTGTAATGTTGTAAAATAATTAATTTAAGTTTTAAAAAATATTGTAAGAATAAACTTTAATAATCATTCAAACTTCCTATGGATAAAATCATACATGACAATATTCTCAAAGCTCATAACTTTGATAAATTTTCTGCTACGGACTATCTTGTCAAATACAGGAACATTGCGGAAATAATCAGGGAAAGACTTTCTCTTAAACCTGATATGACGTACATAACTTTCTATGATGACAGCGGCGATAAGGTGAGTCTGTCTTACAGAGAATTTATCCGCAGGACCTATCAGCTTGCCGATTACCTACTGAAGAGCGGAATTAAAAAAGGAGACAGAGTCGCTACTTTTTCACATAATCATTATGATACTGTAATATTGTATTTTGCAGCCTGGACTATCGGTGTTGTTATAGTACCTGTTAATGTAAGTGAAGAATCTGACAGGGTAGATTTTATACTGAGAGATTCCGAATCGAAAATAGTTTTCACGCGTGAACAATATCTTGAAAAACTTTCCGGATCAGAAACATCAAAACATATTACAGTAACAGCATTTGACAATTTTGATTTTGACCAGTATTCAAATACTTTTGACAATGAATTTTCTGATTTTGATAAAGAAGCTGAATGTCTGATTGTTTATACATCGGGTACGACAGGCAATCCCAAAGGTGTTGTGCTGACACAGTATAATCTGATGGCGGACGCTTATGCAATTTCCGAATGGCACGGACTTCACAATGACGACGTGATGATGTGCGTACTTCCGATACACCATGTGAACGGTACTGTCGTTACAATTATGACAACAATGTTTTACGGTGGAAAGATGATCCTGAATCAAAAATTCAATACGGATCTGTTTCTGAAATTACTGCAGGATGAAAAAGTTAAAGTAGTAAGTGTTGTTCCGACACTGCTGCAGTTCCTGATTCATTCAGAAAATCAGAGTAAGGATTACGACCTGAAACATTTTTCACATATAATCTGCGGAGCGGGTCCTCTGACCTGTGAGATCGCATCCAATTTTGAGAAAAGATTCGGATTGAAAATTATTCACGGATACGGACTTTCGGAGACAACATGTTACTCGTGTTTCATTCCTGTAAATCTTAATTCCGGCGAACATTTCAAATGGCAGAATGAATTTGGGTTTCCGTCGATCGGTATTCAGATAAACTGCAATGAAATGGATATTCAAAATGATAAAGGAGAATCTCTTCCGGAAAATGAAAAAGGCGAAATAGTTATACGCGGTCATAACGTCATGAAATATTATTTCAATAATGATGAAGTGAACAGCAAAACATTTGAATTCGGATGGTTCAGAAGCGGTGATGAAGGATTTTTTAAATTAGACAGGAACGGAAGAAAGTATTTTTTTATAACGGGGAGAATAAAAGAACTGATCATCAGAGGCGCAGTTAATATATCACCGCTTGAGATTGATGAAGTCCTTTCGGGAATAGATTGTGTTAATTCAGGAATTGCAGTCGGCTTCGACAATGACTGGTACGGTGAGGAAGTCGGAGCTTTGATCATGCTAAAAGGAAATCTTAACGATATTTCAGATACAGATAAAGAAAAACTCAAAGAAGAAATTATTCTGAAATGCCGAGAACATCTGCCGTTCTTTAAATCACCTAAAGTAGTTTTATTTTCAGATTTCATCCCTGTTACTTCAACAGGAAAGTATCAGAGAAATAAAGTAAAGGAACTCTTTAAAGAATGGAAGGAAGTACAGTTTAAGAAATAATCAGAGTTTACAGAATTAAAGAATTGTCAGAATATATGGAGTTACAATAATTAGAATGTACTGAGGCAAATGATTATCAATATTAAGTAATCAATAATCAAAGTTTATTACAAAACGCTCATTACAAATCAATTGAAAACATCTGAAGGTCATCTCTTTTTCTCCACTTCATTTTTGTCCAGAAAGATTTAGCGCTTTCATTAATATTATCAGCCATAAGCATGCACCTTTTTAATCCGTGTGTTCTGAGTTGTTTAAGACTAAGTTTTATTAATTTGTCCGCTATTTTTCTTCGCCTGTAATCTTTATGAACCGCAAGATGATAAATGAATCCCCTTCTCCCGTCATGCCCGCAAAGTATTGTCCCAACAATTATTCTTCCGTCTTTACAAATAAAACTCATTCCTTTATTTCTTTTCAGATAACTCCCAAATTCATCTTCAGTATCTCCGATCGTCAGCTTGATCCCGTCAGTCCTTTCCCAAATTCCTTTAACTAAATCAAAATGACCTTTCCTCATCTCAAAATATTTCAATTCACGTTTCTTCAATTATATATTAGAATAAAAATACAGTAAATAATTTATTTAATCATTTATCATTTATCATTTAACATTTATCATTGATAATTGATCATTGATAATTGATCATTGATCATTGATAATTGATCATTGATCATTGATAATTGATCATTGATAATTGATCTCACTCTTCTTCTTCCGCTCTCAGCTTTTCCAGCACAGAATAATCCTCCAGCGTAGTAACATCCCCCTTCACTTCCCCGCTGTGCGCAAGTTCACGCAGCAGTCTTCTCATAATTTTTCCGCTTCTTGTCTTTGGAAGCGAATCAGAAAATCTTATTTCATCCGGTCTCGCAAGTGCGCCTATCTCTTTTACTACCCATTCTTTAAGTTCATTTTTCAGTTCATCAGTCGGTATCTGACTGCCTTCAAGAGTTACAAAAGCGCATATGGCATTACCCTTTACTTCATCAGGTTTACCGACGACCGCAGCTTCGGCTACTTTTAAATGAGCGACGAGAGCTGACTCTACTTCTGCAGTACCGAGTCTGTGACCGCTGACATTCAGCACGTCATCGACTCTTCCCATCACCCAGTAATATCCGTCCTTATCTCTTCGCGCTCCGTCACCGGTGAAATATATTCCCGGGAATTCACTCCAGTATTGCTTTCTGTATCTGTCATCATCATTATAAATTGTCCTTAGCATTGAAGGCCATGGTTTTTTAATAACAAGAAGTCCGCCTTCTCCCTTACCGACCTTGTTTCCTTTTTTATCAACTACTTCAGGTTCAATACCAAAAAACGGCAGCGTCCCCGAACCCGGCTTTGTCGGAGTTGCGCCCGGCAGCGGAGAGATCATGATCGCTCCGGTTTCAGTCTGCCACCAGGTATCTACGATCGGGCATTTATTTTTTCCGATCATCTTATTATACCACATCCATGCTTCGGGATTGATCGGTTCACCTACTGTACCGAGAAGTCTTAGAGACTTCAGACTGTACTTATCCACCCAGTGATTTCCCCATTTTATAAAAGCCCTTATAGCAGTCGGCGCAGTATAGAAAATAGATATCTTATATTTATCGATCATTTGCCAGAACCTGTCCGGATGCGGAAAATTCGGCGCGCCTTCATAAAGAAAAACCGTTGCGCCGTTTTGAAGCGGACCATATACAACATAACTGTGTCCTGTAACCCAGCCAATATCAGCCGTGCACCAGAATATGTCATCGTCTTTTAAGTCAAATACATATTTAGTCGTAATATAAGTCTGAACAGAATACCCGCCCGTAGTATGCAGAATACCTTTCGGCTTACCGGTGGTACCGCTTGTATAAAGTATAAACAAAGGATGCTCCGAATCCAATTTCTCAGCAGGACAGATATCACTAACGTCTGCCATTTCATCATGATACCATTTATCAAAATAATCATTCCATTTAATTTCACAGTTAGCTCTTTTTACAACGATCACATTTTTAACCGAGGGACATTCGGGCAGCGCCTCATCTACATTATTTTTCAGATGTACAACCTGACCTCTTCTGAATGCGCCGTCAGCAGTGATCACAAGAGATGCTTCAGCATCAGTGATCCTGTCAACAAGCGCATGAGCCGAGAATCCGCCGAATATAACGGAATGAACCGCGCCGATCCTTGCGCATGAAAGCATTGCAACTACAGCTTCAGGGATCATCGGCATATAAATGCATATCCTGTCGCCTTTCTTAATTCCGAGATTTTTTAAAACATTGGAAAATTTTCTTACTTCCCGCGAGCTGATTGTATGTAAGAGTCTGAGTGTCACCGTGCTCACCTTCAAAGAATAAAGCGACTTTATTTTTTCTGTGAGAATTAAGATGTCTGTCGAGACAATTATAACTTAAATTAATTTTCCCGCCCGTGAACCACTGTGCATGCGGCGCTTTCCATTTAAGAACTTTCTTCCACGGCTTAAACCAGTGCAGCTCCTCCGCTATCTTAGCCCAGAATTTCTCCGGATCCTTTATTGATTTTTCATAAGCTCTCTTATACTGCTGAAAAGATTTTATAAAAGCTTTCGAAGAAAAACTTTTACCGGGTTTAAACAGTCTGTTTTCTCTTGAAAGAGAAGTGATGTTCTGTTCCTTCTTCTTTTTCTCGGACATATTAAGGTTTTTTAATTTGAGGTAAATTAGTCAAATAGATTTATAATTAAAATTAAATTAGGATTAGATTAGGATTAAAGGATTATAGGATTAAAGGATTATAGGATTATAGGATTGTTTGTTTTTTTGAACCATGATTAAATGATTACATGATTTCTTGATTTTTTGAATTATGATTGAAGGATGACAAGATTTTCCTGATTATTTCTATTCAAAGTAAATATATACCGGTTTGCATGATTTATCTGAATCATACAATTCTTTACTTCAAGATAAATAAATCGAATCATGCTAATCAAGTAATCCCTTAATGATGGTTCAAAAATAAATCCTATAATCCTTTAATTCTAATTCAATCCTTTTAATCCTTTAATCCTAATTCGAATTCCTAAATTGATTTAACATATTAAAATAATTAATTTAAAAAAATAATTTATTCCACCACTTAATTTTCTGAATGAGTAAAACCGCATTCGTTTTCCCCGGACAGGGATCGCAGGCAGTCGGTATGGGTAAGGATCTTCATGATACTTTTGATATTGCAAAACAAATATATGCCGACGCCGATGAGATCATGGAAATGCCGTTGAGCCGGATCTCATTTGAAGGTCCGTCTGAAATTCTCACACAGACTCACATTACTCAGCCTGCGCTGTTCGTACATTCTTATATTTTGTTAAAACTTATCGGAGAAAGTATCATCGCTGATGCAGCCGCGGGACATTCGCTCGGCGAATATACCGCGCATGTTTACGCCCGTTCTTTTTCTTTTGAGAATGGTCTCAGACTTGTAAAGAAGAGAGGCGAACTTATGAAAGTCTCCGGACTCAAAAGACCGGGTACTATGGCAGCGCTTATTGGTCTGACCGATGAACAGGTAATTGAGATCTGTGAAAAAGCAAGAGAAGATCAGATAGTAGAGCCGGCGAATTTTAATGCTCCCGGACAGATAGTAATTTCAGGTGATGTCGATGCCGTCCGCCGCGCTATAAGAATTGCAAAAGAGGAACCGTACAAATGTAAACTTGCAAAGGAACTTCAGGTCAGCGGCGCTTTTCATTCCAATCTTATGCAGTCTTCTTCGGAAGAATTAAAAGTCGCGCTCGAACAAACCGAAATGAATGATTCCGGTATTCACGTTTTTACAAATGCTGACGCCGGACCGGTCACTGATGTCGAACTTATAAGGAATGCGCTTTACAGACAGCTCATGGCTTCAGTCAAATGGCATGGACTGATCGGTAATATGGTCCGTGAACATAATGTAAGTAAGTTTTATGAGATCGGATCAGGCAAAGTACTGACAGGTCTTATCAAAAGAATAAACCCTGATGTTGAACTATACAATATCAGCTCGGCAGAAGACATTAAAAAATTAATTCAATAAATGGAAGAAAAGATCAATTACCTCGAGTATAAAGATTTAAAGATCGACCCCGTTATCTTCACACAGGGATTCGTTCCCGGATGTGATATGAGGATCTGCGGAGGACAGTGCTGCAACTGGGGCGTTTACATGGACAGGGATTTTGAAAAAGTTATTATGAATTATGAGACACAGATTAAAGATGAGATGGATGAATTTCAGCCTAGAGACACTTCGCTTTGGTTTGAAAAAGAACTCGAACCGGATGAAGACTTTCCGTCGGGTTATGCCATTGGCAGCGAATTATACATCAGCAGTCTTGGAGTTACTCAGTGCGTCTTCAAAGACAAACGCGGTTACTGCTCGCTTCAGGTGACAGCCGTGAATAACGGAATGCATAAGTGGGAGATAAAGCCGAAGTACTGCATTATGTATCCGCTTACGATCGTCGATAATGTGCTGACCTATGATTCCGATCATTCCGACCGGCTTGACTACTGCGGAAGAGGTCATGAGGAAAATTTTACTCAGACTGTGTTTGAAGCTATGACGGAGGAAATTAAATTCATAATGGGTGAAGACGGATATAAATTTCTTTACGAACATTTCAATAAGAATTACAAAAAGAAAATTCAGATAGAAATTCTTAAATAAATTTTTATAAATATATTAATGGCTGATTTTAAAGACAGGGTAGTTCTTATCACAGGCGGTTCAAGAGGTATCGGGAAATATATTGCTGAATCCTTTGCTGATGAAGGCGCGAAAGTAATTGTGACTTACAGGAATGCAATCGATGAGGAATATTTTAATTCAAAAGGAATTAAACATTTCAAATGTGATGTGTCGGATCTTAAGTCAGTTCAGGAAATGACGGAGAATATTATAAAGGAATTTGAAAAGATAGACGTGCTGATAAATAACGCCGGCATTACAAAAGACGGTCTGCTGATGCGGATGAGCGAAGAAGACTGGGAAGCTGTCATAGACACCAATCTCAAAGGCGTCTTCAATATGACAAAAGCCGTTACAAGAAATATGATGAGCAAACGTTACGGAAAAATTATTAACATTACTTCCATAGTCGGCATTACCGGCAATGCAGGTCAGGCGAATTACGCGGTATCAAAAGCCGGTGTGATCGGCTTCACCAAATCCATCGCAAAAGAACTCGCTTCCAGAAACATCAACGTAAACGCCGTCGCTCCGGGATTCATCGAAACTGAAATGACAGACAAACTCACTGACGAAGTAAAACAAAGCTACATGAACATGATCCCCCTAAAAAAATTCGGCAGCGGCTCCGACATCGCCAAAGCAGTAAAATTCTTAGCGGGAGATGATTCGAATTATATAACAGGACAAACACTATGCGTCGATGGCGGAATTTAAGAATAAAATTAAGAATTAAGAATTAAGAATTAAGAATTAAGAATTAAGAATTAAGAATTAAGAATTAGAATTAAGAATTAAGAATTAAGAATTAAGAATTAAGAATTAAGAATTAAGAATTAAGAATTAAGAATTAAGAATTAAGAATTAAGAATTACGAGTTTTTTTCTGCCTGCCTCTAAGACTCGAAGGCTCAAAAAACACTGTTTTTAAAAATTTTAACTTTGAGCCTTCGAGCCTTAGAGGTAATTTCAATTTTTTCGGACATGCTGATCCCAGCAGGAATTCAATCAACAACGAAACACATTTTAAATTTTAATAAAATAACATGAAACCAAAATTACAAACTATCCCATTATTCGCAAAATTCCTGCCCCTGCTGATAGTGATGATCGCCCTGACTTCCGGCTGCAAAAACAACTTCGACAACCTAAACGGCAAAGTATTCCTCTACAAAGACAGCGTCTACGAATTCACAGCCGGCTTTGACAAAGACACGCTCTTTTATATAATGAAAGACGAAAGAATGCCGCGCTTCCATAAAACCACTTTCACTAAAAAGAAAGTTGATGACTCGACTTTTTTACTGACTGTTAAAGAAAAGCCGAAGTTCTGGGAAAAAAATACATGGGAAATTGTCGTTACTGACAGTAAAGGTTTCAGATCAAAAGAATCAGGCAATTACTATTATTTATATTCCGACAGTCTGATAGTAAAAAAAGCTCCTGAATTTCAAAAGTAAATTATTTTTGTAACACTAAATTTAAGCTGAACATAATTGGAAAAGAAATTTAAATCAAGAAAAGAAGAATTTAAAACCGACTCCGGAATAGAGATCCCCTCTTATCTTAATGAACCTGTGAAACTCGAAGACCCCGGTGATTTTCCTTTCTTAAGAGGAGTGCATAAATCAATGTACAGATCCAGGTTCTGGACGATGCGTCAGTATGCAGGATTTGCAACCGCAGAGGAATCAAACGAAAGATATAAATTCCTGATCCAGTCAGGTACGACGGGACTTTCCGTCGCATTCGACCTTCCGACTCAGATTGGATATGACAGTGATGATCCGATGAGTGAAGGCGAGGTAGGCAAAGCGGGCGTTGCGATAGATTCTCTCGAAGACATGGAAACGCTTTTCGGCGGGATCACTCTTGCTGATATCACTACGTCAATGACCATAAATTCCACCGCAGCGATCCTTCTTATGATGTATGTAGCGATCGCAAAAAAACAGAATGCAGACCTTACAAAACTTTCCGGCACTATACAGAATGATCTTTTAAAAGAATACATCGCGCGCGGCACTTATATTTATCCCCCTTCGCATTCGATGAGACTCATCACGGATATTTTTAAATGGTGCAGCGATAATCTTCCTTCGTGGAATACTATCTCCATCAGCGGCTATCATATCCGTGAAGCGGGTTCCAGCGCTGTGCAGGAAGTCGCCTTTACGCTTTCTGACGGAATTGAATACGTGAAGTCCGCGATCGAATCCGGACTCGACGTGGATGAATTTGCAAAGCGTCTTTCATTCTTTTTTAATTCGCATAATAATTTTATTGAGGAAGTGGCTAAGTTCAGAGCGGCGCGCAGGATATGGGCGAAGATCATGAAGGAACGCTTCAATGCAAAAGACGAAGCCAGCATGAAGCTGAGATTTCACGCGCAGACAGGCGGCTCCACTCTGTCCGATAAACAGATCGATAATAATATTGTCCGCGTTACCATACAGGCGCTTGCCGCTGTAATGGGCGGATGTCAGTCCCTGCATACCAACGGAAAAGATGAAGCGATCGCCCTGCCGACCGAACAGTCAGTTCAGACCGCTCTCAGGACGCAGCAGATCCTCGCTTACGAAAGCGGAGTCGCGGATTCAGTGGATCCGCTCGGAGGTTCTTATATGATAGAATATTTTACTGATCAGATAGAGGCGAAGGCGTGGGAATATATCAATAAGATCGATGAAATGGGCGGCGCTTCGAAAGCCATAGAATTTAATTTTCAGAAAAGCGAGATAGAGAATAATTCCTACCATCTGCAGAAAGATCTCGAAAGTAAAAAAATTATCGAAGTCGGTGTTAACGAATTCATGACAGATTTAAATGAAGACCATATCATTTTTAAAGTCGATGACAGCGTAAGGGTCCGTCAGATGCAAAAGCTTAACAGATTAAAAGAAAAAAGAGACAACGAAAAAGTAAATGAATTACTGACAGTCATAAAAGAAAAATCTTCAACATCCGAAAACCTCCTCCCCTTCATCCTCGCCGCCGTAGAAAGTTATGCCACAGTCGGTGAGATCTCAAACGCATTGCGTGAAGTGTGGGGGGAATATAAAGCGGTTTAACCACAAAGTCACAAAGGCACAAAGTATTTTATTTTTTAAAACATTTTCCTTAGTGTCTTAGTCATAAGAACCCCCGCCCCCCCCCCGGCGGTTGCCCCCCTTTTGAAATTTGCGGGGGCCCCTTGAGCAATAGCTGCTTAAAATTGTCTGAGAAATTTGCGCCAGTAAATTTATAGCAACTGTGAAATGAATTGCAATTTTCAAACATCGGAATTTCTTTGTTTCTTCCTTTGTTCTCTCAAAGAAGAAAGTTGGTACTCTAATTTTTATGCTGACGAGACAGAACTTTATTATATTTCATTCATTTTATTTTTTTGTAAAATTTAATTTCAGCTTTACTTAAAAAAATTTATATTTGTAAAATTTAATAATGGAACAAAAAGTAATATGGATCACCGGCGCATCGACAGGCATTGGCAAAGAAACCGCTATGGCATTTTCCAAAGCCGGTAACATCGTAGTCGTAACAGCCCGCAGAAAATCACGATTAGTCAGAATAGTAAGCGAGATCAATTTCGCTGAAAGAGAAGCCTCCGCCTTCGTCTGCAATGTCACATCCGAACGCAGCGTAATGTCCACTGCAAAAAGGATAAAGGAAAAGTACGGACGCATTGACTGCTTAGTCAATAATGCAGGAGCCACTGTTTTCAAATCATTCACAGATACAAAAAGTTTTGATTATGACAATGTCATAGACACAAATCTCCGCGGTTCATTCCTTTGTATAAAATCCGTTCTGCCGATGATGATCAAAAACAAACGCGGACACATAATAAATATATTATCAGTCGCTGCGAACACCGCTTTCGAGAACAGCGCAGTTTACGCCGCTTCAAAAGCCGGACTGCTTGCAATGTCAAATTCACTCCGCGAAGAGGTCCGCAGATTCAACATAAAGATCAGCAACATACTTCCCGGCGCCGTCGAGACCGCAATGTGGGAAAACAAAGCCCGCCAGCGCTACAAACACCGCATGATGCAGCCCGAAGACATCGGCAAAATTGTCGTGAATGTCTTCGCCCAGCCAAAGAAAGTTCTGATAGAAGATGTTATTGTGAGACCTGTGAAGGGGGATATTTGAATAAACGAAATAACCTTTTAGTCATTTCTGATTCTTTACAATTTGATTTTTAACTTACCTCTAATCTTTTGAGAATTAAGAATTTATTTTTGTGAAATTTTCTTACCGGACAAATCATTTTTAGGTTCTATATGATTTACTGTGGAAATAATTTTGAATACCAATTCTGCCGCTAAGGTTTGAGACTGTTTTAAAATAACAAAACAAATGGTTGTCATTCCCGCGTGCTCCTGGCGGGAATCCAGTCATAAAACGGTCTCATTTTAACAAATTCGGATCAGGCAGATCTTCCCTTTCATCCGATTTCAAAAAACAAATTATTCTATTCAGGATTTTCCTTTCAATCAATGTATTCATATAGTCATTATTTAAAATTCCTGATTGATCCCGCCAGAGCACGCGGGAATGACAAATGTATTTTTTTAATTTGTGAAAATATATTTCAAAAATAATAAAAGAGACCCACTGCAATTCATATAGAACCCATTTTTAATTAATTTGATAGTTCAAATCTTTTTCTCAGATTGTTCATTTCTGAAAATTTTAATTTACCTCTGCATTGTAATCTTCCGACTATAACTGCCGGATTTATTTTGTTCTCTTTGGAAAAATCATTGATCCTTTTAGCCGATATTATACCGGATTTTAAAAATTCATTTTCCTTATATAGATTAAATGTCTTGTCAATTGCAAATTCATCAGCCTCATTCTCTTTTGCAATATCTTTTTCCCTGTATTTAACATCTTCAAGAAAGAAATCCTTTTTACCATGTAACAATATGTGTCCGATTTCATGAAAAAATGTGAACCAGAAAACATCATTCCACTTATATCTGCTTGAAAGCTGAATAACAGGATTTTCATTTAGCCATCTCGCTGCACCGCTTATTGGAGCCTTGCTAAGAGATTGAGTTAAAATTAACTTCACACCGCTTTTGAGGCAAATATCATATAATTCCTGATAAAAATTATCCGGCTCTTTATACATTAATTCCTGCATTTCGCCTAAACATTGCTTTAATGTTCGGTCATCAAATCCCGGAGCGGTGATAATTTTCGCATCAAGCTCTCCTTTACGCAGCCAGGCAGATATCGCTTCAGGCTCTCCTGAATTTTTAAGTGATATTCTGAACTTTACTTTTAGATTTTGTTCCAGATAAATATTCTTCCATGATTCTGCGCTTATATTCCAAAAAGAAACCTAAAGGTTTTCTGTGGCTTTCTCTTTGGACTTCATTCAGTGATCCATTTATACTCATACATTTGTTTCAGTGGAATTTTAATGCCCAGTTTATACTTTCCTGAAGATTTTCTCTGGATCTTTTCCTTGCTGCAAATTCATCAAAGTTTGCCTGTCTGTTAAGCCAAAACTTAGCAGGAATGTTCAAAACATTTTCAAACTGTACAGCCATATCCGGAGTAATAGAACTTTTCCCGTTAATTATCTCACTTATGGTTTTTTCAGGTTTGTTTGATCGCAAGGCAAATTCCTTTGGTCCAATTTCAAGTTCTGCCAGTTTTTCGGATAAAGTTTCCCCGGGGTGGGAAACTGAATCAGGTTCATACAAAATTGATTTTTATTTACTCATATATTTAATGATAATCTATAATTTCTAATACATTAATTTCTTTAATCTCACTCCATATGTAATTTCCGTCCTTATCCATTCGCGTTCGATAAAGCCTGCGGGTACATTCACCATGTTGTAATAAAATTTCGTAGCCGCAACCTTCAGGTTGCGGGGAAATATTTTTATAATTTATATATTCATCTTTAAAGATTTAATAAATCTCAATTGTAAATTCAAATAATTGTAATTCTCGTAGCCGCTAAAATTGAAATCTTATCGGAATATGTATCTTTTCAATTTTCTACTAATATTGATAAAACATTCGAACATCTCATTTTGGGAATGATCAACTCCGGAGAGATGAAAATATCAAAAGCCAGTTTTATGATTAAAGGGTTTAAAATCATTCCGCCACCGGAATTTAAAATAACAATGACTTATGAATTAAAAACGCCCGTAGCGTTAACCAAAAATACAATTAGAGGTACGAAAAATATCTTTCTCCTTTTCATTATGACTCGAGAGTGTCTCAAAACATTACTATTTACCACCAAGTCACGAAGACACTAAGGAAAATGTTTTAAAAATTGAAAGCTTTGTGCCTTTGTGACTTTGTGGTTAATTTATATTCGCGCAGGCTAAAGCCTGCGGCTACTACCGAATGTATTCTCCCTCGTTCCCAATCTCCCGATTGGGAACGTGCTCTTAAATTAACCATCAATACATCACAAACAATATCACACCATATACAATTAAAAGAACACCGGTAAAATAATACGCAATACTAAATTCACCTTTTAATTTACTGTATAATTCATTTCCCGAATCAGTAACTAAATCGGACACACTTATTGAATGGTTGACCTGTATAGTGTCCTGTGATTCATATTTCGGATCATCTAAGATCTCCAGTCCGATAAAAATGGATGATATAAGCGCAATTAAAAATATCAGTAAAAATGTAGGATATAAATTTGAATCGGAGTCCGGAGTTTTGCTCTGAGCAAATAACGCGGTATGCTGAATCAGTAAAATAAGTAAAGTAAGTCCCGGTATAGTGATCCGCTTTTTAAGATGTTTGATTTTAAATTTTTTATGTTTCATTTTAATATATTTAAATTTCGCACATTGATTTATTTTTAAAGTAACAATATTACGAGTATTACATAATTCCTCACGCGGTTTTCAGAGCATACTTTCTTCTGATTGAATTTAAAACAAGGAGCATTGAAAGAATCAGTATGAATGAAATTATACTTAGCCATTTTATCCAGCCGAATGAAGCTGCAGCCACGTCTTCCGATTCGCCAACGACTATTACGCCTTTCATATACGGGTGAGGAGCGCACATATATTTATATGTTCCGTCCGTTTCAAATTTATGAGTATAACTTTCAGCATGTGACAGCAGAGGTGAAAAGAAATTTTCAGGCGCTTCATATGAGACCGCGTTATGAATTCCGGAAAACTCTCCTTCCATAAAAGAAAAAACATCTTCATTTACCCATTTCACGGATGTTCCCGGAGCAATGTGCAGTACCTTAGGAAAAAATGAATTGCCTATAATTTTTACCGTGACTTCTTTTGTTTCTTTACCATACACGGAAGGAGGATCTACATCAGGGCTTCCTGGTTCAAACGGTGAAATTGTTCTGATAATTTTTGATTTTATTTCCTGCATTTCCTGTTTTGAATATACAGGACCGTCGGATTTTATAGTAACAGGCGTCTCTGCATTCTTATCACAAACTAACAGTCCTATTGCGCCTCTGTCTGTTGATCCAACTGCATGAGTAAGAAGAGTGTAAGCTCCTTCATCCGGCGGCATTCTGAAATCAATTACCCATGAATCTGAAGGACCGGCAATTACACTTTGACCATTCGGCATTGCTACATTTGGATTACCCTGCCAGTAAACGTAGTCCCATATAATGCCGACTATATGTAATGTAGATACCAGATTCGGTCCTGCATTCAGAAAATAAATTCTTACAAAATCTCCCGGCTTGGCTTTTATGGGCTCATCTACATATCTGAAAATTTTTCCGTTGAATAAAACATAGATCGGCTTGCTTTCAATCGCGTCTTTACCGCTTGAATACAGTTCATGCTGGACAAGGAATATTTCCACATCAGGTTTCTTCTTCATCACTTCTTCCATCTTATACTGTTTCTTTGGTTTTACAACCATCATTCCGTACTGACCGAATATTATGTGCATTGGTATCGCATGTCCTCCCGGCGCGCAGTGATACATATATACTCCCGGAACTGTTGCTCTGAAAACCATTGACTTTGTTTCACCTGATCCGATCTTACCGAGGTATTTTGATGTCTGAGTATAAGCTGCATGAATTGACGCTCCGTGCGGGATCGTTCCTTTGTTCACTACTTCAAATTCTACAATATCGCCTTCATCTACAATTATAGTAGGACCGGGTATTGAACCGCTTGTAGTAAATCCTTTAAACATCACTCCCCTTCCTATGTATGATTCTCCTTCGGCAAGTTCTATCGTTACTTTTTTATCGGGAGTAACATCCTGCGGGACGTAACTGGTTGCAGGTATCTGAAGACTTTCATCCCTTTTAATAATATCTATAAATTCCTGCGGAATGTTTGTATTCTCAGGTCTGACAATCGGCGCACCCCCTGTGGACTGAGTAGTATTCTGAAGATTCTGACCGCTTCCGGTAATGGAAGGACTTCCGGCTGTTCCTTCCTGATTCATTATGGATGCAAGTAATTCCTTACCGCCTAAAGTATTTCCCCGGTCATTAAGCAATTCATCGTAAAACGTTTTATTGCAATAGGGGCAGGCTTGTGAAGTTTCCGCTGTTATTAAAATGAATGTAAGACAAACTGAGAATACAAATATGATTCTCATTATTCCGGATTTTATATTTATAGTTTTCATAATGTTATATTTGGAATGTAAATTTTGATTGATCAAAAATTATTTAATTGTTTAAATTTATATTAAACAGATTCTTAAAATTTTAAACTAAAGCAGTCAGCTCTTTTTCCAGTTCAATCGACTTTGGAAATAAAATGTTATTCTCTAAATGAATGTGTAAATGCAGATCTTCTTCAAATTCTTTTAACAAATTAAAAGCGACTTTGTAAGTGGTGCAGCCGTCTGCCGGTGATGAATAATTATTACTGAGTTCCGCTATTTTTCTGAATCTGTCCCCTTCCGTATCATGTTCTTCCAGCATCACTTTTATCGGATTTTGAACTGATCCAAAATGCGGCTGATCATATACTTCATTGTTATTTTTTGATAATGCCATTTTTCTGATATATGGAAAAAGCATGAGCTCTTCTTTTTTCATATGCATCGCAAGCTCTCCGGCTGATAAATTAAACTGTTCATTTATCTCAAACAGTTCAGGATGATTTTCTCCGTGTACTTTACACAGTTTTTCAAGGAATTGCTTTAAGGCGGGAATTGATTTTTCAACATATCTGTGATGCTTCTTTTCTATGTGATTCGCGAGCAGATCCAGATCCCAGTTTTGAAAATCTGTATTTGGCTCTGCCGGAAGATCTGATACTTCGCTCAGCTTAGTCAGCAGCTCATCCGCCGATATGTTTTTACTTTCGCATACTTCGTTAATTGATTTGCCTCCCTTACAGCAAAAATCTATACCGTATTTCTGAAATACAGATGCTG
This sequence comes from Ignavibacteria bacterium, assembly GCA_016716125.1. Taxonomy (GTDB): domain Bacteria; phylum Bacteroidota; class Ignavibacteria; order Tepidaquicellales; family Tepidaquicellaceae; genus UBA2330. The sequence continues at coordinate 259,877 of JADJWZ010000002.1, read as the reverse complement.
TACGGAAATTATCCGCTACAAATTTACCGATACTTTGTGTTTTTAGGTTTTCCATTTTGTCTGATATTTTTTAATTTACAAATTTGAATATAAGTGAAAATAATTTTGTCATTGTTTTAAGAATGCATCTCCGTTGTTAATGTCTTTTGATAAATCCCATAATGAAGTTGTTTCAAGCATTTGTTTTAATTGGCTTCGTATCTCTGCAAACTTATGATGAATCGGACATGGATTTTTGTCATTACATCTGGGAAGTCCCAGTCCGCAGCCTTTATAAATGGAATCACCGTCCAGCACTGATACAATCTTACTGAGTTTAATTTTTTCAGCTTTCTTCCGGGTTATCTGAAAGCCCCCTGCCGGTCCTCTTATCGAATCGACAATTTTGTTTTTTGTAAGCTGCTGTAATACCTTTGCAGTAAATGCAACCGGTGAATCAATTTCATTTGAAATTTCAGTTAAGCTTACCATCCCTGCCTGCTGAGATTTATATGTTATAAAGATAGCAGCTTTAATTCCGTATTCACAAGCTTTTGAGAACATCATTCTGATTAATTATACTTGTTAAAAAACTTTCTTAACAAACTTACAAATTAATCTTCAAATAATAAAGGACATTTTTGTCCTTAATTATTTTATTTTTTTACTTCTGAGATTGCATCCAGGAATGTCTTTCTAATAATGGTCTGTCTCAAAACTAGAAAATATTTATTAATCACGAAGGCACAAAGACACAAAGTATTCTATTTTTAAAAACATTTTACTTAGTGCCTTCGGGACTTCGTGGTAATTTGTATTGTTTTGAGACAGCCATGCAAAAGAGGAGTTAGGAGGTGGTCGCCGCACTCGTTAAAACCTGCGGAAACATTTTAAAAATCATTCAAGCTCTATATTTTTTAAACTACTCCATTCATCAAAATTATAAACCGTCGACCCCTTTAATTTATATTTCTTCCACTCATCCGTTAACCCGGCTCTTACCGGATTATTTAAAATATAATAAATGTGTGTTATGAGATCTTCATTATTTCTGATAATGTGGTCATAATAATCCTTTTGCCATTTTGAACAGCCCATATTCTGACCGAACCAATAGCCGGTTTTTTGCTTGAACAGATCCGCTGACTTAATTACATCTGAATCTTTATTCATTCCCTGCAGGACTAAATGAAGATGATCGGGCATAAATAAATAAATTACCGCTTCACAATCGCCCTTATCTATTGCTTCTGTCAGCATATCCCGGAATATCAAAAAAATATAATCGTTTATAAAAATCTTTTCCATGTTCTTAATGCACATTGTGAATGATACAATTTTTTCACCGGTATAAAATTTTTTTCCAACCGATGTTTCTTTTCACGAATGTTTCTCATGTTATTCTCCTTTAATTTTCCTTTAATTCTTTTTGAATATTTCCGCAGGCTAAAGCCTGCGGCTACTATCGGTTATTTCGGCTATATTTAGATTTCAATTGCCGCAACATTTAGGTTGCGGAAAATATTTTTATAATTTAATTATCCTGAATCACCATTTAAGCTCGTAGCCGCAACCTTTAGGTTGCGGAAAATATTTTATAAATTAATTATCCTGGATCAATAATTTAAGCTCGTAGCCGCAACCTTTAGGTTGCGGAAAATATTTTTATAAATTATTTATCCCGGAGCATAAAATATTTAATAAATCTCTATTGCAATTTTAATTAATTTACTCTTTTATTTCCCGCAGGCTAAAGCCTGCGGCTACGATATTTTTTTTTTGCCCGAAATAAAAAATCCGGACAACTTTCGCGGACCGGATTTTTTATAATCAATATTCAATTCCTTACTTCATCAACAGCATACGTTTCGTGCCATTTGTTTTCACCGCCGCGCCGTTCACAAATAATTTATAAAAATACATCCCGCTCGAAAGTGCAGACCCGTCGAATGTAACTTTATACATTCCGGAATGCTTCATCTCATTCACAAGTGACGCCGCTTCCTGTCCGAGCAGGTTGTAGATCTTTATAGTAATAAATGCTTCCTTTGAAACGTTATATGAAATTTCTGTTGAGGGATTGAAAGGATTTGGTTTGTTCTGGAAATAGTTTTGTATCTGTTGCTTCATTTCCAAGAATACTCTTATTCGAAATTTTCATTTGCAATTTCGAATTTGAATTATCATCAGATTTAATTTTTTGTCCCCCGTTTGAGTCTCCGGTGCTTTTCCGGGTCTCAAAAGAAAGCATAGACTGATCTGAATTAATATTGTTATCATCTTCACTAATCGTATAAATTATATTCCCGTCCGTGTCATACTTTCTCGCTTTCCACTCTGCGCCGTTTTCGTCCCATTGCATAGCTATCAGAATCGGATTCCCGTAACTGTCCACTTCTATATTCGCCCAGCGCTGCATCTGTGATCCCGGTACATTGCCGTGCTCTTGAAAATCCGGAATGAAAGACCTTGCCCATTGCTGAACCGGGATACCGATTGTTGTTTCCTGCTTATAACATACTATGGAATAGCCGTATGGCGATGCATCGCTCATTCCCGCTACATGTATGTAACCGTTCTTTGAAAGTTTTATCGTCGAAGCTCTGTCGTTATACTGCGATGAAGGCATTGCATCATTATTATAATATTTAACGCCTCTGCCGCTCCAGCCGTTGCTTCCGTCCTGAAATTTATATTTCGTTGTAACAAAGTCCAGATCATTTCCCGGTGTTAAGCTTCTTGTATATCCGGTTACATAAATATTCTGAAGACTGTCTGATGTTATTGCTGTCGGAACATTCCTGTCATTAAGTCCTCTGTTATAATAATATCTTCTCCATTTTTCATTAACCTTATTATTCAGATCCTCGTCATAAAATACTGTCAGGAACATTGACGGCGTAATTGTCGTCTGTGAAAAATTATCCGATATTGAAGTCACAGAACTTCTGGATTTTGACAGATAATTTCTTGAAGTATTCACAACAGTAAACGCAGTCGGCCTTTCATGACTTCCCGCTATGTTGTGAAGAAGAATGTCATTCGTTCCGATGAAGCCGTCATATTTACTTAACGTTATAAAGAAAATATCATCACCAAAGACCGGTCCCTGATAAGAATACCCGCAGGTATAGACATATCCGGCATCGACAAATATATCAGTTGCGATATCATACTTTCCATATAATGCAGTATCGCGCTGCCAGTTGATTTTGCCAAAATTATCTAGCTTACTGACAAAAATTGATTTTTGATCATTTACAGTTTTATAACCTGTTATGTAAATTCCTTCCAATAATTCCGAATCAAAATAAACATCTATTCCAAAACCTTTATCGTCACCGGGATTATGATAGATTTTTGCCCAACTCAAAGTTCCTGTAGAATTAAATTTCAAAACAATTATATCATTGCTTTGTGTAATGTTATTAAAAATATATCCGGTAATGTAAGCATTACCATGTCCGTCAATTGCAAGATCCATTCCTCTGTCATTGCCAACTGGGTTCTGATAAATTTCATTTATTAATGAGTTTCCATCCAAGTTGTATTTCTGATAACTTATATTATTTTTATTATTATTTTTAAGGTATCCTGTTATGTATAAATTATTAACAGAATCCAGATAAGTTCTAAACGGATAGTCATTTGTAATTTGACCATTAGTTGTTTTACATATAGCAATAACAACTAAAAACATTATTAATTTTTTCATAATTAATTTTTATTTTATATAAAGTAATTTTTTGGTTAATATATTTTTTGAATCAAACTTTAATGTATAAAAATAAACCCCTGACTGTAACTGCACTTCATTACTTTCCGGAGAAAATAGAACACTGTAACTACCCCGTCCCTGAATTTCCTGAACAAGCGTGTAGATTAATTTTCCCGTAATGTCGTAAAGCTTTAGTTCAACATTCCCTTGATTTCTAATATCATATTTGATGACTGTGGATGAGTTAAAAGGATTTGGATAATTTTGATATAGAGTGAAATTTTCAGGTATATTTTCTGAGTTAGTAGAAATAAAAACCAATCCTCCGTTGGTAGTTTTGATAAGCGTTCCGAAGTCTCCTGTTATAAATCCATTTTGAGCATCAGTAAAGAATACTGATTTTAAATTATTGTTGGTTAGTCTTGTCTGAGGAACCCATGTCGTTCCGCCGTTTGTAGTCCGTGTTACAGAACCGCCATCTCCTGCTGAAAAGCCGTTGTTCGGATCAATGAAGTAAATTGTATTTAGATTTTCTATAACTCCTGAATTTTGAATCATCCAGTTTATTCCTCCGTTTTTTGTTGCATATATATTTCCGCCGCCAAACGATGTATAGCATGTTATTGAATCCGGCAAAGATAAATCAAATCCGCCTGAAACTAATGTAATCCAGTTAAGTCCGCCATTTGTTGTTTTATATGCTCTTATTTCTGATGATATATAAGCAATTTCAGAATTATACATCTTTATTGCAAATAGTTCATCATAAGGCATTATGGTTGTTGCGCTCCAGTTATTTCCGCCATTAGTTGTTTTAAGTATTTGATTAAATTTTCCTACACAAAATCCTGTATTTAAATCTGAAAAATCTATACTCCATAAATTAAAGGAAACTCCCGGATTAATTGAGACCCAGCTCTCACCGCCATCCGTCGTCTTCAGCACTGTCCCCGTATCTCCGCATATAAATCCATTGTTTTCATCCACAAAAATTACTTCATTCAAATTCTGAATTGTATTACTTTGCTTTTCAATCCAGTTTAACCCTGCATTAGTTGTTTTAAGAATCTTTCCATCATTACCTGCCGTAAATCCCGTACTTTGATTTACAAAATAATTAGAGTTGTAATTATATCTGCCGCCGGTTGTCGTAAACCAGTTCACCCCTGCATTTGTACTCTTTATTACTCTGCCGCCTGAGCCGCTGACGTAAGCTATTTGTTCGTTTACTCTTTTACATTAAATAGCACTCCAATTTGATAGTATGTAGGCTTGAAACTCGAGTCTATTGTCCAGGTTGTTCCTGCATTTGTTGTGCTTGATATAATCCGTAATCAGTTGCTATATTTCCATTATTCAGATCCGTTAAAAGACATTTTCTCGGTATATCATTTAAGTCTGGATAATTTATTGGAATCAAACCAGCTAATACCTCCGTTAGTCGTTTTTAAAAATTCAGCTTTACCTGTAGTTAATCCGTAAATAGTTGATTGATCAATATAATTAAAACTAGTTACCTGAGTAAATGGATCTGTGAAAGTAAGATTCTGATTTACCCAGTTCATTCCGCCGTTGGTAGTTTTTGAAACATATGCTTCCGCCGCCTATAACGCCGTTAAGTGAATCAAGAAAATCCACACAATAAAAAGACTTGTATTTGCTTTGCTGTGTCCAGTTCAATCCCGAGTCAGTTGATTTATAAATCCTTCCGCTTAGACCGACTGCATAACCTGTATGTCTTGTTGGAAAATTAATATCCCACATTGCAGTTACTCCAGCCGTTAAAACATTCTGCCAATTGTCTCCTCCGTTAGTTGTCCTGTATAATTTTCCATTGTCAGTTCCTGATAAAAACCCAAAGTCAGCATCATAAAAATACATTCCGTAAACTCTGAAGTTTGGATCCACAATCTTTACTTCCCAGCCTGATCCTCCGTTGGTTGTTTTCATCACCGTCCCGACATCACCGGCTGCATACCCTGTATTCTCATCAATAAAATCCAATGCCCACATAAAATTCCCCGTCGGCTGCGGCTCCTGCCACTGCCAGATGGACTGAGCGAATGAATTGCTTACATTAAATGCCGAAAGTAAAAGCGTTATTGAAAATAGTTTGAAGAAATTTATCATTATTTAAGTTTTAACTGATTATTTATGTAAATATAATTACACCTTATTATATATAAAACATTCTGAATATATCTCAGATCATCTGCAATATATTTTTCCTGTTGAATCTGTCTTTAATTTTATTTCGAGCGGTTGGTGGATGGAGCAACACCAACCGCGGCGAAATGTAATTCAGATCACTCCCGGATTTATTTTTCGGTTAAATCTTTCCTTTAATTTCTTTAGAGCGGTTGGTGGATGGAGCAACACCAACCGCGGCGAGTCGATCTGAATTATTTTCCTGTTAAAAATATACATAATCATCCGATGTGTCAAATATAAAAAAACGCGGTTTGTGAAAATTTGAAACTGGCTGTATTTTAATTGACTTATGAAATTTATAACGGCTTCGACATGATTCCTTCTATAAATAAATTTTGAAATCAGATTTTATTAAAACTATTTATGAGCGGTTGGTGGGTGGAGCAACACCAACCGCGGCGATAAATATAAAAAAAGTCTTTACTTTATAAAAAGAAATGTATATTTTTGACATATACTATGATTGAGATAAATGACATAGAAGGATTTGAATGGGATGAAGGAAATAAGCAAAAGAATTTCCTTAAACACAGTGTCAGCGATAAAGAAGCGGAAGAAGTTTTCAATAGTCATCCGTTCATTGTGTTAAGAACAGCTTATCTGAATGAAGAAAGATTTCAGATGTTCGGCGAGTCAAAGCAAAGACTTCTAACGATAATATTCACGATCAGAAAGAACAAAATCAGAATAATCTTCGCAAGAGATATGAGTAAAAAATAAAGTTGAAAAGCTCCGTTCACAAAGGTCTGCGGTTGGCGGATGGAGCAACATCAACCGCGGTGAAATATATTCTGATTGGATTTCTCAGACCTTTACATTTTTCCATTTACCTCTTGTAAAAAGCCATACAGTAAATAATCCGACTGATGTTTCTGAAATGAATACTCCCCAGAATACTCCCGAATACTGCCAGCCGAGATAAACTGCGAGGAAGTATGATAGCGGAATTTGTATCAGCCAGAAGAAAACGAGATTTATCAAGGTCGGAGTTTTCGTATCTCCTGCTCCGTTGAACGCCTGCACAGCCACCATCCACCAGCCGTATACAAAGAAAGAATATGAAAGTATCTGCAGCCATTCCGCCCCGATATCAATTACTGTTTTATCATCAGTGAAAAATTCTCATTAAAGATTCATTAAAGAAAAAAGTAGATGACTGAAATTATAATCAGGAAGAGCATATTAAAAAATCCTGTCTTCCACACAGCCGCTTCAGCTCTGTCCGGAAAACCCGCTCCGAGATTCTGTCCGACTAAAGTAGCGGCGGCATTCGACAATCCCCATGCAGGCATGATGGAAAACAACATTATTCTCACAGTGATAGTAGCGCCTGCAACTGCTTCGCTGCTGATATCAGCCATTATCCTCATAAGAAAAATCCATGAAGCCATTCCGACAAACATCTGCCCGATACCGCCGACAGATGTCCGGAGTAAGTTAAGCATAACTTTAACGTTCAGACGAATCTGATTAAGCTTCGCCCGGATATGTTTGCCGCCTTTGAATAAACGTATATTTGGATTATAACACCGATTCCTCTTCCGATATTAGTCGCGATAGCGGCTCCTTCAATTCCGTATGCGGGAATGAATCCCCAGCCGAATATAAGCAGCGGGTCTAAAAAAATATTTATGATGTTTGATATCCATAATACGCGCATTGCAATTGCAGCGTCACCCGCTCCGCGGAATACTGCGTTAATTATATAGAGCAGCATTATCACAGCATTTCCGCCAAGCATCCACTGCGTGTATTTGTAACCGTGATCGATAGTCCACTGATCAGCTCCCATCAGACCCAGCAGTTCCTTTGAGAAAAATATTCCGGCTATTGAAAAGGAATGGACGCTGTAATGCCGATTATTATTGACTGAATAGCAGCAGAACCTGCTTCTTCATATTTTTTCTCACCAATCCTTCTTGAAACTATTGCCGTTACCGCAGTTGCAAATCCCATTGATATCGAATACAGAAGAAACATAAAAGTCTCCGTAAGTCCGACAGTAGCTACGGCGGATGCTCCGATCTTTCCTACAAAATAAATATCCACAACAGCAAAGGTGGATTCCATTACAAGCTCAAGTATCATCGGAACAGCTAAAAGAAATACAGCTCTGTTGATATTTATTTTTGTATAATCAGAATCCGTTCCTTTGACTGCATTTTTCAGATCATTCCAGAAAGGATTTTTTTGGTGAGCGTCCTTTTCAGAATTTGAAGTCATGTGTTCATTTTCGGACATAAATTTTTTATTTTCTTGACCTAGTTCCCAATGTAGATTGTGAACTAGGGGAAATCAAAAACCCTTCCCAAACCGTGGTTTGAGAAGGGAAATGAATAGCTTATTGATCCAAAATTTAAAACGGGAATCAAAAGTCCAATTATGCACTTACTGTTTCGCCATCGCAACTTTAAATCTCTCTTCTGGTGAAATCAAATGATCATGATCATCACCTTCGAGGTCCATCTCCCCAGCATTTACTTTACCGAAAATTTGTTACCTGTCGGACCGTAATCAGGAGAAACAGTTGAACCGCCTTCTGACCTAACGTCACAGGTCTCGTCACCGGAAAAGCCATTGGCACTGTCTTTCTCTGCGACCTTCTCCGATTTTTTCCGTCCAAGTAAAGCGTAACATCACCGCCTTTTGCAAGTCCGCCGTCATATTTGAATTCCATTTCTTACCTGATGCTTGCCTGAAGGGATATCGCTTTTTGATTCAACGAAGAATAATTCTACTCCAAAAAAGTTATAACAATATTTAAGTTTACCATCTAAAGCATATAAGCTCCATCCGTTAACACTCCCTCCCTGGGCGACGATTACACCGTTAGCGCCTGATTCAGGTACTTCTATCTCTGCAGTTATCGAAATGGATTTATTTTTTACATTTATAACAGAATTTTCTAAGTCTTCCATTCCGCCGAAAAGCATTTGAGTTTTCCTTTTATTAACTGAGGTCTTCCTAAGATCAGGTTGAATCTCTCAAACGACCTGTCGTCTAAAGGCAGTACATTATATTTTGCGGCTTCAATTAAAAATAAACGCTGCATTTCATGAAGCTTCTCGGGCATTTCTTTCGAAAGGTCTTTTGACTGCGTCCAGTCTGTATTAGTATCATAAAGCTCCCATACATCATCATCAAACACATTTTTGTTCGCTCCTAACCACGGTGTCCCGTGACGCGTGACAGCAGTCCAGCCCTTATGATAAATTCCACGGTTACAGAACATTTCAAAATATTGCGTCTCATGTGTATCAGCCGCTTTGGCGTCGTTAAATGAGTAGAACATGCTGTATCCTTCTAAAGGAGATTGCTGAATACTATTAACTACAGTCGGATGTGGAATTCCCGCAGCTTCAAGAACGGTTGGCGCAATATCAATCACATGATGAAACTGAGAACGAATATCACCTTTTGATTTAATTCCATTTGGCCAGTGTATGATTGTTCCGTTACGCGTACCTCCAAAGTGTGAAGCAACCTGCTTTGTCCATTGATATGGCGTATCCATTGCCCATGCCCAGCCGACTGCATAATGGTTATAAGCGTCAGGTCCTCCGAATTCGTCAATTTTCGACATAAGAAAATCAGGAGTTTCGATTCCGGCCATACCATTTAATGTTGACATTTCATTAAAACATCCGTTCAGCGTGCCTTCTGCCGATGCGCCGTTATCTCCGAAAATATAATAAATGAGAGTATCATCCATGATCTCAAGATTATTGAGACAGTCAAACAAACGGCCGACATTGTGATCTGTGTGATCTAAGAATCCGGCATAACATTCCATTTCGCGTTCTAGTATCGGGATCAGCTCTTTAGGCATTTCATCCCATGCAGGGATCTCTTTCGGTCTTTCTGTAAGAACAGCATCTTTCGGAATTACGCCAAGCTTTTTCTGCTTTGCAAAAATTTCATCTCTGATTTTATCCCATCCCATGCTGAACTTACCTTTATATTTATCAATGTATTCTTTAGGTACATGATGAGGCGCGTGAGTAGCGCCGGGAGCAAAGTATACGTAAAACGGTTTGTCCGGCATTAATGACTTTTGCTGCTGTATCCAATTAATCGCTTTGTCAGTCATATCATCAGTAAAGTGATAACCTTCTTCAGGAGTTTTTTCCGGTTCGACCGGTGTTGTCCCGTCATATATTGCAGGATACCATTGATTTGTTTCTCCGCCGATAAATCCGTAAAAATATTCAAATCCTCCCCCGCCGGTAGGCCATTGATCATAAGGTCCCATAGGGCTTGTCTGCCAGACCGGAACTTCGTGGCATTTACCGAATTGAGCAGTTGAGTAACCGTTTAACTTTAATGTCAATGCAAGCGGAGCTTTATCTTTTGGAATGACTGAGCAATATCCCGGAGCTGAAGTTGCAATTTCTGTTATACCTCCCATACCTACTGAATGGTGATTCCTTCCGGTCAGTATTGCAGCTCGTGTCGGAGAGCATAGTGCAGTTGTATGAAATCTGTTATATCTCAAACCATTCTTTGCGAGCTCATCTGCAGTCGGTGTGTCGATCACACCGCCGAACGGACCTGAAGCCGCAAATCCCACGTCATCAAGTAATACCACAAGAACATTCGGCGCACCTTTCGGCGGACGAATCTCTGTAATTGGCGGAAATTTTGTATCGGGGTCTTTAGCATCATAAGTGGTCAGTCCTACGTGCTTTCTTTCAGGAATAGGAAGTATGTCTCTTCCAATTTCATTGTTTGCTATAATGATTTTTTAATTTGTAAGTTTAGAAAAAATTTACACCTATAATAATTAGAATTATACTGTTCAATTCTAAAGTTTTAATATTTGATTTTTTTATACGGTAACTCCGGAATTAGTTTTATAAAAAAATTTGAATTGATTTAAATATTTTAAAAAACTATTCCTGTTATGCAGAGACCTGGTCAATAAACTTGGATTGATTTTAAAGATTTAGTTTCTTTAGTGGGTTGTATGCAAAGTAAAACAAACTATTTAAAACATCAATAACAAGATTGCTGTTTATAAATTATCAATTATCAATTATCAACTGAAGTTACGCAAAGCTAAAACTTGTTTGATTTTAAATTCCATTTTAGGTTTTTTTGAATAATGCAATTAAAAAGTACTAATCTTATTTTGTAAATTGTTGTAATGTTTTTTTTGATTCTAAATTCTTCAAGCTGACAAAAAGCAAGTAAAACGAAAAAGATATGATTTACTTGCGCTGTTCTAGTTCTAGATGGACAACCTTCAATCTTAAGCTCTGATTTTAGAATTTTAAAGAACTCTTCAATTATTTGTCGTTTTTTATATAGTTTTCTAATAATAGCAGACTCTAATTTAATATCACTAGTTGCCCAGTAATTATCATTTTGTTTAGTAACTTTTACTTTAACTCTAACTTTTTTCTGATACATTTGACCAGTTTTATTTCCGTATCTGTAACTAAAGAAATCTTTAACTTGAACATTATTTATCAGACGGTTAGATTTTATTTTTGCGATCCAATGCCATCTGAATTTACGAATCAGTTTTAATAATTTTGCAGCCGGATAAAAAGAATCCATTAAAACATAATCTGGATTTACTTTGTAAAAATTTTTAGCATCTTTCAAAATATCCATTGCCAGATCAATGCGGGATTTTTTGTCATCTTTATTCATCAGGCGAAAGCCAATTGGGAAACGGGTGTTACCGTCAGTCCAGATAACAAATACAGCATTTAGACCAAGCAAAGATTTTTTGTCGCTGGGTGAATAAACCCAAGATAATAATTCAAGTTCTTTACTAAACGGCTTAGCAAGTATTGTGTCGTCAACGATTAAGAACGTTTTTTTTCTTTTTGATTTATTGTAACTTAAATCAAATTTCTTGCTGATCAGATGACTATATTTTTGCTTTAAAAATAAATTCCATTTCTGCTCCATCTGCAATAATCGTTGCAGCTTATCGTGTGAGATACAAGAGCATTTGGAATCAACAACTATATTGTTGTTATAGATTTTAGAAATTTTAACACATGTTGGACTAAAATTTCTAAAACAAATAGAATTTATATAAGCAAATAAGGCGGTTTTGAAAATTAGTTTGTTCATAACAACTATATAACCGCTTTATTTTGCTTATAGTTTTCATCTTTGCGTAACTTCAGTTATTAATTATCAATTATTAATTAACTACTAACTATTAACTACTAACTAATAACTGTTAATCGGCCTTTATTAAAAGGCAAACCGGGAACCCGGTTGGCGGATGGAGACAACACCTATCTCATGCGGCTAAAATAAAAAAGCCGGAAGAAAAACTATTCCTCCGGCCAAATTATTATTAACTATTAACTATTAACTATTAACTGCAAACTATTAACTATTAACTATTAACTATTAACTGCAAACTATCTTATAAGCGCCATCTTCTTCGTCTCAGCAAAGCTTCCTGCAGTAATGGTATAAAAATAAACTCCGCTTGATAAATTACCGGCATTAAAATTTACCGAATAGTAACCTGCGGTTTTGACTTCGTTAACTATTGAAGCAACTTCCTTCGGATACATCAAATAATTTAATGCTTATAATTCCGTCAATGGGAAGATCGAAATTTATTTTCGTTGACGGGTTGAAAGGGTTCGGATAGTTTTGCGACAGATCAAATTTTGCGGGAATACCAACAATAACTTCATTGCTCAGATTGAAATACTCAAATTGCCGTTGAAGTCAATCTGTTTCAGTCTGTAATTATAATTTTCCGTTGATAATCCTTTATCGGTAAATGAATAATTGACTGAAAAGTTGTTGTACCATTTCCGTTCTCTGCAACTTTTGACCATACACTGTTAACTAATGAACGCTCGATCTCAAATCCCGAGTTGTTCGTTTCAAAGATGTTGTCAGTTTAATTCTACATTCCTGCCGTTTATTGAGGACGTGAACGAAGTTAATTCGACCGGAAATGGGATCAATATAACCTAACCCATTGCATATAATTCCGTCAGTAGATGAATATGTAATTGAAGAAAAATTACCTCCCAGATCACCAATATCCGTACAGATTCCTGTAGCCGGGTCTATTGTTACAAGTCTTCGGTCGGGTGTTGATGTTCTTACTATAGCGTAAAATAAAAGATCATCTGAATTCCATGTGACAGAAGTGGCTCCCAGTACTGTAAATCCGGATAGAGTTATTGCCTTTCTTGAGAGTACATTCCAGGAAGGATCAAAGACATAAACTGAATCTGTAAAAGGACTCGTTCCTACAAAATCAGCTTTCACCTTATCTGGCATTATTAATAAAGTAAAAAGTAGTACTGTTAAAGCAAAAAAAGTTGTAATGATTTTCATGACTTTTTAAAATTTAGATTAATAAATTTTTTTAAAAAAAACTGCAAAGACCCGGCAGTTTTGTGAATCTCCGGAATGAAATTTCTACAAAAGGGCTGCAATAATTTTATCCGGAATCAAATTAAGGGACTCCTTTCCTTGGGGAATATGTTGTTTAAAAAGTTTAGAATACAAAAGTAATAATTATTCTAACAAATTTCCAACAAAATCTTAAAGTTTCATCAGTCATAAACCGTCTTTACATACCTCATGATTTATGGAATGCGGATAAGATTGATTTTACGAATGTTCGCGGATCATAATAAAATGTTATAAAAAATTTTCTAAAATCTTTTTTGACTTATTATACTTTTGAAACAGAGGTTCCTTCATCGAATTATATATATTTAAAGTGATATGCAACAAGCGGATATATTTCATTCGTCTTTTCTTTAATAAATATTAGCGCTTCCCCGAAATTAAACTTAAGTAAAATTTCTTCGAGGTAATTATCTGACTCGCAGCAAATCCTGCATTTTAGTTTTATTCAATCGAATCTTCCGTAATGTAAACTGTTTATTAATGCCCTGAATTATTTCAATATGAGTATTTTCTCTACATATTAATTATAAAAGATAACTATTTAGAATGTTTTAACTGTTTTTTTAAAGGAATGAAAGTTGCACCATATTTTATATAAAGGCGAATGGGATTTTATTTTCAAAAAATCCCTTTTTAATTTTAATTATTTTTCAGGAGGATAAATGAATGAAACCAGGCCGGAAATTTTCACCGGTCCCCTAACAGTAATCAATTTGGCCGGTGAAAAAATAATTTAATTGATTGAATCTTTTTAAAAAATTTAAATTTAATTTTAAGGAGTTCAACAATGAACAAATTAGTAAAAATAGGTTTTATACTCATTCTCGCAATTTCCATCTCAGCTTTTCTTTCAAATACTGGTTCAGGACAGGTTGCATGTGATCCGGGCGTACCTCATATTGAAATTTATGATCACCCTAATGATCCTGTTACACATCTCGAAGGTCAGTATTTCTTTGAAAAGGTATATGGTCCGGACTTTCCTGATCACTTTATATATGAAGAGCTGCACTGCGGAGTGAACAAAATGAAACTTGTAGATCCGTGCAATCCCTGGGTTCTGGAATGGTATATTGGTTTCTATGATGATGAATTGGATCAGGTAAAAGTCAGGGAACCTCAGATTAACTGGGATACTGTCACTTGTCAGGATATAAAATTCGAAGTAGTATATCCTTCCAATTTTGACTACACATACAACACATATTATGATTCTGTTGTAATGAAAGTCACAATGACTCCGCATCCGGTTGATAACTGCATTGATCCGCTTGTTCCCTATGTATGTTACAATGGTGATACAATTTATAACTACAGCTGCTGGAATAACTGCCTCGGAGAATTGATAACTTTCCAATGTATTGATTCCTGCGCATTTCCCAATACTGCAACATGCCTGATGAATTTTGACAAACCTTTACCGGTAGAACTGAATTCATTCACAGCAGCCGCAGATAACGGAAATGTTACTTTAAGCTGGACGACCTCAATGGAAACAAATAACACAGGATTTGATATTGAAAGAAAAACCGATGGTGTATGGACTAAGATCGGATTTATAGAAGGTAGAGGTAATTCAAATGTTCCTTCGGATTACACTTATGTCGATAAGAAACTAAACCCGGGAAGTTATAATTACAGGCTCAAACAAATAGACTTCAACGGAAACTTTGAGTACTATGATCTCTCGGGATTTGTCAACATCGGTGTTCCGAATAAATTCAAACTGTCACAAAACTATCCGAATCCGTTCAATCCATCGACAAGGATAGACTTTGCTCTTCCGAATAACGGTAATGTAATACTCAAGATCTATGATCTCACGGGAAAAGAAGTAGAGACAATTCTGAACGATTTCAGAACAGCAGGATATTACACGATTAACTTCAATGCATCGAATCTTGCAAGCGGAATATATTATTACAAACTCAAACTCAAGCGACATAGCTGTCAATAAAATGGTAGTCGTTAAGTAATTACTATTTCATTTACAACTCACATAAAAAAATCCGGGTCTTACGATCCGGTTTTTTTGAATCTAAACTTCGGCATTTATTTTATATACTGATATTTGTTTTATCTGGTTAATCGGGAATTGTCATGGTGCGGTATGACGCATAACAGCTCAGATATAATCAATATTACCTTATCAAGACTTGTTCTGTATAAGCAAATTTATAATCAAACATAAAATTAAAATTGTATCCATCTGCTGTTGACATTTTTTTGTCCGGTATCTCTATTGTTTGCTTCCCTTTTTTTAAATTTTTAAATGTTTTCTGAAAAACAATTTTTCCGGAACCATCCGTTACATATAATTCAGTTATACCGTTATAAGGAATATTCAGTTCGGCTGTATAATTACCCGTTCCTTCTTTGAAAACTTCCGCTGAAAAAGGATTACTTCCGTCAATAGCCAGACCCTGAACTGAATTATACTTAATAAGACTCACTTCATAAATTATATTGCCTGCATAAGTTGAATTAAAATTATTCCTCGAGAATGGGTTGAGTTCTGAACTTATTATACCTCCGTAAATAAATCCGATAATTACAGAATCTCCCCTGATCTTATTCAGATTTAAAATTCCATTTGAATAAACTGATATATTATGAAAGGGAATGAACTCTCCGTTCGCACCTGCAAGTAAAGGCATTTCGACAGGCAAAACATACTCCCGTTGGGAACCGTCAGCATATCTTGAAAGTCTGCTGATTGTTTTTACATACGGTACATTTAAATCAGTTACAAAATCATTTCCGGAAAAATAATACTGACTTATTCCTCCGAAGAATAAAGTATTCATCTGTTTATTCTTTTTATCATACAATGATACCTTTGCTGTATGATAATTACTTAAATACTGATTAAAAGAAGTTACCGGTATATATCCGGAAGCAGTAATATCAACAGGATAAAAAAAAGGCAGATCTGCATTTGTCTGAAAGACACCGGAAGAAACTGTATAGCCATAGCTTCCGTCAGGAAAAATCTGCGGGAGAAGATTAAAATCTCTTCTGTGAAGATGCGCCTGATCGGTAATTGTTTCAAGTTCCGAATAACTTAATTTTGACTTCGTATTTTGAATTTCAAACTTCCTTATACCGTCAGTATAAGTCTGTTTATAAGTTCTGTGACCCATTGGATTATATCTGCCGTCAAATCTCTGTCCTCCGATCAGGTAGAAAGTATTTCCTATCTTCCCCATCTGCCCGCCGGTCACGGCAAAAATATCATCTTTAATTTGCTTAAAATGTATACTTACAGGATATCCATTTATAACTGAATTTATCAGTTCCGGCACAGAGACAGAAGTTAAATATGGATAAGTAATATGATCATCCGCAGAAGCGCTGTAACCGTACCCGCCGGTAATATATAGTATATTTCCATCCTGATAATAATTCATATTGCCGGACTGCATCTGCTCTTTTAAACTTAACGGAAGTTCATTTACGGATGAGCTCCAGTACTTTTTAGCTTTTGCATCTATTACATAAATCCCGGTGTTATTTTCATCACCCGGAAATGCTCTGAAAGGCTGTCTTGCATGTGAGCCGTCTTTTCTGCCGCCGATTATCAGCCATTTTCCATTGTGATGCGCGGTTACAAAAGAATGAAGTCCTGGAAGGTCTGGAATGCTGACAGGATTTATACTTACGGAATATTTGAAATTATCTTTTTTCGCAAAATTAATATTAACAATAGATAGAAAAGCTATAATTATAATTAGAGTAATAATTTTACTCATTCTGTTTACCATTTTATGAATGGATTTAATTTCAAAATATTTTTTATCCAGGTTCACCAAAATAAACTATTGCTTCGGTATACAAAAAAATCTCAATCTGAAAAACACTGTATGTTAGAATCAGTAATCTTTTCCAGATTGAGATATATAAATAAAATTAATTTCTTTTACGCCAGCCTGCCCAGTATGGATATCCGTTATCATCTCTGAGCGTCAGTACCTCATCACCTTTAATTATTTCTTTTGCAATGATCACCATTTCTCCTTCGTAATTAACTCTTGAACCTGTTACAGTAATATCATCGTTCTTATTGATCTGAACGTCCTGATTATCAATATACCATGACGGTCCCAGATGTACAGTGATACTTCCGCTTTTTGTGTTCAACAGCAAATGAATTCCATTGGACATTCTGTTACCGTGTGAAATCTGATCAACGCTTAAAACCGATCCGTTAATTGTTTCTACAGTATTCACATCATACATTCTGTTATAGTTACTTCCGGGACCCCAGCCGGTTTGAGAATAGATATTTCCGGCAAAAAACAATACCAGCGCAATTACAAAATTAATTTTTAGCAGTTTCATTTTTAGTTCCTTTCTGTCTTTTCATTTTAATTTTACCTGCAATATAACAGGCATTATCAAATAACTCTTTTTTTCTAACACATCAATTAAAAAGCATAAATTTTTTTAATTGATTGAAATATTTTTTAATAAATAATTATTAGTATATATCAAATTTGTATATTCATTTTACTATTCAAAGAAATCCATAAGTAATATTTTTGCCTTACCCCAGTTTGTCCGGTTTATACAATACTTTGTCTTAGGAAGATTAATTTCTCCTTTAATAAGTCCGGATTCTTTCAATACGTTGAGATGCTGTGACAATGTGCTGTTAGCTATAGGTAATTCTAACGCCATATCTCCGTGATAGCAATGTTCCTGCTTTAAAAGCTGCTGGAGTATTGCAACTCTGACCGGATGTCCGAGCGCATTCCCAAATTGTGAAATCAGATATTGTTTCTCCGTATATTTTTCTTTTTTATTCGGCATAAGAATTATTTCTTCGTTAAATTACGAACATTATTGCCCTAGTTCAATGCATTTACTTTTCACAATGAAGTTTCACTTCTGATAAGGATCTTATTACAGAATAATTTTGAACCGGAGATGATTCAGTTTATAGTAGGAATCCATCAATTCTGATCAATGAAATCAGATGAGATTGAAATATTATTTATTGAATAATTTTGAAAGTTTTTGTTGTCTTATATTTTTTTCAAAAAACTATTCCGGTTTTTTCGTATGGTTTTTCCTGCGTCCGAGTTTAGTAGTCAGAGAATTCTTCAGCTTATCAACTGCCTCGTCAACTGCCTTATGAATTGTATCAGCTTTACTTTTAACTGCAATTGGCTGTCTTCCTGTAATGCGTGCTTCCAATACACAGCGTTTGTCCATCAGTCCGTTTTTTTACCGGTTTCATCAGTTAGATAAACTTCAAGTCTTGATATCTGATCACTAAACCTGCTCAGTTCTTCTGATAACATTGTGATTAAAGGTTCTCGAAATTTTTCGCTCCCTTTAATATTATTGTCTGTGTTAAATTGAATTTTCATAATTTAAATTATTTTATGATTTTATTTTTTGGAATTCAGTTTTCTGTTAATTATAATCTATACTGAAAATATCAAAACTATATTCAGCTTTATGTATTAATTTATCTAATCAGTTTTATCTTTATCATCATCCAGATTATTATCATCTCCGAGACTGTAATAATTATTTTCTTCATCCTCACTACCGACCGCTTCTTCTTTATCATCCAGTTCAGATCCCGGCACATCCAGGTCATCTCCGCTGACATCATCTTCAAAGCTTTTTTCATTCGGTTCATTGGGAAAAAGATTCGGCGCTTTGACGGATGTAATATCGTCCGGATCTATTTTGTCCGCTTTAATCCCTCTTTCAAATATATCCTGTGTATCCGGATATGCGGGATATCCCGGTAATTTTTCTTTCCCTTTTGCTTTCTTTTTCTTTTTCATAATATTTCGCTTTAAATCATTAGTTAACTAGTTGTAATTTTTTTCAAAAGAAAATTAATTAAACCTGATATTATAAGTAATTCAGTTTTATTAACTTAATTTTGAAACAGAGATTTTATAAATATTATTTCCCGAACTGATTTAAGTGATGATCTAAATGTTTATACAGCATATTATTCCATTCACCGGAAGAAAGCGCACCAAACGAATTTGATTCTTTTCCATTGAAATATTTCTCACCGAGTTCTCGTGTTCTATTTATATAATCAATAAGTCTTTTTTTTTCTTCTTCAAAATTCTTTTCGTCATTCATTACAAACTCCGGACCGGTTCTGCTGTTATGCGGATACGGCGTTTCACCAACAACTTTATTTTTTATAAATGTCTTTAAAATAAATTTCAGAAAAGCGTTTGGCGCGGGATGCTTGTCCTCATATATCATTTCATATGGTACATTACAGTGAGCAAGCATTTGTCCTGCCGACATTTTACCCCATTGCGGTTTGTCTTCAGGACTAAGTTTGTTAATGCGGCTGATGATCTCATCAGATACTTTTGCATCAAAAATGTTTTTCATATTTGAAATTTTAATTTATAAAAATTCTGTCCGGTAAAAGTATATGGCAATTACATCTCTTATTTCTTTAAAACCTTTGTCTTTTGTAAATTTTCTTTTACTCTGTATTTCACGATTCGTGAGATTAAACTCAGCGGTAATGGCTTGTCGAGAGGAAACTGCACCGTACCCTTTCCTCCTTTGTATTCAGCAAGTTCCTTTTTAAATTCTTCAACTCCCCTCGGCGCAGGGTAAATTCCAATATGTTTTTTAAAAGCTGCGAAATAAACAACATCTTTACCGTTCAGCTTAAAAGCAGGAACCCCGTAACTGATAGCTTCAACAGCTCCGGGCGCGGCTTTCCTAAATGTCTCACGAATCTTTTTCAGTAATATTCTGATCTCTTCCGGAAATGCGGCAATATATCCGTCAATGTCTGCAGGCTTTTTCATTTAAAATATTTTTAAGTAATGAATAGAATAGAATTAAATAAATATCTTATTTTAAATATTGGAATTATTACTCATTTGGTTTTCTTGTACAAATATATTTCTTTCAGTTTAATATTATAGTCGGAAGCATTATAATCTTTGACTTAATTGAATTTGATATAAGACAAGCGCTCTCCGATTTGAATAAGACTCGTTCCGCGCGTTCACGGTCTTTCTCATCTGTAATAGTAACCGTTGGTTCAAGAATAATTTCCGTCATCAGAAATTTTCCCTCTATCTGCTCAAGCTTTCCTTTAGTATTGCAGCTAAAGCTTGTGAAGTTGAGTTTTGAATTTTCCGCAATTGATAAAAATGTCGTCATAAGACAACTACTGACGGCAGCGGTGAATAAATGTTCCGGCGACCAGATGCCCGGGATTCCTTTCGGAAATTCCGGCGGCGTCGCAACTTCTATACAGCTGTCCTTATCAACATTTAATTCGGGCGAACATAAAACACCTTTGCGGTCTTCATTCCAGATTATATCTACATTATAAAAATGCGGTTCCATTTTAATAGTATTAAATTATTATAAGACGAATTGTTTTTAAAATTCTGATAGAGCTGCTTATGATTCTTTCTTTGCCGTACTTATCCCAAGTATTGAATACAACGTACAACTGCCAATAAGACTTGTCAGTACTAATACGGCAGCAAATATTAAAAGAACTATGCCTAATACACCTGTGATTACATTTGTAAAATAAAGAATCGCAATAACTGCAGCAATAATTATTCTGATTATCTTATCAGATGACCCCATGTTTTTTTTCATAATATTTTTTGGTTTTATTTAAATTAATGTCAGACAAATGTATTCTATTTTCTATAACATTAAAATGAGAAATGTCATAGACTTCTATTCTAATTAAATACATTCCATTATAAATTATAATTGATTTAATTGCATAAATTATTCGAAAGAATAATATCAGAATTCAAAATCAAGCTTGCTTTATTAATGAACCGCAAACTTCGCCATTTCAGATTTTTTCAGTTTTCCTTTTTTTCTGAAATACTCTTTAATTATTACAAATATTACCGGAGTTACAAACAGTACATGAATTGCTGACGTAAGAATTCCTCCGATCATCGGCACAGCAAGAGGTTTAGCAAGATCTGCACCCGTGCCTGTCGCCCACATAATTGGAATTAATCCAAGCATTGCAGTTGCAACGGTCATTAACTTCGGCCGGAGTCTGAGTATTGCTCCCTCTTCTGTTGCATCGACAAGGTCCTGCTGAGAAATGTTATCACCTTTTTCAGATAATTTTTTATCAAGAGCTTCGTGAAGATAAATTACCATTATAACACCGGTTTCAACCGCTATTCCGTACAACGCAATAAAACCCACCCAGATTGCGACAGAAAAATTTAAATCAAGAATTGACATGTAATATATTCCTCCAATCAGTGCAAACGGAACAGACAGCATTACCAGCGCAGCTTCCAGAAAATTCTTGAACGTAAAATAAAGCATTACAAATATCACAAGGAAAACTATTGGTATAATGATCTGAAGTCTTTCCTTTGCTCTTATCTGATTTTCCCACTGACCGCTCCAGGTATAATAGTATCCGAGCGGTAAACCCGGCGCAAACTCTTTGTCAAGCACTTCCTTTGCTTCATTAACAAAACTTCCCATGTCCCTGTCCCTCACATTCAGAAAAACTACTGACCTGAGTAATGCATTTTCTGAGGATATCATCGGCGGACCGGAAGTAATATTAATATCAACCAGTTCACCGAGCGGCACCTGAGCAGCGCCGGTAATATTTCCCATTGAATTAACCGCACCGCCGGGAATAGTCACCCAGACTTTTTTTAAAGCTTCCACATCTGACCTGAAATCTTTCATGTATCTTACTCTTATCGGGAATCTTCTTCTGCCTTCGACTGTGGTTGCAATGTTCTCACCGCCGATTGCAGTTTCTATTACATCCTGCACGTCACCGACACTCATTCCGTATCTGGAGATCGCGTCACGGTTGATATCAATATCAATATAAGATCCACCCTGAGTTCTTTCTGCATAAACATCAGCAGCTCCCTGAATATTCTTCACAAGGTTTTCCGCTTCGACAGCAAGTTTTTCAAGAGTATCAAGATTGTCACCAAAGATCTTAATTCCGAGATCCGTTCTTATGCCGGTCGAAAGCATATTAATTCTGTTAATTATCGGCTGTGTCCAGCCGTTACTGACACCGGGAATCTGCAGTTTTGAATTCATCTCTTTTACAATTTCAGCTTTTGTAATTCCTTCCCGCCATTCGGATTTGTCTTTTAAAATTATAATTGATTCTATCATACTCACAGGCGCAGGATCGGTGGGTGTCTCCGCTCTTCCTACTTTCCCCAAAACTGATTCGACTTCAGGAATACTTTTAATAATTGCATCCTGTACCTGCAATACTCTCTTTGCTTCCGTCATAGAAACATTCGGCAGCATTGTAGGCATAAATAAAATACTTCCTTCATCCAATGGAGGCATAAATTCGCTGCCGGTTTTCATTATCAGGGGAATCGTGATAAGTAAAGCTATTACATTTATTGCAAGAGTCGTTTTCCTGAATTTCAAAGCCAGCCTGAGGACAGGGTCATACAATCTGTTGAAGAATCTTGTAACCGGATTTTGATTCTCTTTATAAAATTTTCCTTTCATGAATAATGTCATCAGCATCGGAACCAGCGTGATCGTAATTAATGCCGAGCCGGCTATGGCAAAAGTTTTTGTAAAAGCAAGCGGGTGAAATAATTTTCCCTCCTGTCCCTCGAGCATAAACACCGGAAGAAATGAAACTACTATAATTGCTTCGGAAAAGAATATTGCCCTGCCAACCTGTTTTGCAGACCGGGCGGATATTTCTTTGTAGTCAACTGTGAGTCCTTTCTCCTGAGCTATTGCAATATTCCTGTAAGCATTTTCCACCATTACAATGGAAGCGTCCACAAGAATTCCGATAGAAATTATAAGACCTCCCAGGCTCATTATGTTTGAAGTGATCCCGAGATGTTTCATCAGAATAAATGAAATAAGTATTGCAACAGGAATTTCGATAAGAATTCTTAAAGCGCTTCTGAGATGAAACAAAAATACCAGCACAATAAGACTTACAATAATCGCTTCTTCTATTATTGCGTCGCGAAGAGTTTGTATTGCTTTTGAGATCAGATCGCTTCTGTCATAAGAGGTCATAATTTCAATTCCTTCAGGAAGTCCTTTCTCTAATTCTTTAAGCTTTTCCTTTACCCGCTCAATTACAGTATTTGCATTTTCACCATACCGCATTACTATTATTCCTCCTACGACTTCACCTTCTCCGTTAAAATCAAGCATACCCCGTCTTATGTCTCCGCCGATCTGAACAGTTGCTACATCTCTTATCTTTACAGGATTTCCGCTTTGACCGGTCTTTAAAGTAATTTCTTCAATGTCACTGACATCAGTAATATAACCTTTGCCTCTTACAAAGTATTCTATATCTGATGATTCAATATTTCTTCCTCCAACATCTTTGTTGCTTCTCTGAACTGCCATTACTATGTCATTTATTCCAATACCATAAGCCGATAATCTGTTCGGATCAATATCGATCTGATATTGCTTTACAAAACCACCTACGGAAGCGACCTCTGCAACTCCTTCGACTGACTGCAGTCCTAATTTCAAATAATAATCCTGCAATGCCCGAAGTTCACCGAGATCATATTTATCACTCATAAGATGATACCAGTAGACGTGCCCAACGCCTGTTCCGTCAGGACCAATAACAGGCGTTACTCCTTCAGGCAATGAAGACTGGACCTGAGAAAGCTTTTCCAAAACACGGCTCCTGGCCCAGTATATATCCGCATTGTCTTCAAATATGACATAGATAAAACTCATACCGAACATTGACTGACTTCTGACTGCCTTTACTTTTGCCATTCCCTGAAGAGAAGTAGTAAGCGGATATGTTATCTGATCTTCAATTATCTGCGGACTTCTTCCCATCCATTCAGTCCATATAATTACCTGATTTTCAGACAGATCGGGAATCGCATCGACCGGAGTATTTATCATTGAATAAACTCCGTAGCCAATCACTCCCAGATATATGATCAGAATTATAAACCGGTTGTTTACGGAAAAGTCTATTATTTTTTCAATCATTATAAATTTATTTTATGATGAGTCAGTTATTTATATCATAAAAAATAACATTATCATTGCCATTAAAACCATTAACAGATCTTCAATTATCGTGATCGTACTCATTGGCAAATTAAATACTGCTCCCAGACATGCACACTGTATAGTTCTTTTTTGCATTACGCTTTGTATAACTCCAATACTGCTTATTCCCATTACAATAACTGTTGCAGCATTTGTAAACACCGGATATGAGCCGGTAATAAATAATATTCCAAGGGCTAATTCTATGAACGGATAAATATAACCGTATCCAAACCACTTCTTCGCAATTATATCATATGAGCTGTAAGATAAAGCAAAATTTTTCAGGTCAAGCATTTTAAAGAAAGAGAAAACCAGGAAAAATCCGCCCATGAAATTATTCATTATTTCCATCCAGATAATTCTGCCGGAATTTATCTGAAGTAATACTACACCCAAAAGAATATACAGAAAGACTATTATTAGCGGTTTGTATGTTTGCAGTTTTGATTTTTCTTCTTCTTTCTCAGAGTTCATCATTTCAGAATGAACAGAAGCATCCTCTTCAATAGTGTATTTACCGGATTGCTGAAGCGCAGCATTCATTTCATTTACATTAATATGATGCTGCATTTTAATTACCGCCTGCGGAGGAGTTAGTGTTACACTTACATCTTCCACTCCTTTAATTTCTGACAATGTTTTCTGAACTGTTGAAACACATCCGTTACAGGTCATACCGGTAACTTTATATTTATGAGTCATATTGAATTATATATAATTTTTCAAATTAAAATTAATTTATTTGTCTTTTTAATAACTGAGCATTAATGGCAACAATAATAGTACTTAAGCTCATGAATACAGCGCCTACTGCAGGACCTAATACAAATCCGGATGAATATAAAACTCCGGCAGCAAGAGGAATTGCTATAACATTATAACCTGTAGCCCATGCAATATTCTGTATCATTTTATTGTAGGTTGCTTTACCGAAAAGTATCAGGTTCGCAATATCTTTTGGATTACTGTTAACCAGTACTATGTCAGCAGTTTCAACGGCTACATCTGTTCCGGATCCAACTGCTATCCCAACATCCGCCTGAGCCAATGCAGGAGCATCATTAACTCCGTCACCGGTCATGGCAACAAATTCTCCTTTGCTCTGAAGATCTTTTATTATATCTACTTTCTGATGCGGTAAAACTTCAGAAAAATATCCATCGAGTCCGAGTTCGTCTGAAACTGCTTTTGCAACTGTCTCATTATCACCTGTTGCCATCATAACTTTGATTCCATTCTTTTTGAATGTCTTTATTGCATCTTCACTTTCCGGTCTGATAGTGTCAGCTAAGGCAATGTATCCAGCTATATTTTCATTAATTATTACAAACACTACTGTCTCCGCTTTACTGGAAAACGCGCCATCCGGTACAGGCAGATCTTTTTCTTTAAGATAGCCGGGACTTACGACTTTCACTGCTTTACCTTCTACTTTTGCTTCCACTCCTTTACCGGTTATTGCATTAAAGTTTTCTGCCTCAGGAATTATTAAATCAAGTTCTTTTACTTTGTCGATAATTCCAACGGCAATCGGATGCTCGGATGATTGTTCGAGAGCGCTCGCTATTCTTAACATTTCTTCTGCTGATATTTCTGAGATACTTTCAAAACGGGTAACACCAAAATTGCCCGTTGTTAAAGTCCCGGTTTTATCAAATAACAAAACAGTGATCTTTCGCGATTCTTCAAATGCTGTCCTGTTGCGGATCAGAAGTCCGTGCTGCGCTGAAACTGAAATTGAAATAGCAACTACTAACGGAATAGCAAGACCCAGAGCGTGCGGACAGGTTATTACCATTACAGTAACCATTCGCTCAAGCGCAAATACAAAGGGATAACCGGCGATCAGCCAGACTGCCAAAGTTCCGAACCCAATTGTCAGCGCAATATAAGTCAGCCATTTTGCCGCTCGGTCGGAAAGATTTTGCATTTTGGATTTTGTCTTTTGCGCTTCCGCTACTAATGTTATAACTTTATTCAGATAACTGTCTTTACCGGTATGCTCTACTTTTACTTTAAGAGAACCATTGCCATTGATCGCTCCGCCTATGACTTTATTATCTTTTTCTTTTTTAACCGGTTTGGATTCTCCGGTCAGCATGGATTCATTTACATAACTGCTTCCATCGATAATTATCCCGTCCGCAGGAACTTTCTCTCCCGGCTTTATCAGAATGACATCATTTATCTCCAGCATATCAAGTTTCACATCCTCTGCCTGATCATCTTTATTAATCCGGTGTGCTTCAGCCGGCATCAGGCTTACCAGTAATTGCAATGCTTTGGAAGCGCCTAATACGGATTTCATTTCAAGCCAGTGTCCAAGCAGCATAATATCGATCAGTGTCACAAGTTCCCAGAAAAAATCCACACCTTGCAAACCAAAAACCGTTGCAGTGCTGTAAAAATATGCAATGCTGATTGCCATTGCGATAAGCGTCATCATTCCGGGATTCTTAGCTTTAACTTCTTCGTAAAATCCTTTTAGGAACGGCAACCCTCCCCAGAAGTAAACTACAGATGAAAGCGCAAAAAGAATATATGCATTTCCCGGCAGCAGCCATTCATAGCCTAAGAACATCTGGATCATTGGTGAAAAAACAAGAATCGGGATGGTAAGTATTAATGAAACCCAAAATCGTTTTTTGAAATCCTCAATCATCATTTTATGATGATCATGACCTGCCATTCCCATAGGAACACTGCCGTGATCGCCGTGATCCATCTTGCTGTGATCATGCGATCCGGTATTTTGATGATCGCGGTTTTCGTGGTGTTTTTGATTATTATTATTCATGATTACAATATTTCAAATTTATACATTTCTAATTGATTGAATAAAAAATCGTTTAATTACCTGCAATTGAAATTTAAGCCGTAAACCAATATTTCATTTTCTTCTTTTAAATTTCGCTTTAAATCGTTTTCTTTTGGAGAATATAATTTACAGCCTCATTTATCTTTATAGTTGTAGTGGAATTTCCGTTTCTCAGATTATAATTCTATTAAATAATTTCTCATCATACCCATATCTTCATGCTCCAGATTATGGCAATGATAAAGATATATTCCTGAATAATCTTTGAACCGTAAAAGAACCTGCGTTGAAGTTCCCGGTAAAAGTAAAAAACTGTCTTTCCAGCCATCATCAATGAAACCATCTTTAAATGCATCCCAAATGTTATCTGAATTACCGTTGTAGGTCCTGTTTATAATTTTAAATTGAACATTATGAATATGAACGGGATGTGGCATTTCCATCATACCGCCCATCATTC
Source organism: Ignavibacteria bacterium (assembly GCA_016716125.1). Classification (GTDB taxonomy): domain Bacteria; phylum Bacteroidota; class Ignavibacteria; order Tepidaquicellales; family Tepidaquicellaceae; genus UBA2330. The sequence goes on along the minus strand of JADJWZ010000002.1, from coordinate 232,208 downwards.
CTCTGCTGCCTGCACCGTTGACAAACTCCCAAATTTCAGTTGTATTCAGTTTTACTTTTTCCCATTCGGCTACAGAATCCATTTCAAAAGTCTTATTGTTGATTGTCCATCTCATATGCCCGCCCATACCAAAATTAAATCTCCTTGGCGAATTAATGTTGACAGCATTATTTGTATTTAATTCTTCAAATGAAGAAATTTCAGCCGGCAGAATAAAGTTATTTGTTACTTTATTAATAATATTAATTGAGAGTAAATTCAGCTCATCACCCATTTCCGGTAAATCGTTATCCCCTCTCTGCATCATTCCCATTCTTCCTCTGCCCATCATTCCTCCCATTCCGCTCACCTGAGAAGGAAAAGGGAGACTGACCAACCTGACAATCGCCCCCTGTTTCTTTCCGGAGAAATCAGCTATGATATCAAATCTTTCAGCCGGACCAAAAGTCAGATAATCTCTCTTTACAGGTTTTTCTAATAATCCACCGTCTGTCCCAATGACTGTCAAAGGAGTTCCGTCACTCCAGGCTAATTTATAAATTCTGGAGTTTGATCCGTTAAGCAACCGCAGACGGTAAGTTTTTGAATCCAGATCAAGAGAAAAATTTATTTTCCCGTTAACAACTATTTTCTCACCCAAAAATCCGGTCATCCTTTCCATTGGAGAATTTAGATAAACAAGCTGATTATCCGAATCGAAAGTTCTATCCTGAATTATAAGCGGAATTTCATCTTCTCCTGAAGGTAAGTTTAATTTAATTTCTTCATCATCAGTTATAATAAACAAACCGGCTAAACCGCTGTAAACCTGCGGACCCGTCTTATCATGTGGGTGGGGATGAAACCAGTAAACACCTGCTCTGTCCATAACTTCAAATTCATATACATATTCTTCACCCTTTTCAATAACATTTTTCGGATGTCCATCCATTTCTGGCGGAACATGCAAGCCATGCCAGTGAACAATAGTTGATTCATCAATTTCATTTTTAAATATTATTCTTATTCTTTCACCCTTTTTTACCCGGAATGCAGGACCGATATATGAATCTTCAAAATTTTGAATTGAATCATTATTACCTTTTATAACTTTCCCTGTATATTTCCATACATTTGTTTTACTTCCGGGTAGAATTGAAACTGCCGCCGGATGAGCAGTGAGTTCAACTTCAATGTCAGGAGAGAAAACATTACCGGATTTCTTGTCAGATTCAGAGTTACTTTCACAGGCGGATAAAAAAGTTGTAGGCAGTAAAGTTAATGCAAAAGGTGCGACTGAATATTTCAGGAAATCTTTTCTTTTTATCTTATAATCATTCATAGTATTTTTTCTGTTAATTATTCATACATAAAAGTAATCTCAGGATAGCTTGAATATCCCAATTATTTTAGTTGATTAACTACTTAAATTTTACCGGAGCACGGACCCCGGTTATAAAATTCCAGTTAGTTGAAGTTACAAAAATAATAATCTTGTTATCGGTATCCATATAAATAAATCTATATCACCCACCATAGCATGTGCATCCCCAAAATGAAAAATCTCCATTGTGAAACATTGTTTTAATGTTTTTATTATAAAGTTAAAAAAATTTTTTTTACTCTATTTCTTATCTGTCTTACTGTGATCCATTCCCTCCATATTGTCCATACTTTCCATTTTCCTCGTTCCATCCATCTTATTTTCACCGTCCATTATATCCATGCCCTTATTACTATTCGTCATGTTTTGCATCATGCCCATCATTTGTTGATTTCCCATCATGGTTTTTAACATTGAAGACATCATACTCGAATCACCTTTTGAAGCGCCTATCATGTAAGACATCATGCCCTGCATCATAGCAGGATTATCTTTCATCATCTTCATCATTCCATCTTGATTTTCCATCATCATTCCCATCATTTTTCCCATCATCATTCCGTTTTCCTGCATCATCATTTTTCCTCCATTGTTTTTCATCATTGCCTCCAGCATCTCCTGAGACATACTGCTGTTATTTGCTATTGAGTCCATTATCATCATTCTTGTTTCCGGTTTTGACAGAACTTGTTTTACGTCCGGACTTGTTTGGCAGGATGAAAATACAGCAATAATTGTTATTGCTGCGAATGCAAGTGTTAATTTCTGTATTTTTTTCATGATCGTGTTTTTTTTTATAATTGTTAATAATTACTGTCTGAAATCAAACTCTCCTACACAACGAAGGGAATTAATTAAAAAAGTGAAGCAATTCTTATGTTTGCTTCACTTTTGATTCTTAACTTATTGTTTCTTACAGCAAGAGCTTAAATTATCATATGCTTCTTTATCAGCCGGCGCCTTATTCGCATCATATCCTGCCAATGTGATAGCTTTTTCTATAGCTTTTTTATTTGTAAGGTCAGTATTGTAAGTTACAGTTGCGCTTTTCTTATCCAGATCAACTGATACTTTTTCAACTCCTTCTACTGAATTAATTGCATCGGTAACTTTCTCAACACACATATCACACTGCATAGAATTCAACTCAATGGTAATGGTCTTACTTTTTTGAATTACTTTTGAATCAGCATTATTAATGTTGATCATTAACATGGCAAGAGTGATTATTACAAGAGCTAACAGATTATTTTTTTTCGATTTCATTTTTTTTAATATTGATTAATTAAGAGAGCTTTAAAATTATTGTATTGACCGCATAAAATCTTACATTGCCAATAGAGATAGATCTTTAATATTTTTTTTTCTGATCTTTTGGCAGCTTGCAGCAGTCATCAAGTTCCTTATATGCTTCCGGATCGGCTTTTTTATCATTTGCATCATAACCGGCTGCAGTTATAGAACTTTCAATTTTTGAAAGATCGGTCTTCGATTTATCAAAATTTATGTGTGCAATTTTTTCCTTCGTGACAACATCAATGCTTTCTATCCCGTCTAATTTCTTTACTGCTGTTTCGATGTTTTCCTTACAGATGTCACACTGCATTGTTGACAATATTATCATGGCATGTTCGTATCCGTCTTTTGAAGACATTTCATTTGACTGAGTCATTTCATTTGAATGAGTCATTCCGGTATTCCCGTTTTTATTTTCATTCATCATATTATTATGTGAATCTTTTTCAGACTCATCATTACCGCAGCCCGTTATCAAAACAAAAAATAATACGATTGTAAATGTATGAAACATTATGTTTCTTAAATTTAAGTAAATCATTTTAGCTCCTTTACTGCTGTATGCAGTTATTTTTATTTTTAAATAATTAGTGTTTATTATGATCTATGTCTTTCATTATATCCTGATCTTTATTGAATTCAGGATCGCCTTTGATCTCTTTTTCTTTTATTTCTTGATTATCAGATCCTGAACGTATCTGACTTTCACTGTCAATAAGGAATCCGGCGCTGGTTACTATTTCGTCACCTTCGGATAATCCTGAAGTTATTAAATATAATCCATCCCTCTCACCTCCGACTGTTACCTTCTTCGGCGAAAAAATATTATTCTCTTTCTTCACATATACCAAATCCATCTTACCGGTTCTTAAAACTGAATTTCTCGGGACTACTATGTTCCATTCATAATCAGCCGAACCAATCTCAGCTTTCACATACATATCCGGTTTTAGTCTGTAATTCCTGTTGGATACATCAAAACGAACTTCAAGAGTTCTGGTATCGGAAGTTAACATCGGACTGATGAAGTTTACCTTTGCGCTAAAGACTTCACCGGGATATGACACGGAAGTTATATTTGCAGACTGTCCCATCCTGACGCTGTTAATATCTGATTCCGGAACACTTGCAATTACCCATAATGTTGACATATCCACTACATCATAAATATCTTCGCCTGCAACAGCCCAGTGACCTTCATGAACAATTTTCTTTGTTATTACCCCGCTGTATTTTGAATAAACAGATATATAATCTTTCACTTCCAATGAATTCTCAAACTCTTCAATCTGCCCGGGAGTAACTTCCCACAATCTTAGTCTGTTCTTTGTAGAGCTTATTAGATTTTCCGCCTGAGCAATTACAAGTTCATTACCGCTGCTCTTCGCATTTTCAAGATTCTTTAAAGCAAGAAGATACTCTTTTTGAGTTGAGTATATCTCTGGCGAATAAATGTCAAATGCCTTCTGACCTTTGCTTACCATCTGTCCTTCATAGCTGATATACATTTTTATGATTTTTCCTGATATTGGGGTAGCAATATGCCTCATATTACTTTCCGATGTTTTTATGTATCCGTTAAAAGTAAGACTTCTTTTGAATTCTTTTATGGAAACTTTTTCAGTCTGAACATTTGCAAGTATCTGCTGCGCAGGAGAAATGACTATATCCCCTATTTCATTTTCAGAATTTTTTAAAGCCTCAAATTCCATTTCTACATCGGACTTCTCCTTTAAAACCAGATCCATATTGCAGATCGGACAAACTCCCGGATGGTTACTCTGTATCTGCGGATGCATAGGGCAGATATACAGTTCATCAGCTTTTGAAACCTGATTACCATCAGTATCTTCGATAAATAATTTATATACGCCAAATGAAGCACCGGCCAGCACAAGTATGACAAGTATTCCGATAAGTATTTTTTTCATTCTAATTAACTGTTAAAATTTGCTTCCCGATTATTTTTTCAAGACTGCTGATAAGAATAAGATAGTTTGTTTCTTCTTCAACAAGCATTTTATTATTCTCTCTTAAAGTCCTGAAAGTATCGAGAAGGTCTATGAATTGATTTGCAGCAGTTTCATATGATATCAAAGATGACTTAAAAGTCTGCTCGGTCTGCGGTATCAAAACTTCATTCAGATATCTGATCTTCTCCTGTGAAGAATTTATTTTCACAATTGTATTTTTTAATTCATTCTTTAAGTTTACTTCAAGCGAGTTAACTTCTGAATTAATTCTCTTTTCCGTTAAGATCCTTTCGTTGATCTGAGCATCAATTCTCTTTTCATTCCACGGCATAAAAGGAAGATCCATTGCAATTGAGAAAAGTAAAAAACTTTTCTTCATTTCCGATCTATACTTATATCCTGACATAATAATCAGATCAGGTTTCCTTTCAAGTTCAGTGACAGAAGTTTCAATCCTATTAACTTCACTTTGCTGCTGAAGATATTTATATCCCGTATTTCCGGATCTTAATTCTGCTGCAAGACTTGTTGTATCAAGCACAGGAGGAGTGATCTTTAAAAGTATTTCAAGATTCTTTGTAGTAAAACCGTCCGGCAGATCGAGATTTGTAAGTGTTCTGAGATTATTGATGAATATTTTTTTATTATTCCTGAGTTCAATTTCTTCGAGCAGCAGCTTCTGATATTCATTATTACTTTTCAGAATATCATACTGGCTGCCTTTTCCGACTGAATATTTTATTTCAAGCGAACCGGTTATTGAAAGTATGATCTCCTTAAATTCTTCATTAAAGGATAATAATCTTTCATTGACAGACAGCATAAAATAATTTTCCTTCACTGACTTTATTAATTCATTCTGTAATTCTTCCTTCTGTATTTCAGGCAATAATGAATTTAACCTTGCAAGTTTTCCGGCTTCATCCAGTTTACCGAAGAATTTCAGTGGCTGTGAATAATTCAGTGAGTACATGCCGGCGCTGTTAAAATTTACCGGTATATCATCCACCATAAACTGAAGCATTGGTGAAGACTGATAGCTTACCTGTCCTATTTTAGAAGACAGTATCTTTTTTTCATATTCAATAGGCTCAAGCTGCACATTCGATTCCAAAGCCGAATTAATCAGATCATTTAATCCGTATTGGAAATTATAGCTTATACTTGAATCAGTTTGAGCGAACGCTGAATTGAAAAGCAAAAAAATATAAAAGATTATTAATTTCATTTTGATTTTTATTTATTATAAATAAAAATAATCAGACAAAGTAATTACTTTGCTGTTTAGATAACGAAAAATGAAATTAACTAAATAAGGATATGGGAGAAAAGAATAGGTATATCAGCAGGAGGTTTGAAATGAATGATTTGCATACTGACATTCCGGGGTAAATCCGAAAGTAATTCTAAAGTTAAAAATCTTTCAGTTAACCGGGAATAAATGTCTTTATTAAATGACAATTTATTTATCTCAAGAATATTAGTATTGGAAATTTCACTGACTAATACTGAACAGCAGCCGGATTTTGTTGAAGAATACTGAATTTCATTCTCACAAGGAACTCCGCATTCACAATCTGTCTGAACTTCAGACATCTTACATAACATATGGTTCAATGCAAAGCTGAAATTAGACTGGATTAATACTGCTATTAAAAGTATGGAAAAATATTTTGTAAATGTCTTTATCACAATTTAAAGTATGGAAAATGAATTTTAAATGCAAAGCTATTTTTGTATCAATTAAAAGTTACTAATATTTATAATCATTATAACTATTTCTTATCTTTTTAATTAAAGCCGGTTCTTATACAATTCAGCAATAACCATGTGATACTCTTTTTCGAGTTCAAGAAATTTATCAATCGAATTAAACAAATAATTTGATTCAAGGAAATAATTTATTGAAGTTATTTCTCCGGCAACAAGCGCTTTATTTAAGATATCATCATTGTCTGATGATTCAAGAATTTCTCTGTAACCGGTCATTGCTTCCTTCAGTGTTTCATATTTTCCGTAAAGCTTTTTGATCTCGTACAAATGCTCATTCCTGTGAGCTTCTATTTCAAGATTCGAATAAAGCGTCTTTGATCTGTGAAAATCAGTTCTGTAATTATTTTCCCATAGCGGTATCGAAATTCCGAAATGAATTCCGTTATACTTTCTATCCTGCAATCCGAGATAATAATAACCGACTTCAAATTTTGGAAGACTGAGAGACTTGCTGAGTTCAACCTGACTCTGTGAAATTAATTTATCCTGCTGTAATGATTTTATGGCAGGGTCGTTTAATTCAATCTCATTTTCTAAAATTTCGAACTGAGGAATTACCGGAGTTACCGGATATGCAGTATCGGCAAAAATTATTTTATTTCCCGCATTCAGTTCTGTCAGTCCTTCATTCATCACTTCTATTTCATTTTCAATAAGAACAAGGTCAGTTTTTAAATTAAGCAAATTTATTTTTGACTTATTCACATCGAGAATATTTCCTTCTCCTTTTTCCAGTTTTGTCTGATACAAATTAAGAAGGGATACGGCTGTTTCAATTCTTTTAAGCATCTGTATCCTCTTCTTATTTAGATAAATTAACTCAATGCACGTAAGCTTTGCATCCAGTAAAATTTCACGCCGCATTATCTGCTTTTCAAAATTTGTCTGCTGTATCTTCAGATCGGACACTTTATTTCTCTTTGAATACGATGTAGGAAAATCAAATGACTGAATAAGTTTTAATTCCAGCTGACTGCCGTTGTCATCTGACTGACCGAAAATATTTGTAACTTCAATAAACGGATTGTGAAGCGACTGTCCGGTTTGAAATTCCAGTTTCCTTGATTCCTGCAGCTGTGTATTTGCAATAATGGATTTATTATTTTTTGAGATCTCATTCAGAATATTTTCAATATTGCTTTGTGAATATGTTTCAGCTTGCAAAAGGAAAAGGATGAAAGCAAAAGCAGATGAAATAATTATGTTAATTTTCATATTTAATTTTCAGTTATTTTTTCTTCAGCGTGTTTGCTGATAAGATAATATACAATTGGAATTATAAGTAAATTTAGAAGAGTTGAGCTTAACAATCCGCCAAGAATTACTTTAGCCATCGGACTTTGAATTTCATTTCCCGGCATATCTCCTGCTATAGCCAGCGGTACAAGAGCAAGTCCGGCAGTAAGCGCAGTCATCAGTATCGGACTTAATCTGTCTCCGGAGCCCTGTATAATTCTTCTGTAAAGTCCAACTCCCTGCTGCTGTAATGCAGTATATCTCGATACTAAAAGTATTCCGTTTCTTGTGGCAATGCCGAACAAAGTAATGAATCCTATAATAGAAGGTATGCTGATAATTCCGGATGTAAAGTAAATACTCAGTACGCCTCCGATCAATGCTAAAGGCAGGTTTAAAAGAATGATTGCGGATAGTTTCAGGTTTTTGAATTCCTGAAACAATAACAGAAATATTATTAATATTGACAGAACCGATGCAGCAAGAAGTCTTTTGGAAGCTTCCGCCTCCGCTTCAAACTGTCCTCCGTATTCTATCCTGTATCCTTCAGGTAATTCAACCGACTCTGATACTTTTCTGCGGATCTCTTCGACTGCGCTTTTCTGATCCCTGCCGGTTACATTTACGGACACTACAGTTTTTCTCTGAAGATTTTCCCTGTTTACTGTGTTAGGACCGGAAGAAGAAATAATATCCGCGACATAGCTGAGCGGTACTTTTTCTCCGTTACGTGTATCTATCATTGCGCTTCGAATATTTTCTATGCTTCCCCTGTTATTGTTATTAAATTTTAAAACCACATCAAACCTTTGTGACCCTTCAAATACTTCTGAAACTTTATCACCGGCAAAACCGACATCAATCATTTTTGTAAATTCACCGATTGTAATTCCATACTTTGCGAGAATTTCTCTCTTTGCTTTAATTTTGATCTGCGGGATCTCAATTTGCGGCTCAACTGAAATATCAACAAGACCTTCAATATCTTCAATGGCTGATTTTATTTTATTGGAAATGGAAAACATATTATTCAGATCATGTCCGAAGATTTTAATTGCAATGTTTGATCTTGTACCTGACAGCATATGATCTATTCTGTGTCCGATCGGCTGTCCGATTGTAATATTTGCTCCGGAAACCGCAGATAATTTTTCTCTTACTTCCGTCATGAATTCTTCCCTGTTTCTGTCTTTAAGTACAAACGGAACTTCCACTTCCGAAGTGTTTACTCCCAAAGCATGTTCATCAAGTTCCGCGCGTCCCGTTCTTCTTGTAGTAACGGATATCTCCGGTACAGTCAGCAGGGTTTTTTCAATGTCCGTTCCAATCTTACCGCTTTCCTCAAGGGATATTCCCGGCAGGCTGACTGCGCTGATTACTAAAGAACCTTCGTTAAATTCAGGCAGAAAATTTTTCCCGAGTGAAAAGAGAAGAACAAGACTTATAAATAACAACAATGAAGCCAGAGCTAAAATAAGTTTTTTAAAGTGAAATATTTTTTCAAGAGTTAAAACATATTTCTTCTGCAGAAACCTTACTAATCTGCTTTCATCAGAATGCTTTTTAAGCATTTCATCACTTGTGAGCAAATAACTGCAAAGTACCGGAGTCAGTGTAATAGAGACTATCAATGAAGCAAAGATTGAAACTATAAATGCAATTCCAAGCGGCGCGAGTAATCTTCCTTCCATTCCGGATAAAAAGAAAAGAGGAATGAAAGCGACTATAATTATCAGCGTTGCATTAATAATGGAAGTCCTTATTTCCACCGAAGCATTGAATATAACTTTAAGCTTATTCTCACGCTCTTCTGCCGGTTTCAGTGAATTTTCCTTAAGCCGTTTGAAAACATTTTCCACATCAATTATAGCATCATCTACAAGAGCCCCGATTGCTATTGCCATTCCGCCGAGACTCATTGTATTGATCGTTACCCCGAGCCATTTAAGCGTAAGTATAGCAAAGATCAGGGAAACAGGAATTGCTATTAAAGAAATTGAAGTTGCTCTCCAGTTCATAAGAAATATGAACAGTATAATAATTACGAATATAGAACCTTCTATCAGGGTTTTATTAATGTTACTTATTGATGCATTTATAAAATCCGCCTGTCTGAAAATTTTTGTATTTATCTGAACATCCTTTGGTAAAGTTTTTTTCAGATCAGCAATTACTTCATCAATTTTCTCAGTAAGTTTTAATGTATTAGTAGACGGCTGTTTCGAAACAGTCAATATTATTGCCGGTTTCCCGTTCATAGAGCCGTCACCAATTTTAGGCGCTGAGCTAATCTTTATTTCAGAAACGTCTTCTATCTTAACGGGATAATTGTCTGTATTTTTAATTACTGATTTTCCAATATCGTTAATATCGGTTGTTCTTCCGATTCCGGTAATTATATATTCATTCCCGTATTCATTCATAAAACCTCCGGAAGAATTTTCATTTGATTCTTCTGCAGCTTTTATAATTTCATTTATCGAAACATTAAAATAATCCATCTTCTGCGGAGAAACTAAAATCTGATACTGTTTGGATTCTCCTCCCATGACAACCACTTGGGAAACTCCTCCTGTTGCAAGCAGACTGGGTCTTATTATCCAGTCTGCTATGGTTCTAAGTTCAATAGATTTTGTTTCTTCAGAAGTTACGCTTAACAGCATTATTTCTCCCATTATAGAAGACTGCGGAGCAAGAGTCGGATCGCCGGTTCCTTCAGGCAGCTTCTCTTTTACCGCTGAAATTTTTTCGGCAACTATCTGTCTTGCTATATAAATATCAGTTCCCCATTCAAACTCAACCCAAACGATTGATATTCCTGCGGATGAAGATGATCTTACGCGTCTTACATCGGTTGCGCCGTTGACTGCAGTTTCTATCTGAAAGGTCACCATTTTTTCCACTTCATCCGGAGCCATTCCGTGAGCTTCAGTCAGAACAACTACGGTAGGCGCTGTCAGATCGGGAAAAACATCCACCTCCATATTTACAGCGATGTATGTCCCGAACAGTAACAGTAGAACTGTAAAAACGACAACCAGTAATCTGTTCTGAAGTGAAATTTCTATTATTCTGTTTAGCATTCGTTTAAGATTTAAATATTTTTAATGCTCGTGACCGTGCTCCGGAATACTGCCTGACATTGCTGCTAATTTAATATTATAAGCGCCTTTTGTCACAACTCTTTCTCCTTCATTTACTCCTGATAATATTTCTATATTAAAACCGTCACCTGCTCCTGTTTTCACTTCCCTTTTTTGAAAGCTCTCGCCGCCGGTCTGCACAAATACATAAAACAAACCCTGCTCTTCAATCAGGGAAGAGACAGGAATTATCAGCGCATCTTTAATTTCTGACGAAACAAGATAAACCTGTACAAAAGAACCCGGTATCAGATTTCCCTTATTATCAATTTCAAAATTAACCGGAATGTAGAAATTGTTATTATCAACAGTCCTTCCGAAAGAAACCAGTGTTCCGTTTAAGTCTGAAGTCCGGTAAACTTTATTATCATATTCCGTCCTGAAGTTCGCGGATGTGAATGTCCCCAGTCTTGAAAAATACTGCTGAGATACTTCGGCGGTCAGCAGAAGTCTCCGGTTTTTAGATACGCTGCTTAATGGCTGACCTGCGTTAACATATTGCCCGTCGCTTACTAATATATTTTTTATAAAACCGCTCATCGGACTGTAAACGTTTTCACCGTCGCCTGAGTAATTTTGAGAAACGTTATTGTAAATTATCTCGGCATTTTTTAATGTAATTTCTCTTTCAAGAAATTCCTTCAGAGAAATTATATTATCCTTAACCAGCTCTTTACCTCTTTCGTAATCAGCAAGGGCTTTCTCATAATTTAATTTTACTTCCTCAAATCTTACGTCAATATTTCCTCCGATCACATCACTGCCTTTTACTGTGAACAATAATTCACCTGAATTCACACGTGCGCCTGCAGTAGCATTGTCTTTGCTTATCTTTACTATCCCCTGTGATTTTGCAACAATCACAGATTCGTCTCCCGGCGCGGAAGTTATCTGCCCTGATGTCTTAACTACTTCATTAAATGATTGTCTTATTAATAGCTGATTTGCAAATTCAATCTTCCATGCCTGTTCTTTTAAAAATGTTATTTCATCTCCTTCCGGCTCTTCTGTCTGTTCAAAAAAAGCCGCTTCCTCGCTTGGATATACTGTAACATTTTCTATGATGATCTGATCAAGGAAAAATTCAGTCTGAATGTCAAATATCAACTGACCTTTTCCCTGCATTTCAGGAGTCAGTTCAAGTCTGAATATCCCCGGTGAAGACGGCGAATTTGAAATTACGCTTATTTCTTTATCTCCGGTTTTTAATCTGAGTGTGACTGTGCCTTCTGTAAATGCTTTGAATGAATCTCCCAGATGAGTGAAGTGTGCAGCAAATTTAGTTAATGTGCCGGCAATCAAAGGTTTGAATTCCACAAACAATTCTGTCTTATCTGAATACAGAGTAAATACTATAGGATCAAGTTCACTCTCATTATCGCTGTCAGAAATATCGTTATGGCTGTCCCTGCTGCAGCCGGAATATAATACACAAAAAGTTATCGCAGCTATAAATAATATGTTTTTCATTTTAGAAATTTATTTTGAAAAGATAATCGAAAATAGATTATACATTATAAAATACTTCACTTTGGTAATACATTTTTAATCTCATTAAGAGTTGTAGTAAACTTCGAATGTTCTTCTTTCAATTCAGAGGTTTGATTGGCATGCTGATACTTATCCAGCAGATCTCCGCTTTTTCTTAATTCATTCGTTTTTGATATTATTGTCTGAAGGCTTGCCGGTTCCAGATTTCCTGCAGCAGCCGGTATCTTTTTTATCAGTGAAATAATTTCTGCAACCGGTTCTTCAAGATGTCCCGACTTTCCGCTGTTAATTCCTTTGCCCATTGACTCATTGATTTTCTCAACCTGATTCCAGATTTTAAAAGTCTCTGAAGTTGAATTATTATTTTGTGTCTGTGTATTACTTTGTGACTGTGTATTATTTTGTATTTGTGTTTCGGTTTTATTTATGAATTCTTTCTGCTCTGTTTTTACTTCATCTTCTTTTTTCCCGCATCCGGAAATAAAAAAATTAAATGCAAAACAGATTACAATAAGAATTGATAGTAATGATCTCATTCTAATATTGTTAAATATTTTAAAAAATATGGTGATCTTAAAAAATCTGAAGCTTTACTTTTGGAATGTTAGGAAACAGGAGGAGCTCTTAAGCAGGAATATCTTAATAGAATTTTTTTGAAATCTGTATTGGATTTAATGGGATGTATTAATAAAAACGGAAGAGCATTACAGGATTCGGAAATTTCATCCTTATAATGATTAAACTGAATTTTAGTTTTAGATGAATTTAATATTTTTGATAGCTTAGTAACAGTAAAAGTTTCTTTATCGCTAAAATGAAAATATTTACAGAAGATATCAGGTAAATGGAAATCGTCTGAATGACAGTGGTCATCAGCCGGATGAGATTCGTCATAATAAACTATCTGATCTTTATCATGATGGTGGTGAGGCACAATACTGTGCCCAAGCACTATTGAATAAGATAACAGAAGAAATAATAATGTGAGTTTTCTAACGGTCATAATTTAACAGAGTTAAATTAAATTTCTTTTGTTAATAATAAAAGGTAATACTGTAAAAAACTTTTTAATTTTTTATTAATTGTCATCCGGGTTTAGCAGAAGCAGAAAAATCTTATTTATACTTTAAGGTTAATTGGTTATGTTAAGCTAAATTTCATATTAGTGGAAAATAAAAATCATCATTTATCCTATTTCATTTCAGGAGGACTGACTTTGAGTTTCATACTTAGTGTGATCGGGTCTTTATATCCGGTACAAAGTTTTACTCAGACAGCATTTTTCAAAGCGGACGCATTATTTGCAATATCAGCATTTGCATGTCTTGCTGCAAAGGCAAGCGGGGAAAGATTTGATGTACCGGCTGCAGGCTTCAGCATACTGGCGATCGCACAGGGATTGTTTCTGACAGAGATAAACGAAGTGAATAAGTGGGATATAGCAACATCCAGTCTCGGAGTTTTATTTATGATACCGGCTTTCATTTTGATCTCATATTATACTCTGTTTCCAAAATGGCTGAGGATAGCGGGAATTATTTCTATAATTCCTTTTCTTATTCTCCTGATAATCCGCATGTATACAATGAAAGAAAATTCGGTTGTATTGGAAAACATTGTTTTCCTTATATATCAGATGGTGACACTCTGCTGGGCCTGGGAAATCTGGAAACTGTCCGAATTAAAAAAAAGCAGACATTGATTATGATTATTTTTTGATTTACTAATTTTGAATGAATTCATAAACAAAATTATTTCACTGATCACGGCTTTGAAACAGAAACAAAATTTAGAAGATTATTATCAGCATAAGCTGCATCACCTGCATCAACTATGGAATCGCAATTGAGATCCGTCAGCACAAAACCTGATACAAAATTAAACGCGTCATTATCTATAAGTCCGTTATCCGTTGCGTCAACTATTTCATCCTGATTTACATCTCCCGTGTAAAGGGACCACATACCGCCGGTGTTTACCTGATTATTTCCGTAAGACTGAGAAGCCGCTGAAGTGAAATTATAATTCAAAACTCCGCCTGCAAAAACCTCACCTCCAGACTTACTCCATGTTTCAATAGAATTTCTGTGCTTAACTGTTATGTAATAATTTACTCCGTTGACAGCATTTGCAAAAAATAACTGTGAAGGCAATCCCAGTCCTCCAACACCTGCAGATTTTTCTGTTAATCCGTAAGGTGATACTGCGCTTCTTAATTCCACACTAATTGAGTCAGTCTGCTGACACGCTTCAAAGTTTATTGTAAGAATTAATTTAAAAAATCCGAAGTTATTAAATTCATACGGACCCATATCAACTGTAGAGTTATAAATCCTGGGGTTAAATAAAATGTCAGTGAGAGGCGTTCCGGAATTATCGCCGGCATCAATGCAAACCGAACCGTACAACAGATTAAATCCGTCATCAGCAGTCATCCAGCAGCTGTCTGCGCCTATAGGATCTGAAGCGTTGAGAAACATCGGGTCGCTGTCAATGTTTCCCGTCCCGGGTCCGGAAATAATATGCGGAGGATTTTGACTGGTTAAATCTATATTTGAATATGTAGCCGTAAAAGAAGCCGTACCGTTAATATAAAACTGCGGACCGCCGCCGGCTGCTGTATTTCCTCTGAAGATGGAATTCCTTACAACGGGATTGCTTGTACCTGAGCTGCCGATGCCGTTGAAATTTAAATTGTCACAAATTATTCCTCCGGCATTTCCCGTAAGAGCTCTGTTATTAATAAAAGCGCTGTTTAAAATTACGGGATTTGAATTACCGTTTGGATCACCGCCCCAGCAGTACATCCCGCCTGCGATATTAGCAGTGTTATTATAGATGATACAGTTTGTAATAACGGGATTTGCATTTCCGCCGACACCGAAATTATCAATTCCTCCGCCGCCGTCATAAGCGAGATTATTGGATATGATACAATTTTGGATTACCGGATTTGAATTACCTCCTGAATGTCCGCTGTTAAAAATACCTCCGCCGAATACTGCTCTGTTATCAGTTATGATACAATTTCTAATGGTAGGACTGCAGAATCCTCCGGCATTTCCACCGTTGTTATATATGCCGCCTCCAAGACCGTTAGTAAATGAAACAGGTCTGTCATCATTTGCGCCTATGATCTCAAAGCCGTCTATCACTGCAGATAAATTCAGACTGCTGTTGCTGATCACATGATAACTGTTATCAAAAAATCCCGGCGCACCGATCTCACCGCTGAGAACGCTTGTAGGTCCGCAGGAAAATAATCTCTGAGAGACCGAAGTTTCTGTTCCGTTAAAACTTCCGTATATAATAACACCATTTCTCATGCTGAATGAAATATTTCTGTTCAAAGTATTTGTAGTAAAATAAATTCCTTCTGATACCCAAACTTCATCTCCTGAGGAAGAAGCGTTTATTGCTGCCTGGAGAGACAGACCGGGAATTGCATTTGTCCAGCTTGTTCCGTTCATCAATCCGGCTCCCGAAGGTGTTACATATCTGACTGCAGAATTTGCCTGATTTAAAACAGAGACCATGAATAAAGCGGATAAAATAAAAATTATTTTTACTTTGGATGAGATATTCATAACAATTAATTTAAAAATATTATGGAAAAAATATTTAAGAAATTTACAATTCCGGATAGAATGTGTAAAGTCATTTTCGAAAAATGACATTTGTAAAATTTGAAACATGGTATTAAAATTAAATTGTCCATCGGGTGAACATAAAAAAACTTATTTTTAAATCATAATATATTTATATTTCAAAAAAAGATCTTTGAAAAAGAACATTCCTTTCCTGATATTACTTATACTGCCGCTTGTTTTAATTTTAATTTCAATCTTTTTAAAATATTCTATCGGTGAATATTATTTATACCGTGATCCGTCATACGTATATCTGTTCAACTCACTTAATTTATCACAATTATCAGGATTCGGAGTCGGTCACATTGATCATCCCGGATCTACACTACAAATGGCGGGAGCAATTGTAATAAAGGTCTGTTATTTCCTTCAAGGTCGGAGCGCAGATATAGTTCAGGATGTTTTGCAGAGGCCGGAATTTTATCTTGAGAGAATAAATATTGTTATAGTAATAATCATTGCAGCAGCGCTGTATATTCTGGGATTTACTTTATACCGAAAGTCCGGAAATATTTTTTCCGCATTATTTCTTCAGCTTACTCCTTTTTGTTCAGTCACAATTTATTTTGATCTGATAAACATCAGTCCGGAGATTTTTCTTATACTGACTGCTTTAGTTCTGATTACGACTTTAATCATTTACACTGACGAAGCAGAATCTTCGACTCCAAATAATTTTAAATATTCAATAATATTCGGATTGATCTGCGGTTTCGGGTTAGCGACAAAAATTTCTTTTTTTCCAATATTAGTTATTCCATTTATATTATTAAAAAGAATTCCAAATAAAATTTATTTTCTTTTCGCATCATTTACTGCATTCATTTTATTTGTATCGCCTGTAATTTCATTTGATCAGATTCTTTACTTTGCCGCATGGATAAAGTCCATTGTTACACACACCGGATTATACGGTCAGGGATCGGATGACTTTGTAATTGCTTCCAGTTTCGCCGGAAATATTAAAAAGATTTTTTTTAATGAACCGGTATTTACAATTGCTTACATATTAATTTTATTAACAATTGTATTAAGATTTTTACCAAAGAATAAGAATCAATTAAAAGGGAATATCTATTTTAATTTATTAACCGGGATTTTCATAGCAATGAATATACAGCTGATAATTGTCGCCAAGCATTTTACATTTCGTTACATGACTCCTGCGCTTATGTTTTCTATTCCTGCGATATACATAGTATATAAACTAACGGTGAATATGCTTCCGGAATATATTAAGAAAAAGAAGGCAATACTGATTTTTATTATATTATTAATTTCCTCTTTTTATTCGGTAAAGAATTACCTCAGCATTACATCAACTATCTATTACAAACAGACAGAGTCGCATAAGACAGAAGAATATATTGATAAAAATTTTAAACAGTCAATAGTGATTGGTACAAATATGTCATCCTACATAGAAGCCGCATATTTTCAGGCAGCCAGACATTCCGGCACGCAAAGGGAAAAATATTTTGCAGAAATACAGAACATGTTTCCCGACAGATATTGTTATAACATTTTCTATAAGGATATTGAGTTAACTGATAAGAAAAAATTAAAGACTGAACTTATTAAAGCCGGTAAATTTATTTTTTACTGCAGGCGCGAAAATGAGCTGAATGATTTTATATATTTTTTAAAAGAAAAATTAATTATCACGAAAGTAAAATACGGGAAAGTTTATTCGAATGAAAGAGGTGAAACAATTTATGAATTTCATATAGCTGAGTAATAATTTACACAGAGTGATAAATATTGCCGGATCGAATTTTTAATAAAAGAATTTTTAATAATATAAAGTATCAGTTCAAAGAATCAGATAAAATTTTGATATAAAAAATCCGTCAAATAAATTTTGGAAGCTAAATTTTATCTGACGGATTGAACAGAATCTGTTAAATATTTTAAAGACTTATTTCATTATTTGATCAAAAGCATTTTCTTACTCTGACTAAAATTATTTCCTGCAGTCAGGTTATAAAAATAAACTCCGCTAGGAAGATTATTTCCTAAAGCATCTCTTCCGTTCCACTTCACATTATAAGAACCGGATAACTGTTTAGTATTAACGAGTGTCGAAACCTGTTTTCCGTTTGCATCATACACAACGAGTTTGACATCGGAAATATCCGGAATAGAATAGTTAATTGAAGTTTCCGGATTGAACGGGTTAGGAAAATTCTGCTCAAGTCTGAAATCCAGTATTTGAGAAGAGTTATTATTAATACCCACCATATCACTTTTATTAAATCGGTAAACGATATTATTTGCCGCGCACATATAGAGTTCATTCTGCTGGTCAGTTCCGAAAGAATAGATACTGCTCGGAGCTACAAAAAGCTGTTCATCTTCCGTGACAGTTCCGTTTTCATATTTCAGTTTAAATACTTTTCTGCTGCAGTAATCGCCGTAAATATATCTTCCGTAAAGTTCAGGTCTTCTGGCGCCTCTGTAGACATAACCGCCTGTAATCGAACAATCAGATCCGACATTCTGATAGACCTTTATCGGGAAAGTATAATCCGAAGGTGTTGAGCATCCGGAAAGATTATAAGGATTATTTCCTTCATAGCATCTCCAGCCATAATTTTTTCCGATCTGAATAATATCAACTTCTTCCCATGCATCCTGACCGACATCACCGCAGTAAATTTCACCTGTCATCGGGTCAACGCTCATTCTCCATGGATTTCTCATACCTACTGTAAAAATTTCAGGTCTGCCGCCGCCTGAAGCAAAAGGATTAGTAGCGGGTATTCCATAATTAGTCAAAGTAGTAGTGGTGTCAACATTAATTCTGAGGATTTTACCGAGAAGTTCGGTAAGTGTCTGAGCTCTGTTACCAGGATCACCGCCGCTGCCGCCGTCACCCATTCCTATATGAAGATATCCGTCCATTCCAAACAGGATAATTCCGCCGTTATGATTTGAAAACGGCTGTGGAACAGTCAGCAAAACAAATTCACTTAAGGAATCCGCTTTATTGGGATCTGCCGAACTGACATTAAATCTTGAGATAACTGTAGCGCCGTCACCGGCTCTGGTATAATTTACATAAAAATAACCATTGGCGGAATAATTAGGATGAAATGCAAGACCAAGCAGACCTCTTTCACTGCCTGTGATAATTTTATTTGTTACATTGAGAAAAGTTCTGCTGTCACTGGTCAGCGAATCATTTGGAAGAACTTTAATAATACCGTTTTTCTCTACGACAAAAACTCTGTTCGTGCCATCATTAGAATGAGTAAGGTAAAGTGGACTTGCGAAAGAAACATTTGGAAAGGCGTTTACAAATTCGAACGGCTGTGAATTTGCAGTATTCAGTGTTACTGAAAAAAATAGAAGCAGTAAAAATATTTTATTGAGCGTCATTTTATCTCCTGTTTAGTAGTCCTGAAAAAATCATTTGAGATTTATTGGAAGGACAATAGATTTTTAAAATTTGTATTGTTGATTAAAATATTGATTTGATATTAAAGAAAATAGTTAATTCAGGATTCAAAGAACTTCTTAAATGGATTAAAAATTTCAAAGGTAAAACAGTTTGAAGTTTGTTTAATAAATGCAATGGAGGAAATATGAACGAATGTGTTTTTTTTTTTGGGGGCCCTTTGGGGGGGGGGCCCCCCTATCCCCAACAACCCCTCTATGTATAATTGACTTTAATATTTACGCGCCGCATATAAACTGCAAACCCTTAAAACGGTTTGCAACATTCCTTAAGATATTACTTACAACTCCTATAAATAAACTTCCCAATATAAATGTATTTTAAAAAAACTATTAATTTATATTATCATTTTTTATATTGAAAAACTTTTAAACTTCTAAGGAGATTTTTTATTATGACCAAAAAGACTTTCTTAAGTGCTTTTTTATTTTTATTATTTTCCGCTTTCCTGATTTCCTGCGGAGATAATGATTCCCAAAAACCAACAACCTCCGGCATGAACACTCAGCCAATCTCCATTAAAGAATTCGATACTCCGCCCGGCGCTGATCCTTCGGTATCCGCTGAAATGGGCGGCGAAGGTTTTACCGGTGAAGGCTGGACTACCAGTACTGATTACAATACCATCGGTGACCCCAAAGCTGTCAAAGGCGGTCAGATCATCTGGTCAATTCCGGATTTCCCGTCTACTCTCAGATTAGTAGGTAAAGATGAAAATTCCTATTATACAAGAATGGCTCAGACTCTGATGTATGAATCAATGCTTGACTCTGATCCCGTTAATGAAGAATATACTCCAAGACTGGCTACTCACTGGCAAATTTCAGAAGATAAACTATTATTCAAGTTCAGAATTAATCCTAATGCAAGATGGGCTGACGGTAAACCTGTAATAGCCGATGACTATATCGCTACTTTTAAACTCTTACTTGATCCGGGTCTTCTTACCGGCGGTGATGAATATTACAAAGAAAATTTTGAAATGCCCGTTGCCGAAAGTAAGTATATTGTTTCAATAAAAGCTACTAAGGTTGGATGGCTTTATTTTGCAAGCGCTGCCGGAATCAGACTTTTACCGGCTCATATTATAGGTAATATTTCCGGAAAAGATTATCTCGAAAAATTTAACTATGACTGCGTTCCCGGAAGCGGTCCGTATTATATTAAGAAAGAAGATATAGATAAAGGAAGATCCATTATATTAAGAAGAAGAAGTGATTACTGGGCTGAGAAAGAAAAATTCGCAGCCGGTTTATTTAATTTTGACATAATAAAAACTGATGTTATTTCTGATGAAACACTGACTTACGAAAAGTTTAAAAAAGGTGAGATAGATATTTACAGCGTTAACAGAGCTCAGTGGTGGGCTGAAAAAACTGATTTCGAAGAAGTGAAAAGAGGTATAGTTCAGAAACGTAAAATTTATAATCAGAATCCCGGCGGACTTTCAGGTATAGTAATGAATATGAGAAAACCTCCGTTTGATGATATTAAAGTACGTAAAGCTTTTGCAATGCTTTATGACAGAAAAACCTTTAATGAAAAACTTTTTTTCAATTCCTACACTCCGATCAAATCTCATTTTTCCGGAACAGTTTATGAAAATCCGAATAATCCTTTGGTTAATTATAATCTTGACAGCGCAATCATTCTTCTTGAAGAAGCGGGCTGGAAAGAAAAAAATCAGGACGGTTACAGAATGAAAGACGGTAGGATTTTTGAAGTTGAAATGACATTTACTCAGCCGAGTCAGGAAAGATACTTTACTATATTTCAGGAGGATCTGAAGAAAGCCGGTGTCAAACTGAATCTGAAACAGGTGGACGGCACAACATCTTTCAAAATTGGTAATGAAAGAAGTTTCTCAATGATCCCTGCAAACTGGGGCGGTCAGAATCCACCGAATCTTGAATTTAATGTGACATCAAAAACAGCAGACGACCCGAACAGCACTAACTGGGCAGGTCAGAAAAATGCCAGGATCGATGAAATAGCCGATCTGTATGCAAAGACTTTCGACAAGAAGGAAAGAATTAAACAGGTCAGGGAAGTTGACAGTATTTTAGTTTCATTACAGCCATATATTTACGGATGGTATGCAGACTATTCAAGAATATTATTCCAGAATAAATTCGGTTATCCGAAATGGTATCTGTCAAGATTCGATGACTATTACGGCGGAAAAGAATTAGGAGTTTTTGCCATCTGGTGGCTTGACCCGGAAAGATATTCTGAGTATCAGGCAGCTCTTAAAGATAAAGGTAAGACGATGGTTGCGGGGGAAGTTGAAGAAAAATTCTGGATTGATCTGAAAGAAAGAGAAGAAAATGGCGAAGTTGTTACGATTAATAAATAATTCCGGATGACAACTTATTTTATAAGAAGATTTCTTTTAATCATTCCGACTTTTCTTGGTATTACATTAGTCACATTCCTCATTCTTCAGATCGTTCCCGGCGGACCTCTGGAAATGGAGATCATGAAGATCCGTATGGGCGGATCTACCGGTTTAAGTGAATCCGGAAGTACAACCGGCACATCACAGAATATTCCTCAGTCAGCGATCGAAGAACTTCAGAAATTTTACGGTTTCGATAAACCGATCCACGAAAGATATATTTTATGGCTTGGTAATTTACTTAAACTTGATCTCGGCAGGTCTTATGTATATTCAGAACCTGTCATGGATGTCATTACTTCCAGATTTCCCATATCAATTTATTTCGGTGTCATTGGATTTGTATTAACATACATAGTCTGCATTCCGCTTGGAGTATACAAAGCGGTTAAAAACGGCTCCAAGTTTGACTTCATAACTTCAGCAATTGTATTTGCCGGATATGCCGTACCCGGTTTTGCTTTCGGAGCGTTAATGCTTGTGTTATTCGGAGGCGGTAGTTTCTGGGATGTATTCCCGCTCGGAGGATTCAGATCCTCGGATTTTGAAACTCTCAGCTTATCCGGAAAAATCTGGGATCAGATCCATCACACGATTCTTCCGGTAACAAGTTATATGATCGGAAGTTTTGCTACACTTACTATACTTACAAAAAATTCTGTAATAGAAAATTTAAGTCAGGATTATATCCGGACTGCTTTTTCAAAAGGTCTGACGGAAAGAAAAGTCATTTTCGGACATGCTCTGAGAAATTCGCTCATCCCTATTTCAACAGGACTCGGACATGCAATTTCACTTGTGCTCGCCGGCAGCATTCTGATTGAAAAAGTTTTTAATATCAACGGCATCGGATTACTTAGCTATGATTCTATTATTCAGAGAGATTACCCGGTTGTTATGGGAATACTTGTAATATCAACTTTATTACTACTTGTCGGAAATATTTTATCGGATATTCTTTACGCTATTGTGGATCCGAGGATCAGATTCAAATAATTTTTAACCAATAAAAATTCAATCTGTATTATCATAGAAAATTTTTTTAATGTCTGAAGATAAAACTCAAAAACAAGTATCAACTTCTATCCTTAAAAAAAGATGGAAAAAATTTAAAACTCTTAAAAGAGGCTATTATTCTTTTATCGTAATTTTAATCCTTTACGCTGTCTCTTTCATTCTTCCTTTGTTCATAGGAAAAGACGCTCTGATAGTTCATTATAATGGTGAATATTATTTTCCGGTCTTTAAATTTTATTCCGCCGAATCACTGGGACAAGATATTCAGGGCGAAGCGAATTACAGATTACTGGATAAGCAATATAAGGAAGAAGATAAAGGTAACTGGGTTTTGCTGCCTGTATACCCTTTCAGCCCGAACGAAAATCTGCTTAGCGAACTGGCTGGAAATCCGCCGCACACGCCCTCATCTGCACACTGGGCTGGTACTGACGACAGGGGAAGAGATGTATTTGCGAGACTTGCATATGGATTTAATATCGGTCTTTCATTTGCGCTTATAGTAACTCTGCTGACTTATATTATTGGAATTGCAATCGGAGCTATGCTTGGCTTTTATGGAGGAAAAGTGGATATGTTCGGATTAAGAATAATTGAGATCTGGAGTACAATACCTTTCTTTTATTTAATAATTATTATCAGTTCGATCTTACAGCCGAATTTTCTATGCTGACTTTCATTCTTACTCTTATCGGATGGATCAGCATTACTTATTACATGCGGGGAGAATTTTACAGGGAAAAGGCCAGGGACTATGTATCGGCTGCCGTTTCAATGGGAGCAAAGAATAAGAAAATTATATTCAGTCATATTCTGCCGAACTCACTGACTCCTGTTATTTCTTTCGCCCCGTTTGCGATTGTAGCAAATATATTTTCACTCGTTTCCCTGGACTTTCTGGGATTCGGACTTCCTCCGCCTACTCCGAGCTGGGGTCAGCTGATGCAGCAGGGTGTTGTAAATATAGAATACTGGTGGCTGATTACTACGCCGCTCATAGCAATGTTCTTAACACTTCTGGCAATTGTATTTATCGGTGAAGCAATAAGAGAAGCATTTGATCCTAAAGTCTATTCACGAATGAGGTAAAAAATTTATTCATGCATAAAAAGCTTGTTGAAATAAAAAATCTTAAAACGTATTTCTTTGTAGAAGATACCGAGAAACAAAAATCCCTGCATCTGGAAATTTCCGATCCCGTGCTGATGGAATTGTATAAGACTGATAAGTATCTGAAAAATAAAGTGCCGGCCAAAGCTGTCGATGACGTGAGCTTTGACATTTATGAAGGAGAAGTGCTTGGTATAGTCGGTGAGTCAGGTTCAGGTAAATCAGTTACTGCATATTCCATTACAAGACTTATCCCTGATCCTCCGGGCAAGATAGTAAGCGGTGAAGTTTTTTTCAAAGGGAAAGATCTCCTTAAGATCTCTTTTGAAGAAATGAAAAAGTACAGAGGGAATGAGATCTCTATGATATTTCAGGAACCTATGACATCGCTTAATCCCGTTATGAAGATCGGCGATCAGATACTTGAGGCGATTTTAAATCATGAAGAAATTTCAAAAGAAGAAGCCGAAAAGAAAGCTGTTGAAATGCTGACGCTTGTCGGAATTTCCTCTCCGGAAAAACGAATGAAAGATTATCCTCATCAGTTCAGCGGAGGTATGCGGCAAAGAGTAATGATAGCTATGGCGCTGTCTTTGCATCCGTCGCTGTTAATAGCCGATGAACCAACCACCGCTCTCGATGTTACAATTCAGGCGCAGATACTTGAGCTGATGCTCAGATTAAAAAAGGAAAGAGAAGATTCTGCAATATTGCTTATTACCCATAATCTTGGAGTGGTTGCGGAAACATGCGACAGGGTAATTGTAATGTATGGAGGAAAAATTCAGGAGATCTCCGAAGTGGATCCGCTTTTTGAAAAACCATTGCATCCTTATACTGTAGGTCTGCTTTCTTCGCTTCCAAACCCTGATCTGCCAATGGAAGAGCTGAAGGCGATCCCGGGAAACATTCCGCATATACTTGAATTACCGAAAGCATGTAAATTCAATACAAGATGTACAAAAGCATTTGATAAATGTTTTGAAGTCGAACCTGAGCTTTTAGAAGTTGAAAAAAACAGATTTGTAAGATGTCATTTATATGAAAGCGAAAAGTAATTTTTTATTTAAAATTTATTTATCATCAGTTAATTGAATCCTGAAAATATATTAGAAATAAAAGACCTTAAGGTTAAATTTCCCGTTACCGGCGGACTTTTTTTAAGAAAAGTAGCTGAAGTAAAAGCCGTCGACGGAGTCAGTTTTGAATTAAAAAAAGGCGAGACTCTCGGACTTGTCGGCGAATCCGGCTGCGGTAAATCAACCATCGGCAAAGCTGTGATAAATATTCTGAAATTTTCTTCTCATGATGTGGAAATAGAAGGTGAGATCTGGATGAGAACTGACGCAGGCGAGATCGACCTTAATAAGCTTTCAAGAAGTGAAATGAGAAAGCACAGAGGTAATATTCAGATGATTTTTCAGGACCCCTACTCTTCTCTTAATGCCAGAATGTCAGTTGGTCAGATCATCGAAGAGCCGCTTCTTTATCATACTAATATGAATAAAAAAGAACGCGGAGAAAGAGTCGCTTGGCTTCTCGAAAAAGTTGGTCTGCAGGCTGAACAGTCAAAAAGATATCCTCATGAATTTTCAGGCGGACAAAGACAAAGAATAGGTATCGCAAGAGCGCTTTCCACAAATCCGAAAATTATTATTGCAGACGAACCGGTATCGGCACTGGACGTTTCAATTCAGGCGCAGGTTATAAATCTGCTTCAGCAGCTTCAGGAAGAATTCGATCTGACTCTTCTTTTTATTGCTCATGATCTTTCTGTGGTCGAACATATCAGTTCGAGAATTGTAGTAATGTATCTCGGAAAATTCTGCGAAGTCGGAGATGGTTACAGGATCTATCACCATCCGATTCATCCATACAGCAAAGCGCTGCTTTCAGCAGTGCCGGTCCCGAATCCAAAATTTAAAAATAAAGAAAGGATCATTCTTACAGGTGATGTTCCGTCACCAATGAATAAGCCGAGCGGCTGCGTTTTCAGAACAAGATGCCCGATTGCGAAACCGGAATGCGCTGATTTCGTCCCCCCGCTTGAAGAGAAAGAACCGGGACACTTTGCAGCTTGTCCGTATGTATCCGCTTAATTTTTAGTTATTACTTCTTTCCGTAATCAGCAACTATCGTAGAATTTAGTCCGCCTCTGACACTGTATTCGCCTTTAACTTCCATCCATACCGGATTCAATACTTTAACAAGATCATCCAGTATTCTGTTTGTAACATTTTCATAAAATATGCCTTCATTTCTGAATGCCTGCAGATAATACTTCAGAGATTTTAATTCTATACATTTCTTTTTTGCAATATAGGAAATAGTCAGAACACCGAAGTCCGGCTGTCCGGTCTTCGGACAGACAGACGTAAATTCGTTGACTCTGTGAATTATAAGATATTTCCTGTCCGGGAATGAATTGTCAAATGTCTCAAGCAGTCTGACTTTTCCGGGATCTGTTTTTACCGGGTTAATTTTTTTCATAGCGCAAATTATTGATTGATTAATTAATATTAAAGTTAGAATAATTTATATCTGAAAACTTTTGACCATAATTAGTAAATTAACCGAATTCAAAATTAAAATTTTTAAATGTCATCAAACCACTCTAGTCAGAAAAGGATACTTATTACAGGAGCTGCAGGATTTCTCGGCTCACATCTCAGCGACAGATTTATAAAAGAAGGATATCACGTTATCGGAATGGATAATCTCGTTACCGGATCCAAAAGAAACATTGAACATTTATTCCCTCTTAAGGAATTTGAATTTTATTTTCATGACGTTACGAAATTTGTTCATGTCCCGGGAAAGCTCGACTATATTCTGCACTTCGCTTCACCGGCAAGTCCTATCGACTATCTGAAAATTCCTATACAGACATTAAAGGTCGGTTCACTCGGTACGCATAATCTTCTCGGACTTGCTAAAGAAAAGGATGCAAGATTCCTTATAGCGTCAACTTCAGAAATTTACGGCGACCCGATGGTGCATCCGCAGAATGAAGAGTACTGGGGGAATGTAAATCCGATCGGACCGCGCGGAGTATATGACGAAGCGAAAAGATTTATGGAAGCTATCACAATGGCTTATCATACTTACCACGGTCTTGATACGAGAATTATCAGAATATTTAATACATACGGTCCGAGAATGAGACTTGATGACGGCAGAGCTCTGCCGGCTTTTTTCGGACAGGCGATCAGGGTGAAGATATAACTGTATTCGGTGACGGAAGTCAGACAAGATCTTTCTGTTATGTCGATGATCTCGTGGAAGGAATTTACAGACTGCTTTTAAGCGACTATGTCTATCCGGTTAATATCGGAAACCCTGATGAGATTTCAATTAAGGATTTTGCTGAAGAGATTATTAAACTTACCGGCACGGATCAGAAAATAATTTATAAACCTCTGCCGACTGACGATCCTAAACAAAGACAGCCGGATATTACTAAAGCCAAGGAAATACTGGGATGGGAACCGAAGGTCAGCAGATCTGAAGGGCTGAAAATTACTTTCGAATATTTCAAGAATATTGTCGGCAAAAGCGAAACTGCATGAGATTTTTTTTCAGTAATGATCTGATAAAGGTCTTACTGAAGTTACATACATCAATGAGTAAGTATAAAGCTAGGAGATATTTTAAGGACTAAAAAATAATCAGCCGGTGAACTTAAATTCCGGCTTTATATTTCTAAACAACTCTGCCTGGCGATCTTTTTCCGAGACAATTACATTTTCAGTCATCCAGTATATATTAAGGTCCGGGTCATTATACAAAATTGATCTTTCATCTTTCTTACTGTAAAACGCCGTGCATTTATATGAGAATACAGCTTCTTCCGATAAAACCGAAAATCCATGCGCAAAGCCGGGCGGTATCCAGATCTGTCTGTGATTTAAATATGTGAGATCCACGGCAACATATTTACCGTATGTCGGCGAACCCATTCTTATATCAACTGCAATATCAAGTACATGACCTGATAAAACCTGGCACAGCTTACCCTGAGCATAATCTCCAACCTGATAGTGAAGTCCTCTTATCGTGCCTTTAACTGACTTTGAAATATTATCCTGCACAAATTCAGCGTCAATTCCGGCGTCAATAAATTTTTGCCTGTTATAAGATTCGAAAAAATATCCCCTGTCGTCGCTGAATACTTCAGTATCAATAATTAATACACCTTCTATATCAGTCTTCAATATGTTCATATTAATTTTCCTTTAATACTTTTTCGAGATAATTTTTATACAGAGAGTTAGGGATCTTTTCAATCAGTTTTTCAAAATTATTCTTATCAATAAATTCTTTATAGTATGCGATCTCTTCAATACATGCTACCTTAAGTCCCTGCCTGTCTTCGATCACTCCGAAAAAATTTGACGCCTGCAAGAGCGACTCCGGAGTTCCCGTATCAAGCCACGCGACTCCCCTGCCGATCTTTTCGACACTGAGCTTTCCGTTTTGCAGATAGACATTATTTACATCAGTGATCTCAAGCTCTCCTCTGGGGAGACGGCTTTATATTTTTTGATATCTTCACAACTTCATTATCATAGACATAAAGTCCGGGGACTGCAAAATTAGATTTCGGCTGCTTCGGTTTTTCTTCAATGGAAATCGCTTTACCGCTTCCGTCAAATTCAACAATGCCGTAGCGCTCGGGATCATTTACCCTGTATCCGAATATTGTAGCGCCGTCATTTTTTTGCATCGCCCTGTAAATGAAATCTATATTACCGTAAAAAATATTATCGCCGAGTATTAGCGTCACGCTGTCACTGCCGATAAATTTTTCACCGATTATAAAAGATTCGGCAATTCCGTTTGGCGCTGTCTGTAATGCATAATCAATTTTGATACCGTAATCAGATCCGTCTTCAAATAATTTCTGATATAAAGGAATGGTCTCTTCATTGGAAATTATCAGTATCTCTCTGATATTTGAGAGCATAAGAATTGATAACGGATAATAGATAAGAGGTTTATCGTAGATAAGTGTGAGCTGCTTACTGTAAATTTTTGAGACAGGATATAAACGTGATCCCGCGCCGCCTGCAAGTATAATGCCTTTCAATAAAATGTATTTAAATTTTAAAAAATCAGTTCACAATTTATTCAATCAGTAAACTAATTTAAAGTTTAATTTTATTCTGTCAAAAGACTTCTCTGTAAATATAAATTTTAGTTGTATGCAATTAAACGGATAAAGGAGGATTTGATTTTTATTTATATAACTATGTTTCATAGGGACTATATATTGGTAGCAAAATGAGTGTAAGAGTTTTAGTCCCGTAGGGACTATATATTGGTAGGAAAATGAGAGTGAGAGTTTTAGTCCCGTAGGGACTATATATTGGTAGCAAGAATTTTAGTCTCGTCAGGGAATGAATAAAACCTGAAGAGAATATTTCGTCCCTGACGGGACTGAAACATTCGTATCTAGATTGCTACCAATATCACATCCCTACGGGATGTATGTTCTGATTCCCATATCAAAAATATTTTGCAGGTTTAAGTAATACATAATTGTCGTGTCTGGAGAAAAGTCTTGATCGTATGTTGTGATTCCCATACCAAAGATATTTTGCTGGTTTAAGTAAAACATAAATGTCGTGTATAGAGAAAAGATCTGATCCATCTTAAAAACTTTTTAGTTTAACGGAGGAGGAGAAGAATTCCCGGCGTCAAATGTCATCTTCCAGCTTCCGTCAGTCTGTTTCTTCCAGACTGAAATGTAATTTCCGTAAACAATTGTATCAGGCAATACAAATTTCCAGTTTCCCCAGCTGTATACCATATCTCCTGAAGCAGAAACATCAGTAAATACAGGCTTCCACGTGAGAGTCTTCGGACCGGCGCTTGCTCCCCTTTTTTCTATGAAAGCATTCTTTCCTACTGTAGGGTGCATGCCTTCATCAAACTTTACAAAACTCTCGTCAGCATATTTGATCAGAGCTGCGCTGAATCCTTCCTTAACCGCTAAGTCGCTCATATCCGTGTCAGCTTTTATTATTTCATCTTTCCATTTTTGAAGATTATCAGGATTGTTTTCGGAACATCCGCTAAGAAGTATCACCATTATGACGAATATTATAGTTTTCATAAAAAGTTTTATTTATTAAATTTATATGAATATCAGTTTTATATATTGGACAATAATTTCCGTCGGCTGTGACAAAGTGATTTATCAGTTTTATGTGAAGCTGTTTAACATCCTTATTAATATAATTACAATACTGTTTTATATAATCAGGAGATACACTATCTTAAATTAATCAAACTAAATAATAACACTATGAAAAAACTAACTATACTACTGCTGCTCGCGGCAATCTTTGCCGGAGCGGAAGTGAGATCAGACGAGATCAAGACGGTCAAAAAATTCACAAAGCATCAGATCGAAGGACTTTCAGAAGCTTACATTAATAACAATCTGAAAATTAAGAATCCTGTAATGACGGATATGGATGAGGACGGTGATTTTGATATTCTGAATTATACAGACGAAGGTCATATCGAATATTACAAAAACATCGGGACGCTTGAAAAACCTGAATTCACGCTTGAGAATAAAAAGTTCGACAATTATGAAATGAATACATTACTTCCTGCAGGTGTTCCGGTGCCTGTATTTCTTGCTGACGCTGACAGTGATTCTGATAAAGATATTTTCGGAATTGCAGAAAGAATAATAATTACAATGCCATGTATATTGAGAACACGATGGATCTGGATCATTATACTTTGATCACTATTATTCTCGTTCTTGTAATAGTTGTCCTTCTGATAGCAATTCTGTAAAATTCAGTTCAGCGGGAGTAATTCAGCGGTAGAATGTCAGCTTCCCAAGCTGGACGTCGCGGGTTCGATACCCGTCTCCCGCTCGCTATTTTAAATTGATTTGAAAATAATATCCTGAATATATATAATTATCTTTTGGAATTTATTTCTCTGTGATTTTTGGAAAAGAATAAGATTAAATTTATAATAGATTTTGACAGCACTTTCATAAAGCTCGAAGCGCTTGACGAACTCTTCAACATCTCCCTGTCTTCCGGCAGCAGCAAAAAAAATGCTTTAAAGGAATTTGAAGATATCACTTCAAAATCCATGAACGGCAAATTGTCCTTCAGCGAATCTCTAAGCAGCAGAATGAAACTGATAAAAGCTGACAGGACGCACATCGAAAAGCTTATAAAATTACTATCCCGGAAAATATCCGCATCCGTCTTCCGTAATAAATTATTTTTCAAAAAATATTCCGAAGATATTTTCATTATATCAGGCGGGTTCAGGGAAATAATTGTTCCCGTCGTAAGTAAATTCGGCATACCTGCGAAGAATGTTTTTGCAAATACATTTACGTTTGACAAAGCGGGAAACATTACCGGATTCGATATATCAAATCCCCTCAGTAAAGACAACGGAAAGATCGAACAGCTGAAAAAGCTCGGACTCACCGGAGAGCTTTATGTGATTGGAGACGGATATACTGATTATGAATTAAAGGAAGCGGGCATTGCGCATAAGTTTTTTGCATTTACTGAAAATGTCGAAAGGGAAATTGTCTCTTCAAAAGCAGATCACATAACTCCGAATCTCGATGAATTTCTATATCTGAATAATCTCCCAATGTCAATCTCATATCCGAAAAACAGGATCAAGGTTTTACTGCTTGAGAATATTCATCCTGATGCTGTTTCAATTTTTAAGGATGAAGGATATCAGATAGAAACTGTTTCCAAAAGTTTTGATGAAAAGGAACTCTGCAAAAGAATTAAGGACGTATCAATAATCGGTATCCGCTCAAAGACTCACATCAGCAGAGAAGTTCTGGATAATGCAAACCGTCTGATCGCAATAGGCGCATTCTGCATCGGA
Organism: Ignavibacteria bacterium; assembly: GCA_016716125.1. Classification (GTDB taxonomy): domain Bacteria; phylum Bacteroidota; class Ignavibacteria; order Tepidaquicellales; family Tepidaquicellaceae; genus UBA2330. Next base: position 200,402 of record JADJWZ010000002.1, on the reverse strand, counting down.
ACAAATCAGATCGATCTCGGCACAGCGCTTGGAAAAGGAATTGCTGTATTCAACGCGCCGTTCAGCAATACGCGGAGCGTAGTCGAACTTGCTCTTGCGGAGATAATTATTCTGATGAGAAAAATATTCGACAAGAGCAATCAGCTGCATAACGGCGTCTGGGATAAGTCTGCCTCGGGGAGTTACGAGATAAGAGGAAAGAAAATCGGCATCATAGGATACGGTAAGATCGGCTCGCAGCTTTCCGTGCTCGCCGAAGATCTCGGGATGGATGTTTATTATTATGACGTAATAGATAAACTCGCTCTCGGCAATGCTACAAAATGCAACACACTCTATGAGCTTTTAAAAAAATGTGACGTAGTGACTTTACATGTGGACGGTAAAAAATCCAACACTGATATCATCGGAGAGAAAGAATTTAAATCAATGAAGGAAGGAGCGGTGTTTTTAAATCTGAGCAGAGGACACGTAGTGAATATTGAATCGCTTGTCAGGTATCTGAAGAATGGTAAAATCAGCGGCGCTTCCATAGATGTCTATCCGTATGAACCTTCCGGCAATGATGAACAATTTGTCTCAATGCTTCAGAATATTCCCAATGTTATTCTCACCCCTCACATCGGCGGCAGCACTGAGGAAGCTCAGAAAAATATCGGCAATTTCGTTCCGTCGAAAATTATAGAGTTTATAAATACAGGCAATACATTCTACAGCGTCAATTTCCCCGAGATACAGTTACCGCAGTTTCAGAATGCGCACAGACTTATTCATATTCACGAGAATGTACCGGGGATACTCGCGCAGATAAACAACATACTTGCATCACATAATATAAATATCATCGGACAGTATTTAAAAACCAATGAACAGGTCGGTTATGTGATCACCGACATTAAGAAAAAATATTCGCAGAATGTTATACACGATCTTAAGAAAATTCCTCACACTATCAAATTCAGAATACTTTACTGATCAATGAAAAAAATTTATTTCACTCCCGGACCGACAGAATTATATCCCGGGGCGCAGGAAGACCTTCTTGAAGCTCTTGATAAAAACATCTTTTCGATCAATCACAGGAGCCCGGAGTTTATGGAAATTTACAGGCAAACGGCCGGCTCGCTTAAAAAGCTCATGAACATTCCCGACAGCTTTCACATATTCTTTTTGTCTTCAGCAACAGAATGTATGGACAGAATTATTATGAACTGTTCGGCTAAAGATACTTTTCATTTTGTAAACGGCGCTTTTGCAGAAAGATTTTATAAAACTGCGATAGACCTGAAACGCAATGCCGTTAAAGCTGAAGCAGAATACGGCGCCGGATTTGATTTTGACAATGTCAAAATTGAGAACAATCCTGAAGTGATCTGCATTACTCAGAATGAAACAAGTACCGGTGTTGCCATAGATGTTGAAAATATTTATAAACTTAAAAAAGACTATCCCAATGCGGTCATAGCGGTAGATATTGTTACATCTGCGCCTTATGTGAATTTAGATTTTAATCTGATAGACTGCGCATTTTTTTCAGTTCAGAAGGGATTCGGTCTTCCCGCGGGACTCGGCGTTTTAATGGTAAACGACAGATGCATTGAGAAAGCAGCACAGCTTCAGAACAGCGAAACAGGTATCGGCAGTTATCATAATTTTCTTACTCTTCTTGAGAATGCAAAAAAGTATCAGACTTCGGAGACACCGAATGTTTTGGGGATTTATCTGCTGGGAAAAGTTTGTGATCATTTCCTGAAAGAAGGAATAGATAACATCCGTAAATCTACTGACGAAAAAGCGGAGCTTGTCTATGACTTTTTTGATAAGCATAACTCTTACAAACCTTTTGTAAAAAACCCGGCGGACAGATCAAAAACAATATTGGTTATTGACACGGGAGACAGACAGTCTCAGATCAAAAAAGCATTGTCCGAAAATGGTTACATAGCAGGAAGCGGTTACGGAAAGCTGAAAGACACTCAAATAAGGATCGCAAACTTCCCGATGCATAACTTAAATGATGTAAAAAAAATACTTGAAGTTGTAAACAAAACTTATTAACTGCTAACTATTAAAGTGAAAAACGGAATAAAGCGAATGGAATTTATTTCCGAAGAATATCTCCGAGAATTTCCGCAGCGGTTTTTGTTTCTTCCATACTTACATCGAGATGAAATACAGCTCTGATATTTTCATAACTGCCGGAAGACAGTATGACTCCTTTTTCTTTTGCTTTGGCGAGGACATCCGCTTTTGAAATTCCCTGAACAGAGAATACAACAATGTTTGTCATGACTAATGAAAGATCAATACTGACACTGTCAATATTATTGATCTCATCAGCAAATAATTTTGCCTTTGCATGATCTTCCTTTAAGCGTTTTATATTATTATCCAGAGCGAATGTTGCGGCTGCTGCAAGTATTCCCGACTGTCTCATTCCCCCGCCGAGTATCTTTCTCCACTTTCTCGCCATGTCAATAAATTCGCGGCTACCGCAGAGTATTGATCCAACCGGACATCCCAGACCTTTTGAAAAACAAAAAGAAACCGAATCAAAATTTTCCGCATATTCTTTAAGAGAAATTCCTGTCTCAGCCGAAGCATTAAAGATCCTTGCGCCGTCGAGATGCGTTTTAATATTATGCTTTCCCGCCATTTCGGAAATTTCTTTTAATATATCAATTGGTATGATAACTCCGCCGGCGCGATTGTGCGTGTTCTCAAGACAGATAAGTTTTGTAACCGGAAAGTAATATTCTTTTGAACGGATTTTTTTTTCAATATCCGCTGCGCTCATTATTCCGTTTATACCCGGAACAGGCAGAAGCTGGACGTTTGAGATCACTGACGGTGCGGCTGTTTCGTAATTTAAAATATGCGATTCGCTTTCTACGATCACTTCATCGCCCGGATCCGTATGACATTTTATTGCAAGCTGATTTCCCAGGACACCCGACGTTACAAAAATCGCAGCTTCTTTACCTGACAGCGCCGCGCATTTTTCCTGCAGATCATTAGTGCTTATGTCTTCCTCAAATACATCATCACCGACATTCGCTTTCATCATAGCTTCAAGCATTGCCGGAGTTGGCTTTGTTACGGTATCGCTTCTTATGTCAATCGCTTTATCCAAATTACTAATACAAAATTAAAAATGAAAAATGAAAAATTAAGAATGAAAGATCTGATACGGATTTTATACTATGTAAAAATCTATATCGGATTTTCTTTTCTTCTTCAGCTATTCTTGCCACCGCTGAGATCTTCCGCCGTTGTTGGTCTTAGTGAGCGGAACGAGCGTGACCAACAACAAACGAAATTTTGAAGATGGCAGCTGTTTGAGTTGTTGGTGACCAAAAAGTTTGCGGAGACAGAACAGAAATAAATAAAATTTATATAGTGCAAACTTTTTGGAACACCAACAACGGCACAATTAAGAATGAAAGATCTGATACGGATTATATACTCTATATAAAATCTATACCGGATTTTCTTTTTCATCTTCAGCAATTCTTGCAACCGCTGAGATCTTATCACTGTCATTAAGTCTGATCACTCTTACTCCCTGCGCATTCCTTCCCATTACTCTTATGTCTTTCATTTTCTGTCTTATCAGAATTCCTTTGATGGTAATGATCATTAGATCATCGGTATCAGTTACTTCTTTTATGGAAATAAGCTTTCCGACTTTATCAGTTGTCTTAACGGTAATGACTCCTTTACCGCCCCTGTTTGTTACTCTGTAATCGCCGAGATCGCTTCTCTTACCGTAACCGTTTTCCGTAATGACAAGTATTGTCGCGCTTGGTCTGGTAACTGCAACCAGTCCGATCACATAATCATCCTTTGCAAGCTTGATCGCTTTAACGCCTGTAGCTGTTCTGCCCATATCTCTTACTTTGGATTCATTGAATCTGATTGCCTGACCGTTATGACTTCCGATCACAATTTCCTGTGTTCCGTTTGTAAGTCTGACATCGACGAGCGCATCATCATTTTTCAGATTGATTGCATTTATACCGTTTCTTCTTATATTGGAATAACTTTCAAGCACAGTTTTCTTGATGATCCCTGACCTTGTAACCATTGTTACAAATAACTTTTCAGTAAAATCCTTCACCATTACAAATGATGAGATATCGTCATCTTTCTCTTTTTCAATCAGATTCAAAATTGATTTACCCCCTGGAAGTTCTGGTGCCTTCCGGGATGTCATATACTTTCAGCCAGTAGCATTTTCCTCTTCTTGTAAAAAACATAATATACTGATGGGTAGAGGCGATGAACATATGTTCATTGAAATCATCGTCAGCGCTGCCCGTCGAAGCAGCCGTAATCCCTTTGCCTCCCCTGCCCTGCGACTTATATGAATTTACCGGGATCCTTTTTATGAATCCCTTATTGGAAATAGTAATGACAACGTCTTCTTCCTTTACAAGCTCTTTCATCATTTGATCGTCAGTCATTACCTTAACGTCATGAACTATTTCGGTTCTTCTTTCGTCTCCGAATTTTTCCTTAAGAGTTTTCAGATCATCACAGATCATTTCTCTTCTAAGCTGCTCGTTGTCAAGAATTCTTTTCAGTCTTTCGATAGTCTTAAGAACTTCCTTATACTCATCCTCAATTTTCTTTCTTTCAAGACCTGTCAGTCTCTGGAGTCTCATCTCGAGAATTGCAGTCGCCTGAACATCGGATAGTTTGAATCTTTTCATCAAACCGTCTTTAGCAGTCGGCGTGTCCTTTGATTTCTTTATCAGTTTGATTATCTCATCAATATTATCTAACGCGATAATATAACCTTCGAGAATATGCGCTCTCTTTTCAGCGGCGTCGAGTTCAAATTTAGTTCGTCTGACTATCACATCAAGTCTGTGCTTTATAAAATGCTGCATCATCTCTTTCAGGTTCAGCACTTTCGGAATACCGTCAACCAGCGCAAGCATTATCGTACCAAATGTAGTCTGCATCTGCGTATGCTTGTATAGATTATTCACAATCACATGCGGATTGCCGTCGCGTTTAAGACCAATGACAATTCTCATTCCGTCCCTGTCGCTTTCATCATTGATATCAGAAATGTCTTCCACTTTTTTATCCCTTACGAGCTGAGCGATATTCTCAATCAGACTTACTTTATTCACCTGATAAGGAATTTCGGAAATAATAATATTTTGCTTTCCGTTCTTTTCAACTTCAATGGAAACTTTCGCTCTCAGAATTATTTTACCTCTGCCTGTTTCATACGCGTCAATCACCGGCTGATAACCGTAAATGATTCCTCCCGTCGGAAAGTCCGGAGCGCTGACAAACTTCATTAATTTTTTTATAGTGGCATCGGGATCTTTTATGAGATGAATAATACCGTCACAAATTTCATTGAGATTATGCGGAGGAATATTAGTAGCCATACCGACTGCGATTCCGTTGGAGCCGTTGATCAGAAGATTCGGGATCACTGAAGGAAGAACTGAAGGTTCTTTTAAAGTATCATCAAAATTCGGAATAAAGTCCACAGTATTTTTTTCAAGGTCTTCAAGTATCGCCTCGGCAATTCTCGATAATCTTGCTTCTGTATATCTCATTGCCGCCGCCGAGTCACCGTCGACTGAACCGAAGTTTCCCTGACCGCTGACAAGGGGATATCTGAGTGAAAATTCCTGAACCATTCTTACCATTGTATCATAAACAGCTTTATCTCCGTGCGGATGATATTTACCGAGCACTTCTCCGACAATACGCGCTGACTTCTTATGAGCGCGGTTTGAAGCAAGACCGAGTTCGCTCATTCCGAAAAGGACTCTTCTGTGAACCGGCTTCAGTCCGTCGCGGACATCCGGTAACGCTCTCGCTACAATTACTGACATTGAATAATCAATGTATGAAGACTTCATTTCATCTTCAATATTTACCGGTATTATTTTTTCGTTTGCCATTATTTATTTAAATTTTAAAATCTTAATGCTATATGTTGGATAATTCTCTTTAGTTTTTCTCTTAAAAATACCTTACTGAATTAATTCAGTTTAAAAATTTTATTCTCGCCGTCGTTGGTGTTCCAAAAAATTTGCAGCATTAAAACTTAAAGTTAACTGTTTATTTCATGCAAATTTTTTGGCCACCAACGACTCTGTCGGCGAAGTTATAAGATAGTTGCACAGTAAAGTCTGTTGTTGGTGATCAAAAAGTTTGCACGAGTTGTGTTGTAAAATATAAATAAAACTTATGCAAACTTTTTGAAAACACCAACAACGGCGGGTAGCTCTCGCCACTATTACTGACATTGAATAATCAATGTATGAAGACTTCATTTCATCTTCGATATTTACCGGTATTATTTTTTCGTTTGCCATTATTTATTTAATTTTAGAATCTGTTTCTCGCCGTCGTTGGTGTTCCAAAAAATTTGCAGCATTAAAACTTAAAGTTAACTGTTTATTTCATGCAAATTTTTTGGCCTAATGACTCTATCGGCGAAGTTATAAGATAGTTGCACAGTAAAGTCTGTTGTTGGTGATCAAAAAGTTTGCACAAGTTGTATAGTAAAATATAAATAAAACTTATGCAAACTTTTTGAAAACACCAACAACGGCGGGTAGCTCTCGCCACTATTACTGACATTGAATAATCAATGTATGAAGACTTCATTTCATCTTCAATATTTACCGGTATTATTTTTTCGTTTGCCATTATTTATTTAAATTTTAAAATCTTTTCGCCGTCGTTGGTGTTCCAAAAAATTTGCAGCATTAAAACTTAAAGTTAACTGTTTATTTCATGCAAATTTTTTGGCCACCAACGACTCTGTCGGCGAAGTTATAAGATAGTTGCACAGTAAAGTCTGTTGTTGGTGATCAAAAGTTTGCACGAGTTGTGTTGTAAAATATAAATAAAACTTATGCAAACTTTTTGAAAACACCAACAACGGCGGTAGCTCTCGAAAATATTACTGACATTGAATAATCAATGTATGAAGACTTCATTTCATCTTCAATATTTACCGGTATTATTTTTTCGTTTGCCATTATTTATTTAAATTTTAAAATCTTAATACTCTATGTTAGTTAATTCGCCGTCGTTGGTGTTCCAAAAATTTGCAGCATTAAAACTTAAGTTAACTGTTTATTTCATGCAAATTTTTTGGCCATCTAGACTCTGTCGGCGAAGTTATAAGATAGTTGCACAGTAAAGTCTGTTGTTGGTGATCAAAAAGTTTGCACGAGTTGTGTTGTAAAATATAAATAAAACTTATGCAAACTTTTTGAAAACACCAACAACGGCGGGTAGCTCTCGCCACTATTACTGACATTGAATAATCAATGTATGAAGACTTCATTTCATCTTCGATATTTACCGGTTTTATTTTTTCGTTTGCCATTATTTATTTAAATTTTAAAATCTTAAAACTCTAAGTCTCGCCGTCGTTGGTGTTCCAAAAAATTTGCAGCATTAAAACTTAAAGTTAACTGTTTATTTCATGCAAATTTTTTGGCCACCAACGACTCTGTCGGCGAAGTTATAAGATAGTTGCACAGTAAAGTCTGTTGTTGGTGATCAAAAAGTTTGCACAAGTTGTGTTGTAAAATATAAATAAAACTTATGCAAACTTTTTGAAAACTACCAACAACGGCGGGTAGCTCTCGCCACTATTACTGACATTGAATAATCAATGTATGAAGACTTCATTTCATCTTCAATATTTACCGGTATTATTTTTTCGTTTGCCATTATTTATTTAAATTTTAAAATCTTAATACTCTAAGTTAGTTAATTCCCTTTAGTTTTCTGTCCGGAGATACCGGACTGAATTAATTCAGTTTATAAATTTTATTACCCGTGTCTAAAAATTAATTTTACTGATTCCCTGAAGCGATCTCAGAAGTCCGATCTGTCCGGCGTGATATGCATCATGTGAAATATTTTCCCTGACAAATACAGAGAATGATTTTCGCTGATTGAATAATTCCATTCCGAGTTTTAAAACAAGAGCTTTCATTTTTTTATGCGTGATTATCATAAGATCGATCTCATCCTGCCATTTACTTTCATCAGGTTTTGACGGAACATCTCTCCAGTCTCCCGAATGTTTCTCTTCATTTGAGAATGGCTTACCTGCATCGATTGAAAAAATATACTGCTTCCAGAAATTTGAATGCATTACAATTTTCCAGATCGAATTTTTATTTTTACCCGGGACCCACACCGCCTGTTTGAAATTCAGATCTTCAGTCAGCTGTAAAATACCCGGCTGCCAGCGGTTACCGCCGTAAAAAAAAGAATCCAGATCCTTAAGATAAGTTTTTACAGGATCGGGAGATTTCATTTATTATTTTTAATTTTGCTGCCGGATTGTGTGAGCTGAACTGAACTGGGATTATAATATTCGGACTTCAATCTGATATTAAATAGTATTTAATTTATGTGTCAAAATACTCATTTCCGCTAAAATTTACAATGTATTGAATGGTATTTTCACCCTTTATTTTAGCTCATTTCAGACTAAAACTGAAAGAAATTTGAATTCATAAATTAATTTTTAAACTGATGATAATTCGGAATTAAAATAAATTTTTTTCCGTATCTGTTTGATTATCCCGGCTAATTTTTGACGGATAATTTTAAATTGAATTTTTAATTAATAACCGTTGAAAAGAAAATCGAAAACTAATGTTTATAGGCAGGTGCAATTCGGAATTTAGTTACAGCTCCATCTCAGCTTCCGGGTCTACATCATTTTCATCACAGTCCTCATCTATTACTTCTTTAATTTTTCCTGTTTCAGTATCAACAATTACTGCAGTGAGTTTATTGTTGAAGACACATCCCGTATCAATGTTTAAATAATAATCTCTTTTATAAACATATTCTCTGAGAGGAGTATGTCCGAAGATCTGCAGTTTATCAAGCATTGCGGGAGTGCGTCTGTTCCAGAGAATTGAAATATCATCTCCCCCTTTGATAATTCCTGCATGAGATATTACAACTTTTTTAAATTCATATTTCAAAGGGAAGCTTTTGATAAAATCAAGATGACCGGTATCTTTAATTTTTTGTTTGAATTTTTTAAAATCTGAAAATGAACGGGAATCAATGTATGAATTCTGAGTTTCTTTTCCGCCGTTATGATAATAATGTTCCGCCTCTTTAAACATAAACCCGAGAAATTTATCAGACTTATCAATGGCTTTGATCATCATATCTTCATGATTTCCCCGGACTGATCTGATCAAGTTTGATTTACAAAACTCCACGACAGCTTTAGAATATTTACCCCTGTCTATAAGATCACCAACAGAATAAATTTCACTGACATTATTTAACCGGCTGTATAATTTTTTTAAAGTGTAATAACAGCCGTGTATATCGCCAATAACGGCAATATCCGAATTTGACATTAATTATAGATTTGGGTTTGCATAAAATTTAAATATTATTTGTTTTAAATTAAACTTATTAATTATATTTTTTGGAAAAATTTAAAATAATTTTATTCGACGGCGTCTGTAATTTATGCAACTCTTCCGTGAATTTTATAATAGATAACGACAGCAAAAATATTTTTAAATTCGCTTCATTACAGTCAGAGACAGGTTCAGAACTTATGAAAAAGCATAACCTGTCATCGAAAGATATTGATTCGGTAATTTTAATAGACACAGACAGGGCGTATATTAAATCGAATGCAGCTTTAAGAATTGCAGCTGAGCTTGGCGGATTTTATAAAGTAATTTCATATCTGAGATTCATCCCAAAATTTATCAGAGATTTTTTTTATGACATAATTGCAAAGAACCGATACAGATGGTTTGGTAAAAAAGACACCTGCAGAATACCGACACCTGAATTAAAAAGTAAATTTTTGTAACATGCTGTGCCTTTTTAAAAAAAAAGTGAATAAGTATATTGACAGATGAAAAAAAATACTAAGTATCTTGTTACAGCAGCGCTGCCTTATGCCAATAATTATATTCACATAGGACATATCGCCGGCGCATACCTGCCGCCTGATATTTTTGTACGTTATAAAAGACTGAATAATGAAGACGTAATTTTTATTTCCGGCTCAGATGAACACGGCACTGCAATTGAGATGGCATCCATTTCCGAAAATGTTACTCCTCAGGAAATCATAGACCGGTATCATTTTGCAAACAAAAAATCTTTTGAAGATCTCGGTATCAATTTCGATATATATTCAAGGACATCAAACAAAGTTCATCACGATACTGCTCAGGAATTTTTTCTGAATATCTGCAATAAGAATATTTTAGTTCAGAAAACCGAGAAGCAGCTTTTCTCAGAAAAGGAAAACAGGTTTCTTGCAGACAGATTTGTGACCGGTATATGTCCGGTATGCGGATATGAAGAAGCGCGGGGAGATGAATGTTCAAACTGCGGAAGCAATCTTTCTCCGCTTGAACTAATTAATCCCAGATCTAAGATCACAGGCGATATTCCGGTCATTAAAGAATCCACTCATTATTTTTTCCCGCTCGGAGATTATCAGGAAAAATTAGAGAAATGGTTGAGCGATAAAAAGGGATGGAAACAAAATGTAATGAATTACTGCAAAGGCTGGCTCAAAGCGGGTTTAAGGGACAGGGCAATTTCGAGAGACCTTGACTGGGGTGTAAAAATTCCTGTCGAAGGTAATGACGGAAAAGTTATATATGTCTGGTTTGAAGCTCCGATAGGTTATATTTCCGCTACCAGGGAATTATTCACTGAAAGAAATGAACCTGATAAATGGAAAGACTACTGGATGAATGAGGATACAAAATTAATTCATTTTATTGGAAAGGATAATATTGTTTTTCATTCCATAATATTCCCGGCAATGCTGATGGCTCACGGAGACTACATACTTCCGGATAATGTTCCCGCAAATGAATTCATGAATTTCGAAGGAGAGAAGCAGTCTAAAAGCAAAGGCACAGGAGTGCTTGTAAAAGATATAACTGCAAAGTTTGATCCGGATGTGATCAGATATACACTCGCTTCTAATATGCCTGAAAACAAAGATTCGGAATTTACATGGAAAGATCTTCAGGTAAAAAACAACAGCGAGCTTGCAGGCATATTAGGAAATTTCATAAACAGAACTGTAGTATTTACAAAAAATAAATTTGATAACAAAGTACCGGAATTAAAATCAGTTCCTGATACCAATGAAGATATATTGGCATTCTTTAATTCACAGTCTGAGAAGCTGAATGAATTATATGACACTTTTAAATTCAGAGAAGCGCTGCTGTTAACGATTGATTGTGTCAGGGCGGCAAATAAATATTTCAACGACAGCGAGCCATGGAAAGTCATAAATACAGATAAGGAAAAGTGCGGAGATATTATCAGAGTATGTCTGGAATTATGTCACTCCATTGCGATACTGATAAACCCGTTCCTGCCGTTTACTTCGGAAAGAATTTTAAAGATACTTAATGTAAGCGATAAGGATTTGAAATGGGATAAGATCGGGAAGACGGTTCTGACAGCGGGTAATGAACTTGGCTTGAACAGGATATTGTTTCCGCAGATCGAGGATTCGGAAATTGAAATTCCGGTTTCGGTTTCAACAGCGGGAGAAGCAGTTAAAACTGTTTTAAAACCGGCTGCCGGCGTCATCACCATAGAGGACTTCAAAAAAGTCAGTCTTAAAGTCGCAAAAGTACTGGAATGCGTTCCCGTTCCGAAAAGTAAAAAACTTCTTAAGCTGAAATTACTTCTCGGAACTTCCGAAAAACAAATTGTATCGGGAATATCTGAATTTTACAAACCTGAAGATCTGATCGGTAAACTTGTAGTAGTAGTGGATAATCTCGTTCCTTCAAAGCTGATGGGAGTTGACTCTGAAGGAATGCTGCTTGCGGCAAAGCAAAACGGGGAACTTAAAATTGTTACCATAGACGGTGATATTCAAACCGGAGCTGATGTAAATTGATCTATAAATTCGGAAACAGAACTTATGATCTTTCATCGCGGACTTTTATAATGGGGATCCTGAATATTACTCCCGATTCATTTTCAGACGGCGGTAAATATTTTAAAGGAAAACCTGACACTAAAAAAGCCGCTGCAGACGCTCTGCAAATGGTAAAAGACGGCGCAGATTTTATTGATATCGGCGGAGAGTCTACAAGACCGGGCTCGGAAAGTATTTCAGCGGACGAAGAACTCAGCAGGGTAATTCCGGTGATCAAAGCTGTCTCTGAAGTTACCGGCATTCCGCTTTCAATTGATACTTATAAAAGCGAAGTTGCGGAAGAGGCTTTGAAAGAAGGCGCGTGTATTGTTAATGATATCAGCGGATTCACTTTTGATAAAAAGCTGCCTTCGGTAACAGCAAAGTATAATGCATCATGCGTGCTTATGCACATTAAAGGAACTCCGAAAAATATGCAGAAAGATCCTTTATATACTGATGTTACAAAAGAAGTGATAAGTTATCTGCAAAGCTCCGTAATGTCAGCTCTTGACGCCGGTGTGAATCAGATCATACTGGATCCGGGAATTGGTTTTGGAAAGAGTCTTGAAAATAACCTGACGCTTATCAGGGAGCTTAAGAAACTTCAGATACTTGGATATCCCATACTTCTCGGGACTTCGCGGAAAAGTTTTATTGATAAAATTTTTGCAACGCCGCCTGAGCAGAGACTTGAAGGTACCATAGTTTCAAACGTGATTGGAATTATGAACGGAGCTAATATAATCAGGGTTCATGATGTTAAGGAAAATTACAAAGCAGCCGTTACAGCTGACAGAATTTTAAATAAAAATCAGAACACATAAATATTCATTATGAGCAACAGTGAAAAAATAAAAGATAAATTAGAAAAAGATAAAGTAAATTCTGTCAGGGAAGAGCTGTTTGAATTTGATATAATAGGAATGAACTGTAACGGATGCGCCGCAAGCATTAAGACCTATATAGAAAAACTCGACGGCATTCTGAAAGTTGATATAAATTTTGCAAATGAATCCGGTGAAATAATTTTCAATTCTGAAAAATTTTCCAAGTTAAAGATAGTAAGCGAGATCCGGAAACTCGGTTATGAAGTATCAGGAGAAGATGAGGAATATATCTCAGAGCAGCTTAAGAAGAAAAATCTCAAAGATCAGAGATTAAAAATTATTGTCTCTGCTTCACTTTCCCTGATCATCATGATCCTGAGTATGAAGGATCACATTCACCTGCCGGAGTTTTTACATCTTCCTGAAAAAATACTCCTGCCTGTCCTTACTATACTTTCAACTGTTGTAATATTCTGGTGCGGCGCTAAATTCATAAAAGGCGCATGGAATTCCCTGCGGAGTCTTTCATTTGATATGAATACTCTCATTTCACTCGGCAGTCTCTCTGCATATTTCTACAGTCTGATCATCACAATAAATATAGTTTTTGATCTGAATATTTCCGCGCTTGCAACGTCATCGGAAGTTTATTACGAAACCGGCGCTATGATCATTACATTCATACTCATCGGAAATTATCTTGAGTCCGTGATGAAATCTAAAACGCAGACTTCAGTTCAGAAGCTTAAAGATCTTCAGGCGAAAGTTGTGAATGTGATCAGAGACGGTAATGAAATGTTCATCCCTTTCAAAAAAGTAAGAGTAAATGATATTGTCCTTATAAAGACCGGAGATAAGATACCTGTGGACGGAAAGATCATTGAGGGTTACTGCGTAGTGGATGAAAGCGCTATGACGGGAGAAAGTCTGCCTGTTGAAAAATCCACCGGTGATGATCTCATGAGCGGAACTGTTCTGCGAAACGGTTTTGTAAAAATGCAGGCGGTTTTAGTCGTAAGCGATACAATGCTTTCCAAAATAATTTCACTTGTAAAAAACGCTTCCTCAAGCAAACCGAAAATTCAGAAGCTTGCGGATAAAATATCTTCTGTGTTTGTGCCGATTGTAATTCTTATCTCAATATTCACATTTGCTTACTGGCATTTGATCGCCGGCGCAGCGTTTGACAGATCCCTTTTATTCGCCGTTTCGGTTTTGATAATCGCCTGTCCATGCGCGCTGGGACTCGCCTCCCCTATTGCAATTGTGATTGGAGTCGGCAGAGCCGCGGAGAACGGAATTCTTTTTAACAATGCAGACGCAATTGAAAACCTGAAAAACATAGACACTGTCTGCTTTGACAAAACAGGCACGCTAACAACCGGAAAGATGTCGGTGAAAAATATTTACACGCGAAACGGATTCAGCGAATATGAACTTATGAAATATATTTATTCAGTTGAAAAATTATCTTCTCATCCGATCGCAAAATCCGTTAAGCTTCACGCCATCGACAATAATGTACTGCCTTACAATAAAGTCTCTGACTTTAAAAATGAATCAGGATTCGGAGTAAGCGCTCTGGTGAATGATAAAAAAGTACTGATAGGAAACGAAGAACTGTTCAGAAAAAACAATATCAACTTTCCTGAGATATTTTACAACTCCGGTTATACAAACCTTTTTGTCAGCATAGATAATAAAATCTCAGGAATAATTGAAATTGAAGATAAACTTAAGGACAATGCAGCAAATGTCATTAAGGAATTAAAGTCAAAAAAACTTAACATTTACATGATAACCGGTGACAGTGAAAACGCCGCCGGTAAGACCGCTACGGAACTCGGCATTAAAAATTATTCTTTTAAAACTCTTCCGGATGAAAAAGAGCAGATCATTTCAAAGCTGCAGAAAAAAAATAAGAATGTCGCAATGATAGGAGACGGCATCAATGACGCGCCTTCTCTTGCAAGAGCGAATGTCGGAATAGCTGTCGGTTCAGGTCAGGATATTGCAATCGACTCTGCCGATGTAATTTTCGTAAAAGATGATCTGACAAATATAATGAAGTCAATTGTAATTTCAGAAAAAACAGTCAGAATAATCAAACAGAATTTCTTCTGGGCGTTTTTTTATAATGCAGTTGCAATCCCTCTCGCAGCCGGCTTGTTTGTGCCTTACGGTATTTACATCAGTCCCGTAATGGCGGCAATGCTGATGGCTTTCAGCGATGTAGTTACCGTCATCGGTAATTCCCTCCGTCTTAAATATGTAAAACTCGATAAATGAGTAAAGATATAAAGCAGGTAAACGAAACTGAAAAAGTTGATTTCGATAATTACGCAGGAAGATATGAGAATGTACTTGAGAAACAGCTCGACTTTTTCGGGGAAGAGAATTCTTACTTTGCTGAATATAAAGTAGAGCTTGTAAAAGACACGCTTACTCAGCCGCCGAAAAAGATCCTTGAATTCGGATGCGGTATCGGGAGGAATCTGAAATTCTTTTCAAAATATTTTCCGGATTCCGAAATTTACGGCGCTGATATTTCCGCTAAAAGCATTGAGATTGCTAAGAGCGAAAATCCAGATGTAAAATTTTTTCTTCTGAATGATGAAGAGATAAAAAAACATTCCGGAAAATTCGATCTCGTTTTTGTTTCATGTGTATTTCATCATATCGCTCCGTCATTAAGAACGGAGTCAATGAAAACAATTTACTCAATGATGAAAAATGAAGGCAGCGCATATATCTTCGAACATAATCCATACAATCCCGTTACGCGACACATTGTTAATACCTGTGAATGGGATACGGATGCAATACTTCTTAATATGAAAGAGTCTGTTGAGCTTATGGAAAATTCAGGTCTGAAGGTAAATGAAAAAAATTACACATTGTTTTTTCCCGCTGCGCTGAAGTTTATGAGATTCACTGAAAATTTCCTGAAGAAAATTCCGATGGGCGGGCAGTATTACGTTAAAGCGGTTAAATCGAAATAGTTTTTTTTCTGAGCTCTGCGAAGTATTCTTTCCTGTAAGTAAAAACTTCCTTAATAGTTCTGACAATTACCGATGGTCTTGCGCCTGTTGAAATTCCGTCCACTCTCGGCAGATGCATTACACCGATCTCAGTTACTTTATATTCCAGCAGATTCGCCTTCAGCATTATCTCAGCATCTATGAAAGCGTCGACCGAATCTATTTTTATTTTCTTAAAAAGATCAGTTTTGAATAATTTAAAAGCGCAGTCAATGTCCCAGTAGTGAATGTCAAAAACAAGTTTAAGAAGATAGTTGTAACAAAGCGAAGTGAACTTTCTGTATAGCGAATACTGCTTATGCTTTCTGTAACCAACGACAATATCGGAGTAAGGAAGTAAAGCGACAAATTTTTTCAGCTCTTCCAGATCAAACTGATTATCACCGTCCGTATAAAAAACGTAATCAAGTTTAGCGCTGAGAAAACCGTCTTTTAAAGTCGCGCCGTATCCCAAATTTTTTTCATGATGGATCACTCTTACTTTGTCATACTTCAGAGCAAGCGCATCAGCCACTTCATCTGTCTTATCCGGACTGCCGTCTTCGATAATTATTATCTCATAATCCTTAAGCTTCATTTCTTCAAGCACTCTTACCGCTGCATCAACTACTTTACCGATATTCTTCTCATCATAATAGGCGGGAAAAAAAACCGACAGGGATATTCCTGAATTATCTGTCATTGTTTTTTTTGCTGTGTTAAATAATCAAATGTATTCTTGATTCCCGTCTCAATAGAGGTTGTAGGTTTCCATCCGAATGCATTTTTAACTTTTGAGTTGTCAAGAATATTCACGGGAACATCAAGCTTTCTCGCTTCCTTAAATACAGGCTTGATCTTTTTACCGGAAACTTTTCCGATCGTTTCAATTATCTGATTTAAAGAATGACCTTCACCGGTACTTAAATTAAATACACGCTCTTCAGTTACCGCATTTTGTTCGGAAACGGATTTAGCCAGAACTTCAACGGCGTCCTTTATATAAATATAATCTCTCACCACTTCCCCGTCTCCCCAGATCTCTATCGTTTCATTATTTATAACCTTATTTAAAAATACGCCGATCGCGCCCTGCGATGAATTTGGATTTTGCCTCTCGCCGTATGGATTTGAAAGCCGGAATACAAAATACTGCTGACCGTAAAGATAATTAAAAAGGTAAAGATATTCTTCAATGGTTCTTTTAATAATACCGTAAGAGCAGACCGGATTTGCAGAGTAATTTTCTTTCACAGGAATTTCAGACGGAATGCCGTAAACTGTTCCGCCGGAAGAAAGGAAAATAATTTTTTTTATTTTAAGTGTAACGCATTCTTTGAATAATTTTAAAGATGAAATGAGATTGGTCTCGGCATCGTATTCGGGATTATCATTTGAAGAAGCGGGCAGAGTCGTGCTGACAAGATGAAAGACATAGTCAATGCCCTGCAGTGAATTCATGAGATCAACATCATTATTAAAATCACCTTCGATGATCTTAATTTTATCATGAATATGCTGGATATTCTTTTTTGAAAAATTCAGTTTATCAAACACAGTAACATCGTAACCTGATCCGAGAAGTTTATCACAAAGATGAGATCCTATGAAACCGCCACCTCCGTATATTATACATCTCTCTTTATTCACCCGTCAGATATTTAATTTGCCTTTTCAAAAATGAATGCGCCGAATCTCTGATCGGCGGATATGATCTTATTGAGCAGTTTATATGTGCTGTCTTTTTCAAGCGTCTCAAGCTGAACGTCATTCTGCATATCTTTCGGTCTGTAACTGTAATGCGAATCCCATATTACGATTGTTCCCGGCTTAATATCTTTCAGATTTTCGGAGATAAGTCTTTTGAATGAAGCCGGATTGTTTCTGTAATGTTTATCACTGTAAAAAGGAATGAATGTATGATTGTATAAAACTTCCCTGTCATTCAGATCGAGAGTATTCAGATAATCGGATGTCTGTTTCAGCGCAAGATTTTCAGATGATAATTCTTTTGGTGTAAAGCTGATGGTCAGATAAATTACGGCTAACGCTATGAGGACAGCGGATACTTTATTCAGATATTCAGTGACAGGCTCTTTCTTAACCATTAATATGATAAGGAAGGACGCAACTATCATAAAGAACTTTACATATTCCGAAGTTTCAAGCAAAATAAATCCGTTCGTATCCTTTGACAAAAATACAAGAGTTATGAACGCAAGTATCCCTGTAAGAATGTAAGAAGTTTTTCTGAATGAAGGCGCACCGAGATTATTCAGTCCGATGGCTGCAAACACGGCAGCGATGGGAGAAATATGCAGCAGATAACGCCAGTTGCCCGGGTTAGCGCCGTCGCTGAACATTGTCATAAGCTGAACCGAGAAAATCGAAACGAATACAAGATAAAATATACCGTACTTCATTAAATATTCTTTAATCTTATTCGTATCGGAAAAGAATCCGAAAAATCCGAAAAAGAAAAGCAGCAGAGTAACGGGACCGACTATGAAAATATAAACAAGAAGATAATGTGATATTCCCTGCGATTTGTAACTGTAAACAGACAGAGACATTATTTCAGTCAGCACAAACATCAGATCACCGGTTTTAAAATATCCGAGGAAATTATAGATAAGAGGAAATACCGCCAGCAATAAAATAGCCGTATAATTTTTCTTTCTGAAATATATGACTGCAAAAATAATGATCAGCAATGCGATCTCCTGTCTTACTGTAAATATGTATCCGCAGACAAGCGCTGATAATTCATAGCTTTCTTTCTTATACAAAATAAGCACAAACAGGATCAGCAGACTTGTGAATATCTCAGCGTATGATCTGAATGAAAGATCAAAGAACAGCGGCTGAACCGCCAATAGCAATGCGCCGAAATAAGCGTAATTTATTTTATAAGTTTTTAAAAGTATGTAAGTGAAATAGACTGCAAGCGAAGCGATGAAAGAATTTACCAGCAAGACCGCATTGTAACCGAACAGCGACGGAATGACCATAAATATTTTGTAACCGGGCTTAGGGGAATTACCGAGTATGACAAACGGGTCAGTGAAAAAATTTATCATATTGATATACTGACCGACTTCATCATCCTGATAAAATCCCAGTGAGTATTTACTGCTGATATAATATATAAGCGTAAATACCGGAATGACTATCCAGAAAAATTTTGATATTAACGGGTTATCATCCAAAGGGACAGTTTTATTTCCGGACTTTCCGGACGCTGCTGTCCTTGAAATATTCTGAATATTTTTTTTGGTTTCTTTTTTTGCCATAAATAAGTTTCAAATATATCAATATAAAACTGCAATTAAAATTTACTTAATACCACATCCGCCGAAAAGTTTTCTTTAGATTCCTTTTATATTTCTGTACACGTCAATTTTAATAGTTCTATATGATTTACTGTAGAAATAATTTTGAATACCAATTCTGCCGCTAAGTTTTGAGACTGTTTTAAAATAACAAAACAAAGGGTTGTCATTCCCGCGTGCTTTTGACGGGAATCCAGTCATAAAGCGTTTCTCATTTTAACAAATTCGGATCAAGCAGATCTTCCTTTCATCCGATTTCAAAAAACAAATTATTCTATTCAGGATTTTCCTTTCAATCAATGTATTCATATAGTCATTATTTAAAATTCCTGATTGGATTCCCGCCAGGAGCATGCGGGAATGACAAATGTATTTTTTTTATTTGTGAATGTATATTTCAAAATATTAAAAGAGACCCACTGCATTTCATATAGAACCATTTTAATAGTATGCAATTAGACATGATAAAAGTGAATTTGATTTATATTTTTAAAACTAAGTCCCGTAGGGACTCTTTATTGGTAACAAATTGTCATGTACAGAGTTTTATTATACAAATGCGAACTATGTTAGGATATTGTTAGAATGTAAATTATATTTGTATTATAAGAGATTAATCACAGTATTATGAAAACGCGATTTATTTTATTAATTTTTATATTCTGCTTTCAGACATTTAATTTATCCGCTCAGATCCCTTTGTATGAATTAAAGCTGGATAACTTTATTCCTAACGGAGATTATTACACTGCAAATGAAGTCACCTTTGATATTACTATCCGCAGCCGGAACGGTGCAGATTTTGAATATGCCGGCGGACAGTTTTTGATAAATTTTAATACCGGTGTGGCAAACGGCGGGACACTGAGTTTTTCAATTGCGGGACCAGACACTTCAGATCTTCCGGTAAATTTAAGACCGGTAAATCCGCACATAATTCCTGACAGTAATGGTATTTCTCAGTTTGCGCTGGACATGAATTCTTTCCCCGGAGCCGGTAACGGATTTACTGTAAACGGAATTACTCCGGCAAAAATCATAAAATTAAAACTAAGCACTACAGCGCCAACATTTTCGATGGATGGAGCTGCGATAGGCGGCTGGTGGTATATTGATATTGACGCTGAATGGAGAAACAATCCGCCGTTTACAGATCATACAAAAATCTTTGCATACATTATCAGAACTTCCGAAGTAAATATTACAAACCCCGGCTGGCATTGGGTTCAATCGGGTGGACTGTTAGTGAATCCCGTAGAGCTGACAAGTTTTACTCATACTGTAAATCAAAATAAGGTATCATTGGACTGGATAACTTCAGGTGAATCAAATAATTCAGGATTTGAAATAGAAAGATCTGCGGATAATGCGAATAATATAGAGTGGATAAAATCCGGTTTTGTAACCGGCTCCGGTACTTCAAATGAAACCGTAAGATATTCATTCAGTGAAAAGCTGAATACGGGAATTTATTTTTATAGATTAAAACAGATAGACTTTAACGGAAATTTCGAATACTTCTATCTGTCCGGAAATGTAAATATCGGATTACCGGATAAAACTGAACTGTTGCAAAACTATCCCAATCCTTTTAATCCTTCGACAAAGATCTCATACGCAATTGCAAACAGCAGTAATGTATCTCTTAATATTTATGACATCTCAGGAAAAGAAGTGAAGACGCTTATTAATGGATTTCAAAATGCAGGGTATTATGAATTAATTTTTAATGCAATAAATTTACCGGCAGGAATTTATTTTTACAGATTAATTTCAGATGACTTCTCAGTTACAAAGAGAATGATATTAATTAAGTAAAAATCACATCAGTCTAAAACATTAGGCATTTAAATTTAAAATAAGCTGACCTTAACGTACTTTTTTTTGAGAGATCAAAAAAAAGTACCAAAAAAAAATCTCCGCTGTTGAAAAATTACCGGAATTCATTGCACAATTGCTATAAAATTTCCAACTCAAAATTTGCTGCGCAAATTTCTCAGACAAGGAAATTTTATTGACGCAATTGCTTATGAATTCTTTCGGCAATTTTTCAAAGGCGGTTGTACTAAATAGTTTACCAGAAAACTTTAGATTATTAAAAATCACACAAATAAAATTAATTTTAGAAAACGTTTTGGATAACAATTAGTATCAGGTTCAGGATTTTTGCGGAAGTGACTGATCAATTGATTCAGATTCATCAAAGTATTTCATTTTCTCACCTGAAAGGATCTGAAGACTCATTGGAATAAGTATCAGATAAGCAGGCAAAATTTTCGCGACCTGACTGAGTATGCTGTTAAAGAAAAAGATACCGACATAAAGAATAAGACTTAACAGGGATATTTTAAAAAAGAGATTGCTTTTTCTGAAAGCAAGCGCTGATAAAATTACAAAGACAAAAACTTGTTCGAGCCATAGTCCTAATATTTCATCCCAGTGCGCAATGTTTGTTGAAGTTTGAATTTCAGTAACATATTTATTTTCTCTGAATCCGTAATAAATTCTTAAAGACATGTATGCAGCAAAATAAGCTATAAAAAGCATGATGATTATTGCAATGCTTCTTTTAGTGAAAAGTCTTTTTTCCCAGATCAGAAACGCCACATAAAAAACTCCTAAGAAAATAATCTGATCACGATTGAATGTTCCAATAAAAATAACTAAAGGTAAGTACTGATCTTTATGTTTAAACATCAGAATAAATCCTATGAGATAAAAAAGGAGAGTAATGTAATCGCCTTCTTCCCAGATACTTGTAATTCCCAGCGGGATCAATATCTGCAGTAACAGCAACCCGATCATACATGTCTTATCAGAAAACATCATCCGGAGGTAATAAAACAGAAGCGAATATATTCCGAAAAAGACAAGAAAGATCATAATATGATAAGAAATAATATGCGAATCTTCCGGATCATGTTCAAATTTCGAGACAATTAATTCAACTGCATTTCCAAGAATGGTTTTAACAACTCTGTACTGATAAGGAGCTTCGCTGATACCGTTTTCAATTGAGTCCTGAATAGTAATTCTTCTTTCGACATTCGACTGTATGGTTCTGTCTGAAATGATCTGCGCGGAGATCATTGTGAGAAGAAGAATAAAAAGGAATAAATAACCGGTTTTAATTTTATTTTCGTTTGAATCCATTTAATCTATATTCCTGAATGATTTTATGAAAAATAGAAAAATATCAACAGAAATTTAATGTATAAATATTTTATAAATATTGAATGTAATTTTAAATTACAGGAAATAATTATTTTAAATTAATTCATGAATTATCTCTGATTATTTCAAAAGTATCATTCTCTTGCTCTCAACAAATTCTCCCGCATCCAGTTTGTAAAAATAAACTCCGCTCGGAAAGCTTTCCCCGTTAAAGTTAACTGCATAGCTACCTGCATTTTGCTTTTCATTAACCAAGGTCAGTATTTCTTTCCCAAGATTATTATAAACAACAAGCTTAACGTCATTGCCTCCTGATGGAATGGAATATTGAATAACAGTTACAGGATTGAATGGATTAGGATAGTTCTGTGACAATATAAAACTTTCCGGATGAGTAATTATTTTTGATAATATGTTAAACCTCTTATTTATCAGAGCGCTTAAAATCCCGTTTATTCTTGTCTGTTTCCATTCCAGATTTTCAATTCCCGTACCGCCTGTAAAATTATCTCCCTCTTGGTTAGCCAGAATTTCTTTATTGATAAGCGCATGCATTCCTTTAGATGTGTTTATGTTATTCAGATATATTGTATTGTAATCGCTTATCGCTTCTTCAATATTATTCTGTTTCACTTTTGTTTTTATTATGAAATCTTCCGAGAGGTTTCTCTGTGACTCACTGTATGAAGTGTCATTAAAAATGTTAGAATAGTAAATCTGAAGCGCGCCGTATTCTGAAACCGTTGAGGTTTTTTTCTCATAACAATTAAATAATCTGGATAAACTCGAAACTGCAAACGAACTGCCTGTATTATCCGGGTAATCCGAAATTATTTCCTTGTAGATCTCTATCGCATCAGAGTACTCTCCCGAATGTTCTTTCTGATAAGCTTCCAGATAAAGCTCCTGAGCTATGCCCGGATCATCTGATTCCTGAAAAAATACAGTATCATATAATCCGAATCCAATGTCGTAAAGAGTATAATTGTTTACTGATCTCTGACCGGACGAATTGTCATCATAAGGATTAAAAAGTAACCCGTCTGAATTTTCTATATTAATTTTATTAAGGTCGGGAGAAAGCGTTCCCCAGTAATTTTCCCTTACATCAAAAGTATCGGAACCGGTAGGATTGGTTCCGTTTATATAATAATCGTTATTTGTTAAAGTAAATCTGTTGTATCCAAAAGCCATATTCGGATAGGATTCGTCTTCAATGAAAATCCCCGCGCCTGAAGGAGATCCCGTAAAATGATTATCGCCGGAGATCCAGTATGCGGAGCCGCCTGAGATTACGGGATGCATGTTTGGAACCGATGAGTATGAAAGACATATGTTATCATTATATGAACTGTTAAAAACATTTTTCAACAGATCAGGCGAAGACAGTAAAGAGTAATAAGTATAATAAAAATCATTTATGATGTTATATTCAAACTTACCGTATGATCCGCTTATAAAAATTCCTGACTCCGAATATTGATTACCGTTTACAGTGTTTTGAGAAACGAACGGAGAGCTGCTGAATATAGTCATTCCGTTTCCTGAATTGCTGATTGTGTTTCCGAATATATTGAAACATCCCCCTCCGCAAAGCTCAGCGTAAATTCCGTGATGAAAACCTTTTGTCAATATGTTTGAAGAAATTGTATTATACATTATTAGAAATTAATAATTTACTGCTTCCCGCTGCATATATTCCGTTATTCAAAACATGACTTGTCTGATTGATAAAAGAGCAGCCGGAGATTTCCGTCGAATAAGGAATTTCAGTTTCTTCATCATCATTTTTATTCATAATATTGATACCGAAGTCCGCGTTTTTAATTACGCAGTTTTTTATTGTATCCTGCGAGCGGTGCTTTAAAGAAATACCGTTCCATTTTTTCGTTGAGTCGGCGGAAGTAAAGATCGCATTATTCGCAATTACCTTCGCTCCGCTGTCGCACACAATTCCCGAGTTCTCACCAAACATCATCTTTGATCCCGGCTTCATTACTAATGAAGTCGTATTTCCTCTGAGATGAAGAGTATAATTATCAGGCAGAATCACTACAGCGCTGTCTTCGAGAACAATCTTTGCACTGTCTCTAACTGCGAAGTCATTAACAATATCACTGCATAAAACGTGAACGCCGGAATCAAAAGTGATCTTTCCCGGACCTCTGATAATTCCGCCTTCGTTGCACAATACTCCGCCATTTTTAATTCTGATTTCAGCGTTATTATGCATAGTCAGATTGCTTTTATTTTTTAAAGTAATTTTATTTGGAGAGTTTACAATTGTTTTTCCATTGCTGTTTAGAACTAAAGTTGCTTTGTCTTCAACTATTAAATTATTATATCCGAAAGAAGGAGTGATCATCTCAAATGTTTTTCCGGAATTGATTATCAGTGCGGCTCTTTTTTTAACTGTAATATTGGTTACTGTATCTATTAATATATTTCTTGTTGACATATCATCTGATAAACTAAAATTAATAAATATATCTCCAAAATTTAAATGTGCTTGTGCCATTGAATCTACAGCATTTATTGGAATGTATAAATACGAAGAGTCTGAAATGAAACCGTTTTTATTTAGAGTTTTATTGAAACTTCCACCAAACTGATCCCATATTTTCAAATATCTGCCTGCTTCAATTATATTATAAAATGTTGATAAAAAAGAAAAAGTTATACTATCTGCATTAAAATATTTTAAAATAATATCATTATGATTTTGATATGGATAATCAGAATCAGAATAATCTACATCGCAATAATCTAAGCTGTCAAATTCTTCATTTACTGTATTATAAATACTAAAACGAATTCTATATTTTCCATAACTAATTGATGATTCACAAGTACCATAATAATTATTAGCATCGTGATTTAGATCAAATGTATTATAGTTATTATTTAAGTATTTTGATCCACCAAATATAAATTTGTAATATAACTCTCTTGGATTTTTACATTTTAATGAATATAATTTATCTCCATTAAAAATGGTTCCTATAGGATAAACATCTATTTTTAAACTGTCTGTAGAGAAATTTTGTATTTTTAATTCATAAGTCGTAGACTCTTGTGTATAACCTATACTTACAAATGTAAGCAGTATAACATATACAGTAATAATTTTATTCATAATATTATTTTATTTTAGTATAATCATTGATTTAACCTTATTTTTTGATTTAAATGAATGTGTCGATTTGACGGTAATTTTATAAAAATATATTCCTGAAGATTCATTAGATAGATTCCAATGGATCGAATGTTTTCCGGAATTAAATTTTTCATTATTTAAAATAATATTAATTTCATTACCCAAAACATTATATATAATCAAATTAACAATTGAACTTTCATTTAAATGAAAACTTATATTCGTAGAAGAATTAAATGGATTAGGATAATTTTGATACAAAATAAAATTATCAGGAACAATTAATTCTTCACTGGTAATTCCAACCGGTTGAAAATTTCCCAAAGAATCTGTTTTTACCATATATGCGATACCTGTAGAGATTGGAGCGATTGAACCTGACAAATAAAATCCACCGTCAAATGTCGGTACCCCAGAACGAAATTCCGCATAATCAGAAGGATAAAACAATGGAGAATAATATTTTGTAAATTTTTCTTTACCATCGGGATCTAAAACTCTTATCATTGCATTGAAATTATCATTACCTGAAGAATCCGTAGAACCAGATATCAAATAGCCTTTGTTTCCCGGAATTATTTCGAGATTATAAATAATTTCTCTTCCTATTCCCTCATATTGATACTCCCATTCTATAATTCCCAAAGAATCCGTTTTAGTAACTACACATTCATTCTGAGCTGTCGATCCGCCGATTATTAAATTACCATCAGATATTCGGCGTAATGAGCTTCCAAAACTATTACCTATTAATGCTTTAGTCCATGAGGTATCGCCGTTTAAATCCAGTCTAAATAATCTATTCCCAATTCCATTAGAATATCCCAATACCATATACCCCGATGTATTATATTGTATTAAATCTATAAAACCATCACTGTTAAAAATTTTCTGCCATTGCTGAATTCCAAAGCTGTCGGTTTTAATTATAAATAAATTAAAGTCTGATCTGGCACCTATAATATATCCTCCATCAATTGTTTTTAAAACTCTCAATGCATCGTCTAAACCATTACCACCATATGATCTGCTCCACCTATAATTTCCTGCCGAATCTATATTTAACAAATAAGCATCTCCTTGAATACCAGTACCATCGTAACCCGCAATTACAAATCCATTATCATATGATTCTTCAATCCAGTTTGCTGTAAATCCATTATTTGCTGATCCAAATATTTTATTCCAAAGAGTATCACCTAATGAATTTGTTCTAACTACAAAAATTTTAAATTGATTTTGAATTCTTGTTGTACCAACTGCAGCATACCCTCCGTCAGAAGTTTGTATACCTCTGAATATTGCTCCGTTCATATATAATTTTTCCCATGAAACATTTTGTGATTGTACTTCACAATATCCTAATGTTAAAATAAAAAATATCAATATTTTAAAAAATCTTTTCATGTTGTAATAGAATTTTCAATTTCACATACCACGTCAATATTTGTTTCATTTTCTGCCACCTTAGCCCCGCTGTCACAGACTATGCCGGAGTTCTCGCCGAAGATTTTTGATCCTGAGTTCATAATTATTGAATTTGTTAAATATTTAGAAAAGTTATTCAATTATAATTGTAAATTTCTTTCGTCAATTAAGTAATCGTTAATGTTAAATATTATATACTGATTTTAAATCAAATCATTCAGAAGCTAATGTCACTATTTCAGTAATATCATTCGCTTAGTTTCGGCAAACTCTCCTGAAACAAGTTTATAGAAATAAATACCGCTCGCAATCCCCGCTCCGTCAAATATAACTGTATACTCACCTGCATTCCTGAAATCGTTAACAAGTGTTTTCACTTCATTACCGAGTATATCAAAAACTTTAAGAGTTATTATTCCCTGCACCGGCACGCTGAACTTAATAGTTGTTCTCGGATTAAAAGGATTCGGATAATTCTGATAAAGCATATAGGATTCGGGAATTAAAGTGACCGGATGATTACCGGCAGAAGTAATTCCTCTGTTCATTGTTTTAATGACCATACCTGAAGTTCCGACTGCATATCCGATATTCTCTGATGAGAAAAATACTGAATTATAATTAACATTCTGAGGAACGTCCGACTTGTACCAGTTCACGCCAGCATTCGTTGTTTTGAAAACATATCCGTAGTATCCGGAGATCCAGGCTGTATTGCCGTCATCTTCGGCGATGAATATTTCACTAAGCTTAAGATAAATATTATTTATTCCATTCAGCTGTTGTGTCCATGACTCTCCGCCGTCATTGGTTCTGATAATTGTATTATAATCACCGACAGCCCAGCCGGAGCTATGATCGGAGAACTTAATGGAATAATAAGTTGCGCCTGTGCCGCCTGTCAGATCCGTCCAGTTATTTCCGCCGTTGGTTGTCTTTACTAATTTTCCGAATCTTCCTCCCGCCCAGCCTGTGTTTTCATCAATAAAAAAAACTGAATACATCCACGGAAATTCAAATGATAACTGCCAGGTGTCACCACCGTTAGTTGTCTTCAATAATCCGTTATCCCCCGCTATCCAGCCGGTCAGATCATTTTGGAAATGAACATTAAAAAGATTTTCCTGTGTATTCGAATTTTGGAGTGACCAGTTGATTCCTGAATTTGTTGTATTCAATATTTTTCCATTATGTCCGACAGCCCAGCCGGAATTAAGACTGCTGAAATAAAGATCTATAATTGTTTCATTGGTTAAGTTACCTCCGGTATTTAGCCAGGAAATTCCGCCGTTAGATGTTCTGATCAGTGTACCGTCAGTACCGCTTACCCAGCCGGTGTTATCATCATTAAAATATACTGACCATAGATCAATGCCTTGTGATACAGCTCCGCTTTGATAAGTATCCCAGTTTGCACCGCCGTTATCTGTCTTAAGAATTAATCCGCCGAATCCCGTAATCCAGCAGACTTCACCTGAATTGTCAAAAGTATTTATAGAGCTGAACTTTGTATAGATGCTCGGAATGCCGCTGTTTTGCTCTGTCCAGTTTGCACCGCCGTCAGTAGTTTTGATTATTTTACTGTAATCGCCTGTCGCCCAGCCGGTGTTTTCGTTTATGAATTTCATGGAATAATAAGTAGCGCCTGTACCGCTGTTCTGAAAAGTCCAGGTGCTGCCGCCGTCTGTAGTCTTAAGCATTTTACCAAATCTTACGCCTGCCCATCCGGTATTTTCATTTACAAATTCGACTGAGTAAACCCAGCTTTCGGCAAGAAATAATTCCCATGCAATTCCTCCGTCAATAGTTTTAAATATTCCTTCGTCTCCGACTGCCCATCCGGTATTTTCATTTATAAACTGTACGCTGAAAAGATTCAGGCCGCTGCCGAGATAACTCAATGTCCAGTTCATACCGCCGTTAATTGTTCTGGCTGCTATGCCGTTACTTCCGACAGCCCATCCTTTTGTGTCACTTATGAAATCAATATCAATGAATCTGTTATATGTATTTACATTCCGACTTTGCCAGTTTGATCCGCCGTCAATTGTATTTATAATTGTACCGTGATCTCCTGCAGCCCAGCCCTTCATTTCATCTGCAAATGACACCGCCCATAAATAATTTGGTGATGAATTATTGTAACTTCTGTTCCAGGTTACTCCGCCGTCATTTGTTTTATATACTACACCATTGCCTCCGGCTGCATATGCGGATGATTCATTTACAAATTCCAGTCCGTTAATATCTTCATTCGCATTCAGGATAAACCAGGAAGATTGTGAGTAATTTACTGAGGGTAATAAAATTAAAAATACTGCACTTATTAAAACTGCATAATTAAAGAATAGATTCTTTTTCATAAAGCCTCCTTCGTTATTATTTTAGCGAAATGTATATCTATTAATTTAAATTTTCAATTATGAATTATTAGCACAATTAATTCATCCGTTTGAGGGGACACTTTATTATACTCCTAAAAAATTTTAACTTTATTTAAAATAAGTTTTAATTT
This sequence comes from Ignavibacteria bacterium, assembly GCA_016716125.1. Lineage (GTDB taxonomy): Bacteria > Bacteroidota > Ignavibacteria > Tepidaquicellales > Tepidaquicellaceae > UBA2330. The sequence goes on along the minus strand of JADJWZ010000002.1, from coordinate 170,984 downwards.
AATTTTTCAGGAATACTAAAATTAAAAAATATACTATGACCAAAATTGAACTAAATACAGAAGAATTGGATACACATTTTTTTCAGGATGTCTGCAGATATTTTGACAATGCAGCGAGATTCACCAATCATCACGAAGGATTACTTCATCAGATCAGAATCTGCAACAGCATTTACAGGTTCAGCTTTCCTTTAAGGATAAGCGATGATGACATTGAAGTGATCGATGCGTGGAGGATAGAACATTCTCATCACAAGACTCCGGTAAAAGGCGGGATAAGATACAGTATGATGGTTAACGAAGATGAAGTGAAAGCTCTTGCAGCGCTGATGACTTACAAGTGCGCAGTAGTTGATGTTCCCTTCGGAGGAGCAAAAGGCGGAATTAAGATCGATCCGAGAAAATATACTGAAAGACAGCTTGAAAATATAACAAGAAGATATACTTCAGAACTTATTAAAAAAAATCTGATAGGTCCCGGTATTGACGTGCCTGCTCCAGATTACGGAACCGGTGAAAGAGAAATGTCATGGATTGCCGACACATACGCTGCTTTTAATCCCGGTCAGATTGATGCTTTTGCTTGTGTTACCGGTAAACCTCTAAGTCAGCACGGTATCAGAGGAAGACGCGAAGCTACAGGAAGAGGAGTTTACTTCGGTCTGAGAGAAGCCGTGAATATTCCTGAAGATATGAAAAAAATCGGACTGTCAACCGGCATGGAAGGAAAAAGAGTTGTCCTTCAGGGTCTTGGTAATGTCGGTTACTACGCAGGTAAATATTGTCAGGAAGCCGGCTCGGTAATTATTGCAATTTCGGAATTTGAAGGAGCCATTATGAATCCTAACGGCCTTGATTTGGAAGAAGTCTTTAATCACAGAAAAACCACAGGAGCATTCTCAATTTTAAAGGAGCAACTAATATTTTAATAAATTCAGAAGCGCTTGAGATCGAATGCGACATTCTTATACCGGCAGCTCTTGAAAATCAGATCACGGAAAAAAACGCTCCGAGGATCAAAGCTAAAATTATCGGCGAAGGCGCTAACGGACCTGTAACTCCTGAAGCGGAAAAAATTCTTCTTGAAAAAGGCGTCCTTATTATACCGGATCTTTATCTCAATGCAGGCGGCGTTACAGTTTCTTACTTTGAATGGCTTAAAAATCTTTCGCACGTTTCTTTCGGAAGAATGGGAAAAAGATATGAGGAACTTGCCAATCTGAATTTTGTGAATGTACTTGAGGAAACTGTAAAGATCAAGCTGAGTAAAGTACAGAGGGATATTCTCATTAGAGGAGCAAGCGAGAGAGAGCTTGTGGATTCAGGTCTTGAGGAAACTATGATGTCAGCTTATCACGAAATAAGAGAAACGAAAATGCTGTACCCGGAAGTCGATTCTCTGAGAACCGCTGCATTTATCAGCGCTATAAATAAGATCGCAATTTCTTATTCTAATCTCGGTATATTTCCGTAATATTTTTTTATTTTTTTTATAAGAAACTCATCCGCCGGAATAATGCAGATGAGTTTTTTTATACAACACTCAGGACAATTTTAAATCACCTAAAATCCTGCAAGATTAAATCTAAAAGACTTCTGTTAGAATATCATTTCTGATTTTTAAATTATTCTCATTCACTATTTTTTTAATATGGTTTGCTCAATTCAACTTCAAAATTTTTATATGTATTTTTCCATCTTAAATTTTCATATTGAAAAAAATTATCTAATTATTTTGATGAATATAAAATACACCTGTACGGAAAGGTTTTTGAAATATGTAAAGATTGATACACAGTCCAGTCATGATAGTGATACTTTCCCTTCTACTGATAAGCAAAAGGATCTTGCTGTCGTACTCGTTGATGAATTAAAACAAATGGGAATTTCCGATGCGGAGATGGATGAGTACGGTTACGTTTATGCAACCATTCCGTCCAATACAAATAAGAATGTTCCCGTGATTTGCTTTTGCTCGCACATGGACACTTCACCGGATGCATCAGGTGAAAATGTAAAACCGGTTATTCATAAAGATTATCAGGGCGGCGATATTATTCTTAACGGAGATAATTCAAAAGTTATTATTGCGGATGAGCATCCGCAGCTTGCCGCTCAGATTGGTAATGATATTATCACAACAGACGGGACGACGCTTCTCGGAGCTGATGACAAGGCGGGAATAGCGGAGATCATGGATGCAGCAAATTATTTAATGATGCATCCTGAAGTAAAACACGGAAAGATAAGAATACTGTTCACGCCTGACGAGGAAGTAGGTCATGGGGTAGATCACGTTGACATGAAAAAGCTCGGCGCGGATTTCGGATATACTATGGACGGTTCTGATCTCGGCAGCGTGGAAGATGAAACTTTTTCAGGTGACACTGTCCACCTTTACATAAAAGGATTTAATATTCATCCGGGATTTTCAAAAGACCGTATGGAAAATTCTATCAGAATAGTAAATAAAATAATAAGTAAACTTCCGCAGGATACGATGACTCCTGAGACCACTGAAGAGAGGGAAGGATTCATTCATCCCGTTGTTGTAAAAGCGGAAGTTGACTCAGCTTACATAAAATTTATTGTGAGGGATTTTGATAATTCCCTTTTAAAAGAAAAGGAAGAGCTGATCAGAAAAGTAACGGAGGAAGTGATAAAGCAATATAAGAAATCATCTTTCGAAATAAGGATAGAGGAATCATACAGGAATATGAAAGAAGTGCTGGACAAAAATCCGGAGACAGTAAGTTATGCTATGGAAGCGGTAAAGAGAGCGGGAATAACTCCGGTGCAGACGCCGATACGCGGAGGAACTGACGGATGCAGACTTTCTTTTATGGGACTTCCCTGCCCGAATATTTTTGCAGGAGGACATGCATTTCATTCCAATCTCGAATGGATCTCAATACAGGACATGCAGAAAGCGGTTGACACAATAATTCATCTCTGTATGATATGGGAAGAAAAAGGATAGATTAAAATTTATTAATTTCAGAATTCATTTACCAAATTGAATAATCAAAAGTTTGAAATAAATTCCGATATTTCATCAGCGGAAACCTTACCGGCTGAGTTCTATACTGACGACAGGTATTTTGAAATTTCAAAAGCAAAGATATTTTCGAGAAGCTGGCAGTATATACATGATACGGAATATGTAAAAGCTCCGGGTCAGATCTTTCCTTTTACTTTTCTCGAGAAATTTCTCGACACCCCGCTGATATTCTCGAGAGATAAGAATGACAGACTTCACTGTCTGTCAAATGTCTGTACGCACAGAGGAAATATATTAATAGAAGGTAACCGTACTGAAAAAATTTATCCGCTGCAGGTATCACGGAAGAAGATTTGATCTTGACGGTAAATTTTTATCAATGCCGGAATTTGAAGAAGTGAAGAACTTTCCTTCTTCAAAAGACGATCTTGCTGAAATTCCTTTTTATACATGGGATAAATTCTTATTTGTTTCTTTAAAACCAATTGCTCCTGTGCAGGATTTTTACGGAGATATGTTTTCGCGTATTTCATTTTTACCTGTTGATGAATTTGTGTTCGATGCGTCACGGTCGCGTGATTATCTTGTGAATGCGCACTGGGCATTATACTGCGAGAATTATCTGGAGGGATTTCATATTCCGTATGTACATAATTCACTGAATGATAAGCTTGATTATTCCGGATACACAACAGAACTTTTCAGATTTTCAAATCTGCAGACAGGTATTTCAAAAGGAGGAGATGTTTGCTTTGATATTCCGGAAGGTCACCCGGATCACGGAAAAAATATTTCAGCATATTACTTCTGGATATTTCCGAATATAATGTTCAATTTTTATCCGTGGGGATTATCTGTTAATATAGTAAAGCCGCTCAAAAAAGATCTTACTAAAGTTTCGTTCCTGACTTATGTATATGACGAATCAAAAATTAATGACGGCGCAGGCGGAGCTCTTGATAAAGTGGAAAGAGAGGATGAGGCGATTGTTGAAAATGTGCAGAGAGGAATTAATTCAGGACTGTATGAAAGAGGAAGATATTCAGTGAAACGTGAAACCGGAACACATCATTTTCACAGACTCATTTCGGACTTTTTAGGTTAAGAGTTTTAGAAGAAGAATATTATTAAAAAATTTTGAAATTATCATATACTCTGGTCGGAGTTCAGTTCCTCTGTATAATTTATTTAATGCTTACCGGTGAAATAATTCCTGCGGACAGATTTTATCTAATGCTTTTGATCTTAACTTTGATCCCGGGAATATGGGCAATGTACACTTTTCGTTTCAGGTTCAATATTTTTCCAAATATAAAGGAAGGTCAGAATCTTAATAGATCAGGTCCATATAAATTTGTCAGACATCCGATGTACACATCTGTTATTTCTCTTACATTTATCTGGGTATTAAATAATTATTCTATAACAAGAATTATTGTATGGTCAGCGCTTGTAATAGTTCTGATCATCAAATTAAAATACGAGGAGAGATTGCTTTCAGAAAATTTTCCTGAATATAAATCTTATATAAAAAATTCGAAGATGCTAATTCCTTTTCTATACTGAAGAACTTAACGAAACAAATTACATTTTAAAATTTTAGTATTTTTATTTCGGCTTATCATACTTATCAGCTTCACCTTCTTTTATCATCTCCTGATACGGTCCGTATTTATGCTGCTCGGCTGAGAAGTTATCATCAAAAGGCGGAAAAGGAAAATCAACCGGTTTGAATTTCAGATCCGGGTAGTCTTTACTGATATCGGGATATTTCGGACGCGGTTTTGAATTTATAAAAGCAGCCACATCATAGGATTCATCGACAGAAAGAACAGCGTCATTGTACGGCATTTTTGCATAAATAAAAGATGCGGCAGTCAGAAGTCTGAACATACCTGCTCCGTCATTGTAACTGTTTTGTCCCATCACAGGAGGAAACTCATAACCGTAAACTGAATCCGCCGGGACTACAACATTCCCTGATTTCCATAATACTCCGCTGCCGTTTTCTGCATGGCATGACGCGCAGTTTTTAAGGAACACCAGTCTGCCTGCAGCAGTATCAGCAGCTCTTTTTAATAATTCAATTTTTGGTATTCCCTGTCCGTCTAATTTAGTGCCTTTCGGAGCGTAAGTGCTGAGCCATTTCAGATAAGACACTACTGCATTCATTTCACCAGAAGATTCCGGCATCGGCTTTCCGTTGAGACTTCTCTTCATGCAGTTATTTACCCTTTCCTGAATTGTGATCTCACTTGCGGATCTCTCGTCAAACTGCGGATACTTATAATAAACACCGACAAGTCCGAATACATTTTTCAATGTACCGCCTCTGAAATGGCAGTTCTGACAGGACATATTAGTGCCGGCAAATCTCATATTTTCATCCGCTGCATCCGGACCAATATACTTACTTGTATTTTTAAAAATATCCATTCCCGTTCTAATAACTTTACCTTCATCATTATCGGGAAGGTCGCTTTCAGACGGAAATCTCCATTGAATAACGGAATCCTTTTTTACTATTTCATTTTCTTTTTGACAGGAAATAAACGGGTGAGAGCTTTGGGAAATCAGATAGAAACTTGATATTAAAAGAAAACAGAATAAAACTAATTTAAGGGAGGTGTTAGTTAGTGTTTTCATTTTTTTATTTAATATAATCATAACAAGTGTTAGTTTTAATTCACTTTTGAAAAATCCAAGAGTATAATTTTAAATGCATTTAGTTTTAAAATTGATTTACTGAATCAATATTTTCAAAAATTTAGTTTCGTTAAAATTTTCAAACTCATAAATTATATCCCGTAATTATAAATTTTGTGGAAACAATATTAATAAAAAATAACTGCGACTTTTACTGCTGATGAAACGTCTAATCAACAAGAACTTATAAGTTTTATAAAACAGGTAATGGAAAATAGTACTGACAAATTCATTGAATTGCTGAAGCCGGAGTATAGTAATGCTTTAAAGTACTGTAAGGCATTATGTTCAAGGCGTTCGAAGGACGATGCAGAAGACGTTTTGCAGCAGTCACTTCTCAAAGCTCTGGAAAATTTCGACAGCTTATCTGATCAGAGCAAGTTCAAGTCATGGTTCTTTAAAATTATCACAAGAGAATTCTATACTTTAATAAGAAAAGATTTCTGGAAAAAATTTCTGCCGACAGATGACAGAAATTCCCATACTGCATTTCCTGAGATATTTCAGCATCAGGATGAGAATTGCGACGGAATGCTTTTGAAGAAAGCGCTGTCGAGTATATCTACAAAGGAAAGAGAATCGATACTGCTTTTTGAAATAGCAGGTTTCAGCATCGAAGAAATAAAAGAGATACAAAATGAAAGAAGCTCTTCATCTGTAAAATCCAGACTGAGCCGCGCCAGAAAAAAGCTGAAGAGCTTTATTGAGAACGAAGAAAATAATTTACCAAATACAGAAATAAATAAATCAAATTATTCAGGAGACATAAACAATGAAACAATCAGACTTTTACCGGAAACAGAAGGCAAATGAACCTTCAGAAAATGACAGACTTGATCATTTGTTTGATAAGTTAAAAAATGAAAAAACTGACGATACATTTCCGGGCGTTGAGAAATGGCTCCGCAATATTAATTCACAAAAATCTTTTAACCATTCGTTAAATAAAGAAAGGAAATTTTTCAATATGAGATCACCAAAAATCAAATTGGCTTACGCGTTTCTCTTACTGGCAATTATAGTGGCTGCATGTAATTATCCGGTAACACAGCAGGAAACTGTAGCTGACGTAATAAAATGGAGCGTAAACAAAAACAATACCGAAGCGATACAAAAGCTTCAGAGTCTTGAATGGACAAAAAAAGCAATTATCGGCGTAAGTAAACCGGAGGCAGCAAATAATAATATTGAATACAAACTTGTGCTTTTGAAAGATGAACTCGGTAATGCGCAGAAATATATGGATCAGCTTAAAGGAATAAGCGGAGTTACTGATATCAGCTTGGTTCCTCTGAATGAAAAAATTACCAGACCGGTATATTCCGTTGCGCTGAATGAAATATTTAAAGTGGATATAAACGCTTCCAATATGTCTGATCAGGATCTAAAGACAGAAATTGAAACTCAGCTTGCGCAAAACGGGATTAAAGATGTTCAAATCAGTTTTGACAGGAGTTCTGACGGAAAGAGGATTTCAAAGATTGAAATTCCGGAAGGCAGCTTAAAAGACAACAGCGGATTTGACATTACAATTAAGGACGGTAATAACGTTCAAAGAACTGCGGAAGTCAGGAAATTCAGAAAAGACGGAGAAGCCGACAGATATAAGAATAAGACTGATGATGAGATCAGGAAAATGGTTTCCGAAGATATGGGCGATAAAAATATCAGACCGGAAGATATTGAGATAACGAGAAAAGACGGTAAGATCATGATCAACGTCAAAAAACAAGGGATAGAAAGTGAAGATAAAATTGAATCAGAGATTGAAGTAAAGTGATAAAATAATACTGAAATCCAATTAGAGTTAATTTAAAAATGCGGGATCTTATTCCGCATTTTTTATTTACTTAAAGAATAAAATATTAATTCACTAATACAGCCAAGCTAAACAAAATTAAATACACTCCGTACTTTCCGTTTTAGTTAACTTTTCTTCTGATTCTAATATTAAATTAATAATAAACTTTAAAGTCTGCATTGCACTACGAATTTAATTTTACTATTTTGGAAACTCATAAAACGATTTTAGTTTCTATTGCACAATAAAAACAAACACATCAAAGACCGCGAAAAGATTCTGATCTATTCCGCTCAAAAATTTCACAAAGAAGGATTTTACAAGACCTCGATGGATGAGGTCGCAAAGGAGCTTTGCGTCAGCAAGAAAACTATTTATAAACATTTCCCCTCTAAGGAAAATCTTCTTGAAGAAATATGTTCTCATACTACAAAGGAAATTTACAACAATGTAGATGTAATAGTAGACGGTGACGGAAATGTGGTTTTCAAATTTGTAAAACTTCTTAATATGTACAGTAATTACACGATAAATATAAGCGATAAATGGCTTCACGATCTTAAGATACATCACCCTGAAATTTTAAAAACAATAAGTCACAACCGTACTTTTAAGATCAACGGTATTCTGAACAAACTAATCACACAGGGCATAAAGGAAAAACTGATTGAAAATTATCCGCCTCAGATAATCATTTCCGCATTTATACATTCTATATCGGGAGTAATGAATCCGGAATTTCTGATCAACAACAAATTTACTATGCAGATAGCTTTTAAGACAACATATGAAATGCTTCTGAACGGAATACTGACAAGCAGTGGAAAGAAAATTTTCAAAAAAGAAAAATCATTATTAGCAAAAGAAATAAAACTTTAAAAATGATAAATAAAAAATTCAGGTATATATGTCTGATATTATTCACTATACTGAGTTTATTTTCGGGTGATGTCAGGTCTCAGCAGAAAAGAATTATAACTTCAATTGAACAGGCAATATCGCTGGCAATGAAAGACAACTCCGATGTAATAAATGCCAGATATGAAAAGCTGAAAGCTGAACAAAAAGTATCAGAAGTGTACAGTGAGAATTTACTTCCGTCTATTACTTTGAATTCTAATTATACTCGTTCTTTTAAAAAGCAGGTTTTTGATATATTCGGAGAAAAAATTGAAATAGGTTCTGATAATGCTCTAACAACGACTTTAAATGCGACTGAATCTATACCTGTACTTGGTACTCCTGTATTTTCGGGAATCAGGATCGCAGAATATTATTCAAGAATACAGCAGGAGAATGTCGAGTCAGTTGAAAATGATGTAAGAAACACCGTTAAGAATTCTTACTTCGGGGTTTTACTTTCAAAGGCAGTTGTTGATGTCAATGAAATTACTTTTACAAATGCCGAAGAGAATTACAAAGTTGTTGAATCCAGATTCAGGAACGGTGTTGCTACAGAATTCGATTTTCTCAGAGCAAGAGTAAAAGTTGAAAATGTAAGACCTGTGCTTTTAAAATCCGAAAGGGACTTTGAGATCAGCAAAAAATTATTCTCAAATGCAATCGGATTAAAAGTAAATGACGAAATAGAAATTCTGGATTCTCTTCAGTATGACAGCACTGAAGTCTGGGAAAGCACAGATGTCATGATAGACAGAATTTCAGAAGAGTATGTAACCGTAAGACAGCTTAAACTGAATAAGAAAATCAGTCAGGAGTTAGTAAATGTAGATAAAGCGAATTATCTACCGAAGTTATTTTTATTCGGTCAGTATTCATTAATTTCGCAGGAAAATGACGGTCAGTCATTAACAAATTACAGATTCTTCAACACTTTGAATGCCGGTATTGGATTATCCTGGGATTTGAATCTTTTTAGAAATTCCTATAAAGTCGCTCAGTCGGAGATTGAAGTTAAAAAATCAGAGGAACAGATCAGAGATGTAAAGCAGAAATTAAAATTAAGATCTGAGTCTGCAATAATCGCGCTTGATGATGCAAAGCAGAGAATACTTTCTACAAAAGAAACCGTAATCCTTGCAGAGCGCGGACTTGAGCTTGCCAATAAAAGTTACATTGAAGGAGTGCTGAATCAGATCGACGTTCAGGATGCTGAACTGACATTATACAATTCCCGTCTGGGATATTATCAGGCTGTATTTGATTATCAGATAGCAAAGTCTGAACTTGAAAAATTACTGGAAAAATAAATTCGAAAAAAAAATCTAATTAAATTATATGAAAAAGATCATTTATATAATGACAGCATTACTCACCGTTTCAGCATTATTCATATCATGCGGAAACGAAGGCGAGTCAAAGACAGAGCCGGAAAAGAAAATACAGGCTGTCAAAACTACAGAGATTATAACTCAGGAATTCAAAGAAACCTATGATGTAGTCGGAACGGTAAAACCATTTCAGACTGCAAAAATTTCTTCGGAAGAAGGCGGACTTATAACTTATATGCCATTCGACAAAGGCAGCAGAGTCGGCAGAGGACAGACTCTCGTGAGATTAAAAAAGGATACAGATTTTGCGTCATTTGAACAGGCTGAGACACAGTATGAACTTGCTAAGAGTAATTTTGAAAGGATTGAGAAACTATATAAAGAGAGTGTATCCACAGAGCAGGATTATACAAATGCAAAATTCCAGCTTGAGCTTGCGGAAAAAAGTCTGAACCTTATAGAGACAAGACTTTCAAAATCATACGTGACTTCACCTATCAGCGGAATAGTAGATGAGAAATACATGAGCCGCGGGGAAGTATGCGGACCGGGCACGCCGATTCTTAATATAGTCGATGTATCTAAAGTAAAAATTTCGGCCGGAATTCCTGAGAGATATATGGGTGAAATTAAGAAAGGGTCACAGGTTAAGATAACATTTGATGTATATCCGGGTGAAGAGTTCACAGGAACGGTAAATTACATTTCCCCGACACTCAGCGTTCAGAACAGAACTTTTGAAATTGAAATGCTTCTTCCGAATAAAGGCGGCAGATTAAAACCGGAAATGAGCGCAAACATCAGAATTGAGAAATCAGTGATAGAGAATGCGATCGTACTTCCGCAGGATTTAATTATAGATTTCGGAAGTGAGAAATTTGTTTATGTTCTTGAAAACGGAGTTGCGCGAAAAAGATCAGTAATGATAGGCGGCAGAGAAAATAATAATGTGCAGATATTAACCGGTTTAAAAAACGGTGACATACTTATTTCAGAGGGATTTCAATCCGTTGCAGACGGAGACAGCGTTGAGATAATTAACTAATCGAAAAAGAATTTAAGAATGAATATTTCAAAATTAGCGGTAGATAACAGAGTTACAGTTTATATAATGGTTGTAATACTTGTGATACTTGGTATTTCGGCATATAACTCCATTCCAAAAGAGTCAGCTCCTTCTATCACAATTCCGAATATATTTGTTACTACATTATACTTCGGAGTTTCGCCGCAGGATATGGAAAATCTCGTAACTCAGGAGATTGAAAAAGAAGTAAAAGGAATAAAAGATGTAAAGAAAATTACTTCTGTTTCACAGGAAAGTTTTTCAATTGTGAATATTGAATTCAATCCGGATGTAATTATAGACGACGCTCTTCAGAAAGTAAGGGACAAAGTTGCATTAGCTAAAACAAAGATGCCTAAGGATATTGAAGAACCGACAATATCCGAAATAAACCTTGCCGAGCAGCCAATGCTGTACATTAACCTGTCAGGAAATCTGGGACTTGCGAGATTAAAAGATATAGCGGATAATTTAAGCGATGACATTGAAGGTATTCCGGGTGTGTTAAACGCTGATGTGAAAGGAGGACTTGAAAGAGAGGTTAAGATCAACGTAGATGCGGACCGACTGAAATATTATAATATGACATTATTTGACATTACAGATAAAATTGGCAAGGAAAATCTCAGCATACCGGGTGGAAGCGTTGATGTGGGTTCACAGAATTATCTGATCAGAGTTCCGGGGGAATATGAAGATCCCGAACTGATCCGTGACATTATTATAAAATCCGAAAATGAAAAACCGATATATATCAGGGACATAGCTGAAGTAGTTTACGGTTATAAGCAGAGGACAACGCTTTCACGGGAAAATGGTAATGAAGCTGTAACTTTAGTGATTAAAAAAAGAAGCGGTGAAAACATTATCAGAATTGCAGATGAAATAAAAGAACTTGTAGAAGAGAAGGAATCTTCTTTTCCTCCGGGTTTGAAAGTTAGTTTTACAGGTGATGAATCCAAAAGCATTAAGAATACAGTTCATGAGCTTGAGAACGGAATAATCACGGGATTCTTATTAGTGTGTCTTATTCTGCTTGCAGCAATGGGTTTGAAGAATGCATTTCTTGTTGCAACTTCAATTCCTTTCTCATTTCTGATATCATTTATTATACTTGCCGCAATGGGTGTAACTATGAACATAGTGGTTTTATTCGGTCTGATACTTGTACTTGGTATTATTGTGGATGACGCAATTGTAGTAACGGAAAATATTTACAGACTTCAGGAATCCGAAGGATACAATCAACATGATGCGTCAATAGAAGGACCCAGAGAAGTACAGATACCTGTTACCATAGCAACACTTACGATCATTTCTTCATTTGCGCCTTTATTATTTTTTCCGGGTATAGTCGGAGAATTTATGAAGTATCTTCCTATTACACTTATAGTTTGTTTATTCTCGTCACTGTTTGTAGCAATGGTTATCAATCCCGTCCTTGCATCAAAATTTATTAATTACAAGAAGGACAGGGCGAAGCATGAAAGCAAGACAAAATGGTATAATGTAATTAACAGGTTTCATTTATGGTTCGACAAACTGTTTTCCAACATAGTAAAGAAGTACGAGAAATCAATAAGATGGGCGATGAGACACCGGAAGACATCTATATCCTTAACTGTATTTATGCTGATATTTGTTTTCATCATCTATGGAATGTTCAGCAAAGGGGTTGAGTTTTTTCCTCAGATAGAGCCGCAGCAGGCATACATATATGTAAACATGCCTGTCGGAACGAACCTTGAGAAGTCTGATGAAGTATCCAGAATAGTTGAAGAAAAACTTCCGGCATTTAAAGACCTTGAATATTATTTAACGAATGTCGGATCAGAAATAGGAGAAGGTTTCGGAAGTGATGTATCAAACAAGAGCACTATAACTCTTAGTTTTTATGATAAAGCGGACAGATCTCAAAGTTCGTTTAAGACGATTGAAGAAATAAGAGACGCAATTACAAATATTACTACTGCAGATGTAAGAATTCAGAAACAATCAGGAGGTCCGCCAACCGGTCCGCCGGTTAATATTGAAATTTCCGGAGATGACTTTATGAAACTCGGTCAGATATCTGATGATGTTAAAAGGCAGATCGTTGACATTGCCGGGATGAAGGATCTGAAAGATGACTATGACGAAGCGAGACCTGAGATCAATATCACTATAGACAGAGAAAAAGCTTCTCTGTTCGGGTTAAATACTTCTATTATTGCATCCGATATCAGAACGGCAATCAATGGAACTGCCGCCAGCAAATTCAGGGTAGCGGACAAAGAATATGACATTACAGTAAGACTTGATTCAAGTCAGAGAGAAAATTTACAGACAATTCAGAATTTATATTTACCCGGGAAAGATGGCGCAAAGATCCCGCTTTCATCTGTAGCGAAAATAGAATTTACAGGCGGGATCGGTGCAATTAACAGAAAAGACCTGAAAAGAGTAGTTACAGTTTCAGCGAATGCTGAAGGAAGACTTGGGAATGAAGTGCTGCTGGATGTAAAGGAAAAATTAAAAAATATAAATCTGCCTGACGGATATAATATAACATATACAGGTGAGCAGGAAGATCAGCAGGAGTCTACTGATTTTTTAAGCAAAGCTTTTTTAATTTCACTGCTGATGGTTTTCTTTTTTCTTGTGATAGAATTCAATTCATTATTGTCACCAATAATTATAATGTTTACAGTAATACTTTCTCTGATCGGAGTATTGATAGGGCTGCTTGTTACCCAGACACCTTTCGGAATTATTATGACAGGGATCGGAGTAATTTCACTTGGCGGAATTGTAGTAAGAAATGCGATCATACTTCTGGACTTTCAGGTTGAGTTACAAAAGCGCGGAATGAGCAGGGAAGAATCTGTAATTCAATCGGGGATGGTCAGACTGAGACCAGTTTTTCTTACGGCTGCGGCTACAATACTCGGACTTATACCGCTGACAACAGGCGTGGATTTTGACTGGAGAACTTTTTCTTGGTTACTTGACGGTCAGAACACAGCTTTCTGGAGACCGATGGGTGTTGCGATTATTTTCGGATTATCATTCGCAACATTTCTGACTCTTGTAATTGTACCCGTAATGTTTGTTTCTGCTTATAATCTTGTTGACAAATTTAAAAAGAAGAAACCTGCTGAAGAGACTACAGGAGATATCATATTAAATACAGAATAAATTATAAGAAATAATTTGGAATCTAATAAATTAAAACCTTTCCATCTCGCAATTCCGGTTAATGAACTAAATGAGACTGCCGGTTTTTACAAAGATATACTCGGCTGTAAAGAAGGGAGAAGCAGTGATCAGTGGATGGATCTGAATTTTTTCGGACACCAGCTTGTGCTCCATATTTCCGGTGATAATAAGAATGAAAAAGTAACCGGAAGCAATCCGGTGGACGGGCATAATGTTCCTGTTCCTCATTTCGGTGTAGTATTAAGTATTGATGACTGGCATATCCTGGAGAAAAAGCTAATCTCAGCGAATTATAAATTTCTAATCGAACCATATATAAGATTTAAAGGCGAGCCAGGTGAACAGGCAACAATGTTTTTATATGATCCTTCCGGAAATGCTCTGGAGTTTAAAGCGTTCAGAGATCCGGGGAAGTTGTTTGAGAAATAAAGAGCAGGCATAACAAAAGAATTTTAGATAAAAAAATTATATTAAAAAAGACAAGAGAGCATTACTCCCTTGTCTTTTTATTTAGCAGATGTTAACTATATTTACATCAAAATTAACATGAAATAATTTTATAAAAAAAATTTATAAAATAAGTTTCAAATTACGGTTTGGATACTGTCACAAAATTCGAAGCATTGTTGTCTGCAAATGAAGCATCAGCAAGATCAACTACATCGTCGCAGTTTAAATCAGTATTTACATAACCTATTACAAATCCGTTTGCATCGTTATCAATTAATGAAAGGTCTCCAACATCTACAACACCTTCCTGATTTACATCTCCTGTGTAATTTGACCATTCGATACCAACTATAACCATATTATTTCCAAACGCCTGTGAAGCTGCTGAAGTGAAATCATAATTCAATACTCCGCCCGCAAATACTTCTCCGCCGGCTTTGCTCCATGTCTCAATTGAATTCCTGTGATTTACAACTACGTAATAATTAATACCGTCCACAGCTTTTGCAAAATCTACAGCCGCTGTTCCTGTACTGCTTAAATAAACCTTTGTCATTTCTATCAATCCGTAAGGCGCTGTGCTGCTTCTTAAGGATACAACAACTGTATCCTGCACAGGTGAACAGGCTTCAAGATTTACTGTCAGGTTTAATGTCTTTAAATTAAATGCGGTTGATTCGTCAGCTCCTTTATAAGGGAATCCTGCGCTTCTTGTATCTCCGTCAATGTCTTCTGTGATTCCTGTTATCGGTCTTGCGCTTAAGTCAGGATCCTGTATTGATGCTCCGTCTAAATGCAGATCGGAACTTGAAATGAATGTTACATTTTTTACTCTGGAATTATTTTCATAATCCCCTATCGCATTTTGATAATCCGTAAGGTTTGAGTAAGCTACAGAATCCCATGAAGCCGGTGTTCCGTCTGCAGAATAATAACAGTTGTAATCTATATCCAATGTTCCGGCGCTTCCGTTAATTCCAACTCCTGCATGAATTACTCCGGCATTTCCGCCGGTTCTTGTATTTATGCAGATGTTATTTCTTTGATTATATACAACTCCTGCAACAGTCGACTGTTTTACAATTCCTGCTGAAACTATTCTTCCGGCTAATCCGCCTGTCTGAGCACCGCCGATTAATATAGTATTATAAGAAATATTGCATGTATAACTTTCTGAAGTTCCTGTTGTATAGATTCCGTAAGTAGTAGCTGCGTTATTGTTGTCAGCTGTCATTGCAATAAAATTATTCTCAATATTTAAAACCGAACCTGTGCCCGGAGGAGTAATCGTAGCAATTCCTCTCGGCGCAAGTGATGTGGAAGTTGATGTTGCAATAAAATTCGTGATTTTATTTTTTCTGATGTTTGTTATATAACCGTCGAAAGTACTTTGAATATTTATTGCAGTTACATTTGCTACTCCGCTGTGAGTCCCCGTTCCGTTAATAATATTATTTTCAACTGTCGTATTGCCGGTCATATTCAAAAGCCAGATCGCAACAAATCCGAAATTCTCAATTGTGCAGTTTGAAATCACATTATCCATATTAGGATTAGCTGATGCGCCTGATCCGCCGTCACTGCCGATTGCAGTCCTTCCGCCGTTTACGTAACAATTATCTATTATATTATTTGAACTACCTCCGGCTATATTCGGCGAAGGTCCTATCTCTATGTTTCTTCCGCCGGTCGTTCCGTTTGTATTGGCGTATGAATTTATATACTTGATTACACAGAATGTTGCGCCGCTGTCAAGAATAATTGCAAAAGCATTTGAGCTCGTTGCTGTATTTCTTACCTCAAGATCCGGTACTGTTCCGACTCCGCCCGGTCTTCCGTCAAGGATGAAATAATCTGTACGGTGAATATTAATTGTGCCGGCTGAATTTGATGAAGATATTACTTCACCTGAATTACCTGCGTCAGGGCGGACTGTAATTGTATTAACTGCGCTGTGTCCTGATTTTGATGTGAAGTCAATTGGAAATACTTCGCTCGAACCATCGTATGCAGCAAGTATTTCAATAATGTATGCCTGTGTAAATACAGCGGGAATTGCGTCATAAGCTTCCTCTATACTGCTGTGAGAACTTAAAAGACTTCCGCCGCCGTCCTGCAGCTCTACTGAATTTGCCTGAGCAAAAACTGAGTTATTTATTGCAATGCAAAATGATGCAATAAATAAAAATGTGTAAAATGTTTTCATTTTTTTTTATTTAATTATTTGGAAATATTGAATGGTTCAATTTAACACTTACAATTATTTTTTCAAAGATAATTTTTCTTAGGAAATGCTTAAACATTGACTCACAATTAATCTTACTTTAGTTAATAAAAACTTGAATCGTTGCCTCATAATTAATACTGCTGTATTTAAATTATTCAAAACAGTAAAGATATAATTTAGTATTTTTTATCAATAAAAAAAGCTACCGCATTTTATTGCAGTAGCTTTTAAAAAAAGAACATTAAAAAATTATTTAATTAAAAGAAATTTCCTTGTCTGATTAATTTTATCAGAAGATAATTTATATATATATACTCCTGAAGTAAGTTTACCCGCGTTATAATTTAGTCTGTATGTACCGGGCGATTTAATCTCATTAAAAACTTCATCAGCTTTCCTTCCGGTAATATCGAAAATTTCCATTTTGTAATTACCGCTGACATTTATACTGAATTCTATGGAAGTCATATTATTAAACGGATTGGGATAATTCTGACCGAGTTTGAAATTTTCCGGTATTTCGGTCGAGATAATATTTATTCCGACAGGACCAATCGTGCCGTTGAAATTTATATTCTGCGCGTAAATTCCGCCGTCACCAAAACTCATACTGTTTCGTCCGTCCAGCCATGCAGAGATCACCATACCGCTTTGATCCATTATAGATACTGTGGCTCCTTTCGGACTTGGAGCATTGCTTACGTTAATAGTATTTCCGCTCCAGACATAGCTGCCGTTTTGATCCGTCCTGAATGCATAAATTGCAGAGTTTGAAGAAGCCTTCTGATATACAACTACAGGACTATTGTTGTGTGATAAACAATTTACACCAAACACTTCAAATGTATCAAGCGGAGAATATGTTATTCCTGAATCAGTCCACATCCTTTGACCGGTACCTGAAAATTTCTGACCTGCGACAGTAAAAAAAGATTGTGATGCAGCATCTGTCATTGTCCAGAACATATACGTTTCATTCGTTGACTGATTAAATGCTAAATACG
Organism: Ignavibacteria bacterium; assembly: GCA_016716125.1. Classification (GTDB taxonomy): domain Bacteria; phylum Bacteroidota; class Ignavibacteria; order Tepidaquicellales; family Tepidaquicellaceae; genus UBA2330. Next base: position 153,300 of record JADJWZ010000002.1, on the reverse strand, counting down.
GAGCTACATGAAAAAATAAATGATTTGTAGAAGATACAGTCCCGTTCGGTGGAAAAGGACTGGTTCCGTTTGACAGAATTCTGTTAGCGCTTGAATAAAGGACATTTAATTCAAGCGTAAAGTAAGAATACAACGCTCCCCCGTTACCGTCTGAATATATTTTCGGAACCGAGTAGATGGGCACGTGATTGTCTGTATTCGTATATACTACCCCAGGTGAATTCCAAACCGGTGAGCCTGCCGGATTATATTTCATTGAGAAAATGGAAATATTATCCGGAACAAAACTTCCTACAGTATCTTTCGGACCATAAACCCAGCTCAGAATAAAATTTCCGTTATCAGCAGCGCAGACATCGGGATACAGATATCTTTTATTACCGGGATCTTTTATATCTATCGGATTTGCAAACTGCGGAACTCCGTCTGAATTCAGACGCTGCATTGTAATCCATGAATTTCTTTCTGCGGAATTTATAAACCACCATACTATTGCAACGCTGCCGTCTGAAAGCGGCGCAGCTTTCGGCCAAACCTGATAATGATTTGTCAGATTTGTTAATGTAACTCCGTCAGGTCCCCACAGAAATTGCCCGGTTGAAGAGATCTTATATGCAAATGGATTTGCAATCGTATCCTGCAAAGAATTTCTTATATCCGAAAATACCAATATCGCATTATCCGACGCATCAGTTTTAAGGTCATAATCTCCTATCCATATATTTTGCGGCTTATCACTTACAAGTAAACCGTCCTGCGCAAATTGCTTTTCTCCCTGGGCATTTAGTCTCTGGAGATAGACTTTGAATACACCGTTTCCTCTTTGATCAAACCAGCTGATAAAACATCCCCCGTCACTCGTTGCTGAGATCTTAGGTAAACTTTGCTTTTGCTTGATATCACAGATTGTAAGATTCTGAGTAGGATCGGATGTCCACTGACCGTTTATATCAGCGGAAAGTAAAATGATCAGAATAAAAAATAAATAAGTTAAATTTTTTGTCATAAAATTTTATTTAATGTTTTAATAAATCAGTTTAATGAAATAAATGAAACCGGTTAAAATTTCTGATTGATCAAAAATAAAAAAAAATATTTATAACTCAAAATCGAATATTTGAATACTGAATATATATGTAAACGGAATCTTACTTTATATACATTAATTTTTTTGTTGTAATACTATTGCCATTTATACTTAAAGAGTAAAAGTAAACACCGGACTGCATTTGGTTTCCTTTTTCATCTGGTGAAAACATTACACTGTATGAGCCGTTGTTCTTTTCCTCATTTACAAGAGTAGATATCTCTTTACCGGTAATGTCAAATAGTTTCAGCAATACATGTCCCTGTTTTTTAAGATCGTACTTAATGATCGTAGATGAATTGAAAGGATTCGGAAAATTCTGATAAAGTTTAAAAACTTCAGGCACGGAAGATGAACTGCTGTTCACGCTTATTACAACATCTTCAAAACAATTATCATAAAACTCTTTTGCATTAACGGATAATTCTCTTAACTTTATTATGCTGTTTAAATGATCATCACCTCTGTCAATTACCTGAGCCATGACAATTATCTGAGTATCACCCGGATTTACGGTCATTGGTCCGAATCCGTGATAAAATCTCATATCTCCGGTTCCTGACTGTATCCATCCTGTTCCTGTAACAGGATCTCCGGAATAAACAAACTTTGATATTTCATTTGTAACGGGATTTATATAAGGGGTACCGTCATTTTTTAATCCGCGTATTGCATTATATTCTTCTCTGTAATTACGGGGCTGAAAAGAATCATCACGATAAATAACTGAAGAGTTAAATTTCATTTCAGTATATCCGCGTTTTACAATCTTATTTTTTCCATAATAATAATATACTGAATCATTAACATTTCCGGTGAACTGCAACGGCGCACGGATGATCAAAAATCCTGTTGCAGGCGGGTTATTACCATAAACAAAATCGTTTGAAGTATAATTGTAAGTATATGTAAGCCGGAGATTTGTGTCAGTGCCTACTCCGTCATCGTGGGATTCACCCAGATCGTCATCCGAGTAAAAATTAAAATAAGCGTTTGTCCAGATCTTATTACTTCTGTTTATAATTTTATATTCCTGATAAATCACATTTTTTAATTCTTCAGGCTGATTGAAAGAAAAATTTATTTGCTTAATATCAATTTTCAATGGCTGTGTACTGCCTGAATTATAATGGTGTGATTCAGTATATGAATCAGTATAACGGTAAAACATTGTCTGATTTCCAAAGTCATCAGGTTTCCAGTTCATGGTTTTATTGTCAAAATAAACCGGAGCACCCTGATCAGAATTACCCAGTAATGAATTCGGCCACAGGGATCTGTCAGAATCATTCATCCCGTGAGTAAGTTTATATAATTTGTAATCAGGCGATTCATTTCCCTGCGGATTTCCGTTGTTGTCAGTATATCCGGGAAAATATTCCGAGCCGTATTCTATTACCGTCACTAATGTATCGCCGTTTACAATTGCACCGAATATATGACCGGATGAATATCTGGCATATTTGTTCTCAGGTCTCGGCCACTGAAATCCCGGACCGGGTGCGTTTAAATTCCAGTTAAATCTTCCGTTGTTATCAAACCATGCGCTTATGTTATTTGAATTGAGCGGAACATTCGACAGGATCAGTCCGCTGCTTCCAAAGTGATTTATGCTTTCATTAAATTTAGCTGCGGATTTTTTTATTCTGCGGACGATGGAATCAGAATTTAAATCATTCACATAAAAATTAAAATTGCCGCCTGAAAAGTAAATATATTTATTTAAAAAACTGATATGATCTGAATACATCTTATTATATATGAAACTATTTTTGCTAAAAGATAAATCAGCTGAATACAATTCATTACTTATAGTCAGAATGCAAATTAAAATTAACAGCTTACAGCTTTTGAATGTCATGGTATTAAATTTTAATATTATGAAATATTAACTGATTCAATCTAATTCTAATGTGATTTAATGTCAAAGATTTTTAAACCGGTTTGTGCAATGAATTTTGTCAGATATTCGGATAAACAATTTTTAAAAAATCCCTTTTTACTGCTGAATAAAACTTTTCATACGGATATTGACCGGAACAATATTTGGATTTGTGGATCATAGAGCTTGATTAAAAATTACTTTAAATATTTCTGATATAAATTTTTAATATTAAAATTTCATTAGTATTTCTTTTTTATTTTCTAAGTTTTTTCAGCTGTATTTTTAAAAAGAAGCTTACTTACTCAGTATTTTACATTGACATTTCTAAGCATTAAAATTATATTGAGGACTGTATTTTTTAAATCTATTCCAGATAAAAAACATATTAATATATATTACGGAGTGAAATTTTGAAGAAAAATCTTTCCCGGATAGTAGTTACTATTGCATTAATTGTGCTTTCGGTTTACTTCCTCTACCCCACATTTCAGGATTACAATTTGAGCAAAGAGCTGTCCAAACTTACAGGTCAGGACAGTATTGATTTTGTGGACAAAAACAGCGAGAAACTTAATGATGCAAGAGATAAAAGACTGAAGCTCGGTCTTGATCTTAAAGGCGGGATGTATGTCGTTATGGACGTTGACATAGTCAAGCTTTTGGAAGACATGTCGGATAAAAAAGACGACATGTTAGTTTCCGTACTTGCAGAAGTTAAGGAAGCCTCTAAAGATAATGACGAAATTATTTTAGAGACTTTCAAAACTAAGTTAAGCGAAAAAGGTCTTAATCTTAAAACTTATTACGGAGAAGTCAGGGACACCGAAGCTGATGTAGAAGCAAGACTTAATTCTGAAATAGACAACGCTCTTGACAGAGCAGTTGAGATTGTCAGAAACAGAGTCGATCAGTACGGTGTAGCTGAGCCGCAGATCCAGAAGATTGGTAACAGCAGGATTATAGTAGAGCTGCCCGGTGTGAGTAATCCGGAAGAAGTCAGAAAGCTTCTCGAGGGAACAGCGCTTCTTGAATTCAAACTTATTTATGATCCGCAGGCAGTAGTAAGAGTCATGGAATCCATTAACAAAATCATGACAGGAGATACTTCTTCGGTTTCAGATACAACCGTTTCCTTAAATAATAATGATTCTCTTAGTTCCGGAAATGAATCCATTACAAAAACTGATACATCAAATATCAATTCAGCAGCGAATAAAGATTCCTTAAAAGATACTAAATCAGTTACTGATTTAAAATCTGCGGGAAAAGATTCTGTAACCAAGAAAGATAATTCATCTAAGAAAGAAGCAGACACTGTTAACAATACTGATACAGCCGTTACTGAATCCGATACAGCTGCGGATGAGACTGATACTTCAGAAGCTCAGCTGAGCGAAGAAGAGTTCCGGGAGAAATATCCATTTTTCACAATGGTCTCTTTAAATCAGGAAAGCGGCATGGCTGACGGTTATGTAAAGGAAAGTGATAAGGATAAAATTGACAGACTTTTAAAAAGAGAAGATATAAAAACAGTAATACCTTCCGATATGCAGTTTGCCTGGTCTAAAAAGACTTTCGAATCAGAAGGTGAAAAAATATATGTACTCTATGCAGTTAAAAAAGACGCTGAGCTTACAGGTAAAGTAGTTGTTGATGCACGAGCGAATATCGATCCTACTAGCAATACACCTGTTGTAACAATGGAAATGGATTCAGAAGGAGCTTCAGACTGGTCGAGGATCACTGGCGCTAACATAAACAAAAGAATCGCTATTGTTTTAGATAACGTCGTTTATTCAGCTCCCGTTGTAAGAAGCAAGATCAGCGGCGGCAGCTCTCAGATTGAAGGAATGGCTGATGTTCCGGAAGCTAAACTATTAGAGATAGTTTTAAAAGCAGGCGCATTGCCGGCTCCGGTAAAAATAATTGAAGAAAGATCAATAGGACCTTCGCTTGGTGAAGATTCCATACGTTCAGGTATTTTATCTTCCATTGCTGCTCTGATACTGGTTGCGCTTTTTATGGTTTTTTATTACAGATTAGGCGGCGCTGTTGCAGACGTTGCTGTTATCATAAATATGCTATTCATTTTTGGTATAATGGCATCGCTTAAAGCAACACTTACTCTTCCGGGTATTGCCGGACTTATTCTTACTATCGGTATGTCAGTAGATACAAACGTTTTGATATTTGAAAGGATAAGGGAAGAAATATCTCTCGGAAAGCCAATGAAAACCGCTATTGAACTGGGTTACAAAAAAGCATTTTCCGCTATTATTGATTCACATATCACAGGTTTAATTACAGGTATTATTTTGTATCAGTTTGGAACAGGTCCGATACAGGGATTTGCTTTAACCCTAATATTCGGTTTGCTTGCAAATTTATTTACAGGTATTGTGATTACGCACTATATTATTGAGATGTTTATTGAAAAGGGAAAGAAAGTAAGTTTCGGATAATTTAAAAAAATAAAAAATTATTTTTATATATAATGAGAATCTTTGAAAACACTAATTATGATTTTGTTGGAAAAAGGACCGGCTATTATCTGGCCTCCGCGGCAATAATCATAATAGGTTTCATAATATTATTTACAACAAAAAGTATTCCGCTCGGAATTGATTTCAGCGGGGGAACAGAAATTCAGCTGCAGTTTGAAAAAGACATTGACATTTCTGAACTCAGGACGGCAATGGACGAAGCCGGCTTTGCCGGAATGGAAATTAAAACCATGGGAACTGAAAGGGATGTATTGCTAAGGACTCCGATGCAGGGAGAAGGTCTGTTAGTAGCTGAGCGGATTGAGGACGGAATAAAACAGAAAATAAGCGATAATAAATTTGAAGTAATGAGGACTGATAAAGTCGGTCCTAAGATCGGAGAAGAGCTGAGAAGGAATGCGCTTTTTGCAATAATTTTCTCTCTGATTGCAATTCTGATTTATATGGCATTCAGATTTCAGTTTATCTTTGCAGTAGCTGCTGTAATCGCTCTCTTTCATGATGTTATGGTTACAATTGCATGTATAGCAATAGCGAATTTTATATTTCCCGGACTCAGACTTGAATTTAATCAGTCAATGCTTGCAGCTTTTCTGACGTTGGTTGGTTTTTCTTCAAATGATACCGTTGTTACATTTGACAGAATAAGAGAAAACATTAAACTGTTTAAAAATGAGAACACTGTCAGTGTAATGAATAAAAGTATAAATGATACACTCAGCAGAACTGTAATTACCAGCGGTATTGTATTTTTAACGGTACTGGTATTATTCATTTTCGGCGGTGAAGTTAACAGAAGTTTTGCTTTCACTTTCGGAATCGGTATTATAGTAGGTACATATTCTTCAATATGGATTGCAAGCGCTATAGTTACAGAATGGAAACTTAAAGAAGTGAAATCTCTAAAGAAAAAATCAGCAGGTATCAGAACCGCAGGTATTAAAAAAGCATAATGTCTGAAATAAAAAAAACATATACCGAAGAAGCCGGATCGAAGAGAGTTCATATTGTAATTGAAAATGAATTACTTGGTCTGACAAATCATAAATCTCTGAATGAAATAGTAACAGAGGAAATTTCTGCAGGGGTTAAGGATATTTCATTTGATCTTTCTAATCTGACCTATATCAGCAGTTCAGGGATTGGAATACTGATCAGTAATCTGAAAAACATTAATACTTCAGGATGCAGTCTGAAAATCGAAAATGCCAATGAAAAGATATTAAACGTGTTTAGAATTTCAAAGCTTGAGAAAATTTTTAACTTAAACAGTTAATCAGTTAAATATATAAATTATATTTTAAGAAATCTTCAATCCGAAATTACCGGTTGAAGATTTTTTTATTTAAACCAAATTAAGATGCTAAATAAAATTACGGTTTTAGTCGGGCTTCAGTGGGGAGATGAAGGGAAAGGAAGAATGGTGGATTATCTGGCGAAAGATGCAGATGCTGTAGTAAGATTTCAGGGAGGTAATAATGCAGGTCATACTGTTGTAAACGAGTTCGGAACATTCAAGCTTCATCTCATTCCCTCCGGAATTTTCAACAAGGATGTAATGAACATACTCGGAACGGGAATGGTGATTGACATCGAAGCGCTTTCCGAAGAATTAACCGGTCTCGATAAATCCGGGATCAAAACAGATAACATCAGAATTTCAGACAGAGCTACTATCACTTTCCCCTTTCACAGACTTGAAGATAATCTTGAAGAAGAAAGACTGGGAAGCGCTGCTTTCGGTTCTACGCGCAGAGGTATTGCATATGCATACGGCGAGAGGTATATGAAGAAAAGCATTATGCTTGGTGAATTATTTTATCCGGATCATTTGAAAAAACGAATAGGCGAAATTGTCGAATGGAAAAACCTGATCATAAAAAATGTTTACGGGAGTGATAAGCTTATCAGCGCAAAAGAAATTTCAGACTGGCTTGAAGAATTCGGAGGAAAGATCAGAGATAAGATCTGCGACACATCAGTTTTACTTGATGAATATTATAACAGCGGCAGGAAAATTTTATTTGAAGCGCAGCTCGGAACTCTGAGAGATATATACTACGGCATTTATCCATATACTACTTCATCAAGTACGCTTGCAACATTTGCGCCGATAGGCGGCGGACTTCCGGGTAAAAAGATCGACTCAATAATTGGAGTAATGAAATCTTTTTCCACATGTGTAGGCAGCGGTCCTTTTGTAACGGAGATGAATGAAGATGAAGCGGAACTGCTGAGAGAGACAGCATATGAATACGGAGCTTCCACAGGAAGACCAAGACGGATAGGACATTTTGACGCAGTCGCTTCGAGATACGGCGCGCGGATACAGGGCGCAGATGAGATCGCAATTACTAAAGTGGACAGTCTTTCAGGTCAGAAGAAATTGAAAATATGCACAGGATATAATGTTAACGGAAAAATTTATAATGATTTTTTACTGACTCCGGGACTTGAAATTGCAACTCCTGAATATATTGAAATGGACGGATGGGATGAAGATATTACCTCCTGCAGAAAATATTCCGAACTGCCGAAAGCAGCGCAGGATTATTTAAGTAAGATTGAAGAGCTTACAGGATATTATATAAAATATATTTCAGTCGGTCCGGAAAGAGACAGTCTGATTTTAAAATAAAATTATATGGCGGATAAATCAGTAACGGAAATGTGGGATCGGTTCACTTCGTTGCATCCGCAATTCTCTGACAGCAAATATGTCTCATGGTATTTCTGCAATACTCAAAAATGTGCAGATGAGCTTGCTGAACTTGTGAAAGCGAATATTAAAACAGCTACCTGCTCTTTAAAATACTGGTATGATACAGCCGATGGGAAAATGCCTCAGGCCGGGGAATTCAATGTAATTACAAACTGGGACGGCGTTGCTCAGTGTATTACCAGGACTTTAAAACTGACCGAAATTGTCTTCAGAGATATGACTGAAGAACTCGCATCCCGCGAAGGCGAAGGAGACAGATCGCTTGAATACTGGAGAAGAGTTCACATTAAGTTTTTTTCAGACGAACTAAAAGACAAGGGCATTGAATTCAACGAAGACATGCCCGTGATATTTGAAGAATTTGAAAAAGTATTTGAATAATATTTTTTAAAAGAATATTTTATTATTCTTTATCAGTGTCTTTTTTAATCTCACTGTCTCCTAATGTTACCTTTACTTCCTTTTCTTTAACTTCATTATCTTTAAAATTATTTTCATTTACTGCCGGAGAAAATTCCGTTTCTTTGACAACGGTATGCTGAGTCACCGTAATATTTCTATCGGTTTTCTCTCTGTCCATAAACGCGTCAAATGAGATTAGCCCGGCACCCATAAACATAGTTGCAATCTCACAGGCAAGGAATACAAAATTATGGCTGTAGGCGAGTTCCTCATGACCGGGTCCGAGTACGAGAATAAAACTCACTGTCATCATTGCAAGAAAAAAACTCGTGACAGGTGTAAAAAGTCCGATTATATATAATGCGCCGAATATCATTTCCATAAAAGGAAGAACAAATGCCAGAATGAATGCAAGACTGTTATCCATTTGACCTTTTTCCTGAATCGAGGTTATAAAGTCCTGCAGGTTGAGAACTTTTTCCGCGCCTGCAAAAAGAAAAATAAATCCCAGCGAAAGTCTGATCAGCAGTAATCCCACTGAAGATGACAATTTACCGCTTCTTGCTTTAAAGAATATGCTCACAATTTTTTTTAAAATGATTTTGAACTAATTTAAAAAAAATAATTTTGTTTAAATATCCATAATTGAAATGAATGTTACGGAAATTTCAATGCTGTCCAAAACTTTTTTAATTCAGATTAAATAGTTTTTTAAATTTATCCGATTATGTCAGTATGTTTTTATTTTCTAAAACTATCTTTCCCTCGTTACGAGTCTCGTGATTCGTAACGCCAGCGTACCAAACTTATAAGATTGTATACGAAAGTTTCCCTCGATATGAATCTCCTGATTCATAAAGTTGGCGTACCCAATCAGGGAGATTGGGTTCGAGAGCTGTGATCCTTTTTCAGATTTATCCCAAAACAGTCTACATTTGCGGTTTTTCTTTTCAGACCTAAAATTTCACCGCATTTCTACACTTGTGCGGACTTTTTCTCAACTGACGAAAACTATTTCTCAACTGACGAAAACTATTTCTCAACTGACGCGAACTACTTCTCAACTGACACGAACTTTTCTCAACTGACGCGAACTTCTTCTCAACTGACGCGAACTTCTTCTCAACTGACGCGAACTTTTTCCCAAATGAAGAAAACAATTTCTCAACTGACGAAAACTATTTCCCAACTAACGAAAATATTTCTCAACTGACGCGAACTTTTTCTCAACTGACGCGAACTTTTTCTCAACTGACGCGAACTTTTTCTCAACTGACGAAAACTATTTCTCAACTGACGAAATTCTTAGCAAGGCTGCATCGTGTCTCCGCACGGATGTCGAATGTCTTCGCTTGAAAGTTGAATAGCTCCGCCCGAAAGTTGAATGTCTTCGCTTGAAAGTTGAATGTCTTCGCTTGAAAGTTGAATGGCTCCGCTCAAAAGTTGAATGTCTTTGCTTGAAAGTCGAATGTCTCCGCTTTAAAGTTAACTGTCTTCGCTCGGAAGTTGGATGTCTTCGCTCGGAAGTTGGATGTCTACGCTCAGAAGTTGAATATCTCCGCTCAATAGTTTAGTGTCTTCTCTCGAAAGTTAAGTGTCTTTGCTTTAGAGTTAATAGTCTTCGCTTCAAAGAGAATAGTCTTTTCTTTAAAGTTTATAGTCTTCGCTTTATAGTTAACTATCTTCGCAGTAAACTTTATTTTCTTCCCGCGGCTGCAGCATTGTATTTAATTGAAGCTCCCGGGGATTTTAAGATTGCTCCAGACTTAACTGAAAAACTGAAATTCTGAGTTTCAACATTTTTATGATCTTACTTAACCTTGATTTCTATTGAATTGAAGTTCAAATCTATTTAAAAGAACTATACAAAATTAACAGGAGATTGATTTAAAAAACAACGGACATATTTAAGGTTTTGTGAAGTGAAATTTTTCCTCCTGATCTTGAACGATTTTTTTTAAAATAGTGATGGCGGTTTCCGGAATTTATTTTTAAGAAGGATCAGGAAGCGGAAAGCTCGTCATACCTCACAAGCTCCCATTTCATATCGAGATTGCAGAATGAGAGTTCGCAGAGAAGATCCTTCTCTTTGCAGGTAACGATATAGTGCATCACAAACCCTTCCCGGACGGGGATCTTCCAGCTCTGCAGCATTTCCGAGACTCTGTATACCCCATTATTCCATTTAAACCTGAGAATTTCAAGTTTCAGATTTTTGAAATAGGCGATCACTTCGACCGGCTCAAAAATCTGATTTACGTTTTCCATTAGAGTTATTTTATTTACCTTAATAAATTAAGGTAAATAAAAATTATTGTCAATGAACTGCATAATAATTTTACTGCGTTTTGATTCATATTGAACACAGGGTCATGGAAAAATATTTCTTAAACAAAATATTACTTTGAAAAATATTACTTTGAAGGATTTATGCTCTGAGGAAAATATGAGTTAAGGAATTGAAAACCGGAAGTTTATGAAAACACAAATAATATTACAATGTGTCTGTGCGGAGAAAGATATGAGGTGTGGGACAGATTCGAACTGTCGAATAAAAGTTTTGCAGACTTTCCCCTTAAGCCACTTGGGTACCACACCAAAATCAATTTTCAATTTTCAATTTTCAATGTACAATTATAAATTATTTCAAATTAATAAAGCAGGGAGTGAAATAAATAAATATATACTGATGAACATAAAAAGAAAGAGCGGGAAACGGGACTCGAACCCGCGACTTCAACCTTGGCAAGGTTGCGCTCTACCAACTGAGCTATTCCCGCAAACGTTACAAAAATAATTTTATAAACATAGTTATTCAAGTCCTTAAACGCGATACAACCGAAAACTTGTTACATTCAAAAACATAAGAGTGAATGCAATGCTGAAAATTAAAAACGGTTACTTCCTTCTGTAATCCTTATACTTTTTACCGCCGCCGAAATACACAAGCAACGCCGTAACAAGATGTATCCAGAACCACGGAGAATCAGTACCCAGAGTCTGAGCAATATAGATAAGCACAAGCGCACGCGGGATGAAAACCGTCAGCAGTACATCTCCGATGAAAGGTACTGTATTCAGCGGGATCTGATTGAGCAGGAAATAAATTATCAGGATAGTGCGGGGAAGAAATAAACTGACTACAAGAAATAAAGTATCCATTTATATTTTATTTATATTTAAAAAATATTTAATAAAATCAATTATGAAATCTTTTTAACCAGATCCACTACTCTGCAGCTGTAACCCCATTCATTATCATACCATCCGATTACTTTTACGAAATTTCCGCTTGCCATTGTAGAAAGCGAATCAAAAATACATGAACTGGAATTTCCGACAATATCACAGGAAACAATCGGATCAACTGTATATTCAAGAATTCCCTTCATTTCATTCTCCGAAGCTTTTTTCATAGCAGCATTAATTTCATCTTTAGTAGTTTCCTTTTCAGTAATACAGACAAAGTCTGTGAGCGAACCGTCGGGAGTCGGAACCCTTAGCGCAAATCCGTCGAGTTTTCCTTTGAGATGAGGAAGCACTTCGCCAACCGCTTTTGCCGCTCCGGTCGATGTCGGAATAATATTAATCGCTCCGGCTCTGGCTCTGCGCAGATCTTTATGCGGCTGATCCAGTAACGCCTGATCATTTGTATATGAATGAATTGTCGTCATAAAACCTTTTGTAATTTTAAAATTGTCATCCAGTACTTTTACCATCGGGGCGAGACAATTAGTTGTGCATGAAGCGTTTGAGACTATTTTCATTTCAGGAGTAAGTATCTGATCATTTACGCCGAGTACGACTGTTGCATCAAGCTGATCTTTTGCGGGGGCAGTCAGCACTACTTTTTTTGCGCCGGCATCGAGATGAAGTTTCAGTTTATCCTTTGATGCAAAAACACCTGTTGATTCAATAACTACATCAGTTCCGAGTTCTCCCCAACCGAGTTTTGCCGGATCCTTTTCAGATGTAATTCTTATTTCATCACCATTCACGTTCATTCCGTTTTCAGTAAGCTTAACTTCTCCGTTAAACTTTCCGTGTATAGAATCATATTTAAATAAATGAGCTAATGTTTTATTATCCGTAAGATCATTTATACCAACAATATTAAATCCCCCTTCAGCAAGCATTCTTCTTAATACAAGTCTTCCTATTCTTCCGAAACCGTTTATACCTACTTTTAAAGCCATTGATTAACCTCCGTTATACTTTATTTTAAAAATTGAATCAAATTACTCAAATCGCTTAAGAGAATCAATTTAAAACCTTTAATATTAATTCAAATTTGCATAGTTTCAACTAAATAAATTTTTATAAAATGAATAATAATACAGCCAATACTCTGGCGGATGCGTTTGAAAGCGTCAGGAATCTTACAAAATTTTACTTTTCAAAACTTGATGACAAGTATTATCATAATGAAAATATTATAAATGAAGTTAAAATAAATAATGCTTTCTGGATACTTGCGCATTTAGTCTGGACCGAGCATTCCCTGATCATTTACGGTATCGGTAATCGTGAGATGGAAATTCCCTGGCTTGATAAATACTCTTTCGGATCAAACCCGGAATTAATCGAATCAGAACCCTCTCTTGAAGAAGTCCGGGACAAGTTTGAGAAAGTTCATATTATTGCAATGGAAATTATCAGAAACCTTACCGATGAACAGCTTGAGGAAGATAATCACTTAGGCGCTACATTCGGCTCATCAAAATCAAAAAAATCACTTCTTATGCACGCAATAAGACACGAACCAATGCATGTAGGCCAGCTTTCACTAATATTAAAATCAAATGGCGTAAAATTAACATGAACTGATTTTAATAACTTTCCGATTTTTAATGAAATACTACAAAAATCATTAAAATCATTTACGTTTTGTTCAAAAAACTCGTAAAAACTGTCTAAAACTGTAAATTGCTTTTATATGGTTAATTAAGTATTTTACATTAAAATTTTATAAAAATAACACATTAATTAATAAATGGCATCAACTTCAGATTTAAAAAACGGAGTGATAATAAATTTTAACAATGAACTGCATTCGGTCATTTCAGTAGAACACCGGACTCCCGGAAATTTAAGGGCATTCTACCAGGTTAAGCTGAAAAATTTAAAGAACGGGAAGACTATGGAAAACAGGTTCAGATCAGGTGAAGATATACAGATCGAAAGACTTGAATCGGGAAATTATCAGTATCTTTATAAAGACGGTGCAGATTATGTCTTTATGGACAATGAAACATTTGATCAGGTTACTATTGCCGGAGACATGATCGGCAAAGGAGGAAATTATATTAAAGAAGGAGAGACCGTTCAGATATTTTTTCACAATTCAAGACCTTTATCCGTTGAAATTCCTCCGCATGTATATCTGAAAGTAACATCCGCTCCTCCCGGAGTAAAAGGCGATACAGCAACAGGCGCTACGAAATCGGTTACACTTGAAACGGGAGCAACAGTTAATGCGCCGCTGTTTATAAATGAAGGTGATGTCCTGAGAATTGATTCAAGAACCGGAGATTACATTGAAAGAGCAAAATTATAATATAAAATTTTAAAAGCAGAATATATGAAATTGGATCTAAACTACTTAAAAAAACTAATAAAGATACTTGATACAAGTAACATATCTGAATTTGAGATTCAGGAAGAAGGTTCCAGATTGAGATTGTCAAAACCAAAGAATAAGATCATTGCTCCTTCACAGCCATTTGATACTTCTTTTTTTAATTCTCTTCCTCCGGTAAAAAATGCAGTAGCAGATTCTAATACTGAAACCCATTTACATGATATGCCTCAGACGGAAATTGCTAAAAGCAGTAAGCTGATAGAAGTAAACTCTCCTATGGTCGGTACTTTCTACAGATCTCCTTCACCTGACGCTGATCCTTATGTAAGCGTTGGTAAATCAGTTTCTGAAGGCTCAATTCTCTGTATCATAGAAGCAATGAAACTGATGAATGAGATCGAATCTGAAGTAACCGGAAAAGTCGTAAAGATTCTCGTAGAAAATGCGCAGCCGGTAGAATATAATCAGCCTCTTTTTCTGATCGAAAAAGATTAGCAGATTTTATATACTTCATCCTACCCATTAAATTATGAACTGTAATAAATGATAAAAAAATTATTAATTGCCAACAGAGGTGAAATTGCTTTAAGGATCATCAGGACCTGTAAAGAGATGGACATAAAGACAGTTGCCGTATATTCTGACGCCGATAAAGATTCCCTGCATGTAAAGTTTGCAGATGAAGCGGTCTGCATAGGATCTTCATTATCAAAAGAAAGTTATCTGAATATTCCGAGGATTATGTCAGCAGCTTCGATAACAAATGCAGATGCAATTCATCCCGGATACGGATTTCTCGCTGAGAATGCTGAGTTTGCGGAGATATGTCTTGATTCAAAAATAAACTTCATCGGACCACTGCCATCCATGATAAACTCAATGGGGAACAAATCCTTAGCAAAGGACACAATGCGCGCAGCCGGCGTACCGGTAGTGCCGGGCAATGAAGGCGTTATTAAAGATCTTGAAGAAGCGACGACGCTTATCAAGCAAATCGGCGTTCCGGTAATGATAAAAGCCTCAGCAGGCGGCGGCGGCAAAGGCATGAGAATTGTCCGAAGTGAAAGTGAGATTGAAAGCGCTTTTAATAAAGCGAAATCAGAAGCAATGAGCTCGTTCGGTAATGATGATGTTTATCTGGAAAAATATGTAGACAAGCCGAGACATATTGAGATACAGGTGCTCGGTGATAAATTCGGCAATGTGATTTCTTTAGGAGAAAGAGACTGCTCTATTCAGAGAAGACATCAGAAACTTATTGAAGAATCCCCTTCTCCGTTTATTGACAATATAGTCAGGGAGAAAATGTCAGAAGCCGCGATCAAAGGAGCAATGTCCGTGAATTACATCGGCGCGGGTACAATAGAATTTCTCGTTGATAAGGATAAGAATTTTTATTTTATGGAAATGAATACGAGGATACAGGTGGAACATCCTGTTACAGAAGCAATTACAGGTATTGATCTTATAAGAGAGCAGATCAGAATAGCTGACAGAAAAAAGGTGAGTAAGAAAAAAATTATTATGACCGGACATTCAATAGAATGCAGAATAAACGCAGAAGATCCGGCAAATAATTTCAGACCTTCTCCGGGCACAATTACTGCATTTAATCAGCCGGGCGGGATCGGAGTAAGAGTGGATACACATTGTTATAACGGATATACAATTCCTCCGTATTATGACTCCATGATCGGAAAACTTATTGTTCATGCTTCGACCCGAACGGAAGCAATAAAGAAAATGTCGCGCGCGCTTGATGAATTTATAGTGGAAGGAATTCATACAACAATTCCTTTTCATAAAATGATGATGCTGAATGATAATTTTATAAATAATGATTTTGACACAGGGTTCATAGATAATTTAAATCAATCTTAATTTAAAGTTGAAAAATAAATCCATATTAATATTTCTGTTTTCAGTTTTACTTTTTTCTCCGGTATTGATCTCCGCTCCGAAGATCACCGGTACTTCAAGTCAAAGCATAGATACTGCCGGTGTATCCGATACAGTTAAACCCAATTCTTCCGGTGTTCAGCAGACGCTTCCGATCGATACTTCATCTGCTCCTGTAAAAACAACGGAGACATACATACAAGCGGATACCGTTCAAAAGATCGATTCCGTATTGACAGAAACTGAGGACGAAAACAAACTTACAAATACACGTTTATTTATATACATATTACTTTCTGTTTTAGGTCTGGCATTATTCTTTTTCATTTTCGTAATAAATCTGTTCAAGACATTTCATAAAAAAAGATCAACGCGTCAGTCTCTCCTTCTCAGCTGGAATTTATTTTTCATTGTGACGATAGTATGGATATTTATCATATGGGGCATTGTTGCAGCGTTCTGGACAGTACCTTCATTCATGATCGTGATGATTTTTCTATTTATAATAAGTTTGATAATGACTATAATAGCAGTCAAATCTAAATAATTTTTCTAATTTACGGTAATTTCGATATATCCTTTTATGAAAAAACATTACGCATTAATACTCGGAGCTTCAAGCGGTTTCGGGAAAGCTATCGCAACCGGACTTGCAAAATCGGGTGTCAGCATAATTGGTGTTCATCTTGACAGAGCGACGACAATGCCGGATGTCGAAATACTGAAAGCAGATTTAAAATCATACAATGTAGATGTACATTTTTATAATGTAAATGCGGCAGATGCAGGTAAAAGAGGCGATGTAATTTCAAGCATAAAGGAAATATTTTCAAAAGATGAAGATCCTGAATTAAAAATACTGGTTCATTCCTTAGCATTCGGGACATTGAAACCATTTATATCAGATGATCCGAATGAAATGATCAATCAGAAGCAAATAGAAATGACATTAGATGTAATGGCAAACAGTCTTGTATACTGGACTCAGGAAATTATTCAGAATGATTTCATGAAAAGAGGCGGCAAGATATATGCAATGACCTCATCCGGCGGGACGAGACAGATAGAATTTTACGGCGCAGTATCAGCTGCTAAAGCATGTCTCGAATCTTATATCAGACAGCTTGCAATGGAACTCGGCAGCAAAGGTATTTCCGCAAATTCGCTCAGAGCGGGCGTTACGCAGACTCCCGCGTTATCAAAAATTCCAAAAAGCGAAAACATCATAGCAAACGCGATACAAAGAAATCCGGAGCACAGACTTACAACTGCTGAAGAAGTTGCGGAATTTATAGTAGATAATTACAATAATAATTCTCATTGGATGACCGGAAATGTAATAGGATTGGACGGCGGTGAAAGTATTGTAGAATTGTAACATAATTTTAAAAAAGAGATTACTAATAAAATGGAAGGTAAGTTAAATTCAGATCAGGACAGGAAAGATTCTGACCTCATCATGGATATTTCAACAAAGGAAAAGCTTGAGCTGAAGACTCAGGAGCTGATGCCGACTATTCTGATCGGTCTTGGCGGAACGGGTAAGGAAACTCTGCTCAGGATCAGAAGGCAATTCGTAGAAAAATACGGTTCGATAAATGACTTCCCGATTATATCTTATCTTTACATCGATACTGACAACGCGCCTTCGGAAGAAAGCGGCATTGCAAGAGAAAGAGATTATCTGATAAATGAAATTGACTTTCAGCCTTCTGAAAAAATATTTCATCCTGTCAATCCCTCGGAATATATTTACAGAATTCAGGACGTTCCTCATATTAAAGAATGGCTGAGCACGACAGGTGAGATCGCGAAGCTGGGCACAATGAATACCGGCGCCGGTCAGATCAGACCTGCAGCGAGACTGGCTTTCTATCATAACTACGATGAAATTGTTTCAAAACTCACGGCAGCAAAATCAAGGATCACGGATTCCAAATCTATTAATACAGTTAAGGAATTTCACAAGATCAAAAATGTAAACACTGACAAGATAAATGTTTATGTAATTACATCTCTCAGCGGAGGCACCGGCTCGGGAATGATACTTGACATGGGTTTTCTTATCAGAAGCATTTTCAGGAATCAGGCGGTTTCGACCTGCTATGTAGTCTTACCGAAAATATATCAGGCGTATGGTAAAGAGAGAGTATTTGCAAACGGTTATGCAGCTCTGAAGGAATTCGAATACTATAATCTGAAAAATACATTCGATATATCATGGAAGAAAAATGAACCGCATAAATTTCAGCCGGGAGTATTTGATGACACATACATAATAGACGGAGAGAATTCAAAAAACCTTTCGCTGTCCGATCAGAATAACAGGGACATATATAAAATGTTAGCGGATACAATTTTTCAGGATTTTTCAAATTCGGATTTTGCAAATTATAAAAGAGGAGTAAGAGTAAATCTGGTTCAGTACAAGCAAAGACTATGGCCGGATGATAACTCAATTACGGACAATACTTATTCAAGGAAATATTCAACTCTCGGTCAGGCTACTATTTCCATTCCGGTCGACAGAATAATTATTTCATGCGCTTACAAACTCTGTGAGGAGATCATAAATTATTATCTGACATACGCCGAAGGTTCTCAGAGCGATGTTGACAATTACCTGATCAGCGAATTTCTTCCTGAGCTTGGTCTGCTCGAATCCAAAAATAAATTTCAGCTTCTTGATTCTCTTTATAAATCCGGAGAGAAGACTTCATTACAGTCAAACATAAAATCATTTCTCACTACAATGCAGAATGACCTTGTGAGCGGTAAGCGCGGAGCAAACTGGTCAGCATATCTTTTGAATGAGAAAATGAAATTTGATACAAACTTCAGAGATGATAATGATGTGAACAGGCAGGGAATGTTTTTTACTCAGATACATTCAAACAGAACAAAAGACTTACAGAATCTCATCGGAGACAGGGACAGAAATTCCATTGGTATGCTGGAGAGAAAAATAAATTCTCTCGTGAATGATTCAACAAGAGGAGTATTTTATGCCATTAATCTTCTCAGAAGACTTCAGTTTATTCTTACCGACGGAAATTTTGATTACATTCCGAAATATGAAAAAGAAATTAAAGACCTTCAGTCGCTTGTTACAAAGCTTGACGCTGACTTCCGAAGGAAATTTCAGGAGCTTAAAGAAGACGAAGCGAGAACTAATTTCAACGTGCTGAAAAAATCCGCAATGTCAGGCAGTCTTGAAAAAGTTCTGAACGTCATGGAAGATTACTACAATACTCTCATAAAGCTTAAGTCAAGATATTATGCACGTGAAATTTGCCTCAGAATCCTCTCGCTCATTGAGACAAAAGAAAAGACAGCAAATGACAAGATCATTTCAAACGGTCTGATCCCTGATCTGAATAAACTTACCGGAAATCTCGGTACATTGAAAAATAATTTTCTGCAGAAGTATAATCATTTCATTCAGAAACAGGAAACAAGTTTTAATCTTATGGTATATGAGCCCGATGAAGTAAGCAATGAATATTATGTAAGATATATAGGCACCGGACAAAAGGCGTTTGAGAATATTAAAAATCTTTCCAACAAACTTCTAAAAGATCTCGGAGCGTCGGATGTTACAGACATTGTAAATATTCTGCGAGAAAGGGATGCAAAACTTATTGAATCAAAGATGCTGAATTTTGCAAAGAAGCAGTTTGAGAATATAAGGGAAGATTACAATATTACTGACATACTTTTTGAAAAAGATTCCATAAGAAGCGAATCCAAGATCAGAGGTATGTTCAATCAGGCGTTCCCGTGGATGAGAACCAGAGAGATCCCCGGCAGCTTTAAGCTCGACGAATCGGCAAAAAAGTTTTACATCGGAATTAAAACCAATACTCCTTCATTCAAAAAATTTCAGACGCTTATACAATCCATTGCCGGATCATCGGTAGAGTTCAAGGATTCCGCTGACAATTCATCCATAACTTTTTATTCAGAGTGGGCGGGATTTCCTTTGTTTTATTCTTACACAATTGCGGAAGAGATGAAGCCGTATTACAAACAGCTGTCTCAGAATCACAATGTGGATCTTCACATTAATAAAAACTTTTTTATCTATCACGATATCATACCTCTTAATGATGATGAAAAGATCAGGCTGGATGAAGCGTACAAAGCATACATACTCGGTCTGATATTCGGAGTGTTTGACATAATTCCCGAGACTGATTCCTCAAAGGCGATTTACAAATATACAAAGCAGGAAGGTATTACGGTAAAAAGAGTAGAGCAGCTGGGAGTTGAGTCACGGCTTATCAACAGACTTTTTGAAGAGCAGGGAAAAGACGCATTGAGATACAGGATACTTAAGGATGCGGAAGCTGTGCAGGATAAATTTTTCAAGGCGAATAAACTAGCTGAGATGCTGGCAATTTACGAATATTATTATGATATAATTTATATGCCCGCTGAATACGAAATTGCAGGTGATGCTAAAAGAAAAATTGAGACTTATCAGTACACAATTCTCAGAAACCTTTCCAGAGAGATTGAATCCAAAATACCGATTCAGAATAAGGAAAATTTTATTGAAAAAGTAATCTCTTTAAAAAAATTTCCTGATACTTATTCTTTTCTATGCGGAGACGGTGAAAAAAGAGTGCTGAGAACAGAAGAGATATTAAGTAAATCCGAAGGAGACGGAAATTCTACAGAGCAGTCTAAACAAACAATTTCGGGGTTTACAAAAGACAGACTTAAAGAAATAAAAGCAGCGCATGAAGAAGGACTCATCTCAGCGGAGGAATTTGAAAAAGCAAAAAAAGAATTTTTAAATTTATAACAATGCCTACATACGATTACAGATGCGACAGCTGCGGACATTTTTTTGAGAAGTTTCAGTCAATGAAAGAAGACAAGTTAACTAAGTGCCCGCAATGCGGAGAGGAAACTTTGAGAAGACTTATTGGGACCGGCAGCGGCCTGATCTTCAAAGGCAGCGGGTTTTATCTTACTGATTACAAAAACAAACAAACTGAAACAACTTCTTCATCATCAGAAAAAAAATCCGGTTCAGACTCATCAAAATCCGAACCGGCAAAAGATAAACCGTCAACAGGAGAATCATCTCCGGCTACTAAAGAAAAATCCGACACAAAAGAAAAGTCCGATACAAAATCTAAACCTGTTGAAAAGAAAACATCTTCAGCCGGATCTGAATAATTCTTATTCTTCTTTTAATATTTCTTAAACCGGATATAAAAGAGGAAGTATTTATTTTTTCAAAATGTATCTGTCGAGGTTAAAATTTTCTCCCAGATAGTGTTTCCTCACAAGTTCATCATTTGCAAGTTCTTCGGCTTTACCTGATCTGAATATTTTTCCGTCAATAAGTATATAAGCCCTGTCAACAATTGAAAGAGTTTCATGAACATTATGATCTGTTATAAGAATACCGATCCCGCGGGTTTTCAGATTAGCAACGAGTTTCATAATTTCTTCAGATGCAATCGGATCTATTCCCGCAAAGGGTTCGTCGAGCAGAATAAATTTCGGATCAGTTGCAAGGCATCTGGCAATTTCAGTCCTTCTTCTTTCTCCGCCGGAAAGCACATATCCTTTTGAATCCGATATTTTCTGAATATTAAAATCCTTAAGCAGACTCTCGCATTTGTCTTCCCTTTCTGATTTATCAAGTTTCATAAACTGAAGCACCGACATTATATTATCCCTTACAGTCATATTTCTGAATACAGAAGGTTCCTGCGGCAGATATCCAATCCCGAGATTTGCTCTTTTATACATCGGGAAAGAAGTAATATTTTCTTTGTCAATTTCTATTTCGCCTTCGTCAGGTTTTATCATTCCGCAAATCATATAAAAAGTAGTCGTCTTGCCTGCACCGTTGGGTCCGAGCAGACCAACTATTTCGCCCTGCTTGAGTTCAAGCGAAACATTATCGACAACTTTCCTCTTCCGGTATTCCTTTACTAATTTATATGATTTTAATTCACTCAATCTATAATGATCTTGTATTAATAATTTTTATTTCTGACAAGCTGAAGCATCTCCTTTACAGCTTTTTCAAGTCCGGTAAATACAGCCCGCGAGATCACGGAATGTCCGATGCTGACTTCCTGAATTTCAGGAATATTTACAATCGGCATTATATTTCTGTAATTAAGTCCGTGTCCTGCAGTTACGATCAGTCCCTGCTCAGATGCCATAGTAGATATGACGGAGATCTTGCTTAGTTCAGTCAGAATATCTTTTTCAGTTCTCATGTTAGCATACTTTCCTGTGTGAATTTCAATTATATCTGCGTATAGCTCAACAGCATGATCCACATTCACAGGATCCGGATCAATAAAAAGACTCACTAAAATATCCTTTGATTTAAGTTCTTTAATAAATTCCTTATACTTCTCTTTTCCTGCCGCTAAATTCAAACCGCCCTCAGTAGTAAGTTCACTTCGCTTTTCCGGAACAAGCGTAACAATTTCCGGTAATGTCTCAATTGCGATCTTCAGCATTTCATCCGTTGCCGCCATTTCGAGATCGAGTTTTGACTGAACAGTTTCCTTTAAGAGTCTAAGGTCTCTGTCATTAATATGTCTTCTGTCTTCGCGGAGGTGGCACACAATTCCCTCAGCGCCGGCAAGCTCGCAAATACCCGCTGCTGTTACAGGGTCCGGCTCTAATTCTCCGCGTGCTTCTCTTAATGTCGCCACATGATCTATATTGATTGCAAGTCTCATAATTTTATTTTAAAATAAAATTAAAAAAATAAATTAAAAAAATCACTGATACCAATTCCGTAAATTTCTTTTGAAGATCTCAGCGCTGATATTCCGTCTATGAAAAGCATTACTAACCAGTGAAGTATCCAGCAGTAGAGGAATGAACCGCTTCTGAGAGCCTGCACGCCGAGGATTAATCCGGCGAAGATTGACGCAAATAATTCTATCTCCGGCTTTCCTTTATGTAAAATAAAAAACGGGATCATTTGAATGAAGATCGAATAGTAACCGAATTTAGATCTCAATCCGAACAGCATATATCCTCTCCAGAGAAATTCCCATCCGAGCATATAAATTAAAATACATAATTCATAGAAAGCGAAATTTACGAAACTTTCCTTTACCTTTATTCCGCCCTGCGGATAAGCTGATGCAAAGACAGGAGTTGCAGAAACTATCCAGACAGTTATCAGCATTACAACAAGAAATATACCGGATGTAATGAATCCGAATTTTTTATCACCCCATGTAAATCCGTAATCCCTAAGATTTTCCCTGAACAATAACTTAATCGCCAGTAACGGCAGAATAAACATAAGTAATCCGTCAGTCAGAAACCAGTAAACTCTTGAAAGAAATTTATCCTTTCCGAAATTCTGATAATAAAAATTCGGAGAGGCAAACTCCATCGACAGGAATACAATTATTGATACTGACAGAAAAATAAATGTTACTTTAAAATCAAGTTTTTTAATTTCAATGATCAGTTCCCGTATTTCATTCTTCAGGTATGAGATCAATTCTGTTGTTTTTCTTGATAATATACTGAAGCTTCTGTGGTTCCGTTTTCAGCAGACTAGTATTTTCAGGCAGCTTAATCTCGGGGATAACAAAACCAAGAGTATCTTCCTCAATATTCTGATACTCTACATTTATTAATATTTCACCCGGTGTAATCCGGGCAAGTTCATCAACACCGCCTCTTAATGAGACATTAATTTTCGGCGGAATAAGAAGTACTTCCTTATCTTCAGGTAAATTCAGGATAACCACTTCTACGTCTTCGAAATTTTTTTCAGCGGACAGCTGAACTTTAAATAAATATTCAATCTCTGAGTTTTCAATTTTCAGCAGATTATGCAGAGTATCTTTCAGACTGATCACTCCGCTAAGATCAGTATTAACATTATTAAATACTATGATTTGAGTAGGAATGGATTTGATTCTGTTCAGCACATAAGAAGCGCCTTGTACAGAAACTGAATCCGGATTTAATTCAGGCTTTCCGACTATACTGTATCCCTCTTTAAGATTTACAATTATATTATTTCTTACCGGAACTCTTTTTTCGGAAACTTTATCAAAACTTATCTGAATAGTATCAGGATTAATTTCAAGTACTGAAATATCGGACTGAAGCTTTAGTCTTTCATTTACATACTGTTCAGTATTTATCCTTGTATCTTTTTTAATTTTTGTAATATCAATATCATATGCCAGGTCTTCTGAGATAAGGATATTCATCAGATTCCAGCCTTTACCTCTGAGTTTTACGTCTATTGAATTGGGTATCTCTTCTGCCAGCGCCTGTGTTTTTGAAGATGTAATGTTAACCGGAATTGAAAGATCAATAGAGAAACTCTGGTTTAGATTTATATACATCCAAAGTATGAGAGCAAATAAAAATGCGATAATAATTATTCCGAAATTCTTTTTCATAAAATGAATTATTGAGTGAGCTGAGATTCCCAGTTATCATTTCTAAGTTCATTTCTGAAAGTACTGCTTACGAGCCAGTAATTATCAGTTCCGGGCTGCAGCTCTATAAATACGCATTCACCTCCGCCTTCAACGGAATTATATCTCCAGATCTGATAACTTTTGGTAGACGCCTGAAACGGGAAATTATCTATTTCATCCGGCTTGCCGTAAATAATATAAATTCTTCCTCTGTCCGATTTCCAGCCTTCTTTAAAAGACTCTTTGAATTTACTGTCAGCTTCACGCACTCTTGCAAAAAAATCAGATTTAAGTTTAAGGTAAGGAGTTCCGGTGGCAAATTCTTTTGATTTCCAGAAGAGAAAGAGGAATTTTCTTTTCTCTTCAAGATTATTTAGATCATTAAAATTATTAACCTGCTGAGAAGTCATTATATATGACATTTTACTGAATTCATCTTCAACATCTTTTGATGATTTTCCTGCAAATTCACTTCTTAGAAAATCATCGTTGTCACCGGTATTAACCTGCTCTCCGGCTATGTTGAATACGTAAAATTTTTTTTCAGCGCTTTTAGTAACAAGTCTTACAGTATCAGACACAGTAATTTTAAAAACATAAGTACCGCTGGTTAAACTGTCAACATCGATCTTTCCGTAATCGACTCTGTCAGGAGCGCTTCTGTCAGCTGATTTAACTTTAGAGATCAGCTCTTCATTATTAACATTTAATATGGAATATTTTATTAGATATTTTTCAGAAATATTTTCGGGAACAAGCCCGTATATTTCCACATAAAAAAACATATCAGTCAGATTCATTCCGAAAAGTCCGGAAGGATTTGGAATTACATCCAGAGTATTTTTATAAAATATACTGGCGGTATTATCTGATTTTTTGATCATCGTCGAAAGCTCTATGTCACTTAGTGAAACAGAAGAATTCTCTATTGGAATTACATTAATATCAGTTTCTAAAACATCACTTCTTTCCGGCTGATTAAAATCACTGCCGATAATTTTCAGTTTGTATTTCCCGGGTTTTAATATATAATTTATCTGACCGACTAATTTCTGTGTTGCCGCATTCTTTGATGTGTCGGTTAATACAGAAGGAGTCTTATAAGAATTTGAGACAATAAATTCATTTGTCGAAAGATCAATTATGCTTATATCTATCATTGCTGCGCCTTCAAATCCGTTATCTCCTTTTTCATGCTTCAGAGAATTCTGATTTACTGAATAGTAAAATTCAAGTACTGATGAAGCTCCTTCTCCTTTGTAAAGTGCATAGTCAAAATTAAAATAAATATCTTTTCCCGTAAGATTATTTACGGAAAATAAAAGAGTTAAAATTAATATTCTCAGGACTATTTTCATATTAAGAATTATTCAATGATTTAAAATTTAAAAGGTAATCAAATATATTGATTACCTTTGTTTAATGAAATTAATTTAATTATCTGATTTCAAAAACATAAATATTTTTGGGTCTTCTTCTTAAATTAAAAACCCTCAATGAGATACAACTTCTTGTATTTCTTTGAGGGTCGTTATTATATTTTTATGATATAATAATCTGATCTTATTTGATCAGCATCATTTTCTTAGTTTCCTTAAACTCTCCTGCTAACAATGTATAGAAATAGATACCGCTGCTTAGATTATTCCCAATGAATGTAACTTCTTTTGTTCCCGGTGTTACAACTTCATTGTTTACTAACACAGCAACTTCCTGTCCGTTTGCATTAAAAACTTTTAAAGTAACATTGGTAGTATTTTTGATATTAAATCTGATCCTTGTAGTTGGATTAAATGGATTCGGGAAATTCTGCGCTAAGCTGAAATCATCGGGTACAACGTTTGAAATATTAGTGATACCGACTTCGGAGGTAGCTCTGATTCCGATTGCCTCACCGTTACCGATTGGAGCGCCGTTAACGTGTGTACCTGCAAGAGAATCACATTGAACAAGCATTTGAACTAATGGCATACCACCTGTTATATTGTTTACTTGCGAAACGCTGACAAATCTCCAGTCTCTTAACGGTGTTACAGGTGTTGCTCTCTCCGGAGCTGACCATGTAACGCCGTTATTTCCGGAATATGAGAACCAGACAGCAAAATAAGCGCTGGTGTCTGACCCGTATTCACCTGTTGTTGCTGTATATGCGCAGAATAATCCGCCGCCTATTGACGCTCTCCCAATAGAAGGTCTGCAAAGCGGTAAGAATGCATCTGAAACTGAACCTCTGTTTGGGAAGAACGGTACTGTTGACTGGTCTGCTATTATAATAGGCGTTCCGCCGTTAACTGCAGGTGACCATAATCTGATTGAAGAAGGTGTTTCAGGGAAAAATCCTGTTAAGGTTAATAATGAAATATTGAAAGCAACATATGGCTGATTGTCATTTCCCATTACTAAAGAAACACCTCTTAAGCAGCCTAAAGAATCAGTGGCTTCGTTCCAGTCCCAGATTCTTTCAGGAGCTGTCCAGGTTAAACCGTTATCTGAAGATGATCTGTAAAATACATCATTATTAATTGTCCCGTCTGCTGCGCCAATGTAAGCATGTCCGACTGTTCCGTTTGGAGCTACTGATAATGCATATGTTTCCGCCTGATCTCCCGGGTATTCTACCCATCCGCTCCATGTACCATTCAGAGAAGAATTTGTATATGAACCGCCTTGTGAAGCAACAATTACCTGTCTGTCTGATCCGATACCGATTACTCTTGGCCAGATTACCGGTCCGCCCGGTGCATCACCGGGATCTGATTCTGTAAATATCCCGAAACCTGCGCCTGCATCAAAATAAGTTTTTGCTCTGGTGGTTGTTCCGTTTGTATTATTATGATTTGCGATTACTGCTCCTCCGCTTGTATAACCGGAAATTGACGGAAATCCGCTTCTGTCTGTGCTTGGTACGTCACCTAAGAATGTCCACGTTGCGCCGCCGTCATTGCTGAACATATATGCGCAATTTCTTGCAGCAAATCCTGCTTCAGTCGAATACATAAATGTTGCGTGAACATTACCCGGTGTTAAAGGATCCTGCCAGATTTGATTCGGCACACCGTTTGACTGAAGATCATAAACCGTGAATACGCCTGTATTTTCAAACACGTAGGTTATAGAAGCACCTTGAACAGGTGGATAATAAGTTGATACGAATTTTGGCTGATAATTATTTGTGGTTTCATAAATCTCAGATCCGTCGGATACTTTGTGAGTTCTTTCTATCCTGCTGATTCTGTCGACTTGTGACTGAACAATCCCTGCGGAAATGAACAGCACAAGAGCTATAAAAGGTAGTAATTTCTTTTTCATGATTTTTCTCCTTTTGTTTAATAATATTAATTTTATCAGAATATATATGAGGTCGTAATATTTTAATTGTAATAAAATAATTTAATTCTATTTGATCAGCATCATTTTCTTTGTTTCCTTAAACTCTCCTGCTAACAATGTATAGAAATAGATACCGCTGCTGAGATTATTTCCAATGAAAGTAACTTCTTTTGTTCCGGGTGTTACAATTTCATTGTTTACTAACACAGCAACTTCCTGTCCGTTTGCATTAAACACTTTTAAAGTAACAGTTGTCGTATTTTTGATATCAAATCTGATCCTTGTATTTGGATTAAATGGATTCGGGAAATTCTGCGCTAAGCTGAAATCATCGGGTACAACGTTGGAAATGTTAGTTATACCGATTGGTATCCAAGCTCTGATTCCGATTGCCTCACCATTTCCGACTGGCGCGCCGTTAACGTGTGTACCTGCTAGTGAATCACTTTGAACAAACATTTGAACTGCTGATGGACCTTGTATTATATTGTTTACTTGCGATATGCTGACAAATCTCCAGTCTCTTAATGGTGTTACAGGTGTTACTCTTTCCGGAGCTAACCATGTTGCGCCGTTATTGCCGGAATAAGAGAACCAGACGGCAAAATAAGCGCTCGTGTCTGATCCGTATTCACCTGTTGTTGCTGTATATGCGCAATATAAACCATTGCCTGCTTGAGATCTTCCGATAGAAGGTCTGCATAATGGTAAGAATGCATCTGATACAGAACCTCTGTTTGGGAAGAACGGTACAGTTGACTGGTCTGCTATTATAATCGGTGTTCCGCCGTTAACTGCCGGTGACCATAATCTGATTGAAGAAGGTGTTTCCGGGAAAAATCCTGTTAAAGTTAATAATGAAATATTGAAAGCAACATATGGCTGATTGTCATTTCCCATTACTAATGATACACCTCTTAAGCAGCCTAAAGAATCAGTAGCTTCGTTCCAGTCCCAGATTCTTTCAGGAGCTGTCCAGGTTAAACCGTTATCTGAAGATGATCTGTAAAATACATCATTATTAATTGTCCCGTCTGCTGCGCCAATGTAAGCATGTCCGACTGTTCCGTTTGGAGCTACTGATAATGCATATGTTTCCGCCTGATCTCCCGGGTATTCCTCCCATCCGCTCCATGTACCATTCAAAGAAGAATTTGTATATGATCCGCCTTGTGAAGCAACAATTACCTGTCTGTCTGATCCGATACCGACAACTCTAGGCCAGATTGACTGTGCGCCTGCTGCATCACCCGGATCTGATTCTGTAAATACACCGAATCCTGCGCCTGCATCAAAATAAGTTTTTGCTCTGGTGGTTGTACCGTTTGTATTGTTATGATTTGCAATTACTGCTGCGCCGTTTGTAAATCCTGAAATTGACGGAAATCCGCTTCTGTCTGTGCTTGGTACGTCACCTAAGAATGTCCATGTTGCGCCGCCGTTATCACTGAACATATAGGCGCAATTTCTTGAAGCAAATCCTGCTTCAGTCGAATACATAAATGTTGCGTGAACGTTTTCAGGTGTTAAAGGATCCTGCCAGATTTGATTAGGCACGCCGTTTGACTGAAGATCATAAACCGTGAATACGCCTGTGTTTGTGAAAGTGTAAGTTAATGATGCTCCGTGAACGGGAGGAAATGAGTGGATGTAAATTTTGGCTGATAATTATTTGTGTTTTCATATATCTCAGATCCGTCAGATACTTTGTGTGTTCTTTCTATCCTGTTGGTTCTGTCGTCATTGGAGTGAACAACCTCTGTTGAAATGAACAGTACAAAAACTATTAAAGGAAGTAATTTCTTTATCATGATTTTTCTCCTTTATATTTAATTATGTACATTAAAAATAAAGTTTTATCTAAACATATAAAACTGATATATAATGGGCTGATATTTTTTGAAATGAGTATAAAATTTGAAATTCTGAATACAGGTTTTTGAATAACTGAAAAACCGGAATATATATTTGTTTATAAAATTAAATAGACTGGAAACAATGAGAGTAATTTTATTGGTATAAAAATTATTCAGTGCATCCTTTATAACGGACACACTGAATAAAATATTAATCTGTAACTGATATTATGACGTTTCAAATCTCCACTCTGTTTTAATAAAATCAGAAACCTAAAAGAATAGTAAAGAACTGATTAGCGTCAAATTTATCAGTGACTCTGTACGCATAGTCAAACCCGATATTAAAACTTGAGCTGGCGTTATAGTTAAAGCCTGCGCCAAAACTCGGACCGGTGAACAACCTGTCATCCTGTGTATCGTTTGTGATCTGATAGCCGCCTCTTAGATATATCAGCTTGTTGTAATTGTACTCAAGTCCGAAATTGTAATCATCGGTTGCAAAGCTGTTATTCTGAAACGTGCCGTGAAGCATTAGATTGTTTGTCTTATCAAGTCTGAAGTCATAGCTGAGTCCGAGTGACAATGCAGTCGGAAGTTCAAAATCAGCCCAGTTCAACCATTCTCGGCTCTGACTGTGTACCTGCCTGTGTTCCCGGCGGCTGGAAAAACTGCTCCAGATCCTGTCCCGAAAACTTCATGCTCGGTCCGAGATTCTTAAGAGCTACTCCAAATCTCAGTCCGCTTCCGGTCACATTGTATGTCAGACCAAAGTCAAACGCCATTCCGCTTGCTGTTTCATTTGTTATCTTGTTATAGATTATCTTCGCTGTTGCGCCGAAGGATATCCTGTCGGTCATCTCTCTTGCATAGCTCAGACCGCTGATAAGAAAGGTCGGGGAATATGTCTCGCCCGTTCCTTCAGGATTGTTTACCGTTGTTATTTCTATGTCTCCGAAGTTTAATGCCTTTAGTGACAAGGCAAATGTTCCGACATTAGGTAATTTATATGCGCCTGCAAAATAATTTACATCTATGTCTGCTATATATTGCTGATTGGAAAACATTGCTTCGCCTGTCTTCCCTGTCATAGTTGCTAATCCTGACGGATTCCAGTGTATTGCGTCCAGTCCTGATACCGTTGCAAGGTTTGAGCCGCCTAATGCTGTACTCACCGAACCTACCGGTATTAATAATTCTGTCGCTGCCGACAAGCCGTACTTATTCTTAGGACCTGCAAAAACACCTGTTATACTCGAGAATAGCAGTATGATTACAAATATATTTAAGTATTTATTTCTCATGTTAATTGCTCCTTATTTTAAAATATCTTTTTTTTAATTTTAGCGCCTGTTCTGCTTTGGCTTCACAGGCGCTGTAAAATTATTATTAGAATGTTTGTATTCTCTCTGTTGGTGTAAATATTGCTACCTTAAGCGTTTTGCTGCCCAGTGAACCGCCGTCCACAAAGACTATATACATACCGCTTGCTACCGGGATCTGATCCGTGTTCTGTAAATCCCATTGCTCCAGTGAATTATTCGGATCACTGTTGCTCCTTGATATCTTTCTCACCAGCACTCCGCTCAATGTGTATATGTATATATCACACGTCGACGGAAGATTGCTGAAATATATGAACCTGGCGAACGGATCCGTCTCTAATGACTGACCGCCGTAATACGGGTTCGGGAATACCTTTACATTATTCATCTGATTCTTGGCAAGTTCTGAATTGCCTGTCTGTGTACCATCCACTGTCCATGAATACTTGATCGGAAAGCCCGGTACAAAGTGCGGACGCGTGATCCTGTATGGATATACTGTCAGCTTATCACCCGTTGTCCACGTGCTGGCTCCTGTTGCCCGTCTCGGAAGCCATGCATACATCACATCCATTGCCGTAAATCCGAATGTCGGATTTGCTGAGCCCGGATTGATCGGCTGTCCGCTGCGGCTTACATAGTTAGCATTCGGGGTCTCGCTGTAACTCGATGTCAGGACATATGTGAACTGATACCTGCCTAAGCCGGTCTCGTCAGGATTCCATGTACCGTCTGCATCAGAATCTACAAACGCTATGTTCAGCCTTCTCGGTGCGCCGCCTGTTGAATCAAGCTCGTCTGCCGAATATACGCTGAATGGTACATCTACCATATCCCTGTAAGGAATTACTGACAAATTTGTATCCGTCTCAAGTACGTTTACAGCCGGCGCATATCTGTATGCCTTTGATGTCTCGCCGAATACAAACTGTACCTTTCTTAAAGGACCGCCGGTCATTAATGTATTTGTTCCTGTTCCTTCATTGAACTGTACTCCGTTTGCTGTGATCCTTGATCTGAAGTTGTTAAATCTTCCCTGTGTCGGGAAACTCATACCAAGTGATCTGCTGTCAAACTGTCTGTTTGTTATTACTTTTGCCGTTGCTATTGCTGTCGTATCAGGACCCTGGAACCAGATATTACCCGCCGGTTCGTATGTCCAGCCGCGTAGTCTTGTATAGGTCGGGATGTTATTGCTCACCAGCTGATTGTCATCAGGATCTCTTACTACTCCTGAATCTCTTATCGTCTGATGAACAAGCAGGAATCCGTTTACTGTCTTGGCTGTATCCTGTGTACCGGTAAAGTCCAGCTGATCTGTAAGAACTCTCTCTGTTGATCCGCCGATCGTTCTGTCTAATGACCACGTCGGATTTGCTGCCGTACCGCCGTAGGTCGATGTATATTCTGCTGTTATCAGATTTAACGGCTCCACTACCAGCGGCATCACGCCGAGATCTCTCTGATTTGTATATATCGTATCGCCTAATCCGTAATTTACCTGGGTGCCTGAGGTCAGTGCCTGCGGCGTTACCGTCAGTACGCATGAAGTTATAGGTGATTCGTTTACTTTCGGTGCTGAGAACGGACCGCCCAGTGCATCGTAGAAATATGACGTTACTGCAAAGGTGTAAGGCGTTCCCGATACGAGGAATAAATTATTTATATTATCCTTATCTATTACTATATATCTCGATATTCCGTTATCAGTGCCTTTCTGAACTACGTAATACACATAGGTTCCGAACTGCTCCTGGAATATACTGTCCTGAATATCTTGTATTCCGTCCTTAATATCAAATGTCATTATCAGTTTCCTGTCCGCTTCATTCGATCCGTTTGTTCCTGTTTTTACTGCATATACATTATATCCCTGGAATTTATATTCTCCGCCGGAGAGTTTATTCGGGATCTTTATTCTTTCGGTTTTGTCATCCCATGAAAGATATATCTTTCCGTTACCCGGAGCATATGGAAGTACTGTCGGGCATGGAGCTGCATCAGGTACCTGGAAGTTGTTGTCAAATATTCTCTGTGCAAGAGCGTCTGCCTGTTTCAATGATTTTACGCTTTCAAGATTTGAACTTCCTCTGGCGATCACCTGTGCTACGATTATCGACTGTGTATCACCGGGCTGAACTACCAATGGTCCGGAACACTGCATGAATCTTCTGTCATCACCTTCAGACTGATTCCAACCTGTCCCGTTTTCCGGACTGCCTGAGAATGCAAATGGAGTTACCTGATTTGTTAACGGATTTATCCACGGCGTACCGTCTCTTCGTAAGCCCTGAAGATTAAAATATGTTTCTGTCCTGTTTGATGGGTCACCTATACTTGGATTTCCGTTTGAGTACATATTAAATGCTGTTACTCCTAATTCCTTAAAACCCGGTTTAATAACAAGGTTAGTACTGCCCGGAGGATTATAATAAGTTACTGTATCTCCCGGACTCGGCACGATAGGACCTCTGAAGTAATCGAATCCAACTGCCGGAGGAGCTGCGCCGTAATCTCCGTCATTAGTTGTAAAGTTATATGTAATTCCGAGATTAAGCACTGTGTCAACTGAAACTGCATCATCGTTATCAACACCAACATCATCGTCAGTCCATAATGCAATATAGCACTGATTCCACGGCTGACTGCTCCTGTTGATTATCCTGAATTCCGAAAAGCACATACTGCTGAGCGGTCCGTTAACTGCATATGACCAGTTGGTCTGAAGTATAACCGCTTTTAAAGGCGCTGTACCTCCGGCTCTGTGGGCATGCGCTTCAGGATAACCGTCAGTATAAGAATAAAACTGTGTCTGAGATCCGAGCAGAAGCGGATTGCCTAAGCTGTCGAGATACGCTCCTTGCTGGGATGCTGTGGTTCCCCGGTCCGTAATCTGATGTGTCCGTACTGGAGATGTTGTATATCCTGTAATTATCATCATCCTTTCCCTGCGGATTACCCTGATCATCAACGTAACCCGGCAGATATTCATAATCGAATTCCGCTATACATAATAATGTATCATTTCCCACAACAGCCCCTATCCAGATTCCTGATGCATACCTGGCGAATTTTAACTGACCTTTTGGCCATTCAAAACCGGCATTACCTGTAGTGGGATTTCTGTTAAAGGAACCGTTTGTTCTGAACCAGGTGCTGATCTGATTTACATCCAGTTTTACTGAAGTCACGGCAGATACCTGATTCGGATTCGACAATATCCTGTAGGGAGTATTGCCGCTGTTTTCCGTGTTACTTCTATCCGGTTTGTCCTTTGGCTTAAAACCGTATGCAAACACAAGGACAATCGGTATTAGAAATAAAAGTAATTTTTTGAGCATTGTTATATCCTCCTTCTTTTCCAAATATTTAAGTGTGAATAAATGTATTTTTTGCTTTTCTTCTTCCGCACACTTTTTTAAATACCAAATTAAAGAACTAATTTCAGAGGGTAATGTATGGATCTGTTTTTGAGAAATATTGTATTACTTTTTATGAATTTTTATTGCCTGAGGGTTTATTTATTCCGGTTTAGAACAATGAGGGTTTGTAAATTACGAGGGTCTGCAAATTACGAGGGTCTGCAAATTACGAGGGTTTGTGAATAACGAGGGTTTGTGAATAACGAGGGTTTGAAAAAAAGAAATGGAAATTATGAGAGTTTTATTTATAGGGAAATTACACTTTATAATTTACCCAGTGTATCCGGTTAAGGATACACTGAATAAAATATTTATTTAGAACTGATTTAGTGAGGGTTGAAATCTTTTAACTCTGTTTACAAAAATCAGAAACCTAAAAGAATAGTAAAGAACTGATTAGCGTCAAATTTATCAGTGACTCTGTATGCATAGTCAAACCCGATATTGAAACTTGAGCTGGCGTTATAGTTAAAGCCTGCGCCAAAACTCGGACCGGTGAATAACCTTTCATCCTGTGTATCATTTGTGATCTGATAGCCGCCTCTTAGATATATCAGCTTGTTGTAATTATATTCCAATCCGAAATTGTAATCATCGGTTGCAAAGCTGTTATTCTGAAACGTGCCGTGAAGCATCAGATTGTTTGTCTTGTCAAGTCTGAAGTCATAGCTGAGTCCGAGTGACAATGCAGTCGGAAGTTCAAAATCAGCCAGTTCAACCATTCTCGGCTCTGACTGTGTACCTGCCTGTGTTCCCGGCGGCTGGAAAAACTGCTCCAGATCCTGTCCCGAAAACTTCATGCTCGGTCCGAGATTCTTAAGAGCTACTCCAAATCTCAGTCCGCTTCCGGTCACATTGTATGTCAGACCAAAGTCAAACGCCATTCCGCTTGCTGTTTCATTTGTTATCTTGTTATAGATTATCTTCGCTGTTGCGCCGAAGGATATCCTGTCGGTCATCTCTCTTGCATAGCTCAGACCGCTGATAAGAAAGGTCGGGGAATATGTCTCGCCCGTTCCTTCAGGATTGTTTACCGTTGTTATTTCTATGTTTCCGAAGTTTAATGCCTTTAGTGACAAGGCAAATGTTCCGACATTAGGTAATTTATATGCGCCTGCAAAATAATTTACATCTATGTCTGCTATATATTGCTGATTGGAAAACATTGCTTCGCCTGTCTTCCCTGTCATAGTTGCTAATCCTGACGGATTCCAGTGTATTGCGTCCAGTCCTGATACCGTTGCAAGGTTTGAGCCGCCTAAGGCAGTACTCACCGAACCTACCGGTATTAATAACTCTGTCGCTGCCGACAAGCCGTACTTATTCTTAGGACCTGCAAAAACACCTGTTATACTCGAGAATAGCAGTATGATCACAAATATATTTAAGTATTTATTTCTCATGTTGATTGCTCCTTATTTTATAATATCTTTTTTAATTTTAGCACCTGCTCTGCTTTGGCTTCACAGGCGCTGTAAAATTATTATTAGAATGTTTGTATTCTCTCTGTTGGTGTAAATATTGCTACCTTAAGCGTTTTGCTGCCCAGTGAACCGCCGTCCACAAAGACTATATACATACCGCTTGCTACCGGGATCTGATCCGTGTTCTGTAAATCCCATTGCTCCAGTGAATTATTCGGATCACTGTTGCTCCTTGATATCTTTCTCACCAGCACTCCGCTCAATGTGTATATGTATATATCACGTCGACGGAAGATTGCTGAAATATATGAACCTGGCGAACGGATCCGTCTCTAATGACTGACCGCCGTAATACGGGTTCGGGAATACCTTTACATTATTCATCTGATTCTTGGCAAGTTCTGAATTGCCTGTCTGTGTACCATCCACTGTCCATGAATACTTGATCGGAAAGCCCGGTACAAAGTGCGGACGCGTGATCCTGTATGGATATACTGTCAGCTTATCACCCGTTGTCCACGTGCTGGCTCCTGTTGCCCGTCTCGGAAGCCATGCATACATCACATCCATTGCCGTAAATCCGAATGTCGGATTTGCTGAGCCCGGATTGATCGGCTGTCCGCTGCGGCTTACATAGTTAGCATTCGGGGTCTCGCTGTAACTCGATGTCAGAACATATGTGAACTGATACCTGCCTAAGCCGGTCTCGTCAGGATTCCATGTACCGTCTGCATCAGAATCTACAAACGCTATGTTCAGCCTTCTCGGTGCGCCGCCTGTTGAATCAAGCTCGTCTGCCGAATATACGCTGAATGGTACATCTACCATATCCCTGTAAGGAATTACTGACAAATTTGTATCTGTCTCAAGTACGTTTACAGCCGGCGCATATCTGTATGCCTTTGATGTCTCGCCGAATACAAACTGTACCTTTCTTAAAGGACCGCCGGTCATTAATGTATTTGTTCCTGTTCCTTCATTGAACTGAACTCCGTTTGCAATGATCCTTGATTTGAAGTTGTTAAATCTTCCCTGTGTCGGGAAACTAATGCCAAGTGATCTGCTGTCAAACTGTCTGTTTGTTATTACTTTGCCGTTGCTATTGCTGTCGTATCAGGACCCTGGAACCAGATATTACCCGCCGGTTCGTATGTCCAGCCGCGCAGTCTTGTATAGGTCGGGATGTTATTGCTCACCAGCTGATTGTCATCAGGATCTCTTACTACTCCTGAATCTCTTATCGTCTGATGAACAAGCAGGAATCCGTTTACTGTCTTGGCTGTATCCTGTGTACCGGTAAAGTCAAGCTGATCTGATAGAACTCTCTCAGTTGATCCGCCGATCGTTCTGTCTAATGACCAGGTCGGATTTGCTGCCGTGCCGCCGTAGGTTGTAGTATAATCCGCTGTGATCAAATTTAGCGGCTCTACTACTAACGGCATCACGCCGAGATCTCTCTGATTTGTATATATTGTATCGCCTAATCCGTAATTTACCTGTGTACCTGAGGTCAGCTGCTGCGGTATTACCGTCAGTACGCAGGAAGTGATCGGTGATTCGTTTACTTTCGGAGCCGAGAACGGACCGCCGAGAGCATCATAGAAATATGACGTTACTGCAAAGCTGTATGGCGTTCCCGATACGATGAATAAATTATTTATATTATCCTTATCTATTACTATATATCTCGATATTCCGTTATCACTGCCTTTCTGAACAACGTAATACACATATGTTCCGAACTGCTCCTGGAATACACTGTCCTGAATATCTTGTATTCCGTCCTTAATATCAAATGTCATTATCAGTTTCCTGTCCGCTTCATTCGATCCATTTGTTCCGGTTTTTACTGCATATACATTATATCCCTGGAATTTATATTCTCCGCCGGAGAGTTTATTCGGGATCTTTATTCTTTCGGTTTTGTCATCCCATGAAAGATATATCTTTCCGTTACCCGGAGCATATGGAAGTACTGTCGGGCATGGAGCTGCATCAGGTACCTGGAAGTTGTTGTCAAATATTCTCTGTGCAAGAGCGTCCGCCTGTTTCAATGATTTTACGCTTTCAAGATTTGAACTTCCTCTGGCGATCACCTGTGCGACTACGATCGATTGTGTATCACCGGGCTGAACTGTTATAGGTCCGGAACACTGCATAAATCTTCTGTCACCTGCGTCAGATTCATTCCATCCCGTTTGCAATTCGGGATTACCTGAGAAAGCATATGTTGTTACCTGATTTGTTAACGGATTTATCCAGGGTGTGCCGTCTCTTCTTAAGCCTCTTAAATTCCGGTAAGTTTCAGTAACGTTTCCCGGATCACCAACGCTTGGATTTCCATTTGTGTACATATTAAATGCTGTTACTCCTAATTCCTTAAAACCAGGTTTAATAACAAGGTTAGTACTGCCCGGAGGACTGAAATAACTTACCGTATCATCTGCTGTACCCGGCACGATAGGACCTCTGAAGTAATCGAATCCAACTGCAGGAGGAGCTGCGCCGTATTCACCGTCATTATTTGTGAAATTATATGTAATTCCGAGATTAAGCACTGTGTCAACTGAAACTGCATCATCTGCTGATACACCAAGGTCATCGTCAGTCCATAATGCAATATAGCACTGATTCCACGGCTGACTGCTTCTGTTGATTATTCTGAATTCCGAAAAAGACATACTGCTGAGCGGTCCGTTAACTGCATATGACCAGTTGGTCTGAAGTATAACCGCTTTTAAAGGCGCTGTACTTCCGGCATTATTTGCGTGTGCTTCGGGATAACCGTCAGTGTATGAATAGAACTGTGTCTGAGATCCGAGCAGAAGCGGATTGCCTAAGCTGTCGAGATATGCTCCCTGCTGGGATGCTGTGGTTCTCCACGGTCCGTAATCTGATGTATCCGTACTGGAGATGTTGTATATCCTGTAATTATCATCATCCTTTCCCTGCGGATTACCCTGATCATCTATATAACCGGGTAAATATTCATAATCATATTCCGCTATGCAAACTAAAGTATCATTTCCTACAACAGCTCCGATCCAGATCCCCGATGCATACCTGGCGAATTTTGGAACCGGCTGACCTTTTGGCCATTCAAAACCGGCATTACCAGTTGTAGGGTTTCTGTTAAAGGAACCGTTTGTTCTGAACCAGGTGCTGATCTGATTTGCCTCCAGTTTTACTGAAGTCACGGCAGATACCTGATTCGGCAAAATCCTGTAGGGAATATTGCTGCTGTTTTCCGTGTTACTTCTATCCGGTTTGTCCTTTGGCTTAAAACCGTATGCAAACACAAGGACAATCGGTATTAGAAAAATTAATATTTTTTTAATCATTGTAGTTTCTATTTATATTTATAAAAATTTGGTAAACAAAAAACATTGGTATCAATTATTACCGGTTAAAAGATTTCTCCGTTAACCGGTAATAGTTTTTGTTTAGAAATTTAATTTCAATCCGAATCTGAATTGTCTAGGTGGTCCGTAATTTCCAATATCAAGAGATCTTAAAGTATATCTTCTGATATACTCTTCAGATGTCGTTGGTATTGTTCCGTTTGGGTTATTAAAGGATAAGATTGTAGTCTTTCCTGTTTCAGAATTCAGATAACCTGTTGAACCCGGCTGTCCGCTGCTGTCCCAAACATCATTTACAAGCTCTGAATCAAAAACATTGATAATATAAACATAAGCATTCAGATCAAGCTTGTTTTCTAAGAATGAGAATGTTTTATCAATTTTTACATCAAGACTGTTATTCCATGGACCGTAAACACCGTTAATTGGTGAAATAAGAGGAGCACCTGCGCCTGTTGATGCGAAAGGATCCTGATCATTAGATTTTGATGAATAAGGTCTGCCGCTGTTAAATGAATAAAGCAGGTTTACACCAAATTGAGAAAGAACATCTCCCCAGAAACCTTTTGGTACATCATTTCTTCCGAACCTGTAGTCAGCATTAAGTACACCTGTCCATCTTTGATCAAAATCAAGAGGTGATGTGAACTTTGGCTGTCTTTCACCTAACCATGCTGCAGTTTGAGCTGATGTCGGGTCAGAACCTGTTCCTGATGCAAATGCCATTCCCAGTGCAATGTTCATGGATAATCTGTTGGTTCTTCTCATATCAAAAGAAAGATCAACTCCTCTGATAGTTCCGTAATCCTGATTTGCAAAAACCTGGATCTGATTAGGAAGCTGAGGATATTTTTTGATACCGATAAGATCTTCTGTTTCTTTATAATATGCTGTCAGGTCCATTGACAATATGTCACCAACCTGCTGCTTAATACCAATTTCATACGAAGTAGTTTTTTCAGGCTTTAAATTCGGATTACCGAAAGATCCTGAAAATCCTGCGCTGTTAACCCAGTATTCTAAATTAGCTCTTCCGTTATAAAGATATTCTAACTGCGGAAGCTGTATGAATTTTCCGTATTGAGCATGAAACACTGTGTTGTTTGTTACAGGAAATGACATACCCAGTCTGGGGCTGAATGTTGAAGTTGGATCGCTGTCATCTGTGAAATCTTCAGGTCCGAGTACTCCGTTAGCTCCTGCAATGTTTGCAAGATCAACTACTCTCCAGGAGTTAGCATCCAGATAATCCCATCTGATACCTGCATTCAAAGTAAAATCTTTAAATTCTACCTTGTCCTGTAAATATAATGCTGCAATGATTGGATTTTTTGCTCCGTCGACACCATCATCTACTTCTTTTATTTCAAGTTGATTTGTAACAGGATTAAAGACAGGACCTAATCCGTAGTTATTGGATATTCCCGTACCGCCGTTAAATACTGCTAACTGTTGCTGCTCGGATGCATTTCTGAAGTTATATAATCCGTTAGGTCTGACATCAATATATCTGACAGTATGATATTTAAAATCACCGCCGAATTTTAATTCATTGTTTTTTAACTGAGTGGTAAGATTTAAAGTACCGCCTAAGATATGAAATTGCGCTTTCTTCATAGTAACTTCTCACTCTGTTATATTGTGCGAATAGACCGTATTCATCAAATCCACGAGAACCGCCCGGTGTTGTAAGACCGGGTACTCTCGAAGGATCTCCGTAGGCATAAAGATCATTTCCAAATTCTTTATCTCCTTCATTATAGTCCGCCTTAAAATAACTGAACTGTAATTCATAGAAAAGTTTGGAATTTATCTGGTGATTCACTTTACCATAATACTGCTGAGATTCTTCTGTAATTAAAGGATTTCTCTTTGCATTAAATAACATATAGGATTGAATAAAACCTTTTCTGTCTGTAGATGCAAGACTTGTTCCGAATCTTAACTGAACAGGCAGGTCTTTATTAAACTCCTGTAAGTCAAAATTGATTTTTCCGTTAGCTGACCATCTTTTCCGATCATATTGAGGTAATACATTATTTCCTAAATTCAGCTGATCCGCAACCCAGCTTGGATTATAAACAAGTGAATAATTTCTTTCATAACCGCCGTAGAAATTAATAGCTCTTGCTAATTCTTTGGTTGGAATAAGCGGTCCTCCGAAAGAAACATTGTAGATATTATATCCCTGTGATACATCTTTACTTAGTATAGCGTCTGTGATTCCTTCTATTGTTCCTGAGTATCTGTCTGTACCGCCTTTAGTAGTAACATTGATAACACCGCTGAGTACGTTACCATATTCCGCGCTGAATCCGCCTGTCAATACTGCCATTTCTTCAAGTACGTTGTTTGAAACAAATGAATTTGAAGAACCATCAAGAGGGTTTGTTGTAAGAACACCGTCAATTATAACAGCAGTTTCATTTGCACGGCCGCCTCTGATGTTTATGTCTGTTCCTCTTTCATCCTGTACAACTCCTGCAGTTGTAGAAGCAATATTTTCAATGCCTCTTACACCGCTGTTGTCAATAAATTCCTGACCGATAATCTTACCGCTTTGGTCAGGTGAAATTGCATTCCTTTTTCCTGTAATAACAATTTCGTCTGTTACGATTGCTCCGCCTTCGATTGAAAGTGAGAAATCGACTCTTGTAGTTAAGTCTGCTGATACTTTTACATCCGGAACTGCCTGAGCGTCATATCCGATATAAGTAGCAGTGACCGTATAATCACCTACTTCAACATTGAGGATTGTATATTCACCGCTTTCATCACTGATAGCCCCGAGATTTGTACCATCTATTCTAACTGTTGCTCCGGTTAATGGTCCTTTATCTTTTGCATCAATGACTCTGCCTGTGATTTTCCCGGTTGTTCCCTGTTTGTCAAATGCATAATTGTTACTGTAAGTCAAACAAAGTACAATCAGAAGGGAAAGAGTAATTTTTAATGTGTTTGTCATTTTTCCCCCTTAGTTTAAGAAAAAATTTAATTTAATAATATTTTGATTCATCTTTCTAATTTTTAAAAACCCCCATAAATATGCAGTTTTTTGCATTTTATGAGGGTTGTTTATATTTTATTTATGATTAAACAATAAAATCTTATTTAATCAACATCATTTTCTTTGTTTCCTTAAAGTCTCCGGCAAATAATGTATAGAAGTATATACCACTGCTCAGATTATTTCCGATAAATGTAACTTCTTTTGTTCCAGGTGTTACAACTTCATTGTTAACTAATGTAGCAACTTCCTGTCCGTTTGCATTAAATACTTTCAAAGTAACATTTGATGTATTTCTTATATCAAATCTGATACTTGTAGTAGGGTTAAATGGATTCGGGAAGTTCTGTGCTAAACTGAAATCACCTGGTACTACACTTGAAATGTTAGTGATACCAACATCGACCTGAGTTCTGATTCCGATAGCTTCACCGCTTCCGATTGGAGAGCCGTTAACGTGTGTACCTGCAAGTGAATCACTTTGAACAAGCATCTGAACTGATATTGAACTGCCTGGTGTATTGTTAACTTGCGATACGCTGACAAATCTCCAGTCTCTTAATGGTGTTGCAGGTGTTACTCTTTCAGGTGTTGACCATGTAGCTCCGTTATCTCCTGAATGTGAGAACCATACTGCATAATAAGCGCTGGTGTCAGATCCATATTCCCCTGTTGTTGCATTATATGCACAATATAATCCGCCGCCTGTTGAAGATCTTCCGATTGAAGGTCGGCAAAGCGGTAAGAATGCATCTGAAACTGAACCTCTGTTAGGGAAGAACGGTACTGTTGACTGATCTGCCATTATGACAGGCGTTCCGCCGTTAACTGCCGGTGACCACAATCTGATTGATGATGGTGTTTCTGGGAAAAACCCTGCTAAAGTCAGAAGAGAAATGTTGAAAGCAACATATGGCTGATTGTTGTTACCCATTACTAATGATACACCTCTTAAGCAGCCTAAAGAATCTGTAGCTTCGTTCCAATCCCAGATTCTTTCCGGAGTGGTCCAGGTTACTCCGTTATCTGCTGAGGATCTGTAAAATACATCATTATCATTTACGCCGTCAGCTGCGCCAATAAATGCATGCCCTATTGTTCCGTTAGGAGCTACTGATAATCCATATGTTTCAGCCTGATCTCCGGAGTATGCAGCCCATCCGCTCCAAACTCCGCTAATTGAAGAATTTGTATATGAAGATACAAGACCGTTGATAGAGGAAGAGATAACTTGTCTGTCTGATCCGATACCAACAACTCTTGGCCAGATTGCCTGACCGTCCGGTGCATCACCCGGATCTGATTCTGTAAATACACCGAAACCTGCACCTGCATCAAAATAAGTTTTTGTCCTGGTGGTAGTTCCGTTTGTGTTATTATGATTTGCAATTACAGCTCCGCCGCTTGTATATCCGGAAATTGACGGGAATCCGCTTCTGTCTGTGCTTGGAACATCACCTAAGAATGTCCATGTTGCTCCACCATCAATACTGAACATATATGCGCATGCTCTTGTAGCAAATCCTGCTACTGTTGAGTACATAAATGTTGCGTGAACATTACCTGGTGTTAAAGGATCCTGCCAGATTTCATTCGGCACGCCGTTTGACTGAAGATCATAAACAGTGAATACGCCGGTATTGGAGAATTCATAAACTAATGATGCGCCGTGTACAGGCGGGAAATAAGTAGATGAAAATTTGGGCTGATAATTATTTGTGTTGTCATAAATCTCAGATCCGTCGGAAACTTTGTGAGTTCTTTCTGTTCTGTTTGTTCTGTCATCTTTTGACTGAACAATCCCAACAGAAATAAACATCACTAGAACTAATAAAGTAAGTAATTTCTGTAACATGTTTTTCTCCTTTTTGTTTAATAATATTAATTAATAGTAAAATTTTATTTGAAAATTCGTTGCTTATAATCTTAAGGGTTGGTATAAAAGTTTGAATAAATATACTACTAATGTTGTAACTTGTCAATATAGATTTTCGTAATCAAGTTTCTTCATAAAAATTTATTAAAAATATAACATACGTTTTGAATTGTCAAGCATATATTATTCAATAATCTTACTGATCTTTCCGAAAATAAATTTGGAAATCCTGATTCTGCTTTCTTCTGTTTTTCCCGCTGTGTGATTTGTTAACAATGTGTTATGAAGCCCTATAAATTCAGGGTTTATCAGTGGTTCATTTTTAAA
The DNA here is from genome assembly GCA_016716125.1 of Ignavibacteria bacterium. Classification (GTDB taxonomy): domain Bacteria; phylum Bacteroidota; class Ignavibacteria; order Tepidaquicellales; family Tepidaquicellaceae; genus UBA2330. The sequence continues at coordinate 108,844 of JADJWZ010000002.1, read as the reverse complement.
AACATCCAGTCCTGCATATCGGATCTTTTTACTTTTCAGAATTTTAATCAGACTTATTTCATCTACGACTCCTCCGCGTGATGTATTTATAAAAACACAATCATTTTTTAAAAGAATGAATTTCTCTTCTGAAAAAAAATTACTGTTCTTATTATTAAAAGGAATATGCAGCGTTACTATGTCAGATTTTTCAAGTAATGATTTGAGCTTCACAAATTTAATTCTTCTGTGTTTATCAATTACGGATCTGTCAGTGTCATTCGCAAGCACTTTCATTCCGAATGCTTTGCATATTTTTCCTACCTTGCTGCCTACTTTGCCGTAACCGATAATGCCTATAGTTTTTCCCGCAAGTTCATTTCTCCTGAATCCCGTATCGCTGAATTTATTCTTCCTGATTTTATTTCCGGAAATTGATATTCCTTTATATATATTTAATATCAATGCAAGCGTATGCTCTGCTGCTGAGACAGTATTTCCCTCTTCCGCATTAATTACTTTTATTTTTTTTAGAGATGCGTATTTGATGTCAATGTGATCAGTGCCTTTTGAACATGTTGCAATTAGTTTGAAATTAACTTTATCCAAAAATGCCCTGTCAATCTTTCTGATACTCCTTATTACTAAAATATTAAAATCGTTATAATCGGAAAAAATCGATTCATTCGAAATGCCGGGCTTATATATCGTCAGGAATTTTTTTTCGGAAAGTAGTTTGATTCCGGAAGGGTCAACGTCGTCAGCTACCAGTACTTTATACATTCTTTGATTTTTGTTTAAAACCGGTAAGTAAAAAAATCTGACTATCCGTTATGCATCGAGATAATCCTCAATGAGTTTTATAACTTCGTTTTTTCCTTCTCCTGTAATGGTCGAAAATGGTATGTAATCAATGCAAAGATCTTCGTTGTTGACTATCTTTGAAGATCTGTAAATTTGCTTCTGCATTTTATTCGGAGAGATCTTATCTGACTTTGTAAGTATAACTGCAAAAGGGATCTCATAATATTCAAGCCAGCTTACCATAAGCTCATCCAGATAAGTCGGCTCATGTCTTGAATCTATTAATACAAATACCAGCTTGACATTCTGTCTTTCGCTGATATAATCCTCTACTAATTTTCTCCATCCCGCTCTGATTTGTTCCGGCACTTTTGCATATCCGTATCCCGGTAAGTCTACAAGATAAAATTTTTCATTAATAAGAAAATAATTTAACTGCCTGGTTTTTCCCGGTACCGAGCCTATCTTAGCAAGTTTCTTTTTATTACAAATGACATTGATCAAAGATGACTTACCTACATTTGATCTGCCTACGAATACAAACTCGGATAATACTGAATTCGGAAGCGCTCTCAGATCAAATATGCTTTTTATAAATTCCGCTGATAATATTTTCATAGTTTTTTAAAAATTATTTTAAAATAAAAAATCCTTAACCGGCAATTTAAAAATTAAATTTTTTTGACTCAGTTAAGGATAGAAATAAAACTATCAGTTTGTTTCTTTATTCTCTTTGGTTTCGGATTTTGGTTTTTTTTCTTCTCCGGCATTTTTATCTTCAGAATCTTCATCCTTAACTTTTACTTTTTTCTCTTTTTTCACTTCTGCTTTGTCATCCTGATATTTATCCTTTTTTTTCATCACTGTCCCGGACTTTTTCTCAATTAAAGTATTTGTCTCTTTCTTCTTTGCCTTTGGTTTCGTCTTGGATTCTTCAGTTGTGGATTTCGAATCAGCTGCTTCGGATTTTTCTTTATCTTTTTCTTCTTTAGCTTTAATATAATTATAATCAACAAATTCTATTATCGCAGTCCTCGCTCCGTCACCGTATCTGTTTCCGGTTTTAAGTACTCTTGTAAATCCGCCCGGTCTGTCTCCGACTTTTGCTCCGATCTCATCAAAAAGTATGATCAATGCTTCCTTATGATTAAGAAATTTTCTCGCTTCCCTTCTCAGATGAATTCCTCTTTCAGGAGCAGAGTCCTGATACTTTAATGCGCGTTTAGCTTTTGCCACCAACGGTTCAATGAATCTTCTTAATTCCTTTGCCTTTGCTTCTGTGGTCTGAATCCTTTTATGCAGGATCAATGAAATTGAAAGATTTGATAACAGGGCTCTTCTGTGACTCGCTGTTCTGCTTAACTTTCTGCCTTTTTTTCTATGTACCATATATATCTTCTAAATTTTCTAAGTTAAAAATTATATTATACAGTTGTTTCTTCTTTCAGATATTTGTCAACATCCATTCCGAATGTAAGTCCGAAATTCTCAATTAATTCTCCAAGCTCTGCAAGGGATTTTCTGCCGAAATTTCTGTAATGAAGCATTTCACCTTCGTTCTTGCTTACAAGATCTGATATAGTTTTTATATTCGCTGATCTTAAACAATTTTGTGATCTTACCGAAAGATCTAATTCGTCTACCGGCATAAGAAGAATTTTCTTGATCATTTCATGCTCTTCATCTTTTTCAGTTCTTACCGGCTCTTCCTGCTTTTTTAACGTTTTCCGGATTGAGATTCAGGAACATGTCAATGTGCTCCTGCATTAATCTTGCTGAATTTACCAGCGCATCTTCAGGATTAATTGAACCGTCAGTAGTGATCTCAAGAATAAGCTTCTCATAATCCGTTCTTTTTCCTACTCTTGTATTTTCGATTATATAATTTGCTTTTGATACCGGCGAAAATATTGAATCCACATAAATAAACTCAAGCGGTAAATTTGCAAGCTTATTGTCATCTGAAGGCACATAACCAAATCCGGATCCCATTCTTATCTCAATATTTAGATTCGCATCTTTATTCAGTGTTGCAATGTGTTTTTCCGGATTTAATATTTCAAAATCAGCAGTGTTATCCTGAATATCTTTTGCAGTGAATATATGCTGACCTTTTAATGTAAATTCTATTTTTGAAGACTTATTTGTAATATCCTTAAATCTGACTTCTTTCAGATTCAATATTATTTCGGAAAGATCTTCCACTACTCCTTTTAATGTCGTAAACTCATGCGGAGCATCATTAACCTTAATAGCTATTATTGCCGTACCCGGAAGAGATGAAATAAGTATCCTTCTTAAAGAATTGCCAAGCGTTACTCCGTATCCTCTTTCCAGAGGCTGCATAATAAACCTTCCGAATTTATCAGTATAAGTAGATTCTTCTTTTATAATTGATTCCGGCATTTGAAAATTATTAATTTTCATTATATACTCTTTGTTTATTTTATAAAAAATTATTTTGAATACAGCTCGACTATCAGCTGTTCATTGCCTATAAACTGAACATCGGATCTCTCCGGCTCTTTCATAAATACTCCCTGTAAATTCGCCTTATCCAGATTTAGCCAGGTAGGAAGCATATTATCTTTAATTCTCTTCATAGAATCATGAATTATATCAAGCTTCTTGCTTTTTTCCCTTACCTGTATAAGATCACCTGACTTTAAAAGATATGACGGAATATTTACTACTGTTCCGTTTACAGTGAAATGTCTGTGTAAGATCAGCTGTCTTGCTGACTTCCTCGAAGGAGCAAGTCCAAGTCTGTAAACCGTATTGTCGAGTCTTCTCTCCAGAAGCTTAACTAAGTTATCACCGGTGACTCCGGTTTTCTTGTTTGCAGCTTCAAAATATCTTCTGAATTGATTTTCAAGAACTCCGTAAGTCTTTCTGACTTTCTGCTTCTCACGAAGCTGTACTGCATAGTCAGTCATTCTTGTTCTTTTTGAGAACCCATGCTGCCCGGGCGGATAATTTCTGTTTTCAATAGGACATTTATCCGAAAAGCATTTCGTTCCTTTTAGAAATAATTTTTGCTTCTCTCTGCGACACAATTTACAATTAGCGCCTGTATATCTTGCCATTTATATTATTTTTCTTTATTAAATTCTTTTCTGAAATTATTGTCTTCTCTTTTTAGGAGGTCTGCATCCGTTGTGCGGTAATGGAGTTATATCTTTTATAGACGTAACCTCAAGACCGGCGGTGTTAAGAGATCTTACTGCAGCGTCTCTGCCCGAGCCGACTCCTTTTATTAATACTTCTACTTTCTTCATCCCCAGATCAATCGCAGCTTTTGCAGCGCTTTCAGCTGTTAGCTGCGCAGCGAATGGAGTATTCTTCTTAGATCCCTTGAATCCCATTTTCCCTGAAGATGCCCACGATATTGTATTACCGTAAAGATCGGTTAATGTGACTATAACATTGTTAAAAGTAGCTTTGACGTGCGCTACTCCGTTTGCTTCCACATTTACTTTCTTCTTGGTTTTTTTAAAGTTCTTTGCCAAATTAGTATATTTATTTTTTTATAACTTTAATAATCTTTGATTTATGTAACAGCCTTCTTAAATTATTTAACTGTTATTTCTTAGCTGCTGCTTTCTTTTTGCCTGCGACAGTTTTTCTCTTTCCTTTTCTCGTCCTGGCATTCGTCTTCGTCCTTTGTCCTCTTACCGGCAATCCTCTTCTGTGTCTTCTGCCTCTGTATGTTCCGATATCAGTCAGCCTTTTTATGTTCATGGCTATCTCAGATTTCAAAGAACCTTCAACCTTTGTCTCAACTCCGATCTCTGCTCTGATCTGATTTACTTCGTCGTCAGAAAGCTGTGATACTTTTTTGTCTTCGCTTATACCGGCTTTTGCCAGTATCTTTTGTGATGTGGATTTACCAATGCCGAATATCGACATTAATCCAATTACCACTCTCTTGTTTTTTGGAAGATCTACTCCTGCTATTCTTGCCAAACTATTTCTCCTGAAATATTATAATTATAAAAAAATTTTTATCCCTGTCTTTGTTTGTGTTTCGGATTTGTGCATATTACTCTTACTACACCTTTCCTTCTGATGATTTTACATTTTGAACACATTTTCTTTACTGAACTTCGCACTTTCATGACTGTAATGTAATTTTATATATTTTAAAATTATTTATATCTGTAAGTAATTCTGCCTTTTGTAAGATCATAAGGCGATAACTCTACCGTAACTTTATCTCCCTGTAATATCCTGATATAATTCATTCTCATCTTACCGGAAATATGCGCAAGTATTTCATGACCGTTTTCCAATTTTACTTTAAAATTGGTGTTAGGCAGAATTTCAGAAATTATTCCGTCAACTTTTATTGCATCCTGCTTTGCCATATATCTTTTTAATGTTAAGATATTAACATTTAGTTAATATCTCAGCTTTTCCTTTTTTTATCAGTACCGTATGTTCAAAATGCGCTGACGGTTCGCCGTCTTTTGTTCTGATCGTCCAGCCGCCTCTATCCTGAACTACATCATACGTTCCGTAATTTACCATCGGTTCTATTGCTATTACCATTCCTTCAAATAATTTCTGTCTCGAATTCGGTGTGTAAAAATTCGGGACTGAAGGTTCTTCGTGTAAATTCTTTCCTATTCCGTGTCCGACCAAGGCTCTTACTACTCCGTAACCCGAACCTTCCACATAATTCTGTATTGCTACTGAAATGTCATTTACTTCATTCCCGTCAACCGCTTTTTCTATTCCTTTATATAATGACTCTTCTGTGATCTTCAATAACTTATTTACTCTTGATGTTGTCTCCCCTACCTTGAATGTATATGCGCTGTCTCCGAAATAACCGTTTTTCTTTACTCCAACATCTACAGAGACTATATCGCCGTTTACAAGTTTCCTGTCACCCGGTATTCCGTGAACTACTTCATCATTTACCGAAATACAACTGCTTGCAGGAAAAACTCTTTTGTCAACTTTGTAACCTTTAAATGCCGGAATTCCGTCTTTAGATAAAATAAATTCTTCAACCATTTTATCAATTTCCGAAGTAGTAATTCCTTCCTTTATATGATCTTTTAGATGTTCAAAAACGCCGGCTACAATTTTACTGCTTTCCCTGATCAGATCAATTTCTTTATTACTCTTTATTAATGACATTCGGAAATCCTATCTTCGGGATTTAATTTTTCCTGATTTCATAAACCCGTCATAATGTCTCATCAGAAGATGTGATTCAATCTGCTGCAATGTATCAAGCGCGACACCTACTATGATCAGAAGACTTGTTCCGCCGAAAAATTGCGACAATCCTGTTGTTACTCCAAGCTTCATAAGGAAGGTCGGAATAACCAGCTTGTATAATCAAAATATTTTGCTACGCCTTGCATGAATTCACTGTTCGGAAAAAATGAAAGTACCGTACTCGGCACAAACATAATTGACTGAGCGAAAATAAGCGGCATAACACCTGCTGAATTTACCTTCATCGGAATATATTGCGTAACACCTCCGAATACTTTTCTTCCGACCACTCTTTTTGCATACTGTACAGGAATTCTTCTGGTAGCAACTGTTACTGCGATCACACCTGCAATTATTAAAAGGAATCCGATTATGTAAATGATCTCAACAAGAATATTCCTTGCGCCTGATGAAACTATCTGATATTCATCAAATACAGAATAAGGAAATTTATCAATGATTCCTATAAAAATTATTAGTGAAATACCGTTTCCGATACCTCTTTCTGTGATCTGTTCGCCAAGCCACATCATAAATATTGTAGCACCTGTAAGTATTATAACAGTAGAAAAAGTAAAGAATGCGCTTGATATTTCAGGACTGATCACGCTTAAATCTCCTACAGATCTTGATCCGAGCTGAACACTCACTCCCCATGCCTGCAATGCAGCTACCGGAATTGTACCGAGCCGCGTAAGCTGATTGATCTTCTTTCTTCCTTCTTCACCTTCTTTCTGAAGTTTCTGGAAATAAGGGAAAACCGCTCCGAGAAGCTGAATTATAATAGACGCGCTGATGTAAGGCATTATACCTAATGCGAAAATAGCAGCATTCTGAAATGCCCCCGCCGACAAACATATCATATAATCCAAACAGCGTGTTAGAAGCCTGATTCTTTGATGCCTCAGCAAGTATCGTTGCATCTATACCCGGTAATGTAATATGCGCGCCAATTCTGACAACGACTAATATTGCAAGTGTGAATAAAAGCCTGTTCCTGAGTTCTTCAATTTTAAAAATATTTCTAAAACTTTCAAAAAATCCCTTCATAATTTTACTGCTTTTCCTCCTGCTTTTTCAATCTTCTCGATTGCAGTCTTACTGAAAGCATCTGCAGTAATATCAATTTTAGTTTTAATCTCACCGTTGCCTAAAATCTTTAAAGGTTTATTTTTTCCCTTTACAAATTTATTCTTCAGAAGATATTCCTTATCAATAGAAGTTTCCTGAATTTTCTTATCATCTATTAATTTCTGAATATCGTTAAGATTTAAAACCGAATATTCAACTCTGTTAATATTTTTAAAACCGAATTTCGGAACTCTTCTCTGCAAAGGCATTTGTCCGCCTTCAAACCAGGCTCTGAATTTTGCGCCGGATCTTGAATGCTGACCTTTGTGACCTCTTGTTGAGGTACCGCCGTGTCCGGATCCCTGACCTCTGCCGACTCTTTTTCTCTTTTTTCGTGAGCCTTCCGCGTACTTTAAATTACTTAAAATGTCCATTAAAAAAATTTTCTTATACTTACAAATTTAATTAAAATTCCTTTGGCCTTACTTTCAGGGCAAAGGACTAAAAAGAACTTGGTTTTATTAATTAGTATTACTGTTTATAATTTTCTTCTACTTTTACCAGATGCTTTACAACATTGATCATACCTCTTATCTGAGGTGTATCTTTTTTCACGGTAAAATAATTTGGTCTTCCCAATCCCAGCGCTTCAATTGTCCGCTTCTGCTTTTCCAGTCTTCCGATTATGCTTTTTGTTTGTGTTATTTTTAACATGACTTCTTATCTGAAATTAATTTGCAAATAATTCCTGAACTGTAATGCCTCTTCTGTCTGCGACTTTCTTTGCATCGTTCAGTAATAATAAAGCTCTCATTGTTGCTTTTACTACATTGTGCGGATTAGATGAACCTAATAATTTTGTTAAAACATCCTGAACTCCTGCTGATTCAAGTACCGCTCTTACTCCTCCGCCTGCGATTATTCCTGTTCCCGGTGAAGCCGGTTTCAGCATGACTTTTGCCGCTCCGTATTTTCCTATTATCTCATGTGGTATTGTTCCTTTTATGATCGGAACTTCAATTACATTTTTCTTTGCATCCTCTACGCTTTTTCTGATAGAATCCGTAACTTCATTTGCTTTTCCTAAACCAATTCCTACATGTCCGTGTCCGTCGCCAACTACTGAAACAGCAGAAAAGCTGAATCTTCTTCCGCCCTTTACAACCTTAGCAACTCTGCCAATGTGAACCATTTTGTCTTTAAGTTCTAATTCACCGGCTTTAAAATTTTTCGTTTTTTTCATTAAGTTAAAATGTCTTTTAAAATCATCTGTATATTTTTGTTCTCAGGGGAGGAGTCGAACCTCCACAAACGGCTCCAAAGGCCGGTGTCCTGCCATTAGACGACCCGAGAGTCGTTAGATCTTTATTTTCTGAATAATTAGAACGGGAAATATACTAATTATAATCAGAATTTTAAACCACCTTCGCGGGCTCCATCGGCAAGAGCTTTTACTCTTCCGTGATACAAATATCCGTTTCTGTCAAAAACAACCGAACTGATGCTGCCCGAAATTGCTTTTTCCGCAGCCAGCTTACCGATCATTTTACTCTTCTCTACTTTACCTTTTAATCCTGAGATCTTATCAGTTATCTCCTTTGACTTTGTAGATAATGTGAAAAGCGTTTTCGAATTTACATCATCCACTAATTGCGCATATATATGATCAAGACTTCTGTAAACTACCAGTCTAGGAACTTCTGAAGTACCTCTCAGTTTTTTTCTGATCTGATATCTGATTCTCTCTTTTCTCTTTTTACTTTTTTGAATTTGATTCATTTTATTTTAAATCTCATTAATTTTATTTCGCAGCTGTCTTTCCTGCTTTTCTTCTGACCACTTCATTCTCAAACTTTATTCCTTTGCCTTTATATGGCTCAGGTTTTCTGAATGATCTTATTTTTGCAGCGACAAGTCCGACAAGTTCTTTACTTACGCCTTTTATAAGTATTGCATTCGGAGCAGGCACTTCAATTGTGATCTCCGCCGGCGGAACAAAAACAGTAGGATGTGAATAACCAAGCATCAAAACCAGATTCTTTCCTTTAAGCTCTGCTCTGTATCCAATACCTGATAATTCCAGCTTTTTTGAAAATCCGTCTTTAACTCCGACGATCATATTATTTAACAATGATCTGTATAAGCCGTGAAGCGATCTGTTTTTCTTTGAATCATCTTCTCTCATTACATTGATCTCGTTATCCTTGATTTCTAAACTTATACCGCCTGTAATTTCCATATTCAATGTACCGTTCGGTCCGGTTACTTCAATCAGTTTCCCTTTTTGAGTAACTTTTACCTTGTCTGAAAGTTCTATCGGCTTTTTACCTATTCTGCTCATTTCTTTTACAGTTTAACTTTTTAATTAATTACCAAATATGGCAGACAACTTCACCGCCAACTTTTAGATTTCTGGCTTCTTTATCTGTTAATAATCCTTTTGAAGTGGAAATAATAGCAACACCAAGGCCGTTCCTGACTCTCGGAAGTTTTTCATGACCGACGTATCTTCTTATTCCCGGTCTGCTGATCCTTTTTAAACCCATAATTACACTCTCTCCGTCGTTATACTTTAGCCTTACGGAAAGCATTTTAAACTTATCCTCAGTCTCAATGATCTTATACTCATCAATAAATGATGACTTCTTTAAGATAGCGCTGATCGCTTCTCTGAACTTGGATGCCGGCATGTCCACCGTTTTCTTTCCGGCTTTAATTGCATTTCGGACTCTTGTTAAATAATCCGCGATGGGATCTGTCATTGACATTTTATAATTCTCCTGAATCTTTTAATTTACCAACTTGATTTTATTACGCCCGGAATTTTTCCCTGTAATGCCATTTCTCTGAAAACCAGTCTCGACATTCCGAATTTTCTATAGTAACCTCTTACTCTGCCGGTTACATTACATCTGTTATTCAGTCTTGACGGACTGCTGTTCCTCGGTAATTTTTGCAAACCTTCATAATCACCGTTAGCTTTCAACTCTGCTCTCTTCTTAGCATACTGTTCGACTAATCTCTCTCTTCTTTTCTGTTTTGCAATTAATGCTTTTCTTGCCATTGTATTATAGCTTTAATTAATTATTTGTTTGTCTTTTTATAAACGGAAGACCGAATGCCTTTAACAATGCAAGCGATTCTTCATCAGTCTTTGCCGTAGTTACGAATGTTATATCCATTCCGGATATTCTGTTAACATTATCTACATTGATTTCTGGAAATATGATCTGCTCTTTTATGCCGAGACTGTAATTTCCCCTGCCGTCAAAACTTTTATCCGACAAGCCTCTGAAGTCTCTTACTCTCGGTATTGAAATTCTGATAAATCTTTCAAGAAACTCATACATTCTGGCATTTCTTAATGTAAGCTTTACGCCAATGTTCATGCCTTCCCTGAGTTTGAAATTTGAAACCGACTTCTTTGCTTTTACTATGGTCGGCTTTTGACCGGTTATAGATTCAAGCTCTTTAACAGTTGTGTCAATCAATTTCGCATCTGTAGTAGCAGCACCAACCCCGACATTAATGTTGATTTTATCCAGCTTGGGCACCTGCATTACATTTTTATAATTAAACTTCTTTTTAAGTTCAGGAACAATCTTATCCCTGTATGTATGTAGCAGATTTATATCGACTTTCTCTTCTTTGAATTCACCGGAAGATTTTCCTCCCTTGGCTTCATCTTTTTCAGATCCTTCCGAACCTTTTTTTCTGTCTTGTTTTGTTTTAGCCATAAATGATTTAACTGATAATTATTTCCTGAGCTTGTTTACTGAATCTCATTTTAGTTTTTTTGCCTGTTGTTTCTTCATTGATAACCTGCATCCCTATTCTTGTCGGCTTATTTGTCTTCGGACACATAAGCATTACATTGGACATATTAATCGGTGCTTCTCTTTTTACAATACCGCCCTGTGGACTTTTCTGACTCGGTTTGGTATGCCTGTGAACAATGTTCACGCCTTCCACTATCAGCGAACCTTTTTCATTATTAAGAAAAAGAACTTTTCCGACTGCGCCTTTTGAATTTCCTGAAATTACCTTTACGGTATCATTCTTTTTCAGTCTTGTCTTTTTTGCTTTTGTTTTATTTGACATAATTAAATTACCTCCGGAGCTAATGATATTATTTTCATAAATTGTTTGTCTCTCAATTCTCTTGCCACAGGTCCGAATATTCTTGTACCTTTTGGCTCGTTTTGATTATTTATAAGAACTGCTGCATTTTCATCGAACTTAATATATGTTCCGTCTTTTCTTCTGGTCTCTTTTGCCGTCCTCACTATTACCGCTCTTGATACTTCGCCTTTCTTCACTGTTCCGCCCGGTATCGCTGTCTTTACCGTTACCACTATAATATCTCCGACACCTGCATATCTCCTGTCAGATCCTCCGAGCACTCTGATGCATCTTACAGACTTTGCTCCGGAATTATCAGCGACACTTAAATTGGTTTCTTCCTGTATCATTTTTAATAATCTTTATTATATATGAATTGAGTTATTTTACTTTTTCTATTATTTCCACAAGTCTCCATCTTTTTGTTTTACTCAGTGGTCTTGTTTCCATTATTTTTACTTTATCTCCGATGTCACAGGTATTGCCCGGATCGTGTGCGGCAAACTTCGTTGTCTTCTTATAAAACTTCTTATAAATAGGATGCTTGATCTTTTTTTCCTCGCTGACAATTATGGTCTTATCCATTTTATTGCTGAGCACTTTACCGACTCTTGTTTTTCTGATACCTGAATGTGAAGTCTTTTTCTTTTCAGTTGTTTCAGAAACTGCTGCCGGAGCTTTCTCTGTTAAATTTTCTGTAGTTTCGGCTGAAGTTTCTGATTCTGAATTAACTTCCGGTGTTTCGGCTGTTTCGTCTTTTGTATCTTCTGACATCTGTAAATTTATTAAGTTATTCTATAAAATTGAGATATTACTTTGAAGCTTTCTCTTTTAATTCTTTTTCTTTCAGAATTGTTTTGATCCTGGCAATTGTCCTTTTTGTAGCTGACAATGACTTATAATTTTCGAGCTGTCCCGTTGCTAACTGAAATCTGAAATTCTGCAGCGCTTCGTAATTATCTTTAAGCGATATTTTCAGATCTTCCGGTGACATTTCTCTTACCTGATTGATTTTCATGATGTATTTTTAAAATCTTAATTTTGAATCTTTGGAAATATTAGTCAATTCTTGAAACGAATTTCGTCTTTAACGGTAATTTGTGCGAAGCCAGTCTTAACGCTTCTTCAGCAACGGCTTTTGAAACTCCGTCGATCTCAAACATAATTCTTCCGGGTCTGATAACCGCAACCCAGAATTCCGGCGCTCCTTTTCCCTTACCCATTCTTGTCTCAGCCGGTTTTTTTGAAACAGGTTTATCCGGAAAAATTCTTATATAAACTCTTCCGTCTCTTTTCATATGTCTCGTTAGCGCAATCCGCGCCGCTTCTATTTGCCTGTTTGTGATCCATCCCGGCTCTAATGATTTTAATCCGAATGTTCCGAAATTTACCGTAAAACCTCTTCCGGCATTTCCTCTTAAATGTCCTCTTTGCGCTTTTCTGAATTTAACCCTTTTGGGCATTAACATAATAAAATCTCCGGTATTATTTTAATTTCTTGATAATTTTTCGCCTCTGCAGATCCATACTTTTACTCCGATAGCGCCGTAAATTGTATGTGAAGTTACTGACGCATAATCAATATCTGCTCTAATTGTCTGTAATGGAATTCTTCCTTCCTTATATTGCTCTGTTCTTGCAATTTCAGCTCCGCCTAATCTTCCCGCGCACATTATTTTTATTCCCTCTGCACCCATTCTCATCGTATTCGTTATTGCGGACTTCATCGCTCTTCTGAATGAAACTCTGTTTGCCAGCTGACCTGCTATGTTTTCAGCAACAAGCACTGCATTAAGTTCAGGTTTCTTTATTTCAGCTACATTGATCTTAACTTCCTTGCCTGTGATCTTCTTGATCTCGCTTTCAAGCTGTGATATTTCTTTTCCGCTCTTTCCGATTACAAATCCGGGACGGGAAGTGTGTATGGTCAGAGTTATTTTCTTTAAAGTTCTCTCAATAGAAATATTGGCAATTCCCGCTTTTTCAAGTCTTTTTTTAATGTAAGACCTTATTACAGCATCTTCCATCAGTTTCTTTGAAAAACTCTTGTCATCATACCAGTTTGAATCCCATGTATTAATGACGCCTAATCTGAATCCTATAGGGTGTGTCTTTTGTCCCAAAAATGCTCCTTAATAATCTGTTAGATTATTTGATTGATTAATTTAAATTTTCTTCTACTTGCTCTACAACTACTGTAAGGTGAGCCGATCTTTTCTGAATTCTGAATGCCCGTCCCTGAGGAGCAGGTAAAATTCTTTTCATCGATGGTCCTTCGTTTACATATGCTTCCTTAATAACTACATCAGCCTGACTCAGTCTTCCGGAATCAAGTTTGTTCACAAGATTACTGTATGCTGATCTGACTGTCATTTCTACTACCTTTGCAGAATTCTTATTTGTGAACATAAGTATATTCACAGCTTCATCCACTCTTTTATTTCTGATAAGGTCCACTACCAGTCTCATTTTTCTCGGTGAAGTGCCTATATATCTTTTTAATGCTCTGGCTTCCATTTTATCTTCCTCCTGCCTTTTCTTCTTTTCTTTGACCTGAATGAGCTCTGAATGTCCTGGTGTGTGAAAACTCACCAAGCTTATGGCCTACCATATTTTCAGATACATAGACAGGAATGAATTTATTTCCATTGTGAACTGCAAATGTATGTCCTACAAAATCAGGTGTGATCGTACAAGCTCTCGACCATGTTTTAATTACCTTCTTTTGATTCTGGGTATTCAGCTTTTCAACTTTCCCCAGTAATTTGAAATCCAGATTCGGACCTTTTTTCAGCGATCTTGACATGAATTATTTCCTTTTCTTGACTATAAACTTATTTGAAATATTTTTCTTTTTTCTGGTTTTATATCCTTTTGCAGGCAATCCCCACGGACTTACCGGGTGACCTCCGCCTGATGTCTTTCCTTCACCGCCGCCCATCGGGTGATCAACGGGATTCATCGCTACTCCTCTTACATGCGGTCTTCTGCCCAGCCATCTTGATCTTCCTGCTTTACCTAAACTTATATTTTCATGATCGGTATTACTTACTACGCCTAATGTAGCTTTACACTCATTGTTTATCATTCTTACTTCGCCTGATGGCAGCTTTACCTGTGAATATTTATCATCCTTTGCAACTATCTGAGCTGAAGTACCTGCGCTTCTTGCGATCTGAGCGCCTTTACCCGGTTTCATCTCTATATTATGAATGAAAGTTCCGACAGGTATTGCATTTAAAGAAAGTGTATTACCTGATTTTAATTCGGCGTCATTTGAATTTTCAATTTTCTCACCGACTTTTAAACCGTCCGGAGAAATGATGTAACTTTTAACTCCCTTCTCATCTTTGATCAATGCAATTCTTGCCGTTCTGTTAGGATCATATTCAATTGCCAGAACTTCATACTCACCCGCTACACTTCTTTTAAAATCGATTAGTCTGTATCTTCTTTTGTGACCGCCGCCTCTGAACCTTGAAGTGATCCTGCCAAGATTATTTCTTCCGCCGGATTTTTTCAAAGGTCTTAACAGCGATTTCTCCGGAGTTGATTTTGTGATCTCATCAAACGAGGATATGCTGTAATATCTCGTCGCCGGTGTCATTGGTTTTAATTTTCTGAGTGCCATCTGTTTTCTATAAACTGGTTTCTATAAAATATATTCTGAATTTCAAGACAAAATTCAATAATGTTCCATTTTTGGGAAAACTTCAAATTACTGAAAAAGGTTAGGAAAGTCAATACAGGAAATCGAGGACATGCTCACTTTTTTGGAATTTCCGGACAGAGGGGATATCTTAAAATTTAAATCTGATTATTGGTTTTAATATTATATCTTAACGAAGAATAGTTTAATATCTATTTATCATTAGAACTGCATTCATTCCCGGCTTTAATAATTATTTTTTGCGTTTTAGTTTTATACAGGATTTATTTATCCGGTAATTTACTTTAATAAATTTTATTAAATAGCAATTAAAATCTCAAAGTAATTTAAAATTTCAAAATTGTAATTTTCCCGTTGGTAAGATCAGACATTTTTAAAATTAAATTTTCATATTCGGATTCTCTTATCTCCAGTGTAAGTGAACACCGGTCACCGGACTCATTGTTCTTAATATTTATTTTTTCTTTTTCTATCAGTTTCATAATTAGATTAATGTATGCATAATCAAATTCCGCTTTTATAGAATGCATGATATATTTTTTTATTATATCTGCATTTTCAAGACATGCTTCTCCGGTTGCAAAAAATGCTCTTCTTAATCCGCCCACACCAAGCTTTATTCCTCCGAAATATCTTGCTGTGATCAGCAGTACATCCGTCAGATTATTTTTATCTATTGCCTCAAGTAAAGGTTTCCCGGCGCTACCCGAAGGTTCGCCGTCATCAGAATATCTGAATTCATCCGATTTCATTCCGGCTCTGTATGCATAAGGAAAATGAGAT
The DNA here is from genome assembly GCA_016716125.1 of Ignavibacteria bacterium. Lineage (GTDB taxonomy): Bacteria > Bacteroidota > Ignavibacteria > Tepidaquicellales > Tepidaquicellaceae > UBA2330. Next base: position 93,183 of record JADJWZ010000002.1, on the reverse strand, counting down.
GCATCATAATATATCTTTTTAAATGCATTGATCAATTTTATTACATCTGCGCTTTTACTTATTGGGTATGCATTTGAAATGAATTTAGATTTCATGATTTTAATTTCAGCTGCACTTTGTGAATTAATTGTATAAAAGAAATCTTTCAAAAATAATTGTTGTTCTTTAGAAATATATTTATTCTGAAAATATTTTTAATATCACAAAAGACTTTTCCATCCGTCTTTATCATCATATCAATTCCCATCCTTCTTTTCCGATGAGAGGAACAAATTTAAACTCCTTGAATTTTTTTCCTTTGTAAACGGGAAGTGATGTTTTATCATCAATAGATTTTTTGATTACCATCAGCTCCTGAACGGATTCATTTCCTACTGGTATCACCATTCTTCCGCCTGCTTTCAGCTGACTTAATAAAATTTTCGGAAGCTTCGGACTTCCCGCTGTTACAATTATTTTATCAAAAGGAGAATATTCTTCCCAGCCGATCGTGCCGTCATCATTTTTAATTTTTACTTTATAACCTGATAAATATAATTTCTTTTCAGCTTCTTCAGATAAATCCTTTATTCTTTCTATTGTATAAACTTCCGCACCCATTTCAGCGAGTACTGCAGTCTGATATCCGGACCCTGTTCCTATTTCCAGTACTTTTTCTCCGGGCGTTACAGCTAACTGTTCTGTCATGAATGCAACAGTATATGGTTGTGAAATTGTCTGATTTGAATTTATCGGGAGGGCGATATTATCATAGGAATATTTTTTAAATTCTTCCTTTACAAAATTTTCTCTTTTAACTTTCAGAATTGCATTCAGCACATTCTGATCTTTAATACCAAGCTTCTTCAGATTGATAACAAGTTCTTCACGGCGTATTGTATAAGGATCCAAAATATTAATAAATAATATTATTCTTTTTTATCATCCGGGTCCACAATTTCTTTTTCACTTTCTTCAAAAATATCTTTCACCTTTTCTGCAACTGACTCTTTTCCCATTGACTTCACCAGCCTTTCAATGAGCATTTCTTTATTATCATAATATTCAAGCTTCCCGTCTTCCGCGACAGAAATTAATTTTCTTTCTTCGGAAATTATTATTGCAACTGCGTCAGACACTTCCGTTATTCCTAAACCGGCTCTGTGTCTCGTGCCTAAATTTTTGTTTTTAATTTTTTCATGTTCAGATAAAGGCAGCAGACATCTTGCAGCTTCGATCTTACCGTTCTTTAAAATTATTGCGCCGTCATGCAAAGGAGATTTCGGAGTAAATATTGTTATTATTAATTCTTTTGTGATTTTGGACTGAACCAGTTCACCGGACTCCATAACGCTTTTCAAACCCGAGCTCCTTTCTATTACAATCAGCGCGCCCCAGCCTCTGCTTTTAAGCTCAAAACTTGCTTCGGCAATTTCCATTACATTGGCGTCAACATTTACTTTAGTAAATATATTTGCAACTCTTGTCTTTCCTATCAGCTGAAGCAGTCTTCTTATTTCAGGCTGGAACAAAACAATAAGCGCAATTATCCAGATATCAGTAATGCTTCCTAAAAGCCATCCCATAGCCTGCATATTCAGAAGCTGTGCGATAAATGAAAATCCGAATACAAATACCAGCGCAATGAAAATCTGAGACGCTATCGTTCCCTTCATCACAGTGTATAGCTTGTAGAATACATAAGTAACAAGAATTATGTCAAATATATCTATAAGCTTTACCGTCAAAAATCCGATCTTGAATAATTCCATTTAGTTAATTATAAACAATAAATGATTTTGTAAAAAGGAAATACTTTTCACTGTATATCTTCGCGCCTTTAAAATAATTCTTTAACTCCTTTTTTTTTAATAGTCTGACTGACGATGCAAGTTCATCTGCTTTCCGGAAATCAGTTTCTCTCTTATACCAGCCGAGATCCTTTTTCATGATCATATCAACTTTTTTCTTATGCGGTAAAAATTGAAAAAATGGAAACATAAAATGCGGTTCAAACGGGAAAAAATAATTCGGTGTCTGAATGAAATAATGTTTGCCGATCCTGACAATTTCTTCAGCAAGTTTTTTCTGATCACCGGCGCTGCTGATGTGCTCTATCAGACTGTTTGAATGAACTATGTCAAATTCCTTATCGCCAAATTCAGAAAGATCTTTTACATCTTTTTCCAGAAAATCCATATTACTGTATTTATTTACATCCTGAAATTCCGTATTGACAAGCAGTATTCTGAGATCATTTAAATTTACCAGATTAAGATTTCTCCAGAAATATTCACTGCCTCCGAGATCTAATATCCGCAAGGGCTTTGGAATATCAATAATAAATTTTAAGAATAATTCTTTTCTTTTGTTTCTAAGCTTATAGGAAATTGAATTAATATTATTCTGATCTGCATTCTTCAAAAAAAAATCATTTATCAGTCCGCTCATATTTTCAGATTAAAAACTCATTTTCATATTGGTAAAAAAATAAAAGTCTGATCTGGAAATATTATTCTCAACATCAGTTATCGTTTCATTTTCTAACTTACATTCCAGTGCAAATTGGTTTACCGGCTCCCAGTAGATCTCCGCGCTGAGAATATTTCTGTTAATTCTTTTACCGTCAAGAAATCCGTTCGATCTGAGATAAGCGTCACCTAGTCCGAAATTAATATCTCCTCCGTAATTTGCGATCAGGTTTCCTGCGCTGTCAAGTAATATACCTTCGCCCGATCTCTGAAATCTGTATTTTAAATTAAATCCAAGCCTGTTGGAAAATCTGTACTTAAGCTGAGCTGCGATCTCATCTGAATTCGGCGGCAGTGAATGACCGAGCGGTACTCCTTTATTTGTATAAGTGCTTTTATTCGAACGGTGTGAATATACAAAAGGATCCAGATGTGTGTATTCAAAAATCAGATCAGCATTTAAAGGAGTAGTCCAGTATGCGCCAAACTGCCATGCATATTTATTTTCATTTAACGAATCATTTTTTCCGAGCGTACCGAATGTGAGATCATCTATAAGCAGTGATGACTGAAAGGAAATATTCTTTACCGGGATCACTTCGAACTCAATTCCAAGCAGAGAATTATTTTTTGTCGTCTGCTCATCTCCCGTTCCAAGATCCGCAGAGGTAAGGAAACTCACAGGATTAAGATATGTAAAACTGAACGGCTGCTGACTGATTATAACTGTTTCCCAAAGTCCGAGTTTAAATGCGTCTGAGAAATTTATATTAAGGGAATGAGACGCAATATTTTTTGACGAGAGCGGAACGCCTGAAACCTTTGGAAAAATCTCAGCCGAATCTCCCTGTATACTTCCGTAGGTGAATGAATAGCTTAACGCCTTATAATTTATTTCTATTTTTCCAAAGTCGAACGGATATGAATATTGAGAAAGAAATAATTTATCAACATAACCGTAACCGGAAATAAATTTAGATCTTCCGAACATAAGAGACATCCACTCTGATCCTGTCTGAAATCTCAGATAACCCTCGAAGGAATTAAAATTTTTCATATCTTTTGAGAAAGAATAATTTCCTTTCAGATCATTGTCAGTCTTCGATGCAAAAGAAATATCAGCGCTGTCACCATATAAAATGGCTCCCCTGTTCAGATTAAGCGAGTAAGCAACGGCATTAAACAATGTACCGCGCAGATCAAGTCCGAACTGTCCGAGAGTAATTGAATTCTTTCCGAGCGAGTCTCCCGAAGAACCCCTTTGTGAAAAAGATATATTAAATTTCGAGTAAAAAGTATTTCCCGAATCCGAATAGAAGTACAGATATTTTTCTTTCCTGTCATTAAAGATATTTTCAAAACCGTTTTTTTTGAACAAACTGCTTTGTGATCTCACGCTTCCGTACATATCATATTCAAATTCAATGGACAGATCATTCAGGATTTTTCTGTCAGTACCGGTAAGGAGATTTTCTTTATTCTTTATAATAAGCAGATAGGAAGATATTTTTTTTCTCGAAAGCGGAGCGGCAGATGAATTATACTCCGGGATAACCTGCTTAAGCTGCATACGTTTTAAAAAATCATAAACAGGATTTGACACGTTTACCAGTTCTGTCTGCGAATAGGAATCACTGCAGATAAATATAAGTAAGAAAATAAATAAAAATTTTTTCAATCAGTCGATTAATATATTTTTAAATTAATTAAATTAATTAAGTATTTAAATATAGATAGAACTTAGAAGCTGATTATAGTGAGAATTAAAAACTGAGGGTTTTGCAGTGTGATTTTTTCTTTCGCCTGTAAATTGTTAAGTATCTGAGTTATTGCAGACATATTATCAGTTCTATTATTTCTGCAGCTTTATTATTAAATCCGGACTTGTCTAAAAGACTCAATATCTTTATTTAATATCATAACTCAATTGAGTATATTTATCACATTATTTACATATATAGTATGGGCGATTCAAATATTTCTGCCGGTAAGAAATTAGAAAATTTCAATGAATACAGAACTAAACTCAGTCAGTTCGAAGGTCCGCTCGATATCCTTCTTCACTTTGTAAAAGTTGATGATCTTGATATATATAATATTCCGATTTCAAAGATAACTAAAGATTTTCTTGAATATATAAATTTCATGAAAGATCTTGACATCGAGCTTGCAGGCGAATTTCTCGTAATGGCTTCAGAGCTGATGAAAATTAAAGCGCGGATGCTCTTACCTCAGATCGATGAAGAAGGAAATGTCATAGAAGAAGATCCGAGACTTACTCTTGTCAGAAAACTTATAGAGTATAAAAGATTTAAGGATGTTTCTGAAATGGTGTCTGAGCTTGAAGATGATCAGAAGAAAAAAAGTTTTCGCAGAAATTTTGATAATGACTTTAGAGAGTATGACAGCTCTCTCGAGATTGATAAAAGTCTGAAGAATGTCACTATCTTCAATCTCATCAAAGCATATAAAAGAGTAATAAGCAATATCAGAAGAGAAATTGTTCATCCGATCGAACTGCTCGATATCAACCCTGAAAATCAGAAGGAATTTCTTTTGAATGCTCTTGCAGCAAAAAGCGAGATTGAATTTGATGAATTAATTATAGATGTAAATGTGAAGCTTCAGATAATTTGTCTTTTTCTCGCGATACTTCAGCTCTCACTCGACGGTGAAATTTTGATACGGATAATTGATAATGATCCTTCGCGATTTACCATAAGCAAAAGAAATTTTAAAGAAAATATCCAATGATCAGCAGCGAAATTAAGAATATAGTAGAAGCTCTTATCTTTGCATCTGAAGATGAAATAACAACGAGACAGATCAAGGAGATTGCTGACAGCAGCGGAGTTAGAATTTCCGTAAATGATATAGAAGCTTCCATTAATTCTTTAAATGAAGATTACCGTACTTTTAATAAATCTTTTGAAATTATTAAGATAGCCGGCGGTTATTCATTCTCCACTAAAAAAGAATACGGCAGATTTGTCGGTAAACTATTCGAAGAGAAACAGAAGAAAAAACTTTCGCAGTCTGCTCTTGAGACTTTGTCTATCATTGCTTACAAACAGCCTATTACAAGAAATGAAATTGAATTCGTCAGAGGCGTAAACGTAGATTATATTGTCAACTCGCTTCTTGAAAGAGATCTTATAAAAATTCACGGCAGGTCGGACTCGCCCGGCAGACCGATTTTATACGCTACTACAAATACTTTTCTCAAAGTACTCGGATTAAATTCACTCGGAGATCTGCCGAAGCTTAAAGAAATAAATGACATTCTGAAAAATGAAGAGATAGAAGGAATCACTGAAGCCGATATAGAATTATTTAATTCCGTAAATAATTTCGAATCAATCGATATTAAAAATACCGGACAGCTTGAACTGATAAGCAGTGAAGATTCGGATTTAAATAATGAATCAGATAAAGAAATAACAGTTAATACTGAAATACAGGAAACGGAATCCGGAGTCGAAAAGACTGATGATGAAATTTCAGCTGAAGATAATTCCGGCAGCGTAACAGCAATTGATTTTGAAGAAACTAATAAGATCTCCGATCCATCTGAAGAGATGACCGATGAAGCTGAAGTTAATAACGGATCACAATTTCCTGTTACGGATTATGATAACAGCAGTAAAGACCGGAATAAAAACAGTAATGATTTTTTAACTAAAGAAGGTGAAGAGGATTCAATGTGATAAAGAAAAATACTTATAAAAAACCGAAAGTTTATAAGAAACCAACAGCTGATAAAAATTCAACAGATTATAAAAAGCGGTCAGATTATAAAAAGCCGGCAGATTTTAAAAAGCAAATTGCTGATATAAAACCTACATCTGATAAAAAAACTACAGCTGATAAAAAACCAACAGATTATAAAAAACGAGCAGCATATAAAAAACCGGCAGCTTTTAAAAAGCCCGCATTTTATAAAAAGTTAAGAGCAGATAAAAAGCCGGCAGTTGATTCAAAACCAACAACTGATTTAGTACCAATAGCTGATAAAAAGCCAGCCGATGATAAATATGTCCGACTGAATAAATTCATTGCTGCAAATGGAATTTCATCAAGAAGAAAAATTGATGAGATGATACTGCAGGAAAGAGTTACTGTAAACGGTAAAACTGTTAATGAACTGGGATTCAAAATTGATCCCGGCTTTGATAAAGTAAAGGTGGACGGAGAGCTGGTAAGGACTGACACCAAGAAAGTTTATATAATGCTTAATAAACCAAAAGGCATTATCACGTCAGTAAAAGATGAGAAAAGAAGAACCACTGTAATTGATCTTATAAAATTAAATCAAAAAATTTTTCCGGTCGGCAGACTGGATTACAATACTTCAGGACTATTACTTCTTACAAATGACGGAGAGTTTGCAAATCATCTGATGAATCCAAAGAGTAAGGTGCATAAGACATATTACGTCGAACTGTCAAAGCCTCTTGAAGAAAAGCACAGAATTAAATTAAGCGAAGGCATAAAGATCGACGGCATCAGGACTGCACCTGCTAAAATAAAATTTTTTAAGAAATCCGATTATCAGAGATTATATATTTCCATTTATGAAGGAAAGAACAGGCAGATACATAACATGTTTGAGCATTACGGATATTTCGTAAGAGAGCTGATGCGTGTGGAATATTCAGGTTTAAAACTGGAAGGTCTGAAGGAAGGCAGCTGGAGATATCTTAATGCTGAAGAGGTTTCAAAGCTTAAATAAATTTTCATTTTCAAAATAAAATTAATTAACATTAAAAGAATTATTTGTCAGAGCAAAACGAATTAATCAAAAGAAGATTAGAAGAATTAGAAAAGATCAGAGAACTCGGCATAAATCCATATCCTCACAGATTTGATGTTACATCGGATTCTGAAACTCTTATTTCAAATTTCAATGATCCTGAATCAGATGAAGAAAAAGAAAGCCGTAAGAGCGAAACTGTTTCAGTCGCCGGAAGGATCATGGCAATCCGCAAAATGGGTAAAGCAACTTTTTGTCACATAAAAGATGAGACCGGAAGGATACAGATATATATTAAGAAAGATGAGATCGGTGATATATCCTATGATGTATTCAGACTGCTTGATATCGGTGATATTATAGGAGTGACTGGATATTTGTTCAGAACAAAAACAGGTGAAGTTTCAGTTCACGCTGTCTCGTATGAACTGCTCACAAAATCAATTCATCCGCTTCCTGTTGTAAAAGAGGAAACTACTGAATCCGGTGAAAAAATAATCCATGACGCCTTTGCAGATGTAGAGCTGCGTTACAGACAGAGATATATTGACCTGATCGTAAATGAAAATGTAAAAGATGTTTTTATAAAGAGAACAAAGATCATTCAGTCAATCAAAAGGACATTAGAGAAAAATAAATTTTTCGAAGTCGAAACTCCTACTTTACAGTCATTGTACGGCGGTGCAAATGCGCAGCCGTTCGTTACACATCATAATGCTCTTGACATAGATCTTTATTTAAGAATATCCAATGAACTTTTTCTGAAAAGATTAATAGTCGGAGGTTTTAACCGCGTTTATGAATTTGTAAGAGACTTCAGAAATGAAGGCATTGACCGGACGCACAATCCCGAGTTTACCCAGGTAGAATGGTATCAGGCTTACGGGGATTATTTTGACTCGATGAATATGTTTGAAGAAGTTGTAGAACAGGCATGTATAGATTCCAACGGAACAACGAAGGTAACTTATGGTGATATTGAACTTGACTTCAAACGCCCGTGGAAAAGACTCCGCATGTCAGATGCTATATTAGATAAGACAGGACTGAATATTCATGAAATAAAGAAGCAGGAAATAATAGATTACTTGAATACGAACGGAATCGATTTCGATCCGAAAATTTCTCACAGCAAAGGTCTTTTGATTGCAAATTTATTTGAAGAAACCTGTGAGGAAGATCTAATACAGCCGGTATTCATTTATGATTTTCCGATTGACACAACTCCTTTGTGCAAGCCGCTCAGGGAATACACACCTGAACAGCTCAAAGAAATGGACAGTGATCCTGAAAAAGTTATCTTCGCTGAAAGATTTGAACCATATGTAAATAAATGGGAAATGGGAAATTCGTATACAGAGCTGAACGATCCTGTGCTTCAGAGAAAACTTCTTGAAGGACAGGTGGAAAGAGGCCGCGCAGGCGAGAAGGAAACTCATCCGCTGGACGAGGATTTTTTAAAAGCCATTGAAGTCGGAATGCCGCCTACTACAGGTGTCGGAATGGGTGTGGACAGACTTGTAATGCTCCTGACAAATTCTCACTCTATAAGAGACGTGATTTTTTTTCCTTTAATGAGACCTTTATAAAATAAAATACAAATGAATAAATTACATATAAAAATATTATCAGTAATCACAGTTATAATTTTATTTAATTTCGCAGTTACCTCTTATAGTGTTTCACAGGGAAATAATAAAACCGGCACATCGGACGAAACAATTTTAAGAACTGACAGCAAGGGTAATATTATAGGCGGTAACAAAAAAGACTGGAGTTATTCAGAAAAAAATTATGCCGAGATATTAAATTCTGAAAACTTATTTGTCGGACCGAATGAAAAATCCAAAACTCCTAAACCTGTATCCAATGGTTTTGTATATGAAATAATCGGAAGTAAATTAATTTTAACATGGTTTACTGCAAAAGGTGTTATGACCAAGGGATTTAATATTGAAAGATCTGTAATTGATACGGCAAATAAACAGTCCGACTGGTCTGATATCGGATATGTAAATGGGAGAGGAAATTCAAAAAAGAAATACAATTACAGATTTATTGAAAAGAATTTAAAAAAGGGGAAATATTTATACAGACTGAAAATGGAAATGCCTGACGGCAATTTTGAATACGTTAACTTAAACGGTGAAGTAAACTGGGTGAATTTCCCGGAGTCAACAGAGCTATATCCCGTTTATCCGAATCCGGTTTCAGATGTTTTTAATATCAGATTTTTTCTTCCGGTAAAGGATGAAGTTAGTTTGTTTTTCCTTAACGGAAAAGACACTTTATATTTACTCAAAAAGAAAGATCTCGCTCAGGGATTTTATATGATGAAACTGAATAACAAGACTTACAAATTTCAGAATGAGATCAAAACATTATATCTTGTAAGAAGAAGTATAATAAGAAAAGTATATTCCGGTGATATTCAGTTTAAGTGATTTTCATTCCCTTAACCCGTGACATCACCTTAAATCAAATTTATTTAAATTTATAATTAATTCTATATCAGCATAAAATGAAATATTATAACAGCGTACTTGAACTGATCGGCAATACTCCACTGGTAAAATTAAATCATATTACAAAAGGACTAAAACCTATTGTTCTTGCAAAGATGGAATCATACAATCCCGGCGGCAGCGTCAAAGACCGTATCGGACTTAACATGATTGAAGCGGCAGAGCGGGAAGGAAAAATAAAACCCGGCGATACAATCATTGAAGCGACCAGCGGAAATACAGGGATAGGAATGGCGCTTGTCGCCGCATTAAAAGGTTACAAAACTATTTTTGTGATGACGGAAAAAGCTTCAAAGGAAAAAAATAATTATCTGAAAGCTCTCGGCGCGGAAGTTGTGATACAGCCGATGACTGCTAAAAACGGAGAACCGGATCACTACGTAACAGTCGCCGAAAGACTTGCAAAGGAAATTCCAAATTCACTTTTTCTTTACCAGTATATAAATCCACATAATCCTGAAGCGCATTACAAAACCACCGGTCCGGAAATATGGAAAGATACTGAAGGTAAAGTAACGCATTTTATTGCAGGTGTCGGAACGGGCGGAACAATTTCCGGGACAGGAAAATATCTGAAGGAAATGAATCCGGATATTAAAGTCATTGGCGCTGACCCTTACGGCTCGATTTTTAAAGTTGTAAAAGAGACAGGAAATACTCCGGAGCCGATCCCGTATTTAATAGAAGGTATCGGACAGGATGTAATGGTTGACAATGTTCAGTTTCAGTATATAGATGAAATAGTAAATGTAAATGATCTGGACTCAGTGGAAATGTGTAAAAGACTTTCGAAGGAAGAAGGAATTTTTTGCGGCGGCTCGACAGGCACTATCGCTTTTGCCGCAGTTGAACTTGCTAAAAAACTTGATGAGAACGCTGTTATAGTTTTTACAGTCTGCGATACGGGTGAAAGATATTTATCAAAGTATCATTCGGATGAATGGCTTCGTGAGAAGAGACTTATGAAATCTGAATTCATTACCGCCGGTCAGGTATTTCTAACTAAAAAAACTTCAGGCGTACCCGGACTGATTTCTGCAAAAAGTACGGATAAACTATTCGAAGCGCTTGAGCTTATGGATAAATATAATTTATCCACCTTGCCTGTTATAGACGGTTCTGACTGCGTCGGTTCGATAGTTGAAGAAAACGTCATTGATAAAATTATGAATGACAGAAATATTTCCGGAAAGCAGGTTAATGATATAATGGATAAGAAACTACCGATCATTGATTTTAACACTGCATTCCCGAAAGCAATTGAAATGCTTCAGAAGGACAGCACTCTGCTTGTCTCTCAGCACGGAAAGATCAAAGGCATTCTTACGAGATATGATGTTCTTGATTTTATTTAAAAAAATTTCCTTTGTATAAATTAAACGAACTTATTAGCGGATGATTATTTCTCCGCCCACTAAAATACTTATAATATGAAATTTGCAACCAAACAGATCCACGCAGGACAGCATCCTGAAGAGACTACAGGCGCTGTCATTACTCCGATATTTCAGACTTCAACTTACTCAAATGAAAAACTCGGTGAAACAAAAGGATTCGATTACGGAAGGACGATCAATCCGACACGTTCGGCTCTTGAAGCCAATTTGGCTGCGCTTGAAAACGGAAAGTACGGATTCTGCTTTTCATCAGGTATGGCGGCAGTGCAGACTGTTATAAATTTGTTTAAACCCGGTGATCATATCATCTGCACGAATAATGTTTACGGCGGTACTTACAGACTTTATGAACAGGTAATGAGAGATTTCGGAATGGAATTTTCATATATTGACACTTCAGATAATAATGCGCTGAAGAATGCAGTGAAAGAAAATACAAAATTTATTTATGTCGAGACGCCTACAAATCCAATGCTTAACATTACCGATCTGAAATTTCTTGCGGAGCTATCCCGTGATAAAAAAATCGTCTCTTGCGTCGATAATACTTTCATGAGCCCGTATTTCCAAAATCCTCTTGACTTCGGTGTTGATATAGTCCTGCACAGTACTACCAAATATATAAACGGACATAGTGATGTAATCGGCGGCTGCCTTGTAACATCAGATGAGAAAATTGCAGAGAGAATTAAGTTTCTTCAGAATTCCATCGGATCAGTGCCTTCACCTTTTGACTGCTGGCTTGTACTGCGTTCAACTAAGACGCTTGCTCAAAGGATGAAAGCTCACAACGAAAATGCAGTGAATATCTGCAAAGCGCTTTCCAAAAATAAGCAGATAGAAAAACTTTATTACCCCGGACTTGAAACTCATCCGCAGTATGAACTCGCAAAATCTCAGATGTCAGGGTTCGGCGGAATAATTTCTCTTGATGTCGGGTCTTATGAAAAAGCTGTTGACTTCTGTAATGCTCTTAAAATTTTTCAGATAGCTGAATCGCTCGGCGGCGTGGAATCGCTTGTCTGCCATCCTGTCTCAATGACTCACGGCAGCGTGCCGGTGGATCTGAGGAATGAGTTCGGACTTACTGTCGGACTCGTAAGATTGTCTGTCGGAATTGAAGATATTGATGACCTTCTCGCTGATATAGATAATGCACTGAAAAGTCTGAATTAATTGTCTGAATATTTGCTTAAGGTTTTATACATATTATCTTTCATACTAATCTTAAACAGCAGCAGCTATTCACAGTACCGGTTTAAAACATCCGGGAAGGATACAGCAAAATACAGTGAACATTCTCTTGATGTAAAATTATTCAGATCGTTCAACAACATCAACAGCAGGTTTATTCATTCTGTTGTTAATGTAATAAATCAGTCTATCATTCCTGTATCAATTGCAGCTCCGGTAGGCCTTTATACTTCTTCAAAAATTAATGGTAATCATTATGACGAAAGCTTGCCGTCCTGCTTGGATTAGCTGAGTTAACAAATCTTTCCGTTACACAAATTTTAAAAACAACGATACAAAGACCAAGACCTTTCCGTAAGATGAACAATGTATATTTATCCGACACTTCCGATATTGCCGGGACTTACTCATTTCCTTCAGGTCATTCATCACAGTCATTCACTATTGCAACTCTCCTGACACTGAGATATCCTGACAAGCCCTTACTCATTGCCGGTCTTTATACTTATGCAGCAGTCGTTTCTCTCGGAAGGATGTACTGGGGTGTCCATTATCCGTCTGATGTTTTTGCCGGAATGCTGATCGCCGCAGGAAGCGCTGCATTAATTTATTCATTAAGAAAACCGATCATTAATGCAAAGAACGATCTCTTCAATCAAAGTGAAAGAACCGATTCATACAATCCCGGAATAGCTCCCGCTTCATTCTTTATAACTCTCGCCGCTGCTGATATATTAAATCATTTTTTAAAAAAGTCTGATAACAATTTCTTGAATAATTCTTCAGTTCAATTTGATGTCAGTAATAATTTTGGTATGTTAAATTATAAGGTAGGATTTTAGAAGATAGTTTATAGTTAGTAGTTAGTAGTTAATAGTTAATATTTGCGAGTTCTGCTATATGATTTTAACTCGTAACTTGAAACTCGTAACTTGAAACTCGCAATTTGTAATTTGTAATTTGTAATTTGTACTTAATTAAACCCCCCTCATGTTTCCCCACGCAAGTATATGTATCCTGTCCGTGTAATTAAAATTATTTCTTTTACATGCTTCTATTGTTTCGGCTCTCATCTTATCAAGATCTTCTGCGGTAATTCCTTCGGGCATCAGATACACATCACTGTCTTCAAATCCTGTTGCAGACTGAATTTCTCTGATTTCTTCAATATCACTTTCCCCTGTAAATACAAACTTCCACTGAACATCCGAAATATTATTTTTCATCAATGAATTGAATTTTCTAAAAGCTTCAATATTGAAACGGTTTTTCTCGTGCATCTTTTCGAATTCCGTGTCTGCCGGAACTGAGCTTTTTAATTTCGGACTAATGCTTATCAGTCCTGTATGATTTACAAAATCTCCGTAGCAGGTGCCGTTAGTTTCAATTGTGATGAAAGCTTTTCTGTTTGCTCTGACAATATTTTCGCAAAGATAAGAAAGTTCATCCGGATACATCGTAGGCTCACCGCCGGTAATTACAACGTCAATGCTTTTATATTTTAAATATTCTTTGATAATATTTTCAACCCCCATCTCACCGATATTTCTGCTGTCATCCGGATACCAGCTTGTATAAGAAGTGTCGCAAAGATTCCCGCCCGGAAATCTGCATCTGAGATTACAGTGATTTGTCCTGATAAAAAAAGAAGGTCTGCCTGATCTTTTACCTTCACCCTGAATGGAATAAAATAATTCCGATATCTTCATTTCATTTTAATCTTAATAACTGTAAAAAAGAAAAGCGATTTTCTAAATCGCTTTTCAAAATTAATTTATATTTAAATTTATTTTTTAGATGTAAGCGGTCCCGCAAGTCCTGAATAAGCGCTGAGATCAGCATCAATGGAACCGATCACAACCTTTGTCTTAACTTTCACGGGAATTCTTCTTTCATCATCTGTCAGCCACACGATTATTGATCCTTCGCTTTTAAATAATCCGCCCTCCTGCACCATTGGCTCGAGCTTTACGCATCTGAATTCACCTGCCGGCACTTCGATTGTTTCCTTCCCGTAATATTTCACCTGCAGAGGATATGTCTTGTCCTTATAAAAATTCTGAAGTAATGTAATATCGCCTTCTTTCATGCTGTTAAAATCAAGTGTTCTGAAGTAATAGAAAGCGCTCATTGCATCCTGAGTATATTCCGGTATGTCAAATTCACCTTCAAATTTTTTCGGCTCTTTTTCTCCGGTATAAGTTTTTACTTTATGATTTACCTGATCGAATATCGCCTCAAAATCTCTCTGATATGTTCCCTCCTTAATATGCTGTTCAAATCTCCACGGGAAAAGAGCTTCCTGATCAACATACGTTCTGTAGAAATCCCTTACTTTATAAACCCAGTCAAAACTTCCTGAAGAGTTCACAGTGAATCTGATATCGTAACACTTTCTGCCGTTTATGGTCTGAAGCACAGGATCAATTTCCATCACTGCAGTACCGGCATTCACAAATCCGTAATTTACTTCAAATGTAAGTTTCTCACCTGTAGTAAAAGCCGACTGATCGATCTTTCTGAATTCATTGTCCTGCGAATAAATATTTACTGCTGTTAAAAGCAAAACAAGTACGACTGCTGATTTGATTATTTTCATTTTATTTTAATTATTTAATATCAAAACCTTTAACAAGGCTTTTCAATTTATGTTCGGATATATTTTAACTATTTAAAAACTTTTTTGCGGAAATAACCGCTTCATCAATATTAATTTCATTCATATCATCATCCGGACTTTCAGGTGAAAATATTACAACATTTTTGCCAAGC
This sequence comes from Ignavibacteria bacterium, assembly GCA_016716125.1. GTDB lineage: Bacteria > Bacteroidota > Ignavibacteria > Tepidaquicellales > Tepidaquicellaceae > UBA2330. Next base: position 78,092 of record JADJWZ010000002.1, on the reverse strand, counting down.
GGTTTCCATCTTCCTGCATGCATCGGTTTCTCATTCGGATAAAATCCGATTATTTTTTTATTCAGTATTCCTGCAATGTGAATCGGACCAGTAGAATTAGATATAAACAAACTGCATTCATCTATTAATGTCAAAAGCTCTCTGAGACTCAGCTCTCCGCAAAGGTTTACTGCATCGGCTGATCCCGAATCTGAAATAATCTTTTCTTCCAGTTCTCTTTCACTTTTTATCCCTGTCAGTAATATACTGTGGTCTTTAAACTCATGACGTAAGGTCTTTAGTAATTCGCTGAACTTTCCGGCGGGAAGATCTTTAGCCGAACCGCCGCTGCCCGGATGTACTATGATGTATTTTCTTTTAAGTTCTTTATTAAGACTTATTAATTTCTTTTTAAGCTCATCCTTCTTATTAATATCGATTCGGAAGCTGTTTATATTTTCATCACATTTTTCATTGAAAAAGTTTCTGATCAGTAAAACATTCAGCTCCGATTCATGCTTGTCTGAATTCTTTCTGTGCTCATAGACTTTGCAGTTATAAAGAAAAGAATACCATCTGTATGCCGTGCCAATTCTGTATTTAATACCCAGCCGGTAAAACATGAATGCCTGTCTGAAATCCGGCTTTACATTTACCGATAGATCAATGTTCTTTTTATTTATTATTTCTTTCAGCAAAACATTGCCTTCATGATCATCTTCATAAATAATTTCATCTATTCCGTCATAACATTCTAAAAGACCTTTCAGATATTTTTTCACAAGAAAATAAATTTTAGCGCCGGGAAATATCTTTCTCAGACAGGAGATAAGCGGCAAAGTCAGCATCACATCCCCGAGTCTGTCTGTCCTTGTAACAAGGATATTCTTTACTTTACCTTTGTCAATCAACTTTTATGATTATATATTACTGCACAAGATACCCGTCGCTCATTATTATACTTGAAATTCTGTCAGCGTCTTTCAGCTTCGGCATGACTTCTTCAAAATAATTCAAAATGAAATATATCCTGTCATCTTCATTATTGATCTCAAGAAGTTTTTGTCTCTCATTCAGATTCAGTCCGCATTTTTCCGCCATAAGGAATGATACTGACAAATTTCCCTCTGACCATTTCTCATCTTCAGGATCAATTGTTTTTATACTGCCTTTATAAACTATACCAATCAGTTCATTATATAAATTTACGGCTTCGTAAAATCTGGCTGTATCGGAAATTAAATTATTCTCATTGTTAAACTCAACATTGCCGGTGAAATATCCATCGCCGCTCAACTCATAATCTGCGATAGTATATCTGAAAAGTCCTCTTGTAACTATATCCAGCTCTTCGGTGTCCGTAGTTTTCGTAACCTCATCAACAAATGCTGTACAACCTGTCAGAAATATTTTATCGTTTAAAAAAAGATTAATACCGAAAGATTTTTCTTCCTTCACACATTTATTTATCATTATTTTATATCTGTCTTCAAAAATATGCAGAGGGAGTTTTGAAGCCGGAAACAAAACTACATTTAACGGGAACAGCGGTATATTTTTTAAATCACTCATTTTATTTAATTTAAAACAAAAAACTTTTGAATGAATAATTTCACTCAAAAGTTTTTTTTAATATTCTGCTTTTTTTTAATTATATGTTATTACCAGTGATGTTATATTTTTATCTTTATCGTATCCAAGCATCAGTCCGGCGGTTTTACTGTCCTTAGTCCAGTTTATAAGTCCGCCTTTATCAGTTACCAGAGATTCTCCTTCTTCCGAAAGCGTATATCCGCTTTTTTTCATCTCTTCTTTGTAATACTCTACAATTTCCAGCACTTTAATATTTGATTCAAATGTAACGACTGTTCCTTCTGAAGTTGTAAGCGAACCAAGCACTTTAGAATCTTTCGGCTGCGGGATGTCTTTAGGAAAATCCGCCGGCAGACCCGGTTTCATACCAAGTTCATTCTCATTTTTTGTTTCATCTCCGGCTTCCTTATTCGCATCTTCTTTGATCTGCTCATCTGTCTTTTGTGTTAATTCATTGTTTTGAGTCTCAGATGTTTTATTGCCGGATTCATTTCCCTCTTTGGAAGAATTTTCATCTTTGTTGCCGCATCCTGAAATAATTAGTGAGGAAATAAAAAAAACAGTAAACAGTATTATTTTCATTTATTAATTTTAATTATTAAATATTTAATTGTAACACCTTGTTGCTTCAAATGTACCTGCGATCCAGCTTTTACTTTCATCCTTAAAGCATATCGCTATTTTACCTTTTACAATTTTATCATCCTTAGAAGTTATAACAAGTACACAATTCCATTGATCAGTTGATTTAACAGCAGTTCCGGATGAATCCCTGATCTCATAAAAAGCTGTATATCCGTCAAGATTCTGATCGAATGTGGATTTTATAAGTTCACCGGCTTTTATCTCCCCGGCTTTTCTTAAAAGCTGAAATGAATTATTATTTTCTATGAAGCCGCAATTGTTTTTTGGTTTTGTGTTACTGAAGTTCAGTACGTTATCACCGCTTCCCCTCCAGTCCTCAAAATTGACATATGCAATTTCAATTTCCTTTCCATTGAGAAAACCCTTTGCCGGTGTATCGGGTATTTCAGATATTTTGAGTTCGGACTTCCAGCTGAAGACTTTATTGTTTAACACAGGCTCTTCCTGTTTTTCTTCTTTACAGGAAGAAATGAAAACCAACAGTAAAAGTATTACAGGTAAAAATTTTTTCAAAAAAATTAATTTGATGCTTTAAATAAAAGGGCATTAATAAAATGCCCTTTCTTAAAATAATTAATTATAATTTATTTTACTGCATACTTTTTATACCTGTCATTAATTCTTGACCAGTTCAGATTTTTCAGGAAATTGTCAATATATGCCGCTCTTGCAGGTCCGTCTTTGTGATAATATGCATGCTCAAACACATCACAGCAAATGATAGGAATGCCGCCCCAGATCGCGCCGTAATGATGCTCGTCCACTAATATATCCAGAAGTCTCTGACTGTAAAGCTGATCATATGTCAGTACCGCCCATCCCGACAGCTTTGCGGAAACTGCAGTTGCTTTGAAGTCCGCCTTCCAGTTGTCGATCGAACCGAATTCTTTCTCAATTGCCGCAGCAACTTCAGGACCTTTTGAAGGATCGCCGTCACCGCCGAGCACTTCCCAGTAAACGTCATGAAGCAGCGCGCCTGCATGATTCCATGTGAATCTTCTCTTCAGCTCGCCGACATTGCTGTAGTTTCCGTTTGCCTTGGATCTGTCAGCCGTCTCCAGCTCTTTCTCAATGTTATTCATAAAGGTTACATAACCTTTATGATGTGTATTGTAATGCCAGTCCGTAGTTTCAGCGTCGATCACTTCTTTAAGAAGATCTTTTGCCTCTTCATCTGAATAAGGTCTTGGGTTGAATTTCCATTCGTAAGCCATTTTACTATTTACTCCTTTTAGTTTATTATTTAAAAAATTCTTTTCAATTTCATTAATGAGTTCCTTGCCGTCAAGCATGATCAGCCCCGTTCCGGCAATGCTTCCTTTTATGAATTTCCTTCTTTTCATTTTCATGGTCTGGTCTGTATTGGTTTAAATGAAATATGGTACCGGAATTTCAGAAATACGTGTAAAGTATTTTTATCGGGAATATCCGGAATATCTGGAATATTTTATTACACTCCGAAAGAACTTCCGCAGCCGCAGGTTTTCACAGCATTTGGATTATTGAATACAAATCCCCTGCCGGTCAGTCCGTCGGTAAAATCTATTTCCGTTCCGGATAAGTAAAGTCCGCTTTTCATATCTATGAAAATTTTCACTCCGTCTTTTTCTATCACCGTATCACCTGTTTTCTCTTCAGGATCAAAGCCAAGTGAATATGTCAGCCCCGAACAGCCGCCGCCCTTTACTCCGATCCTCAGACCGTAATTATCCGGCACTTTGTTTTCACCCATAATTTTTTTCACTTCTTTTATAGCCTTGTCAGTAATGTTCACATCTTCACTGACACCTGGTATAAATTCTTTTACTTCAGTCATAATAATATATTTAGTTAATTTTTATTTAATAAAATTTTTTAATGCTTTTATTTCGAGATTTGAAATTCCGGAGATTCTACTCTCAGCTTTTGAATACTTGTAATAAGTTTTTCAAGTAAATAATTTATTTCCTCATCTGTTGTAAATCTTCCGAAACTTATTCTCAGAGAACATCTTGCTAGATCATCCTCTCTTCCTATTGCGCTCAGTACATGCGAAGGCGCTGCCGAAGCCGATGTGCACGCGCTCCCTGTGGAAAGAGCTATATCCTTTAAGTCTCCGAGTAAACTTTCTATGTTAATCTTTCCGATACTTATGTTAATGTTATTTGTAATTCGTTCTGTCCTGTGACCGTTCAGATATACATCATCGATCTTTAACAGAGCGTCTATGATTCTGTCCCTGTATGCAGTATGTTTTTCAATTTCCTTGGCCATTTCTCTCCTGCTTATCTCACACGCTTTTCCCATTCCCACTATACCCGGCACATTCAGCGTACCGCCTCTCATTCCCTTTTCCTGACTGCCGCCGTGCATCTGCTTTGTAAAATTTACGCGGGGATTTTTGCTTTTGACATAAAGCGCGCCGACTCCTTTCGGTCCGTAAAACTTATGCGCTGAAATACTCATCAGATCAATTTTCATTTTTTCAACATCGACCGGAATTTTTCCAACCGCCTGCGTTGCGTCAGTATGAAACAAAACTTTTCTTTCTCTGCATATCTTTCCGATCTCTTCCACCGGCTGCAAAGTCCCGATCTCATTGTTGGCAGCCATTATACTTACAAGTATTGTCCTGTCAGTAATTGACTTTTTAAGTTCTTCCGTATCTATCATCCCGTCACTGTCAACCTCCAGATAAGTAATATCAAATCCTCTTGACGCAAGATACTCGCAAGTTTCAAGTATCGCCTTATGCTCTGAAGTGCAGGTGATGATATGATTTCCGCTTTCACTGTAAAGCTCTGCAACGCCTTTCAGAGAAATATTATTTGCCTCAGTCGAGCCGGCTGTAAATACAATTTCCCTGGGTGAAGCGTTTATCAGATCTGCAGTTTGTTTCCTCGCTCGTGAAACCGCTTCCTCCGCCGTCCATCCGAATCTGTGATTAGCGCTGGAAGCATTACCAAACTGTTCGCAAAAATAAGGAAGCATTTCATTTAAAACTTCAGGATCTACAGGTGTCGTTGCGTTGTAATCCATGTAAACCGGAAACTTCATAGACTTTTGAATTTAATTTCCTCAGACAAAATCCGAAATAGTTTTATTTTTAAAAACATCTTCAACTTCTTTCTGTAGTTTTGCGACTTCAGACTTTATCGAACATGAATCTTCAAGACTGCATTCCTTTTCTTTCGTTTCATGCATACAGTCTGCTAAGGCAATATCACCGTCAAGCATATTCATCAGATTAAAAAGATAAATTTCATCAGTTCTTTTATTGAGCGAATATCCGCCGTTTGTGCCCTGATTTGAAAGCAGAATATTTTCGTTTTTAAGTTTTTGAAGTATCTTGGATAACAGATCATAAGGTATTTTTTTCGTATCGGAAATTTCCCTGGCAGTTACAAGTTTGTTATCTGATTGTGATATAAACTTCAATGCCATCAAAGCGTATTCGACTTTCTTGGAGATTCTTATCATAAAATTCTAATTTGGACTAATATAGTCCTATTTGAAAATAAAAAAAAGGAAAAAGTCATATGATGAACGGATGCAAATTCAATCCGTCCAAAACATTTTAACTTTTCTTTACCCAAACATAAGCTCTCTTGCTTGGATACTCTACTCCATTATATGGCTGTCTCTCAATTTCATCCTGTATTTCAAAACCCGTTTCCGTTAACAGGTCAGTAATTTCATAAGTTTCGAAAAAATGGAAATCTATATTTACCGGATGTTCAAGAAAATTATCTAAATGAACTATCTCTTCTTCTCCGATGTGAAATGAAAGTAGTAACTGTCCTTTGTCATTCAAAATTCTGCTTATTTCCCGGAACGCTTTCTTAACATGTCCGAGATCAAAATGCACAATAGAATATATAGCGACTGCAGAGCCGAAAGATTTCTCCGGGTATTTTAAATTTAACATGTCAGCGGTTTCAAAACTTACCTTCGGATTTATTTTCTTTGCAGCTTTGATCATTTTCGCAGAAATGTCAACACCAAGTATATCTGTCATTCCGCAGTCATACAAATATTTTGTCGTCTGACCCGGTCCGCAGCCGAGGTCAATGAGTTTTCCGCTGTTCATGTTTTCAGCAGCGAATGAACTTAACAAAATTCTGTCGAGCCGCTTATGACTTAATTCATCAATGAATTTATCAGCATAGTTCTCCGCTGTTCTGTCATAGCAGTCAATTATGTTTTTTTGATCCTGCATAGTTGTTGATTCTGTAATTTATGTACTTAATAAAATACCGGATTCAGTTGTATCTGCAAATACAATTCTTCCGGTTTAAAAAATTTATCAGCAATTTATTCCTGTCATTTCAGCCGCTCCAAAACTCCCTTTCGCTTAATAATGTTTTTATAATCCCATTGAATATCCCGTGACTTTTCGAGCCATCGTTTCAGATCATCCTTATTAATCTGTTTGGCGGAAGTATATCGGATCTCAGCTGCTTTAAAACTTCCTTCATTCACTAACAGCTCCTCGTCAAATGACTGACCGCTCCAGAATAGCAGACGTATACAGTCTTTCAGCTTACTATATCCCGCTACCGGATTTCCGTCAATGAACCAGACCGGATGCGCGTGCCAGATCTTATTCTCGGCTTCAGGTAAATTCCGGCTGATCTCCCGTGAAAGCATATTACAGATCTTTTTGTCTTCATCTGCTTGCCTGTCATTGTATTCCTGAATGTCTTTATTCAAAATTATATTTTAATTTTTATGATCTCTGATATGTGATAACTATAACACCGCTTTTCGAAAATGTATTTATACTTTTAAATTTCAGATCTAAAATATTTTTAATTCCGCTGAATACGCTTGTCCCTTCTCCCAGCGCAACAGGATCTGTCATTATTTTATATTCGTCAATTAATCCTGCATCTGTCAGACTTGAAACGACCTTTCCGCTGCCGAGGATTGTAATGTCTTTGCCTTCAGTTGATTTGAGCTCGCGTATTTTTTGGACTGTGTCGCCGCTTATTATAGTTGTATTATTCCATTCAGCTTTTTTCAGTGAATTTGACAGAACAATTTTTTCAGACGAATTCATTCTCTCGGCAACTACCGGGAAATGTTCATACGCCGTTTTAGCCGGCCAGAAACTGTACATCATTTCATATGTCACGCTTCCGAATAAAAGTATATTATCCGCCTCTAATTCTTTTTCCGAATAATCATTTCCCTCATCAGAATGAATATGCCAGCTTATATCTTCACCTGCTCCTTTGTAAAATCCGTTTAGTGACTGGAAAATAAACGAAGTGATTTTTCTCATTTGGGTAATTATATTGAATTTTTAATTAAGCGAAGAACTAATCTCTTTAATATTTATCAGAGATTAATTTTTTGAAATTACTTTGACCGGTTTTAGCTTTCCTTATTTCTGCTAACTGATGATTCTATCATTCCTTTCAGAACTTTCATATCTATATCATCCAGTTTATTAATATATAGACATCCGACTCCAGTCTTATGTTTGCCAAGCTTTTTAAGAGCGGCTTCATGCTCCTTTATGCCGACGCTGATGTATAACGACAGATTTGCTTTTCGCGGAGAGAATCCTATCCTGAGCCAGTCTACTTCCCTGCCGGTTGAAGGACTTTTGTATCTTTTAATACCAAAGCCGATGATCGAACTGCTCCATAATACCGGCTCTTCACCGCTTGCCTTTTTCATCATTTTCAAAAGCGTAAAACTGTCTTTGCGTTTTTGTTCATCCTTAACGCCATTGATAAAATCCTCCACACTTGCAGAGGTTGGCTTTGTTTTTATTTCAGCAAGTTTTGATTTTTTCTCTGACATAGAAAAATAGTTAGTAGTTAATAGAAAATAGTTAGTAGTTAGTAATTAGTAGTTAGTTTTCTTCAGTAAATTTTTTGAAGTTGTTTAAAATTGCCTGCCAGCCGTCTCTTTGCATTTCAATGGAATTTTGTTTTTCAGGATCGAATGTAACTTTAACTTCTGTCGAACCTTTTTCATCTTTAAAGTTTACATTTACTTCCCTTCCGTCTCCAAGCGTAAATGTGAATTTTTCTCCTTCAGTAATTTCATCATAAATGCCTTCAAAATCAAAACCGAAACTGCCGTCTCTTGCTTCCATTCTGGCGGAATATTTTCCTCCCGGCCGCATGTCATTTGTAGCGGACGGACAACACCATGAAGGATCTGCGAAATTCCATTTTGTAATGTATTCAGGTTTAACATAATAATCCCAAACTTTTTTTGCATCTGCATTTACGTTTGCAGTAACTGTGATCTTATCTCTCATTTTTTTATTTAATTAATTTTTGAAGTATGCTTTATTTCTTTCTCCTGTTCGGTTTGTATATCTGCTCTGTCAGATTACAACTATGCTATATAATTATTTAAAATATTTTAAATTCAATTTATTATAAGATAGTAATTTCATGAAATCGTTTTGACCGTGTGTGAAAGTTAAGCGATACTCAGTTCACTTATAAATTTTAATGATTAATTTTCAATGTCTGATAAGTTTTACAAAATTGTCTTCAAGTTTAACATTAAAATTTATTTCTGCTTTTAATGCTTTGAAAACTTTTAAGACAGTGTCAATCGTTGCGCTGTTTGCACTGCTCTCAAGTTTTGAGATTTGAGCTTTCTGAACTCCTATAAGTTTTCCAAGTTCTTCCTGTGTCAGTTTACGTTCCTGTCTTGCAGTTTTTATCATTCTGCCTAAAATGTCCATGCGAAGTTCATATTCGTATTCGTCACGAATTTTTGTTCCGGTTCTGCCGATATACTTGTCCTTCATTTCGGATAATGTATATGTTTTATTTGTCATATAAGTACTTTTTATTATTTACACAACAATAGCAAAACTCTATTTATTTTGAAAGTACTTTAGGGAGAATTAATTTAATGACTCATACCATTCTATTACAAAATCTGCAACATTTTCCCATCCCTTCTCTCCGCAAATATAGTGACTTTTATTTTCAAATATCTTAAGATCAACCCGGCTTTTTTTGTCTTTGTATTTGGCTGCAATAGTTTTTGTAAGAGACTTTGGAAAAATGTTATCCTTTCCGCCGCCAATAAACAAGATCGGTTCGTGAGGCTTACTGAAGTCAATGATAGAAAAAGAGTTCAGTACAAGCTGCCTGCTTACTTTAAAACTTTCCGGTACAGCTATTTTTTCAAAAGCAGCTGATCTTTCTTTTTCAGGCAATGTATTAAAAAAACATTTGTCATACCATTCACGGCTGCCCATATAATATTCCTTACCGGAGAAAAATCCAAATGCAGGTAATACTGATGTTAACGTTTTAGACGGAGGGAAATACATTCTTTGGCGGAGCGCCGTTAATGCTCACTGCCGCTGCGGCTTTCCCCATTTCAAGAAGTTTCATTGCAGCCATGCCTGCCATTGAATGTCCTATGATCAAGGGTTTCTCAGGTAAACTGTCGATTAGTTTTGCAATATTATTAACTACATCTATAAATCCTGTTTTACTAAGATCAGGATGAACTTTGCTTCTCAAACCTGCCGGACTTCCTTCGTGACCCGGGTTTGCAGGTGTGTAAACTGTATATCCTTTTTGTTCATAATGGCTTTTCCAGTCCGCCCAGCTTGTATTATTCACAAAGTTACCGTGAATGAGAATTATAGTTTTTGATTTAGGCATATAATTTTTAATTATATTTTCCGTTTTAAAATTATATAAATAAATATTTCATTGTGATTATTCCTTCAATTTTCTGTCTTCAAAGATTTAATTATAAAGTATATCAGCGGAATCAAGATCAGCCCCGATACTATTGGTAAAAACCAAATCCCGAGTCCTTCCGTCTGACCGCTTGCATACTGAATTGTTTTGAAAGCAATCAGTCCGAAAATATTTACTATAATTAATTTCAGAAATCTGATCATTCTGGTCGCATTAGTATATTGTTTCAAAGCATTGTTCATTGTAATCTTTGTCAGATAATTAAAAATGTGCGGATACTTATTGAGTATCGTCAAACCTGCGAATATTATTGTCGCAACAACTGGCAAAGTTAAAATAGATTTTTTATCTCCAAAACCATCCGCCTGCCCTGCTTCATTATAATGCGTCGGTATTATGTCAGGTAAGTTTGTGTAATTCAAAACTGTCAAACTCCATATTGCAATAATTGACAGCCAGCCTAATAATTCAAAAATCTTATCAGATATTGAAAGCTCTATTTTTATTTTTGGTCTTTCTTCCATTGTGCTTCAATTTGCAGCGAATCGGTATACTTTGAAAATTAATAATAAGTTTGCAGTAATGAATTACCATTGGAATGTTACACTGTTGTCTCTTAACAGAAGAATTCAGAAAAACTTTTTGCAGTTTTCAAAAATGATTCTACTTACTTTCTTAAAATTTTTTCCATTGTTTTCCCTTTCGCCAATTCATCAATTAGCTTATCTAAGTAGCGAATCTTCTGCATGAGTTTATCTTCTATTTCTTCCACTCTGTATCCGCAAATTACTCCGGTAATCTTTGAAACATTTGGATTTAACTGCGGAGCCTGTGCAAAGAAAGTTTCAAAATCTACTTTCGTGTCTATCTGCTGCTGCAGTGTTTTTTTATTATATCCTGTCAGCCAGAAAATAATGGCATCTACTTCTTCTTTTGTCCGTCCCTTTTTCTCCGCCTTTTGTACATAGTGCGGATACACACCGGCTAAAGACATTTTGTAAACTCTTGTATTATCCATGTTAGTGTTAGTTGTTATTATTTAATAAAGTTGATTTATTAAAGTTAGCTTTGTACGCTAAACTGACCGGAGAAATTTCAAAACTGCATCACCCATTTCAGCGGGGTTTGTTATCCAGTAGTCGTGCGTACCTTCTGCTAAATGGTAGCTCTTAGCATCAGGCAAAGTATTTCTTAATTCTTTGTTCGTAAGTTTTATTATAGGCAAGGTCTGACCTCCTGACAACAGAAGTACCGGAACCTTAATTTCTTCAAAGTATTCTTTCTTAAAATCTGAAAATGGATCAGAGGAATATACAACTGCATGCCATTCCGGAATATTAACCAGGAATTGAGTTTTAACTTCATCCGGCAGCGTTTCTATAATGTCTTCCCCGGCAAAATATTTTAATATATGTTTCAAAACAGTCTGAGTGTCATTAACTTCAAATGCCTGTTTGACTGGATTCCATAACTGATCATAAAAATTTTTATATAGAATTTTCCCGTCTTTCAGCCGGGGCAGCCAGCTAATTAACGCAGGTTCTGATAAGGTTAATGTCTGAACAAGCTCAGGATATTTCTTTGTTAAAAAAAGAGAAATAAGTCCGCCAAAAGAATGTCCGGTTAAATGAACCGGTCCCGGTTTCAGTTGTTTAATAAATTCAGCAAGATCTTCTGATTCAGTTATTGCAGAAAAATTATTATTTTGTTCTGTATTCTTATTTGGAAAATTGAATCTTCTGCTGTAAGAAATTACTCTGTAGTTTTTGGAAAATCTGTTTGTCTGTGCTTCCCATGTTCTGTAATCTTCTAACACTCCATGTACAAATACTATCGGTTCACCGCTACCGTGATCTGTATAGTTAATTTCTGCTCCATTGATTTTAACCTGCTTCATTTGATTAATAAACTGAATATGAAATCCTGATTAAGTATAGTAACAACAGATATATTTTTGATTGTATTTTATTACGAGTTACTCATATTAAGACCGCGGATTTGTCTAATGAAGAAACACGCACCGCACAGCAGCTATCAAATACAAATGACATTATTTCAAATAATCCAGCGGCATTACTACTTTATACTTCGGATTATCTTTCAGCAAATCGGTTAAAATAGGAATGTGTCCCTGCCCGAATATTATCAGTATCTTATCACCGCTGACTGATTTTTCAAGAATATTTCTGTAAATAAAAAAATTTCTCTTATACCATTCAGCTACCATCTCAACTCCTATATTATTGAAATCGAAAGATCTCATCAGGTATTCGTTATCATCTATTACCTGAGTTGCTTCCTGATATTTTAAATATAATCCGACGGTATCCTTTACACGCATAGCGACATCGATGTAATAGCGGTGATTTTCCGAAATGTTTTCAGACAGATTTGTATATATAAGGTTTTCTTTCACGGTGTTTGTGCTGAATCTCTCATTGCGTGATTTCATATCTGCTTCAGATTTTATTTCCTCATCATTATAATATGCCAGCTTTAAAGTATCCGCAATAAAATCTGCATAAGGACCCAGCCAGTTTCCGTTTGCATCAACGCAATCCAAATTTTTGAGACCCAGCATTTTGGCAAGCTTAAAGCCGATTTGGTAAATCTCATTTCTTCCGGCATCCAGGTCTTTTAAATTTAATTTGTCAGTTAAATATGCCTGATAAAGACTGTCAATTTTTCTTTGCGACTCTGGTCTTAGCTCTATGAATATTTTGTTAGGATTGAATTTCGCAAGCAGACTTACAACTTCATTGATCTCCTGCTGTCTTTTCTCGCTGAAATAATCGTCAAGTTTCAGATTATATTTATCCTTTCCCGGATTATCAAAATGGTAAACACTGAGAAGCATTACCTCTGTTTGCGGGTCATCCGAAAGATTATTTTCATTGACCGTATTGCCGGCGGAAAGACTCGCAGACAGTACTATAAAAAAATATACGATGATAAAATTTTTCATAAATATTTTGGTTTAATTTAAATGATCTTTAATATTTTTTCCTGATGCGCTTTGATGTCAGCTTTAAACTGTTCAATGTCTGAATCGTCAGCAATTTTCATTTCTTCATATTTCCCGGGACTTGATATTTTAAAATCATCTGCTCCGTAATAATCAATATGACCGTCCGATACAAAAGAATCATAATTAGTCACTCCTGATTTTTTAATTTCCTGAATGTATGCAGGAAAGTCAGCGCCGGATCTCACTTTGCTGTGAGCCGACTTAATTTGTTCAAGTGTAAACATTTATTTTTTATTTTAAAAAATTTTTTATTAAGACTCAATCACAATTTTCTGAACCTTGATTAAAGGTTCTGCCTGATTTCTTGATTTCAATGTTTTATAATCATGCTAACCTCATAATCTTTACTCATGGTTCAAAACATAATCATGACAATTCAAAATGTTACTAACAGGATATTTAACTATTATATTTTACTTTTCGGAATTTATCTAAATCCAGATAAATTATATCCCAGGTATGTCCGTCAGGATCTGCAAGTTTTCTCAACTGCATAAAGCCGTGATCTTTCATTGGGACCGGTTCTGTACCGCCGGCTTTTAATCCGCTTTCAACCATTTCGTTAACTCTGTCAGGGCTTTCTACAGGAAGAGTAAAATTTGCAGCTTCATAGTTTTTTGAATCAGGTATACTTTTTCCGCTGTATTTTGTGAATACTTCACGCGGCATAAGCATTATATAAATTTCATCGCTCCATACCATGCACTTTTGATCGTCATCAGTAAAGAGAGGATTGATTGTAAATCCTAACTGAGTGTAGAAATTCATTGACCTTTCTATATTTTCGACCGGTAAGTTGAGAAAAATTTGTTTCATTTTTTTTATTATTAGGTTTAATTAATAGATGTTTAATTTTAATTGTCTGAACCTTGATTAAAGAATTTCTCGATTGCTTAATTTTTTATTTTAAGAATTGTCTTAACGATTCGAACCGGTCACAATTTTTTACCGGTTCAATTAATCTCACTCTAAATTCTTGAACGCTGCTTACTGAGCAAGGTACCCGCCGTCTACGTTGAAGTATGCACCGGTGACAAATGAAGCCTTGTCTGAATTCAGCCACAATGCCAGTTCCGCTACTTCTTCACAAGTTCCTAGTCTTCCCATTGGATGCAGTCCTGCCAGACCTTTCATCGTAGCATCATCCAGTGTATTGGTGAGTAAAGGCGTCAGTATATATCCCGGTCCGATTGAATTTATACGGATATTTTGTTTAGCATACTCTAACGCTGCTGCTTCGGTAAGTCCTATAATACCATGCTTTGAAGCTACATAAGCACAGGAATTTGGCGTTCCTACTTTGCCCAGAATTGACGCAACATTTACAATACTTCCACCGCCTGACGAAAGCATTGCCGGTATCTGATAACGCATCCCGTAAAATACTCCTGAAAGATTTATTGCAATTGTTTTGTCCCAGCCGTCAATCGGATATTCACCGGTGGGTTTTAAAGGACCGCCTATTCCGGCGTTATTTACTGCAATGTGCAGACCGCCGAATTGTTTAACTGCCTGCTCGGCCGCATTCTTACTGTCATCCGGTCTTGAAGTATCCGCTTTAATAAATTTCGCATCACCGCCATTTGCTTTTATTTCAGATACAGTTTCTTCACCGCCTTTTTCATCAATATCAGAAACAACAATTTTTGCTCCTTCTGATGCATACAATATTGCTATGGCTTTTCCAATACCTGAACCGCCTCCGGTTATAACTGCTACTTTGTTTTCTAAATTTTTCATTGTGCTGTGTGGTTTAAATTGTAAAAATTATTAATGTAATATATTTAAATGGTGTCTCTGTTTCTGCTGCAAATATGAGGAAGAATCATAACAATCCTGCAATCCTTGGTTCAAATAATCACGTCAACCCCTTTCTGTTCAAGTTGAGTTCTCTCCCATAATTGCAATTTAATGTAAGAATAAATCTATCGGGAGGACTCAACGTTCCGTTCCAGTTGAGTCACTCCCATAATTGCACTTTAATGTAAATATAAATCTATCGGGAGGACTCAACGTTTAAAATTCAAATATCACGCCAATCCCTCAATCCTTTAATCATGGTTCAAAATCATTGTTCGGCAGAGAACCATAGTAAACCTCTACTTTATTTATCTTGTTTGCTTTCATTTTAAAAAATTCCGTGTTCTTAAACTTAATTCCTGTGTTAGTTTCACATTCATATAGAACAAAAGCTTCATCATCTTCCTCAATAAGTTTTTCGATTTTGTAAAATTTTGCCTTTTCACTAAACGGCCAGCACTTCGTGAAATAGGCTGCCTTATCAATATCAGGGTCGTCGGGGCTGCTGAACCTAAAATCATCACTCAATAGTTCGTCGATTGTATTCCTGTCATGTGACTCATAAGCGGCAAAATATTTTTTAATAAGAAGTGACGTCTTTTTTCTTTCCTGTTTGTGATTGCAATATCTTCCAAAGTAGTGGACGGCTTTAGAGTAAGAGAAGCTTTACCATTTTGGGTATTAAATGGTACTGAGCTATGAACATGCGTGATCAACCAACGGACATCCTTTTTCTTAAAGCAAGTTGTTTCACGCCACCACATATCTAATTTCCCGCCGTCAGCTTTTACTGCGTTCACGTGGTTCAGCCTGGAACAAAATGCTGCATTCCCGGATAATTCTATCTTGAGATCGCTGATCTCATTTTCGACAGGTCCTTGAAACGATGTGAACCACTCTTCCAATCTTTTTCTTATCGCATCTTTTCCGGTAAATTGTAACGGGTCTACTACATCGAATGACAGGACATCCTTATCATAATTGTTCAAAGCCTGATCAATATTCTTATCACGAACTGCACGGATTTGCTGATCAATTAATTCCCGGATATGGTCTTTAATTTCTGTTTGAGTATTTTCGTTTTTCATAATGTTGATATCGTTAAAAAATGATTTGTCTTTTATAACAATGACCGCTGACGTTTTTGGGCTTTACCAAGTGGCGGCATTTTAATACAAAGTTCATTAGATGCGCTGCTGTTTGTTTAAACACAAATGTGTCGGGAAGCGCATCACCTGTCGTATTGCTATACTTATGTAAGCGGTTCGTTATACTCTTTCGTTAGTGCCGGCAGCATTATTTTATTGGTTCTTTGTCAAGGAATTTTTCAATCATCGGAACAACCATGTCGCTTTCTTTAAAGCCGGGTTTTATAGTTGTAACTTCTCCAATATATTCCCCGTGTCCGCCCGGAATTATTGCTAACTCAGAATTTGTAATTTGTCTGTGCAGTTCAACAGCGTGTTCAGGTGTAATAATATCTTTGTCTCCAATTATAATTAACGTTGCTGCTTGAATTGATTTAATTTGCCCGTCTGAAATGTCTTTGAAATTAAACATTCTCTTTACATCTCTTTCATGCATTACTTGTAAACCATTTGTATCTGCCGCAACTTTTTTGTATCCGGTTTTCAGTTGTTCCGGCATATTTTCAAGCTTAGCTTGTTCCATCATACCCCAAAACCACTCGGGAACTCCGCTTCGTTTTGCAAGCGCTGAACCTAAAATTATTTTATCAGCTATTTCCGGATGCCGGATGACAATTTGCAAAACAGTTGTCCCGCCATTGCTAAAACCGAAAAAGTCAGCTTTGTCAATTTTTAAATTTTTGAGAAGTGCCGCAATGTCGTCTGCATCCTGTTCAAATGTAAGGTCAGCGTCCCGGTCATTTGTCCGTCCGTGAGCCTGCAGTTCTGCAGCAATTACCTGTCTGTTTTTTGCAAGCAGCGGAATGATCTTTTCAAAATTTGTCTGGATAGTCGAACCGCCGCCGTGAATTAAAACGAGCGGTTTTCCCTCCCCGTAAATTTCGTAATACATTTTCAGTCCGTTCACATCCGAATACCCGCTTTTAAAAACCAAACTGTCCTTTGTTTCCGTTTTCATTTTATTAGTAGTAGTTGTTTTCTCACTGCACGATGTCAAAGCGAATAGTGTAAATACAAAAGTTATAATTAGTGTTTTCATTTATGTTCTTACAATTTCTTAATATGTGCAGTCCTGTAATGAAAGTTTACAAATAAATATAAGCAAAATAATTATTCAAGACAATCACACCAATACTATCAAGTTGCACTACTGGTTTAAAAATCTTGGCAATCATGAAATCCTTTAATAATCATGGTTAATTAAATTATGGTAATCCAGCAATCCTTTAATCACGGTTCAATAATCACTCAATCGTCTGAACAATGAATATATGAATTATCTGATTTGAATGTTTTTTATGATCAAGGTGATCATGCATTGACGATGCAAGATAAAAGAAAGTAGGATGATGTGAGTAAGGAGAAAAATACCTGCTTGTCTTATAGTTGAAGAAAGTTTCTTGATTTACAGTTCTTTGGATTCAACGACTGTAATAATTTTCAGTTGAACTTCAAAAATCAAACTGCCTTCAATTTTTGAAAAGATGTTCTTCAAAGCCTCTTTTGCAGTTTGCGCTTGCTGCAGATTTTCAAAGTCAAGGTCTATTATAACAAACTTGTCATCCTCAACAGGTCGATAAACCCGATATTCCTTAACACCTGATTGCTTTCTGTTTATTGGATCGCTGTCAAACGCTTTTTTCCAGCCATCATAGCTGGCAATCTTATGTTCAATTCTCAAAGTTATCATGCTGTTTGTCTTTATTGTTGTTGGTATTAGTTATCTCTAATTTCATACAGACATTTCAAAGTTCGCATTGTTCCGGTTGAGTCTCTCCTAATGCTTCTTAATATAATATTAAATCTACCGGTAGGACTCAACATAACAAATTTGTCATCCTAAGTTACCGCCAATTATAGAATAAATTTTTTCCGGCTGCCAGTATCTTTTCTTTCCGTATCGCATTCGTTTTTCTGTTCTGAATTCATTGAAATTATTTTGCCTCATTAACTCTGCTGCATTTAAATTGTCAGCCGGAAATGCAGCAAAATCTTTTGACTTCAAACGTAACTTCATTAGATCCTGTCCTGCTGAACTTGTATTTGCTATTATTAAACCGTCTCCCAAATTCGGCAAATAAAATCCTTTCACTTCTTTGTCTTGTAAATATATAAAGCCGTTTGAAAGGTGTTCTTCAAGAAGTAAAACTCTGTCTTCGCCTGTTACCTGTCTGTCTAAATTAAGTATATGTTTTTTATAATCATAGCTGATCGGAGCAATATTCCCGGAATTCTTAATTGTTCCGTCTATTCTTTCACACCTGTAAATTAAATATTCAGTTTCTATTTCAAAACCAACTTTTTTATAAACAGACTCTCCAAGTTCAGTTGCCAGAAGATATATTGTCTCACAGCCTTTGGAATTTGAAGTTTCAATTAAAGATTGTGTGATCTTTTTTCCGATACCTTGATTCCTTTTGTCAGAGTGAACAATTATATGAGCAAGCCAGGCAGTTTCATTGTGAACTATTGCTGTTCCAATGCCGGCTATTTTTTTGTCAATAATTACTTTAATTGGAAAACAATAATTTGTTAATGTATAAGAATAAATAACCGGAATAACATCTTCCCATCCAAACGGAAGCAAACCGGAAATATAATTTATGTCGGCAGGTTCTAATTTCTGTATGTTCATCTTCTATTTGTTTTCAAATTTAGATTTGTTGTATCGTCTAAAGGTTGTCGCTAAAGGTTCCGGTTGAGTCTCTTCTTATGTTGTACTATTTTCTCATCCGGATTCACATAAAAGTCAAAATACTCTTTTACAGATTTATTCTTTTTATACAAGTCTGCAATAAGTTCAATCAGATTTTCCTTGTCGAGTTTTTTCAGTTCTTTTTTTAAGTCGTTTAGGGGCATGGTTTGTTGGTTGTTGGTTAATTTTTTATTATGTTTTTTTAAGAAATGATGTAATAGCTGAACACTACACTTTCAAATTAAATAAACGTCAAATAGAAGCATGAATTTTCAATTAACCATATCACCGATATTTACTTTAGACAGTTGTTAGAGATAGGTTTTCATTTCAATACGAATATTTTATGGGATTTTGGCTTACCTTTTTCACATAGTTGGAAAGTGATTGATTTAAGTATTTGTCCCTAACCTGATTATCTGCAACTTTTCCACAAAACTCCCAACGCTCACCTTGATTGTTCCAACTTTCAATTTCATAAACTTCCCTTACTAGCCCGCGATATGCAGCAACAGCGTATTTTACTGATTTTCTTCTATATATGCAGCAACCTTCCAAGAGGAACGAGTTGCATTGTATAGTTCGTCTTGAGTCATAAATCTTCTGTAATTTCTATTTATGTTTATTATAATGGTGGGCTCAGAGATTGTTATGATTTTTGCGTCATAATGTTGAATTACTTCGTCAGCTGTTTTCAATCCACGTTCCCAATTGTTATGTCCTTTAACCGCATTCGTTAATAGGTCAAGTCCAAGTAAGTCAATACAGGTACTTTCAATTTCTAAAGCTTGTCTCTGTAATTCCATGTCTTAAAATGAAGTGTTCAACTTTTAATTTGTCATCATGAATTTTTCTAATTAGATTAACTTTGTCTGAAGTTGCTGGACTCATTATTGCTCCTGATACGTGTTGAAATATGCGATTACCTGTTCCCATACCTACATAAAAAATCGTAGAATTTCTTGGGTCTTTAACTATGTATACGTAATAACCAATTTTTTCGCAAACTGCCTGTGAAAATTGTTTCATATATTATAATTTTAAATTTTTTTCGTTTTATCTTTCAAGATAACATATAAAATTTCTGGGATTAGCATTTTGGAAAGTTTATTAGCATTAATTTTTAATCGGAGCACTCAGTTAGTTAGTCTTACCAACTGTTACTTAATATCTAATTTTCTCTCATTTGTATTTTTTGTTTTGTTGTTTAAATTTGCATAATGTTTCATTCGTTAATTTCAAACAACCCAAATTGACAAACTTCTTCATATCTTACTTCGAAAACCTTTGGTAAAGAAATTTTACCTTCTGTTTCTGAAAAAAGTTTTGTCTTACCTGTGCAGAATACTTTCCAACTTTTTGGTCAGACTTCATGAAAATGAAATAGTCCAACTTATCAATTTCTAATTTCAGGATATGCTTAATAGTAAAGTTACTATTTGCCCAAAAGCCAACACCTATTTTGAAAGTTTTTGGAGTAAATTTTTCAAATCTGGTTACAAATTTTTCTATAGAATCCTTGTATGCTTTATCCGATTTGTATTTTGATAATTCTGATATTTCGTATTGAATTGAATCCGAAGAAAATTTTCCTTTGTTTTCTTGCAATGCAATATGTCTTTTAGGAAGAAAAGAAATGATGTCGATATATCTTCGTTTTTGTCTCCTTCCTGTTCCCGCTTCTGCTAATACTACTCTGTCACCTTGTGCGCCAGGGTAACTAACTGCTATAAGTTTGTAACCATTTTGACGCAATACATTGTGAACACTAATGTACGTAATATCATCTTCGTCAAAAAAAGTTCTATTTTGAATTAGAGTTATTGCTGGGAAATTTGAAAAATCATTTGCAACACAAAATTTATTCCAAAAAAATTTTATCCTAATTTCACCTTCCGTGTCGGTGATGTGTAATTGTTTTGAGAATTTGAAAACCGTCCGCAATGCTTTGTTGAGTGTAATGAAATTTTTTGAAAGGAATTTACTTAAATCAATATTAATTGATTTGGCTTTGCCTCCTAAGAATTTTTTAGTCAGTTCAACAAAGTTTTTATTTTTGTTAATTCCTGAACCAAGTATGAAACAATGTAAAAAATCGCTTGCTGTCTTTAAACCATTCTTCTTTAAATAGTTTGAAATTGCTTTTTCGTTGGAGGTGTCTTTATACCAGGCTGTGTTGTTTTTATCAAACAACATTTTTGCAATCGTATTCTCACAAATTGTTCCATAGTAAGCTAACATACCTCTTTCAGGGTCCATTGCATGTCCAAAACGATTAATCTTCAAATGTAATTCTTTGTTCTCTTCCTTCCACACTGTTCTTGAAGTGTTTTTTGTTTTAAAATCAGGCATTGAAAATCCTTTTAGTTTTTCAATCCACTCTGGGAAACCTTCCTCTTTCACTAACTCAATTTCAAAATCTAAAAGCCACTTTGAAAAATTTATTTTCCTAGTTGAAACAAAATTTGCCAGTTGTTTCAAAAAAGAATTAAGAGTTTTCACTTCTGCGGGACAACTTAAATAATTTTCATTTACAATTACATTCCCATTTTCACAAGGCCAGTCAAAATGAAAAGCAAGTTTACCATACGTATCATAGATTGCTTTGTAAGAAGTGAGATAATTAAACTTAGTATTCCCTCCATGTGCACTTTGCGAAGTTTTATTTGTAGGAGAAAGTTTTCCGTAGATGCAGTTATTTTCTATTGATGCAACTATTCCATCAAACCTTTGGAGTTCGTGGTCTTCTGTAAATACTGCTGTAGATATTTCAAGTTGAAAAAGAGGATATTCAATTTCATTTTCAACTATCGTGATCAAAATGTCAGGGTCTTTAAGGTAAACAACGGGTGCAACTAACTTGGAATAAAATTTAAAATTGCCTGCGAGCTTGATTAACTTGATTTCAAAAAGTCTTTTATTAAATGATTCGGTTTGCTCCAAAATTGGTTTTATGAAATGAGCCGCTTGCTCTAAGCATTCAAAATAAATTCTTACTTCTTTCATTATACTTTTTGAAAGATTATTAAATGTTCCTTCTTTCCTTTCTGCGCAAAAGAAGGATTAAATATTTTTGAATGACTTGATAAATCAGAAGATAAAATTTCATTTATTTTAAAACCAATTGTAGGTGCAAAGTAGGAAATTTCTTTTTCAATTTTAATCAATTCTTTTTTTATAACACTATCACCAATCACAATAAATGCAAGTTGACTTGGTTTTAATACTCTGTGCATTTCTACAAAACACTTGGATAAATCTTCATTCCATTTCTGTGGTTTCTCTTTCAAACTTGAATATTCACGCCTTGAACCAATTTCATTGTATTGAGCAAATTTTACATCAAGGTTAAGCCAACGTTTTCGAAATTTGTGATATAAATAGTAGTCATATGTGTTTGCGTATGGAGGTGAAGTAATGATTATGTCAATTGAGTTATCGGGAATAAAATTTAAATTTCTACTATCTGCGTTGTAAACTTTCAATTCTGTTTTACTATTTACAAGTTTTGAATATTCAACCATTCGTGAATTGTATTCAATTGCTTTTTTACAAAATTGTTCAAGCGTATAATAGTCATTGACATTTTTTTCAATAGCTGCAAACCTGGTATCACTGTCTTGATTTGAAACCCTTACAATTATTGAAGACAAAACTATTCTAAGAAAGTTTCGAATTTCATTGTCAACTTGTTTATCTATTCTATTCAGAAGAAACGTAATTTCTTCTGAAACATTTTTTGAAACCAATGGTCTTGCCCTTCTATTTCTTTGACTTTTATATTTGGTCTTCCTAATGTTTTCCATTTAGAAATTTGAACTTTTAATTCAGAAATAAAAGCTTCAATTTTCGAGAACTGTTTTTGTGTAAGTGAAGTTGCTTTCACTAGAGATAGCAAAACTGAGAGACCATTTACATCAACTCCAATAGCATTCATGCCGAAAATTCTAGCTTCAACAAGAGTAGTACCAGATCCACAAAATGGGTCTAATATAGTTTGTCCTTTTACTCCATATTGTTGTAGTATCCTTTTAGGTAATTGTGGTGGAAATTTTGCAGGATATGGATGTAATGAGTGTGAGAGATACGAAGTTTCCTCTACACTAAAATCAAATTCTGTTTCTTTGAAAGACTTTATCATGCTTTAGGTTTTCGGAACACTACAATGAAGGAACAATTTTGATTTACATACATCACTGAAGGATAACCTAAGAGCACTAATCTTCTTTGTCCAGTTTGGTCCCAAATTATTAAATCCTGATATAACCAACCTGACTCTTGTCCAACTGTTGCAAGATCGGAATGAAAAGGTATGTATGGGATTTTATTTTTTGTATCACGGTAATCTTTTACAACCCAACATGAATATCCGCCCGGTTTTGTGATTTTATAGTTGTCTGAAAGAATTTTTTTAATGTCTTTTATAAAATTTTTATAAGGTAAATTTCCAAAGTCGTGTTCGTGTTCGCTGTATTGTTTTACAGTACTATTGTTTTCATGTTGGATGATGGACGATTTGTGAACCGTTGCTCTATCCTTTAAAGATTTTTGAATAAAGTCCGCATATGGTGGAGAAGTCACTGTAAGTTGAACTTTCTCTTTTCGAATATGCTTTAGCATGTTTCGGCAATCATCATTTATGATTTTGTAATGCATGCCATTCGAAAACATACCTTGTACGTCATATAACCATTCCTCTGCGATATTTGAAAACTTTGGATTGAGTTCTATTCCTACAGCATGTCTTTGAAGTGCTTGTGCTGAAATAATTGTTGTGCCTATCCCTAGAAATGGGTCAAAAATTGTGTCGCCTTCAGCTGAATACATTTTAATTAATCTCTCTGCAAGTCGCAACGGATAAACAGCACCGTGTTCTAATTGATATTTATTTCTTGGTGAAGAAAGGTCATTCCATACGGGATTTAAAATTTCAGTTTCATTTATCACATTCTTTGAAAGTAAAGCCCATTCACTTGGTGTCAGGTTATTAAAACCAAGTTTGGTTTTTTTTTCTTCTTTTTGAATTTCTCTTGTAACCAAGTATGGGTTTTCAGGTTCTGCAACAACATTTGATTTGCCGTTGTGTTCATGTCGCATCTTCTCAATAAAACTGTCCCAAATATCGTTCTTGATAATTCTCCTAGCTCCGCCAATTTTCACTGATGGAATTACTTCTTTAGAAACATATCGTTTCACAGAAATTTCTGAAACTTTCAGTAAGTTGGCTGCTTCCTTAACTGTAAGAAGTTCTTCGGTTTGCTGGTAGGTTTTTTTTTTTAGTCATTTTGTTTTAATATTTTACAAAAGTATCAATAAGTATCACAAAAGTAAAGGTAAGATACAAATTGTTACTAAACAGATTTTCATATTTTCACTGATATAAGTCGTTTCATGTTATGACCACTATAGAATCGCGGTAGAATCTAACTATTAAATATACTCAAAATAAATAAAATTTTATGTATATATCCAGTCACATCTCATTAGTTTCACAAATGTTTCCATTGCGAGACTTTTGAATTTTAATTGTAATAACATAATTACCCCCCCCCCCCCAAAAAAAACTCCGTCACCCGACTCACATTCCCTTTTAAAAACCAAAAACGTGTCAGCAGCTATTTCCCGAAATTTATATTAGTCTTTTCCGTAAGTAAGTAAAGTATTGCTTTCATATGTTTCCGTCCTGACAAATAAATTATAAAATAATTTATTGTATCAGTAATTTCAATTAAAATTTGTGATGACGCGGAAATTTTTATTTGATTTTTAATTCACGGAGTTGATATTAAAACAAAAATCCCCGCAAAGACTTTTCTCTGTGGGGATTAAATTTCTATATTGTGAATTTTGGATCTTACTTCATATACAGCATTAACTTCCGGATTGTAAAATTATCACGCTGCCACCTCAACTGAATCACTTATCGATGTCGGCAAAGGAATTTTTACACCATCGTCTTTCATTCCTTCAATATGAAAAACTATTGCATCCCTGATATTTGCTTTCACATCTTCAATTGTATCTCCGGCGCTTACACATCCCGGCAGATCCGGTACATAAGCGCTGTAATTGCTGGGACCTTCTTCTATGATAATTGCATATTTCATAATATTATTTTAGCTTGTTTTAAAATACTTCTAAGTGTTTTTGGATGTAAGTCATGATTCAATTTTCCGGGTATTGTAACTCTTCCGGATTTTGTCCAATGTTTATACTGTCTGTGACTTCCCCTGCTATCTTTGTGATACCATCCGTCCTTTTCAATTATCTTTATTACTTCCTTTACTTTCATATTAATATCCTGACATTATATTGAACATCTTCTCATTTCAAAAATACTAAGAATTATATTAATATAGTACTGTTAATTTATATGTGATAAATTAAATTTACTCAATTACTTCCGCCTCTCATTTAATATTACACTTCACAGACTTTTTCCCGGCTTTATACCAGTCAAAAAGTCAAATGATAACTTTCGGCTTTCTGTTAAACCGCTTCCAAATCACTTGTTCCCCCGAAAACCGCTATTTCACGCCATAAATCCACTTCAGCCAAAAAACACGCCGCTTCGCTCAATCTCTCTGCGCCTTCGCTACATCCATGCGTGTCTTCGCTACATCGATGCGAGTCTTAGATCAATCGCTGTGCGTCTTAGATCAATTGCTGTGCGTCTTAGATCAATCGCCTGCGTCTTTGATACACCATTTTACGCCTCTGATCCGCCCCTCTGCACCTTCGACTCACTGTTAAGCGCCATTGATCTGCCGCTCTTAGCCTTCGACACACTGATATTCGACTCCGGCACATTGCGTCGGAGTTGGGATCAATTGCAGAAACATTCCGATTCACTGCAGTTATTCTCCGATCAACTGCTGTTTGTAGTTGTTTGTCAGCTATGAGGCTTTGTTTGGCTGCGAGCTGTCTCAGTTTTGCTGCGCGTTGTCTCCGCTTGGCTGCGCGTTGTCTCCGCCCGGCTGCGCGTTGTCTTCGCTCGGCTGCGTATTGTCTCCGCCCGGCTGCGTATTGTCTTCGCTCGGGAGTAGACAGTATTCATTTAAAAGTTTAAAGTCTCTGCTTGAAAGTCAATAGTCTCCGTTTGGAAGTTATATGTCTTCGTTTGAAAGTTGTATGTCATCGTTTGAAAGTTGTATGTCTTCACTTGGAAGTTGTATGTCTTCGCTTTAAAGTTAATAGTCTCCGCTTTAAAGTTAATAGTCTCCGCTGGAAAGTTAATAGTCTCCGCTGGAAAGTTTAAAGTCTCCGCTGGAAAGTTGTATGTCTTCGCGGAAAAGTTATTTGTCCTCGACCGGCATTGAGACTGTATAATTTTACTGCTTTGCCGCTGTAAACTATTTCGGAAAAACATACCTGAAGCGATTTAAATTTGATATGTTCAGATCACGCCATAAATCACAGCCGCGCCGAAGAGGACGGATATCGGCGATATCATACGAAAATATTCCGGCTTTAAAATGTCAGCGCTTCTGAGAGAGAAATTATGGTGAGCTTTGCGGGGGATGAAGTAAAGCGCTATTGATGTTGAAAGCATGAACCATCCGAATATTTTATAGATCATTTCGTATTCAGTGAACTCCGAATACAATGATCATGCCCGCTGCCGGTATCATGCGGATAGTGATCTCCGCATAGTTTATGAAATTCGTGCTGCCGGCTTTTCTCAAAATACTCCGCGCCTTTTCGGGATTAAGCAGCATCAGGAATCCGCAGCATATCAGAAATATCCCAAACAAAATTATTATCCACTTCGCCGCTGTTATCAAAATATTTTAAACTACTTTTTCGGTTTGCTTATGTAATTGAATTGTGCTGAACTGATTTTAATCGAACTGTACCAATATTAATTTATAAAATCACTTCATCGGTTTTTAAAACTCTGACCTTATGCTTCGCCGGTGCAAGTGCGCTCCAGATCCAATTATAATAATTTACCAGAACGTCTGCAGGTAAATTCTCCTTATCTTCTGTTGTATGACAGTCGGAGATCACTGTTACTTTATAATCTTTATTCAGCGCGGACTTGACTGTAACGTCTATGCAAAAATCCGTTGCAGCCCCGGTAATGTATAGTTCGTTTATGCCGCTCGCCTTCAGATAATCCTGCAGCTCTGTCCTGTAAAAAGAATCATTTGCCGTTTTGTCAAAGAAGAGATCGCCGGGAAGCGTTGTGAGTTCGGGCAGCAGTTTCCAGTCATCAGTATGCGGGATTAGTTCTTTCTCACTTGTGCCGTCATGCTGAATAAATATCACCGGATAATTTCTCTTTCTGAATTTATCCGAAAGTTCATTTATCCGTGAGATAACTCCCGCAGTATCATACCGCGATTCATAAGGCAGGAAGCATCCTTTCTGCATGTCAATGATTAGAAGAGCTTTCATTTTATTTTATATAAATTTATTTCAATGAACTTTCCGTTTTGAATTACAGGATTCAAAATATTTACATTAAATTTCAGATTCAACTTATAATACATTTATGTAATGTATAATTGAACATCAGTTCAATACAATTTGAAAATATTATAATAATTAATTTTCTTTCTTAGATGATCTGTATAAACCGGGTAATTAAAAATGATGTGCAGCTATGAATGGAAATTGCATTTAAAACAAACTCAGATATAACCTTTGCGGTCCCAACGGGATTCGAACCCGTGTTTTCACTGTGAAAGAGTGACGACCTAACCCCTAGTCGATGGGACCATGTAATGAAGTAAGCAAAATAATTAAATTATCAGTGAGTTACAATTAAGAAATCACCTTACCCGCAAGAATTCTTATTACAATACTAATAGATCTCATCAAACATCCTGTTATCGCTGCCGTCAATGTTCATGATCCAGATCCTGCCTTCACCTTCATTTCTGTTAGTGTAATAAATTTTTCCTGTCACCTCTGAATAATACGGCGACCATCCCTGATTGACTGAAAGCTTTTCAATATTACCGGAATTCAGATTAAGCTTATATATATAACTGTATCCGGTTTCCGAAGTCGAACATAATATCACTTCCCCGACTGTATAATTCAGATATTGATTTGCCATATGTTCCGGAATGGTTAAAAATTTCAGGAAAGTTTTAACTCCGCTTGTTAAATTAAATTTAAATAATGTATCGCCTTTACCGCTTTCCGAAGGTGACAGATATATAAATTCATCAGCTGTATTTGTCCACTCAGGTGACTTGCCGTTTTGAATAATCAAATTATTAAAGGCGCCGTTTGAATCTGTCAATCGTATTCCGCAGCCTGAACTGCAGTCGGTATTTTCAAACAATATTTTATTGTCGATTAAATTCCATTTAGGATTCTTATTGTTTCCTGTCTGAAGAATTTGTGAAAGAAACTGTCCGTCAGAATTCATTTTCATTAACCTGTTGTCCCAAGAAAAAATTATTTCAGGGTTTGAATTTGAATTCGAGAAATCCGGATTGCTGATGACTTCATTTATTAATTGCCTGTTAAATCCGTTTAACAAATCAAATCTGTATAATCCGGTAAAGTCGGAATTAATATTCGAATGTACATACGCCAATAATCTTCCGTCTGCTGACAATACCGGATCGAAATCAATTTGAGTATAAGGCGGCGCTGCGTTACCTCCCGGCTGCAAAGGATCATTCCCGCAGGAAGAAAATACCAGCGCTGCGCAAACCATTATCCGTAATATATTCATAATTCAATTTAAGCTATCTCATTCTATTTCTCAACTCGAATTTTACTCTCGTTTTGGAAAGGATAGGGAAAAAGTATGGATACGCTTTATAAATCAGTAAACTTCGTCGTGCGAACCAATTGTCAGCAATAAAATTGTATCTCATTCGTCATTGTTATCCAAAACATTTTTTAAAATAAATTTATATGTGTGATTTTTCATAAATTTAAAGTTTTCTGTTAAACGAGATAGTATAACCGCTTTTGAAAAATTGCCGAAAGAATTCATAAGCAATTGCGTCAATAAAATTTCCTTGTCTGAGAAATTTGCGCAGCAAATTTTGAGTTAAATTTATAGCAATGAATTCCGGCAATTTTTCAACAGCGGAGATTTTTTTTTGGTACTTTTTTTTGATCTCTCAAAAAAAAGTACGTAAAGGTCAGCTTAATCTTAATTTAAATGCCTAATGTTATAGACGGATGTGCTCTTTCGTCCTTCCTCGTTAATCTATTTGCCTTACGTGTAAAATTATTTGTCTGAAGTATTTTTATAATCAATAGCTCTCATTAGTTCATCTGTTTCACCTGTAATATATTTTCCTTCTGTATATTCTTTCTCAGCTTCTTTAACTTCATCCACAAGCAGTTTACGCTTATTTTCAATAAGTCTTTTCTTTTCTATCTCGATTAATTCTTCCTGTTCATTTAAACTTAAATTATCAAAATCTTCCAATATGTCATTAATCTTTGTATTCATATTATATTTTTTAAATTTAAGTTAGTTAACCAATATTTTCATTTCAATAGATTTCTATATAACCTTTTGATAAAAATTTTCACCTGTACAAATATTCCCGCTTCAGCACTAAATTTTAGATTGTAAAAACAACCTGACTCCTTTATTTTCCGTGATATTTATGTCAGACTCTCATTTAGATAAAATCATCGTAAAGGGCGCGCGCGTTCATAATCTGAAAAATGTGGATCTTGAAATTCCGCGTGACAGTCTCGTCGTGTTTACAGGCGTCTCCGGCTCAGGCAAATCTTCGCTCGCATTCGATACTATTTATGCCGAAGGTCAGAGAAGATTCATGGAAACTCTCTCGGCTTACGCGCGGCAGTTCATAGGCGGTATCGAACGTCCCGATGTGGATAAGATCGAAGGACTTTCGCCTTCTATTTCCATTGAACAAAAAACCATCTCGCAGAATCCAAGATCCACTGTCGGAACTGTAACCGAAATTTATGATTTCCTCCGTCTGCTTTTTGCAAGATGCGGCACACAATATTCACCCGAATCCGGCAAAGCGGTTACAAGACAAAATCTTGATCAGATACTTCACAATGTAATTGACAGACCGGACGGCACTAAAATAATTATTCTCGCTCCGGTCGTGAAAGGAAGGAAAGGTCATTACAGGGAATTGTTTGAGGATATTGCCTCGCAGGGTTTTACAAAAGTCCGTATCGACGGTGAGATAAAAGAGATCACGCCCGGACTTAAGCTGGAACGGTTTAAGATACATGATATCGAGATAGTGATAGACAGAGTGGAGATCAGCGCTAATTCAAAAGGAAGAATTTCAGAATCAATCGAAGCGGCGCTCAGACACGGCGAAGGCAATGTGATTATAAATAACGGTAAAGAAGATAATTTCTATAACGAACGGTTATCTGACTTTGAGTCAGGAAGAAGTTTCTCAGAGCCCGCTCCGAATTCCTTTTCCTTCAACTCGCCTTACGGCTGGTGCAAAGACTGCTTCGGTCTCGGCGAAAAAAAGGATATTGATATTGACAAGATCATTCCCGACAGAAAGCTTTCGATAAATGACGGAGCGATAGAACCGCTCGGCAAACCGCGCAGCACCTGGATCTATTCTATCTTCAAAGGACTGATAGAATCCGAAGGTTATGATTTTAATACGCCTGTTGATAAAATAAAGGATGAATCCCTTGATAAAATTCTTTACGGATCTTCTGAAAAGGTCAGATATGATCATATAAATTCACAGGGCAGAACAAATATATACTCTCACAAATTTGAAGGCATTCTGAATTATGTCAAAAGATATTCCGATGATACTTCATCCGAAACCATCAGGCAGTGGGCGGAAGGCTTTATGACTATCTCCCCATGCAAAACCTGTAACGGCGGGAGACTTAAGACTGATTCCCTCTGGGTAAAAATAGACGGTATGAACATTCACGATCTTACTACTTTGTCAATAAAAAAATGCCG
This sequence comes from Ignavibacteria bacterium, assembly GCA_016716125.1. Lineage (GTDB taxonomy): Bacteria > Bacteroidota > Ignavibacteria > Tepidaquicellales > Tepidaquicellaceae > UBA2330. Next base: position 47,611 of record JADJWZ010000002.1, on the reverse strand, counting down.
CGTCTTTTTTGAAAAGCTTGTTCTCGATGACAGAAAAAAACTCATCGCTTCACAGATCGTTAAGGAAATAATTTCACGTCTCGATTTTTTACTAAATGTCGGACTTGAATATCTTACTCTCGACCGCAGCGCGCGCACACTTTCCGGCGGCGAAGCGCAGCGTATCAGACTTGCGACTCAGATCGGTTCGCAGCTTACGGGAGTTCTTTATATTCTTGATGAACCTTCGATCGGTCTTCATCAGAGAGATAATATTCGTCTTATCGATTCATTAAAGTCTCTGAGGGATACAGGTAATTCAGTTATTGTCGTAGAGCATGATAAGGAAATGATCGAAGCATCTGATTATGTTTTTGATCTCGGTCCGGGCGCAGGCGAGCACGGCGGTGAAATAGTTTCTTTCGGTCCGCCGAAAAATCTCAACGGCAGTTCTCTTACCGGGGATTATATCTCGGGTAAACGAAAGATCGAAGTTCCGGAAAAAAGAAGAGAAGGCACAGGCAGTGTAGTTACATTAAAAGGAGCGACAGGTAACAATCTTAAAAATGTTGATCTTGAAATTCCTCTCGGTAAATTTATCTGCGTAACAGGTGTCAGCGGTTCGGGTAAATCTTCTCTTATTAATGAAACGCTATACAGAATTCTCTCAAAGAAATTTTATAAAACTCCCGAGACTCCCCTTCCTTTTAAAACTATTGAAGGTCTTTCTCTGAAGAAAGAAAAGTACCGTGAAAAAATTATTGATAAGATAATTGAAATAGATCAGACTCCGATCGGCAGAACTCCGAGAAGCAATCCAGCTACATACACTGGTTTGTTCACTTTTATAAGAGATATTTATTCAAACTTACCTGATTCAAAGATCAGAGGTTACAAGCCGGGAAGGTTTTCATTTAATGTAAAAGGCGGCAGATGCGACGCATGCGAAGGCGCCGGTCTGCAGAAAATTGAAATGAACTTTCTGCCTGATGTGTATGTGGAATGCGAAGTCTGTCAGGGAAAAAGATATAACCGCGAAACTCTTGAAGTGAAGTATAAGAATAAATCCATTGCCGACGTCCTTGGCATGACTGTCGAAGAAGCGGTTGACTTTTTTGTATCAGTTCCTTCTCTTAACAGAAAGCTCCGGACTTTATTCGATGTAGGTCTCGGTTATATCAGACTCGGTCAGCAGGCGACTACTCTTTCGGGAGGCGAAGCGCAGCGCGTGAAATTATCTACTGAGCTTTCTAAAGTTCAGACCGGAAGAACGCTGTACATTCTCGACGAACCAACCACTGGTCTGCACTTCGAAGACATTAATATGCTTTTGAAAGTGCTGAACAAACTTACCGATAAAGGAAATACTGTAATTGTGATCGAACATAATTTCGATGTGATAAAGACCGCTGACTGGATCATTGACATGGGACCTGAAGGCGGCGAAGCGGGCGGTGAAATTATTGCTGCCGGTACTCCGGAAGATATTGTGAAAAATTTTTACGACGTTTCTTACACTGCACAATATCTTAAGAACGAATTAAAATAGTTCTGTCTCTCCAAAATAAATTTGCAAATATTTCACAGCTGTTTTTATATATTTTCGAAAAAAAAAATTCATTTTATCTTAACTTAAATTTAAATGCCTAACATTTTGACGGATGTGAAATTTATTTTATCTGTTTTTTTTTAATTTAAGGAATAAATTTATTAACTTCTTCTTGACTTCATTGACTCAATTTCCTTTTCAAGTTCATTCTTCCATATCTTATCAATACTGATCGCCTTTTTAAAATCTTCTTCAGCTTTTTTCAGTTCGCCTTTTTCCCTATAAAGTTTTCCCCTTGTATAATATGCAATGTCATCACTCGGATCTAGTTTTATTACTTTTGAAAGATCCTTTATTGCATTGCTGTAATCCTTCTGCTCAATATAATCCGTCGCCCTGTTGAAATATGCGTCCTTGTGATTCTTGTTTAACTTAACAGCGCTTGAATAATCATTTATCGCTTCCTTGATCATTTCCTTTTTATCATAAATGACTCCCCTTCTGAAATAAGGTTCGCTTTCCTTCGGTCTGGAAAAAATTGCATTAGTCAGCATTGAAATAGCTTTGTCATAATCAAAATAGATCTCGTACACCAGTCCTTTGTAAAAAAAAGTCTCGTAATCATCAGCTTCAGACTGAAGTATCGGGTTGAATTTTTTATACGCTTCCTCGAAATTATCTGAATAGAATGCCGTCTTACCTGCTTCGAAATTTTCTTTAATTGTCTGAGCATCCAGAGTGAATACTGCAGTAAACAAAAATATAATGAGCGTAAATGTTTTCATTTGTTTTGTTTGTATATTTTATTTTTAGTTTATACCTTTTATATAGCTTTAGTTCTTTTCAGAACATTCTTTAAAAATTTTCCCGTGTAGGATTTCTTTACTTCCGAGATCTCTTCGGGAGTTCCCTGCGCCACCAAGTATCCGCCTTCGTCACCGCTCTCCGGACCGAGATCTATTATATGATCCGCGCATTTAATTACTTCAAGATTATGCTCTATCACCACTACTGAATTTCCTTTTTTTATCAGCTCCTCAAAACATTTTAAAAGTTTAGATACATCATAATAATGAAGACCTGTAGTCGGTTCGTCAAATATAAACAGAGTCTTCTTTCCTTTCTCCTGAAACGTAAGGTGATAAGCGAGCTTTACGCGCTGCGACTCTCCGCCTGATAAAGTAGTTGCAGACTGACCTACTTTTATATAACCGAGTCCCACATCCTCCAGCACTTTCAATTTTTTTTCAATCTTAGGGAATGCTTTGAAAAAGATCACCGCTTCCGAGACTGTCATGTCAAGTACTTCGCTGATGTTTTTTCTGACACCTTCATTTCCCTTAAGTTTAATTTCCAGAATTTCATCCCTGTATCTTTTGCCTTTGCACTCTTCGCATTCCAGCACAATGTCTGCCATGAACTGCATTTCAATATTAATCACTCCCGTCCCTTCACAGTTCTCACATCTGCCGCCCGATACATTAAATGAAAAATGTCCCGAGTAAAGATTTTTTTTCACCGCCTGAGGAGTACCGGCAAACGCTTCCCTGATCGAGTCAAACGCTTTTATATAAGTAACGGGATTACTCCTCGAAGTCTTTCCTATGGGATTCTGATCTATCATCTCAAGAGCATTCAGATATTTTTGTCCGGAGATGGAGTCGTGATCACCTATCTTCTCATTGTAAGTTCCTTCGATCCTTCTTTTCAGATCGCCGAATAAAATATTATTTATCAGAGTTGATTTTCCGGATCCGCTTACTCCCGTGACGCAGACAAACATTCCCAGCGGGATCTTTACATTAATGTCTTTCAGATTATTCTCACGCGCTCCTTTTATTACGATCATTTCGGTTTTATCAGTAACAGGTCTTCTTGCTTTCGGAATGCTTATCTTCATACTGCCGCTGAGATATTTTCCGGTCAGAGACTCTTTGCTTTTTATAATTTCATTATACGTACCCTGAAATATTTTCTCTCCGCCTTTCTCACCGGCAAACGGTCCCATATCCACTATCTCATCAGCTTCCTTCATCATGTCGCTGTCATGCTCGACTACTAACACTGAATTGCCGATGTCTCTTAGAGATTTCATAATGTCTATCAGCTTCTGATTGTCTCTCGGATGAAGACCTATTGACGGTTCGTCAAGTACATATATGGAACCGACAAGAGATGAACCGAGTGAAGTGGAAAGATTAATCCGCTGCGACTCGCCGCCTGAAAGAGTATTGGACAGTCTGTCTAATGTCAGATAAGTAAGCCCGACATCATTCAGATATCTCAGACGTGAAATGATCTCTTCCAGAATTCTTTCGGAGATCTTCGCATCGTATTCATTTAATTTTATATTCTTAAAAAATTCATAAGCATCGCTGATCTTCATTTTCACAATATCAAAAATTGTCTTTCCGTTTATTCTGATGTAAAGAGCTTCCTTTCTTAATCTCGCTCCGCCGCATTCGCTGCATGTAGTGAACGCCCTGTATCTGTTCAGCAGCACTCTGTAATGCAGCTTGTAAGACGCTTCCTTTTCTATCATCCTGAAAAACTTTTTCAGTCCGATATATTTTTTCCCGCCTTCGTAAATGAATTTTTTATTTTCATCGCTGAGTTTGTTGTAAGGAGTGTGAACGTCCAGACCGTAGTCATCAGCTTCCGTAATAAGATCGGTTAGATGTTTCGAATGTTTAGGAGTATTGAAAATATTTATTACTCCGCCGAAGACGGACAATTTTTTATCGGAAATTACGAGGTCCATATCCACGTCCATTGTCCTGCTGAACCCCTGACATTTCTCGCATGCGCCGTAGGGATTGTTGAATGAGAATAATCTCGGCTGCGGATCTTCAAATTTTATTCCGTCAGCTTCGAAATATTTATTGTAATGAAGGTCAGTAAAATCATCTCCTTCATATTGCCTTATGATCACAAACCCGTCGCTTTCCCTGTATGCAAGCTCTATCGAATCATTCAGTCTTGACACTGATTCATTATCCGCCGGATCGAACATAAGCCTGTCCGCCAGCACTCTCAGCGTCTTTTTCTCTTCTGCATCCGCATCGGGATAATATTCTTTGAGAAATTTCTTTTCGTCAATGTCATTGAGATCCGTAATTTCATTTTCCGTTATGATCCTGTAAAAACCTTTTGATTTCAGATCGGTGATCCTGAGTTTCAGTTCACTCAGTCGAGATACCTCAGCGTCAGTCATCACATAAATTTTTTGGGGGAAAGTTTTCCGGATGCAGTCAGCTCCTTTATAATGCTTTCGGGAGAATCCTTTTTCACTTCAACGCCGCTGACAGGTGAATATGTTCTGCCGATGCGCGCGAAAAGCAGTCTCAGATAATCGTATATTTCAGTGGTAGTGCCGACAGTGGAGCGCGAAGTTTTGATCTGCGTCTTCTGTTCAATCGCCATTGACGGGGCAAGTCCCGACATAAAGTCAACATCGGGTTTGTTCATCCTTTCGAGGAACTGTCTAGCATACGAAGACAGACTTTCCACATATCTTCTCTGACCTTCGGCGTAGATCGTATCAAACACAAGAGACGACTTTCCCGAGCCGCTGACTCCTGTAAATACGACAAGCTTATACTTGGGAATGTTAATATCAACACTCTTAAGATTATGAACCCGCGCGCCTTTTATGATTATGAATTTTTTCGGATCGTAAATTACTTCATGACCGTTCTCATGAATTATTTCCTTAACCTTTTTAATTCTCGTCCGGACTTTTTTAGTATTTGCCAATTTCATTCAGTAAAACACCGAACTTAATTCATTCTGAATTTAATTTCAGTCCAAATTTCATTGCTGAGGAGAGAAAGAAATTAACTTCATAAAATTAAAAAAACTATATAATTCATTTTTTTACTGAACTTAAATGCTATTTACTTTATTTTACTGCTAAGTCAAATTTATCAATCATACATGAAGTTTAAAATCTCTGTTATTTTACTTTTTCTGTTTACTATTTTCTTTAATTTGAATGCCTTTTCACAAGAGCTTTATATTGTATCAAACGCCGCCGCTAATCTTTCCAAGAAAAGAATTGAAATACGAAATAATATTTTAAGCTATGATAATTTTAAATATTATCATAATTCATTTGAAGTTAATTACGGCATTCTCGGAAATCTCTCTTCATATAATCATATTTTTTATTCTACTGAAACAAGCAACCAGTTTCTGGGAAATTTTGAAACGGATCTCCGGTACAGGTTTCTAGATATTGATAAAACGAATTCTCATTTCCGGATGGCTTTACAGTCCGGCGCTGTAATACCTGTAAATTCTCAGCCCATTGTCAGCGATCAGATTGAGTATGAACTTCACCCGGGTCACGTTGTTCAGTTCTATAATTTCGTGCAGGATATTACTGTGCCGTCAATTGATTTTCATACAACTGATAATTATACATTTAAGAACAGTCTGATCGGAACTTACCTCGTGGATAAATTTGCAGTTACAGGTGAGATGGGTTATAACATCAATGCTCCGAAGAGTGATTTTAAATTCGGAAATTATTTCAACTGGAATCTGGCCTTCGGTTTGCTTGTCCTTCCCAAAGTCTATGAAAGCTATGATGACGTTAATATCAATGTTTATTCAGAATCCAAAGCATATTACTTTGAGAAAAATAAATTCCTCGGCGAACAGATCACAAACTCAGGCGGATTCAGGCTCGATACTTATCTCGGCGTACAGGCGATCTTTCTTTCATCAATAATGGCTGAGCTTTCTTATAAAATTCCGGTACACTCCAATGAATTTGCAGAGGTGAATTACGGCACAAGGACTACAGGACTGCTGTTCAGTCTGAGATATCTTTTTTTCCTCTGATGTAGATTTCACTAAATGTAATTTTAATAATTCTGAACCTGAAGCATGTTATTAAAAAATTTACTTATCATTTTTTTTCTATCATTGCTTTCCTCCGTATCACCCGCGCAGTCTGAAAACTTTTCTCACATCCCGGTTTATGAAATGGAAAAACAGGATCATATCAGAAGCCGTGAACTCATAAATTCAGATTACCGCGGCGATACAAATATAAATGTAGCTTATTACAGACTTGAACTCGGCATTACCTATCAGCCGGATTATCTAACTGGAATAGTTACTATCGGCTTCTCGTCAAATACCTCCGGACTTAAAGAAATATTTTTTGACCTCAGCAATAATATGACCGTTGACTCGATAATATTTAATAATGAATTAATTACGTTCAGTCATGTGATGGATAAAATTTACATTACAGTTTCAGGTCTGAATACAGGTGAATATTCTGATGCTGTAATATATTACCGCGGAACGCCTGTCGCTACCGGCTTCGGAAGTTTTATTTTCGGAGCGCATAACAATAACAAAAGCCCTTCTATATGGACGCTCAGCGAACCGTTCGGCGCAAGCGACTGGTTCCCGTGTAAAAATTCTCCTTCGGATAAAGCTGACTCTTCTGATGTGATCGTAACTTGCAGCGAAACTCTGACCGCCGTCTCAAACGGTACACTCGTCTCTGAAATAAATAACGGCGACGGAACAAAAACTTATTCGTGGCATAATTCCTATACTATTACAGTGTATGTGATCTCTCTTGCGATATCCGACTATGCGCAGTACAACGGATATTTCCGGTATTCGGAAAATGATTCCATGCCTGTTGTTAATTATATTTATCCCGAAAATCTTGAAGCGCTTAAAAGTCAGCTTGATAAAACTAACTCTATGCTTGAATATTTTTCAGGGAAGTTCGGCGAGTATCCTTTCATCAGAGAGAAATACGGGCATGCGGAATTCGGCAGAATAGCAGGAATGGAACATCAGACTATTTCTTCAATGGGTATTTTTAATGATAACATAATGGCGCATGAACTTGCGCATCAGTGGTTCGGCGATAAAATTACATGCCGCAGCTGGGAACACATCTGGCTTAATGAGGGCTTTGCTACTTACGGCGAAGCGATGTATAACGAGTTCGCTTTCGGTAAAACCGGTTACGACGAATCTATAAAATACAGAATGTCGGATTCAAAGAGAGCGGTTGGTTCGGTGTATGTGCAGGACGTGAATTCCATCTCACAGATCTTCAGCGACAACAGAAGCTACTCAAAGGGCTGCGTCATACTTCATATGCTCAGGGGAGTTACGGGTGATTCTATATTCTTTCAGATTTTGAAAAGCTATTCGGTAGATACAGCATACGCTTATAAAACTGCCGTAACGGAAGATTTTCAGAAAGTAGCCGAGACTGTATCGGGACATGACTTAGATTATTTTTTTTCGGAATGGATATACGGTGAGAACTTTCCGAAATACAATGCGGACTGGGTAACGGAGGAAATAAGTTCTTCACAATATAAAGTGACTTTTAATTTACTGCAGGATCAAAACACTACGCCGCAATTTTTTACAATGCCTGTCAGTATATTGTTTGATCTGCAGAATAAAGACACGACTGTAACTGTTTTCAACAATTCCATATATCAGACATTCACTTTTATATTTGACAGCGAGCCGTTTAACTTTAAATTAGATCCTGATACTTATATTCTGAAAGAAGTAAGAGGCGAGAATATTATTCCCGTCACATTTGAGCTCGGACAGAATTTTCCGAATCCTTTTAATCCGAATACAACCATAACCTATAAACTCGGCAAGCCATCCAATGTAAACATTACTCTGTATGACATAACCGGGAAAAAGATCAGAACTTTAGTAAGCGAATTTCAAAGAGAAGGGAATTACAATTCCGAATTCAGTTTTCCTGATCTTTCATCCGGAGTTTATTTTTATAAATTCACTGCATCGGGTAACACGGGTTTAAATTCTTATTTTGAAGAAACTAAGAGAATGATACTGCTGAAATAACAGAAGCAATTTAGATAATTTTCAGAACCGTAAAAAATTTTTTATGGGTTTTTATTTTTTGGAAAGCTGAACTACTTTTAGCCAAATTGATTTTTAAATTTATTTTGTTTAGGTTATAGAAAATATGAAAGGAATATAAAACCGATTTTAAAATTTCGCAATCCTGACAAACTCTCAACTTATTTATTCTACCTTAGCGTTCTCACATTCTTCATCGCATTTAACTTCGCGCATAATCCTCAGGGCGGGTGGTATCAGCAGTTTATGCCGAATCTGAATGGAGCGTCTATAAGTGATATTACATTTACAGATAGTTTGAATGGTTATGCAGTTACTCTTTCACCGGCTTATATCGTCAAGACGACCGATGGGGGAGATAACTGGGTCATAAATTATAACTACTCAAATGCTTTTTATAAAATACAGTTTATTAACAAAGATACAGGTTACGTTTTGAGTGTAAACAAAATACTAAAAACCAATGACCAGGGTAGCAACTGGATGGTAATGGATTTACCTCCTGACTTATATCCTGACGATATATATGTCTTGAATTCTGACACAATCTGGGCTGCAGACCGAGAAGATTTAGTAGGCGGAGTCTTCCGCACGACAAACGGCGGCGCAAACTGGCAGAGGCAATTAAATTTTTTCGGACAAAATCCAAATTCCATTTACATGTATAACAGGGATATTGGATTCATTAGTAATGTTACTCAATTATATAAAACTACAAACAACGGAGAGAACTGGACACAAATTCCGGGCGGACCTTTTTATGATATTTATTTTATTGATTCTTTAAAAGGTTGGAAAGCATATGGTAATATGAAATATACATCCGATGGGGGTTTAAGTTGGATTAACCAAACTTTACCACAGGGAGGAGTAATATTTGATGGTGGAATTATTAATTTAGATAATACAAGTCAAGATACTATTTGGGGCGTAGGAGGGATAGCTATAGTTAATAATAGTCCCAGAGGTATTATTTTGAGAACAACTAATGGTGGCATTAACTGGTTTTATCAGATTCCCGATACAAATATACGAATAGGGCAATATAATTTCATAAATTTTACTGATGCGTTGACCGGGTGGGCTTATAGAACATCTCCTACCGGTATTCATACTAAAGTCGGAGGTGACAGTATCTTCACAAAAATAAAGAATAATAATGATATCGTCCCTGAAAATTTTATTCTATCTCAAAACTACCCAAACCCTTTCAACCCAAGAACAATTATCAATTACGAATTACGAATTACGAGTTATACAACACTTAAAATCTATGACCTTATGGGAAAAGAAGTAATGACGTTAGTTAATAAAAAACTAAATGCCGGAACATATAAAATTGAGTTTGACGGATCAGAATTGTCGAGCGGAGTTTATTTCTATAGCTTATACATTGATGGTTTGAGAATGGATACAAAGAAAATGATATTGGCTCGTTGATGGAATAAATTTTTAGCCAAAAGTATTTTTAATAAAGTGGATTATAATTCGGATAAAAATTATTTTTGGAGAACATCTTATCTAATTGAGTAGTAATCTTACCACTATGAAAAATCAGAAAATAAATAAGCTCTCTACTTTTCTTTACTACATCAGCATTCTCACATTCATCATCGCATTCAACTTCGCGCATAATCCTCCGGGCGGGTGGTATCAGCAGTTTATGCCGAATATAGGTAACAGGTCAATATCTGATATTTTTTTTCTGGATAGCTTAACCGGATGGGCTGTAACTCCATATATCGATTTAGATGATACGGCATATGTTTTAAAGACAAATGATGGAGGTGATAACTGGGAGATTAAATATACAAGAACCGGGGCGGTAGGTTATTCAAATCCTAATCACATCTATTTTAAAAACAAGGATTTTGGATTTATGAGTAATTCAATTACCGGAAGTAATCCTCTTTACAGAACTACAAACTCAGGAGTAAACTGGACACAAATTCCCGGAGGACCTTTTACAGATATTTATTTCATTGATAGCTTGACCGGATGGAAATCTCTCCAGAGCTCTACTGTAATTAAAAAAACAACTAATGGAGGTTTGAACTGGTCTGATCAACCTATGCCACAAGGTGGAAATATTATTTCTTCAGCAATATACAGATTTTCAAATGTTAATAAAAATACTATTTGGGCAGTCGGAGGTTATGCATTTGTTAGCAGTTCAAGTACGACAATAAGAGGAATTATTTATAGAACTACAAGCGCAGGGGAAAATTGGTCATACCAAATTCCTGATACAAATATTCAAATAGGAAGATATAATTATTGTAAATTTATAAACAATTATATTGGCTGGGCATATAGAATATCGCCTACTGGTATTCATACAAAAGTAGGAGGTGATAGTACATTTACAAATATAAAAAACCCAAATACGCAAATAGCAGATAATTTTATTTTATACCAAAATTATCCAAATCCATTTAACCCGAATACAATTATTAGTTATCAATTATCAATGTTCAATTATGTTAGTATGAAAGTTTATGATATATTGGGTAATGAGATTAAAACTTTAGTTAATACTAAACAAGGTTCAGGTAGTTATAAAGTTAAGTTTGATGGCTCTGGGTTACCAAGCGGAGTTTATTTTTATAGTTTGTTTATTGATGGAGATAGGGTTGATACAAAGAAAATGGTTTTAGTGCGTTGAGTTTATAAAGTTTGTAAAGTTCATAAAGCTATAAAAAAATTATTTTTAAAAATTAAATTTTTGAATTATGAATGCAGAAAATACTTCATCTAAGAAAAACTTATTAATTTCATTAATACTTTTTGTATCTGTTTTATCTTTATTCTTCACGGGAAACAATATTAATAATGCAGAAAATTCCAATTCGGCGGAGACAGCTAATCCATTAGATAGTTTTGTAATCGGTGCAATGGGGGATGCATATGGAGAAAGGGAGATTCTGAGAGATTCTCTTAAATTCAATACATGGCATACGTATACGAATTTTGAAGACGGAGGATGGATTCATGGTTTCTATAATGGAATTCCAGGCGATACGACTTTTGCGGACTCTTCCACTTATTACCAGGGAATCAAAAACATAATTGAAATAAATCATAATTATGACATGAAGACAATGATGGACAGACCTAAGACATCGTATCTTGCCTGGGGACAAAGATCTGATTACCAGTGTGAGGAAACTATAGCTGACGATGTTGCTGGTTTATACTTATAATACACATTCAGGTATAAATATGTATGATGTAGTTGACAGCAAACATGGAAACAGAGAACGGGTTCAATATTGCCAGCCCAATCCGTCTAATCCGGTTTCTAATTCCGGCTGGGTTGTAAAAGATCTTATAGCAAACAGAGAACAGATAAACCTGGGATGGAATTATGAACAGAGAGATTCTCCACATGACTGGTATGTAATGCCAAGGATTAGAATTGATTCAAGCTTTGCTGCTGATCCTGCTAATTTCAATAAACCTATTTGTAAAATTATTATATTAGACTTCAAAGAAGATACTTTAAGAACTGTTATTTTGAGAGTAAATAATTTCAAACTTGATCCTGATAGTATTTATCATGGAAATTATCTAGAAGAATATTTTGACTTAGATCAGGATTCTAATTTAGTAGTTTCCCCCGGCTGGATATTTAATCCTGACTCTGCAACTGTGAATAACATAAGTTGTAAAGTGGATTTTCGTGTTTGGTATTATGGAGAATGTGAAATGTGGATAGATAGAGTGAGGGTAGAGAATGAAGTCGCACATAGACTTCTAAGTGGTAATGATCTTGAATATGAAAACTGGCTTCGATGGGAATGCAATTTAGCTATGGAAAATCCTGACTACATAAGAAATTTTTATATAGAGGAGTTTGAGTTTAATGCAATTCCGTGTATAAAATATGTGAATCATTATATAGACTCCGTTACGACCCATAATTTTTCTTTAATGGTAAATCTGAATTATGATCTGTTCAGAGTTCATACACCCCAATTATGGGAGTATTATCCTACTGCGTTACAGGTGAATAAATTTTTGATACAGGAAGCGGATTTGAAGACCTGGCTGAATGTAAGCTATGCGCTAGAAGAAGCTAAACATTCTCAATAAAGTTCTTTCCATTTAAAAATTGTTATTGCAATTCATCTTCCCTAAATTAAAATAAAAACTTTTGCCTTATGAAAAATAAGTTTTTAAATAAATTTTCTAATATTCTATTCTACTTCAGTATACTTGCCTTCATTATCGCATTCAACTTCCGGGATAATCCCTCAGGCGGGTGGTATCAGCAGTTTATGCCGAATCTGAATGGAAGATCAATTTCAGATATTATATTTTTTGACAGCTTAACGGGATATGCAGTTACAAATAATTTATCCGGGGGTGATACAGGATATATTTTAAAAACAACAAACGGGGGTGATAATTGGAATTTCTCATTTTCTGTAAATAGAGAATTTACATCAATCGGTTTTATAAATGAAAATATAGGGTATGCTTGCGGAGGAAGTGGAGGAGGGACAACTTATTTATGCAAGACAACAAATGCCGGCTTGAACTGGTTTTCTGTTAATAGCCCATCTGCAGCAAAGTGGAGAGATATGAGTGTATTAAATAATGACACGTTATGGTTGGTTGATAGTGATGGATTAACCGGCGGAGTATTCCGGACGACAAACGGCGGCGCAAACTGGCAGAGGCAATTAAATCTTTTCGGACAAAATCCAAATTCCATTTACATATATAACAGGGATATTGGATTCATTAGTAATGTTACTCAATTATATAAAACTACAAACAGCGGAGAGAACTGGACTCCGATTCCGGGCGGACCTTTTACGGATATTTATTTTGCTGATAGCCTTACAGGGTGGAAAGTTAATGCACCCTCTTCGGTAATTAGGAAAACAAATGATGGGGGGGATTAAACTGGTAAATCAATCAATGCCTCCAGGTGGTAATGTGTAGTTTCGCAAATACTAAGATTTTCAAATGTAAATAAAGATACGATATGGGCAGTTGGAGGATCTTCCAGATCTCCAGTTAGAGGAATAATATATAGAACTACAAATCAGGGAGAAAACTGGTTTTATCAAATACCCGATTCAAATATTATTATTGATGTATATAGATTCGTAAATTTTGTTGACAAACAAATTGGCTGGGCAATTAATGATTTTGTATATTCAGGAATTCACACAAAAATTGGAGGTGACAGTATCTTCACAAAGATAAAGAATAATAATGATATCGTCCCTGAAAATTTTATTCTATCTCAAAACTACCCAAACCCTTTCAACCCAAGAACAATTATCAATTACGAATTACGAATTACGAGTTATACAACACTTAAAATCTATGACCTTATGGGAAAAGAAGTAAAAACCTTAGTTAACAAAAAACAGAATAAGGGGAAATATGAAGTTGAGTTTGAAGGATCAGAATTGTCGAGCGGAGTTTATATTTATAGTTTGTTTATTGAGGGGATAATGGTAAATACGAAGAAAATGGTTTTAGTCAGATGAATAATAATGAGTTCAAATAATGTTTTCATTTGAAAAAAGGTGACAAGATTGAATTGCTATAGGTAATTACTTTTAAAAATATTTTTAAAAAAATTTAAATATTTTAGCCATGAAAACATTAAAAACATTTCAGGGGAAGGTGTTTTTTTCCTTCATACTTTTGCTGTCGGTATTATCTTTGTTTTTTACGAGGACCAGATTTAATAAAATTGAGAGTAGTAATTCTGTATCGGCAGTAAATCCCTTAGACAGCTTTGTGCTTGGAGCTATGGATGACGCCTATGCATTTCAAAACAGAAAACGTCTAAGCGATTCTCTAAAATTTAATACATGGCATACATATTCCAGAATTGACAGAGGCTGGACTCTCGAGGGCTATAACGGAGATCCGGATGATCTGACGTTTGCTGATTCTTCTGATTATTATCAGGGAATTAAAGCGTTAATAGATACTAACAGCCGGTATAATCTAAAGACTATTATGGACAGACCGAAGATTGCATATCTTGCCTGGGGTCAAAGGTCAGATTATCAATGTGAAGAAATTATTTCTGACAATGATTACTGGTTCTATACTTACAAAACACACTCAAATTTAAATATGCAGGATGTCGTTGATACCGGCATTCATGGTTCGGGTGAAAGAGTCAGATATTGCCAGCCCCATCCGTCAAACCCGTCATCTAATTCAGGCTGGGTTGTAAAAGATTTAAAGGCAAACAGGGAGCAAATAAATCATCAGTGGAATTTCGAAAAGAATGATACTGCGCATAACTGGCATATTCTGCCGCGAATAAGAATAGATTCAGGCTTTGCTGCAAGTCCATTAAATTTTAATAAGCAAATATGTAGGATTGACATTCTTAACTTTAGAGGAGACACAATACGAAGTGTAAATTTGAAAGTTAGCAATTTTGTTTATCCAAATATTGACAGTATATATCATGGTAATTATTTAGAAAAATATTTTCGACTACATAATGATTCCAATTTAATCATTTCCCCCGGCAAGTTATTCAACCCTGATAAAAATGGTTTAGGCGACACAACATGTAAAGTAGATTTTCGGGTTTGGTATTACGGAGAATGTGAAATGTGGATTGACAGAGTGAGGGTAGAGAATGAAGTAGCTCATGAACTATTTAATGGAGATCATGAAGAATGGCTTCGCTGGGAATGCAACTTAGCGATGGAGCATCCTGATTACATAAGAAATTTTTATATTGAAGAGTTTGAGTTTAATGCAATCCCCTGTATAAAATATGTGAATCAAAAGATAAGACTCCGTTACAACCCATAATTTTTCTTTAATGGTGAATCTGAATTATGACTTGTTCAGGATTCATACACCCCAATTATTGGATTATTATCCTACTGCGTCACTGGTAATAAATTTTTGATACAGGAGGCGGATTTGAAGACCTGGCTGAATGTATGCTATGCGCTTGAAGGTTTTGAAAAATCTAATTTATAAATTGATTTGAACAGAGGTTATTATTACGTTATATAAATTGAAACGTTATGAAAATTCTAAGAAATATATTCAACAGATATAGTTTCACCTCACTCCTTTTCTATCTGAGCATTCTTGTCTTCATTATCGCATTCAACTTCTCGGACAACCGCTCAGGAGGATGGTATCAGCAGTTTATGCCGGATCTGAATGGACAGCCATTGTCAGATGTCATATTTCTTGACAGTTTAAAAGGGTTTGCAATTACAGATAATAATTTTACAAATGATACGGGTTATATAATTAAGACAACTAATGGAGGTGATAATTGGAATATTGTTTATTCCGATAACAGGGACTTTAAAGCGATTCAGTTTATTAATTTAAATACGGGTTTCATATGCGGTGCAGACCCTTTCACAGGATACAACTTTTAAAACTACAGACTCCGGAATAAGCTGGTTTGACATTCATCCACCCGATCCAGCTCTTACACTAAATAATATTAGTGCATTAAATGAAAACACTATTTGGGTGGTTTCTGATGTTCCAACTTTTGGCGGAGTCTTCCGCACGACAAACGGCGGCGCAAACTGGCAGAGGCAATTAAATCTCTTCGGACAAAATCCAAATTCCATTTACATGTATAACAGGGATATTGGATTCATTAGTAATGTTACTCAATTATATAAAACTACAAACAGCGGAGAGAACTGGACACAAATTCCGGGCGGACCTTTTACGGATATTTATTTTGCCGATAGTCTTATGGGGTGGAAAGTTAATGCACCCTCTTCGGTAATTAGGAAAACAAATGATGGGGGATTAAACTGGTTAAATCAATCAATGCCTCAAGGTGGTAATGTGTTGGTTTCGCAAATACTAAGATTTTCAAATGTAAATAAAGATACGATATGGGCAGTTGGAGGAACATCTAGGAGTCCTATTAGAGGAATTTTATATAGAACAACAAATCAAGGAGAGAACTGGTCTTACCAACTACCTGATATAAATATAATTATCGATGTTTATAGATTTGTAAATTTTATTGATAAGAATAATGGATGGGCATTAAATGATTTTGTAAATTCAGGGATTCATACAAAGGTTGGAGGTGATAGTACATTCTACACAGGCATAATTCAAACAAGCACCGAACTTCCTAAACAGTTTGAACTAAAACAAAATTATCCTAATCCTTTTAATCCAAGGACAGTCATTCCATATAAGATAAAATCTCTATCCAATGTTCAATTGATAGCTTACGACATACTTGGAAAAGAAACTCAGCGATTGGTTGACCAATTTCAACAGGCAGGAGAGTATGAAGTTGACTTTATTGGTAAGTATGAAGCATCGGGAGTGTATTTTTATAGAATAGAAGTTGAAGATAATAAATCGGGAAAGATATTTTCGGAAACAAAACGTATGATGTTATTAAAATAAGTTGATCTATAAATTTATTAGCATTTCATTAAAAGAAAAAATACTACTATGTTTAAGAAATTATTTAACTTAAACAAGCTATACTCGATTATTTTTTATTTGAGCATTCTCACATTCATCATCGCTTTCGGCTTCGCTCATAATCCTCCGGGCGGGTGGTATCAGCAGTTTATGCCGAATATAGGTAACAGGTCAATATCTGATATTTTTTTTCTAGATAGCTTAACCGGATGGGCTGTAACTCCATATATCGATTTAGATGATACGGCATATGTTTTAAAGACAAATGATGGAGGTGATAACTGGGAGATTAAATATACAAGAACCGGGGCGGTAGGTTTTACAAGAATTTATTTTTTAGATTCGGCAGTAGGATTTGTCTGTGGTGCTAATGATGCGTTTGGGTATAAAGGATTAAGTAAATCAACCGATGGAGGAATAAATTGGATACAATTGAATGTCCCGGATCAGTTTGTACAATTTGATGACATAAGCGTGTTAAATGAGGATACAATTTGGTTAGTTTCACGCAGCAGCACTGGAGGAGTCTTCCGCACGACAAACGGCGGCGCAAACTGGCAGAGGCAATTAAATCTCTTCGGACAAAATCCAAATTCCATTTACATGTATAACAGGGATATTGGATTCATTAGTAATGTTACTCAATTATAAAACTACAAACAGCGGAGAGAACTGGACACAAATTCCGGGCGGACCTTTTACGGATATTTATTTTGCTGATAGCCTTACAGGGTGGAAAGTTAATGCACCCTCTTCGGTAATTAGGAAAACAAATGATGGGGGATTAAACTGGTTAAATCAATCAATGCCTCAAGGTGGTAATGTGTTGGTTTCGCAAATACTAAGATTTTCAAATGTAAATAAAGATACGATATGGGCAGTTGGAGGATCTTCCAGATCTCCAGTTAGAGGAATAATATATAGAACTACAAATCAGGGAGAAACTGGTTTTATCAACTGCCTAAATCCAAATTATTATTGATGTTTATAGATTTAAAATTTTGTTGACAAAAAATTGGCTGGGCAATTAATGATTTTGTATATTCAGGAATTCACACAAAATTGGAGGTGACAGTATCTTCACAAAGATAAAGAATAATAATGATATCGTCCCTGAAAATTTTATTCTATCTCAACCCTACCAAACCCTTTCAACCCAAGAACAATTATCACCGAGAAGTCAATTCAGGAGTTATACAACACTTAAAATCTAAGTGACCTTATGGGAAAAGAAGTAAAAACCTTAGTTAACAAAAAACAGAATCAGGGGAAATATGAAGTTGAGTTTGACGGATCAGAATTGTCGAGCGGAGTTTATATTTATAGTTTATTTATTGAAGGGATAATGGTAAGTACGAAGAAAATGGTTTTAGTCAGATGAATAATAATGAGTTCAAATAATATTTTCATTTGAAAAAGTATGAAGATTGTAATTGGAATAGGTCAATACTTTAAAAAAATATTTTTGAAAAAAATTAATATTTAGCTATGAAAACAGAAAAAACTTTTCAGGGAAGGAAGTTGATTTTATCGTTCATACTTTTGCTGTCAGTATTATCTTTGTTTTTTACGAGGACCAGATTTAGTAAAATTGAGAGTAATCATTCTGTATCTTCGGCAGTAAATCCTTTAGACAGCTTTGTGCTTGGTGCTATGGATGACGCCTATGCATTTCAAAACAGAAAACGTCTAAGCGATTCTCTAAAATTTAATACATGGCATACATATTCCAGAATTGACAGAGGCTGGACTCTCGAGGGCTATAACGGAGATCCGGATGATCTGACGTTTGCCGATTCTTCTGGGATTATCAGGGAATTAAAGCGTTAATAGATACTAACAGCCGGTATAATCTAAAGACTATTATGGACAGACCGAAGATTGCATATCTTGCTGGGGTCAAAGGTCAGATTATCAATGTGAAGAAATTATTTCTGACAAGGATTACTGGGTTCTATACTTACAAAACACACTCAAATTTAAATATGCAGGATGTCGTTGATACCGGCATTCATGGTTCGGGTGAAAGAGTCAGATATTGCCAGCCCCATCCGTCAAACCCGTCATCTAATTCAGGCTGGGTTGTAAAAGATTTAAAGGCAAACAGGGAACAAATAAATCATCAGTGGAATTTCGAAAAAAATGATACAGCACATAGCTGGCACATTTTACCGAGAATTAGAATTGATTCAAGCTTCGCTGCTGATATTTCAAATTTTGATAAACCTATTTGTAAAATTATAATTCTAGATTTTAAAGGAGATTCTATAAAAAGTGTAACTTTAAAAGTTAGCAATTTCAAACAATCTCCGACAAGTATCTATCATGGCAATTATTTAGAAAATTATTTAAACCTAGAATCAGATTCTAATTTAATCATTTCCCCCGGCAAGTTATTCAATCCTGATAAAAAAGATTTAGGCGACACAACATGTAAAGTGGATTTTCGGGTTTGGTATTATGGTGAATGTGAAATGTGGATTGACAGAGTGAGGGTAGAGAATGAAGTCGCGCATAGACTTCTAAGTGGTAATGATCTTGAATATGAAAACTGGCTTCGATGGGAATGCAACTTAGCGATGGAGCATCCTGATTATATAAGAAATTTTTATATAGAAGAGTTTGAGTTTAATGCAATCCCCTGTATAAAATATGTGAATCAAAAGATAAGACAATTGACAAATGATAATTTATCTTTAATGGTGAATCTGAATTATGACTTGTTCAGGATTCATACACCTCAATTATTGGATTATTATCCTACTGCGTCACTGGTTAATAAATTTTTGATACAGGAGGCGGATTTGAAGACCTGGCTGAATGTTGCCTATTCTCTGGAAGGTTTTGAAAACAATGAATTTGATCATCCGAAAACATACCATCCGCCGACTCTTTACTCCGGCGGATATGATAAAGATGCCGGTATACTAAGCTATAAAGCAAATTCAGTTTCGGAGTATGACAACTGGCTTCAGACATTTTTAGATGAAGGAGAAGGAGGAATAAAGTTCATACATCAGATGAAACTTGCCGATGAAATCTCAAAAATATCCGGAGTCCCGTTTATAAATTTAGCGCAGGGGCATTTAATATGGGCTCCCCAGCATAAGCTCAAAGAACCTTCAAACGAGGAGCTAAACTTAATTACTAATCTTGCAATAAGTTACGGAACAAAAGGCATAATGTATTTTTCCTACGGGTCACATGGAATATTTACTGATAGTAATTATCAAAGGGGACTTACAGAACCCCAAAATACTAATTTTACACCAAGGACGAACAGTGTCTATGACCAAAACAAATGGGGTGCAATCATGAAGATTGATTCGATTGCAAAAAAGTGGGGACCATATTTAATGAGCTTTGATAATGCAAATAGAAGATCTTATATATACAGAATTGCGGATGAAAGAAATGAAATGTCTGCAAACACATTCATCGATAAACTCAAAGCATACCCCGCAGTGGAGTTTGCTCCCGATCCGGATCCGGATTTGAGTAATGTAACCGCCGAAACAAACACCGACGCTTATCTGCAGGCGGCATTTTTTGAGAAAGAAAATCAGGGTTTAGATAAGTCTGAATTTTTTATGATAGTAAACAGAAGATGTTCTCCGTTTCTTAGTTATGGTTCTGCAGACAGTATCGGAGGCAGAAGGCTTGTTACAATGAAAATAAATCCAACTTATCTCAGCGGTTTTAATAACTGGAAAATTTTTGATCTTGAGACAGGTGATACAGTCAGAACGCTTAGTAAAAGTGATACAAGTTACATTTTTCTCGGTGACTTTATGCCGGGTGAAGGGAAGTTATTCAGATTAGCTCCCGTCATGCAGGAAGGCGGAACGCTTGTTGCTGATGAATCAATTAACAATATTAATTTCAACTGTAACGGAGATGTGAGTAATAACGGAAAGAATATTTCTTTATGTCGGCACTATTGTTAATTTTGCAGATGGTGAAATGGAATATAGATGGCGGAGAATTTAAAACGGGTCTGTATCCTGACACTCCGAATGAACTTAAAGTAAATATGAAATCACAGAGCGGAGCTTACTGGAATGGAATTGATTTTATCGGCTGTGATCTTGTGAATGTTTCCAATACTAATTTTGAGAATGTAAAATTAAGCGGTCCTGAAATTGAAAACCCTTCTGCCCTGCAGTTTGTTGATTGTTACGATATGATAGTATCAGGCTGTAAGTTCAATTTTTCAAATTTAGATTCTATCAGCTGCATTAATCTTAATTATATAGAAACAGAAGATGAAATCGATGTATCTTCTAATATTTTATACAATGAATTTAATACCGGTAATAATCAATTTTCTACAATCATTTGCGCAGGATTTGCTGAAAGTGTTATACCAATTATGATCAATGGTAATGACTTTAACTCAACAAAAGGAAATATTGCAATATTTCTTTGTAATGTTTCAGCCGGTGTTATTAAGAATAATGACATAAGTAACTATAGTACAGGTATTAATGTAATGTCTTCTACATCATATGTTGATCTTTACAACAATGACATAGATGGTGATTCGAGTATTTCAGGTGCAGGTATATATAACGGTACAATTAATCTCGGACCGCAGGGCGAAGTCCGGACCGGTGGATTTAATGAAATATCTTCGAGATCCGAATGCCAATAATCTTTATTCCGAAGAAGGTTATTTTCTGATCGATCAGGGATTAAATACATTTAACATTAACAACAGTTCTACTGCATATCATTTAGGCGGAGTATTTCCTGATGTAAGTTCTGCCGAAGCAGGAGGTACTGAAAATTGTTATAAGCTGAGTACATCCATCTCCACTCCTAGAGAAAATGTAGTTTGTCCGGGTCCATATTATGGCAGCAGCTGCGATGTAGAATTTTCTTTTGAACCTACGGTTTGCGCAATAGAACAGAATGAAGATTTTTTAATTGTTGATCTTGGTAATCAGGTCTATGATACAATCTACATAACAGGCGGGGGAAGCGGAGCCGGATTCTCAGATAAGGTATCATCTTTAAATAGTATCAATCATAAAGCGGAACTATCTTCTGCAAAAGAATTATATGATGATATCTGTCTTGAGATGCGTAAACGGAATTACGAATTCGTTTATAATAAAAGTATTGAAATGCTGACAAATTATGCTGACAGTCTGGAGAGCATAGATTGTTTATCAAAACTTTATCTAAGCGCGTTTTCGCTTGACAGTTCCGGAAATATAATGACAGAGCTGAAAACATTCTATGAGTCATTGATATTAAATAACGGCGAAAATGAACTGCTCATTAAAAAAACTTATTATCTTCTTCAAAAAACAAAAGTCTCGCTTGGAGAATATCAGTCGGCTATGACGGGATTTCAACAAATAATTAATCAAAATCCATTCAGCTATGAAGGATTGACAGCAAGCTAGGATTATTCAGCCACTAGTCTGCTGGACAGTATTTACGGTTCGGGCGGAGGAAATAAAAGCAGTGAAATGGAAGAGTCTGGTGAGTTGATAGATGATCCTTTAGATTTACCTGTCAATAAATCAAAAAGTAATGATGATAAAAGTCTTTTTACAAAGGAAGATAAAAAATCAATCAAAGAAAATATTATAAGATCATTTGAGACTTCACGAGAAAAGGAATTTAATAATGTCAAACAGCTTCAGACTAAGATCGAACAGGGAATAGCATCTGAAAAGGAAAGATCTGAATTTAGAACTAAGAAACTTCTAAGTGAAACAATAAAATCGAGGAAGCCGCACAACGTACAGGAACATCTGAATTTTGTAAACAGCGATATAAGGAAAATATTCAGAACTGAATCAATCGGCGATAACAGTGATTCACCAAAAGAATTAATACCGGTTGAATATCAATTATCACAAAATTATCCAAACCCATTCAATCCTGTAACAAAAATTAATTTCAGTCTGCCTCAGGAAAGCAAAGTAAAACTGACAGTCTATGACATTCTTGGAAGAGAAATTAAAAGATTAATCAGCAATGAATTCAGGACTGCCGGAGTGTATTCCATGGAATTTAACGGCGCGGGACTATCGAGTGGAGTTTATTTTTATAAATTGGAAGCGGGGAAGTTTGTACAGACGAAGCGTATGGTATTAATTAAATAGTGACATCCAATATGGGAACGCAGGTAATTCCAACAGATCTAAAATGTTATTAAAATAATTTTATTGAAGAATTTAAAGTTTTAAAAAATGAAAATACCTGTTAAATATAAATTTACATTTTTTTTATTTGTACTATTTTTTCTTTCACAAATACATTTTATATCCGCTCAAACGGACCAGATTCGCACTGGTATCTATGAAGGGGAATATGTTGAATATTTTAAAAATAAACTGACATTGTATTTAGACAGATCAAAGTCTGCAGATTCACTGTACTTAGAACAAGTCAACAATTTCATAATTCAACACGGCGCCAAGCTTGATTCAATTTCACATGTTTCAATATGGTATATAGCCGAGATTCAGTTTATTGATACCAATAGTGATGCAATAAAAATCATTGATGATTTTAAAGAAAGCGAACTCTTTGAGTATGTTTATTTAATGGGCGTAATCCGACTGAACAACTTTTTTGACCCTGATGAAACGAAATTTTAAATGTGTTATCAGATCTACAATCTGGATCGCATAAGCACTGTTAAAGAAAAATGACTCTCCTCGCGACTCCTCTATTATTGTCATTCTCACGTGCTTTTGGCGGAAATCCATTCACAGACTATTTAAATTAATGATAGAATTCTGCATCTAATTTTCCCGAAAGGTATTTTACGTATTTGAAATTTGAAATTTAAAATTTGCAAATTGAATTTCGGTGCTGATTGGATTCCCGACAGGATCACTCGGGAATGACAAAACTCTCCTCGCTTCCAATCTCCCGATTGGGAGCGTATTTGTATTACATATAAGATTTAAATCGGGAGATTGAGAACGAGTATATTAAAAAAACCCGGATAATAAAATTACCCGGGTTAATAAATTGCTGATCAAATAATTTTTTAGATCATTCGGATTTTGTTTCCGGATTTTCTTTAGATTCATCCTTCACTTCAGTTGTATTTTCTGCAGCAGGTTTTTCAACCTTCGCTTCGGTTTTAACTTCAGGAGTCTTTAAAGTATCGACCACCGGAGGATGATTTATTTCCGGTACATCTTCTCCTATTATATCTTCAATCTTAAAGTCTATCTGCTCGGATTCAAAACTTCTTGTCTTATCCTGTATATCAGAAGACGTGAATTTTTTCGGAAGTTTGAATCTGTTTATATATTCATCTATTTCAGACTGGTCTTTATCTTTCAGATATTCAATCACTGACAATACGATTTTTTTATTGGTCTTGTCAAATTCAATGATCTCAGCTTTGACTGAATCGCCGGGTTTGAAAAGTTCATTGAAATTTTTAACAGGGAAAGTCGAGATCTGTGAAGCAGGTATGAACGAATCAAGATCTTCAGGCAGCTCAACAATAATTCCTTTTTCGATCGGCTTAATGATTTTACAGATCGACTCTGAACCGACTTTGTATTTTTCTTCAAGCGTGTCCCATGGATTTTCAAGCAACTGTTTTCTTCCGAGAGAAATTCTCTGATTAGCGACATCCACTCCGAGTATTACAACTTCTATCTCATCACCGACTTTATACAGATCGCCGATATCAAATATTTTCTTTGTCCATGAAAGATCGGAAATATGAACAAGTCCGTCGACGCCTTCTTCGAGTTCTACAAAGATACCGAAGTTAGTGATGTTACAGACTTTGCCTTTGTGTTTGGTGCCGATAGGAAATTTGTCAAGCAGACTCTGCCATGGATTCGGCGTAAGCTGTTTCATGCCGAGGGAGAGTTTTTTATTTTCAGAATCAATTGTCAGGATCTGCGCTTCCACTACCTGTCCCATTGAAACCATCTGAGTCGGATTGGTGATATGCTGTGTCCATGACATTTCGCTGACGTGAATAAGTCCTTCGATTCCTTTTTCAATTTCGATGAACGCTCCGTATTCAGTAAGTGAAACTACTTTGCCCGAAACTTTATCGCCGATATTGAATCTCGACTGGATCTCATCCCACGGATGTTTCTGAAGCTGTTTCAGTCCGAGATATACTCTCTGTTTCTCAGGATCGAATTCAAGCACTGAAACTTCAATCGCCTGATCAAGTTGAACTATATCGCTCGGATGATTTATTCTTCCCCATGAAAGATCTGTGATATGAATTAAACCGTCAAGACCTCCGAGATCTACGAACACACCGAAATCAGTGATCGCTTTGACAACTGCTTTCATCGTCATGCCCTTCTGAATTGTATTCAGAAGCTCTTCTCTCTGTCCTTTCATTGATTCTTCAATGATCAGCTTATGGGAGACTATAATATTTTCGTTTACATTATTTACTTTGAGAACTTTGAAGTCCATTACTTTACCGACATATTCATCATAATCCCTGATAGGTTTTGTATCGATCTGAGAGCCCGGGAGGAACGCAGACAATCCTGCAATATCAACAACAAATCCGCCCTTAATTCTTCTGATACATTTTCCTTTAACAATCGCTCCTGTTTCCTGAGCTGAGACAATCCTGTCCCACATTTTCATAGAGTCGGCTTTCTTCTTAGAAAGCACAAGCTGACCTTCTTTATCTTCTATCTTCTCAAGGAATACTTCGACATCTTTACCGATAGCGATCTCATCAGGATCGGAAAAATCATTAATAGAAACTCTTCCGTCTGATTTGGATCCGATGTCAATTAAAACATCTTCGCCGTTGATCGCAACTATTCTGCCTTTTACAAGTTCGTTTTCCTTTATGACATTAAATGTCTTTTCATAAAGGTCAAGCATTTGCTTGTACTCGGCTTCGTCATAATCGCTTACTATTATTTTAATCTTGTCTTTTTCTGCTTTGATCTTTTTTGTCATTGAAGCGGACATTTCATTTGGATCTCCGTTTTCTTTCATAACTGTTTCCTTAATTTCTGTATCTACCATTATAGGTTTTATTCCTTCCGGTGAAGTAATACTCTTCGCCATTTCACTTCCGCTGTTTTTTGTTTTTTAACAGCTTCAGTATGTTTAATTAATTAATTCCCTTCCGGGCTTTGTTTAAAATATTTTTTAATATGATCTGAAATTAATCCAGACCGTTTACAATTCTTAATAAATAATTCACCTGCTCTTCTATGATCATGTTTGTCGTATTAACTTCCACAGCATCCTTTGCCTTCTTCAAAGGACTTTCCTTTCTTGTGCTGTCTATAGTATCTCTTTTTTTAAGCTCTGCCATTATCTTTTCTATCGGCAGCTTCATTCCGTGTTCAATAAAGTCCTGTCTCCTTCTTGCAGCTCTTGTTTTCAGATCACATACAAGAAAAAACTTGAACTTCGCATTGGGGAATACAACAGTACCAATATCTCTTCCGTCCATAACAACATCATTTGTTTTGGCATATTCCCTTTGCTTGTTAACCAGGATCTTCCTTACATCTTTAATTGCGCTTACGCTGCTTACTTTACTTGTCACATCAAGTGATCTGATTTCTTTTGTAATATTCTTACCGTTTAAAAAAACTTCCTCTCCGTCAAATTTAATATCGGCTTTGGTAGTAATATCAACAATTTTTTTTATATCATTCGGCTTAATATTATTTTTCAGTAATTCAAAAGTTATTGCCCTGTACATTGCGCCGCTGTCTATGTATATAAAATTTAGCTTCTCCGCGAGTATTCTTGCCGTCGTGCTCTTTCCGGTACCTGACGGTCCGTCTATTGCCACTACAACTTTATCCATTTAACATCAATATTCGTTACCTGTTTTAGTTATTGTTAATTAATTTTTTAAAAAGTCAGCTGAACAGTTTATTAAACTTTCTTATTTATAAATGAAATATGGATTAATTTTGAAAAATCACGAATAAACTTTGAGGGCTGAAGCCGGGGTTTGTTCGGAATTTGTATTCAGTTATTTCATTTATCAGTATACATCAAACTGACAGACCGACAAATTCGCTAATTATTAACAAATTTTCAATGTAAATTTCAAAACCATTGATGTTAATCGAACACATCCGTTAAGAACGTTTGGAAAGAAATTTAAAGTTTACTTTCTTCAGAGATATCCCCTGCAAAAGCACTGAGGTCAGGCACGAAAGCACCAAAGAAAACTGTTTATGCGTACCCGGGATAGAAAAGTTTTATAACGTATTGTAATTTTTATAAGTTAAAATACATTTTATCTTAAAATCAGTTGACTTAGTTTTATTTCAATGACCAGACATTTAATTATAATTATATTCCTCTTACTTTATTCGGGAAAATTGTTTTCTCAGATAAATGTGGAGAGTGTAACCGTTACCGGAAATGATTATCTCACGCGGACAGAGATCTTCAATATGATGATCACCGCACGGAATTCCCCGCTCAGCATGGATCAGTACCTTCTCGACCTGAAAACCATCAGAGACAGATATAAATCTCTCGGTTTTTTATTCATGAAATTTGAAAATGATCCTTTGAAAATTTCAGAGGATTCGTCTTCGGCGGAAATAGAACTTATTATTTCCGAAGGTAAACGTATTAAAGTCGGAGAAATAAATATTACAGGAAATAAATCCTTCAGCCGTGAAAAAATTCTATCGGGATTTGAAACTAAAGCAGGTGATGTTTTAAATGATGCAGAGCTTAACCGCGATATTGTTTCGCTTCTGAAATCCTATGAAAAAGCCGGTCTTCCATTCGCAAAAATTATTGTAAAGGATATTTCCGTAAATAAATCCGGAGAAACTGACAATCTGAACATTGACATTTTAATCGATGAAAATACAAGGATCACAATTGATCAGATCAGGATAAAAGGAAATGAAACTACAAAGGATTATGTAATTGCGCGGGAATTGGATCTGGATGAGAAAAATAAGATTGTCGATACTGAATCACTTCTTGAAATAAAAGAAAACTCGACCGGCTGAATATTTTTGAATATGTCGCGGATCCTAAAGTTTATTCCATTAAAGGGAAAGATGAATCCGGATTACTGATCGAAGTGCGTGAAGGCAATACAAATACTTTTGACGGTATACTGGGATATGTGCCGCCTGTAGAAGGCGTATCGGACGGTTATCTGACAGGACTGGTTAATGTTTCTTTCAGAAATCTTTTCGGCACTGCAAGAAAAGTCGAAGCGAAGTATCTTCAGGAAGTCCGGGAAACACAGGAGCTTGCTTTTAGATATTTCGAACCGTATTTTTTTGAACTGCCTTTGAATTTAAATTTCGGATTTCTTCAGAGACTTCAGGACAGTACTTATACAAAAAGAAATTTAGACCTTAAAGGCGATTTACTTTTCTCAAGAAAATTTATAGTGTCACTGGTCGGAGGTTATGAAAGGGTTATACCTTCTGACATTGAGACCAACAATATTATAGTTGCTGACTCAAGGATACTTTCATCCGGAGTCGAATTAGTATATGATAACCGCGACAATATATTTATTCCTTCAAAAGGTTTTCTTTACAAATCATTTTATTCTTTCGGTAATAAAAGAATTTTTAACGCAGCCGAACTTCAGAATCTCGGATTCAATGAAAATTATTCCATACAAAGATACTTTGTCGACCTGGAATTTTATTATACTTTTTTTCAGAGACAGACCACACTGCTCAAATTATTCGGCGGAGAAGTAAGATCTGATAAACTTGAAGATTCCGATTACTTCAGGATCGGCGGAACCAGGTTTATCCGCGGTTACAGGAATGAACAGTTTCTCGCATCCAGAATCGCCTCACAAAATTTCGAACTTCGTTATGCCGTTTCCCGGAAAGGTTTTCTCTTTGGTTTTTTTGACGCGGGATATTATTTCAGACCTTCTGATCAGATAAATAATTATCCTGAGCAAAGCGGCTTTTTGTACGGTTATGGAGTCGGAATACGTCTTGAAACCGGACTCGGCTTGATCGGCGTCAGCTATGCACTTAACAAAGATAGCGGCTTTCTGGACGGTTTAATAAATTTCGGACTTATCAATGATTTTTAATTTAGCTTAATAATATCAGTTCAGTAAATAATAATTTTCAGCGGCTCATGAACTCCGCTTTCCTCAAATACTGACCTTCCTATCCTGCAGTCAGCGCACTTTCCTTTAATGCAGTAAAATTTATGCAGATGAATAAGTCCCTGCTCGGTTGCCGGATTTACTGCCTTTACGCCGATCTGCTCCTGCATCACTTTTGAAATTTCATTTACCGGAGCTTTCTGTTTATTGTTACCGTAAAAATATTCCACCTTATTTTTCAGATTACTGTTTTCACTTTGCAAAGCTTTGTTATACATAAACGGAAATATTACATTTGAAATTATATCCTTAATTCTGTCGGCTCCGATACCATTATTTTCAGCTTTGGATTTTTTTCCGAAATTGTAATGCTCTTTCCAGTATGGAGAAATTTTTACAGACGTGAGCAGGTCTTGCATGCTTTTTAAAATGTCTGTACTTTCGGTAAATTCAAGACATAATCTTTTCAGAAATTTATTATTTAAAATTTCAAACAGCAGTCCCGACGCATATGCTAAACGAAGTGTCGGGAAATTCGGAGGTCTCAGTCTGAAAAAATTCCATTCCGACCTGATCATTTCCTCTTTTCCAATCTTTGATCTGAGCTCGATCCAGTTGCTGAAAAGCTCTTCCGAATATTCATCTTCAATATTAAGATCCGTAAGAAATCCTGACATTCCGAATACAAGAGAATCAGTCTGCATTCTGTTTAATTTCAGAGAACTTAATTTCTCAGTATCGATTTTTCTTGAAAGAGAAATGAACTGCGCTTTATTCTTAGAATACCCGAGCGCTTCGCAAAAATATTCAAACAATACCTGCCCGCTTGCAGCAGTTTCCGTATCCATATACTGACTTAGCTCTTTCATTCTTTCCTTGAATTTTTCGGATTTGAGTTTCAGCCTGAGATGACCGAGCTCTTTTAAAAAACCGGTCTTTTCTTCAAAATGGATCTCGCTGTTTTTCGGAAAACACGGAAGCTTAAATGAGTCTGAAGGTTTATTAATTATATCTTTCCAGATACAGTGAATGGATCTGTTTAAAAAATCTGACAGCACAACGGTAGGAATTTCCCGCGCGCTACCGGATACAGGTGATTTCTTTTCCGAAAAAAGGTCATCATACAAAACAACATTAAGTATAACATCATTATACTTCCCGTCTGAATTATGACGGTGGAGATTCCAGTCACCTGAGGATCTGTGAATTTCAATTGAACCGCTTAGCACATTACCGTCCAGTCTTATTCTTGCATCTGAATAATCCGGTCCGGCATCATCATTTCTTTTTCCGTAATTCAGTATTTCTACATTCCTTCCGTCATTTGTCTTAAGATCCGAGTAATTATTTTCCTCTTCCCAGATTCTGCAAATGAAATTTTCATTTAGGTTTAGTTTTTTCATTAATTTTTAAATTGGTTTTAACTACATTAATAAAAAATTTTTAAAAAATTAATTATTACTAAATAACAAACATGCGAAATTTAAATTTTAAAATAATATTTTTAATATTGACTGCTATTATTATCAGCGGATGTACTGAAAATAAAAAGAGCGAGGAACAGTATCTTGCGGATGCCAAACTAAAGCTGGAAGAAAAAAAATATGATGAAGCAATTGCCGATTACAGGGAATTTCTGAAAAACTATCCAAAATCCGATAAAGCGATTTTCGCATATAACGAAATCGCCGGGATTCAGATCAGCAATTTAAATAATCCTCAGGAAGGAATAAAGACCTATATCGAACTTGCTGAAAAACATCCTGATACAAAAGAAGCAAAACAGTCATTGTTTATGGTTGCATTTATTTATGACGAAACTCTTAAAGATAAAGAAAATGCAATGGCTTCATATCAGAAATTTCTCGATAAATATCCAAAGGATAATGATGAGAATGATAAAATGAGTGAGTCTGCAAGAACTATGCTTGAAGTATTAAAATCCGGAAAATCCATTGAAGAAATTATTGAAGAAAATATCAGAAAATCCGGCGGTGATGTTGATACTACAGGAACCACAGAGACAAAAGGAACTGAGGATGCCGATAATAAAATTAAGAGGCTTGAAAATGAGAGCAAAGAGAAAGATATGAAAAAGGAATCCGATAATAAAATTGACCCTGCTCAGAATTAGTAATTAATTAATCAGAAGGTAAGAAAATTATTGACTGAAACATCAGATTATAAAAAATATTTAGACCCTTCCGTTATTGCCCGGCTTTCTAATATGGAACTGAAAGCCAGGATGGTAGTGGAAGGGTTTATTGCTGGTCTCCACAAGTCGCCTTATCACGGATTCAGCGTAGAATTTGCCGAACACAGGCAATACATGCCTGGAGACGATCTTAAATTCATTGACTGGAAAATTCTCGGAAAGACGGAGAGGTATTATGTAAAAAGATTTGAGGAAGAAACCAATCTGAAGACTTATCTGCTTCTGGATATCAGCAGATCAATGGATTTTAAATCCGGCGGTAATGATTCTTTAAATAATATGAGGAAAGGTTTTTTCAGGAAATATTTTTCAGGGGAAAATAAAGAAACCGCATCTAAAAGTTCGGATCTGACCAAGCTTGAATATTCGTCTTATCTGGCTGCATCATTAGCTTATCTTATGCTGTTACAGAGAGACGCGATATCACTTACCACTTACGACACTCAAATCAGATCATATATTCCTCCGCATTCCACCAAAGCAAATCTGCGGCTGATATTAAAGGAATTGTCTATAATAGAACCTGTCAATAAAACAGGAATGGCGGGATGTCTGAATGAAATTGCGGATAAAGTCAGGAAAAGAGGACTGGTAATTTTATTCAGTGATTTGTTTGATGAGCAAAAAGAAGTTATTAATGCATTGAAACATTTCAGGTATAATAAAAATGAAGTTATAATTTTTCAGATACTGGACCCGATGGAAATTAATTTTCTTGAAGGAAGTCCTGTAACATTAAAGGATATGGAAACAAATGAAGAAATGTATTCTCAGCCTGCCGCTATGCAGAAGATTTACAGAGAATCCATTCAGGAGTTTATTCAGAATTACAGGACGGAATGCATAAAAAACAACATTGAATTTATAACACTTTCTACAAACACTTCATTTGATACAGCCCTTTTAGGATATTTGAACAAAAGAAAAAAGCTGATCTGAAATTAATACCTGATCCTGTTATTATCAGTATCCCATATTGGAGTTGTCAGTTTATAATCGCCGAATCCTGTTTCATCAACAAAAATAAACTGCTTGTTTTCATTATAAAACTCCCAGATCTCATACGGCTTTACGCCTTCATTAAATGGATGTCTTTCGATATTATTCGGCTCGCCGTAAATAATAAAGACCATACCCATATCAGTTTTCCATCCGTCTATATAATGTGAATATCTTTCGTTAGCTGTGTTAATCCTTTTATAATATTCAGTCATCAGTTCGTTTTTTGAAGTGTAAGGAGAAGGATCTTTACTTCTCCAGAATTCTACAAAATATTTTTCCTTAAGCTCTGTGGAAGATGCTTTCTTGATTTTATCAATCTCATCACTGCTTGCTATATAGATCATCTGATCAATAAGAATGTTCAGATCTTTTGCATTTGAAGGTATACCGCTTAGTTTATTTTCAAATTCTTTAATAGAAAGTATCTCTCCGCTGTTGTTATTTTTAATTTCGACTTTATAATCACCGAAGATCAGATTACTGGTGGATATTTTTTCAAAATATTTATTTATTCCCGGATTAAGAGTATAGACAAGATTGTCTTTTTCCATTACCTGATTTTTGCTGTCAGTGATTGTATAAGTAAAATCATTTACGACTTCGCTTTCTCCGGAATTATATACTTCAAAAAATAAATAAATATTTTTAAGATTTCCGATATTTCCTTCTATCAGCGGAGTAATGACTTTCTTTCCGTTTTCCTCCTTGATATTACTTACAAGCATAATGTTACTTGCGGAAATATCTTTCTTTACAAAATCAGTAATTTCCACAGAACTCTTTTTTACCTTTTCCTTCTTGGTATTTATATCTGAAATTGAAATATCCACATTGTAATTACCGGGATTCAGATAAAATTCTTTCACAATATATTTTGAAGATGATTCAAGATTTTTCTGCTCGGCTTTTGTAGTGGTTACATAGTCTGATATGGTTTCATTACTTACAATCTCGTTAAAGGAATTTGTAATTTTTATATTGTATGAAATGCTTGCGTCGTAATTTTTAGAGGAATAATTTTTTTTGAACTGCAGATTCTCAAGCGGGATTTCAAGATAGATATCAAGTCTGGCTTTTCCTTCGTCCTTACTGTAAAATACCAGCGGATCAAAATAAAAAAAGTCCCTTGTATCAATTTCAATATTCTTGTTCTCAAGCTGTGAATATGAATCAGCAAATGAAAACATTACCATGCTTAATGTCAAAAGTGTAAAAAACCTTTTTTAAATTTGCTGTTTAAATCTACTATGTATTGTTTGGATTTACTCATGTCAAACCTCCTGTATTATAATAAATTAAATTAATTTTATTCTCTTAAATTTTTTCTCCAAAAAGATCAAACTCCTCACAATCGAATATTCTCACATTGTAAAAATTTCCTGCGGACAAATCATTGTCACTTATATAAATTTCCTGATCGATCTCAGGAGCATCCCTGTAACTTCTCCCGATAAAATATCCGTTCTCTTTTCTGTCTACCAATACTTTTAACTCCGCTCCCTTTGTCTCCCGGTTCTTTTTCAGGGAAATCTCTTTTTGTATATCTAATAGATGTTTCTGTCTTGAGAGCTTTTCCTTTATGGAAATTCTGTCCGGTATTTCAGCGGCTGCAGTTCCGTCTTCGTTTGAATAAGTAAACACTCCGAGTCTGTCAAATTCAAATTCATTTACGAAGTCAGACAATTCCAAAAAATCTTTTTCGGTTTCGTCCGGATAACCTACAATAAAAGTCGTTCTGAGCGCGATTCCCGGAATTTCATTTCTCATCTTTTCAAGAAGTCCGGTAAGACTTTTCTTAGTAATTCCTCTTCTCATTGATTTAAGGACATTATCAGTAACATGCTGAACCGGCATATCAATATACTTACAAATATTTTCAGTATCATTTATAACACTGATCAAATCTTCAGGAAATCTTGAAGGATATGCATACATTAGTCTTATCCATTCAATTCCTTTTACGAGAGATAATTCCTTTAATAATTTTGATAACTCTCTTTTCCTGTTTATGTCAAAACCCCAGTAAGTAGTATCCTGTCCTATTACAATTAATTCTTTAACACCTTTTGAAGCAAGGATCTGAGCTTCCATTAATATCTGCTCAGCAGGTTTTGATCTGTGTATCCCGCGCATAATCGGTATTGCGCAAAATGAACACGGATTATCACAGCCTTCGCTGATCTTCAGGTACGCAAAGTGAGCCGGAGTTGTTAAGCTTCTTTCACCGATCAGATCATTTTTATAATTTCCGCCGAGCTCTTTCAGAATACCTATAATAGTATTCGGCTTGTCAGTCGCGCCGAAATACATATCCACTTCAGGAATTTCCTTTTCAAGTTCTGTTTTATATCTGTCCGACAAACATCCGGCTACATAAACATTTTTCAGCTTTCCCTTTAATTTTCTGTCAACCGCTCTGATAATTGTATCGATAGATTCTTTCTTAGCGCTTTCAATAAATCCGCAGGTATTAATGATAACATTTTCCGCATCATTTTCATCTTCCACTATTTCAATATCATTGGATTTTAACTGCGACAATATAAACTCGGAATCAACTAGATTCTTTGAACATCCCAGCGTGATCAGCTTAACTTTGTCTTTTTTAACTTTCATTAAAACTTATCAAGCTTTTTTTAATATTCTTGCTGATATTATTTTTTTATTTAATTTTAACATAGTCTTTAAATAATTGAACCCTCCAATCCATCATATCGTTGCACTGGATTAAAGAGGGTCGGGTTTAATTGAAACTAATATTTTTAAGTTCAATAAAAAATGAATTAAATCTTATTAATGATAAAAATTATTTACTCTGTATAAGACAGTAACACATCTCTTTGACTTTTAAAATGAAATCTAAATGAGTAATTTTGACTAAATTTTTTAAACTATTTGCATAACACAAAAAAAGAGTCAGAGAAAACAGTTTTAGTCTGTTATTCTAATAAAAGCGCAAAAAACACTTTACACACCGAAGAATCGCTTACCGAGCTAAAGTTCCTTGCAGAAACCGCCGGCGCAGACGTCGTCGGGACTTTTTTCCAGGAGAATGAAAATTTCGATCCGAGATTTATGATAGGAAAAGGGAAAAGTTCAGGAGATCGCGGATTTTGTAGCTGAAAACAATATTTCACTTGTGATATTTGAAAATGAGCTCGCATATACTCAGCTCAGAAATTTAGAACAGAAGATCAAATGTAAGATTATTGACAAATCCAATCTTATACTTGACATATTCGCATCGAATGCAAGATCCGCTCAGGCAAAACTTCAGGTAGAGCTTGCGCAGCTTGAGTATTCACTGCCGAGATTAACCAGACAATGGACGCACCTTTCAAAACAATTTGGAGGAATAGGTACAAAGGGTCCGGGTGAAACTCAGATAGAAACGGACAGAAGACTTATTAAGACAAGGATCAAAGTTTTAAAAGAGAGACTTGAAAAAGTCACGGAGCAAAGAAAGACGCAGTCGTATTCAAGGAAAAATTTTTTCAGAATATCACTTGTAGGTTATACTAATGTCGGTAAATCCACTTTACTCAATGCCCTCACGGATTCTGACGTTTATGTTGAGAATAAATTATTCGCAACTCTGGATACCTCCACAAAAATACTTGAGCTTGTAATTTCAGAAGAGGAAAAAGGGAAAACAAAATTCCCCAAAAAAGTATTGATCTCTGACACTGTCGGATTCATTAAAAATCTTCCGCATAATTTAATAGAATCTTTTAAGTCCACATTATCGGAAGTCATCGAATCTGATCTGCTGCTTCACGTTGTTGATATTTCCGGTGAAAATTTTCCCGAACAAATGGAAGTTGTCAACGATACTCTGATTGAAATCGGCGCCGGCGGTAAACAGGTAATTCATGTTTTCAATAAAACAGACGCCCTTACCGATACTGATGTAATAAAATCCATGAAAAAGCTTTACAAGGATTCCGTTTTTATTTCTGCAGAAAAAGGCCTGAACCTTATCAAACTTATTACCGCAATAAAGGCGGAGCTTAACAAAGAAAATTCGGAAAGAACATTGAAACTGAAAGCGGACGATCATAAAAAAGTCAGCATGATATATCAGATGGCGGAAGTCAGCAAGATCAAATATTTAAAAAGCGGGATCAAAGTTACATTTACTACTAATGATAAAAATTACACTTATCTTGAAAAATTAATCCAATAAATTTTTTATCAATTTCAATTAAACTATAAATAGAAGGATAATAAAATGCACTCATCAGATACATATAAAAGTCTCGACTATTACGGCATTGATGAAATGCTGACGGATGAAGAGAGATCTATAAGAGATACAGTAAGAGATTTTGTAAACGCCGAAGTATTACCTATTATAGAAGAGTACAATCAAAGAATGGAATTTCCAAAGCAGCTTATTCCTAAAATGGCTGAACTTGGGATTTTCGGACCGACGCTCCCTCCGGAATACGGAGGCATGGGAATTAACAATGTTGCATACGGTCTGATAATGCAGGAGCTTGAAAGAGGCGACAGCGGCATAAGAAGTTTTGCATCTGTTCAGTCCGGTCTTGTAATGTACCCGATATTTGAATTCGGCAGCGAAGAACAGAAGAAGAAATATCTGCCGAAACTTGCTAAGGCGGAAATGATCGGATGTTTCGGTCTGACAGAACCTGATTTTGGAAGCAATCCCGGCGGTATGATAACTAAAGCAGAAAAGACTGATGGTGGATATATTCTCAACGGAGCAAAGATGTGGATCACTAACGGAACAGTTGCAGACATCGCTGTTGTTTGGGCAAAGCTTGACGGAAGAGTCAGGGGATTTCTTGTAGAAAAAGGAACTAAAGGATATAGCGCTCCCGAGACAAAGGGCAAACTCTCTTTGAGAGCTTCTATTACTTCTGAACTTGTATTTGAAGACTGTTTTATTCCGGATGAAAATCTTCTGCCCGGAAGCGACGGACTTAAATCTCCTTTGATGTGTCTGACACAGGCAAGATACGGAATTGCATGGGGCGTGATAGGACTTGCAAATGAGTGTTACAGTACGGCGCTCAACTATTCTCTTTCCAGAATCCAGTTCGGAAAACCAATTGCATCATTTCAGATCACTCAGGAAAAACTTGCTTATATGCTGACAGAGATCACCAAAGCGCAGCTTCTTTGTTATCAGCTTGCGAAACTTAAGGACTCGGGAAAGATGAGACCGCAGCAGGTTTCACTTGCTAAAAGAAACAACTGCGAAATTGCAAAGACCATTGCTTCGATTGCAAGAGAAATGCTCGGCGCAAACGGAATTCTTGATGAGTATCCTGTTATGCGTCATCAGAATAACATTGAATCCGTGAAGACTTATGAAGGTACGCATGAAATGCATACGCTTATTCTCGGTGAAGATGTAACTGGAATCGCTGCATATAAATAAAAGGTTTTATTTCTGATTGAGAAAAATTTAAAAAAATGGAAAAGGTAATCACGATAATTAAAAAAAGTGAACAGGCAAAAGCAGATAAGGAATACTGGCAGAATGCTTCCGTTGAAGAAAGATTTGAAGCTTTTAATATCATTTTGCAAAATTACATTGCGCTGACATATGGAACTGACCCGGGATTTCAAAGAGTTATTAATATTGTTAAACGAGAACAAAGTTGAATATTTAATTGTTGGCGGATATGCAGTTATTATTTACGGCTATCCGAGATTAACAATTGATATTGATATCTGGGTAAACCCGGTGAAAGATAACTCTGAGAAAGTAATTAAGACTATTAAGGATTTTGGATTCAGCTTTGAAAATCTGACTGAAAAAGATTTTGAAAAGTCTGATAATGTAATACAGCTTGGAAGACCGCCTTACAGAGTGGATTTCTTAACTTCTATCGAAGGTATGGATTTTAATAAATGCTATAAAAGAAAGTATATTTACAAAAAAGATGATCTGATATTAAATTTTATTTCCAAAGAAGATTTAATTGAAAATAAAAAAAGCATTGGCAGGAATAAGGATCTGGATGATGTAAGCAATCTCACTTAAAAGACACAGTAAAAATGAAAACATTCGACATTCCGTTATTTTATAAAAGTCCGGTTATTTCACGCATAAAAAATTCCAGGAAACTAAACGATCCGAGAAAAACGGATTACTCCCCTACCGAACTGGATTTCGGTTCCGTGATCTTTTATATAGCCAGACATTTCGGTTTTTGCTACGGTGTGGAAAATGCAATAGAAATTTCTTACAAAGCGCTTGAAGAGAATCCGGGCAAAAGAATTTTCCTGCTAAGCGAAATGATCCATAATCCGGATGTGAATAATGATCTGGTGGAACGAGGCGTAAAATTTTTAATGGATACTTCCGGAAAGCAGCTGATCGACTGGAATATTCTTACTTCAGATGACATTGTCATAGTTCCGGCATTCGGAACAACGCTGGAAATAGAAAAACAAATTAATCAAAAAAGTATCGATCCTTTAAAATATAATACGACATGTCCATTTGTTGAGAAAGTATGGAACAGGGCGGATTCACTCGGAAAGAACGGATTTACTGTTATCGTTCACGGAAAATACAAACACGAAGAGACACGGGCTACATTTTCACACAGTAAAGAATCCTCACCTACGCTTATCATAAGGGATATTTCGGAAGCTGTTACATTGGGAGATATCATACTCGGTAAAAAAAACTCTTCAGAGTTTTATAAAATTTTTTCAGACAGATATTCCGCCGGATTTGATCCTTCACGCGATCTTAATTCCATCGGAGTTGTAAATCAGACTACAATGCTTGCAACAGAGACGCAGTCAATTGCTGATTACCTTTACGATGTCATGACGGAGAAATTCAGCCTTGAAAATATCCGCGAACACTTTTCCGACACAAGAGATACGCTTTGTTACGCTACTCATGATAATCAAAAAGCTACTTACGGTTTGCTGGAAAAAAAAGCTGATATGGCTTTAGTCGTAGGCGGATATAACAGTTCCAATACTTCACATATATATGAACTGTGCGAAGAGAAACTGCCGACATATTTTATTTCAACTGCCGATAAGATATTATCTAAGATTGCGATATCTCATTTTGATTTTTATAATCAGAAAGAATTAACAACTTCCAATTTTATTCCTCAAAAAAATCCGGTTAAAATAATTCTAACCAGCGGCGCATCATGCCCGGATTCAATAGTAGATGAAGTGCTTCAGAAAATACTTTCTTACTTTGAAGATGCAAAGTCAATCGATGATGTTATGAATGAATACTTCAGTACCGGAAATAAATTAAACTGATTTAACAGCTGAATGAAGGCACATACTAAAGAAACGCAGGAAAGTCTTACACCTGATCTCGCGCTTGAATTTCTTAAAGAAGGAAATAAGAGATTTATAAATAATATTAATGTTAACCGGAATCTTCTCAAACAGGTAAATGAAACTTCATCAAATCAGTTTCCTTTTGCTGCGGTATTAAGCTGCATTGATTCACGGACTTCTGCCGAACTAATATTCGATCAGGGTCTCGGGGACATTTTCAGCATTAGGATAGCCGGCAATATTCTTAATAATGATATATTAGGAAGCATGGAGTTTGCCTGCAAGAAAGTCGGCTCAAAATTAATTGTAGTGTTAGGTCATACAAACTGCGGTGCGATAATCGGCGCATGTGATGATGTAAAACTCGGACACCTTACTTCCCTTATAGAAAAAATCAAACCTGCGATTGAAATAGAAACTGAAACCACATCAGACCGAAACGGGAGCAACATAAAATTCACAGAGAATGTGACCATAAATAATGTGAGACTTTCCGTGGACGGTATCAGAAAAAGAAGTCCAATACTGACAGAGCTCGAGAGTGAAAATAAGATAAAAATTGTAGGAGGTATTTACGATGTCGAAACCGGCGTTGTGAAGTTTTTAGATTAGATTTTAATTCAAAGACTCAAAGTCCTTTTTTGATATACGAATATTTAAGAATGGTCGCAGAAAAAAGATGATTCTATAAAATGTACATAAAAGCTTTGGATCTTGAAGATCTTTTGGATGAACTTAAAAGCAATTAATTCAAACCTTACTTTTCTAAATAATTTAAAATGAAACCTTAGGATAGTTTTAAAGTCATAATAATTATATTTATAATTATATGAAATTAAAACTATTCACAGTTCTGTTACTTTTGTTTACTTATGCTAAAACCTATTCTCAGGATTTTGATAAGATTGAAGACCTTTGTAAAAAGCTAATAGCAAAATATGATCTGAAAGGAATCGGAATTACAGGTGTTAAAGAAAACAATATAATTTATACCGGAACATTCGGTAAAGCTAACGGGATCTCTGAATTTTCCGATTCGACCCGGATATATATTGCATCCAATACAAAAGCTTTCACGGCACTTGCAATAGCAAAACTGGTCTTTGAGAATAGAATTTCTTATACAGATCCGATCACTAATTATATTCCTGTTTCCTTTTTCCCTGAAAATATAGACGCAGATAATTTAAGCATAATAGATCTTCTTCAGCATACTCATGGTCTTTCAAATGACCCTTTGGTTTTCAGGACCGCTTATTCCGGAGAAATTCCGGATGATCTCGAGGAACTTCTTCAATTCACATCATACCGAAATGATACTGTTTCAAAAGAATTTAAATACAGTAACCTGGGATATCTCCTGGCTGGAATTATTATTGAAAAAGTCTCTGGCCTGAACTGGAAAGAATATTTGAAAAAAAAAATTTTTGAACCTGTCGGAATGTTTCACACTTCATGTGAAATGAATTTTTCTCCTGAACTTGAAGCTCTTCCCTATGAATTTTATTCAGATGAACCACTCAGTTCCAGAAAAGACGAAAGTACTCTGCATTCTGCGGGCGGTATTTATTCTACTTTAGGCGATATAGGTAAATGGCTGACTTTATTCACAGGTCATGATCAGCCGGCATTTAATAATGTTCTGACAGATCTTTATTTTAATGAAAAAACTTCAGTTGGAAAACAGATGGGTCCTTTTTCAATGGACCATTACGGCAACGGCTGGATTTACGGAAGCTTGATCGGTAAAAAATTATATTATCACTTTGGAAGTTTTCCGGGTTATGAATCGATAATGTCTTTTCAGCCTGATAATAAAACAGGAGTGTTTGTTTTTGTAAATGAAAGAGTAGGCGGGCAGAGAATTGTTTCTATGCTGAGCGCTTATTTTTATTTGATTGAAGAGAATGATCCTGAAGCAGATATAAAAATCGGGATGTTTAATGAATTCATAGATCCACTGTATGCAAAAGTAAAAAAGGATAGGACGTTGTTTGAGTATCATAAACCTGAAGAACTTACAGGAAACTACCTTAGCATTAAATACGGGTTATTAAAGATAGAAAAACAGTCTGAAGGATTTATTTTTACTTTGGGCAGATTATCCAGTCCGGCATTTTCTGCTGATAAAAAAGATGAATTTATTCTTGAATGGACACCGGGAATAGAAGAGCATTTCTCTATCACGAAAGACAGTAATAAAATTAAACTTATATATGATGAATTCGGTGAGTTTATCAAACAATAAATATAATATTTTCACAAAAAAAGCGGCTGTATAAACCGCTTTTCAATAATATTATAAAACTTTTTAAGCTTCTACATTTTCCTTCATAAACATTTTCTGAAACTCTCTCTTTTCACGATTCTTCCAGTTGCCTTTATGATAAGCGTATCCGGCAATAAGAGGCATTGCGATCGTTGCTTCACAGTAAACCATCTGTTCATATGTCATATCTACTTTACCCCATGAGCTT
The DNA here is from genome assembly GCA_016716125.1 of Ignavibacteria bacterium. Classification (GTDB taxonomy): domain Bacteria; phylum Bacteroidota; class Ignavibacteria; order Tepidaquicellales; family Tepidaquicellaceae; genus UBA2330. The sequence goes on along the minus strand of JADJWZ010000002.1, from coordinate 5,702 downwards.
GCTTCTTTTAAAGTCGATCCGGACAAAGCTCCGTCCCTGTCATCCGCAACCGTGATTTGAATTGCATACTTGTGCATCGGCACTTCTTTATCCAGTATCTCCGCCGCCACTACAGTATCCTGAGCAAAATTTTTCGGCACTCCGCCGCCGACCATAAAGAGTCCGGATTCAAAAGCTTCTAGCTTTATCTTAGTCAGTTCGAGAAAATCTTTAGCAGAATCCAGCGATACATGTGAATCAGGAAATCTGTGCTGATGATGAACGAATCCAAAACCAGCCGAGCAGTCTGAAAACGCAGGTACGAAGATTGGCACATTATTTTCATAGCATGCAAGCACTACTGATTCATCATTCTTACCATGCTCCGAAAGATACTTTCCCATGTGCCAGATAAATTCCCTTGAAGAGTAAGGTCTTCTTTCAAGCGAATCCAAGATCTTTGAAATTGTATAATCACAGACTCTGAGATCTTCCTCATCGATATAAGTATCATAGATCCTGTCTATCATCAGATCACGCATTTCATTGTCATCTACGAACTGCGAACCCTTGTAATGTTTAAATCCCAGTCCTTCGAAAAAATCCTGATCTGTAATGATAGCGCCGGTGGAGACAATTGCGTCCACCATATTATTTCTGACCATATCAACAACGACATTTTTCAATCCTGCGGAAAACAGGGAGCCGGCCAGACAAAGCATGACGGAACAGTTTTTATCAGCAAGCATCATGTCATAATATTTTGCTGCAGTAGCCAGTTCGCGTGAAGAGAAAGCCATGTTTTGCATATCTTCCACCAGCGGAATGACATTATGTTTTTTTATATCGATATGTTTTATTGTTTCTTTAAGGTAATCTTTTTTTGTTTTCATTTATATATCGGTTTAAGAAATTAAAAATTTTTCAAATATAGATATTTTTAACCCCTTAAAAAATGAAGTTTCTGTTTAATTTTCACCGGTTAAATTTTCAAAAAGTAATTTTATATATTATCTCTGCTTAAATTTTATTACCTGTAATTAACAGAAATTTATTTTATCATTAGCATTTTTATACTTTCCGAGAATGTTTCCGCCTTCAGCTTAGCGTAATATACACCGCTCGGCAGATCTCTTCCGTTAAATTCCAACACATAATATCCGGCCGGCTTATACTCGTTTACCAGTGTTGATATTTCATTACCCGAAGCGTTGTAAATTTTTAGAGTTACATTTCCGGATTTCGGAATATCAAATGTAATTTTCGTCGAAGGATTAAATGGATTCGGATAATTCTGATGCAGTCTGAATTCTTCAGGCGCATTTTCGCTTTGGCTGTTTACTCCGACCGGATCTACAATTTTAAAATTCAGCATCATGCCGTCATCTTCATGTTCGAGATTATGGCAATGAAAAAGAAATATTCCTTTATAGTTATTGAATTTTACAAGAAGTCTGACTGTCTCAAACGGATTGATCAGTACTGTATCTTTCCAGCCTTTATCTTCAGGAGGAAGGATCGTACTGCCGTTTCTCGAATAAACCTGAAACTGTTCGGAGTGACTGTGCATCGGATGAAGCATATTTGAAGCATTAATGATCCGCCATTCCTCAAGAGAATTTTGCGGTGTCTCCCAGTCAATTCTGTTCATCTCAAAAGTCAGTCCGTTTATTCTGTGCATATTCATTCCGCCCATGATCATAGTCAGAGTAAAAGTTCTGGTAGTCTTCACGTCTGAAATGCTGTAATAATTTATTGGCGGAAGCGCGGCCGGAATTAGTCCGCCGGATCCGGTATTATCTGTTATGTCAAACCTAAGCAGATTCATTTCTGTGCCCTGCACATAAGTCCCTGCTCCCGGCGCCGTAAACGGAAGAGATTTTAAAATTACACTATTACCGATCGTGTAAGGAGAAAAATCCACAAGTATATCAGTCCTCTCTCCCGGTGATAAAAAGAATGATGTAACCTGAACAGCTTCATCTTTTAAACCTCCGTCAGTTGCTATTATATGAAAAGCTCTGTTATCGGAGAATGCTATTTTATAAATTCTTGCATTGGATCCGTTTAAAAGTCTGAATCTGTATAATGTCCGCGATACATCGAAGTATGCATCCGGAGTTCCGTTTATCAGCGGAGCATCTCCGAGAAAGCCGTTCATAATATCATTCATCAGAGGATTATAAGTAAACTGTGGAATATTCACGGATCTTCTGTCCTGAATACAAAGCGGAATATCAAAATTACCTCTTGGCAATCCAAGTCCGATCTCAGCCGGATCATCGACTATAAAAAATCCGGCAAATCCTTTATAAACATGTTCCGCTGTCAGCATATCTGCATGTGAATGATAAAAGTAAGTTCCCCCTCTGTTAAGTACAGGAAAAGTATAAGTATAATTTCCACCCGGAGGGATTGAATCTTTCGGATGTCCGTCCATTAATTCAGGTACATTTAATCCATGCCAGTGTATCGTAGCGGGTTCAGTATAATTGTTTACAAAATTTGCCGTGAAGGTTGAACCTTTTGCAATAACGACAGAAGGTCCGGGATATGAACCGTTTATTGAAAGCGTTTCGGTATTCGGGCCGGGCCATACATTCACATTAGCCGTCCCGAGCCATGGTTCCTCCGTTATTAAAATACCGGAGGAATCTCCAGCAGATTACCTGTTCCTTTCGGAAATATACCTTTCGAATTTTTATCTGCAAATAACTGAACAGGATTTGCCAGTGTCAGCAAAGCGCCTGTCTGCAGAGCCCTGAAGATCATTTCTCTTCTTTTCATTTTAGCGTGATTTAAAATTGATTAATATAGTTGAATATCAAAATCCTGAATTTTCATAAAAATAATTAATTTTAATTTATATAATTTTTTTTAATTTACACCTGATGAGTGTCATAGTTTTTAAATTTTGAAAGCGGGGTAAAATGACAAATTCCCCTTCTTTAAAAAGAAGGGGAATTAAGATTCAGTGCCTGTAAAATTTGCGCACGGGTTTATTTTAAAAATATAAATCCTTATTTTTCCGTAACCTTAAACCCGTAATTTGAAACCCGTAACTTGAAATTCATAACTGCTCTTTATTTGTCATTTGACATTTGCAATTTGAAATTACTTCACAAGCAGCATTCTTTTGCTTTCGGAAAATGAATTGGCTTCAAGTTTGTAGTAATACACTCCGCTTGAGAGATCATTCCCGTTAAATTCTATATTTCCCTGTCCTTTTACAAAACCCATATTGATCCATTCATCAATTGAAGAGTTTACAGTTTTTCTTTCTACATAAAGCCGAAGTTATTGATTTCGAGACAGTGCTCCATGAGGTTTCAGATCCCTTACCGTCACTTCAAGTAAATGATGACAATTCAACTGGTAGAGGAAAATCAAGGATTGATATAAACCTTAAAGATATAATCACTCGGAGTGCTCGGTCCGTTATTCGGAAGTTCAGCTTTGATTCCTCCGAAGATATACCCGGCGAATGTTCTCTGAGTCAGCTGATTTAATTTTATAACCTCATTATCATAATGCGGAATATTTCTGTTCAGAATAAATTTAGCATTAGTCCCGAGAAGCGCAGGCATTTTTTCTGATGAGATAATTTCTTCCGATGTTCCGTCTGATTTTTTTGTCAGCGTGGTGATATCATTTATAAAGGGACAAGCTCATCATATTCAAGAACTCGATTGTATCATTAACTGAATAAAGACTTGTGCCTCCGAAAAAGTCGTGTCCATATTTCCTGTTGATGCATTGAATGCAGTCAGATTTGCCGGGGTACCTTCTGTGTCATCTTCTGTTCAAAACTGCAATCTACCGTAATTGAATTTCCCTCTATGTAGATCGGATTAAGAAAGGGAAGGTTAGCGGAAGTTTTAGATACGCCTACGTAAAGAGATAAGATTCCGTAATGCCGTCAGGCTTAATTAGCCGGTACAAGATTCATATCCCGTCTGTGATACTGAGCTGTATCTGTAAACACTGTACGTAATCATAAATACTGACATTCAGACCGTCATCATTAATTTTAAATTTTTGTATCTGATTGGTATAAACCTGATTGTTAACGTTGATCCTGTAAGTGCCGGTAAACTTATGCCCGCGTGCAAGATAAAAACATTTCCGAGCTTCATCGGCTCACCGCTGCCAAACCATGGCTCTTGCCTTTCATCTTTGCTCTGTCCTGAGACTTGTATGAAAATGCAGGGCGACTGACGTTCCGTTCATCACGGCGTTTATGGTTTCAGCTACATCAATTACTTTCAGTTCCGGAAAAGTTATTAGACCGTTCGCCGTACTGTCATAACCGTATCCTCCTATGAAATAAAGTTTATTACCATCCTGATAATGCTGCATATTTGCAGAACGAAGCTGATCGGCAAATGCAAACGGTAGATCGGTAAAATGCTTCTGGAATGAGTTAGAGTAGTAATCGGGTCAATGACATAATATGAATATTTGGAAAACTGTTTAGGGAAGGATTAAATCGCGTTGAATCCGTGAAGACCGTTTGTCCTTCCTCCTATGAAAAGCCACTTTCCGCCTGACTGCGCAAATGCAAAGGAGTGTATCGACGGAGCATTCGGGATAACTATTTCCTCAAGCTCAATAGTGTATGGGTCATTTGCCGCTTTTGTCAGAGCCGGAATTTGAAATGAGAATAAAATAATTAAGATAAAGTGTAATTTTAATTTCATAAAATAATTTAATTAATCAATTTTAGATTCTAAAAAATAATTTTTTAATAAACAGATATATATCTACCTTCGGAATTATATTCGAATATGAGATATGAGTTAACCTGATTCCTTTATAAAATTACAGATACTGTTTCCAAACCGTGATCCTGTTTCGCAATTTTATTTTATTTTATCAGCAGCATTTTCTTTGTCCCGGAAAATTTTTCCGAAGTAAGCTTGTAATAATAAATTCCGCTTGACAGTCCTTCAGCCGAAAATTCTGTTTCATATACTCGGAGAAAGTCTTTCATTTACAATCACAGCGATCTCATTTCCTACTGTATTATAAACCGCAAGTCTTACAAATTCATTATTCGAAAGTTTCAAATTTAATTTTAGTGACAGGATTAAATGGAATTGGATAATTCTGACCCAGGCTGTATCCGTCAGGAATTGAACCTGTGATCGGCTGAATGCCGATAGGCTTTAGATTGATATAAACTTTAAAATATATTCACTGGCAAGCTCGAGGTTTTATTCGGCGAATGCGCCTGATACCTCCGAAGATGTATCCGGCAAATGTATTTCCTGAAATTTCATTCAGTTTAATTACTCTGTTAAGGATACGACGGAACAGTCGGACTAATTATAAATTTTGCATTAGTGCCGAGAAAGCGCGAAAGGCAACTTTGTCGGAGAAATAATTTCAAGCAGAACTCCCGTCTGAATTTCTAGTCAGCGTTGTAATGTCATTTATAAAGAAGGAACAAGCGAATCACGTATCTGCTGATTTAAAACTTCATTGTAATAATGAAGACTCATTGCCTCCGAGGAATGTAGTACGCACATTTTCCGCTTGAGGAATTAAAAGCGGAAAGATAAATTCTAAATATACTGACTCATTTTTGTTCGAAGCTGTAATCAGTTACAGCGCCGTTACCAAGTCTATGTATATCGGATTCTGGAATGGCAGATCCGCAAAACTTCTGAACATATACGCCGTAGAATTATATACTGATTTATTCCGTCAGGTTTATTGCC
>JADJWZ010000001.1 GCA_016716125.1 Ignavibacteria bacterium | reverse complement strand
TATGCTTCGCCTCTTGCCATATATTTTTCAGCTTCAGGCTTATTGCTGCTTTTTGTTGAATTGACCTGAACTTTTTACCGTATTGTAAATCAGATTTATCATAGCAAGTCTTTTCAAAGAGAAACTGCTTCCCATTGTTTAGTAAGTTTGTCATATCCTTTACCGTGACATTTCTCACAGGAAGATTCACCGGATTTGAATGTATTCATTTCGGATTTGTTTTCTTCGTGAGAATATATGACAGCCTGCGGATTAATTCCGTTTAAAACATTACGCTTGGATTCTTCTCTACTCCAAAATCCATTTCTCTCCGTAAATAAACTTACCTGCCGTGGCAGGCGCTGCTGTGGCAGGCGTCTCTGACAATCCGGCGGAACAGTCGGATCGATCTTTTGAATTTTATGTTCTATCGGTGAATGACATGCATAACATTTTTACACTGTGTTTGATATATGTATGGAATGAATAGAATCTGTCTGATCATATCTTTCAAGTCTGTCATTCTCAAAATGGCACTGAAAACATCTTTCCTTTCCAACTCCGCCGTTTCCAGCTACTTGTATTTGTGTGACGGCTAATACGCGAAATTTTGTTGCCCACTACATTTGTATGGTCATATCTCATATCAGCCATCTGCACCTTCGAAAAGTTTATCAGATCATGACAAGTATTGCAGTCTGCAAGCTTGTCAAATTTATGTTCAGGATCATCCGATTTTTAAAGTGACGGATTAAAACATGTCGCTTCGGTTACTTCAATAACAGTACCCTGAACAATCTGGGAATGACAGGCATTCGTGCATTTTAAAAGCGTCTTCCCTCTTCTCAACTCCTTTAAATGATTCTTATGACTGAACAATACTCCTTGAAATAATAGCTCGTATCTGACAGAGGAGCCTGATTATCGTGACAACCTGACCGAACGGAGGTATTGTCCAGTATCTCAACCCAAGGTTTTCTCTTTTTATAAGATAGAGAAACATAATTTAGGATTTGTACAAGACCGTTAAGCTTTCCTCTTATAGTTCCGGATGTTCCCGGTTCAAAATGACATTCCACAGATCTACTTTATTGTGATCTGATGTCCTCGGGCTCTGATAAAAAGTTTCCATGTAATGACAAGTCCGGACAAAATGACGGCTTTGAAGTATATTCCGCTACTTACGGAAAGTAATACTAAAAATGTGCCTAAATATAGTCCGGCAAATAAAAAATCTTTTGTATCCGCGGACTTTCTTAAACCACTTTACTTCTTTTTCAGGCTTTTTTCTTCTGTCCATTTCACTCGTTAATTTAATTTTCACATTCCTTTTTCAAAGATATATTTGATCTGTTAAACATTATCTTCTTTATTTTTATCAGCCTCATCATCATTAATTTCTTTCACCGGTTTTCATCCGTTTCATTCTTCACATTTTTAATTTCACTAATATGAAGGCTCTTTCTTTTTATTTTCACCCGCCTCCAGTTTTAAGATCTGTTAATACTTCTTTCTTTTCAGGAATTATATTTCCTGATGCAACGTCTGAAACTTTGTTCTCAGATCCTCCGGCAACCGATTCTTTATTTTCAATTTCCTCCAGCCATTGCGGATGTTCATGTATTCCATCTGATGTCTTGTAAGATAACCTTTATTTAAAGAGCAGTAACCGGATATACATCAGGATTCAAAAATACAAAATAAAAATGCCAGACAAGTATCGCAAGCGACGCAAGTATTGCTTCATAGAAATGAATAGCCGTAGCGATCTCCATTCCGGTATTTGATATATATTTGAAAAAATAATCTTTAAACCAGAGAATGAATCCTGTAGCTCCCCATTATAACTGTTCCCCATACGACTTTACTTACGGTATTCCATCTTTTCAATATAACTGAATCTTCCGAATCTAGGCTTCTGCGGAGTTTCCGAAAAGATGTTCATTGAATTTCCGAATTCAGTCGAGATCCCTTCCTTCGGTAAAAAGTCCATGAACAGTTTTCTTCCTCTTGGTGAGAATGCCAGATAAATTATATGATAAACTGAAGTGACTACCATTGCCACAGCAGCTATTCTGTGTATCAGACTTCTCGCCTCGATGCATTTTCTCCGATCAGAACTGTGATCCATCTTACCCACCATGCTTCCGGATATTTCAGCCAGAATCCGGTGATTACAAAAATTATAAAAACTAGAGAGTAACAAAAATGTACTGCACCCTCTCGTTTAGGTCATTCTTAAATATTTATCATTATCACTTTTTCATTATCAGGCTTCGGTTTTCGATTTCTTCTTTTTCTGTAATCCTGAATATTATGCAGCATAAATCCGACCAAGTCCGAATATCAATATAATATAGAATCTGGTTATCCAGAATACCCCAAGGCGAATCTTCCTTAAGATCAGTCAGATGAATCTTGCTTGTAATTAAAATTTCGAGAGTCGCTCCGGGATGACAGTTTCCGCATGTCTGAGGAAGATTTGTTTTATGAATAGTAGACATCAGATCCGAAGAAGGTCTTACATTATGATATCCGTGACATTTCGCGGATCGCTGCTTCCTTTAATCCGCCTCTTGTCGCAAGTCCGTGAAAACTTTCTTTATAAGCTGCGCGTGACTTTAGTCGGAAGTTCATTTCTTTCTATCATCTCCACCGACCCGTGACAATTGGTGCACAGAGTGAATTAAGTCTTGATTTCTGAAGTTTATTTTCCAGATCTTTTGATACAATTCCGTGATTACCGTGACAGTTATTACAGGTCCAGGAGCATCCGGATTTCAAGGCGGTCCCTCCTTTTTCATGTATGCTGCCTTCAAAATTTGTATACTGTTTGCCGTGGCATTCGGACTGTCCGCATGTGTTTGCAATATTCTTTACTTATCTTTGAATCGGATTTTCGGCCCGGTTCCATCCCATACGCTCCGTGACAGTCAGAACATGTCGAATGTGTTTCATTTCAAATCAGTTAATGCCTGATAATGTACACTGTTCTTATATCCTGTTATCGGAAATTCTTCACCTTTAAATTCTTATGCGGGGATTTACCGTCTTTATGACAGTCCAGACATTTGTCAGCCATTACCCGCTTTGATGAACCGTCTACAGAAAGTAATGCGGATTTTATATTATTAACTCCGCCGTGACAATCCGAACAGGTTGGAGGCTTTTCATTATTCTTCAAAGGCTCAACACCGTGTTTGGATTTTTGAAATTTCTTTCAACATCCGCATGACACTTTCCCGCAGGTCTCTATCATCCCTCGCCCTTTTTGTCGATGAAGTCGGGTCATCCGGACTGTCTAATCATATGATCTCCGTGACAGTCTGTGCATCCGGCGGATTCCATATCACCGCCTTTAATGGATGCATGGATACTTGTTTTATACTGCTCTACAAATTTTGCTGAACCCGTTTCTGTGCCGGAAACATCTTCTCACATCTAAATGACATTTAAACAGGCTTCAGACTGTATAGAATGCTGCTCGAAATAGTAGTATATGAACTCCGTGACAGTCTGTACATACCGGCGTGTTCTTACCGCCGCCTTTAAATACTGTATGATGAACGCTTCCTTTAAAATTCATCTTACTGTCACTATATGACATTTACCGCATGTCAGTTATCTGATTTTTAGAAATATTTTTACTTTATGACCTTCTCCGTGACAATCATTACATAACTCCTTTTTTACGTGGATTATCGAACTGAATTTTGCGATCTCTTTCTTCTTATGACGGCTCATGCAGTTGCATCAGCATCTTTTTTTAATTCGCTGACTTTCTTTGTATCATGCGCACTGTGACAATCTATGCATTGGTAGATTTTGCGTGAACGCTTTTTCTCAAGTCCTTTTTGAATCCTCATGACAGGTTTACAATTTTCATCAACTCTCTTATCAGCAGAGTGCGGGGAACAACTTCAGCTTTATAAGTCAAATGACAATCCAAACATTCCAGCGATCGAATGAGCGGATTTTATACAATTCGGATTTACAAACAGTGATTTTTACTGCCGTCCGAATCCATTACAAGATCCTTATCTTCATGGCATGAAAGGCAATCATCTGCTTCTTTTTGCTTTGCTTCCTGAATATTCAGCAGCAATTATTGTTATTAAAGCAAAAGACATAATGAAATATTACTTAAAACTATATTTTTTAATTCTATATTCCAATATCTTTTTTTTAAAAACACTGTCCAGTGTTTGAAATAATCATAGTCTCAACGGCTCGGAAAATATTCTCTATACCTGTCATTTTTCTCATTCTTCTCACTTTCCAGGGGAGAGGTAAAAAAATGTATGATGAATTTTAAATCTCATCTTCAGCTTTATAAATAAATATTCATCCATTCCGGAATCTATTATGAAACAATCAATATCATCATTGAGATTAATTATTTTCTCTTCATTAAGATCCGATTCATCTGAAAATGAAACACTGAAACCCTGCAGTTCTAATTTTTTCTGAATTAATATGCTTAAATACTTATCAGCACATATTATGTGAATTTTTCTTCTCCACTTTGCATAACAACACTTAAATTCACTTTTAATAACTCAATATATATGCCATACATGCTGAATTTTTAAGCTATTTTTGCGAAAATCTTGTGGTTTTTTAATTTAAAATGGACTGATATTTATTTTGTGGGGAATTTTTCAACATTAACATGTTTACTTTTGTCTTTATGCGGAAATGAGTAAAAAATGAACGCTATTATAAAATACCGGTATTATTAAAACTAAGGTAGGATTTTGTGCGGTGGAATGGATTTACATGATAAACAATCCGGCTGGATTGCTTATTCCAGATTATACTCTCTTATTTTTTTGTACAAAGTCTTGCGGTCTATTCCAAGTATCTGAGCTGCTTTTTGTTTGTTCCAGTTATTCTCATCAAGTATTTTATTTATATATATTTTTCCAGTTCCTTTAATCCTCCCGTAATATTAGATATGCCGTCGCTTAAATGCTCTGAACCTGAAACAGAAAGTTTGAAGTCTTTTTTGCGGATAATATTTTCAGCTGATGTAAGCGCTGTTCTTTCAAGTACATTCTCCAGCTCCCTTATATTTCCTTTCCAGTCAAGTTCCATTAAAAAAACAAGACCTTCTGCATCAATAGAAAAATTTTTGTCATATCTAACGGATAGCTTCTTAAGAATGTGATCTGTCAGCAATGGAATATCATCTTTTCTTTCATTCAGTGTAGGCATCGTTATTGTTACTGTTGAAATTCTGTAATAAAGATCTTCTCTGAATTTTTTTTCTTTTATCAGCTCCTTAATGTTTTGATTTGTTGCTGAAATTAATCTTACATCTATTTTTTTTACCTTATCGCTTCCGATAGGTTTGATCTCCCAGTTTTCTATTACTCTCAGGAGTTTTGACTGAAGATGGATCGGCATATCAGCAATTTCATCCAGCAAAAGTGTACCGCCGTTTGCCTGTTCAAATACACCTTTCTGATTTTCAGTTGCGCCTGTAAATGCTCCCTTGGTATGACCAAATAATTCACTCTCGAGCAGATTCTCCGGAATAGCGCTGCAGTTGATCGCCACAAAAGAATTCTCCAGCCCGCTGACTGTTTTATGAATCGCCTTCGAAACAAGTTCTTTCCCGTTCCGCTCTGACCTTCTATAAATACGTTCACTTTCGTTCCCGCAACATTCTTTATCATTTCAGAAAACATTCAGCATTTTTCTGCTTCTTCCTATTATGTTTCGAAGCTGTAATTCTTATCAATCTCGTTCTTAAGATCCCTTAGCTGTTTATTTAATTTTATATTTTCAAGAGCTTTCTTAACTTTGATTTTGAACTCGTCAATGTTAAATGGCTTGCTGAGATAATCATATGCTCCGCTTTTCATAGACTCAACCGCAGAGTCTACGGAACTAAAACCCGTCACTATTATAAAATTCGTATGCTGCGGTTTTGCTTTAAGTAAATCAAGTCCGGATACACCAGGCATTTGCAGATCGGAAATTACAAGATCATAATCTCCGTTTGAAATTTTCTCAAGCGCCTTAACACTGCTGTTCTCTTCATCTGCATTGTATCCGCCTGCAGAAAGTATTTTACGCATTAGCTTTGTGGAATTCGGTTCGTCATCCACTACTAAAATTCTGAATTCACTATCCATGTCTGCAAAAATATATAAAATGATTCTGAATGTTTAGTGAATTATTACTCAATTTTTTTTGAAATATGTAGAAATAAATCACACGTAAATTTTTAGATACTTATATTGAAATAATTTCTGAGTTTATTATGGCATGAATTTTGCGACAGTAAAATAGTGGAATGGATATTTCTTTTATGTAAATTAGTATATAAAAAGAACTGGGAATTCATCTTTTAAAATTAAAGGATTATATGAAATATAAAAGTGAGTGATCTGAAATAATTAAGGAATTGAACATTTAAAATTGAACATTGATAATTTATTTGGGGGTTATGTTTTCCAGAACATAACAGTTAGTAAAAAAACCCGGTGTATTCCCTCTCCTTCACCGGGTTTTTTATTTTTATTTATTAATTTAAAACCTTTAAAAATCCAACAAACCGAAATTCCTTTCCGAAGAAAATAGCGGCTTTTTTGCTGATTAAAAGCTTTAATCGCTGTTTTTAAAAATTCCAGACTCTTTTTCAATCAAAAAAACCACTCAAAACGCGAAAATAAATCTTTGCTTATTACTTAACATAATTATAAATTCACTATAAAGAATTGTCAAAAAACTTATGCAAGAAGTAATGTTGCGAAATATTAAGAACGGGAGAAGTAAAGCAACTTCCTCTGAATTCTTGAACCACCAAATTTTGTCATTCCTTGCGTATGCAGGAATCCATGTAAATGGCAGTACAAAAAATTTTTACAAATAAATCATGAATAAAAAAATACAACTCACTACAATAATATTTTTGGGAATAATGTTAATGTCATTTTATTTTATTGATAATAAACCTGACAAACTGCCAAACGCACCTGCCGTCATCAGTTATAAGCAGCTCGATGGAAATAACATCAGCACATATTTTGTAAATAATGGTTCATTTAACCGTAATCAAATAATCAGCAATGGTGGTTTTGTATGGCCAAACGGTACAACTAATTTTTTAAGATATGCATCAGGAATATGGCTTGGCGGAAAAGTAGCAAATGATACACTAGTAGCCATTGTTAAATATTCATATGAATTTTTACCAGGCTTTATAAATTCAAATGGCAAACCCGAGGGAAAAGATGATCCCGAATTCAAAGTTTATAAAATTGTCAAAGGAGACACTTTAAGTGAAGATTATCTTAACTGGCCTATTGAACAAGGCGCTTATCTTGATTCTGCAGGCAAACCTTTCCTACCGGGAACACAAACTTTATTTTATTCAATGACAGACGGTTATCCGGAGTCACATACAAATAATATTGGCAGTACTGCACCATTAAAAGCACAAGTACAGGTTACAAACTGGTGTTATAATGACTATCCTCCGACAGAACTCCGAAATGTTATTTTCTCAGAATATAAGATCATCAATAAAAACAACCTTCCCTGGAATGATGCTTTTATAACTATCTGGTCAGATGAAAAGTCGGAAATTGATATTGCAATCGGCTGTGATAGTATATTGAATTTAGGATTTGCATATTGCTCTCCAAATACTTTTAATTACGGAAACACTCCGCCGGCTTTTGCATTCCTTGTTTTGAAGGGACCTGAAGTTTTTACAGGAGATCCCGATGATACCGTATATACATTTACACCTGGACAAAGAAGAAAAATTAAAACCGGTTATAAGGAAATTAATATGAGTTCATTTCATTCTTATACAAATGCAGATCCATCCGGTGGAAATCCTAGAAATTATCAAGAGGTCTATTTAACTATGCACGGTATAAAAGGAAATGGTGAAAACTGGATAAATCCTATTACGAATACTATTACAAAATTTCCCTATAATGGTGATCCTGAAACAGGTACAGGATGGAATCAATATACATTACAAAGCTATGGGAACAGAAGACTTCAAATGAATATCGGAGAATGAATATCAATCCCGGCGATACTCAGACCATCGTCTTTGCTCAGATAGTAAGTCAGGGAATAAATAATCTAAACAGCGTTACAAAACTCAAACAAACCGCAGCTTATGTGAAAAATGTGTTTGATAATAACTTCACTACAGTTGATATAAAAAATAATGCTGAAAATTTTTCACCGGACGGATTTAAACTCCGTCAGAATTTTCCAAATCCATTTAATCCAGAGACAGTTATCAGTTACGAGTTACCTTTCACCGGATTTGCAGAGTTAAGTGTGTATGACATCCTCGGAAATGAAGTAGCTGAACTCGTAAATGAAAAGCAAAGCGCCGGAAGATATGAAGTAAAATTCGACGGAAGTAATATTGCAAGCGGAGTTTATTTTTATAAATTAACCGCAGGTAATTTTTCGGAGACGAAACGAATGGTGCTGATAAGATAATATCAAATTTCAAATGACGAATTGCGAATGTCAAATAAATTTTTTAGCAAAGAGCATAGCAATGAAGCTATCTGATTATTCCCGAACTTCCAAACTTTGACAGAATAAACTAACAATTCTAAACACAAAGAAGAATGAGTAATGAGCAGGAAGTATAAAAAAGTAATCAGTAAATCATTAGGTTAATCTTTTATCACTTCTTCCAATTTCCTTTTAGAAATGTTCCATTTAAAATTTTCAATAAGGAGGAGCTTTTTAATTGAGCCTATGTGCTCAAGCAGATTATTTTTGTCAGTTGCTTTCAGCAGTTCGGCAATATATCCAAAAAGTGAAAAATCATTTGCGCATGAATTATTTTCCTGTCTCCTGCCGATCGTACACTCACTGCATACAAAATCAACAAGTTTACACATAGGAAGACAAAGTATAAGCTCATCAAATCCGTCCGGCCAGTCCAGCGCAAGCCATGCGTCAGTTTCCCTTCCGCTGTTAAAAATCTCTGTCAGCTTTTTCCAGCTCTCATCATCTGCAACTATTTCTTCAAATTTTTCTATCTGTCTCAATGTCAGTAATTTGGCAGCATTGATGTCTTTATTACTATTATCCCACTCGCCTGTTATGACAGCATAGGATAAAAGCTTTTCCGTTTTTTCCATAATTTACTGTTGTAGTATATTTCAAAAAAATTATCTGTTTTATAATTTCCCAAATTTAACTTTATCTACTTTGCATTTCCATTTAAATATTATTCTAATGTTTTCATAAACCTATCCGGTGTATGTCTTTCGTCTTCAGATTGCAAAGTAATTCGGAAGAGAAATAATTCATGTCATAAAACAAAATGTACTTTACACAATGTTCATTTCATATTAAACATTGCGCACAGTACATTTAAAACTTTCGATAAATATTTTTATACAATTACTTGACGAGCATCATTTTTTTTGTTTCAATAAAACTCTCTGTGCTCAGAGTATAATAATATATTCCGCTTGAGAGCTGATGATCAGAATTTCTGCCGGCATCAAACCTGATATTATACTGACCTGCCTGCAGATTCTCATTTACCAGTGTTGAAATTTCCTTTCCCGATACATCAAATACTTTTAAACTTACAAATTCGGATTTAGGTATTTCAAAATTTATATTTGTCGATGGATTGAAAGGATTGGGAAAATTTTGATTTAACCTGTAATAAACCGGATTGTTAATATTGTTAATACCTACAAGATTCCTTACCACTATCTTTTTTTCCGATCCCCAGTTCCAGCCGTTTGAAAATCCAACGACTTCGCTGATCCATAATGAATCTGTTCCGGGAACTACTGGTGCAGTATAATTGAACTGTCCCGTAAAACTTCCGCTTGACAAATTCAGCGGGCTTCGATGTGTAAGTTCTCCGTTTTGTAATTTTAGATAAGATGCTCCGGGTCCTGTTGCAAGTGATCCGAGCCGTGTTGCAATATCAACTCCGCCGCCGGCATTTGAACCTGACCTGTTAATAGTAAAACTGAAAACAACCGTCTGTCCCGCTATTACAGTATCCGGTCCTGAAAATACTCCTGATATGTTTGTATTTTGTGTATGACATGAACAGCCGGTCGTACTCGTTTTTCTTGTCCTTCCGGTAAATCCATCTTCAGAAGTATATACCATTACATTGGTAAAAAGTATAATTGTAAAAATAACTGCTGAAATAAAAACTGATTTTTTCATTTTGTTGTGTTTAATTTTTTTCTTTACACTACTTCAATTAGCATACCAGAAAAAATATGATGTTTTGTTAATATTTTTGGAAATATTATCCCACAAAAATTAATTTTCGGGAAATATCACCCCACTGAAATTTCAATCAGGAAAAATTTCTACAGAATATTTTTCTCAAATTAATATTTAAGCAATAAAAATTGATGTTATTTTACCAGCATCAATTTTCTGACTGATGTATAATTTTTTGTAATCAATGAATAAAAATATATTCCGCTCGGATAGTTATTACCATTCCATAAAATTTTGTAACTGCCTGCAGAAAGTTCCCCGTTCATCAGAGTCTCAATAATTTTCCCGTTTATATCAAAAATTCTTAATTCGACTTCTTCATTTACCGGCAGATCGAAATTTATTGAAGTTACCGGATTGAACGGGTTTGGATAATTCTGATAAAGGACATATTGACCGGGTATTTCATTAGTAGCTGAGTTTACATTTACAATTCCCGGCTGTGTCGTGCCCTGTTTCAGGACTATGTCATTGTCAGGATCAAAAGTAAACGCAGTCGGCTGCCTGTCGAAATTCCAGCTGAATACCTGATCGTTAATATCATTCATTACTTTCACGGTTGTATCCGGTCCCGTCGAAAATGAAATTTTTAACACAAGCGGCATCTTATGAAAAGGTGTATTTGTCTGAGTCTGTCTCGCATGGAAAGCAACTTTCCATAAACCGCTTCCGAGGTTTGTAAACTGATAGAAATTCTGATACACCGGATGATTGGGCTGCTTTACCCACTGTTCTATAAACCATGTAAGATCCTGACCATATGCCTGACTGATCTTTGCAGCAAAGTCGTCGGTAGTTGCGCTTTTATATTTGAAGTCTGATGTATCCGTCGCATAAGATCTGACAATATTAAAAAAAGCGGCAGAGTCACCTACTACATATCTCAGCATATGCAGTACACATGCGCCTTTGGCATAAGTGATCGCATAATTGAAAAGCGTACTTGTATTCGGTGTAATTATCGCCCACTGCGGATTATACATAGCCCAGCCGGGATTTTGAGAGAGATAAGAACTTGCGCTTGAATTGATGTCGCTTTTATATGAACTGTAACCGCCGGTTTTCTCAAACCACAGCGCTTCGCTGTATGTTGCAAATCCTTCATTCAGCCATATGTCAGCCCATGTGGCGCAGGTTATCATATCTCCGAACCATTGATGCGCGTACTCATGCGAGACAAGATTTTCACTCCAGCAATTTGCGCACAATGTAGTGAGAGTCTGATTTTCCATGCCTCCCCAACTGAATCCCGGAGCAGGAGCAGTTGTAAATCCATTTTTCTCGAATCCATGTTCTCCGAATTTCTGTGAAAAATATGTCGTCATATCTTTTATAATATTTTTTATCGGGGCGGGATTCTCACCGTTGTTAAAATAAAATCTGATTGGAATGCTGTCAGAGGGATTTGATAATTTATTCCAGTAAACAATGTTAATATTGTAATTTACTTTTCCTGTCAGTACTACAAGATAGGTCGGTACAGGATCACGGCTGACCCAGTGATAATAAATCGTATCGCCTGTAACTGTTGAGTCGTTGAGTCTTCCGTTCGAACCAATCCTCACGTTAGCCGGCACCTTTACAGTCATATCCAGAGTCGCTTTATCGGATGGCTTATCCCAGCATGGAAACCACTTCCTCGCTCCTTCAGGTTCGCAGTCAGTAAAGAGTCCGCCATTTCCTGTATAAAATGCCTGATCAGATACATTCAGATGCTGATAGCTGATTTTTACTTCGGCGATCTCACCGGGAATGAAAGTTCTGCTTAAAACAATATTCAGCACATTATTTGTATGTGTAAAAGAAACTCCGTCCAGACTGACTGAATTAATTGTTAATGACGTATTAACTGCATTCAGATTAATTGAATTAATTACGGAATCCGCTTTGAATCTCACAGTCACATAACCCGAAAATGATTTCGGATAAGGTGATATAAAACAATTTCTTATATCAATATTGATCTCATAATTTAAAACGTCAAAAGAATGTTTGGGTGAATTTTGTGAGTCGAGATCAAACAGATTATAATCTGAAGATGATTTTTTTTGTGAACACAGTATACTTCCTTTTTCTGTATTGAATTGAGCTATAGATGTAACCGGAACGAATACAAGTAAAAGGAAAATTATAAATATAATTTTTTTCATAATAATTTTCGCATTTAAATATTTTTAATAATCGGAAGTTAAGTCAATGAAATTGTATTCACTATGATTAGTATCATAATTATTTCTTTATAACTGACATAATTGCGGCACGATATTTGTCTTTGAGGAAATTCCGGTAACAGAAGGTTATTTATTTAATTGCAGTATTAAAAATCATTTTATTCAACCATAACAGAGAGAAAAATGATTAAAAATATATTTTTTCTATGATAACAATAAATGTTAATTAATTATTGTAGATTGATTCTCGAATTACTATTTTACAACAATTATTTTTCACTAAATATTAATTAACTAAAAATAAAATCAGGAGGTAGTTATGAAAAATTTTCACAGGTTATTTTTATTAGTTATTCTTTTCGCTTTATCTCTGAATCTCAACACCGGTTCCGGCTTTTCAAATGATCCAGCCGACGGTTCAATCGGTTTGACCGTTGTCCCGAATAATTATTCCGGTATACAAGGTACGGCAACTTTTCTCGGACCTTTAGCAAATGGCCAGAGAACCTATCAAATGCTGATTCATGCTAATCAGCTTACAGATATAACAGGATCACAAATTAATGCGATCGCATTCAGACTTCCCGTATCCGCTACAGCGGACTGGCCGTTATCGGATATTTCATTTACCACTTATGATATTTACTTAAGCGGAAGCGTCGATCCGGTAAACAGAAGTCTGACTTTTGCTAATAATGTAGTCGGTACTCAGACGCTTGTAAGATCAGGCGTTTTAAACATAACTGCAAATACATACAGATTCGGAAGTACTCCGAATGATTTCGGCGATGACATTGTACTTACTACTCCGTGGCTTTATGAAGGCGGAAATCTTTTAATTGAGATTCGTCATATGGGGTTTACCGGTACATCAAGAAGTGTTGACGCTATCGGAACAGGAATAGCAGGTTACGGTACAGACTTCAGCGCATGCTGGCAGAGCAGCTACGTTCCGACTACCGGCTTGCAGGGCAATTTTGCCGCAACAAGAATTAACTCCAATATTATCGTCGGATTAAATAATAACACCGAGATTCCCGACAGATATGATCTTGAACAGAATTATCCGAATCCGTTCAATCCCGTAACTCTCATAAAATACAGTATCGCTTCTTCTGAAAATGTGAAGCTGAAAGTATATGACATTCTCGGAAATGAAGTTATGACACTGGTAAATTCAAAACAAAATGCTGGGATTTATGAAACGGAATTTGACGGAAGCAATCTTTCGAGCGGAATTTATATTGCAAAACTTACTGCAGGAAATTATTCACGTCAGATAAAAATGATCCTGAGTAAATAATATCTGCTTAAAATTGTAAAATGTTCGATATGTTTAACATCTGCATATTGAACATTTTACATTATAATATTCTTTCAGGGTTTAATTACAGAGACAAAATCAAAAGCATTGTTATCAGCGATTGAAGCATCCGAAAGATCCGTTATACTATCTCCCGTCAGATCAGTATTTACATATCCCGTAGTTACATTTATTACATCGTTATCAATTTCCGACTGATCACTTACATCAATTAAACCGTCTTGATTCACATCACCGCTGAAAAAACACCACCGGCCTAATTTAAACATCATGTTATTTCCAAATGCCTGTGACTGAGCGGTAGTAAAATCGTAATTTGAATTACTTCCAAGAGTAAATGCAACCGGAGACTGACTCCATGTCTCCAAAGCATTTCTGTGTCTCACATCAATATAATAAGAACCCGTTCCGGCATTTGGAAATGAAATCAATACAATACCGGAAGATGTGATATTCTTTTTTGCAGAATCAACAACAGCATAAGGAGGTGATGAATTATGCAGAAAGACCTTTGCTGTATCTGCTACATTTGTCGAACCGTTCCAGAATCCTTCATAACTTAACTTAATATTGACTGCAATTACAGGTTGATTCGCTGTAAATGAACCAACCATTCCCAGATTAAAATGGAAATCACATCTGTAGTTATATGTACCGGCAACAGTTACAACATATTTAAATGTTGTATTAGAATTATTTATCGCTGCTGCCCAGGAAGGAGCACCCGGAGGACGTGATGTCATTGGAGAACCGTCACATGAGGTTGTATGAACCCCCTGCTGCCAGGTCCATTTTACAGTATCTCCAACATTAATATTCATATTTGGAGGTGTAAAAAAATTATTTCTGACAAAAACTTCATGAACAGTGGAAAATGTGTCGGAAGAGGAAAGTAAAATTACAAGAAAGAATACCGAAACAAAAAGACAACGTAAATTTTTTGATTTCATTTTCTTTTATTTTAATTAATCAAACTATAATTTAATATATTGCTGTTCCTTTGGTTTTGTTTAAAATACAGATTTTAATATTACTTAAAAACAGGTATATATACTTAATTGAAATTATAATTTTTTAAAAAAATTAAAGTAAGAAATTGATTCAGAGGGAATAATATAACTGAATCAATTTTTTAAGAATTTAAAACTATTTTAAATTGAGCATTGAAAATCTTACAATTACTTCAAGGTATTACTGCATATATAAAATTTAATCCGTTATTGTCAGCAATAGAAGCATCTGTAAGATCTACTATTAAATCTCCGGTAAGATCAGTAATCACATAACCTGTTGTAACATTAAATACATCATTTTCAATTTGTGACTGATCTGACACATCTATAATCCCGTCTCGGTCTGTATCACCGCTGTATATACACCACTTTCCTGATTTTAAAATCTGATTATTCCCATAAGCTTTTTCCTGTTCTGAAGTAAAATCAAAATCCGTAATTTCATTTCCGGTAAAAGTAACAGGCTGAAAACTCCAAGTCTCAAGAGCGTTTCTGTGAATGATCTTTATATAATAATTTCCGGTTTCTGCAGATAAAAAATAAACAGACGCTTTACCAGAATCATTTAAAAAAACAACCGCAGAATCTATAATATCATAAGGTGATGTATTTTCCATTAAATATACTTTCACAGTATCTTCTGTCTGAAAAGTCTCATTCCGGAATCCCTCTATTCCCAATGTCAGATTTAAAGCCGGTGACGGAATTATTACAGCAGTAAACTTATATGAATTCAGATTAGGATTCTGATTACTGTTACCCGTCATCCTTATAAAATAATTTCCGGGTGAAGAATAGAAACTGACGCTGTCTGGAGATGACGTTATAGTTTTTGAAATTATCGAAGCGCCATCTCCGGACAGTATTGAAATACCATTTACTCCTGCGTTCAAAGAATTTAGAGTCACTGTAATTTTTCCGCCGGTAACTGAATTCACTTTGTAATAATCAGTATCGGAAGTAACCGATCTGCTCTGCAAAGTTATAAATCCGGAATAAAGTTTACTGAAGGAAATATCATATGCAGTATTCTGATTGTCTGGTTCATCAAGAGCTCTGATGAGAGATCTGCTGTCGCTTGTTTCCTGAATGTGATTCTTGTTTGTTCTAATTGTATCAGCAGCTCCCGCGGGAGCGAAAACGCTTCCGTTATATATCTCCTGACTGCTGTAAGGTGCAGCAAGGTCAGTACCGAGTCCGAGATAGTTTGACATTATCCATGTATATAAAATATTCTGAGGAAGAGGCATTGCGGGATTATCCGCTGTTCCTGAATTCAATCCGGTCGCTGTGTCAGTCTGAATACCGTTACAGTTAAAATCCTTATTGTAATAATTTGACGGAACCAGAGATTCAGGATTTCCAAAAAGGTATCCGGCGCTGTTACTTCCTGTAAATGAATTTTTCATATCCCTGATAGCTTCACTGTTAAAATCAATTCCGCCTATCGGTATCGAAACATTTGTGCCGAGGTGAGGAGTACCGATCGTAATGACTTTCACTACTTTATGACCGTTTAAAGTATCATTCGGATCGATCCACCATTTATGAATTCCATTTTCTCTTCTCTGCAGGTATTCCCTGATCGCAAGACCACCCATTGAATGTCCTGCAAGTATGACTTTATCCGCGCCGGTGATACGTAATACGGAATCAATAAATATTTTTAAGGCAAAGCCCTGTTTGAATATCGCAGACTGATTGCTAGGATTTTGATTACTTCCTGGAAGAGAATTATTATAAAGAATGATCCGCGGATCATTGCCGTCCCTGTTCCAGAAATTTCCAAAGTTGACAGTGTAAATATTAGAATTAGTAATTTTATTTACTTCTGCGCCGCTCGTATTTAAAAGCGGAATCACTACGTCCTGAGTGTATTCAGTAGTATCTCCTCCTCTTGCATTAAGTACTGCGCTCAGATTATGTTCCGCGCTTATGATCCATGAAGCGCTCAGCTGATTAACGGTCGTATTCCATGTCATGTCATCTGAATTCAGACCGTGAACAAATATAACGGGGTAAGGTGAATTTCCAATCTGTGAGAAAGTAAGCTGCGGGATTAAAAAAGTGATGGACAAGAGAATAAATTTTTTCAAAAGAATAAATTAAAATTTAAGAATTGATGTTCACCTAAAATAAAAAATTATGCATGCATTTTCAATTTAACATTTAAATAAATTTAAAAATATAAATACTGATCTTGTAAAAATTACATATTGATAAAAAGCAAACTAATCATTCTCAAATAATTTTTTATTGGCATACTTTTTTATGTTTTTTATAAACTCTGATCCTTGCTTCTGTATCTTCGACATCTTTAATACAACTGATTATAAATTCCTTTATACTGACTTTTAAGTTTTTCAGCTTTTCATCCGGCAGTTCTTCCTTATTTGTTGAATTGAGTTTTTTATATAAAATATATAATGCGATTTTATCTTCAAGCTGAACAAGCGGATTCAGCCAGACCGCATTTCCGTCCTCATCATCCGGATATTCCCACGGCTTCATATTTCTTTTTTTCTTCAAATATTTATAACACAGAATTGGAAGTTCGTCATCTTTTTTTATTCTTACTTTATAATCCCTGCATCTGTCATACATAAACTGCCTGTTAACTTTTTTAACATAAATATTGAATTCTTTTTTCGATATTGTAGTCTGATGTTCCGATTTTCATATTAATCGTTTTAAAGTTTACTATAATATACAAATAGAAAAAGACATCTGAAGTCACACATTAAACACTTGTAAATGCTGAATAAAACAAGTGTTAGAAAATATTAAATAATATAAAAACTTAACCTAATTCAGCGGAAGTGTTATGGAGAAATTTAGCGCCTTTTCCGGGTTTAGAAGATGCAGAAATATTGCCGCCGTGTTCCGTAATGATCCGTCTTGCAATGGAAAGTCCGAGACCTGTGCCTTTGCCGTATTCCTTGGAGGAGAAGAACGGTGTAAATATTTTTTCGAGATTAGCTTTAGAAATTCCTTCGCCGGAGTCGGAGATCTCAATGATGATATTATTATCAGATGTTCCGGACTTTATAAATATTTCTCCGGTTTTTTTTATCGCCTGTATGGAATTCGTCAGCATATTGCAGATAGTTTCTTCGATCTGACCTCTGTCAATGCTGATATCGGGGATTTCATTAAGAAGTGATTTTCTTACAGTAATATTTTTTATCCTGGATAAGGAACTTAACATCTGCGACAGCTTTCTCTATAATACAGTTTATATTGGTTTTATCTCTTGTAATATTTAAAGGTCTTGAGAAATTCAGAAGATGTTTGATCGATTTTGTAATTCTTACCGCTTCATCCAGAATGCATTTCAGCTCTTCATGATCTTTGTCGTTTTCTTTTTTATTCATCAGCAGATAATCGGCATTACCGGAAATAATATTAAGCGGGTTTGAAAGACTGTGAGCAATACTTGAAACGACTTCACCGATAAGTGCGAGATTTTCTCTTTCCTTAAATCTTTCTGAAGCTTCTTAATGGTAGTTATATCCCTGATCATTCCTACTGATCCGATCTTTTCCTTAAGTTCATTAAAGATCAAAAATCTTGTTATACTGACATTAATTAACTGTCCGTCTTTTGTAAGTCTTTCGGATTCATAATTTGTGATGAAACCTTTTTCTTCAACTTCTTTAACTAAAAAATCTTTTTCACCTATTTCCAAAAGATACTGTGGGATAAGAAATGAAAATTCCTTTCCCATTACTTCGTTTTTCGAATATCCGAATATTGATTCAGCTCCTTTATTCCACAGAAAGATCTTAAAATCACAGTCAAATCCGATAATGGCATCTACGGAATTCAGAATTATATCTGAGAAAAATTTTTCATGCACAGACTTGCCGTCGCGCATAAGCTGTATCATCTGCATTACAATAGCTCTGAGATCTTTGACTATTTCATCAAGCTCTTTGTCAGGCAGATTATATTTTTCTCTGAAACTATCTTTGAGTTTTTCCTCATACTTTGAAAACTCGGAATAAATCATATTTTCCATTAAAACCTCTTTTAAATTAAATAAATTTAAATCTGAAATTGTGTTACTATACTCTAAGTCAGATAGTTAAAGAAAATAAAATATCTAAAAAACATATGACCGGTATCAAAAATGATATGATTTTAATCATACAGATTCAGATTGAAAAATGATCTCCGTATAAATTAAAATGTTTTTACAAATATACCTTAAATTCAATTTTAAAAAAATTAAATATCTCTTCGTGAGAGAAGTATATTGGCAGTATCAGTGTCAAATCCTTTTGATATCAAATGACGGAAGCATTTTGATTTTTTATCATAATCATTTTTAAATTTTCCTGTTCTGACGAACTTTGCAAGGACTTTTTCAGCTACTTCAAATTCTTCATCAGCCGAATAATTTTCTGATACAATACTTTCGGAAATTTCTTACTTATTCCTTTTTCCAGTAGTTTTCCTATCAGCGTTCTCTTTACCAACTTTTTGTTTCTGATTTTTTCTTTAACAAAGTTATCGGCAAAGTTTTCATCATTAAGATATTTCTGTTCCTCAAGTAATTTTATGACTTTATTAACGGCGGTATCCGATAGTTTCTTCTGCTTCAGTTTTGTTACCATTTCCTTTTTACTGCGCTGCCTGTATGACAAAAACTTATACGCTTGACTTTGCATAATTAAATTCATCATACTCTCTGATCTTTTCAAATTCCTTTTCACTGATCTCATCACCGCTTCTTAATCCGAATTTAACAATAGTATCTTCATAAAGTCCGGCTGAAAAAATACCGTCGATGAAAATATTACATCTTTGCTTTTCTTTTTTTTGTTTTTCTATCCGGGATATTCTCATAAAAAAACTGCTGACCTTTTAAAAAAATCAGCAGTCCGTAAAAATATTATTTAATAATTATTTCTTTTTTGCAGCTGCTTCTTCAGTAACTGATTCCGGAGCTTTACCGTTTGTAGGTTCTCCATTATTATCTGTAATGCCCAGCATTATCTTGACTTCATTATACAGTTTCATAAGACTTTTCTTGTCTTCCTGAAGAAATTTCTTTACTCCGTCCCTTCCCTGCATTCTGCTTTCACCGTATGAAAACCATGCGCCGGATTTTTTGATAATTTCTTTATTAACCGCCATATCAATGAGATCTCCGAGTTTGGAAATACCTTCGTTATAAATTATATCAAACTCCACTTCCTTGAACGGCGGAGCTACTTTATTCTTTACTACTTTTACTCTTGTTCTGTTACCAATGACATCCGTGCCATCTTTGATCGCTGCAATCCTTTTTATTTCCATTCTGACTGAAGCATAAAATTTCAGGGCTTTACCGCCTGTAGTTGTATCGGGACTTCCGAACATTATACCGATCTTTTCTCTCATCTGATTGGTGAAAATGAGAACAACGTTTGATTTTGCAACAGCGGCAGTAAGTTTTCTCAACGCCTGAGACATAAGTCTCGCCTGCATTCCCATTACAGCGTCACCCATTTCGCCTTCGATCTCTGCTGCGGTGTCAGCGCTGCGACAGAGTCTACGACTATAACATCAAGCGAATTACTTCTGACGAGAGTCTCGCAGATCTCAAGCGCCTGTTCGCCGTATTCCGGCTGAGAGATTAGTAGATTATTTACATCTACACCAAGCTTCTGCGCATAGGATGTATCAAGAGCGTGTTCAGTATCTATGAATGCAGCGAGACCGCCGGTTTTCTGTGCTTCAGCAATAATATGAAGACAAATAGTGGTCTTTCCGGAAGATTCCTGACCGTAAATTTCCAGTATCCTTCCTCTCGGCACGCCTCCGATACCGAGCGCTGCATCGAGAGAAATTGAGCCGGTTGAGATCGAAGGAAGTTTTAAAATCGGCTTATCACCGGGTTTCATAATAGCGCCTTTGCCATATTCCTTCTGTATCTGCTCGAGTGCAAGATCGAGAGATTTCAATTTTGAATCTTTTCTTCTGCCATGTTTGTGATTGTTTTATTTTATTTAGGATGGTTCAATATATTCAATTTGATTTAAAGTTTATATTGAAAATTATTGTTAATTTTGAAAACCAAATGATTATTCTTTTCATCTCCGTTCAAGTTATTTAAAATTCTTTGAAATGTCAAACTGTAATATACTCATTTTGTGAAAGCAAAATTTTTTCTTATTTAACATTTATTCCCTGATTAATTAATCTGAATTCAAAAGTCAGTAACATTAAAATACACGAATTGTTAATTTCTAATAAAACTGCATTCATAAACTCAATATTTGAATAAATATGTTCTGGCAATAATGTTTTTGAATTTATATACTTCACTTCATTTAAAAAATAATTAATTAATTTAACTAAAATCAGGTAAATAAAAATTTACTCCCGTTCTTTACAAATTGAATAATAATATATGTTAAAAAGATGTCCTGTTACAAAAACTGTTCTTTTAATATTGCTTTCTATTTCATTATGCAGCTGTGAATTAAAATCACCCTCGCTGCCGAATTACGATATTGATCTCCGGATCCGTTTTCCGTAAAGAGTTATAATGTTTTTGACATAATAAACAGAAGAGCAACATCGGAATCGATTCTTTAAATAACAACATAATCTTTATCTACGGTGAATCGAACTATAAAGAGTCTTTGGCGAAGATATAAAATTTGACGGAATAAAAGAGACTTTCATTACAGCTCCAAGCACTTTGCAGCTTGATACATTTGTAACATTTAATGATTCAACTTTTATAACAACGATGGATTTTCTAACCGGAAGTCTGACATTCAGATTTTTCAATTCACTGGAAGCGATTATACTATTAATGCTGTCATAAAAAACTTTTTTCATAAACAGAATAATGACACAGTCAGACTAACCTTCACAGTCAATGCCGGAAGTGAAAAGAATATAGAACTTAATCTCAGGGATTATTATATAAAAAATGAAACTCCTGACAACAGGTTAAATGTAAGAATTTCATTTAACTCCGCAGTTGCTGTTCCTGTGAATTTCAGTTACAGGTTATCTGAATATTCCATAGAAAACATGGAAGGCATTTTAAAACCGCTGAACACCGGAATTAGTAAAGACGAAGTGTTGGATCCTTTCGGATCTGATGTGCCGGAAGGCGAATTGTTTTTCTCTGATATAGCGCCGAATAAAAATTTCTTTGTAGTGAAAAAGTTCAAAGAGATCTACCGGGTTGATTTCAGAAACATTTCAATAATAGGAGAGAATAAAACGGACACAGGGTAAGACTGAAATATCTGAAAACCGGTAAACAGGGAGATCAGATTGACAGCGTCTTTTCACTTACACTGCCTCAGAAAGTTGATTCACTTGCTTATCCGATAAATGAAGATAACAGTAATGTAAGAGAATTTATAAATAATATTCCGAAAAAGATATTTGTCGAGAGAACAGATTTTTTAAATCTTACTTATCAGGAAGGTTCGATAAATTATCAGGACAGTCTGTCATTAAAACTGATACTGCAGGTTCCTTTAGATGTAAGCATTACAGAACCAATAATTTTCAGGGATACGGCTGACGTTGGTATACATGATGAGGATCAGCGCAGAGAACTTGATAAAGCGAAGAAGCTCGTGTTTACTCTGACCTCACAAAACGGAATTCCCTTAAAGACCGTTGCTAAAGTTCTGGTGCTTGATTCACTTTTTAATCCGCTTCTGCCGATCTCTTTAATACTGGGAAAACTTCAGGATTCATCAGTTACATTTAATGCCGGTAATGTGGACGCAGATGGATTTTCTACTACATCTACAACTACATCATACAGCGCCGTACTTGACAGCGTGGATATTTCAAAGATAAAAAGGATGGGGAAAATTATTTATGAGAATAAATTATTCACGGATCCGAACCATATTCCGGATCCTTTAAACAGCGTAAAGATCCGGTCAGGCGACAGGATAAGCATGGCCGGGTTTGGAACACCACATACAGAATTGATCCTGACTAACATAAAACTAATAAAAATGAAAAAATTAATTTCAACTGCGGCAATATTTTTCTTTATTATTGGCAGTGTAAACTCACAGGTATTGTATGACGTCCGCGGACTGTCAATGGGTATTACATCTGTTGCAAACTCATAGAGCTTGATGCATTTAATCAAAACCGGCGAACATAGTTTTTCAGAGGAGCAATAATAATTAGAGTGTATATTTTAGTATCGCTACGACATTTCAGTTTCTACAAACAGCGATTATCTTTCATTAAATTTTTATAATGATTATTTCGGCGAGTTTCAAGCGGTGAAATTAAAGTACTGACTGAATCAGAGAAGCAGGATATTTTAAATTCCGCAGCGATCAGAAGACTACATTCACTGCCTCTCTGCAAAATTATTTTCTGCTATTTACAATCATTCTCTCTTTTAGGTTCGTTCGGAATTTCACTTGATGACAGAGTAATAGCGGATTTAGCCTTCTAAAGATTTTCTTGATCTGGGTCTGTATGGGAATGTTCCTTACAGAGTTTATGATCTTTCTCCGAATAAAATCAATGGATACTGGATAAGACAGCTTAATCTGAATTATGCGAGGACACTAAAAATCAAGAATAATAAAATGATAGAATCCATAGCGGTCGGTGGTTCACTCCTGCCGCAGTTCGGGATATTTTTTGAAACGTCAAAAAAATACTCTTGCAATACAAACTTCTTCACAAAAATTGTTCAGTCATCAGGAGAATCGGAGTTTAAGTACTCCGGTCAGTCCGCCGATATAGGAGTTGATTCACCTTTCGGCAATGCAGGATTCGGACTTGGGTTTGATGCGGAGTAAATATTGAGTTCAAGAAATTTTCCGAAACGGAAAGCTGAATATCGGACTTGCAATAGCGGATATCGGTTATATTAAATGGACAAAGAATAATGCAACTTATTATAATGACGGTAATTTTTATTACGGATATTACAAGCAAGGAGCAGGTTGATTCATTATTAGATAAAATCAAGACAACAAAAACTACTATACCTGAATTCAACACCAGCCTTCCGACTACGATTCGATTTGGCGCTGTGTACAGAATTTATTCACCGGGTAATAAAAAACAAGAGGGACTTGAATTAGGCAGCGTATCATTTGATTACATTCAGGGCATAGCAGATAAGCTTGGCGGAACATCAAAACCTAGATTCGGACTCGGCGCGGAGTTCAATGCGGGAAGTGTAGTATCTCCGAGAGCAGGCGTTTCATTCGGCGGAGATGAGAATACGCTGGTTAGTCTGGGGACTTGGAATTGATACGGGACCGGTAATGATAGATCTGGGTACAAATAATATAACGAGTATCTTTTAATCCTAAAGGTACCAGTAATTTATCGGCGGGATTTAATTAAAGTATAAGATAAATTAACATATTAAGTAAAAGTGCTGTAAGATTTTGGCAATAAATTAGAGATTTGGCAGCTTGGGCAAAACCTGACAGGATTTATTTGAATTCTGATTCGATATCCTTGAATCTGATAAAACCTGTCAGGTTTAGTGCGCCCACTTAATTCAATGCCGGATCACGATACTTGCCTCCTGTCTCCTCTCTTATTTGCAAATTCCCAATGTCAAAATCCCCCCTTCATCTCCGCATATAAGTTTCTTTCCGCTGCCGGTATCCAGTAAGGTGTTCCGAAACTTACATTACCTGACATTTCATACTTTGAATTAAATAAATTATTCACTTTCATATCCAACTGTATCATTGAAAACATTTTCTTCAGTCCTTTGCTCTCAGTCAATGAAATTATAAGGCGATATCCCGCATTTAGTATTGTGTATGGTTCTATTACCTTATCTGTATAACCCGGCTGAATGCACATCGATCCTTTCTTTCATTCTCTGAATTATCAAGATACTTTCCGATATGCATCAGACTTAAATACCCCGGTTCCTCTAATGGAAAAAATTCAATTGAAAGATTTCCGATCACATCAGGTGTGAGGATTATTTTATTTCCAGAATAATCATTCCCGTAAGTTATATTTCCCAGAGAGTCCGCACCATGATCTCCCTGTATTTCTTTAAAAAAATTATCAGATAAGCTGAGATTCCTGATAATGTAAATCCTCTCATATATTTGATGTAAAAGGAGTGTGAACAAAATCAAACTCAACTCCCTTCTAAAAGTGTACTGACCGCCCGGCATTTCCGACTATCGGTTGTCCCACATTGTCTATCTGACCGTTATTTCTAACTTACTAGAACCAGCTCATACCAGTTATAAAAATTATACCGTCTTTCGTATATCCGAATTGTATCCTGAATCCAATTTCCAGATCATTCACTTCTCCGGCTTATGTGAGATCTTCATATATTCCGTTTGCTTGATCTAAGATTGGAATTCGGTCTGCTGTCCGGATCTTCAGCTTCATATATTCTTGGGTCTCGGTTAGTGTTTTGTAATGAATAATTTATAGGCATCCGGTTAACCTGTTATTGAAATTATAATTCACTCCGTCTCTTGGCGTAAAAAAACCACAAACTGACAGTGGTGTTGTATAGGTTGAATCTGTCATGTGCTCGAATTCGTATCAGTGATGAAGAGACTGAAGTCCGAGCATTGAGTTCAGCTTATCAGTGAAACTGTCAATCATTAGCATATAAGAGTAGAAAGCTTTTTTACCGCCGTTATAAAAATAATATAAATGATTTGGCCCGTTCTGCCGTAATGCCTCACTGAATGTGGATTCACTGAAAGTTTGCTCAGAATTCTGAAACCTGGACCTCACCGCCTAAGGTGGCTTTGGCTTCGTCTTTATTGTGTGAGATCTGAACTTTTGGAAACCATCCGTATGTATTATTATTTACCGTCAGCTTTGTTATCATATCGCTTACTATCTTATATCCTTTTCCTGCTCGAAGTAAATGATCCCGTCCGCGTTTTCCTGGTAATTGAAGGCGTAATTAAAGTAGTAGTATCAGAAACGAAAAAATGGTTTTAATCTGAAACAGGAATAACTACATCCGTAATCCATGGGAAATTACTTATTAAACTATCCGTGGCTCTCTCATAACTTTCTGTGTATTTGATAGATGTGTTTTTTGACGGCTGGAATATTAAACACAAGTTCTAATGGGGCTGAAGTAATTATCAGTCTCACCAGGAAAGCCAGATAATTGATCCTTCGCTTTATCCTGATCACCGCTGATCTTCTTTCTGGTATCACTTTGTCAACGCCTAAATAAGCAAGATGATTCTCACTGGCTTCCAATAAATTAAGTTTCAAAACTGAATTTTCCCGGTTATTTTTCCGGCCTTGATGAAATAAGAAAGTATCAGACCAAGAGAGATCCCTCGTATCCGTCAGCATTTATCTTTGTGAACTTTCCGTAAAATCCGAATCCGTCATTACATTGCCTGATGAAGATTCGAATGAATATTTTGAATAAAATCTCCAATCAGAAAGTAAGATTTAAAACTCTCAAAAAATCGCTTGTCTCTATATTTATCACCCGCCGATCGCTGATGAACCGGTATAACGTCGTTCCGACACCTCTCTGTATCTGGAATGCTTTCCACTGATGCAGCAAGACCTGAAATGTCAACCCAGTAAACCTGATGATCGGGGATCGTTTTGAGGAATTCCGTTTATTAATATGGATAGTCTTCTGATCAAACCACGGGGAGGAGTAAGATAAGCATTATCCGACGTTTGCTCCGGATTCAGAATATGAGTTGATGCCTGTATATCCGTTCAAAAACATCGGTATATCCTGTACGCTGTATTTCTTTTCCACTTCACTGCGCTTCTATATTTTCAAAAAAGTTACAGGTGTATATCTTTTCAATTCTTTTAACGCATCTACTTATGGTTTCAGTTTAAAGTCTGTAGTATTCAACTCCTCGTCGATTCATCCTGTGAATATGATGATTCCCCATTTAGAATGGTCAGCATTATCGCTATATAAAGGATCTTTGTAAATGTATTTTGGTTTTTCATATTTTTTATTAAAAATAAAAAACGCTTAGACCTTTTCGAACCCGGTGAAAAGATTTAAGCGTTTAAAAATTCTGATTCCTTCGCCGGCATTATCCGTAGCAGGTTCTGCGGGTTTGCTCAGCCTTCATCTTTAAAATGAAAGCAATCTCTGATGTTGTAATAAAAGAACTGGAGTAAATTAAAAATTATATAAATTTAATTAAAAGGCTTTTTTACTATTTAAAAACTTCAAATCTAAAACAGAAATTTTTGCTAATGAAATGAATCATACTTTATATTCACTTAAATGTAGTATTATTGTTCTGAATTATTTGTGCTATTTTACCTCTGTTATTTACCTAATAATTTTATGTGGCTAAAAAATTTGACAAACTATTGTCCCTCATAGAAAGCTTACGGCGCCTTCCGTGACTCTGAAGAAAGTAGAGTTTCCACTCCGGCAGAGTCACAAAAAGAAATAGACTTCGCTGTAAAACTTAATATTAACTTTTTAAAAAAAAAAATTAAGGAGTAATGAAAATGCACCGCAACAATTTAATATAAGCACAGGGATCGATTATCAAAGATTCAGTAGTAAGTAAAACAATAATTTCCAAAAAGACCGGAACTGTAATATTGTTTGGCATTTGACAAAGATCAGGGACTTAGCGAACATACCGCGCCTTTTGACGCAATGGTTTGCATAACTGAAGGTGAAGCGGAGATCATCCTCGACGGAAAAAATTTTATGCTGAAGAAAGATGAAACGATAATCCTTCCTGCAAATATTCCTCATGCAGTAAATTCCGTTTCCCGGTTTAAAAATGCTTCTCATTATGATCAAATCATAGAATTGATTTTTCATAATATTCACTGCGCTGTATTATAAATGAAGTATAAAAATTTAAAGCATTTGTTTTTTGAATCTTTGCCATCTGGTAAATTAGAGTTCAAGAACATGTTTTGGTCGGATGTAATCATATATATTCTATTACTCATTTATCTATAGAAAGTCTTTACTGCAATAATTATTTTATTACAAAATTTATCTGATCAATATTTTAATTTTTTAATGCTAATGAGTTTTACTAATCAAAAGCAGGATCTTTCGCCCCTCCGGAAAAAATTATTGAAGTTATTTTTGAATCTGATACCCGGCAAGGGCAAAAATGGCTCTGATATTATTCTAATCGTAGTTATTTTACTGGAGTGTAATTACTGTTATGCTCGACAGTATAAATTCTGTAAAATCACAATATTAGCAGTCTGCTGTTTTATGCTGAATGGGTTTTTTACAATTTTAGTTTACTATTGAATATATTTTCCGTCTTATCTCCGTCAAAAGACCTCTCGTCTATGCAAAAGCTTTTAATTGTCAGATCTGCTTGCAATACTTCTCTGACTTACGTGTCAGTCTTGTTACCCGTGATGTCAGTATCTCATTGTGATACGAATGCTTAGGATCCTCAGAATATTCAGGCCCTGCTTGTGTAAAATATGTGGGTGAGTCTAAAAGTTATTTTACAGGCTGCTATAAAGCAAGCCGCAGAAAAATTACTGTTTTCATATTTACTGAGCGCTTGTTATAATTTTAAATGCTGATGTATCTAGATCGAAGGCGAAGAAAACGGATTTTCCAGTATTCCGATAAGTATTTAATCAGCGGTTGTTAATTGACAACAGTTGGTTACGGAGACTTTACGTCTCAGACAATTTTAGGTCTGATAAAGGTCTCTATTGTTATTATGTTACTCGGATATGATTATTGCTGTTCCGACCGGTATATAGTAACAGTCGAAATGTCAAATGCCGGGAAACAAAGAATTGAACTCCGCAAATTGCTCAAACTGCACCGATGGTCATGACGAGGATGCTGTTTATTGCAAGTATTGCGGTAGTAATTTATAACAGAGATTACTAAACTGTTT
This sequence comes from Ignavibacteria bacterium, assembly GCA_016716125.1. GTDB lineage: Bacteria > Bacteroidota > Ignavibacteria > Tepidaquicellales > Tepidaquicellaceae > UBA2330. The sequence goes on along the minus strand of JADJWZ010000001.1, from coordinate 1,561 downwards.
TAAATTTTTATTAACAAGTATAAAATTTAATTCAAACTATTTTTTAAGCTGCAAATGAAGTGGAGTAAGTTAAAAAAAAACTATTGGAAAATAATTTTGCCGTTAGTGTTTCAGGAAGAGTAAATATTTTGTAACAAGGTATAACATCCGGGGAGTTTTTTCATGGTTCGCGGATGGATAACAATTGATAAAGTTTGAGATCGCAAATTTTCTAACTTCGGATAATTACAGAAAGTTTGAATGGGATACGCCTGATATTCGATAAAAGAATTCCCGCAGAAGTTATCAGAAGGCACAGTTGTCGAAAAAGGCGCGAGTTCTCCTGCCGCTTGATTTTTGATGCCTGCCGGGAATTTAGCAGCATGAAAATAGATGAAGCGCTGAAAAGTGATAACTCGGTTATTTGATCTTCGCAATGCTTGACAGAAGACTCGGCAAAGAGAAGACTGAAATTAATTGACAGCGAAAACCTTCATCCTCTTGTATTGAAATGTCTGAACTTCCGTCTTGGAGTGTGAAAGTATTTTTAATTGCAAAAATATATTATGAAATAAAATTACTGACCTGTAGCGCCATATAGATTATTTATATTTATTTAGATTATAAACAATTTTTTAAATTTATTAATTAAATTTAGATTTATGAAAAATTTGAAAATTGAATTTAAATGGGCATTAATTTTGTAGTTATGATGCTGCTTTGGATGGTATTCGATAGTTGGCCGGCTTTCATGATGTGAATATTGATAAACACGCCGTCATTACCACCCCGTAGCAATACCGGCTGTTGCTGTTTACGTATTTGCCCCGCTTGATAAGAAGAAAAATTTCTACAACGGAAACATGAAGTACAAACAGGGATTTATCTGCGGTCTCATAATTACCATAATAGTTACTGTGATCAGTCCTCTTTCACAATACATTATAAACACCTTCTCATCACGCCTGACTATTTTACAAATATATCGGCATGGCGCAGTAAACGAAGGCAAGATGACTCAGAGGAAGTGGAAAAATTCTTTAATCTGAACAGTTATATTGGGCAGGGATTCTTGTCGGTGCTTTTATTATGGGAATAATTAAGGCCAATTGTTAAGCTTTTACTAAATCAAAATCCAACTACTTAATTTTTTTAGCGGTTGAAAATATTTATAAATTCAGACTGACAAAGGGCTTTTACTATTCAGATGAAATCAGTATTTTAAAACTCCTATTTTAAAACCAATTATTTATTTCAGTAATAAATAACATTGAAGTGTAATTTTCTCATTAAATTTTCATGAAAGAATAAAGTTTGTAAGTAATAATAACCAGCAGCATCTATTTCCATTACCGTCCGAAAAATAAAATGATTATTTTGTGAATGAAATTTCTAAAAGGCACATTAATTTGTTTACTCAGACTGCCGCAATGCTTTTGATTTATCTACCGCCTTTTATTTTAACTTTAACTGTTCCTATGAACGGCTGGGTGGCGATTCTTTTGTCCGCTATTATGGGATTGGGATGGCAGTCGTCGGAATGTGTGTGTTATGCATGATGCGCTGCACGGTTCCTATTCTC